>CBHTUR010000012.1:0-112551 GCA_966096095.1 uncultured Gemmatimonadaceae bacterium | reverse complement strand
GCGAGGCTGTACGCGAGGCTGTACGCGAGGCTGTACGCGAGGCATTACGCGAGGCATTACGCGAGGCTCGCCGACTGCACGCATGGAGTTTAGTGCCCTGACCGGCCGGCCGCCGACGGCCGTAGGGTCGCGTAAAACATGACGCTTGCGTCACGTTTGGGGCTTGCCGCCCGTCGGTGAGGCATTCAGTTTCCATGGACCACCTGAATGTCGCCTTCCGTTCCCCTCGTCATCGAGGACGCAGTCCATGCCCGCCTACAAGGCTCCGCTCGACGATATCCGCTTCCTGCTGCACGACGTGCACAACATCGGCCAACTGTCGGCCCTCGACGGATTCGCCGAAGCGACACCGGATGTGATCGACGCGGTCATCACGGAGGGTGCGACGTTTTGCGAGGAGGTGCTCTTTCCGCTCAATCAGTCAGGCGACGCGGAAGGTGTGACGCTCCTCGACGGGCAGGTGAAGACACCGACCGGATTCAAAGCGGCCTACAAGCAGTACGCGGAAGGTGGATGGACCGGTATCGCGAGCGATCCCGCGTTCGGTGGGCAGGGTCTGCCGGAGTCCGTGCGCTTTGTAATGGAAGAGTTGCTCTGCTCTTCGAACTTGTCCTTCAGCATGTATCCCGGGCTGTCTCACGGCGCGTACAGCGCAATGATGAGTCATGGCAACGACGAGATCAAAGCGCGCTTCCTTCCCAAGCTGGTAGACGGCACGTGGAGTGGTACGATGTGCCTCACGGAGGCGCACGCGGGAACGGATCTGGGAATCATTCATACCAAGGCCGTCCCCGCTGGCGACGGGGCGTACAAAATCACCGGCTCGAAGATCTTCATTTCCGCCGGCGAGCACGATCTGACAGAAAACATCGTGCATCTGGTGCTGGCCAAGTTGCCTGACGCGCCCGGTGGCACCAAAGGCATTTCGATGTTTCTTGTGCCCAAATACTTGCCCACCGATGAAGGAACGCCGGGCACGTTCAATCACGTGAGTTGCGGCGCCATCGAGCACAAAATGGGCATTAAGGCATCGGCTACGTGTGTGCTCAATTTCGATAACTCGGTGGGCTGGCTGGTTGGCGAAGAACACAAGGGCATGCGCGCAATGTTCGTCATGATGAACGGCGCGCGACTTGCAGTCGGACTGCAGGGGCTCGGGCTCGCCGAAGTGGCGTATCAGAACGCGGTCGCCTACGCAAAGGAGCGCCTACAGGGGCGTGCGCTAACGGGCCCGAAGAATCCCAGCGGGCCGGCAGACCCGATCATCGTCCATCCAGACGTTCGCAAAGGATTGCTGCGCGTGAAAGCGTTCAATGAAGGTATGCGATCGCTTGCGTACTGGATCGGCATTCGCATCGATCTTGAGCATCGTCATCCGGACGCGGCCGTGCGCCAGGAAGCGGAGGACATCATCGCGTTGCTGACGCCGGTGCTCAAGGCGTTTCTCTCTGACAAGGGATTCGAGAATACGAACATCGCGCTGCAAACTCTCGGCGGGCACGGCTACATCAAGGAGTACGGCATCGAGCAGTACGTACGCGACGCACGCATTGCGCAGATCTACGAAGGCACGAATGGCGTGCAGGCGCTCGATCTGGTTGGTCGCAAGTTGCCGATGGAAGGCGGACGTTTAGTGCGACGCTTTTTTGAGCTCGTGAAAGCGGACATCGACGCGGCGGCGGCCGATGAGTCGATGGAAGAGTTCACCAAGCCATTGGGCGCGTCGCTGTATCAGCTTCAGAAGGCCACCATGATGCTGGCAGAGCGGGGCTTCGCGAATCCCGATGAGGCGGGGGCCGCCGCCACCGAGTATCTGCACCTGATGGGATTTGTCGCCGTCGGTTGGCAGTGGCTGCGAATGGTCACCGTGGCGAATGCGAACCTCGCTGCGGGCAAAGGTAGCGCGGCGTTCATGCAGACCAAGATCAAGACCGCGCGATTCTATATGAGTCGTCTGCTCCCGGAGGCGGCGACGTTGCTGGCGGCGATTCAGTCAGGTGCGGCGCCGATCATGGCGGTCGGGGCCGAGGAATTCTGACGCGTTGAGGGCGGCTCGCCGCCCCTGAGACGTTGCCCGAGGGAATGGTGTAACGAGAGTGCCAGTTGCGTGACGTTTGCGCGGCTGGCACTCAACTGTATGGGACCAGTTGCCGATATAGGAGACACACCTTCAACCTCGCCATGTTTTTCAAGAAGCTCTCTCCAGAGCCTCGCCCCACGCTTGAGCGAAGCAGCTCGAACGGCGCGAATGGCTCCCCCCAGCTGAATGTGATGAACGGCGGCGCATCGTCTCCGCCACACTCTACCACCTCAGGAACCGCAGAAGTGGGACTTGGTCTCGTATTGGACGCCCTTGGCGGCGTTCTCACTGCACTGGCACGCTACCCTATCGACTTGCCGGATCGCCCGGGCGAAGACAGCGCTCGCGAACTGGGCAAGTGGCAGCGTCATGCTACCCTGGGCTACTCCCTCGACGAAAGCTCGAACAGCTCGGCCGTCGGAGTGGGAGATCGCGACTGGGATGGAGTCGTT
Organism: uncultured Gemmatimonadaceae bacterium; assembly: GCA_966096095.1. Lineage (GTDB taxonomy): Bacteria > Gemmatimonadota > Gemmatimonadetes > Gemmatimonadales > Gemmatimonadaceae > Gemmatimonas. The sequence goes on along the minus strand of CBHTUR010000012.1, from coordinate 110,019 downwards.
CGCGCCGTTACAGAGCAGCGCCGCGAAGAACATCGGCATGTAGTTGGATCGATCAACGAGTTGCGCGACGCGCTCTGGGCGTGCGTCGAAACGGTGCACAATGCCGTCAAAGTTGATCAGAAGACGGACCTCACCACCAACGAGCAGATGGACAAGGCTCGCAATGCGCTCAAGCGCATGCAGACCGGATCCATCAAGCAGGAAGTGCTCGGTGCCGTGATGGCCATCGAGTCGGCGCTGCAGGAGCGTCGCAACCAGCAGGCCGACCAGTACACGTCACTGGCGGGCAAGCTCGAGAAGCTCGGTCGGCAGTTGGAAGAAGCGCGGAAGGAAAGCACAACCGACGCGCTAACTGGCATCGGCAATCGCAAGTTGTTCGACACGATGATCGATCGGGCGGTGCAAATGTTCTCGCTCGCGCGTCAGCCGGTAGTGCTGCTGATGATCGACATGGACAAGCTCAAGCTCGTCAACGATATGTACGGCCATCAGGCAGGCGACAACGCCATCGCGACGCTCAGCAACGCGTTGACGAAGGTGTTCTTGCGCCAGTCCGACGTGCTGTGTCGCTACGGCGGCGACGAGTTCGCCGCGATTCTGCACAACACCGATTGGAAGATGGCGCAGACACTCGCACGCCGGCTGCAGGACACGCTCACGCAGCTACCCGCGCCGCATCCCGCGATGGAGTTCAGCATCGGCGCGTCGGTAGGCGTGGCGCAGCTCGAGCCGCTCGAGGACGCGGAGATGTGGAAGGCGCGCGCGGACAAGGCGTTGTACAAGGCCAAGCAAAACGGACGTGACCGAGTGGCGATCGCCGAAAGCGCGTCGGTGAAGGTGGCCTGACGCTCAAGTTTTGACGATGGCCTGCCGAGAATAGGAAAGAGAGGCGATTCCCGCAGCGCCATGACGAATGCAATGACAAAGGCCCCGACCGATTGGTCGGGGCCTTTTGCGTGTGCGTACAACGCAAAAGAAACGGGCCGGCATTTCTGCCGGCCCGCTCAAGCTTCAGGAGAGAAGCGCTCGCTGTCTTACGCGTTGTTGCGACGGCGACGACGGCGCGCGACCACACCGAGACCAGCCAAGCCGGCGGCCATCAGAGCGTAGCTCGACGGTTCCGGGGTGACGACGCAAGGAGCCAAATCGCACTGACCGGTGCCGCCACCGCCGCATGTCGCGTCGGTTTGCGCAGTCAGGTTGTTTCCGAGGAGCGAGCCCATGACACCTTTCGACGAGCAGCTCTGCGTCGTCGAGTTCGCCGGCGTGCCCTGATCGTGCATCGCGATCTGCATCAGGTCGACCTGATCTTGAGTCAGAGCCGAAGCAAACGTGAAAGAGAAGGTTGCGGACTGTCCGGCTTTGAGGCCGTTGTTGATACCCCCGCCCACATCCGTGCCATACCACACGTTCGACAAGCCCTGTCCGTTGAACGGGTTGCCCGGCGCCTGCTGCAGCGATCCCCACGTTCCCGCGGGCGACACCGCCACAGAAACCGCAACTGGCGACACCGGCAACGCGCCGATGTAGAACTGCGTGAATGAGCTGTTCGAATTGCTGGACGGCGCTGCGCCCGAAGTGTTGGTCAGCGCGACGCTGATGGTCTTGTTGCTATTCGTCAACGTCACCGTCCAGCTAGCGCAGAACAAGAACGTGTTGCCCGAGCACCCAGTCACCGCATGTGCTTGCGACAGCGGCGCCACCACCATCGCCGCCGCTGCGACCATCGAAGAAAGTTTGAACTTCATAGGAATTCTCTCCTGAGAACTGATTGGGCGCCCGTCGTGGACGACCGTGTGAAAAAATACTCCTGACGACACTTATAACAGCAGGAACGGTGCCGAAAATCGTCTCCTGTGCCAGTGTTGCAAGATTTTGTTGTGTAATGCTTTACCTATGTTCGGAATAGCCAGACTTCTGTGCGGTGATGCATCGGTGCCACAGATGCGCGGGGAGCCGCCTACAGTGGGACGAGTTCGGCGTACGTCACAGATTCACGCCACACAAATGTGATCCTTCACACCGGCGGCGCCAAACGGGCCGCCAAGGGGTCCGCGAGGGGGGGGTAGCTAGCGCTCCGTCGCGCCCGAGCCAGCACCACTCGCCCGCAGCGCATTCAAAATCACGGCCACATCGATCGCTTCCTGCGCCAACGCGCCAACGACCGGAGTGAGTAACCCCAGCGCGGCCATGGCCATGCCCACGAAGCTCAAGCCCAACCCAACGCCAATACTCTGACGAGCGATGGCCAGTGACCGTCGGCCAATTCGCACCGCTTGTGCAACCCGTGCCGGTTCGTCAACCAGCAAGACGACGTCGGCGGCCTCCGTCACGACACCACCGCCATGACCGGCCAGCGCCACGCCCACGCTCGCGGTGCTGAGCGCGGGCGCATCGTTGGTGCCGTCGCCCACCATCAGTACACGTTGACCGCGACGCTCCAGTGCTTGCACACGCATGGCCTTCTGTTCCGGCGTAAGATCGCCAGCGTACGACATGACCCCGATGCTCGCCGCTACGCGCGCCACGTTCTCGGTACGATCGCCACTCAGCAACTCAACATCCCGAATGCCAAGTTGCGCGAGTTCGTCAAAGAATGACGCGAGATCAGCGCGCATTTCGTCCGCGAACTCGATACGGCCCACGGCTCCCGATGACGTGCCGACATACGCCCGCAGGCCGTCGGCGTCTCGCTCCATCGAAGCGATCCGATCGGCTAGAAACGGAAGCCTGGTCCGCACATAGTCGGGCGACCCCACCGCCACCGTCTCGCCACCGACATCGCCGCTCACACCGCTCCCCGCCACCTCCACGGTGGCGTCGGCCATGGTGGTTTCGAGCGATCGCTGCTCAGCTTCGGCGACGACGACGCGGGCCAGCAAATGTCCCGAACCGTGCTCGACCCCCGCGGCCAGCGCGAGCAGCGTATCGGGCGACGCGTGGTTGTCACTCACCACGCGGTGCACGCGCGGCTTGCCGATGGTCAACGTACCGGTCTTGTCGAACACGGCGGTGTTTACGGTTGCGAGTGCCTCGAGTGCACCGCCGTTGCGCACGATCACGCCGGCACGGGCGGCGCGATTGATACCGCCGATAATCGCCACAGGCGCGGCGAGAATGAGCGGACACGGAGTCGCGACCACGAGCACCGCCAACACGCGCGTCACGTCGTGTGAGATGAGCCATGCCCCAGCGCACGCAAGGAGCGTGAGTGGTGTGAACCACACCGCGACACGATCGGCGGTCCGCTGCAACGGGCTCTTGCTCGCCTGCGCCGTGCGAACAAGATCGACGATGCGAGCGTACTGACTGTCTTTCGACAGGCGCACCGCTCGCACCGTGATCGCGCCCTCCTGATTGACGCTCCCCGATGATAGCGGCGTGCCCTTAATCGCCCGCATCGGGATAGGCTCACCAGTCAGTCTCGAAGTGTCGACATGCGAGACGCCAGCCACCACGATCGCGTCGCACGGTACGAGTTCGCCCGGACGCACCAGCAGTTCGTCGTCGGGCACAATCGCGGTGGCCTCGATATCGATCACCTCACCGCGTTCCACCCGATGGGCGAGACGTGGGGCGTCGGCCTCGAGCGCCTCGACCGCGCTGCTGGCGCGCGCCACCGCGTACGCGTCCAGTGCCTCGCCACCAGTCTGCATCAACACGACAACGAGGCCCGCCAGCGGCTGCTGCAGCGCAATCGCGCCAACGATTGCCAGCATCGCGACCAGGTCCGCCGCAAACTCGCCCTGCAGCATGCCTCGCAGCGTCTTCCACGCCACCGGTATTCCGGTCGCCACGAGTCCGATCGACCACACCCGCTCTCGCCACAAAGCACCATCTGGCACGACGCTCGCCACGGCACCAGCGATCAGAAACGCCAGCGCCAACGCCGGGAGTAGCGGGACGTCCGCGAGTCGTACACGCGAGGCGCGTCGAGGCACTATCATGCCCAAGGATATTCCCTAATCGTGACCACACGATGAATATGCGTCGTGCGGCTCTCTGCATCGAGCGGAAATTCGTCCCACACCTTCACGCCTGCGCGTCGCGACGCAAATTCCGGTATTCCTGCCACAGGTGTCTTAATTCGTGTCTGCTTCTTCCACGCACTCCAGCGCGGCGCTCGCCGCTGTCGTTGATATCGCCGCCGATGCGATCATCGCGTTGGACGACAATTTCAAGATTGTGCGCTTTAATCGCGGAGCCGAACAGACTTTCGGTTGGAGTGAAGCCGAGATGCTGGGGCAACCGCTCGATCGGTTGCTGCCGATGGCCACGCGCGCGGTACATCGCGGGCACATCAGGACGTTTGCGGAAGGACAAGTCGAATCTCGGCGCATGGCGGATCGGCGGGAAATTGGCGGCTTACGCCGCAACGGCGAAGAGTTTCCGGCCGAGGCTTCAATTGCGCGCGTCACCATCGAAGGCGAACGCACGTTCATGGTTACACTGCGCGACGTCAGTGAGCGACGTCGCCTCGAAGAACGACAGAAGCTGCTTGCCACGGCTGGTTGGGTGCTGGCCGCTTCGCTCGATGTCGAATCGACGATGGCCACCATCACCGAGCTGCCGATTCCGCTGCTCGGCGAGTGGAGCCTGCTCGAGTTGCTGACGCCCGACGGTCGCACACGGCGTGTGGCGGCGACGCACTCGGATCCGATGCGCCAGGAGCATGCAGCGCACTTGGTGTCGCGCTCGCCGATCGCAGAGATGGCCGAGCAGTCCGGACTCAGTGGCAGCCGCATTGCCCACGAAGCGGAAGCACAGCGCATCACGGACATGTCGGCGTGGCTCGCGGGCAACTTCCCCGACGACGCGGATCGCGCGCGCGTCAAATCCCTCGGTGCGACAGCAGCGCTTCTGGTTCCGTTGCGCGCCGGAGGCCGTGCAATCGGTGCTTTGCATCTGATTCGCAGCAGACCCGGCGCGTTGCACTCGAAAGAGGAGGCGCAAGTCGCTGACCAATATGCGGGGCTCGCGGCGCTCGCATTGGAAAACGCTCGGCTTTATCAGGAATCGCGTCAGGCGGTGCGCGAGCGAGACGACATGCTCGCTGTCGTCTCGCACGATCTCCGCAATCCTGTGAACGCGATTGTGCTGCTCACCGGCGCGTCGCTCGAACGTCAGCGGGATGCACAGGCGCTGATGGATCGTGACGAAGTCGAGAGCATACGCGCCGCCGCACGACAAGCCGATGGACTCATCCAGGACCTGCAGGACGTTTCACGCATTTCGGCTGGCCGACTTCGCGTGGAGCAGCGTCGTGTGTCGCTCGCAGCGATCGTCAATGAGTCTGGTGACATCTTCGCGCCGGCGATCGCCGAGGCGGGACTCACATTTTCCCGGCAGATCGACGCATCGCTCACGTCGGTTGTGGCCGACAAAGGACGCCTGCAACAGGTACTGTCGAATCTGCTCGCGAACGCGGTGCGTTTTACCCCGCGCGGTGGCTCAATCGTGCTCTCGCTCTCGGCGACGGAAACACACGTGCGCGTCGCCGTGCGCGACACAGGGCCGGGCGTCGCGACCGAGGATGTGCCGCGCCTCTTTGAGCGCTACTGGCAAGCGCCGCGGCTGCTGCGGGCCGGTTCCGGGCTCGGCCTCTACATCTCGCGCGGCATCATCGAAGCACACGGCGGCGAGATTGGCGTTAACAGTCAGTTGGGCGAAGGCAGCGAATTCTGGTTTCTGCTTCCGCGCTGAGTTCTGGCGAATGAAAAGCCGCGCGATCGAGTGCTCGATCGCTCGGCCCACGGCTCCATCGCCAACGGCTTACTTCTTCGCCTCTTCCGGCTTTGCAGATTCGGATTTGGCTTCTTCGGCCTTCATCTCGCTCTTCGCGCCTTCGACTTTGCCTTCGGCTTTGGCCTCATGCTTCTCGGCCATATCTTCGGCGTGATACACCTGGATCGTCATCGGATCGCGGGGATGACGATACGTGTTCTTGTGAATGGTGTACGCGGTGAAGCCGAGGGCGGCCGTGAGCAGACAGGTAAGGGCTGCGGCACCCCAGCCCTGTTTGTTTGGATCGTAAGCGCTCATCAAAAACTCCGTCTGCAGCACGCCGGCCTGACAGCGCCGGGCGGTAGGTGACACGGTAAAGGCGGTACTCGAATGCGGTACCGAACGGACGGAAAGTAAGCGAGCCGCGGGGAGGCCGGAAGCGGTCCGCTACTCCTCGACCCTAGGGCCGAGGTCCTGATTACCCTCCACCAAGGTTGCTGGCAGGATCGCCCCCGAGCCATAGCGCGACCGGATCTGATCAAGAGCCCGCGTGAGCGCACGTTCACGGGGACCCTCCACCGGCTCCTCCGGCGCGGCAGGCCGCTGAGTCTCGAATAACGCAAGCTGCGCGCTCTCGGGCGGGCCCTCGTCAAAGTGAGACAGGCCGATCCCGAGCAGCCGAACCCCGACGCGTCGCCGGCCGCGCAGCTGACGCAGCAGCGACTGTGCCGCTCGAGTCACCGACTGTTCCGATTCGATCGGCAACCGCAGTGTGCGTTGTGCCGAGCGCGTGCGGAAATCGCTGTCCCGCAGTTTCACCGTGACCGTGCGAGCCTGCAACGATTGTTGACGGAGGTCGGCCGACACGCGAACGGCCAAGCGCTGCAGTTCGCGCTCGACGAGCGCATCGTCGTGCAGGTCGCGACCAAATGTCTCCTCACGACTCACCTGTTTCTGAGCTTCGCGCGGTTCAACGCGACTGTCGTCGATGCCTCGGACGCGTCGATAGAGCCACTGACCAGCGCGTTCGCCCAGACGCGACGTGAGTTGTTGTTCATTCCACGCCTGCGCCTCACTGACGGTCACCAGACCAATCCGCTCAAGCGCCTGTGCAAACTTGGGCCCCACCATTGGCAAATCGCCGAGCTTGAACCGCGACATGAACATCGCCTCGTCTCCCGGATCGACGCAGTGAACACCAGTGGCGCCGGACCCCGGTTTGGGCTTGCCCACTTCGACGGCCATTTTCGCGACCAGTCGAGTGGTGCCGCCACCGATCGAGACGGAAAGGCCCGTTTCCTCGAACACGGCGCGACGGATGCGATGCGCGGTCTCCGAGAGCGACTCGTGGCCGTAGAGCGCCTCCGTGCCCGCCATGTCGCAGTACCACTCGTCGATGCTCGACGCTTGAATCACCGGAGCGAAACGTGCGAGCACCGCTCGAATGTCGCGGCTTCGCTGGCCGCACGCCTTTCGAGGCACGGGCACACACATTGCCTGAGGACAGAGCTGTAGCGCGCGTTGAATCGACATGGCCGATCGGACGCCGAACGCGCGACATTCGTACGACGCACTACAAACAACGCCGCGCGAGCCGGGGCGGCCGCCAACGATCAGTAACGACGCGCGTCCTGCTCCTTCCGGATCTTCGAGTCGGGCGACGGCCACAAAGAACGCGTCCGCATCGACCAAAAAGATGCGTCGGGGCGTCACGGTCGACTGAGAGTGCACAGCGGCGTTGAACGACATCGCAGTTCACGCAGGCGCGATGAAAGGAGCAGTAGCGTCGAATCGGGTACCCTGACAAGATAGTCGCATGACTCCCGCGATCGTGCTCGTTCGAAAGTCAGGCGTAGCGCACTCCGTGCTGGAGTACGCGCACGATCCGAGCGTGGCTTCATACGGGCAGGAGGCGGCGGACGTACTCGGAATTCCCGCCGAGTCGGTGTTTAAGACGCTCGTCGCGGAGGTCGAGGGCGTCGGCTTGGTGTGCGCCGTTGTACCGGTCAGCGCAATGCTTGATTTGAAAGCACTCGCCGACGCGGTGAAGGGGCGAAAAGCGAAAATGGCCGATCCTGCCGCTGCGGAACGCGCGACGGGATACGTGGTCGGAGGCATCAGTCCGCTCGGACAAAAGAAAGCGTTACCCATCGTCGTCGATGCGAGCGCGCTGACGATGTCTCTGATGCACGTGAGCGCAGGGCGGCGCGGACTTGAACTGGCCCTGGCGCCGTCCGATCTGATCACGCTCGCCAAGGCACGCACCGGTCACATCGCGCGCGCATAGACGCGAGTCGTGACGGTAGCTGCTACACGGCCCGCGGACGCGAGGGGCCCTCTTGCATCACTTCGTACGCCGGACCACGCCCACGCGCTGTGATTGGCCAGCGTGTTTCGACTGCGTGTCCTCGGACGCCAATGATCTCGTCGAAGCAATGCACGGCGATGCAGACATGATTGGGGACGATGCGAACCAAGTCACCAAGTCGGGGGCGCCACTCGCTCTTGCTTGTATCGAGGATTCCGTGCTCTTCGGACATCCGCACCACGAGCACGTCGGGGTGCTCAAGCACGGCGCCATATCCGTCGCCTTCGGCGCGCAACGGTTCGCGGCCGAGCGCCTTGCTGCCGGCGTCGATGACCACCTGGCCTTTGACCGCGGTACTCACAACTGTGGCGAGCACTGTCAGTGCACAATCATCCCAGTCACAGGCGCCGATCAGCGCCGTTGTGCGATCGTTATAGACGTAGGTGCCGGGGCGTACTTCCGTCACACCAGCTACCTCGTGCATGCGCCATGCCGCGGGCGTGGAACCGCCACTCACCACTCGCGCCGGCAGCCCTGCATCGAGCAAGGCCCCTGTGTATTCAGCAAGCTGCGCGGTGAGCGTTGCGAGCGGTGCGCCCTGCTGATCGACCTCTTGTCGAATGTGCCCGGGATAAAACAACAGCCCCGCAAAGTTCAGGCTTGAGGTATCGGCGATCGCGCGTGCGAGCGCGACCGCGCGTGCAGGGGACGACACGCCAACACGGTGCATACCAAGATCGGCCTCGGCGAACACGTCGAAACTGCGCTGTCCAAGTTTGGCGGCGACCGACAGCGCCGAGAGCGCGTTCGCATCATCCGCCGCGACACTGACGCGCACCGAGCGCGGCAGGCGGGCCATGCGCTCGAGCCGGGCCGAACCGACCGGCGGATAGGCGATGAGCAAGTCGTCGCACACCTCGCTCATCACTTCCGCTTCGCGCAGCGTCGCGCACGTGAGTCCCACTGCGCCATTGCGCAGTTGCTCCGCGGCGATGCGCGGCGACTTGTGAGTTTTCACGTGCGGACGCAAATGAAGGCCGTGCAGGGTAGCGTAGGCCGCCATTCGGTCCAGATTCAACGCCATACGGTCGAGGTCCACAACCGGTACGGGCGTTTCGAGTTGTTCGAGAAACGTTGTCATGCCGCCTCCGCCATATCCCAAGAATGCGAGCGAAACCGCATGTCAGCAACCAATCGCACGTGGATTCCTGTTCAACTGCCGGATATGCCGCCACCGGCGGGTGCCTACTCGCCCGGCGTACGTGCCGGCAATCTGTTGTTCGTGTCGGGGCAGACACCGCGCAATCCAGCGACCGGCGCCATCGTGGGCGAGACGATCGAAGAACAGACGCGTGTGACGCTTGAAAACGTCGAACGCATCGTACGCACCGCGGGAGCGACGTTGCAGGACATCGTGAGCGTCACGGTGTACCTCTCGGACGAAGACAATTGGGGTCGATTCAACGAGGTCTACAAAACGGTCTTCTCGCCGCCATATCCGACGCGCGCAGTCGTTGGCGCCGAACTGCGCGGCATCATGGTGGAGATCTCTGCCGTGGCATACCTCCCGTGACAACTCCAGAGTCGGGCGCCTCGCCGATTCGTGAGCGCGAACGGGAGACGGTTCGCACTGCGCGCTACGCCGTCATCGGCGCCGAGCCAGCGCAGGCGCGTCGGATTTGGATCGCGCTGCACGGATACGGGATGCTGGCTTCCCGTTTCCTGCGAGGGTTCGTCGGTGCGGTTCCCGACGATACATGCGTCGTGGCGCCCGAAGGGCTCTCCCGGTTCTATCTCGAAATGCCGCGCGCCGACGGCGGACATTTGCAGCGAGTTGGCGCAACGTGGCTCACGCGAGAATCACGCGACACAGAAATCCGCGACGCCCACGCGTGGCTGGATCTCGTGCACGATGAGGTCGTGCAGGAGCGCCGAGACGCGAGTGGTGACACGCCACGCGTTGGCGTGCTTGGCTTCTCGCAAGGCGTTGCCACGGCGATGCGGTGGATTGCACACGGCCGCGTGCAACCGGCGCAGTTCATCGCGTGGGCTGGTGGCGCCGCGCAGGACGTAGACCGTGACGCATTTTGCGCGCGGATGGGCGACGCCGAGCTGCTCTTCGTGATGGGCACGCATGATGAGTTTGCCACGGCGATCAACCGCTCGACGATCGAGTCAGCGCTGCAGGGGCTTGGAGTCCGGCACCGCCATTTCTCGTTCAACGGGAAGCATCATCTCGACGCGACGTTGTTGAAGGAACTGCTGCACGGTTTTGGCCGCGAATGAACGACGCGGTGATTCTGCTGCACGGTGGTGAGGTCGCTCGCCGGAATCAGTTGTCGCAGCAGGTGCGCGAACGGCTTGCCGGCCTCCGTGTGCGTACGTCGTCGCGCGCGGCAGAAGCGGCCAAGGCGCTTGCCGATCCGGCATCTCGCGCTGTGGTGCTAGTCGATGCCCCGGCGGACGCAGACGCGGTACGCGCCGCCGCTGCCTCGCGCGGATTAGGCGCCCGTGTGTATGAGCTACAGCCTCGCGATGGTGCCGAACAGTTGGTCGGCCTGCTGCGAGCGGCCATGATCGCACCCGACGCGAGCGATCGCTCCTGATGATCGACCTCAGCGATCGAGCGGCGTTGTCAACGCTACCGGTCGCCCTTGAGCTTGCGTAACTCGCGACGGTCTCGTTTGCCTGGGCGACTCTCGCCGAACGCGAATGCGGTCGGCATCTGTCGCAGTTGCAGTTGCACCGCCTCGCGCCGAGCGCGCGATTCGGCCGCTTCTTCGTAGAGCTGCTGCGCGATCTGTGCCGATCCTCGACGCTGCGCGATGTCGCGCACCTGCAGCTGCCACTCGAGCGGTCCGTCACGCAGTCGAATTCGATCGCCGGCCTGCACCAGCTTAGCGCGCTTTGCGCGCTCGCCGTTCACCTCAACCTTGCCGCCATCGATCGCTTCGGCGGCCAAACCACGCGTTTTGAAGAAGCGGGCGGCCCAGAGCCATTTGTCGAGGCGAACTTTGCCCGGCGGCGCGTCATCGTCATCGCGTTCGTCGTCCTGGCTGCCGCGTCGGCTCATGACAGCCTTCCTCGAACGTCATCGTCTTCGAACGCGAGATCGTCGTCGTCGATATCGTCGTCGATATCGTCGTCAGTGTCGTCGTCACTGGTCTGGTTACGATCATCGTCAAACTCGTCGTCCGCGATATCAGCGACTCCCTCGCCGGGCAGCAATGCGGACGTCTGTGTCGACGACATCGCGCGACGCTCGGCCTCGACAATTTCGCGAACGCGTGTGACCGCACCGACGAACACGGCTCGAACCGGCGGCGTGCTGGCGGTTTTCGCCGCGTGCTGTTCAAGCAGCGGGATAATGGCCGATAGCGCGTTGAGCATCTCATCGATTTCGGCGGCTTCCGGGATGGCCGCAATCATCGCCGCAACATCGTCGCACGCCGCTGCCATGCGAGCGGACGTCGCGGCATCGGGGCCAGGCTGCTTCGCGCCACTCTTGAGCGCGGCGGCGCGTTCGCGCAGTGCGACGGCGTCGGCGCGAAACCGATCGAGCAAGTATTGACGAGGCGAAACGCTCACTGTGGTCCCAGCTCCTCTTTGGCCGCGCGCCACGAGGCAATCCACGCTTCGCTGACGACGAGCGGTGCCACGCCGAGTCGGGCACAGCGCGCGCGCAGATCATCCCACCATCCGTAGTCCATGGCATCAATCACGTCCACCAACTGGCCGAGCGGAAGCAGTCGATCGCCGAGAGTATCGGCGAGCGCTGCCGGAAGCTGCAACTGAGCGGCCAACTGTGGTGCCGGTGCGCCGAGCGCAAACTCGGCCACCGACAGCAACCCGGCAATGGCCCGCGCGCGTGGGTGTGGCGCACCATCGACGGCCGCGCCCAGGCGTTCGAGCATGCGCGCGCGCCGCAACGCTATCAGCGCGAGTTCCGGATCGTGTGCCGCGTCGGCGAGCAGACGGGCGGTGACCGCAACGAGGCGTTCCATCACCGCATCGCGTCCAAGCACGTTGAGCGCGTGCGACACGGAACGCGGGCCACGCGCGCCGAGCGACGCCGCGCCGAGGGCTTTCAGCAGCGAAGCACCGAGCACCTGGTCTTCGTGCACGTATTTGTCGAACGACGAGTCTGCGGGACGACCGTCGGTGTAGCTGGCCAGTGTCCGCAGCGCGCGAATGGCGCTCGCCTCGGCGTCGCGATCGACCGGCGTCGTTGCGCCGCGCGTGAGGAGTCGACCGCACACCATCGGAACACCCGATGCCATCACGCGAAGACGGGTCGCGCGGTCGTCGACATTGCGAACCATCGGTCGTAGCCCCGCTTCGATCAGCACGCGAATGCGTGAATCCAGCGTGGCGGGCGAGGCTCGCATCGCGTCGAGCACCAGCGTCGAACCCGCGAGGCTCTGAGGCAAGGGGGCCCCATCGGGGTATCCTTGCAGTGCGAAGTGCAGGCCGGAGCCGAGCAGGCGTTCGACGGCGCGTCGCGATCCGGCATCCTCCATCGCATCGGTCGCCACCAGCCAGACCGCATCCGTCGATGCGAACCGGGTAAGCGAGCCGTCCTTCAAGACGGTGGGAGTAACTGGTACCACCAGGCTGCGTCCCGCGAGGCGCGTGAGCGATGCAACCGTGCCGAGCGTTTTCCGGGCGATGGCGTCGACGTCTGACTGCGCGTCGCGCTCGTACGCCGGGCACGACGATACCGAATATCCAACAACACGTTCCCGCCGATCCCGAATCGGCAGCAGTGTAGTCAGTACGGAGTCGGCGCTCACGTCAGACGCTCGTTACTCTGGTCATGGCGCGGTGCGGTCCGGTGCCGGTACATCGCGCACCGCCATGACCGAGTTGAGATACGCCGGCTCGTCAGTGACTTCGCGCACGATGAACGGTGCCAGCCAGGCCGGTGGAGCGACCGCTTGATGTTCATCAGCCAATTCGACCTCGGCGAGCACGAGATCGCGGTCGAGAAAGACATCAACTTCCCATGTGAGCTCGCCATCGGTCACGAGGTGACGGCGCTTGCGAATGCGCGCGTTCACGGTCAGTGGCCATAGCTGCGAAAAGAGTACGGCGTCCGTCGGTTCTTCCACTTCTATGCGCGAGCCGGGCCGTCCGAGCTTGATCGTGCGCGTTAAACGCTCGACGCCGTTGGGGCCCAACGTGCGGCGGAGTCGCTCGCGGAGCAGCGTGCCCGGGATCCACCCTTGCTCGATGAGCTGCGAGGGCGCCACCGCTGCTTCCGGCGGAAGTCCATGCAGCAGGAACTTCCGCTCAATCTCCATTGGCAGGCCGTGGTCGTCCGGAATCGTTGGCACGTGACGAAGGGCGGATGAATGGGCGGAAGACGATGTTACGACTGTCGTGTGAGCTGCATTGGCCAACGGCGACGGATGTGCGAGTTGACGAAGCGCGCGCGCAGCCAGTCGGCTCGCGCGAAAGATATCATCGATCGGCGCTGCCCACAGTTCCACGAGCTCCAGTTGTGCGGCCATCCGGTCTTGCAGCGCCTCCGACAGCGCGAGGAGACGGCGCCGGCGAGCGCGACGCTCGAGCAACCGGAGATCGTTCAGCTGACCGAGCAGCCGCTGTCCCTCCGACGCGACGTCGAACCACGCGCGAACATCGGGATGAGCGTCGGGCCACGGCGTGACCATCGCGCGCTGGAGTTTGAGCCAGACTCGAATGCGATGCCAATCTGGTTCCTTGGCCACGGCAGCGGTATCGTGGGCTCGACGCAATGCGCGCCGCAAACGCTTCGCGCTTCGGTTGAATGACTTCGCCAGCGCGTCGCCGTAGGCAAGCAGGCGGGGCGTCTCGCCGACGCGGAGCGACAGCGTATACGCGGCCAGCCGCTCTGCTAATTCGTTGCCGATGCGGTCAATCGTGCGGTTAAACGTCCGGTTGTCGGCCAGTCGAAAGCGCTGACGGCGGCGTTGCAGACGCGCAATCAGTTGGTCGGCGTCAATCTGGGCCGCGTTTGAAAGCGACTCGTGCAGGTGGCGCAGCAACTGCACGTGCACGTCGCGATCGCGTGATCGACCCGTGCCGTCTTGCAGAGCGCGCAGCGCGCGTCGGTCACGCCGTCGTACCGATTCTTCAAGCAGTTCGCGCTGGTTACTCAACGTCGAGCGTAGTCGACGCAACGCCGTGCGCATGGCATGCAGAGGTGCGGTGGTCGATTCATTCAACGCGTATGCCGCGTGCCACTCGGCGCGCGCGCTTTGCAGATCAGCTAACCAACGAAGCGCAGCGACCCGTGCACCCTCAACGGCGGGGCATTGAAGCGTCTCGATATCGGTGAGGGCGTGTTGGTCAAACTGCGCGCCCGTGCCTCTCGTTTCACTGGTCATCGCTGGCGTCGACATACACATCGGCGTGACCTTCGTCGTCGTAGGTCACACTTACCTGCCACGGACGGCAGCACACCGCGCAGTCTTCGATGTATTGCTGCTCCGACCCCGACCCGGGATCGAGCGCGACCTCGACGGACTCGCCGCAATACGGGCACGACACCTCAGCGCTGAGATCGGCCACACCGTCGCCCAGCGGGAACGACTCGTCGAGCTCCGCCTCGAGAGCGGCGTCGTCATCGAAGTCGGTGTCGATCGAGCGGCCGTCGTCGTTCGAGCTTTCTGACATGTTCATCGGAGTTTGGTCTCTCTTAGGGATAGGCAATATACCCCGATGCGGCGAGTCCATCCGGCGGTCAGCGCAGTGCGGCACTAGACACCTCGGGCCAGCAGAACGCTCGGGTACCGAAGGCCGGGAACAAATCCCAGTACATCTGTCGTATACAGTCAGTTTGCAGGTCATCCCGCGGGCCATTTTCATGATCGTACGTCAGGACGCTGAAATTTCACTGCTCGTCGCTGAGGCTCTCGCGATCGAGCTCGCGCCCGAGTTACGGGCAAGCATAGCACGACGCCAAGACCACGGACCACTGGCGGATCGCCTTCGCGCGATCGGCGGTGTGCTCGGGCTCTCTTACCTCGAGCGCACGCTCAACGCCGAGGGAATCGCCGAGGCGCTCGATGCGTCGACGGCCCCACTGGTGCTGTTGGGCGAGGACGAAGACGTAGTCGTTATCGGCATTGCCCGCACCGCACACTCTGCTCGGGCCCTTCACATCGACCACGTTGGCGCCATGCACCCGCTCGACGGAGACGACGTCGAGGTTGCCAGTGCGATCGTGCAACTCGTCGGCGCGCAGTCGCGCGCACTATCGCCGCTTTCACTGGCCAGTACGGCCGACCCGCTACGCACGACGCTCGAGATGGTGGTCGAGACGCGGTCGACGCCGAGCGCGTACGCACCTAAGAAAGAGCGCAACGTCTTCTCGCGCGTGATGCAGTTGCTCGCACGCGACAAGCGCGACATTGCGATTCTGTTCGCGTACGCGGCCCTGGCTGGCCTCTTCGCGCTCACACTGCCGCTGTCGGTCGGTGGCATCGTGCAGCTCGTGCAAGGCGGACTCATTCTGCAGCCCGTGGTCATTCTCATCGGCTACGTCGTGGTTGGCACCCTCGCGAGCGGCTGGCTGCAGGTCATGCAATTGGGCGTGGTGGAGCGGATTCAGCAGCGTGTGTTCGCCCGCCTCGCGCTGGAATACACCTTCCGCGTGCCGCGCATCCGCTACGAAACCGCGATGCAGGAAGATTTGCCGGAGACGATGAGCCGGCTGTTCGAAGCAGTGAACATCCAGAAGAGCCTGTCCAAGTTTCTGCTCGATACGTCGACCGCGTTGCTGACGGTGCTGGCCGGCCTCGTGCTGCTAACGTTTTACCATCCGTACTTCACGTTCTTCGGCGTGCTGCTGCTGACCGTGCTCGGCACGATCTTGTGGTTTTCCGGTCCGCGCGGTCTTGAGACGTCTCTGAGCGAGTCGAAGTACAAGTATCGCGCCGTGCACTGGCTGGAGGAGCAGGCGCGCGCCTTTCATGCGTTCAAGTTCGCGGGCCGATCGCCCCTTGGCGTACAGCGCATGGACGAGATCCTCACTGGCTATCTCGCGTACCGCGGCAAGCATTTCAAAATCCTCAGCCAACAAACGATCGCGATCGTGCTGTTTCGAACGCTGGTCGTCGGCGGCTTCCTCGTACTCGGCACGAATCTCGTCATCGACCGGCAGATCTCGATCGGTCAGTTCGTGGCGTCGGAGTTTGTCATCGTCACGGTGCTAACGGGCGTCGAGAAGCTGATTCTCAGCATGGCCACGATCTATGACATTCTGACGGCGGCCGAGAAGGCTGGACACGTTTCCGATCTGCCGCTCGATGACGTCGGTGGCGCGACGTTGGCGCCAACCAGTCGCGGCATGTCGCTCACGCTGCGCGGTGTCGCGTATCGCTACCATCCCGGATCGCGCGACGTGCTGCGCAACGTCTCTCTGCGCATTGAGTCGGGTGAACGCGTCGGGATTACCGGCTTCGAAGGCGCTGGTCGTACCACGCTGCTCAAGCTCATGTCTGGACTCTTGGGCGACTACGATGGCACTCTGCTGTTCGATGGAGAGCCGCTGCGCACACTTGATCGCACCATTCTGCGCGAACAGATCGGGCAATACATGTCTTCGGCCGATCTGTTTGACGGAACGATCGCGGAGAATATCGCTGTCGGGCGCCCAGGTATCGATCAGGCCTCGGTGCGACGTGCGCTCGCCGACGTGGGGCTTACGCGCGAGGTTGAAGACTTTGGCTCCGGCATCGAAACGCAGATTTCGCATGGCGGACGACGGCTGTCGCATGACGTGGCGATCAAGCTGCTCTTTGCTCAGGCCATCGCCGGATCGCCACGATTGCTGGTGGTCGACGATCTCTTCCAGAACCTGCAGGGTGATGATCGCCGTCGTCTGGTCTCGCTACTAACCGATCGGTCGCGTCCGTGGACTGTTGTGGTTGTCACGCACGACCCGGTGTTGTTGGCTGAACTTGATCGCGTGGTCGTGCTGGAGAACGGCTCGGTGCGGGCCGCCGCGCCGTTGAGCGAACTGATGGATGACCCGTATGTGCGCCCGCTCATCGAAACGGATGCGCGTCGCCCCATTTTTGCGGGAGAGCGCTGACGTGGCCGCAACGATGGAGCAGAGCACGGGTCCGACGCCATCAGATCAACTGCCGCTCAATACCGCACGCCTGCTGCAGGCGCAGACCTCGTACCGCACGGTATGGAGTTGGCTGGCGGGCATCGGGGTGACCTTGCTGGTGGTGCTGTTCCTGCCTTGGCAGCAAAACGTGCAGGGCTACGGCACCGTTTCGGCGCTGTCACCGCAGGATCGTCCGCAGACACTCCCGTCACGTATTGACGGACGCATCGAACGATGGCTGGTGCCCGAGGGCACGTTTGTGAAGGCGGGCACGACGATTGTCGAAATCAGCGAGATCAAAGACGAGTACATGGATCCGAACGTCGTTGAACGCACCACCGAACAGCTCACGGCGAAAACAGAGGGCAACCAGGTCAAGCGCGCCAAGGCCGATGCGTACGCACAGCAGATCGAAGCGCTCGAGGTCGCGCGCGAGTTCAAACGACAGCAGTTGCAGAACAAGGTTGCGTTGTACACGGCCGCTCTCGAGCAGGCTGTGCTCGACGACTCGCTCGCCCGCGATCAGTATCGGCGTCGCGAAGCGCTGTATTCGTCGCCGCTCGGACTCACGTCGTTGAACGACTTGCAGACCTCGCGCCTCAAGGCGCAAACAACGACCGCGAAAGTCGTCGAGAAGCGGAATGAGCTCGCGAATGCTCAAGTCGATCTCGAGGGGCTCGGCGCGGAGTATCGCGAGAAAATCGAGAAGGCCCGCGCCGAACGATTCTCCACGCTCGCCGATGTGCAGGAGGGCGCGAGCGAGGTGAGCAAGTTGCGCAACAAGGTGGCATCGCTCGAGGTTCGCCGCAGCTACTATCGCATCACCGCTCCGCAGGACGGATTCGTTGTGAAGGCGGTGCGGCAAGGC
The DNA here is from genome assembly GCA_966096095.1 of uncultured Gemmatimonadaceae bacterium. Taxonomy (GTDB): domain Bacteria; phylum Gemmatimonadota; class Gemmatimonadetes; order Gemmatimonadales; family Gemmatimonadaceae; genus Gemmatimonas. The sequence goes on along the minus strand of CBHTUR010000012.1, from coordinate 92,016 downwards.
GTTGGTGAGCTGGTCAAAGCGGGCGAGCCGATTGTGACAGTGCAACCGGCAACGGCACGTCGTGCCGTCGCGCTCTCGGTGCGGCCCATGGACGTGCCTCTCTTACGAGTGGGGCGCAAAGTCCGGCTCGTATTTGACGGCTGGCCATCGCTGCAGTTTTCGGGCTGGCCGAGTGTATCGGTGGGCACGTTCGGCGGCGAAGTCGCCGTCATTGACCAGGTCGCGAGCGCAGACGGCAACTTCCGTGTCTTGGTCACGCCCGATCCGAACGACGAGCCATGGCCCGAACAATTGCGCATCGGCTCGGGTGTGCACGGTTGGGCCGCACTCAACAACGTTCGCGTGTGGTTCGAACTCTGGCGTCAGTTGAACGGCTTCCCGCCAAGCCTGAGCGCGCCCGATGATCCACCGAGCGGAGACAAAAGCTCGAGCAAATCGGGAGATAAGTCCGCATCCAAAGACGGGGGCGGCAAGTGAGGGATCAGCGCGCACCGCATCGCGTCGTCAATCGCAGATGGATCTTGCTCGCGGCGGCGACGTTCTTCGTAGTCGGGCGCTCGCTGGCGGCGCAGACGCCGCTCACGTTCGCGCAGTTCGTGGCGCAAGTCGAAGCGAACCACCCGGTCGCGCAGCAGGCACGTCTGATTGGTGCTCAGGCGCGCACGACGGTGCAGGAGGCGTGGGGCGCGTTCGACCCCAAATTGTCGCTATCCGTCGCGCAGAAGGCGTACAAAGACGAACCGTACTTCACCTACCTCGATGCCGCACTCAAAGTGCCGACACCGCTCGGCGCCGATTTCAAACTTGGATTTGAGCGTTCCCGCGGCACCAAAATCGGCACCGATCGCGTAACGCCGCGCAACGGGCTGCTCTCGCTCGGCATCAGCGTGCCCCTGGGGCAACGACTGCTCACCGACGAACGTCGCACCGCGCTTTCGGTTGCGAAGGCGCAGCGCGCGCTCGGCGACGCCGAACAACAGGGCATGGTGAATAAGCTGCTGCTGGATGCCGCGAAGGCCTACGGCAATTGGTATTCTGCCTCGCGGCGCGCACAGATCGCCGCCGAGGGCGTGCGTCTGGCGACGTTTCGGCTCGACGCGGTCGTGCAGCGCGTGCAGAACGGCGAGAGTGCACCCATCGATACGCTCGAAGCGTCGCTGGAAGTTCAGCGGCGCGCGGTCGCGCAATCCGAAGCGGATGTTGAACTGCGTGCTGCCGAGATGATCGCGAGCGCGTTCCTGTGGGATGCGCGTGGCAATCCCGTCGAGATTGCGCGTCTACAGCAGCCTGCGATGGATGGACTCGAGCATACGCCTACGGACACAACCCATCTCGCGTCGTGGATCGCCGCCGTGCAGGCTCGACACCCCGAACTACAAAAGGCGGACGCCAAAGTGCGGGTGGCGCAGGCCGAGCGTCAGCTCGCGTGGCAAGCGCAGTTGCCACTGGCGGAGGCGTCGCTCGCCTCGATCACCGATCGGGCAACCCCGGGAATGTTGAGCGAATCGTCGTCGTGGGGAGCGAACTACAAGGCGGGTATCGACGTGCAGTCGTCGCTGCTGTTGCTCAAGGAGCGCGGGAAGGCTACGCGAGCGGAGCAAAAGGAGGAGTTTGCGCGTCTCGATCGCGACCGGTTGCGTCGCGATATCGTGTATGGCGTGCGCATGGCGCTCAACGACGTCGTTCTGCTCGAGCGTCTGCTCGGAGTACAGCGTCGAAACGCGCAGGCGGCAACTGTCCTTCGCGACGCGGAGATGCAGCGCTACGACAACGGCGAAAGCTCGCTGCTCTTGGTGAACGTGCGTGAACGCCTCGTCTTGGATGAGGCGCTCAAACTGGCGGCGTTGGAAGGCAAGTTGGGGGCGGCCCGCGCCGCTCTGGTCGTGGCTGTCGGAGACCGCACGATCGTGCCGCAGTAACCGTCTCACCACGGCAGTGGCGCCGACACTTTTTTGTCGGATCGGCGTAGATGCTAACACGGCATCTCACTTACGCCGGCCTTCGCCATTCCAACCTACGTCGGTCGTTAAATGTTGCGCTTACACAACGCGATCCAGCGGCGTTCCGCACCAGCGCTCGCACTGCTTCTCTTTCCCATCGTGGCCGCCGACGCACAGCGTCGCGAGCCGATCGAACTGAAGAATCGCATTCAGGGTGCGATCCACCTGCAAGTCACTGAACCGAAAGGCGAGTTTGCCAAGAACACCGGCAATGGCTTCGGTATCAATTTCGCCGGCATCGGACGTCTGGAGCCGAACGGACTCGTCAACGTCCGAACCGACCTTGGATTCCTGACCTATGGGTCGACCACCAGGCGCATCGACTTCGCCGGCACCGGCGGACTCGTCAAGCTCGATCTGAAAACGAGCAGCAACATCTTCACGTGGGTCGTCGGCCCGCAAATCGGCGGCACCGTTGGCCCCGTCTCTCCGTACCTCTCCGCGGTTGGCGGCTTCTCGGTGTTTTGGACGGAGAGTTCTGTGGAGGGGTCGAACAACAACTCCAACGACCCATTCGCCAGTACGACGAATGCGCGTGACGCCGTGCTCGCCTATGGCGGCGCTGTCGGCACGACCCTTCGCGTCTACAACGGAGATCGTCCAATCCGCTTTGACGTCGGCGCGCGTTTTCTCCGTCACGACGACGTCCGCTATCTAAATCAGGAGCGTGTTGAAGAAGCGTTCCGAAACAACCGCGATCCGATTCCACTGCGCGGCCGAGCGGACTACATCACGTACTACATGGGCGTCAACGCGGTGTTGTTTTAGTCGACGCGTCGAAAATAGGTGTCCCGTCGACCGGTGTCGGGTTCGCAACCACAACATGTGGTTCACCCGGCGCTGGAACGGCTGGGGCACCGACAATCAGGCGGGCCGCAGCCAAGGCTTCGTCGACGCCGGCAAAAATGTTGGCTTCACCAATCTCCGTGAGCAGTCCGGCGCGATCGAGCGCTGCCAGCGGCTGGGAGTGCATGCCGGACAGCATCAGCACGGTGCTGTCGCGACGCGAACGATGATGCAGATCGCGTAGCAGCGAAATGCCAGTGGCGTCGATCGCCGGCACGTTGCGCAGGCGCAAAATGAGCACGCGCGGCTTTCGCCCCATTTCGCCAAGTGCCTCTTTGAACCGCTCGGCCGCACCGAAAAAGAACGGGCCATCGATCTCGAAGACTTCGACGCCACGCGGTACTGAGCGCAGGCCAATGGCCAGCGGGTCGGCACCTTCCGGCAGATCTACCAGCTCGCGCGTGACCGCCTGCACGTTGGTTACTTCGGCCATGCGCTTCATGAAGAGAAACGCGGCGAGAACCATGCCGACTTGCAGCGCCACCGTAAGATCGACCACCACGGTGAGCGCGAAAGTTGTGAGCAGCACGGCGACGTCGGACCGGGGCGCGCGCAACTGAGCCCGGAAGTTGCGCCACTCCGACATGTGATACGCCACCAGCGTCAGGATTCCCGCCAGCGTCGCCATCGGAATCAGCGCGGCCCACTGACCCACGAAGAGCGCGATGAGGAGCAGCACAATTGCGTGCGTGATACCGGCAATCGGTGTTCGTCCGCCGCTCTTGATGTTCGTTGCCGTTCGCGCAATCGCACCGGTCGCCGGGATGCCACCGAACATCGGCGAGGCGAGGTTCGCCACGCCCTGCGCCACGAGCTCCATGTTCGAACGATGCTTGCCGCCGATCATGCCATCCGCGACGACCGCGCTCAGCAGCGACTCGATGGCCGCCAGCAACGCGATTGTGAAGGCCGGTCCGGCGAGATCGCGCATCATCGCTGCGGTGACGTGCGGCACGTGAGGTGAGGGCAGTCCGCCGCCAACGGTGCCGAAGCGAGATCCAATCGTTTCCACTGGCAACCCGGCCACTTTCACAATCGCTGTCGTCACGATGAGGGCGACAAACGGTGCCGGCACTTTGACCGACACGCGTGGCCAAAGCAGCAGGATCACCACGGTCAGCGCCGTAATGCCGAGCGCTTCAGGAGAGATCGATCCGACGTGCGCCGCATAGGCGCTCCATTTCTCGAGGAACTCCGAAGGCACGCTGGGCATCACGAGCCCGAGTGCGTCCTTCACCTGTCCTGAGAAGATGATCAGCGCGATGCCACTCGTAAAACCAATGACGACCGGCTGCGGTACGAACTTGATCACGCCACCAAGCTTCAACACGCCCATTGCGATGAGCAGGAGCCCCGCGAGGAACGTGGCGACGAGCAGTCCGTCCACACCATGCTTGGCGACGATGCCACTGACGATGACCACGAACGCGCCCGTCGGTCCACCAATCTGTACGCGAGATCCGCCGAGAGCGGAAATGATGAACCCCGCGACAATTGCGGTGACGAGGCCGCGATCCGGGGTGACTCCGCTGGCGATACCAAACGCGATCGACAGCGGGAGCGCGACGACTGCGACAATCACGCCTGCGGTGATGTCGCGAACAAACTGATCGCGCGAGTAGTCTTGCAGCGCCGACAACAGTTTCGGCACAAAAGTGACCGAACGGGGCGCCGGGGCGAGGTCAGTCGTCATGATCGCGTCGTCGTTGCTGCTTGGTATCACCGCGCTTCTTCTTCTCGGTGAGTCGGCGTTCCACCGACGAGCGCGTGGGTTTGGTCGCACGCCTCGGCGGGGCGATGATCAGCGCGCGCGCCAACAAGGCGGCCAACCGCTCCCGCGCGGCGCGACGATTCTGCGTCTGGCTGCGGAACTCCCCGGCGACAACGCGCACGTACCCATCGCTGTCCAACCGCGAGGCGAGCTTTAGCAGCACACGTGCGCGCTGGTCGTCTCGCAGGGCGCGTGTCGTTCGCACATTCCACACCAGCTCGATTCGAGTGGCACTCTTGTTGACGTGCTGTCCGCCCGGACCGCTGGCGTTAATTGCGCGCAAGCGCAGTTCGGCCGCCGGAATGCGAACGCCAGCAACCACGTCGAGGTCGTCCGCCCCGCTCTCCTCGTACTCCGGAGATATGCCGTGGGTCACGCGCGCTCCGCAGCGAGTCCCGACGCGTCTGCTCGGCGATGCACGCGCAACGCGGCCACGCGACGACCGTCCATGGCGACAATTTCGAGTTCGCCCTCCGGATAGCTCACGCGGTCGCCCACATGTGGTAGCCGCCCCAACATCGCGAACGCGTAGCCGCCAAGCGTGCTCCAGTCGCCCTCGGGAATTGGTAACTTGTGATCGGATCGCACGTCCACAAGTGACATCGATCCCGCAAGTTCGAGCACGCCGTTGAACAGCAGCGCGTCCCGGGAAAACGGATCGTACTCGTCGGCGATGTCGCCGACGACTTCCTCGACCAGGTCTTCCATGGTCACGATGCCGGCGGTGCCACCGTATTCGTCGAGTACCACCGCGAGATGCGCGCGCGTGCGTCTCAAATCATCCAGCACGCGTTCGGCGGCGCGTGTGGCGGGCACGAACAGTGGCTCGCGCAGGTGCTCTCGCAATACGAAGTGGGTGGGATCCTCGTGTAACCAGAAATCCTTGGCCAGGAACACGCCGACGATGTCGTCGGATGTTTCGCGGTACACCGGATAGCGCGAATAGCGCTCACGCCGAAGAATCTGGACGAGTTCTTCGAGCTCGACGTCCTCGGCGATCGCGACCATGTCGGTGCGCGGGCGCATGACGTCGAGCGCGCTCTTATTGTGAAAGTCAAACACGCCCGCCAGCATCGCCGAGTCGGACTCGTCGAGCGTGCCATGAGCACGGGCCTGCATCACGAGTAGGCGAAGCTCCTCAGGCGAATGCACCTGTCCGCCCTCAGATGCCGGTTGAATGCCTAGCAGCGCTAACAGGCGGCTGGCCGCGCCGTTCAACAATCCGATGAACGGCGACATTGCGCGCGAGAAGAGCATGAGCGGGCGCACGACCAGACGGCTCACACCTTCTGGCTTCGCCAGCGCAATCGACTTGGGAGCGAGTTCTCCCAAGACGATATGCAGAAAGGTGATCACGAGAAACGCGACGCCGATTCCCGCACCGGTATGCAGGGCGCCGGGTTCCGGCGTCACATTCACGAGCCGCAGCAGGCGATCGACGAGCGCCGCAACGGCGGGCTCGCCGATCCAGCCCAGCGCCAGGGAAGCGAGCGTGATGCCGAGCTGCGTTCCCGAGATGTAGCGGTCCAGCTGAGCGAGGGCGCGCTGGACCACCTGCGCCGAGCGGTCCCCCTCCGAGGCCATTTGGTCGATCCGGCTGCGGCGAACCGCGACCAAGGCGAATTCGGCCGCCACGAAGAACGCGTTCAACAACACCAGCACCAGCACCAGCAGGAGCCGTATCGACGCGCTGGACAGGGTGACTTGGTCGGTCAGCTGGGGGATCAGTGGCGCAGCAATCATCCCGAAAGGAAACGGTCTGGCGGGTGGTTCGTCAGGGTATTGACTCCGCCCGATTCATGCAATTTGCAAGACCTGACGGCCTCCCGCGCCTGTGGGATTTTGCAAATCGCGATTGGGAGGCCCAACTCCAGACTCTCCCGTCCGGTCCGCCGTCTCGATGTCGGCCGGCACGCCTACGTGCGCTATACCCCAGCCTATCCGCAGGTCGCACTCCAGGGCATGCTCGACCCGCGCCGCATGCTGCGCTGGGTCTGGCTCGGCCGGGTCGTGCTGTCGTGCGCCATGCTGGTGGCTGCCGTCTTTGTTTGGAATCGCGCCGAGCCGAATGACACGCTGATCGCGACGCTGATCTTTGCCGTCGCCACGCTCACTACGGTCGCCTCAGCGATGTACGGCGAAGTAGAGCATCGCCCGTATGGGCCCATCTTTTATGGTCTCCAGTGCGCCGTCGATCTCGGACTGGTGACTGCGATTGTTCATATCACGGGTGGTTGGAATTCGCAGTTCGCCGCGCTGTACATCCTGGTCATCGCCAGTGCGGCACTGTTGCTCCCCTTCCGGGGCGGTCTGGCCGTTGCCGCCGGCGCGTGTTTGCTCTATGCGCTCGATGTCTTGTGGCTGCGGCCCGGCGCCGCACCGATCGGAATGGTGGTACAGATCTGCGTGTTCGTGGTCGTCGCCGTCGGAACGGGCATGGTCTCGTTGCGTTTGCGGCAGGCGGGTGTGGGGCGCGAGGAACTCGCCGCGCAACTGGTGAAAGTGCAGCTCGAGGCGGCGGACATTCTCCGTACCATTCGTTCGGGTATCGTCACCGTCGACACGCAAGGACGTCTGCTGTACGCGAATCCTGCCGCCAGCGACTTGCTCGGCATCAATTTGCGATCGTACACCGGACGTCCGGTTATCGACACGCTGCGTTCGATCTCCGCGCAGCTCGCGCTCGCGCTTGAGCAATCGTCGCAGCAGGGCATGCGAACGACGCGCGCTGAGGGTCGGATCCGCCGCGATGGACATGAATTCGATATCGGTGTGACGACAACCGTCTCCGATGCGGCGGATGGCAGCGGACGCCATAGTGCAACCGCGATCTTTCAGGATATCTCAGACACAAAGCGCTTGCAGATGCTGCATGTGCGCGCGGAACGACTGCAAGCCGTCGCGGAGCTCAGCGCATCGCTCGCGCATGAAATTCGCAATCCGCTCGCATCGATTCGGAGCGCCACCGAGCAGTTGGCGCGACGCCGCGATCTGGCCGCGCTGCCAGCGGACGACGATGAGCGAGTCTTGCACGGGCTTGTGGTTCGCGAGTCGGATCGGCTCAGTCGGTTGCTCGCGGACTTCCTCGATTTCGCCCGCGCGCGCGTAACGAGAATAGAGGCACTCGACGTTGAAGCGCTCGTGCGCGCGTCGGTCACGCTCGCGGCATCACACCCGGATCGCGCCGACGGCGTCGAGTTGATCGTAAACGCTGACGAGAACCTCCCGCGCGTTGAAGGTGACGAGGATCTCTTGCACCGGGCAGTCTTCAACCTCGTTCTCAATGCGCTGCAGGCTGTTTCGGTTGGGGGGAAAGTGCAGGTCGACGTCACGCGCGCCAGCACCGAACAGTTTCGGATGCCGGCGTCGAACGGCGACGGCAGCGGAGCACTCGTACTTATTCGCGTGACGGACAACGGCTCGGGAATTCCGGCGGAACTCCGCGACCGTTTGTTCGAGCCGTTCGTCAGCGGAAAACGCGGCGGAACGGGTTTGGGCTTACCCGTTGTTCACCGCGCGGTCGAAGCGCACCGCGGCATGGTACTCGTCGATTCGGAGCCCGGTTCGACCTGCTTTTCAGTGGTGCTTCCGGCGCAGTCTTCGCTCCCGGCGGCGCTTGGTGATACGGCAAAGATCTGGTCGGCCGAGCAGGCCGACGAGCGACTTTCTCTTTCTGGAGTAGCACAGTGATCGCACACGCAAACGGCGAAGACGCCCCCCGCGTGCTCATCGTCGATGATGAGACGAGCATTCTCGACTCGCTTCGTATTTTGTTGAAGAACGAGGGCTTCGTTCCGTATACGGCCGCCGGCGGCAAACAGGCGCTGGAGCGATTGCCGGAGCTGCGCCCCGACATCGTGCTGACAGATGTCCGGATGCCCGATGTGAGCGGCGTGCAGGTATTGAGCGGCGCCAAACAGGTCGACGCCGATGTGCCGGTCATTTTGATGACGGCACAGGCAACGCTGCAATCGGCGATGCAGGCCGTGAACGAAGGAGCGTTCTACTATATCCAGAAGCCGTTCCGCAACGACGAGCTGCTGGCGATCCTGCGCCGCGCGGCCGAGCATCGAAAGCTGCGCGTAGAGAATACGGCGCTGAAGCAGGAAATTCGTCGACACGAACGTTCGGTGTCAGCGCGCCCGGTTGGGCGCAGCAAGCCGTGGTTGGAAGCGCTGCGTCTCGCTGAGACCGTCGCGCCGACCGATTCAACGGTGCTGATCACTGGCGAGTCGGGAACGGGCAAGGAAGTCATCGCGCGTTACATCCACGAACTCTCGGCGCGCAGCGACAACTCGTTCCTGTCCATCAACTGCGGCGCGCTTCCTGAGTCACTGCTGGAGAGTGAACTCTTTGGCCACGTGAAGGGATCGTTCACGGGCGCCGTGAAAGACAAGACCGGCCTCTTCGCGGCCGCGCAACACGGATCGTTTTTCCTCGACGAAATCGGTGAGACGACACCGTCGACCCAAGTAAAACTGCTGCGCGTGTTACAACAGCGCGAAGTGATTCCCGTCGGTGCCACCGAAGCGCAGTCTGTCGACGCACGTGTCATCGCCGCGACGAATCGCGATCTCGAAGAGGAGATCAAGCGCGGACATTTCCGGGCAGACTTGTACTACCGGCTCAACGTGATTGCGTTGCACCTGCCGCCGCTGCGCGCGCGCGCCGATGACATTCCGGTACTCGCCGAATCCTTTCTCACCGCGAGCGCGCGTCAGCGTGGCGAAGCGGTCAAGCCGCTGAGCGAAGGCGCCCTCGATGCCCTGATGGCGTACCAGTGGCCAGGGAACGTGCGCGAGCTCGAGAATGCACTCGAGCGCGCCGTCATTCTGAGCACGGGCGATATGATTACGCCCGAATCGCTCCCCGAGCGCATCACCGCCCGCCGAGCGGAGCCGCTGGTCACCGAACGCACACCGACGACACCGACGCTTGAAGCGATCGAGCGCGCCTACATCGAGTGGGTGCTGCAAAACGAAGGCGGCAATAAGAGCCGAGCGGCTGACATGCTTGGCATTGACCCATCCACATTGTACCGCAAACTTGCGCGCTACGGAGAGGCCTGAGCGATGACGCAACGCCCCGGATTCACCATCATTGAGTTGCTGATTGTCATCATCATTATCGCCGTGCTGGCAGCGATCGCGATCCCACGATTCACCGATTCCAAGAAGCGCGCCTATCTCGCGGCGATGAAGTCCGATCTCCGTAACATGGTGCCATCGGTCGAATCGCGCTTCGCGGACGACGCCACGTATCTCAACTACGTTGCGCCCAAGGGCTCATCGGGAATCACCCTGACCTACACGGGCGCGGCGAACAGCTGGAAGGCGACGGCATCGCATAACTCACTGCCCGGCGTAGTGTGCTCGATCGAGCGTGACCCGCAATTGGGCGCTGTCAGCGAACCTGTCTGTAATTGAGTGCTGCCGGAGTTGGGGCGGAGCTGTTGCTGAAGAAACGCGCTCCAAAATCCGATTCCACATCTCAGTTCGAGTAACGATGCGCGCCGCGTGCTGTCACGCGGCGCGCATCGTCGTTTCGCCACCGGCACCCGCTCGATAGCGCAGCGGTGTGATTGCACCGAACGAGGTCTTGCAGCGTGCAAAACGTCTTGCAAAACGAGCGAGGCAATATTCGATGCCGTCAGGCGCGAAAATGATGCAAGTGCTTGTCCCGTATGACGTTTCATTTCGGTCTCCGGCGTGGCCCGCCGGTTGCAAATCACATCAGCGTCGCCCGGGACTCCACGTCACGGACCCCAGGCGCGAGACCCCCCAATGGAGACTGTGTCATGCCCCGTACCCGCAAAGGCTTTACGCTCATTGAACTCCTGATCGTCGTCGTGATCATCGGCATCTTGGCCGCGATCGCGATTCCGAAGTTCGCTGAGACCAAGGAAAAGGCGTACATCACCGCCATGAAGTCCGACCTGAAGAACATGGTGTCGGCCGCCGAAGCCTCGTTCTCGGACAACAACACGTACGCCAACTACACTGCGCCGACGGGTTCGTCGGGCGTGACCCTGACCTTCTCGGGCACGGCCACGGGTTGGTCGGCCACGGCGACGCATGCGTCGACGTCGAAGACGTGCTCGATCGCCGTGGGTTCGGCGGTGGGCGCTGGCCAGGCTGAAGGCGAGCCGGTCTGCCAGTAAGCGAATCTCGTGAGCGCGTGAGCGCTCGCGTGTAATCACCGGTCCGAATGGGCCGGGGCATAGAGGGGTCGGGCAAATGCCCGGCCCCTCGTTGCGTTCGTATTTCGCGTCCGGAAGATCCGTTTCGTTGCCGGCGCCGGCCTCGCGGAACGCGTGCGAGTGCGCTTGCCGCAGTCTGCACGGAATCGGGCGCAACGCGGGAATCGGCGACCGTTTCAGTACGGGATTTTGCCGTTCAACTCGTTGCGAATGAATGACTTGGAGGCTCGCTTCCGCGCGGCCCCGCCTTTGCACGTTGTGGCGGTCGAAGGGTCGGACACCCGTCCGACAGTAGACCCCCCAATCTGGAGCACACCATGTCCCGTACCCGCAAAGGCTTTACGCTCATCGAACTTCTGATCGTCGTCGTGATCATCGGCATCTTGGCCGCGATCGCGATTCCGAAGTTCGCTGAGACCAAGGAAAAGGCGTACATCACCGCCATGAAGTCCGACCTGAAGAACATGGTGTCGGCCGCCGAAGCCTCGTTCTCGGACAACAACACGTACGCCAACTACACTGCGCCGACGGGTTCGTCGGGCGTGACCCTGACCTTCTCGGGCACGGCCACGGGTTGGTCGGCCACGGCGACGCATGCGTCGACGTCGAAGACGTGCTCGATCGCCGTGGGTTCGGCGGTGGGCGCTGGCCAGGCTGAAGGCGAGCCGGTCTGCCAGTAACCGCAATGCGGTAACGTGAACGCGAGGCGCGCGTGATCAGTGACTGACACGCCGCCGCGCGCCTAGACCACACACGAAGGGGTGGGGTCGGAAATCGGGGGGCCGGACAATTGTCCGGTCCCCCGATGGCATTGCACCGCAACGAAAGAATGGCACTGCGCCGCATTCTCACCACGTGGTACCGCATTGCACCTCAACGCACCTCAACGCACCTCGGTGCGCCTCGGTGCTCCTCGTTGCGCGGAACATCGCGTGGCGCACGAATGTCACGGTCGTGGTTGCCAGCAGACGATCCGCACCGCAATCTCCGTCGTGATCCGAACTACGATTCCCCGCGCGCACGACAAGCTTACGGTCGCTGTCGTCGCCGTCAGCGTGTCAGCGCTGATCGCCGTGATGCTCACGATGGTGCTCACGGAATACCTGCCGCGCACTGTGCGCTGGCCCGTTGTTATCGCGGCGATGCTGATCGTCTCGTTCGTGTGGACGACGGTGCTGCGACGACAAGTCGAGTCGCTGATTGAGGCGCCGCTCGAGGAATGCATGGCGGCGGCCGAAGCGATTGCTGGTGGCGAGACCTCGCGGCGAGTGCCCCCCGGTCAGACCTACGAGTTCGACCAACTCGCAATCAGTATCAATCGGATGACGGAGCAATTGCTGGCGTCGCACCAGCTGCGACTGCGCGTCGAGAAGCTGGCGACAATGGGCCGCATTGCGGCCGGCGTTTCGCATGAGATAGGAAATCCAGTCTCGGCCATCGCCAACTACGCGCACTTGTTACGCATGCGCACGGAGGGAGTAGCGGGCACAACCGAGCCGCTCGATGCGCTGGAACGCGAGATTGCGCGCATCGATCGCATCATGCGCGGGCTACTCGATTACTCACGCCCACGGCGGCTGACGCCCAAGCCGATCGTCGTCGACGAAGTCATTTCCGACGTCTTACGGTTGTTGAGCGATCAGGGCGTCACGCGTCGCTACAACGTGTCGACCGATCTCGAAGCACCGACGGGCGTGGTGTACGCTGAGCGACACGATCTCGAGCAGGTGTTCGTGAATTTGCTGCTGAATGCGGTGGACGCGATGGATCATGGCGGGCTGCTCGTGCTGCGCACGCAAATCAATACGGTCAACGCGTTCGGCGAGTCCTCTGAAAAACGCCGCACCGATACCGCGCAGGATCGATGGGCCCATCGCCCAAGCCGTCGCGCCCTGGCATGGTTGGCCCGACCGGAATCGCCGGAACGCTTCCTGCAAATCATCATCGCCGACTCGGGCACGGGCGTTGCCCCTGAAGACGAAGAACGGATCTTCGAACCGTTCTTCAGCACCAAACAACCGGGCAAGGGAACGGGACTCGGACTTGCGATCGTCGCGTCCACGATCGAGAACCTCGGCGGCACGATCTGGGTGCAGCGAGCGCGTGAAGGCGGCGCGGCCTTCGTAACGCTCCTGCCTCTGCACGCCAGTGGTCTCTCGGCGGTGACGCCGAACAGCAACCCGGTCGTGACGCCCGTCGTGGAATCGTAACGAGCACTCAGGCGCGTGTTTCGCGCCTCACGTCGTCGTGGTGCGTCAAAATAAATACGGTCGCATTGATTCGGTGAAGGCGTTTCAACCGTGCGGTGGTACGATGTCGCATGCACTTCACGGCCACCGCTTTGGCGCACACACATCTGCGCGTTCCGCACCTTCGCGCTCAACGTTGTCGCACGCCAGGATCGCGCGAGGCGCGACGGCGCGATTCACGTCTTCGCTGCTTCGCGCCCCAACACTCGTGCCATTGCCCGCACTACACCCGAGACCGCGAAGGACGGCTGTTAGTCGAATGCCTCATCGCGGCTCTCCTGGTTAACACCTCGGCGCTGGTAGTCGCTTCGCTCGCCGTCAGCGTCATCGGTTCGGCGCAACAGGTGCGAGCCAGTACCAACGCGTGGGCGATCGCGCTGAATACCATGGAGCCCGCGCCCCGATGCGCAGGCTTGGTCGCCAGCGGCGCGCTCTCTCGCTTCAACACACGGGCGCAGTGGACCGACGTCGCCGTCGGCGTCCCGCCTGCCGCTCGCGAACGACGGATCGAACTCACGCTGCCGGCCTCGCCGCTGCAACACTCCCCGCTGCGCTCCGCCTGGACAACGCAGGAGCTCCGCGAATGCGCGCCATGAGTTCACACCCTCGTCCAGGCATGACACTGATCGAACTGCTGGTTGCTCTGCCACTCCTCGCCCTACTCGGAGTGGTCAGCGTGCAACTCGCGCTGGTCGCGCATCGACATGCGCTGCGCATCGACGGCACGCTCGCCGCCTCACGCGAGCTACGACAAGCGGGCAATACGCTCGTCGCGGAAGTCGCGCTCGTGCGCGCGGCGGATCTCTACAGTGTGCTCGACACGCTGATCGACTTCGACGCCAGAGTCGGCGCAGGAATCGTCTGCGCCGTCGATCCCGCTCGGCTGCGCATCTCTCTCGCCAGCGGCGATCCGAACCGGGCAGCATCGGTGTCTTGGCTGCAGTCGCCACAAGCCGGCGATGTCGCCGAACTCTGGTCGCCCGATTCGCTCGCTCGTGAGCCTCGCTCGACATCACGCCGACTCGCGCGGGTGACGGCGGACGCATCCTGCGCCAACTCGCCGCTAAATGGAGGGGCGAGCGCCACCGTTGTGATCGAACTCTCGACCCCCGCGCCGCCACTCGCCGTGGGAACGCCCGTTCGGATTACTCGACGCACCCGCTACTCACTCTATAAAGCCACGGACGGCGACAGCTATCTCGGTCGGCGTACCCTTGGACCGTCAGGCTGGGATGTGATCCAGCCAGTGGCTGGTCCGTTGTTGGACGCGCGTCAACGAGGACTCCGAGTGGTACCGCTTGACGTCGACCAACAGGTGGTTGCGCCCGCAGCCATCGCACTTCGCACCAGCACCATCGCCGTCGAACTGCGCGCGCCCGCGCGCGTCGGTCGGTCCACCCTGCCGCAGACGGCCATCGACAGCACTACCATTTCCGTCACATTGCGCGGCGATAGCGCGCGAGCCATGTGAGCGCGCGTTGAATATCATCTTCGCCCCGCACACGTCGCGCGAGTGGATACCGCGCCGCCGCGGCTACGTGCTTCCGATGGTTCTTGTCTGCATGCTGCTGACCTTTGCGTTAGTCGGCGCCATGCAGCATGCGGCGTGGCGAGCGGTGCAAGGCGGCCGCATGCAGTGGGACGCGCAGGATGCACAGTGGCAAGCCGCCAGCGCGGTGACAGACATCCTCCTCAATTGGCAAGCCGACAGCGTTCCGACAACGCCCATCGGAGTCGAACGTGTGCGTCGTCGCCGCAACGGCCGTTGGGAGATTGAAACGGTCATCGTCCGTACCGCGCCACTCGTTGCCATTGTCACGGCCGTCGCACAGTCCATCGATCGCCCGTCGCGCGTGCGTCGCTCGGCGAGCCGCGTCGTCTGGCTCTCACCGCCGCGTCTTCCGATCGCTGCGGCGGCCACACTGCTTGGCCCGGCTACGCTGCAACGCGCGCAGATCGACGGGCGCGATGCACGTTCGCCGGCCGACCCCGACGGCGCGGACTGCGGCGCACTGCGCGACACCGCGAGCATCGATGCGGTTCGCGTCACTGCGGCCACTCTGGACTCCGCGATCGTGTATGGTCGGTCGAGCACGTTTGCGGGATCGGCCTTGTCGCAGGCGCAGGCTGAGTTTGATGCGGCGTGGGAATCCCTGATTCGAAGCGCGAAGCCGCTGCCAAGGAACGCCGACTCGACGCTGACCGCATCACTCACGTGGCAGCCGCGCGCAGCAGGGAACGATTCCACGCTCGTGGTGAACGGTCGCGGTCAGTTGCGCGGACTACTCATCGTGCGAGGCGATCTCACGCTACGCGGCACCCTCGATGTCGACGGTCTCGTAGTCGTGAATGGCGCCCTCAACGTGAGAGACGGTGGTCTCAATGTGCGCGGCGCTCTGTTGGTTCGTGACCGGTGGCAGCGCGGAAGCACGCTCGGCCCCAACGCCAGCGTGCGATTCGAACCCTGCGAAGTTGCGCGCGCGCTGGCCGGCGTTGCACAGCCTCGGCGCGGACCGTTTCACCAGTGGAACACTCCGTGACGGACATCACCGCACGCTGAAACGCCGGCCGACGCGCCCAGTCAGGTTTTGGCACACAGGGCCGACACTATCACGAAGTTGGCAGCCGTGCCCACGTGTCCCCCTCTGCGAGGCGTTACCTCGTGAGAGGCCGGTCGTTAGTTGGGTGAATCGTCCGAATTGGACAGGTCAAAGTGTCCGAGCCTTTGCGTTTCGCCAGTCACTCTCGCGAACACAGAGGCAGCACCACGACCACCACAGTGCAACCCCCCAAAAGCCATGGCGCTCTTCGGTCGTAAGAAATTGACCGTCGGTCTCGACGTCGGGTCCGGTCTCGTGAAAGCAGTCGTTATCGACCACACGAGCGGATCCCCCGAGCTGACGAAGGTGGTCGTTACCCCGCTCAACGATACCGCTATCGTCGAGGGAGAGGTCATGGACCACGCGATTGTCGCTGACGCCATTCGTCAGACAATCGAAGCGACCGGGATCAAGACGAAAAACATCGTGTCCGCCGTCGGTGGGCGCGACGTGATCGTCAAGAAGATCTCCATCGAGCGCGTGAAAGAGGCGCAAGCGCGTGAACTCATGCGCTGGGAAGCCGAACAGCACGTTCCGTTCGACATGGAGTCGGTTGAACTCGACTTCCAGATTCTCGATCCGGAGAACGAAAGCCTCGAGATGAGTGTCCTCTTGGTCGCGGCGAAGCGTGATCTCGTCGAGTCCAAGCGTTCGCTGCTCTCGGATGGCGGCGCGGAACCGTCGGTCATCGATATCGACGCGTTCGCACTGCACAATGCGTTCGAGGCCAATCATCCCGACGCGATGCAAGGGACCGTCGCGTTGCTCAACATCGGCAACGAAGCGACCAACCTCAACATCCTCGACGAAGGCGTGCCCATTCTCACGCGCGATCTGACCGTCGGCACGCGCCGATTCCGTGAAGATCTGCAGCGCGAACACGGCTCCACGAGTGATGAGGCAGAAGGGATGCTGCGCGGCTACGATCGCACCATGGCGCTCGACAGCGTCGTCGCGATGCGCGGCGAAGAAATCGCGGTCGGCATGGAGCGCGCCGCCACGTTCCTCGCCACCTCGTCGCGCAACTTCGGCCAGATCCGCGCGGTGTATGCGTGCGGTGGCGGCGCGCGCGTGCCAGGCCTGATTCCGTGGCTCTCCGAACGTCTGCGCATTCCGGTGCAGCTCGCGAATCCGCTCGCCCGCGTCTCAGTCCGCGAGGGCGCGATGGAATTCCTGTCCACCGACGAAGTCGCACCGCTGCTGATGCTGCCGGTGGGACTCGCTCTCCGCGCAGCGGCCTGAGGAACGCGCCATGATGATCGAAGTCAATCTCCTCCCGGGTGCGAAGAAAACGACCCGTGGTGCCAAGAAGTTCAGCGCGGCCGCCGCGCTCAGCGGCATCGGCTCAAGTGTCAAAGATCCGTGGCTCCTCGGATCCGCGTCGGCCGTGGTCGTAGCCGTCGCGGCCGTCGGCATTCTCTTTACCACGCAGAATGCGCGCGCCAGTGAACTCGGAACCAAAGTCGATCGCGCCGTCAGCGATTCCACGCGCTACGCGAAAGTGCTCGATGCGCGCCGCAAGCTGACCGCCGAGCGTGATTCGGTTCATCGTCAGTTGCAGATCATTCGCACCATCGACGACAACCGCTACAACTGGGCGCACATCCTCGATGAAGTGAGCCGAGCGCTTCCGGCGTACACGTGGCTCACCACGTTGGAGCAGACGAGCAAGGCGCCGCTGCCGCCGGGCGCGGACACGCTCTCAGCCGGTGCGAAGACGGCCGCGGCAGCCGCTGCCGCCCGCCAGCCGAAGGACAAGAAGGCCAAGCCGGCGCCGCAGGATTCGGTGACGGTGCATCCGGATCTCACGTTCCGCGTCGTTGGCCAGACCGTCGACATCCAGGCACTGACGATGTTCATGCGCCAGCTCGAAAGCTCGCCATTCATCCAGCACGTCTCGTTGACGAAGTCTGAAATCGTGATCGTCGATGGAAAGGACGTCACGCAGTTCGAGTTGTCCGCGTCGTATGAAGTCCCGCCGCCGGGGGTCGTTCGGACCTCTCCGCTCGTCGTCCCGGTTCGCTGATCCGAGGAAATCATGGCTCTGCTCCCCCAGTCGCAGCGCGACCAGATCAAGGTGCTCATCGGCTTCGCCGCTGTCGCACTCGCCGTCGCCTACTACGTGTATCCGTACACGTCGCGTGAAAACCAGATTGCCGCGGACACCGAACGCGTCGCGCAGTTGCAGGACGCTAATCAGAAGGCGGCCCGCGAATTCGCTGCGGGCAGCATCGACGAACTGCGTACGCAGGCGGCTGAAAATCGCTCGACACTCACGGTGATGCGTCGCCTGGTGCCGACCGCCAACGAAGTGCCGGCCTTGCTTGAGGAAGTGAGCACGGCGGCGCGTCGGACCGGACTCGATGTCGGCGGCGTGACACCGGAACCGGTCATCCCGGGCGAGAAGTACGACACGTATCGCTACACGGTGACGATCATCGGTGGCTATCACCAGTTCGGCGCGTTCCTCGCCAACGTCGGTTCGCTCGCGCGCATCGTCGCACCGGTGAACTTCAGCATCATCGCGACCGCGCCCGGCAAAGTCGCGGCGGTGAAGACAGCCGACAAGAACGCGCTGGCGTCCACCATTACGCTGCAGACGTACGTCGAACGCACGACCCCCGCCAAGCCGGCTACCAAGGAGAACGCGTCATGAAATCGGCGCTTCGTACTCTCACTGTGGCGGCCATCGCGCTCGTCGCGACCGCCTCAACTCTCGTCGCGCAGGATGCAAAGCCTGCGACGATCAAAGGGGAATCCGCCGGCACGGTGGGCCCCGGTGCAGCGGCCAACAAAAAGTCGGCGATTCCAACCGAAGTCACGATTCAACGCGAAGTCTTCGACTACGCGGGTAACGGCCGTCGTGATCCGTACAAGTCGCTCATGAGCACGAACGAAGTCCGTCCGCTGCTCAGCGATCTCAAGCTCACTGCCGTGGCCTTCGATCCGGCCGGTGGCAATTCCGTGGCAATTCTTCGGGACTCGTTCTCGAAGCAGCAGTACCGCGTGCGCGTCGGGCAGCAGCTCGGTCGCTTGCGCGTCAGTGGCATCAAGGAAAAAGCGGTGCAATTCACGATGGAAGAATTCGGTTTCAACCGAACCGAAACGCTGCCGATCAGCAGTGACACGACGAAAGTGAGGAACCCATGATGGGAACGACGACCGCCGCGGTTCTTGCCGCGGCTCTCGCATACTCGGCGCAGGGAAGTGCCACTCACGTGACCCACGCCTACCGCGGACACTCGGTGTCGGCGGTTCACGCATCCACGATCTCCCGCGACGAAGTGCCGGTGCGCGGACGCGTTTCACGCATCAGCGTGGGACCGGCCGCCAGCGGCGCTGAAATCGTCATCGCCATCGACTCCGGCGTCAGCGTTCGCCACTTCACGCTCGAGGGCCCGTCGCGCCTCGTCGTGGATCTCGGCGGCGCGGCGTTGGCCATGCGGTCATCCGGCTACGACGGCCAGACGCGCGGTCCGATCAAGAACGTGCGCGTCTCGCAGTATCGCGCGGACACGGTGCGCATGGTCATCGATCTCGATGCCACGCGCCAGTACACCGTTTCGCAGAACGCGAGCCAGATCAGCGTCAGTGTGAGCGGCCCCGCGGTCGCCATTGCGCGCTGGGACTCGAAGGGTGTCAACGCCGAGCCGGCTACGCAGATTGCGGCGCAGACCGTGGCGCCGGTGAAGCCGGCGGCACAAGCGGCCGCTGGCCGTCTCGATACCCCGACGCTCGCCGAACAGACTCGTGCGGACGCCAAGATCGAAAGCGCGGTGAACAGCGAACCGAAGATGGATGCGAAGACCGCGCAGCGCATCAGTGATGCGCCGATCGTGGGTCGCGCTGCTCCGGCTGCTCGTCGCACGCAGCAGCAGGAGCAGAAGCCGCGCATCACCGTCAACTACGACGGCACCGATATTCGCGACGTGATCGCCTCGTTCGCGTCGTTCGCGCGCCGCACGATCGTGGTCGGCAAGGACGTGACGGGCACCGTCACGGCCGATATCAATGACAAGCCGTGGGACGTTGCACTGCAGGCGATTCTGCAGGGACAGGGTCTCGCGGCGACGGAAGATGCGTCAGGCATCATCACCGTCGACAGCTATCGCAACCTCGCCTCGAACCAGGCGCTCGAGCCGCTGGTCACGCAGATCATCGACGTGAACTACGCCAAGGCGTCCACGCTGCAGCAGACCGTACAGAAGTTGCTCGCACGCGATTGCACGGGCCTCACCACGATGGCTACGGGCAAGGAAATGGGCATGCCGATGAACCAGGGCACCGGTGGCGGCCAGGGCAACAATCAGGTCAGCGGCCAGGGCTGCGTGGTGCGCGGCTCGGTGGCGGCCGATAGCGCCACGAACAAACTGATCATCACCGAAGTGCCGTCGCGCTTGCCGGAAATCGTGTCGCGTCTGCAGGAGCTCGACGTGCGCACGCCGCAGGTCGCGATCAAGGCGAAGATCATCTTCGTCAATCGCACGGGCATCCAGGATATCGGACTCGCGTACGACTTGGGCACCGGCAACAAGCAGTTCTTCCAGCAACTCGTGCCGCGCACGGATCCGAGCACCCTCAAGCCGATCGACACGAACGGCGACGGTGTGCCTGACGCGCTCGGTGGTGGCGATCCGTTCCAGGGCCCGGCGCGCATTGCGCTCGGCGGTAACGCCATCGCGGGTATCGCCAACGCGAACAACGCCATCAAGCCGAACGCGCTGAACCTCATCTACAGCACTGCGCTCGGTCGCTACCAGCTGACCGCGTTCTTGAACGCGCTCCAGACGTCTTCGCTGGCCGATGTGCAGTCAGAACCGAGCGTGACGATTCTCAACAACCGCACCGCGACGATCTTCGTCGGCCAGGAAATTCCGATCCGCGTCATCGACGCGAGCTCGGGCGGCGGTGCGCAGGGCGGTGGCGGCGGTGGCGGCGGCGCGCAGGGTTCGCCCAACGCGCAGGCCTTCTTCCCGCGTGCCACGGTGTCGAAGGAAGAAGCGGGTATCAAGCTGACCGTGTCGCCGCAGATCACCAACAACAAGATGGTGCTGCTCGACATTCAGGCAGAAAACTCGAGCGCGGAAATCGCGAACACGGACGTCGGTGTGGTCTTCAACCGTCAGCGCGCGGATTCGAAGGTGCTGGTGGCAGATGGTGAAGCCGCCGTCATCGGCGGACTCACGGTCACGGAAACCACGCGCTTCCGCAGCGGTATCCCCGTGCTCATGAACCTGCCGTTCATCGGTCGCATCTTCTCGCAGAACACCAAGAACGAAACCAAGCGCGATCTCCTGATCCTGGTGACGCCACACATTCTCGAAGACGGCACCACGCCGCCTCCGGGCCGCTGATACCGAGGATCTCCTACTCATGATTCCATTCACTCCGATCCGCGCGACAGCGCGGACACGGCCGGCCGCGGCTACGAGCTCTGCTCGCCGCGTGCTCGTCGTCCTGGGCGCGGTTGTCGCCCTGGGCGCGTGCAATGGCGATGAACTCATCGATCCGCCATTCAAGGATGCGGTGAAGCCGCACGTTGCACTGGCCAAAGGCACGAATCAAACCGACAGCGCGCTCGTGATGTCGGTGAACGCGACCGACAACATCGGCTTGAAAACCATCAAGGTGATGTTGAGCGGTGGTGTGTCCGCCGCATACGACACGACGTTCACCTCGTCGGTGCAGGCGGCCAACCTCGCCCTCACCGTCAACGTGCCGGCGTCGGCGCCACTCGGATCCACGGTCAACGTGCTCGCCGTCGCAATCGACGGCGCCACGAACGTGTCCGACACCGCGCGGCTCGTCATGACAGTTGGCAACCTCGAACCGCCTGCTGCCGTGATCACGAGCCCCGCCGCCGGTTCTCCGGTCGTGTCGGGCAAGGCACTCGTACTCTCGATTTCAGCGAAGGCGCGCTACAAAGTGCGCACGCTGGGCTATCAGCTGAGCGGTGCGTATAGCGCGCGCGACTCGGTCAACTACGGCGCACCGCTGCGTGACTCGCTGTCATTGCTCGATACGCTTTCGTTGCCCGATACCGTGCGCGGTTCGTCGCTGACGGTCACCCCGTTCATCGTGGACTCGCTCAATCAGCGAGTGCTGGGGTCGCCCGTGTCGTACGCCGTGCAGAGTGCGGCCAATGCGAACACGATCCCGGTCGTGCATACGGGTGTCACCGGCCGACTCGAAGTCAGCGATACGATCTTCGTCGAAGCCACCGATCCGGTGGGCATTTCCACCCTCGGCTATGAAGTGCGCAATCTGACCGGTGGGCTGATTGTCGCGGACTCCGTCAGCTCGACTGGCGCGTTCTCGACGCTCGTGCGGACGTTCAAAACGCGTCTGCCCGTCACCAGCTTCCCGACGGTCGTGACGGTCACGGGCTTCGCTCGCAATACCAACGGTCGCCGTGATGTCGCGCGCTTCGCATCGGGCGCCCTGCGCAGCGATACGGTGGCCATCGTCGCCGGCTACACGAACCCGCTGCCGAACGGCGGCAAGATCGCCGACGCGTTGTACTTCCCGCGTAACGATCGCCTGTATCTCACGAACATCGAGCGCAACCAGGTTGAAGTCTTCAATCTTGCGGACTCGGCGTTCAAGGCGGCCATCAACGTTGGCTCGCGTCCGTGGGGCGTGAGCGCCTGGCCGCGCAACCGTGATGGTGTGATGGGCGATACGCTGCTCGTTGCCAACTCGGGCGGTACGAACATCAGCTACGTCAACCTCAACGCCGGAACAACCGGCCGCGAAGTGTTCCGCTACGCGCTGCCGAACATCGTGGCGTACAGCATCACCACGGTGAAGTCCAATACCACCGATCAGCCCATCACGCAGCGCACGGTCTATGATTTCAGCGACCGTCCGCAGTTCATCGCGTCGACGTGCACCGGTGGCAACGTGGCGGGTGCGCCGTGCCAGGATGTCATCGTCGTGTACTCCACGACGCCGACGCCCGGCCAGTCCACGCCGTTCCCGAATCAGGGTACGATGCGCTGGGAGAACCTGACCAAGCGTTCGTCGCACTTCTTCTTCGAGCAAGCGATGGGTCAGTCCGCCAATCGCTCGGACACGCTGGAAATCGAGCGCTTCGCGGCCTCGGGCTTTGGCAGCGACTCGATGCTGCTGCCAGCGAAACAGACCATCGTGACGGCGAACGGATCGTTCAACTACTCGGTCGTGGTGCGACTCGATCAGCTCGCCTTCCGCGACACCACCTACGTTCGCAACTCGGGTAACTTCCGTCGCGCGGTCGTGGGTGAGGGCGGTCCGGTACTTGGCTCACGCGCCATCACGTATGACGCGACGACCGGGTTTGATCTCACTCCGCCGCTGCCTGTCATCGACAAGGGCCTCTCGCGCCCGCTCGATGTCACCGACTTCATCGCGAACACGTTCTCGCGTGTTCAGGGCGTCGGCATCAACTTCGACGGCGCACTCTCGGCCGTGAAGGGCGACTCGACGTACATCTTCGACCAGACGCTGCGCCTGCAGGGTATTCTGCAGTCACGCTCCAGCGTCGGTGGCCTCGACTTCCACCCGCTCAACACGGGACCGAACTCGACGCCGCTCCGCACGCGCCTGGCCTTCGTGGCCTCGAGCGAGCCGGTGATCGACATCTTCGATACGTACTGCTACCAGAAGATCGCCTCGGTCTCCGTGCGCGATCCGATCATCGGTCCGGTACGCGCCTCGATTCGGCCCAACGGGCAGATCGTGCTCTTCGGCGCCACCGTTCGCGGTGTCACGCTGGTCGCGCTGCCAGACAACTTCACCACCTCCTGCCAGTAGTCAGGTACCCGGTAGCGTTCGAGTTACACGTCGCGTACGCCGCCTTCCTTCGGGAGGGCGGCGTACGTGCGTTCTGACCGTGCGCTTGGGCGGTGCGGTGAATACGTTGTGAACCATGCTCCGCTTTACGACTGCCGGCGAATCGCACGGCCCCGCTCTGGTGTCCATCCTCGAAGGCATGCCCGCCGGCGTGCCGCTGTTGGCGGCCGACGTCGACGCAGAACTCGCGCGCCGACAGCAGGGCTATGGCCGCGGTCGACGCATGCAGATCGAAACCGATCGCATCGAGTTCCTCTCCGGCGTCCGCGCCGGCGAAACGCTGGGGTCTCCCGTTTCGATGCTGATTCGTAACAGCGACTGGAAGAACTGGGTCGAGATCATGGATCCCGCTCCCCGCGCTGAGGACGCCGACGGGTTGCGTAAGCGGCATGTCACCCGCGTGCGGCCGGGACATGCCGACCTGACCGGTATCCTGAAGTACGATCGCCAGGACGCGCGCGACATCCTCGAACGCGCGTCCGCGCGCGAAACCACAGCGCGTGTTGCGGCCGGCGCCATATGTCGGGTGCTGTTGCGCGAAGTTGGCGTACAGGTCGCCTCGCACCTCGTGCACCTTGGGGGCGTTGAAGCGAAGCGACCCGATACGCTGCCCGAAGACATCAACGCGGCCGCTGACGCGTCGCCGCTGCGCACGCTCGACCCGGCGGCCGAAGCGGAGATGATCGTCCGCATCGATGCCGCGAAGCGAGAAGGCAACACGCTGGGCGGCATTTGTGAAGTCGTTGTCACTGGGCTCCCGGTCGGACTCGGCTCTCATGTCTCGTGGGATCGGCGACTCGACGGTCGACTCGGTCAGGCGATGCTATCGATTCCGGCCGTCAAAGGCGTGGAAATCGGCTTGGGCTTCGAAACGGCACGGCGGACAGGTGCCGAGGTTCACGATGAGATCGAAGCGGCTCCTGGGCGCACCAGGGCGGGGCACGTGCGCCGACGCACCAATCGGGCCGGCGGTACTGAGGGTGGCATCACCACCGGCGAAGAACTCGTGGTGCGCGTCGCGATGAAGCCAATCTCGACTCTTATGCGCCCCCTCGGCACCATCGATACGAAAACAGGCGAGGCCGCCGCTGCGGTGGTGGAACGGAGCGACGTCACGGCGGTGCCGGCAATGGGTGTCATCGCGGAATCGATGGCGGCATTCGTACTGGCCGATGCGTTGTTGGAGAAGTTCGGCGGTGATTCACTGGGCGAAGTCCAACGCAACTTGAAGGCGTACCTCGATCGACTTGACGAGCGAGTCGGCTGACTCCGTGCTGCCCGATGAGGTCGGGCACCTGGTTCTTGTCGGGCTTCCGGGGGCAGGGAAGTCCACCATCGGGCGCGCGGTCGCGCGTGCGTTAGGGCGACCGTTTCTCGATTTCGATCTCGAGATCGAGCAGCGCGCCGGCAAGAAGGTCTCGCGAATCTTTGCCGAGGATGGCGAGCAAGTCTTTCGCGCGCGGGAGCGCGCGCTGACACGCGAGTTGACGGCCGCGCCGCCGATGGTCCTCGCCCCCGGAGGCGGCTGGATCACCAATGAAGGGGTCATAGAGATGATTCGCCCTACCGGACGGATCGTCTACCTTCAGATCTCGCCGAGCGCCGCCTTGCGCCGATTACAGCGTTCTCGGGTAGTACGGCCGCTGCTCAAAGTCGAGGATCCGGATGCCGCGATTAGTCGTCTTTGGCAGGAGCGGCGGGCCCTTTACGAACGAGCCGATTTGACCATAGACGTGGAAGTTGTTGATTCTCAACAAGTTGTGGAACGAGTCGTGGCGCTTGCCCGCAACTTGACCTCCGGACTAGGTTAGGAAATGGACGATCGTTGGACGCCGGTGGTGGAAGATCTGCGTGAGCGCTTTGCGGCCGACACGGATGTCGTGGAGGTCGAGGCGTATCTGTCGTCACAAGGGTACGACCGGCGACAAATCGGTGAGATTCTGTCGCTTCTTTATAGCGATACTGCTGCAGCGCCGGTGTGGGACGGCGCGCTGTTGGCGCGGCATGCGCCCTTGAGAGTCCAAGGGCCGCATGAACGCGGCCGGTTCACGGCCGAGGCCTGGGGATACCTGGTAATGCTGGGGGGATCCGGCGCTGTGAACCTTCACGATTTTGAGCAGTTAATCGAGCGGGCGTTGTCGCACGTCGATGGTCGGATCGGGCTTCCTGAGGTCCGAGCTCTCGCCGAAGAGAGCGGCTTCGACGATTCGACGGCGGGCAGCGACCGCGCGCAGGTACACTGAACTGATGACAACAAAGAAGGTCTCGAGCGCGACCAAGAAGTCGGTCGCCAAAAAGACAACGGCGGCGAAGGCCGGTACGAAAGCGCCAGCAAAGAAGGCGACCGCGAAATCAGCGTCGCCGACCGCGAAAAAGAGCGCGTCGAAAACGGCGGCCAAGTCCGCGACGAAGTCGGCGGCCAAGTCGGCGGCAAAAACGTCTGCGAAAACCGCCGCGCGCAAAGCGATGGGCACCAAAGCGCGGTCGCGCTCCGCTGCGCCGATCGAACCGGATTTTGATGAGGAGCCGGCACCGGCCGGCGGCACGTCGTTGGTAATTGTCGAGTCGCCGACCAAGGCCAAGAACATCGGCAAGTATCTTGGCCGCGGCTACACGGTACGTGCGACCGTCGGTCACGTGCGTGATCTGCCCGCGAAAAAGCTGGGCATCGATATCGAGCATGGCTTCGCGCCTGACTACGTCACGATCGAAGGCAAAGAAGACATGCTCACCGATCTCAAGAAGATCGCCAAGGGTGCGCGCGAGATCTTTATCGCAACCGACCCTGATCGCGAAGGGGAGGCAATCGGCTGGCACGTCGAGCAGTATCTCACGCAACCCAAGCGGCATGCGGTTTCGGCGCCGATTCGTCGCGTGATGTTCCACGAAATCACGAAAGAAGAAGTGAAGAAGTCCATGAGCAACCCCATGGACATCGACACGAAGAAAGTCGAAGCGCAACAGGCGCGTCGCGTTCTCGATCGTCTCGTGGGCTACAAGGCGAGTCCTGTGCTGTGGAAGACGGTCAAGAAAGGACTGTCGGCCGGACGGGTGCAAACGGTCGCGTTGCGTATCATCGTCGAACGCGAGCGCGAGATTCGCGCGTTCACGCCCGTGGAGTATTGGACCGTTGCCGCCGATTTGCAGAAGGGCCAGCAACCGTTCGTCGCCAAGCTGCACCAGATCGACGGGAAGAAGCCGGAAATTCCGGCCAAGCCCGAGGCTGACCGCATTCTGAACGACCTCAAGGGTCGTAAGGAATTCACGGTTACCGAAGTCAAGCGTCGCGAACGTCGAAAGAATCCCGCGGCGCCGTTCACAACATCGACGCTGCAACAGGAAGCGGCCAAGAAGTTGGGCTTCGGATCCAAGCGCACGATGCGTCTCGCACAAGATCTGTACGAGGGCATCGACATCGGCGGCGAAGATGGCGCCGTGGGTCTCATCACGTACATGCGTACGGATTCGTCGCGCGTCTCTGAAACAGCTGCCGCCTCGGCGCGTGACTGGCTCAAGGCGGAACACGGCGAACAGTATCTGGCCGCGGCACCGCAGCTCTATCCCAGCAGCAAGGCCAACGCACAGGACGCGCACGAAGGCGTGCGTCCTACCGATCCGACTCGTCGTCCGGAACGCGTGCAGAAGTACCTCACGGCCGATCAATTCAAGCTGTACGAACTGATCTGGAAGCGCTTCATGGCGTCGCAGATGTCACCGGCCGTGTTTGATACCACGACGGTCGATTTCGACATCCCCGCGGGCGATCGTCAGTATCTGTTCCGGGCTACGGGATCAGTCGTGAAGTTTGACGGCTTTCTCAAGCTCTATCGCGAAGCGCGCGAAGAAGGCGACAGCAAGGCACTCGAAGACGAACAGGCGTTGCCGTTCCTTGAGTTGGGCGAGAAGGTGCCCGTCAAGGCGATTACACCGTCGCAGCACTTTACTGAACCGCCGCCGCGCTTTTCCGAAGCGTCGCTCGTGAAAGAGCTCGAACGGTTGGGCATCGGTCGTCCGTCGACCTATGCCAGCATCATTTCCGTGCTCGCCGATCGACGCTACGTCGAGCTCAATCAACGGCGCTTCTTCCCAACGGCACTCGGCGAAACAGTCGAGAAAGTCATGGTGAAGAAATTCCCCGATGTCTTCAACGTCGGCTTCACCGCGCAGATGGAGGAAGAACTCGACAAGATCGCCGAAGGCGAGATCGGTTGGGTGCGTGCGCTCGGTGATTTTTGGACGCCGTTCCAGCGCACGCTCAACGATGACGACCTCGACGCGCTGATCGGTGAAGCCTACGACCTGTCCGCGCTCGCCACCGAGCGCTGCCCGGTTGACGGCGGCAAGCTTGTGGCCAAGGGCGGCTTCTTCGGCCCGTTCGTGGCCTGCGAGAATCATCCCAAAACGTGCAAGTACACCCGCCCCATCAAAGGCGAGAAAAAGCCCGCCGAACTGACCAAGTACATGTGTCAGGAATGCGGCAACCCGATGGTGATTCGTCACGGCCGATCCGGTGACTTCCTCGGGTGCAGCAAGTTCCCGAAGTGCCGCGGCACGCGGAGTATGCCTACCGGCGTGAAGTGCCCGAAGGATGGCGGTGAAATTGCCGAGCGCCGGAGTAAGAAGCGCGGCAAGGCGTTTTACGGGTGCGAGAACTATCCCAATTGCGACTTTGTCGTGTGGGACAAGCCCGTGGCCGAAACGTGTCCGGAGTGCGGTTACGTCGGCGCCGAGGCGAAGAGCAACAAGACACGCGGCAACTACCGAAAGTGTCTCAAGTGCAGCAACGAGTGGGATGTGGCCACGCCAGACGACGCGGCCGAGCTGGTCGCGGAAGTCGCGTAAGCCGACGCTCGTCGCGCGGACAATAGCGACAACCCGGGGCGACAACGCCCCGGGTTGTTTGCTATGTTGCATCTCATGAGCACGGGCGACGAAACGCGCAGCATCGACACGGTCACCATCATTGGAGGCGGACTCGCCGGTAGCGAGGCCGCGTGGCAGCTCGCCCAACGCGGCGTGCCGGTCCGCGTGCATGAGATGCGACCGGTACGTGGGACCGCCGCCCACCGCACCGACAAACTCGGTGAACTGGTGTGCTCAAACACCTTTAAGAGCACGGAAACGAGCAATGCACACGGACTGCTCAAGGCCGAGATGCGATTACTCGATTCGCTCATTCTCGCCTGCGCCGATGAAGCGCGTGTTCCGGGTGGCACCGCCCTGACGGTCGATCGCGAGATCTTTTCGTCGGCCGTCCACGCGCGCATCAATGCGCATCCGCTCATCACGGTCGTGCGGGAAGAGGCAACGACACTGCCCGACGTTGGCGTCATCGCAACGGGTCCGCTCACATCCGACGCCCTCGCGGAGCAGATCCGCGTGCGTCTGGGCGTCGAATCGCTCGCGTTTTACGACGCGATCGCGCCCGTGGTGGCCGTGGAGTCAATCGATCAGTCCATCGCGTTCCGCGCTTCGCGTTGGGGCAAGGAGACGATGGCCGACGCGGGCGACGACGGCGCGTATCTCAATTGCGCGTTCACGCGCGATGAGTATGAGGCGTTCATCGACGCGCTGACAACGGCCGACCAGTTCACGGCGCATGAGTTCGATGCGGTGCCCTACTTCGAAGGGTGCATGCCCGTCGAGGAAATGGCCCGACGTGGCCGCGAGTCGCTCCGCTTTGGCCCCATGAAGCCCATCGGCCTGCGCGATCCGCGCACCGACAAAAAGCCGTGGGCGGTTGCTCAGCTGCGCATGGAAGATCGTGGCGGGCGCATGTGGAATCTGGTCGGATTTCAGACAAGACTCCGCATCCCGGAACAGCAGCGCGTATTCCGTCTGATCCCTGGATTGGCAGATGCGGAATTCCTGCGCTTTGGCTCCATTCATCGCAACTCGTACATCAACGCGCCCGCGACCCTTTCGCCGTATCTCTCGTTGCGCGATGCCCCGCAGACCCTCTTTGCGGGCCAGCTCACCGGGGTGGAAGGTTACACGGAGTCGAGTGCCACCGGCTTGTTGGCCGGCATCAATCTCGCGCGGATGCTCGACGGAAAAGATCCCGTCGTGCCGCCCCACGACTCGATGATGGGCGCGTTGTATCGCTATTTGCGCGAGGCGGATCCCAAGCACTTTCAGCCGATGAATGCGAATTTCGGTTTGCTTGATGAACTCGCCGACGCCTCACCGCAGCTGCTCCGCGACAAAGCGCGCAAGCGCGCCGCGTACGCCGAGCGTGCACTCCACGCCTTTACGGAGTGGCGCGATGATCACGCCCTGATCCGCGCGGCTGCGGTCGCGGTGAGATGACCACGCGCGACGATGGTGCCTCCGCGTCGGCCCCGCCCGAGACGCCGCTGCCCGTCGAAATCGGCGAGTTTCTGATTCATCTCGCGAAAGAGCGCGATCTTTCGCCGAATACGATTAGCGCCTACACGCGCGACCTGCGCGACTTTTCGTCGTACCTCGCGTCGACCAAGGGCGCCGCGAGTTGGGATTGGAACGAACTCGGACGCGCGGAAATGCGCGGCTTCCTTGCGCATTGTACGCGCCGAGGGTTGGCCAAGCGCTCGATTGCGCGTGCGTTGTCCGCTGTGCGCAGTTTTTACCGCTGGATGCATCGCGACGAGCGGGTCGACGTGAATCCGGCGCGTGCTGTCGGTTCTCCACGATTGCCGCGCACGTTGCCCGCGTACCTGGATAAGCAGCAAGCCGATACGCTGCTGCAGCACGCGACCACGCGGGCGCAGTCGGGCGACTTCGACGATGTCCGCAATCTTGCCATGCTCGAACTGTTTTACTCGAGCGGACTGCGACTCTCCGAGCTGCGGGGAATCGACCTGCCCGATCTCGACTTGGTGTCACAGCAAGTGAAAGTCCGCGGCAAAGGACGCAAGGAACGCATCGTGCCGATCGGCGATCACGCGCAACGCGCGCTGCGCAACTATCTCACCGTGCGCGATCGGCAGCTCGCGCAAATTGGCGGCACCAAGGGCGGTCGCTTGGCGCGCGGTGCCGTCTTTCTGAGCAATCGCGGCACCCGCTTATCCGCGCGCGGCATTCAGCACGCGGTGGTCAATTTGCTGAACACGGTGAGCGAAGGAGCAGGGCTCTCCACTCACTCGTTGCGTCACACATTCGCCACGCACATGGTCGATGCGGGCGCCGACTTACGCGCTGTGCAGGAACTCTTGGGTCATGCGAGCATCAGCACGACGCAGATCTACACGCACACGAGCGTGGATCGATTGAAGAAAGTCTATCGACAAGCGCATCCGAGAGCGTGACGGCGGGCACGTCAACGGCGGGAGCGGCAATCTTGCCGATTTCACGGGGTCCCGCCATTCAGAATCACTCGCAATCGCTCCGTGTCGAGATTCCCTCCGCAGAGCACGATTCCGACACACTTGCCGGCTAACCGCGGCGCCAGCGTGTGAAGTCCGGCGAGCCCTGTCGCGCCCGCGCCTTCGGCCACGTTGTGAGTTATGCGCAGCAAATCGCGCACGCCCTGCGCGATCGCGTGCTCACGCACGAGCACGAAGTCGGTCAGCCCGGCACGGAGTGCATCGAACGTCAATTCATAAGTTGAACCAGTGGCGATGCCCTCGGCGAACGTGCGCGCCGGCTGACCCGTGCGCGGCACACCGTCGCGCCACGCATCATGCTGTGTTGGTGCGCCCTCGCTTTGGACAGCAAACACCTCGAGCGACGGGCGCGTGGCCGCGGCGACCGCGATGGCTCCGATGCATTGAGACCCGCCACCCAACGCGATTACGATGGCATCCAGATCCGGCACCTGTTCCATAAACTCCGCCGACATCGTGCCGGCACCTGCGATCACGTCGACGTTGTTCGTCGAGTGAATGCGCGTCAGCCCTTCGCGCTCGATGATCGCATTACACGCCACCACTGCGTCGTCGTACGAGTCGCCCGATTCAATGAGGCGTGCGCCGTACGAAACGATCACCGCGTTCTTGTCCGGGTTATTGCCACGCGGCACACAAATGGTGACCGGAATACCCAAACGTGCCCCCGCCCAGGCCAATCCCTGGCCATGGTTTCCCGTCGTCGCTGCCGCAATGCCTCGCGCCGCCGCCGCTCGGTCGCGCGCCACCAGCGCGGTCAGCGCTGATGTTGCATTGCGCACTTTAAACGTGTTGACGGGCAGGTGATTCTCGTGCTTCACCCAGACCCGAATGTCGTGCCCCACGAGCGTGTCGAGCAGCGGGTAGTGCACGGCCGGTGACACTGGCAGGTGCGGGCGAAGGCGCTCGCGGGCGGCAACAACATCGGCGTAGGTGATCGGCATCGACTCGGTCACGCGATCCTCAAGGTCAGAGTACGGTACTAGATTAATCACATGGCACTTCCTCAGATGCGCGCCACAACCATTCTCGCCGTTCGGCGCGACGGCAAACTCGCCATCGGTGGCGACGGGCAGGTGACCGTGGGTGACACGGTCGCCAAGTCACACGCCGTCAAAGTCCGCGCGCTGAAGGGCGGGCGTGTCCTGGCTGGCTTCGCCGGCTCTGCGGCCGATGCGCTCACCCTGTTTGAGAAGTTCGAAGAAAAGCTGGAACGATATCCCGGGAATCTCGCGCGCGCGGCGGTCGAACTGGCGAAGGAATGGCGCAGCGATCGTGTGCTGCGGCGTCTCGAAGCGCTGCTGATCGTGGCCGACGCACAGGCGGGATTCATGATTTCCGGTAACGGCGAACTCATTGAGCCAGAAGACGGCATTCTTGCCATTGGTTCGGGAGGCGCATATGCCCAAGCCGCCGCGCGCGCTCTCTTGCGCGAAACGCAGCTCTCGCCGCGTGAGATCGTCGAGAAGGCGCTCTCGATCGCGGGCGAGATTTGCATTTACACCAACACCAACATCACCGTCCTCGAGCCCGCGCTCTAATCGGCGCGAGCTCGATCGCTGTCGCTAACGCGAGCGCGCTGAGAAGAGCCAGCTGGCCTTGAGAAAGAATCCGTCGCTCACTCGGCGGAGACGGTCGAAGGCCAGCGCTGACGGCTCGGTCATGCTACCGCCGTACCCAGCGAACAGTACCGTGCCCGGTCGCGGACGGTACGAAAACAACCAATCGGTGCGCAGCACGTTTGTCGCGCGGTAGCTCGACAGCGAATAGGTGCCGTCACTCTGGCGCACGAGCAGCGGGAGCCCTGTGCGATAGTCGACCAGCGATTCGCGACGGTTGGCCTCATATTGCGAGACGACCCGCACGAAGATCGAACGCGATACCTGATACTCGGCCTTCACGCGCGGGATGCGCTGCGAGAACGTACTGCTGCCATCTGCACGACGAACAAACTCGTTGCTCGCATAGGTCGCACTCACGCGAATCTGAGGAGTCGGACGAAGGTCCAGCGACGCGTTGTACGTCTGACGATGAATGCGTGAGGTCTCGGCGAAATCCACATCGTTGGCAAATGTGGCCCCGGCCGATGCAGCAAACTTGCGGAATTGCGGCGTCGCCGCTGTGAACCCAAGCGCGCCCGCCGTGATGCGCGGCGCTGGAACGAACGCGTCGGGTGTCGCCGTGCCGTTGTCGGTGCCAAGCCCGGCGTACGACGCCGGATCGAACGCGAAGGTCGTCATGGACGGCGTCACGCCAACCGACCAACCGCCGCGCAGCGAGAACGAGTTGCTGAAGCTCGCCTTGCTCTCCAGGAGGCTCTTGCCGTCGAAGAAATCGCTGTAGCGCCACAACGCGGAGGTCTGCAGGAACGCCATGTAGCGTTCGACGAACGCGCCCGAGGGGCCAAACAATGTCAGACGGTTGTTGATCGACGGCTGCACATAGCCCGTTCGCGCAACAAAACCGTTGTCGGCCCGGAAGTTCGGCTGAACGCCCAGTATGCTGTAGTGAAATCCCGTTCCGCGGCCGGTGCGGTCAACGACGGTCTCCCAGAGCGCGCCCGATTTCGACACTCCCTTGGTCGTTGACACGCTGCCGGCGTACTGGATCTGCGCGTAGGTCAATGGGGTCAGCAGATGACGCAGGTCGGCGCCGAAAAGGCGATTGGCGTCGTTGCGTCGCACGCGGTCGCTGTAAACCAGCCCGGCCACGCTCTGCACATCGAAATCGCGGGTGATGCGCAGCACATCGACGAATGGCTTCGACGTGTTGCCCGGCCCAGCCGCGTCAATCGCCGAGAGCAGAGCATAGTTCGTGCGACCGCTGCGAGCGTTCAACTTGATCGCGGCATCAGGCTGCACGATGCGACGCGTGTACACCAGCGTGTTCGGGACATTGAACTGATCGGATCCTTCAACAAAAAACGGTCGTCGCTCGGGATAGAACAGCGCGAAGCGAGTGTCTGCGGCGACCTGTGTTGCATCGGATTCCACTTGAGAAAAGTCCGGACGCACGGTGCCAACCAGCACCACATTGCTGCCGAGGCCCGCGCGAATGTTGCCGCCGAGACGGGGCGCGTTGGCGTATCGCCAGTCGGCGTTGCTCGGTGCACAGCAGGGCGATCCGCTGATCGTACTCGTGAGTTCCGGATTGAGCGTTACGTCAACACCGTGCCGAAGACCGGACATGCCGGTCAACTCACCTTCTTGCGAAATGAACGACGCCTTGCCACGAAGCGCCGGCGTCCACGTCTCTTCATATCCGGAATGCTGCACGTGGCGGATGAACTGCACTCCCCACTGTTGCTCGCGCGAAGTCGGAAAGCGCAGGCTGCTGAACGGAATACGAATCTCAACTTCGTATCCCCAGTCGGTCACGTGTCCTCGCGACTGCCACTGGAAATCCGCGCTGAGGTCGACCTGTCCCGGCATAACGTTGGAGCCGGGAATGAATCCACCGACTTCGCTCTTGGTGCCATCGGCTTGCACGCCGAGCGGATTGACCAGGAAGACAAACGCGCGCCGCCTTTCCTCGAACGTGTCGAGATGAATTTCGAAGTAGTCATCGGCACTGATGTGATCGCGGTCGGCGAGCGTCGCGCGTACGGCACCGTGCGGCTCCATCGCGCGTACGCCGATGTAGAGTGCGTCCGACGAGTACCAGAGCAGGACATCAGTGCTATCCGGCGACGGACGTTGATCGACGGGGGTGTAGAGCGAAAAGCCAGTCAGACGTCGGGCACGATTCCACACGGCTTCGTCGAGTTGACCATCAATATTGACGGTCTCCTGCATCGGCGCGGACATCGGTACGCGGGTACGGCCTTCGCGCGCGTGAAAAACCAGAGAGTCTTGAATCGCCGGCGATGGGCGTGTTGCGCCGGGAGCACGGGGCGCGGGGGCGCTCGCGGCCAACTGCAGCGCGACGCCCAACAGCAACGTGGAAATCATGGGACAAAAGTAGCAACCTCAGCGCGCAAATGCCGCCCCGCACCAATGACCTTCCTGAGCCCGCGGTGCGGTGGTTAGCCTTCAGCATGCCATCTCCACGTACTGAGCAGGCCATCGCACGACTCGCTGACTTGACGCCACGTCAGATCGTGGCGGAACTCGATCGCTACATTGTCGGACAAGCAGACGCGAAAAAAGCCGTCGCGATTGCGCTGCGCAATCGCTGGCGTCGTCAGCGCGCGCCCGAGTCGATCCGCCAGGAAATCGCGCCCAACAACATCATCCTGATCGGACCGACGGGCGTGGGCAAAACCGAGATTGCGCGCCGTCTCGCGAAGTTGTCGGGCGCGCCGTTCACCAAGGTCGAAGCGTCAAAGTTCACCGAGGTCGGTTACGTCGGTCGCGATGTGGAATCGATGGTGCGCGATTTGGTGGAGAGCGCGATCGATATGGTCCGTGCCGAACGCGAGTCCGAGGTGGAAGATCTCGCGAACGAAAAGGTGGACGATCGCATTCTCGATCTGCTCCTCCCGAAGCCGCCCGTGCTTGAGCCGAAAGATCCAACCGCTGAGCAACGCGCGGAACACGACGCCGCCAACGAGCGTCACAAGCGCACGCGCGACAAACTCAAAGCATTGTTGCTCGACGGCCAACTCGAAGGGCGCGAAATCGAGCTGGAAGTCACGCAATCAGGCCCCAGCATGCCCGATCGGATGACGCCCGGCGCGCCCGAAGGCATGGAGAGCTTTGCCGAGTGGTTTCGCGACATGATGCCGAAACGTCGAAAGAAGCGCACGGTCAAAGTCAGCGAAGCGCGTCGCATTCTCCTCGATGAGGAGTTGGAGAAACTGGTCGATCTCGACGACGTCACCGGCGATGCGCTCGAACGCGTCGAATCGATGGGTATCATCTTTCTCGACGAAATCGACAAGATCGCGGGCGAGCGTGGCCACAGTTCCGGCCCCGATGTGTCACGCGAAGGGGTGCAGCGCGATCTGTTGCCGATTGTCGAAGGCAGCAACGTGCAGACCCGCTATGGCATGGTGAAGACCGATCATGTGCTCTTCATTGCGGCCGGCGCATTTCACGTGTCCAAGCCTTCCGATCTCATCCCGGAGCTCCAGGGACGATTCCCGATTCGCGTTGAGCTCAAACCGCTCACGGAAGCGGACTTTGTGCGCATCATGACGGAACCCGAAAATGCGCTTACCAAACAATACGCGGCACTCGTCGAGGCCGATGGAGCGTCGCTCGCGTTCGAAGGCGACGGCATCGCCGAGATTGCCCGGGTTGCGGCAGCGCTCAACATGCGCATGGAGAACATCGGAGCGCGTCGTTTGCATACCGTCATGACAACGCTGCTGGAGGAGGTGCTCTACGAGTTGCCCGATCGCGGCAAGGATCCGGTGAAAGTCGACGCCGCAATGGTGCGCGATCGCTTGCGGTCGATTTCGGAAGACGAAGACTTGCGCAAGTACATCCTCTGATCGGGGAGCTGCCCGCGCGACTTCAAGTCGCGCGAGTTCATGTCGCGCGACTGAGGTCCTGTGTCTTTGTCTCCGGCATCGTGTAGTACACGATCAGCCCGAGGAACGCGCACCCGGTCACGTAGAAGTAAAACCACTCTTCGTGGCCGGCGTTCTTGAACCAGAGAGCGAAATATTCCGCGGTGCCGCCGAACATCGACACGGCAATGGCGTAGGGAAAGCCCACACCAAGGGCTCGCATGCCGGTCGGAAACAACTCCGCTTTCACAACGGCGTTGATGCTCGTGTAGCCGCTGATAGCGAGCAGTGCCACGCACAAGAGCAACAGCGCCGAACCCATGGTGTGCGCTTGGGCGAGCGCACGCATCAACGGCACCGTGCCGAGTGTGCCAAGCACACCAAATGACATCAACACGGGACGTCGGCCGACCACATCCGAGATCGCGCCCACCAACGGCTGCACGCACATGAACACCGCCAGCGAGATGGCGCTCACCAGGCTCGCGTCGGCTTTGCTGAAGCCGGACGTATTCACCAGAAATTTCTGCGCATAGGTCGTGAATGTGTAAAACGCGACCGTACCTCCCGCCGTCAGGCCAATGACCGTCAGCGCCGCGCGCTTGTGAGTGGCCAACGACGCCAACCCCGCTGCGGGCGCGGTCTGCGTACTCCGCGCCTTTTGCACGGCAGCGAAATCGTGCGACTCTTCCAGACTCGTCCGCATCCGCAGCGCGATGACCGCACACGCGGCGCCAATGGCAAACGGCACGCGCCAGCCCCACGCGTCGAGTTGTGCCGCATCGAGCGAGCGCTGTAGAACCAACAGCACTCCCAAGGCCAGCAACTGCCCCATGATCAGCGTGACATACTGAAAACTCGACCAGAATCCGCGATGCTTCGCCCCGGCCATCTCGCTGAGATAGGTCGCGCTGGCGCCGTACTCGCCGCCTACGCTGATTCCCTGCAGGAGTCTCGCCAGTACCAGCAGAATTGGAGAGAACACGCCAATCGCGGCGTAAGTCGGAGTGAGTGCGATCAGTAACGAGCCGCCGCACATCAGCAACACCGAGGCACTCAGCGCCGCGCGCCGACCATGCTTGTCCGCGTAGCGCCCCAGCAACCATCCCCCAACCGGACGCATGAAGAAGCCGACCGCGAAAACGGCGGCCGTATTCAGCAGCTGCGCCGTTTGGCTGCCCTTGGGGAAGAAGGCCTGCGCGAAGTACAGCGAGAAGGCGGAGTAGACGTACCAATCGTACCACTCGACCAGGTTACCGATCGAGCCGCCGACGATGGCGCGCAAACGATGGCCAGACGTACGATTGGGCTCGGCGACGAGTTCAGCGGACTGAGGCATGCGCCAAGCTGGCGTGGCGCACGCCATCTGTCGACCTCCGTTAGCCATACGATCTCGGCCCGGGCGGGGTGCCCCTCGCGCACCGCTCTGCATAAATTCCCGATCCACTCCCGAGGGCGCGGCCACACCGGTCGCGCCTTCGCCGTTCCGGCGGGCCGCGCTCCGCGCCCCGAGTACTGAGCCCTTCTGGCCATGACGCAGCGACCGCATCGCGATTTTCTGAACATCAGCGATTTCACCGCGCACGAAACGTTCGCACTGATGGCGCTCGCCGAGCGCATGCGGGCCAAAGCGTACGATCGCAAACCGCTCGAAGGCATGGCGCTCGCCATGATCTTCATGAAGTCGTCCACTCGCACGCGCGTGTCGTTCGAAGTCGGTGCCACCCAGCTTGGCGGTACTGCCCACTTCCTGTCGCCGCGCGACGTCCAGATCGGTCGTGGTGAGCCCATTGAAGACACCGCGCGCGTGCTCTCGCGGTACGTTGACGGCATCATGATTCGCACCTTCGCGCACGCCGATGTCGAACGGTTGGCGGAGTACTCCGGCGTGCCGGTCATCAACGGTCTCACCGACTTGTCGCACCCGTGCCAAGTGCTGGCCGATGTGCTCACGATGCGCCAGCACCTCGGCGAAATTCGCGGTCGCACCGTGGCGTGGGTTGGCGACGGCAACAACATGGCCAACTCGTGGATCGAAGCGGCGGCGCATCTCGGCTTCGCGCTCCGCGTTGCCTGCCCCGAAGGCTTCGATCCCGACGCGACGTTTCTCGCCAACGCCGCGTCTGGCGACGTCAAGATCGTGCGCGATCCCCTTGAAGCGGTTGATGGTGCTGACGTCGTTACGACCGACGTCTGGGCATCCATGGGGCAGGAGGAGGAACAAGCGCATCGCGAGCGTGCGTTTGCCGGCTATCAGGTCGATGCCAACATGATGGCGCGCGCCGCAGCACACGCCATTTTCCTCCACTGCTTGCCCGCGCATCGCGGCGAAGAAGTGGCCGCCGACGTGATTGACGGACCGCAGAGTGCCGTCTGGGATGAGGCGGAGAATCGGCTGCACATCCAGAAAGCCATCATGGCCGTCCTCATGGGCCGCGAAGCGCTCAGTTAATCCGATGTCCAGACCCACTGTCGGTGAGATCGCGCCCGACTTCACGGCACTGACCGACAGCGGTAAGCCCCTGACGTTGTCAAAGCTCCGTGGAAAGGCCGTCGTGTTGTATTTCTATCCGAAAGACGACACCGAAACCTGCACCAAGGAAGCGTGTGAGTTTCGCGACAGCTTTCCGCGCTTTAAACGCGGCAAGGCCACCGTCGTGGGTGTGAGCCCCGATTCCGTCAAACTGCATGCGAAATTCAAGGCCAAGTACGACTTGCCATTCACGCTGGTCTCCGACCCGGACAACGCCATCATTCAAGCGTACGACGTGTGGCGGGAGAAGATGCTGCATGGTCGGACGTACATGGGTGTCGAGCGTACCACGTTCCTGATCGACGGCGAAGGCCGGATTGCACACGTCTTCGAAAAGGTCAGATCGGCTGGTCATGCCGGCGAAGTCATGGCGGTGCTCAAAACACTCTGACATCTTTACCGGACGGCCACGAACCGGCCATTCACCACCGATCCCGTCGAGATGACCGCCTCTGATTCTGCGTTGCTCAAGCGCACGCCACTATACGAGACCCACGTGGCCCTCGGCGCCAAGATCGTGCCGTTTGCGGGCTATGAAATGCCGGTGCAGTACCCGCAGGGCATCACCGCCGAGCACAAAGCCGTCCGCGAGAGTTGCGGCATGTTCGACGTTTCGCACATGGGTGAAGTCATCGTGCGCGGCCCAGACGCGATT
The DNA here is from genome assembly GCA_966096095.1 of uncultured Gemmatimonadaceae bacterium. GTDB lineage: Bacteria > Gemmatimonadota > Gemmatimonadetes > Gemmatimonadales > Gemmatimonadaceae > Gemmatimonas. The sequence continues at coordinate 52,511 of CBHTUR010000012.1, read as the reverse complement.
CGCTTTGTCGCCTCGGTCACGAGCAACGACGTCGCTGCGCTGGCGGTCGGCCAGATTCACTACTCCACGTTGCTGCGCGCCGATGGCACCATCGTCGACGACTTGCTGGTGTATCGCTATGCCGATCACCTCATGCTCGTCATCAACGCCAGCAATTGCGCAAAAGATATCGCGCATCTTCAGGCGAATCTCGCGGGCTTCGATTGCACGATGACGGATGTTTCCGATGCAACCGCGCTGCTCGCGATTCAAGGCCCGCTCGCGGCGGGCGTGGTGCAATCGCTCACCACCTCGCAACTCGACGCCGTGAAGTACTATCGCTTCACCGAAGGCAACGTGGCGGGCATTCCGTGCACGATCTCGCGGACCGGATACACCGGCGAAGACGGATTTGAGTTGTACTTCGACGGTTCGCGCGCGGTCGACATGTGGAATGCCGTGATGGCCACCGGCAAAGTGACGCCAACGGGGCTCGGCGCGCGCGATTCGCTGCGCCTTGAGGCCGGACTGTGTCTCTACGGCAATGAGCTCGACGATCGTACAACGCCCGTGGAAGCGGGGCTCAACTGGATCGTCAAACTCGGCAAGCCGGAAACGTTTCTCGGACGCGATGTGCTGTCGCGTCAGCAAACCCAGGGCACCGATCGCAAGCTGGTTGGATTCACCATCGACGAACGCGCCATTCCGCGTCACGGCTATCCCGTGGTGTACGGCGGCGTCGCCATCGGCGATGTGTGCAGCGGCACGATGAGCCCGACGCTCGGCGTGCCGATTGGCATGTGCTATCTGCCGAGTGCCGCCGCCGTCGTTGGTACGACGTTTGAAATCGACATTCGCGGCAAGAAGCTGCCGGCGCGCGTGGTGAAGTTGCCGTTCTACAAGCGACCCGCGAAGTCATGACTGATCGTTCGCGCCCAAAAACGGCGCGGCGCGGCGCGTTGGGCGACGATGCGCCCGCAGTCGTGGCAATTCTGATGAGCGACGTTGAGCCGGCAGTCCGGCTCAACGCCGCACTCGAGGCGGCGGGTTACGACACGGTCACCATCTCGCCGATGGATGACGTGCGCGGCGATTTGCGTCGCGCGGCGCCCGACATGTTGATCCTGACCGGCGCGCTGCTCGATGCGCAGAACGTCGCGCTGGTGCGTCAGCAATTATGGGACGGCGTTCCGGTCGTCGGCTTCACCGATGTTGGCGATCCCGGCATGCTCGAGCGTCTGCACGACGTCGGGTATGCTGAGACGTGGCCCAAGCCCATCGTCATCGACGAAGTCGTCGACGCCATTCGGCGCCGACTCGATCGGCAGCGACTCGCCACGCTCACGGGCCTCGTTGGCGAGTCCGAGCCGATTCGCGAAGTGCTCGTCAAAATCGAACAGATCGCGCCCGTCTCAAGCACCGTGCTGATCGAGGGCGAGAGTGGTACGGGCAAAGAACTCGTGGCGCGCGCGATTCATCGCCTGAGTCCACGACGCGCGAAGCCGTTCATCGCGGTCAACGTGGGCGCGCTCCCCGAGACGCTACTTGAGAGTGAACTCTTCGGTCACGAGAAGGGCGCGTTCACCGGCGCGGCGGAGCGTCGGCTTGGACGTTTTGAACTCGCCGATTCGGGCACGCTCTTTCTCGACGAAATCGGCGAAGTGCCCTCGAGTACGCAGGTGAAACTGTTGCGCGTGCTCGAAGAACGAGAGGTCACGCGCGTCGGTGGTACTGGTGCATTTCCGATTGACGTGCGCGTCGTTGCTGCGACGAATCGGCCACTTCGCGAACACGTCGAAGAGGGCGGTTTTCGCGCCGATCTCTTCTATCGGCTCAACGTGTTGCGCATCTATCTGCCGCCATTGCGTGAGCGGAAGGAAGACATCCCGCTGCTGGTGCGTCGTTTTGTGGCGGAATTCTCGCGCATGCATGAGCGCCCGTTCCACGGCATCTCGGCCGACGCGATGACACTGCTGGTGGAATATCCGTGGCCCGGGAATGTCCGCGAATTGCGCAATCTCGTGGAGAGTATGGTCGTGCTCGCGCCGGGTCATGAAATCGGCGCCGATGATATTCCGCGCGCCATTCGTGACGGAGGTGGTCGCCGTCTGTTACCGGTACATGTTGGACCGGTGGTGCGCGAAGGCGAACGTGCGCAGGGTCGAGAGCTCGAGTTCATCGTGCGCTCACTCGTGGAGCTCAAGTTACAAGTCGAGGAACTTCGTCGTCGAATGGACGTTGAGGGGAGAGTTGCGTCGACGTCGTGGGTCGGTGAGGTACGATCCACGCCCGTTGGCGCGCCTGCTTTTGGGTCTGCGTCGTTTGGTGGACCCGTCCTCGGTGAGGTGTCGTCGGCTGGCATGGTGCGGGGCATCGAACCCCCCGCGACCGAGTTGCCACCAACGGTGATCACGCTTGGGCCCGGCATGACGATGGCTGAAATCGAGCGGTTGGCAATTCAGGCGGCTCTCCGCGATACCGCGGGGAATCGTCGGAAGGCGGCGGACCTGCTCGGCATCGGCGAGCGGACACTGTATCGCAAGCTCCGGGAGTACGAGGGCGATGTGGACAGTGTGGAAGACTCGGGGTTGGGAGAGGGCGACGACGCCCTAGACGCAGGATGAGGTGCGCACCGTTACATGCATGTCGGACAACGCCTTGGAAAGCTTCGCGCCTTGCTCAGCGGCCAACTTGTCCACATATTGGCAGCCGAACACGTCGGTCGACCACTGTTGGTCCGATCCCTCTGCGGAGCCATACCTGTCGATCCCAGTCAATTTCGGGCCGAGCTCGCCTCAGTCCAACCAGCCAAGCGCGCCGAGCTCATCGGGCGCCGTAGTCGGTAGTGTGCTTCCGTTGCGTCGCGCCGAGGAGTTAATCGCGACGCTGCCGGGCGTGATGTCCGTGCGAATCGTCCCGAGTGAAACAGGGGCGATCGACGAGATCCACGTCCTGACGACCAATGAGGTCGTTCCGAAGCACATGGTGCGAAATATCGAGAGTGCGCTGATGGCGCAGCTTGGTTTGCGCATCAACCACCGCAAGGTCAGCATCGCGCAGTCGCTCGACCCGATCCGGGCAGCCGACATGCCCGCTGCCGCCACGCCGTCGCCCGCGGCCGTTGGCGCGCCCCAACTACCCACTGGCGCCATTCCAGGGGTGGCCTCGCCCTCCTACGTACCAGCGCAGGCCCCACCCGTCACGCAAAGCGCGCCGGATATGGCTGGGTTCGCTACGGCTTCCAGCCGAGCGGTCGATACTCAAACTGGCGGGGCTGCCTTCGGTCGTCGGAAGCTGATTTTCGAGGACGTGGAGGTGCGCCGGTCTCGGACTCGTGGCGTGCTCTGCAAGGTCACCTTGGGGCGCGACGGTGAAGAGTTTGTCGGCGAGTCGGAAGGGCAGGAGAGCGAGCGGTCGCGGATTGAGCTGGCGTCGCGTGCGACGGTAACTGCGATTCTGGGTGCGATGAAGATCGTGCCTGGTGGTGACCGCGGGTTGTCGCTCGAGGGCTCCAAGCGCATCGAAGCATTTGATCGGGAGTTCGTGTTCGTGAGCGTAGTGGCGCGGATGGGTCGCGACTCGGTAGTGCTCACGGGCAGTTGCGAATTACGAGAGAGTCCAGAGACGAGCGCAGTGTTGGCGGTGTTGGATGCCACCAATCGCTGGGTTCATCTCGAGAAATAGCCGATAGAGCGCAGTGAGCACGGCGGTGCGTGCAGCGAGTCGCACCGATCACCCTTTTTCGTCGCCATAGACGATTAACACCAAACGCCCCCCGTCATCCCGGTAGAGCGGAGCTGAACCGAGCGGGCAGTCCAGAACACGAGCGGAGCCAACCTCGATAGCACGTGAGTCCCGAGCGGGACAGCGTGACTGACCCGATGGGGGTGACGCAAATGGAATTCCTGGCACAGCTCGTTAGCGCGATGTGGTCGTTTATCGCGGCCGATAGCCACGTTTGGTAAACGGCTGGGGTAGGCGGGGGGTAGAGAATATGCCTAAACGAATAGTCGTCTTCGTCGCACTCGTTGTCGCGTCCGCGCTTGCGGCTGCGGCTTGGGTGTTTGCTGTGGAGACGGCAATCGCGTGGCGACTTGTCGGAGGCGCCGCCAGTTTTGCGGTACTTGGCGCGGTCGCGCACTTCTTTGGCTATCGGCTACAAGGCGCCACCAACGCAGCTGCAACGCTGACTCCGTTTCTGGTGGCTGTCATTCTCTATCCGGGATGGCCCACCACGGCATTGGTGACGTTGGCAATTCTCTTCGGAGAGTTCTCGAAGAAGGGACAGCCTGGCATCAAGCGCGTTTTCAACACGGCGCAACAGTCACTTGCGGCCTCTGCAGCGATCCTTGCGTACGTAGCTGCAGGCGGGAGTTCCCTACAGCGGAATCCGCACCTGCAGCTCGGGCCAGAGGCTGCCGCGACAATCGCGTACCTGTTCGTGAATACGCTCTCTGTGGCGGCCGTAGTCGCTCTGAGTGAACGGAAAGCAATCCTGCAGGTTTGGATTCCCAATCTGAAAGGAAGCTTCTTCAACTACCTAGTGTCGATTCCTTGGGTACACGCGTTTGCGATGGTCTACGCGAAGTTCGGGTTTGAAGGAGTCTTCTTCATCTCATTCTTGTTGATCGGCCTTCGCCAACTCAATCAAGCGACGATCCAGCTGCGCAAGTACAATCGCGAGTTGCTCGAGTTGTTGGTGCAAACCGTCGAAATGCGCGATCCCTACACGTCGGGACATTCCCAGCGTGTCTCTCGGTATGCTAAGATCGTCGCTCGTGCCTATGGATTACCCTCGAAAAAGATTGAAAGAATTGCAATTGCGGCGTTGCTCCATGATGTAGGAAAGATTCACGAGATCTTCGAGCCGATCCTAAAGAAGCCCGGCAAGCTGACACCCGAAGAACGAGCAACGATGGAGCTTCACCCGCTTAAGAGCGTCGAGCTCGCCGAAAAAGTCAGTGAGCTCGAAGACGTGCTGCCCGATATTCGGCACCACCACGAAAATTTCGACGGAACGGGATATCCAGATAGGCTTGCAGGCTCGCAGATCCCACTCGGGGCGCGCATCATCATGTTCGCGGACACGATCGATGCAATGACCACCGATCGACCGTATCGCAAAGCGCTGACGGAAACCGAGGTCAGGGCTGAACTTCTTAGAATGAAGGGCCGCCAGTTTGACCCGGATATCTGCGAAGCGTTGTTGGCGAGCCCGTTGTATCCGATGCTCTTCAACGGCGAAGATACGCGCGGGACAAGATCGATCACTCAGATCTTTGATCTCCCCAAGAAAAAGATCACCCCGGTGGCGTTCCCAGACGACGTGCCAATTTCGCAGGCGATGTAGGGTCGAATCGATTCGACGTGGGCTCAAAAAGACATGACGTAGTTCGGTAACGTGTAACCGTCTCGACGATAATGCGTGCGATATTGCGCCAAGAACTCAATGGCATCACTCGTTCTACCGACGCTTCGATACGCTCGCAGTATCTGCGACACCGCGAAATCTTGGCCGATAGTGCGACGTAGATCCAAGTTGTCGGCCTCGCATCGCGCCAGTAGCGGAACTATCGCATCCTGTTGTCCGTGCGCGACAGCAATTCCGAGCCTCATCGCGTTCGTAAAGCTACTCCACTGCGGGTGAAGTGGCTCCGCGAACAAAGTCTCCGCAACAGCGAGATCAGCAGACGCCCCGTGAACGTCACCCATGAGTAGTCGGACCCTTGCGAGATGTCGTAGGGCAATGACCTTCATGTATACATCCGCGCCCTCATTTGCAACTCGGACCGCCGACACTCCTCCATCAAGCGCATCTTCAAATCGGTCCTCAGCAATTGCCATCATCCCAAGATGATAGCGCATCACGACGATTCGTCCGAGATCACCGACGCTCTCCGCCTCGACCAAGATTGACTCAAAGATCGCCGTCGCCGCTTTGAAGTCACCGCTGATAAAGAATGCATATCCACAATCGCCGCGCTCGACGAACTTGCGATTATCCGGGTCAATCACAATCGAATCGAGATACGCGCGAGCAAAGCTCTGTGCGAGCTTGTGGTTCCCCTGCGAGGTATGGTGATACATGGAGATCGACGCCGTGCGCACCAGAGCATCATCTAAATGCTTCGCCACGCCGATTCCGCACTCAAACGCCTGCTGAGCTATTCTCTCGGGGATTCCCGATGCGGCGAGCTTCACCAAGCCAACGCAGCCGCGAAACCGGAGCTCAGCCGGAGTCGCCTGACTGCGAACGAGCAGCAACCCTCTGTTGCAGAGTTCGACGTAGTCGCCCAAAAAGATGCTGCTCTGCGCAACTTGGATCATGCCGACAACCCGCTCCGCGTGCTGCACATCCCACGATTTCGCAAACTCGGTTGGCAACTCCTCAGTGGAAAGCTCTCGCAATAAACGAGTCCATTGACCGGATTCGTATAGCACCGATCGAAACGATTTTGCGAGAGCTTGATCGCCCCGAAGTTTGCTCTCGCGCAAGAAAAGCCTATCGAATGCGGCAAGCTTCGCATAAACAGACACGAGCGCTCGCGAGGTGCCTCCCACTTCCAGGGCGTAACGCCTAGCCTCATGCGTCTGGCCAGCACCGATATAATGATCAACTATCTCCGGCGCAGCATTGAATCGAGTTTCAACTTCGTCCATCTCAAGGCTTCGCGCGATCCGCAAGGATAGGAATGACTTCGCGACCTCTGGCATCGACTCGAGGACGTAAAGGGCTAGGAGATCGTGCACCAGGATTTCATTCCTTGCCCAGTGAGCGAACGCCCCGACCGCCGATAGCTCGTCGATAGCCGACAGCGCAGAATTCGAGTCGAGCTCGAGCACTCTCACCGCTCGTTCGATCGTACACCATTTGCCGAAAAGGACAATCGCCTGCAGTAGACGTCGCGCGTCTCCGCTCAGTGCCTCGAGTCGACATTCAAATGTCCGAGTGAGCGATGGCGGAACGCCGCCTGCCTGTCCACTCTCGATCCAGTAAAGCACTAACGCAGTTAAGAAGAGAGGACTGCCTTCGCTCGCTCTGCTAAACCACTCGCCAAGCTCTTGGCTGAACTCGGCAGAGCACTGCGACGCGATTTCTCGCGCGAGAAGAATTGACTTCTCACCCGTGAGTGGAGCCAGTGATATCACATTTCTGAATCGCGCGTCCGGCAGATGTCGCTCCATTGCAAACTGGCGATCACGGCTGACAATCAGCACAAATATTCGAGCGTTACTGATCTTCGCGACCAGCTCAGTGACAATTCTGGAGGAAGACTCATCCATCCACTGCGCATCGTCGACCACAAACATCAACGGGCTCTCATCTGAGATCGCCAGAAGCACGTCGACTACGGCACGCCTAACGTGCGGGGCAAGGGGCGCGGGTTCAATCATCGCGCTTGTAACGCCGGGCCTTGTCGTCTCTGTGCTGTGCTTCGAGCTCAACTCGAGATCTGAATGCAGCGCCGAGAGGGACAGATCGCTCGGATCTGTCTGAAACCCACGTAAGAGCGAGAGGCTTTCTGGAGCGGCACCGATTACTCCAGGCGTGGCGAGCAACTCGGATGTCGCGTCGAGGAAGATGGAGAATGGTCGCTCTGCATCTCGCTCTCGACACACCGTGTGAATCACTTGCACGCCTTCTAAAGATGCGAGCTTCTCGACTTCGCGCACCAACCGACTCTTGCCGATCCCCGGCGGACCGTGAACAAGCATGGCGCCACCCTCTCGCCAGCGTGCGCGCCGTAAAGCCATCGCTAGGTCAGCGAGCTCGTCGTCTCGTCCGACAAAAAACTGTTCGGTCGGCGAGCGATTGCTCCTTGGTCGCGCCCCCATCTCCGAAATCCGCCGCCGCAGCAAACTCGCCTGCAACCGCAAATCCCCCGCCTCCGGTCCGATCTCGGCGAGATACGCATCGATGATTGCGAGCGCCTCGCGCTTCGATCCCGTCAGCGCGGTGCACTCTGCCACCGTGAGCGTCGCTTCCTCGTTCAGCGGATCAAACTGCAGCAGCCAACGCGCGAGCGCGTCGGCACCGCCCCAGTCGGCGCGCTCGCGACGCATGCGCAATTGCTCCACCAGCACACGACGCACGTCGGCGTGAATCTGATCGCGCAACGACGTGACCCATTCCTGATACTCGGGCCACGGCACCGCAAACGACGGCAGGAAGACGCCGAACGGCTCCGTGCCGTGCGTGACGTCGCGCTCGAAATACTCAAAGCTGCGCACCATCGAAAACGTCGGCAGGACCTGCTGCGGGTCGAGCTGAATGACGTCACCCACCATCGCCATGCGCACGCCATGGCTGCGCAGCTTGTAGAGCGCTTGCCGCAGATTGCCGCGCTGCCGTGCAGCCGGTTGATCGGGCCACAGCGCGGAGAGCGCATGCTCGCGGCTCAGCATCATCCCTGGCGTATAGGCCAGCCGCAGCAACAACGAGAACAGCGTGCCGGCCGACATGCTCAGTCGCGTCTCGCCGACGAGGATCGTGGCCGCGCCCAGCGTCTGCAGCCGAATAAACGGCTCGCCCGCCGCGTCGCGCGTGGGGAGCGCACCGGTGCCGCTCAATCGCGGCGGAATTTGTTGAAAGAATGATCCACTACGTGCCATCAAGATCCCTCGGGACTGGTAAGGGACCAACAGTTTCATACCAAGCGTCAGCGAGATGTCAGCGCTCAAAGTACGCTGCCGACCTCGGCCAGAGAACTCCGCGGACCCACAAAAACGAACCGACGACTGGATGCCTACCCAGTCGTCGGTTCGTTCCTGCACCAATTGCGGATGACCCCGTCGAAACTCAGGTCTCGATCAGCTCTTCCGTCGCAATCCCGTCCGCCTCGGCCTGGAAGTTCACGACCAGGCGATGACGAAGCACCGCGTGCGCCACGCTGCGAACGTCATCGAGATCGGGCATCGCACGACCGTCCATCGCCGCCCGCGCCTTCGCCCCCAACACGAGATACTGCGAGGCACGTGGACCCGCGCCCCAGCTCACGTATTTCTTGACCTTGGCCGTCGCTTCCGCTGCGTCAGGGCGCGTGCTCCGCACGAGCTTGACCGCGTACTCCACCAAGCTCGGGGGCGCTGGCAATCGGCGCACTAAGCGCTGCAGTTGCAGCAGCTCGGCGGCGCCAAGCACTGGCTTCACCTCGCCCTCTTTGTCACCGGTGGTCGACATCACGATCTGTTCTTCTTCCTGCCGAGTGGGATAGCCCACGCGCAACTCAAACATGAATCGATCGAGCTGCGCTTCCGGCAGCGGATACGTGCCTTCTTGTTCGATCGGATTCTGCGTGGCCAACACGAAGAACGGATTGGGCAAATCGTACGTGCGTCCGGCGACCGTGACGGTGCGCTCTTGCATGGCCTGCAACAACGCGGCCTGCGTCTTTGGCGGGGCGCGATTGATTTCGTCGGCCAGCACCATGTTGCCGAACACCGGACCGGGCGCAAAACGAAAGGCGCGTTTGCCCGTGCCTGGCTCTTCTTCCATCAGTTCGGTGCCGGTGATATCACTCGGCATCAAGTCGGGCGTGAACTGCACGCGCGAGAAAGAAAGATCGAGTGCGCGCGAGACGGTTTGCACGAGCAGCGTCTTGGCGAGGCCGGGCACACCAACCAGCACGATGTGACCACCGGCCAACAGCGCCGCAACCAGGTCGTCGACGACGTGCGCCTGGCCCACGATGCGTTTCGCGATCTGCGTCACCAACTCGCGACGCGCAGAAGCCAAGCGTTCCAGCAGTGCGAGATCGTTCGTGTCAGAAGAAGCGTTCACAGAAGCGTGGTGTCGGGAGGGATGCGTCGCGCGATTTTCGGCGACGGTACGAAAGAGAAACGGACGTCAGGCGACGTCCGTTGTCAATTGCTCTGTGGCAGGACGCGCAGTGGCGTCGCCAGTCGCTTGAGACGCTGCGTGATTACTGCAGTGCGAACTCCACGCGCTGGCGCACGGGATAGTTCTCGCTGTGCAATTGCGCCACCAGCGTGTAGCGCCCTTTCGTTTCCGGCTTCCATTGCTCGGCGTACACCACCGCGTCATGCGCCTCGAGCAAACGATTCTGCATGCCTTGTGTGAACATGCGGCCGGCGCTCCAGCGCCACACTTCGCGGCCATTCGCGTCGAGCACGATGAAATCGTGCGTCAGACCGTCTGCGAAATTGAGCTCGACCCGTTTGCGCGAATCATTCGCGACTTCGATCGCGAAGCGGACCACGCCGCGCGTGGTATCGACCATCACATGCGATGTCACACCTGTTTCAAGCGCCTTGCGCGGTCGCGTGGTGGCAACCGGACTCGGGCTTCGCGGACCACAAGCGAAAGCGAGCACGGCTGCAGCGAGCAGTGAAACAGTGATGCGGGGAAGCATCAGGTGAGCAGGGAGTGGAAGTGAGGCGGTTGTGGAATGCGCACAAGACGCATCTGCATGGACTTGGACGACCGACCGTCACATTTCGATACTGGCCCACGTTATCAACGGATGTGGAAACTGTCAAGCCCGCCATGACGAGTTAAGTGACGGTGGACACACGTTTTTGGTTCGCTTGCACGGGTGTCGGTTTTTGTTCGGTTGAGCGCTCTTGGAAGCTTGCGAAAAATTTCACAAGCGCCTAGTTTCCCGCCCGAATGCCTGACAAACCAGGGAACGAGGATGGTCCCGGGGAGGCTGCACGCGAGCAGTCGCCGTGGGCGCTGGCCGGGCTAGGACTGCAGTTTTTTGCAGCGCTGATTCTGTTCGTGTATGCCGGCAACTGGTTGGACGCGCGATTTCACACGTCGCCACTCCTGCTTTTGGTCGGCGTGTTTGTTGGCGGTGGAGCGTCGTTCTATTCGAGTTATCGACGGTTGATGCGCTCGGTCGAGGCAGCGGAGTCAGCACGACGTCGCTTGCCCAAGCAGAACAATCAGCCTTGAGGCAAACCACGCGATGCACGGTGCACGTTGCACGTCGCGCGGTGATGGCGAGTCATAGGTGAGGCGCATGAGTCAGACGGGGCAGCAGGGAGTCGCGCGCAGTGTTGGGCGTTCGATCGCGTTGTTCGCCGTGGCGCAGGCGCTGCTCACCTTCGTCGTGGCGTTGGTGCTGACAAAGTTGGTGTGGACCGATGCCGCCGCAGTGCGCGCCGTCACGGCGAGCGGCTGGTTGGCAGTCGGTGTGCAGTTGGTGACGTTCGCAGTCGCTCGGCTCGTCGCGCGCCAGCAGATCATCGCGGGCTGGGGTCTCGGAGTGGTGCTGCGATTCGCGATCGTCGCGTTTTGGGCGTTTCTCGGTATCAAGGCGCTGGGGTTGGTGGCAGGGCCAGCGCTGTTATCGCTCGTGGTCTTCTTATTCGTCTCGACGTTGATCGAGCCGCTCTTCTTGAACCTGTGATCCGGATGCAGGGGATGCGTCGTTCGTTGCTGCAGTCAGTGAAGCTCATGCTCGCGTGCGCCGCGTTGGTCGTGGCGAGCGCAACCATCGTCACCCCGCGCGTGGTGCGTGCGCAGGAGAACGCGGCCGAGCACACGGCGGCGAGCGAGAAGAAGGGCGAGGCGGTCGATTTCATTACACCGCACATCACCGACAGCCATCATCTCGAACTCCCGTGGTTCAACCACGAGGGCGCAATCGAGGTCGAGTTGCCGCAATACCCGCCGGTCACGATCGGCGGCGTGATCATCGATTTGTCGCCGACCAAGCATGTGGTCTTCCTGCTCCTCGGAGCCACCATCGCCGCGGTGCTCCTGATTGGTGCCGCTTCGGCGAGCCGCCGCGATCACGCCACGGGCGGGCACTCGAAAGGCTTCGCGGGCGGTATGGAAGCGATGGCGCTCTATCTGCGCAATGAAGTGGTGCTCCCCAACGTGGGGCACCATGGTGAGAAGTTCGTCCCCTTTGCGCTGACGCTGTTCTTCTTCATTCTCTGCTGCAATCTGCTCGGCCTCATTCCGTACGGCTCCACGGCAACCGGCAACGTCTCGGTTACCGCGACGCTCGCCATCATCACGTTGATCGTGGTCGAATTGGCCGGCATGCGCGCCAACGGGTTGGGTTATCTGAGCACGATCTTCTACTGGAACAAGGATCTGCCCATTGTCATGCGCGTCATCATGTTCTTCGTGATGTCGCCCGTGGAAATGGTCGGCAAGATCTCCAAGCCGTTTGCGCTCACGATTCGTTTGTTCGCCAACATGACGGCCGGACACATCGTGTTGCTGGCCATCATCGGCCTCATCTTCACGTTCCAGAGTTGGGCGATCACCGGCGTGCCAGTGTTGATGGCGGTCGCGATCAGTGTGCTGGAGCTGTTCGTGTCATTTCTGCAGGCGTTCATCTTCACGCTGCTGGCCTGCGTGTTCATCGGACAGATTCGCGAAGCACATCACTAGGTGAGTCACACATGCGGCGCTGCCTGCTCCCAGGCGCCGCGTTCGTAACCGGTCGAGCGATCGGTGAAGTTCGTTGGACGGCGTGCCGCGAGGCCTCCGCAGTCCGTTGACGAACAGGCAGCGAGGAATCGCTGTGTCGGCGAGGAGCGACGTTCTCAACGCATTCAGCTGGAGTTTTCGATGATCGAAGTCATGGGTCTTTTGCAGGCGGCCGCCGCGACGGCGTCGGATCCGCGTGGTATGGCGATGGTTGGCGCTGGTATCGCGGCCGCGGGCGGCGTGATCGGCGCGGGTATCGGCATCGGTCAGATCGGTGGTTCGGCAGTGGAAGGCATGGCGCGTCAGCCCGAAGCGGCTGGCCGCATCCAGACGGCCGCGCTCATTCTCGCCGCGCTCGTTGAAGGCGCCGCGCTGTTCGGCGTCGTGATCGGCTTCCAGATCCAGAACAAGATCACGTTCTAAGTTTGGTCGCAGTGTCATCGTGAGCGGAGCGCCTTCATGGCGCTCCGCCACCACTCAACTTTTCGTGGATTTTTCCATGTCCGTTTTTTCGACCCGTCTCCGCTCGGCTGCTAAGCATCTCGGTCTCGTCACCGCCTCGTTGGCGATGACCGCAACACCGGCGCTGGCGTCAGAAGGTGAAAGCGGTCCGCCGAACTTGTTGTCGCCGAATCCGGGCCTGATGGTCTGGACGCTGGTCATCTTCGTCATTCTGCTCATCGTGCTGTCGAAGTTCGCCTTCAAGCCGCTCTTTGCGGCGGTCGAGGCGCGCGAGAAAGCTCTTGAGGACTCGATTGCCAGCGCCAAGCGCGATCGGGCGGAAGCCGAGTCGTTGCTCGCGCAGCAGAAGGCGCATCTGGAAGCGTCTCGCACTGAAGCGCAGTCGATCATCGCCGATAGCCGCGCGACGGCCGAGAAGATGCGCTCCGACTTGCTGGCGCAGACCAAGCAACAGCAGGAAGAGATGATCGAGCAGGCGCGTCGCGCGATCGAGAGCGAGAAGTCCGCCGCGATCGCGGACCTCCGTCGCGAAGCAATCGATCTGGCTATCGCCGGTGCCTCGCGCGTCATCGAGAAGAATCTCGACGCCGCTGGCAACCGACAGATTGTCGAGTCGTTCCTGTCGTCGCTCGAGAGCGGCAAGGGTACGCGCTGATGTCGACGGGGCTGGCGGGCGAATCAGTCGCGCGCAATTACGCGGAAACGCTGTTGGCGTTGGCCAACAAGGCGAACGACGCGTCAGGATGGGGCACGATGCTGCGACATGTGGCCGACGCCATTCTGAACGATGCGACGCTTGAACAGTTTCTGGAGTCGCCGCGCATTCCGGCCGACCACAAAACGGCCATGCTGAAGCGCGCACTTGGTGAGCGGATTCCGCACACGTTTTTGCGCTTCCTCGAATCGCTGGTGCGCAATCGCCGCCAAACGATGATTCCGCAGATCGCTGAGGAATACGCGACCCTGCTGGACGCGTCGCAGGGTATCGTCCACGCTCGCGTGACAGTGGCGCGTGATACGTCGGACGACGAAAAGCAGTCGATTGCATCGCGTCTATCGTCGGTCACCGGCCGCACAGTGGTGCCACACCTCAGCGTCGATCCGTCGATTCTGGGTGGCGTCATCGTCCGCATCGGCGACACGGTGATGGACGGTTCGGTGCGCCGCCGCCTCGGTTTGCTGCGCCGGCGTCTCGGCTGATTTCGGCTCTTCGCAGGACCTCACGGCGGTGGTGAGTGGCGACCGAGCGTTGCCGACCTCCCACCGCCGTCGTCATTTGCGCAACGTTCGCTGTCCGACTCGTAGACCATCGCACCGCCTCACTACCCACGCTCTCGAACATGTCCGGTCCCGTTGAAGTCCGCACCGTTCCCAAGCCTTGGGGACACGAAACGATCTGGGCGTACACCGATCGCTACGTGGGCAAGATTCTGCACGTGAAGGCCGGCGAAAAGCTGTCTGTGCAATACCACGTCAAGAAGGACGAGACCGTCTATCTCCTGAGTGGCGAGATGAAGTATTGGGTACAGATGCCCGGGGATACCGAATTGAAGGATCAGCGGTTGGTCGCTGGTCAGTCGTTCCGCATTACGCCGAACACGATTCATGCGATCGAGGCGGTCACCGACATCGACGTACTCGAGGCCAGCACGCCGGAGCTCGATGACGTTGTTCGACTGACCGACCGGTATGGCCGCGAGGGTACCAGCGCGCCGTGAGGCGTGGCCACGTCGGTCGAGCGCGTTAGCGGTCATTCACGGCAGTCGCCCCTCCCCCCGGCGGCTGCCGTTCTGCATCTTGGCTGCATGTCGCCGGCGACTTTCCGCTCGCGTGATCCCGCCACCCTCTGACGACTCCCTGATGAAGGTCATCATTCCCTTGGCCGGGAAGGGCACTCGGCTCCGTCCGCACACGCACGTCGTGCCGAAACCCATGCTCAAAGTGGCCGGTCGACCGGTCATGAGCTACGTGATGGACGACGTGGAGAAGCTCGGCAACGTCGAGCAGGTCGTGTACATCACGGGGCATCTCAAGGAAAAGGTGGAATCCTTCGCGCGCTCGGCGTACCACATGCCGAGTGTGTTCATCGAGCAGGATGTGCAGGATGGAACCGCCGGCGCCGTGGCACGCGCACGCGAACATATCGATCAGCCCGTGCTGATCATCTTCGTCGACACAATCTTCGATGCTGACCTCAGCATCACGAAGACGACCGATGCCGACGGCATCATGTGGACGAAGGAAGTTGAAGACTATCAGCGCTTCGGCGTGGTCGTGACCGACGCCGATGGTTTCATGACCAAGATTGTCGAGAAGCCTAAAGAGCCGATCTCAAAGCGCGCCAACATTGGGCTGTATTACATCCGCAATTGGCAGCTGCTGCTGGAGGGCATCGCGCACGTACTCACTACTACGCCGAACAAGGGTGAGTGGTACCTGACCGATGCGTTCCAGTACATGATCGACCACGGAGCGAAAATCAAAGTGGTCGACGTTGAAGGGTGGTACGACGCTGGACAGTTGGAAACGCTGCTTGAAACGAATCAGGTGATGCTGGAGAAAGGCCGCGCGCGCGTGCCGGCCTCGCTTGGCGACGGCGCGACGATCGTGGCACCCGTGTACATCGAGGACGGCGTGACGATTGAACACGCCACGGTGGGCCCGAACGTGAGCATCGGTGCCGGCAGCGTGGTGCGCCACGCGAGCATCAAGAACTCGGTGGTTGGCGAAAAGACGCACATCGAACATTCGCACTTGCACGACTCGTTTTTGGGCGACCACGTGATGGTACACGGCGTGCGCGGCGCGCTGAACGTTGGCGACCATTCAGAAATCCGTACGACGCCAGGAGCCTGACGCATGTCTGACTCGATTTCACGTCGCGACCTGCTTGCGGGAACTGCGGCCGCGCTTGCCGCCGGCGCGCTGGCCGCAACACCGAAAACGCTGTTGGCTGCGACCGACGATTGGCGTGTCGATCTCGCGCATCCGGTGCGCAGCTCGGCGAGCCTGATGCTTGGTGTTCCCTTCGAGAAACACGCCACTCCTCGCATCGCCATCGTTGGCACGGGACTGCGCGGACGTTCGGTGTTGGGTGAGCTGTTGGCCATCGAAGGCGTGCGAATCACCGCGCTATGCGACGTTGTTGAGGATAAGGTGCGAAGGGCGGCTGCGATGGTGGTGAAGGCCGGACAGCCGGAGCCAGCGCTGTTCTTCAACGGACCGGACGACTACAAGCGACTGGTGGAGCGCAACGACATCGATTTCGTGTATACCGCCACGCCATGGCCGTATCACACTCCGGTCGCGCTGGCGGCCATGCGCGCCGGCAAGCACGCCGCCAGCGAAGTGCCGATCGCTTCGAGCGTTGAAGATTGCTGGGAGCTGGTCGAAACGTCGGAAAAGACGCGCCGCCATTGCCTGATGATGGAGAACTGCTGCTACGGCAACAGCGAGCTAACCGTGCTGCGCATGGTGCGCGAAGGGGTGTTTGGCACGTTGCTGCATGGTGAAGCGGCCTACTTGCACGATTTGCGCGAGATTCTGTTTGAAGACCGCGACGAGGGTCTGTGGCGACGCATTCCGCACACCAAGCGAAACGCCAACTTCTATCCAACCCACGGGTTGGGTCCGGTCGCGCAGTACATGGGCATTCATCGCGGTGATCGATTCGAATACATGGTGTCGATGGCCTCGGGCGAAGCCGGACTGAGCGAATTCCGCTCGCAAAAAATTGACAAGAGCAGCCCCAAGTGGAGCGAACGCTACGTGGCGGGCGACATGAACTCGTCGCTCATCAAGACGGCCAAAGGACGCACGATTCTGTTGCAGCACGATGTTGTGAATCCGCGTCCGTACTCACGGCTCAACAACTTGCAGGGTTCGAAGGCGATCTTTAACGACTATCCGCCGCGCGTCTACATCGACGGCGCACCCGGAGGAGAGGCGTGGACGCCGCTCGACAAGCTGAACAAACAGTACGAGCATCCGCTGTGGACAGCGGTGGGCGATCTGGCGCGCAAGAACGGCGGACATGGCGGCATGGACTTCGTCATGGCCTACCGGCTAGTACAGTGTTTGCGCGAAGGGCTGGCACCGGATTTCGATGTGTACGACGCTGTGACGTGGAGCGTTCCGTTCCCGTTAAGCGAGGAATCGCTCAAGAAGGGCAGCGCTCCCATCAAGTTTCCGGACTTCACGCGCGGCGCGTGGAAGAACACGGCACCGGCGCAGGGTGACTGAGCGCGTGGATCGCGTCTCATGATTCGCACGGCGGCGATTCTCGCGCGGGGTCTCGGTACCCGCATGCGTCGAGACGACGCAGCGGCGACGCTTGACGATGCGCAGGCCGCCGTCGCGCGCAGCGGCGTGAAGGGAATGATGCCAATCGCACGTCCGGGTGAAGCCGGGCCTGCGCGCCCCTTTCTCGATTACGTGCTTTCCGAGCTAGCCGACGTCGGCATTCGCGACGTCGTGCTGGTAATCGGGCCTGAGCATCGTGAGATTCGCGAGTACTACGAACATACGTCGCCGCCAACGCGAGTGAGCGTACGATTCGCGATTCAACAAGAACCGATTGGAACCGCCAACGCGGTTGTCGCCGCAGCCGACGTTATTGGTATGCAGCCGTTCATTGTACTGAACGCGGACAACTTTTACCCGGCGCAGGCGCTTCAACTGTTGGTGGCGCACGAGGTCGCGGCGACCGTTGCTTTTGACCGCGATGCTCTCGTACGCGACGGTAACATCGAGCGCGATCGGGTTCGTGCCTTTGCCGTACTCGATTTCGACGGCGAGGGGATGCTGCGTCAGATCATCGAGAAACCCGGTGACCGGGTTGATCTTGAGAGTGACGCGGCGCGCTGGGTGGGCATGAATTGTTGGACAATTACTCCGGCCATTGTTGACGCCTGTCGTCGCGTGCCGCGATCGGCCCGCGGTGAGTTCGAGTTGCCGGAAGCCGTGGCGTTGGCGCTCCGGGAGGGAGTGGCCGTGCACGCCTTTCCCGTTGCTCTTCCGGTGCTGGATTTGTCACAGCGGGCCGACATTCCATCGGTTGTCGCGCGCATGGCATCGCTGGTGCCCAAACCATGAGCACCGGCAGCTTTCCGTCGCTCGATCAGGTGATTGTGCGCGCATCGGTTGACGATGCCGGCTTCGAACCGCCGGTCGCCGATCGGTTCCGTAAGCTTGCGCGCGATGCTCACCGCGCCCTCGATGAGTCACACGTTTCGCGAGAGGGAAGGCGCACGTGGATCATACCCGGTCGCATCGAGGTGCTCGGTAAGCACGTCGACTATGCGGGAGGGCGATCGCTGCTGTGCACCGTGGAACGCGGAATCGTGATGGTGGCCGTTCCGCGAACTGATCGACAGGTCGTGCTGCGCGACGCCAGGCGTCGCGAGGCCGCCATTATTGAGTTGGACGAGTCTCCGTATCCCTCGACGCAAGCGCCACTGCCGTGGGCGGTCTACCCGAAGACGGTTGTTCGTCGACTGCAACAGAACTTTGGTGCGGACCTCGTCGGCGCAGATATCGCCATTGCGAGCAATTTGCCGCCGGCCGCGGGTGTGTCGAGCTCCAGTGCGCTGGTCGTCGGCGTTACGCTCGTCATTTCGGCCATCTCCGATCTCGGAGAACGCGAACGCTGGAGGACTTCGCTCACGCGGCGAACCGACCTAGCTGGCTACATCGGGGCGCTTGAGAACGGATTCGACTTCGGCACGTTGAAGGGCGAACGCGGAGTTGGTACACTGGGTGGCGCGCAAGATCAGACGGCCATTCTCTGCTGCGCGCCGGGAAAGCTCGACGTATTCAGTTGGGCGCCAGTGCGATTTGAACGCGACGTCAGCTGGCCGTCCGATTTTACGTTCGTGATCGGTGTGAGCGGTGTGGTTGCCGCCAAAACTGGCGCGGTTCGCGAGCGCTACAATCGCGTCGCGCGCACCGCGCATCATCTTGTTCACGCCTGGAATGCGCGTGGCGGCATGGCACGTACGCTGGCGGACGTCTTTGCCGAGGCGAGCGGTAACTCGGCCGACCTCGGCGTGCCAGAGCCGTTGCGTGTCATGGCCCGCGAGGTTGGCACGGAGGAATTCTCAGCGCGCCATCTTGAAGCACGGCTCGATCAATTTTACGCGGAGACGTTCGAGCACGTGCCGCAGGCGGCGGACGCGTTGCATGCCAACGACCTCTCGCGTTTTGGTGAGATTGTGGCCGCCTCGCAGCGTGGCGCTGAAATCGCGCTGGAGAACCAGATCGCCGAGACGATTCAGCTTGTGAACATGGCACGTGATCTCGGTGCCGTAGCTGCTAGTGCGTTCGGTGCAGGATTTGGCGGCAGCGTGTGGGCGATGGTGTCAGACGCCGAACTTGAGCGATTTACTTCGCGCTGGCGCGATCGTTACGTGAAGCTCTTTCCGAAGGTGACACATAGGGTGCAGTTCATTCCAACCAAGCCCAGCGCGCCTGTCTTCGAAGTAATTGGCGACGGCTGACGCGGCGGCTCAGTCGGCCGCGATCTGCGTCGCACCGATGACAATTTGCAGAGCGCGCGCGAGACCGCGCGGCCCATCGGTATCATCGTACCATTCTTCGAGCGTGTGCGCTCCATCACCCCGCCCGCCCGCGCCTATGGTGATGGCGGGAATGCCATACGAGAGCGGTATGTTGGCGTCGCTCGACGCCGACGCTGACGTTGGCTGTTGGCCACTCTCGGTAGTGGCGCGAGCGGCCAGCATCACCAGTGGATGGCGCACGTCGAGCGCTCCGCCCGGACGCATACCGAGGATCGTGTGCGAACAGCGGATCGCGTGAGTCGGCGTTGACGCGTCAGCCGCGGACTGGTGGCATAGTCGCAAGATACGCTCAACAAGAGACGGCATCGCGCTGGCATGAAGCGCGCGCACGTCAACTTCCATCCAGGCGTGGGCCGCGATGGCGGTGAGCGATTCACCCCCGCCGGCCCGCGCAACGTTGACCACCTGTTCACCCGGTGCGGAACGCACGCGCTGCGTGAGCTCGTGAATCGCGCGTGACAGGGCGACGAGGGCGCTTGGTCGATCGGCGTCACTCCACGCGTGACCACCAGGTCCGTCGAACGCAATGCGCATTCGGCTCGACGCGATTCCGTGATGAACAATGTGCCGATCGCCAGGCCCATCGAGCGCCACGACCGCGGCAGTGCTGACCGCGCGTGCGACCCGCTCGGCGAAGTAATGCCGAGCGCCGCGAAGATTGCCCAAGCCCTCTTCGCCGACACTGGCAACAAGTTCGATGGGGCGACGCAGTCGCTCGCGTATTGTGGGCCGCCGTAGCAAGGACGCCAGTGCCACCAGTGCGCTCAGTCCTCGCGCGTTATCACCGATGCCAGGCAGCGCCACGCGGTGACCGTCTCGATTCGGCGCGGGAAGCGTCGGACTCTCGAACACCGTGTCGAGGTGCGCCATCACGACGACCGGCGCCTTCGTACTCGCGGCGCTCGGCGCATCGAGGCGCAACACCACGTTGCCCGCGTCGTCGAATCGCGGAAGGGACATACACGGCTGCGAGGTGGCAGAAGCGAGTGCTGCAGGGCCGGACTCGGCCAACATCTTCGCTAGCAATTGAGCGCGCGGGTACTCCTTTCCCGTGGGCGCCGGCACCTGCGCGATCTCGATTTGACGTCGAAGCAATCGTTCTTGATTTCGCTCAAACCACTGCCGGGCCTCAGCAACGTCCGGCACAACGATCTCTTGTGCGCTGGTCTGAGTGCGAGAAGCTGGCATATCGCTAATTGACTGCAGAACTCGCACGCCGCAAGGTTCATCGCATGACATCACCGTCGAAGGCGGAAGGCTGGCGACCGTCGCGAAACGTGTGGGCGCTGTCGGCGGTCAGCCTCCTGACGGATGCGTCGAGCGAGATCATCGCGCCGCTTCTGCCGATCTTTCTGACGTCCACGCTCGGCGCTTCTGCACGAACGATCGGCGTAATCGAGGGCGCCGCCGAGACAACGGCCTCGCTACTGAAGCTCGCGAGTGGTTGGTGGTCCGATCGCGCTCGTAGCCGAAAGCCATTAATCGTCGCGGGGTACGCGCTTGCCTCACTGGTCCGGCCGTTTGTCGCGATCGCGCAATCGACCGGACAAGTGCTGGCCATACGACTGCTTGATCGCGTGGGCAAGGGTGTTCGCGGCGCTCCGCGCGATGCGCTGCTTGCCGCCTCAACCCCGAGTGAGTTCCGCGGACGCGCATTTGGAATGCATCGCGCCGCCGATCACGCGGGCGCCGTAGTCGGGCCGCTGATTGCGATGGCGTGCTTGGGTTGGCTTGCTATGCCCGTGCGTCATGTGTTTTGGGTTGCCGCAATTCCGGGAGCGATGGCGGTAATCGTCGCGGTGATGTTTGTGCGCGAGGTGCGAAGCGTTGCGTCGATTGACAGAACGCCGAGTGCAGCGGCGGTTTCACGGCCTTTGCCTGGCTCGTTTCGGCGCGTTTTGCTACCGATTGTACTCTTCACGCTCGGCAACTCCACCGACGCGTTTCTGATTCTGCGCGCCAGCCAACTCGGTGTTTCGACAGTCCTGATCCCGCTATTGTGGGTGGCACTGCATATCGTCAAAAGTTTGACGAGCACACCAGGTGGCGCGTGGTCTGATCGAGTGGGGCGGGTGCCACTCATCGTCTGCGGTTGGTTGCTCTACGCAGCGGTCTACGCTGGATTCGCACTCGCGTCAGCCGCGTGGCACGCGTGGTTGCTGTTCCTGGTGTACGGTGTGGTGTTCGGTCTGAGCGAAGGCACTGAAAAGGCGCTCATCGCCGATCTCGTTCCAATCGATGTCCGTGGCCGAGCGTTTGGTTGGTATCACGCGTCTATTGGCCTTGCCGCGCTGCCAGCGTCGCTCCTCTTCGGCGCGCTCTGGGACAAATACAACGCGCCCACCGCATTCGCAGTGGGCGCGTTGCTCGCCGTCGTGGCGAGCGTGATCCTGTGGCTCGCGCGACCGACGTCAGCAGCAGCGTGAGCCGGGTCTCGCGTACTTGTCGACCAGTCGCTCGCGCTCAAATGTTCGCGCGTCCATGGGCGTGCATTCCGGATGCGTCCGCTTCATGAAGGCGAGGTACGTGTCGTAGTCCGGAACGCCGACAATGCGGCGAATGAGTGCCACCACTCGCATCGCGCGGGCGCGCCACACGCTCTGAGTGCGAACGCCTGATGCCAGCGTTGGGCCGGCGGAAAACCCTCGAACTTCACCAGAAGGCGACATGGCGTGACGGCAGGCGACGAGACTGTGATGCCGGGGTGACCGGGCGGATGTTCACTCGTTGAGAGCGGGAAGGATACAGGCAATATGCGCCGCCCGCCCCCGAAATTGCGAGAGCCTATCCGCGTGACCAGGTCGACCGCCGGTAAGAAACTGCTGCTCATGACGCTGCTCACCGGTGCGGGACTAACCGCCGGTGGAACCGCCGCGACCGTGTATGCCGCGGGCGATGTGCAGCGCCGGGAGTCGGCGCAGAACGGCTCGGCGGCCACAAGCGTGCAAGACATCACACGACAGTGGCGGCCTATACTTGCCTTGGCGGATTCGCTGACGGCATCGGTGCGTGGACGGGAGCGGCTGGATAGTGCGTATCTCCGTACGCTCGTCGCGCTGGTGGCCGCTCCCGGCGATTCACTGCGCTGGATTGCGCACGCGACGACGAGTTTTGACGAGCGTGGGGCACTGGCAACGGTTAGGCGACTGGCCTACATCGATTCGCTTCCCGCATTTTGGGGAGCACGGTCACCAGCGCCCAACGATAGCGAGCATTTCGGCGTGCCTGGCCCCCGCTTGCAGATTCTCAAGCGCGCGTTCAACGCAAACGTTGCGGAAGCGGATTCGTCGCTGGTGCACGGCGACACTGCGGACGCACTGCTTCGCGCGCGTGAAAATGTCGCCGCCGCGCGTCAGCTCTTCGCACAGCCTCGCGTGCTCGATGCGCTCGTCGGTCGCACGCTGCTGCGTGACGCGTCCAAGTTGCTCGCGCGCGCTGCGCTGCAGGCGCAGGAGCCGAGCCTGCACTCCGCCGCGCTGCGACTGCAGAATGGCGCGCAGGCGTTCGACATCGGCGGGGGACGCGCCCTCCTCATGGGCGGCGCCTCCGTCAGCGACGAGCAACTGCTGGCGCTCGCGCGCGATCGAAAAGCGCACCCCGCGTCGCGCCTGCTGGCCGTCGAGAAGGCGGTCGCAGCGGCCTGCCTCAATACCCGCGACGTACTCTTTGGGCCGTCGGCCGAACGGTTCCAACTCGTTGACGGCATGATCGCCGACCTGAGCGACATTCCGCGTGCGAACGAACTCCGACGGCTCTATGACCATAGATTATCGCAGCTCGCGCACGATCCATCGGCGATCTTAGGTCGCGAGTGGAAGCGTTCCACCATCAACGAGCCGTTGAGTGAGGCGCTGTTGCGGCTCGTCGTTCCCGCGCGGGTGCAGGCGCGCATTGATGTGTGTCGCGTCATCGTGTAGTTCGTTCCGACCGCGCTAACGCAACGAGGCCTCGCGCGATTTGCGCGAGGCCTCGTTGCGTTGCAGACAGTACCGATCAGCCGCCGACGAGGGCCGTCGCGACGTAGGGAGCCTCCGCCGTTGAGGCCACCTTCTTACCGCTCGTTACCGACATCCACTCGCGAATCGAATCGGCAAGGATCACAACGACTGAGATCAGGAAGAACGCGGCCACGGCGGCGTCCAACCGGTCGTTGAAGATCATTCGATGAGCCGCCTCAATTGACTTGACGCCCTTGGGCAAGGTGTTGCTGGCGAGAGCCGCGTCAATCATGCGCGCGTGCGAGAGGAAACCGATCTTGATGTCCTCGGAAAAAATCTTCTGCAACCCTGCGGTCATCGTTACAACGGTAAGCCACGCCATTGGGAGGAGCGTGACAAACGCGTACTTCGCTTTCCCCATCTTGATGATGACCGTCGTACCGACACAGAGTGCAACCGTTGCCAGCAACTGGTTCGAGATGCCGAACAGCGGCCAGAGCGAGTTGATGCCGCCCAGCGGATCGGTTACGCCCTGATAGAGAAAGTAGCCCCACATCGCAACGAACAACGCGCTGCAAAACACTGCGCTCGGATAGGACGACACGCGACCCAGCGGCTTGTAGACGTTGCCCAACATGTCCTGCAGCATGAAGCGGCCTACGCGCGTGCCCGCATCGAGCGTGGTGAGAATGAACAACGCCTCGAACATGATGGCGAAGTGATACCAGAGCGCCAGCGCGCCTTCGCCGCCGAGCGCTTTCGAGAACAGGTGCGCCATGCCGACCGCCAGGCTCGGCGCTCCGCCGGTCCGTGAGAGCAGCGACGACTCGCCGACCTGCTGCGCCATCTGCTGCAGCATGTCAGCTGAGATGGGCGTGAAGAATCCCCATGCGTTGATGGCGTCCGCTGCACTCTGCGCAGACGTGCCGATGACGGCCGCCGGCGAGTTGATGGCGAAGTAGACGCCCGGCGTGAGTGCGCAGGCCGCGATGAGCGCCATCGTCGCCACGAGCGACTCGGTCAGCATCGCGCCGTAGCCAATGAAACGCGCGTCTGTTTCGCGCTTGAGCAGCTTGGGCGTCGTGCCCGAGGAGATCAGCGAGTGGAAGCCGGAGATGGCGCCGCACGCGATCGTGACGAACACAAACGGGAACAGCTTGCCGGCGAAAACAGGTCCGGAGCCGTCGATGAATTTGGTGACGGCCGGCATCTCGAGCGGCGGCAGCACCATGATGATGCCCGCGCCAAGCGCGAGCACGACGCCGATCTTCACGAACGCCGAGAGATAGTCGCGCGGGGCCAGCAGCAACCACACCGGCAGCACCGATGCGAAGAAGCCGTACACCATGATCGAGAGCGACAACGTGGTGGCGCTCAACGTGAACATCGGCGCGAGCTCCGGATTGCCGGCCACCCATTTGCCAGCGTACAACGCGAACACCAGCATGATCAGACCGCCGGTCGTGGCTTCTAGCACTTTGCCCGGTCGCACCCAGCGCAGGTAGGCACCCATGATCAGCGCGATGGGGATCGTGAGCCCGATCGTGACGACGCCCCAGGCGCTGTCACGCAGCGCGTTCACAACAATCAGCGCCAGCACGGAGATCAGGATGATCATGATGCCGAGTACGGCGATCAGCGCGGTCGCACCGGCGACCGGTCCGATCTCTTCCTTCGCCATCTGACCGAGCGACTTGCCGTCGCGACGGATCGAGGCGCACAGAATCACGAAGTCCTGTACCGCACCACCCATCACCACACCGACCAGAATCCAGAGCGCGCCGGGAAGGAACCCGAACTGCGCCGCCAGCGTCGGGCCAACGAGCGGGCCCGGTCCGGCGATCGCGGCGAAGTGGTGCCCGAAGACGACCCACTTGTTCGTCGGCACGAAGTCTCGCCCATCCTCCATGCGTTCCGCTGGCGTGGCACGGGTCGCGTCGAGCGCGAACACTTTGGCCGCGATGAACTTGGAGTAGAAGCGGTAGCCGATCAGGTACGTGCACACCGCTGCCGTCAGCAGCCAGGCGGCATTGACCGTCTCACCGTTGCTGAGCGCAACGGTCGCGAGGGCTCCAGCGCCGAGTACGGCGGTGGCGAGCCAAGGGAGGAATTTGAGGAGGCGGGACACGGCGGGGGAAAGGTGGGGAGACAACGACCCGCGAACAGGGCCAGGCGACCCTTCGGACTGCGCAACTCGTCGAGCCCGAAGCGCACCGACACGAACTCAGACGGTATGCGCTCCGGAACACGCGCTGTCAATGTACGAATTGGACCGCCAAGTCGCTGAAGGCCATCGGCCCCGCTTCACCATCGGTCACCCGCGGGCGATCTTTCGCGGATGTCTACTCCCGTCACACTGATTCCCGGCGATGGCATTGGCCCGAGCATCGCCGAAGCGACTGTCCGCATTCTTGCCGCCGCTGGCGCTGACATTGAGTGGGATCGACAAGTCGCCGGCATGGCCGGTGTCGCACGCTGGAACGATCCGATCCCCGACGCGACGCTCGACTCCATCAAACGCACACGCATCGCCCTCAAGGGACCGTTGGAAACGCCCGTGGGCGAAGGGTTCCGCTCGATCAACGTGGCGTTGCGGAAGACGTTCGACCTGTATGCCAACGTGCGTCCGGCGTACACCATCATTCCCGGTCGCTTCGACAATATCGATATCGTGCTCATTCGTGAGAACACCGAAGGGTTGTATATCGGCGTCGAGCACTATGTCCGCATCGGTGATGACCCGAGGGCGGCGGCGGAGTCGATTGCCATCATCACGCGACAGGGATCGGAGCGCATCGTTCGCTACGCGTTTGAGTATGCGCTCAAGAACAATCGCCAGAAGGTGACGCTTGTTCACAAGGCCAACATCCTGAAGTACTCGCAAGGGCTGTTTCTCGACGTCGGTCGCATGGTTGCGCGCGAATTCGAAGGACGCATTCAATTCGAGGAGCGCATCATCGACGCGATGGCGATGCATCTCGTGATGCGGCCGGAAATTTTCGACGTCGTTGTCACAACCAACTTGTTCGGCGACATCCTCTCCGACGAAATCTCAGGCCTCGTCGGCGGACTCGGGCTCGCGCCCGGCGCAAACATCGGCACGAACGCTGCGATCTTCGAAGCGGTGCACGGCACCGCGCCCGACATTGCAGGCAAGAACATCGCCAACCCGGGCGCCTTGGTGCTCGCCGCGTGCATGATGCTCGATCACCTCGGCGATTCCGCGCGCGCCGCGCGCATCCGGCATGCGCTGGAAGGCACGTTGCGCGATGGCGATGCACTGACTCGAGACTTGGGCGGTACGGCCACGACCGATCAGTTCACCAACGCGCTCATCTCGCGTCTCGGTTGAGCCTCGGTTCACTCGTGGATGCGTCTTGGATGAGTCTCGGATGACGGGGCCGTCGTCGGACGTGCTTCGCGTCTTGCACCTTTCCGATATTCACTGTGGTCGGCCGTTCGTCGCGGAGCACGTCGCCGCGGCGGAGCGGCTTGCCCGCGCGACACCGTGGAACGCGATCGTTATCTCCGGAGACTTCGCGCAGCGCGCCCGCGTGCACGAGTTTGAGGCCGCGCGTCCGATTCTCCAGCGCTTTCGCGAGCTCGCACCAACTCTCGTGGTGCCGGGAAACCACGACACCGCGTGGTGGCACGCGCCCTTCGGTTGGGGCGATGCCGACAAACTGCATGAGCGCTATCGGCGCTACATCGACGAGTCGCTCGAGCCAACGCTGATGGTTCCCGGCGTGACCATTGTCGGCGTGAATTCAGCACAAGGCATGCTGCCGCCCACCATTACCTGGTATCCGCGCGATTGGCGCGTCAAAGGCGGTGTGACCGATGCCCAATGGCAGAGCGCCAAGGCGCGTCTCGCCACCGCCGCTGCAAGCGATTTGCGCGTGGTCGTGGTCCACCACAACGTCGTGCGCGGACGTCTGTCGAATCGCTGGGGGCTCAAGTCACCGGAGCGCGCGCTCGACGCCCTGGCATCGAGCGGTGCCCACGTCGTGTGTACCGGTCACGATCACGAGGAGCGCGTCGAGATCGTGAAGCGGGCGAACGGCCGCTTTATTGCGAGCACGGCCAACACGCTGTCCAATCGGATGCGCGGTCATCGGCCGTCGGCCCTCAACGTGATTGAAGCGTCGACCGATCTCGTCACCGTTCGGGCGTGGGTTTTCGAGCGCGGCGAGTTCGTGCCGGGTCCAACGTCGGCCTCGATCGCCCGATGACCTTGAGGCCTATTGACGAGCGGTTCAACTCTTATATCTTAGTACTAAGATAAAATTCGCCCGCCAGACGGGCAGGAGTGGTACCCATATGTCATCGCCTTCTTTGCTGGGGCTGCATCACGTGACGCTGGTGGCAAGCAATGCGCAGCGCTCGGTGAATTTCTACACGCAGGTTCTGGGGCTTCGGCTCATCAAGACCACGGTGAACTTCGACGATCCGGGTAGCTACCACCTCTATTTCGCCGACGAGCGGGGCAATCCGGGAACGGTGGTCACGTTCTTCGAATGGCCAAAGGCCGGGAAAGGCAAAACAGGCATTGGTGGCACGCATCACGTCGCCTTGCGGGTGGCCGATCGCGACGCGCTGCTGCGGTGGAAGCGCCGGCTAACGGATCTCGGACTCAAAGTTATCGGCCCGTATGACCGTCACTACTTCACGTCGATCTACTTTCGCGATCCCGACGGTGTGATTCTCGAAATCGCGACCGATGGTCCGGGCATGCTGTTCGACGAAGTGGGCGCGATCGAACAGCGTACGCCGCCGGCCGATTTGGTGCGCGGCGGGCGTAACGAAGACGCGATTGCCGCGTTGACGTGGCCGGAGCCCGTTCCAGTGATCGACGAGGCGATGCGGCTCACGCGTGGCATGCATCACCTGACGGCGATGACGGCCAACGTCGAGCGGACCGACGAATTTCTGCGTGGCATTCTCGGCCTGACGCTCGTGAAAAAAACCGAAAATTTCGATGATCCAGGAACGCGACATTGGTCGTGGGGGGCGAGTGATGCGCGCCCCGGCTCGCTCGTGACCTATCTCGAAAAGGACCCAGCCAAAGTCCGACGGGCGCAGTTCGGCACTGGTCAGGGGCATCACTATGCGCTCGCGGTTGCGGATGAAGACACTCAACTGGTGTTTCGCGACCGCCTGCTCTCGGCCGGACTCCACGTGTCGGAGGTACTCGACCGTGTGTATTTCAAGAGCATCTACACCCGCGATCCTGACGGGCACATCGTCGAGATTGCGACCATGGGTCCGGGCTTCTTGGTCGATGAACCGTTCGAATCCGCCGGCACGCACTTGCAGCTACCTTGGTGGCTCGAGCCGCATCGCGACGCCATCGCGGCGTCGCTGGTGTCGCTGGATGTGCCGCCGGTCGTACTCACCGTGTAGCCCTGCATCATGTCGTCTCGTCGCGATGCGCCATCAGTCCAACCGTCGGTGCCTTTGCTGCCAACATCGCTTCCGTTGAGCGATGCGGCACTGCAGTGGCTGTTGGGCTGGTGCGCGGTCGCGCTCATTGCCGCGGAATTCGTGCTCATCCCACTGCGCACGCGCGTGTGGTTTCCGGCGTGGACGGGAACGCTGAATTCGTTCGTGTGGTGGGCGGCAGGTCTTGTGCTGCTGTGGGTGGTAATTCCGACCGCGATGCTGCGTCGCGCAGGTCCGCTGCCATTCTCCGTGTGGCCGCCGCTCTCCGCGCGAGGTCTCGGATTGTACGGCGCGCTTGTTCTCGTAATGGCGCCCGTGGTGTACCTCGCGGGCGAGCGCGCGGATTTCCTCAGCACCTATCCGCTGCTGCATTCGGCTCCCGACGGCAGTGCCCTGGCGTGGAGCGGATCACTCCTGACGCTCTACTGGTTGTGCTACGGCAGCATTCTTTTCAGCACCGAGTTCTTCTTTCGCGGTGTACTCCAGTTTTCGCTGCAACCTCGGCTCGGCTTCGCTGCCGTTGGGGTGAGCGTCTTGCCGTACTGCCTGATTCACGCGCACAAGCCGCTGCCCGAGGCGTTTGGATCAATCGTGGCGGGGTTCGTGCTTGGCACGCTGGCCCTGCGCACACGCAGTATCGGCGGCGGCGTGTTAGTCCACTGTGGTGTGGCATTCAGCATGGACGCGTTAGCGCTCATGCGTCGCGGCGAGTGGCCACTGCATCTCTGGCCCTTCTGAGACAAAAGGCATGCGTGCCTTGAAAGCCCGCGGTTGGTGGGGCATCCTTCTGCGCATGCTACCGCATTCGCGAGATGCCGCGCTCGATCAACTAGGATTCGATTTTGGCATGCCGGCGTCGGCGCCCGAACCCACCAGCGCGCCGGTATCGCTCGCACTGACCGCCACGCCGCCGGCACCGCTTGGCGTGCTCGCGGAGCGCGCAGTGTCCGACGTTAAGGAGCGTCCGGCGCGCAGTCGCAGTGCAACGCGCGCGCGTACGGCCGTGCTCTTCTCACGTCTGCAGGATATGGGGCTTCGCGGCGTCGAGTCGCTGGTACTCATGCGCACGCGCACCGTGATGGTTTCGCTGATCGGCCGCACGCTTCGAGTGAACGACGGTTACGCCGACGCGCCGGAGCATGTACTTCGCGCGATTGTCACGTTCGCAACCGCACGCACAAAAGCCGCGCGCACGGCGGCTCGCGATGAGATTCTGGCATTCGAAACTGATCGCGCGCCAGCGCCTCGTCGGGTTGAAGCGCCTCGCCCAGGCGATCTATCGTTGATCGCGCAACTCACCGAGGCACATCGACAACTGAACGCGCAGCACTTCGACGCGGCCCTGTCGACGGTGCCCATTCGATTGTCCGGACGCATGGCGACCCGGCTTGCCCACTACGATCCCGGCAGCAAGCATGTACCGTCGGAAATCGTGATGTCGCGCAAGCATGTGGTGCGACACGGATGGAAAGAGGCGATGCATACGTTGCTCCACGAGATGGTGCATCAGTGGCAGCACGAGACCGGCGCGCCGGTTGACCACGGACCTGGCTTTCGCAAAAAAGCCAAGGCCGTCGGCATCGCGCCGTCGGCCCGCCGTGATGTGGTTCCGCTCGAACGGCGTCGTCGCGCGGCCGCTGGCTGACGGTCCAAAATGCGCGGACAACAAGTTCCAGAGAATTTTCGCGACGCGATTGACTATCCGTCGCTTCTCACGCAGTTGCACAGCGCGGATGTGACGGAACGTGCAAATGCGTTCTATTCGCTGCTGTTTGATCCGGCGAAAGGTGAATACGATGCGGCTGGACGCCTGAAGCGACTGCTGGTCGCGCGTCCCAAGTTGTCCGCGCAAATCGAGCGCACGCTCGTCGCGGCGCTGGTAAGCGAGAATCGCGATGCGCCAGCGCGAAAGACGCCGCTCCCAGCACTCTACGCGCAGTACCACCCGCACTTAGTCTCGGCCGTTGGCGTGTTCACGAGCGTCGATGCCAAAGCGGCACTGAATGTGGCCGCGAAGTCGACTGATGCGCGTGTTGCCTTGGCAGCGAAGGCGGCATTGACGCGCTGAGGCGCGAGCACCAACCTCATTGGGTGCCTTCCCGCATTTCCCACTGAGGAGCCCATGTCCCCGTCCCGCAGAGATTTCCTCAAGTCCGGCGCCGCCGCGGCGGCAGTACTGGCGGCGCCGCGCGTCGTTCACGCGCACGATCTCGTCGATCCGTTCGCTCCGGTTGCGTCGCCGCTCGTCGAAGCACCACGCGCTGAAGCGTTCGTGGTTGAACTGGCAGCCGAAGCGCTCGGCGCCGCCAAGGATGCCGGCGCGAGTTATGCCGATGTGCGCATCGGACGATATCGTCGCCAGTCGATTAATACGCGCGAACGGCAGATCACCGGCGTGAGCGACGCCGAGTCGTACGGATTAGGCGTGCGCGCGTTGGTGAACGGTTCGTGGGGCTTCGCGGCAACAAGCAACATGAGCAAAGAAGGCGTTGTCAAAGCAACGCGTGAAGCGGCGCGTATTGCGAAAGCGGCGAAGACGGTGCAGAAGCGTCCCGTCGAACTCTCGCCCTCGCCGACAGTGAAAGGCACCTGGATGACGCCCGTGACGCGCGATCCGTTGGAAGTGCCGATTGAAGAGAAGGTGGCGTTGCTTTTTGCCGCCAACGAAGGCGCACTCAAAGTGCCTGGAGTGCGCTTCGTGACCAGCGGACTGCAGCTGCTGCGCGAGATCAAGACCTATGTGAATTCCGAAGGCACGGAGACGACGCAGACGTTTATTCGCGTTGGTCCGTCGTGGCAGGCAACCGCTCAGGGGAAGGGCGGTGTGCAGAGTTACAGCGAAGAGCTCGCGCCGCGCAGTGCCGGTTGGGAGTACATCACTTCGCTCGATATGCCAGGCAATGCGGCCAAGTGGGCCAACTTCGCAGTCGAGAAGCTTGGCGCGAAGACGGTCGAACCGGGCCGATATGATCTCATTCTCGATCCGACCAACCTCTGGCTCACGATTCACGAGTCGATCGGACATCCGACCGAACTCGATCGCGCCATGGGATACGAAGCGAACTACGCCGGCACGAGCTTCGTCTCACCACCAGAAAAACAGATCGGCAAACTGAAGTACGGCACGGAGCTGATGAACATTCAGGCCGATCGGACGCAACCGCAATCGCTCGCACTGGTGGCGTGGGACGACGAAGGCGTTGCCGCCGACAAATGGCTGGTGATACAAAAGGGGATGTTCAAGGACTATCAAACCACGCGCGAACAAGCGGCGTGGATCAGCAACCTCACGGGCGTCAAAAAGTCGCACGGCTGTTCGTTTGCCGACTCGTGGGACAGCGTGCAATTCCAGCGAATGCCCAACATCTCGCTGCTGCCGGGCACGAGAGAGACCAGCTTGAATGACATCGTCGCGGCAACCGATCGCGGTATTCTCATCAAGAACCGTGGTTCGTGGAGCATCGATCATCAGCGCTACAACTTTCAGTTTTCCGGTCAGGTCTTTTACGAGATCAAAGGCGGCAAGATCACCGGCATGCTCAAAGACGTGGCGTATCAAGCCAACACGCCGGTGTTTTGGAACTCGATGGATATGATCGGCGGCCCCAAGTCGTACTGGCTTGGCGGGTCGTTCGGCGATGGCAAAGGCGAACCGAGTCAGTCCAACTCGGTCAGTCACGGCTGCGTGCCCGCGCGCTTTCGCGGCGTGAACATTGTCAACACGGGGCGCGGCGAATGATTGCGAACTCGGGAGTGAAATCCCTCTACGACGATGCGATCTTCGCTGACGCGGAGTTCCTCTCGCGCGAAGCCGCCAAAGCGTTGGCCGATCGTGTGCTGTCGTTTGCCAAGGCTGACGAAACACGCGTGAACATCACCAGCGGTTGGAACGGCAACACTCGGTTCGCCGGCAATGGAATTACCACGAGCGGCGGAACCACCAACACGGTGGTGCAGGTCACGAGCACCGTTGGCAAGCGTCGCGCCAGCACGTCAACGAACGTGCTCGACGACGAATCGCTCAAGCGCACGGTTGACTTAGCGGAGCGATTGGCCAAGCTGAGCCCCGAAGATCCGGAGGCGATGCCGGAGCTTGGGCCTCAGACGTACTCCGGTGTCAACAGTTACTTCGATGCCACTGCGGGGCTCACGCCCGAGGTTCGAGCCTCGGCAGCACAAAAGGTGATCTCCCTCGCCGAGGCCGAAGGCAAAGCGGCCGGCAATTTGTTTGTCGCCGGCTTTCTGCGCGCGAGCGCGAGTGCGACGTGTGTGGCGAACAGCAAAGGATTGTTCGCCTATCACCGCTCCACGGATGTCGACTTCTCGGCGACGGCGCGCACGCCCGACGGCACCGGCTCCGGTTGGGCGAGTGCAGGTGCGCGCGACTGGAGTTTGATCGATTCGTCGATGATCGGACGCGTAGCTGCACAAAAGGCGGTGGCGAGTCGCACGCCGAAAGCGGTGGAGCCCGGACTGTGGACGGTGGTACTCGAACCGCAAGCCGTGGCCGATATCATACCACAGCTCGTGGGCACCTTTAATGCACGCGCGAACGACGAAGGACGCGGCACCTTCAGCAAGCAGGGCGGCGGCACGAAACTCGGCGAGAAGATCGCCGACGAACGTGTCACGATGTTCAGCGATCCCTTTGACACCGATCTGCTCGGCGCGCCCTTCGACGCGGAAGGGTTGCCGCTCAAGCGCGTCGTGTACATCGAGAACGGCGTGCTCAAGAATTTCTCGTACGATCGGTTCTGGGCGCAGAAGCAAGGCAAAGTTGCCACGAACAGCGGTGGTGGTCGCGGCGGTGGTGGTGGGGGCGGAGGTGGCGGTGGAGGAGGGGGCGGCGGACTCAAATTCGCCGGCGGCACCAAGAGCACCGAAGAGCTCATCGCAGGGTGCGAGCGCGGCATTCTGGTGACGCACTTCTTCTACATTCGTTCGCTCGATCAGCGCACGGTGATGCTCACGGGGCTCACGCGCGACGGCACGTTCTTGATCGAGAAGGGCAAGATCACGGCGGCGGTGAAAAACTTCCGCTGGAACGAGAGTCCGCTGTTCATGCTCAGCAAAATCGAAGAAATCGGCAAAGCTGAGCGCACCGCGGCGGGGCAGGTGATGCCGGCACTGCGCGTGAAAGACTTCAACTTCTCGAGCTTGTCGGACGCGGTGTAGCGCTGCGAACATGGATGTGCAAACGGCCCGCAGTGTCGCTGCGGGCCGTTTGTTTTACGTTGGTAGGAAGCGCTAACGTACTTCGAGGAAGAATCGCTTCTCCGCAGGCCAACCGAACGACACGTACTCGGCGCGGATGATGACTGTGTAGATGTTCGGAGGCGTACCACTCGGCACGGTGAATCGCATCGAGGAGTACGATGTCGAGAGCCAACTGTCGAGCCGCGATTGCGAAAGAGTCGCCGTAACGCCACTCGGCATGCCATACACGACGAGAGAGACCTCATCCTCCCACGTGCCGCTGCGCGAGACCGTGACCAGCACACTGTCGCTCGTACCGCGATTGATCGCGAGCGAAGCTTTTGACGTGGTCAGTGTGATTTCCGGCGAGATCGGCACCGACGCAACCTGGATTGGCGCGGCCTTCACCCGAATAGAGCTTGGACGCGAATCACCCGAATTTGCCAGTCGCGCACTCACCACGACGTCAAAGAGACCGGTCGGAGCCGCTTCGGCTGCGACTAAGGTGAAGGCGACGCGTTGCGAGCGCGCGAGCGGATTGAAGGTGTTGTCAATGCGCACGCCAACACCGTTTGGCAATCCGCTGAACTCCAGGGCGAGCGGCGAGGTGATGGCGCCTGTCCTCACGACATCGACGTAGCTCGCGCGGGTCTCGCCGCTCACCACCTCGACGGGCGGCGCGGCGATGATTTCGACCGCTTCAGCGACGCTAACGTCGGCCGGTTGCACGACCTCGCGAGAACAGCCGAGTACGACGGCGAACGCAAGCAGCGCGGCGACACGCGTGAAGGCGGAGTGCGACATCAGCCTCTTCTCCCGCGACGAGTGAAATTCACACCGGGCAGTCACGGTTCATCCTAGCTTCTAACCGTCGACTGATCGCGAGAACCGCAGGATCTCACGACGCACGACGCAACCGATCTCGAGCGTGTCGCGAAATTCTTAATGCCGGATAGTGTGCGCTGGATGGGCGTAGTGACGCTTACCGCGCGATTGTCAGCTGCACGCTGGCCGTTCGCTCGTCGACATCGGGACCAATCATGTGCACGGTGACGCGGTACGTGCCCGGCGTCGCGCTCTCGTTCGGCACGAACAACACGGAGCCGGTTGACGATTCACTCGGAATGACGAACGTAGAGCCCGCGGTGACACCGGCCGGGACATCAGTCACGCTGAAGGTGAGTCGCCCGCGATAGAAGTAGTCGCGCTGTACCACGAGCCCCGCGCTTGCCGGCGCGAACGCGCCGATCGTCGCCGTTATGGCCGAGGTTGCCGTGAGTTGAAACGACGGTCGCGGCACCGAGACACTTAGCGTAGTGCTGGTGGTCACGTTGCCACTCGTGGCGCGCACCGTGAGCGGAAATGTCCCGAAGGCGACGCTGCTATCGGCTTCGAGCGACAACTGCGTGCTGGAAACGTTGGCGGGCACCGTGGGTGTGGCAAATACGGCGGTCATCCCGCGCGGCAGTCCGTCGATGGTGAGTGCTACGGGATTGGTAAAATCCGAGCGTCTTCCGACCAAAAGACTCACGAGCGCATTCCAGCCGCGCGGCATGAAGACCGAGTTGCTGGCCGAGGTCAAAACGATGGGCGGCGCGTTTGATGTGCCGGGATCCGTCGGCGGTGCCGCGCTGCCGCGCTCGCAGGCGGCGAGTACGGTGAGTGCGATCGGGAGCGCACGACAGAGTGGAGCACGAAAAAACTTGCGGCAGGCCGGCATAGTCGCCTTGCGAGGAGTGGATGCAGAAATATCGCGCGAAAACGCCTGGTGGCGAGTTGCTGCAACAACGGTTGCTTCGTGTCGGACGAAGCGCCGGAATGTGTGAGGTGTTCAAGCGCAACAACGCCGCCGAGTGAGCCCGGCGGCGTTGTTGTGGTCGGGCGAAGTCGCCGTTAACTACGGTGTCGCGTTTTGGACGCGCGCTGCGGTCTTGTACGAATTGCCTTCTGCAACCTGCGGATACGTTCCGACGATTGATCCGGTGATGTTCGTCGTGATCTGCGCCGAGACGCCGGTGGTGAGGCCCCACGTGGCGAGGTATCCCGTCACGCCGCTGAAGTCGAAGAGCTCGAACTCGTAGCCTGACGACCCCGCGCCGAAGTAGCCGCGTGAACCGGAAATGGTCCAGCTGCGCGACGACGCTCCGCTGCCTTGCGTAATCGACGATGCGCCCGCGTCGCCGTACTCCGACGTCCACGAGCCGGACGCCTTCAGTCGACCCGCGCCGGTCACGGTGATGGTTGGCAGCGCCAGCGCGTTGCCAAATGTCAGCGTCCGGTTGGCCAGATCTCGGTTGTATTGAGCAACGATGCGGAACGCGGTGTTTCCTGACGCGGTGGCGGTGGCGAGTAGCGTGTGAAAGTCACCGGCCTGCGTCTTGGATGCTGGAACGCCAAGCGCTGACGTCGACCCGCCGAACACGTTGACCAACGATCCTGCCGGTCCGTTTGCGGTCTGAAAGGAGGTGATCAGCGCCGTCTGATCCGCGCCCGCGTTCGAGAGTGCGATCGTCGCCGTTGCCGGCGCGAACGACTCGGCGCCATCAAAGTCCATAACCGGTACCACGCTGTTAGCCGCGTAGTTGACGCTGCGTCGCAAAATCAGCTTGTCGATTGCGATGGAGATGGTCGACAGATTCGTGGTCTGGCGATACGCGAACACGTCCGCGAGTCGATTGCCGACGCTGGTGATGGCGAACGACGTCCCGGCGGATGACGCCGATCCGGATCCGCTCGCAATTGTCACCGTTCCCGACTGCAGCTGCGACGCGTTGTTCGTGAGACCGGCAAACGTGGAGGTCAAACTCTTCGTGTCCGGATTGGTTGCGCACTCGGACGTCGCGACCGATGCCATCTCCGTCGCGGTGTTCAGGAACACCGTGCCTTGGAATCCGCCGCCGCTCGCATTCTGCACGTACGCCACCGCACCGACGCTTTGTGCAAGCGTGAAACTGAACGTGCTGTTCGCACCAACAGTCACGCGGGTCCACGCACCACTCGTGCCGTCGCGGTAGGCAAACCAGAGCGGCACGCGTGCGGGATCGCAGAACCGCCACGCGATCGCCCCACCACCGCCGCCGCTCGCGGTCACCGTGAGCGTGAGCGTTGTCGACTGATTCGTTGCACCGGTTCCCGTGCCGTTCACCGTGACGGTGTAATTGCCCGGCGTTGCACCGGCCGAGGCCGTGAAGGTGAGCGTGCTGCTCGTGCCACTCACCGACGCGGGGCTGAACGCAGCCGTGACATTGGCGGGCAGGTTAGTAGCGGTGAGATCCACATTGTTGGCAAAGCCGCCAACTCGCGTAATGGTGACCGTGCTGGTGCCTGTTGATCCTTGCACAGCGGACGCGTTCGTCGCCGCGAGCGTGAAGCCCTGCGCAACGGTAACGGTCACAGTGAGCGTCACCGTACCGGTGACACTGCCTGTGCCAGTTCCGGTAATGGTGATGGGATAGGATCCCGTCGCCACCGATCCACCAACGGTCACGGTAATGGTTGATGCGGTAGCCGTTACCGTGGCCGGGTTGAACACGACAGTCATGCCTGCGGGCGCACCAGTCGCCGAGAGGGCCACATCACCCGTGAGTCCACCGACGCGCGCCAGGGTGAGCGCTGTTTGCGCGTTCGCGCTCTGCGCGATCGACAGAACCGCCGGCGCCAGCGTGAGCGTGATTCCAGGTGCGGCGTTAACGGTGAGCGAGAACGCAATCGTGCGATCGGTCTGACCCGCTGCCGTACCACGAATAGTCAGGTTGTACGTGCCTGGCGTCACCGCGCCCGTCGTCGTAATCGTCAACGTCGACGTGTTTCCGGTCGCGGGGTTGGGCGCGAAACTACCCGTCACGCCCGACGGCGACCCTTCGAGCGCCAGCGTGACGTTACCCGCGAAGCCGCCGGTACGCGCGACCGCGATCGCACTCGTGCCGCCGTTGCCGACTGTCACAGAGAGAGCGGCCGGTGTGGCGGTCAGCGTGTAGCCCGGCGTTGCGGCCGCCGTCACGGTGAGTTGCACCGTCGCCGTTTGCGTGGTGACGCCCGACGACGCGGCACTCACAGTGATGGAGTACGTCCCCACTGCGGTTGCCGATCCAACATCCAGCGTCATCGTGCTCGAGGTCTGGGCGCTTGTCAGCGTTGACGGGGCAAAGCTCACGGTCGTGCCGGTTGGCGCACCGGTCGCACTCAATGTCACGTCACTCGACGCCCCATTGACGCGAGTAATGGTGAGTGGCACCGTGGCGCTCGATCCCTGCGCCGTAGTCGCGGTGCCCGCGCCGGCGGTCAGCGTAATCGCGGGCGCGGGAATCGTGAGCGTGTACGCCACCGATTGGCTGCTTACACTGCTGCCGCTGGCGGTGATGGTGATTGTGCTCGTCCCCGCGGCCGCGGTGCCGTCGACACTGATGGTGGCCGTGCTGCTGGTCGATCCGGACGCGAGGCTCGACGGGGCGAAACTCACCGTGACGCCACTTGGCGCGCCCGCGGCGGAAAGCGCCACGGCCCCGCTAAAGCCACCGCCGCGAGAAACCGATAGCGTCGTGGTCGATGACGCGCCGCGGGCGATCGTGCCGGAGGTCGCGCTGGCCGAGAGGGAGATTGTGGGCGTCGGCGTGGGATTGGTTGTGCCATCACCACCACCGCCACCACAAGAGGCCAACACAGACAGACACGAAAAAGCGAGAAGCAGACGGCGCA
Organism: uncultured Gemmatimonadaceae bacterium; assembly: GCA_966096095.1. Classification (GTDB taxonomy): domain Bacteria; phylum Gemmatimonadota; class Gemmatimonadetes; order Gemmatimonadales; family Gemmatimonadaceae; genus Gemmatimonas. The sequence goes on along the minus strand of CBHTUR010000012.1, from coordinate 13,809 downwards.
TCACAGTCCTCGTCGACAGTGTAGCGTGAAAAGTGGCTCGCCAATCGGCGAGTTCCGATCTCCGGACAGTAGCGAAATCGCAGCATCTACGCGAGCGCGTCTCGCTGCGTTTCCCGACTCCGTTGAGTAAATTGTCGCGACCGCTTGCACCGACGGATCGCCCCTCGCGATGACAGCATCGCCGTTGCGCATCGCGAACTCCGATTGGTCGTCATCTCCTTTTCCTTTGGTTGCAGTTATGGCTCACGCGTCCGACGCCTCCATCCCTTCGGCCCTACCGTCCGTTTCTCAGACGGCACACGCCGGCGATCTCTTCAACATCGACGCGGCGCTCACCGAAGAAGAACGCGCCATTCGCGATACCATTCGCGCTTTTGTCGACGAAAAGATCATTCCGATCATCGGCGACTGTTACGTGGAAGGCCGGTTTCCCAAAGAGCTGATTCCGGAACTGGCCGAGTTGGGTGTGCTTGGCGCCAATCTCCCCGAGGAGTACGGTTGCGCAGGACTGTCGAGTGTTGCGTACGGGCTCATCATGCAAGAGCTCGAACGGGGAGACTCCGGCATTCGGAGCTTTGCCTCGGTGCAGGGTGCGCTCGTGATGTATCCGATTTTTGCCTTCGGCTCGGAAGCGCAGAAGAAGCACTTCCTGCCCAAGCTCGCCAAGGGTGAGATGATTGGCTGCTTCGGGCTGACTGAGCCCGACTTCGGGTCGAATCCTTCGGGGATGATCACGCGTGCCCGCGAGCAGGCCGACGGCAGCTGGATCATCAACGGCGCCAAGATGTGGATCACCAACGGCTCGATGGCGCACATCTCGATTGTGTGGGCCAAGACCGGCGACAGTCTCGACGACTCGAGCATTCGCGGCTTCATCGTTGATACCAAGACACCGGGGTTCACGGCGCGCGATCAGAAGGGGAAGCTGTCACTGCGCGCGTCCGACACGTCGGAATTGGTATTGGCCGACGTGCACGTCCCCGCGGACGCGCTGCTACCGCTGAGCAAGGGACTCAAGAGTCCGCTCATGTGTCTGACGCAGGCGCGCTATGGCATTTCGTGGGGCGTCCTCGGTGCGGCGATGGCCTGCTTCGAAGAAGCCACGTCATACGCCAAGAATCGCATCATGTTCGATAAGCCGATCGGGGGATTTCAGATCCAGCAGGTGCGCCTCGCCGACATGCTGACGGAGATCACCAAAGGACAACTCGTCTCGCTGCATCTCGGCCGACTGAAGGATGCCGGCAACTTCACGCCGCAACAGGTGTCACTGGCCAAGCGCAACAACGTGAGCATCGCCACGGACATCGCACGCGAAACGCGCCGCCTCTTGGGCGCCAACGGCATTCTGGCCGAATACGGCGCCCTGCGGCACATGGCCAATCTGGAGAGCGTGTACACGTACGAAGGGACGCACGACGTGCATTCGCTGATTCTGGGGCAGGCGATTACGGGGATGAACGCGTTCAAATAGGGCGGGGCCGTCGTTAACCGCCTTTAAGTGGTCAATTTTCAGTGGGAGTTGTCAGTGGTCAGAATACTCTGACCACTGGGAACTCCCACTGAGCACTGACGACTTACGCCCCTCTGCCTACCGCGCTGACCTCGCACGCCGAAATGTGACGCCCGCGTCACATTGCGCCCCGTGGCCTCCCCTCTCTAGCTTCCTCGTTCGGGCCGACGCCGCCGGCGTTCTGGGCCCGCCCCCACTGACTCTCAAGCCGGAGCGACCGCGGTGAAAATCGCCGTGTGCATCAAGCGCGTCCCGGTGATGGAAGTGAAGTTCGCCATCACTGCCGACGGCACCCGTGTCGATGAAACGGGACTCAAGTACGACGTCAACGATTTCGATCTGTGGGCCATCGAAGCCGGCCTGCAGTTGAAGGAGAAGAACAACAACGTCGGTGAAGTGGTCGCCATTTGTCTCGGTCCTGATGCGGCGCAGGAGCAGTTGCGTAAGGCGCTGGCCATGGGCGCCGATCGTGCGGTGTTACTGAAAGCCGATAGCCTGCCCTCCGACGGCCTCGCGGTCGCGCGGGCGTTGGCGGCCGAGCTGAAGGATGGTGGCTACGATCTCGTGCTGATGGGGCGTATCGCCATCGATTCGATGAATCAGATGACGGGCCCGATGGTTGCGGAGCTGCTCAACTTGCCGTGCGTGACGAACGTGTTTCGTCTCGACATCACTGGCACGTCGGGTCGCGCGGAGCGTGCGCTGGAAGGCGCGAGCGAAGTGGTCGAGTTTCCGCTGCCTGCAGTGCTGACGGTGGACGATGGCCTCAACAAGGAGCGCTTGCCGTCGCTCAAAGGCATCATGGCGGCCAAGAAGAAGCCGCTCGATACGAAGCCCGCGCAGTTCGGCGATGTGCGTGTGACCACGACCAAGATGGCGCTGCCACCCGAGCGCGCGGCCGGTCGCATTCTCGGCGACAGCTCGGCGGCGGTGCCGGAGCTTGTGCGTCTTCTCCAGACTGAAGCGAAGGTGCTCTGACCATGGCCAACGTTCTCGTATTTGCGGAAACGCGCGGCGGCGAACTGCGCAAAGTTGCCCTCGAAGCGGTGACGGCTGCGCGCGCGCTCGCGGAGCAGTCGGGCGGTGGACAGGTGCACGCGGTACTCGCCGGTGCGTCTGGCATTGCGCCCAAGGCCGATGCGCTCGCGATGCATGGTGCCGACAGCGTGCTGTTGCTCGAACATGCGGGATTCGCGCAGTACAATCCCGAAGCGCTCGCCGCCACGTTGGCGCAGCGCCTGTCGGGTAGTACGTACGCGTATGCGATCTTCAGCGCGACGGCGCAGGGGCGTGATCTCTCGCCTCGCGTGGCCGCGAAACTGGGTGTTGGGCTCGCGCCCGATCTCACCGGTTTTCGCGTGGAAGGCGGTAACGTCGTGGGCGAACATCCGCAGAACAACGGCAAGGTGGTGGCGACGCTCACGCTGAGCGGTTCGCTGGCCATCGTGCAGGTGCGTCCTGCCGCGTTTCAGCCGGTTGCGGCGCCCAAGCCCGCGCAGGTGGAAGCGATCACGTCGGCCACCGATCCGAGTGCATCGCGCGTGAAGGTCGTGGAACTCAAGCAGGGCAGTGGCGACAAGATTGATCTGAACGACGCGCCGGTGATCGTCGCTGGTGGGCGAGGACTCAAGGCCGCCGAGAACTTCAAGCTGTGCGAAGAGCTCGCGGACGCGTTCGGAAACGCCGCGGTTGGTGCAACGCGCGCGGTGACGGACGAAGGGTGGCGTCCGCACACTGATCAAATCGGACAGACTGGTCGCAACGTGAGTCCGAATTTGTACATCGCCGTTGGTATCTCTGGCGCGATTCAACATCTCGCCGGTATGCGCACCTCGAAAACCATCGTTGCGATCAACAAGGACAAGGATGCGCCAATCTTCAAAGTCGCGGACTACGGGATCGTGGGCGATGTGTTCGAAGTGATGCCGGCACTGACCGCGGCGGTGAAGGCGGCACGAGCGCAGGGGTGAGCTGCGGGTCGTGGCTCGCGGCTGGTTATTGCGCGAGTTGTTAGATCGGCGCAGGCACGGGGGGCAGGGGGCAGGAACTGAGATAGGGGTCAGGGGGCAGAGTCGAATGCGACGCTGCACCCTCACCCCTCGTCTGTTTTTCCCCCTCCGGGACATGCCACCCCTGCCTCCTCACCTCTGTCTCAGTTCCTGCCCCCTGCTTCCCGCGTGCCGTTGCAGTTCCCGCAGTACGCGGTGCGCGGTTCCCGCGGTAATGACTTCGCCTTAGCTTCGCCCTATGTCCCTCTCCAACCTTCTTTTCGCGGCGATCTTCGCCGTCGCGCTTGGATTCTTCATCCGGAGCGCTCGTCGGCTGAACCGCTGGCTCGATATCGGGCATGCTGAGGTTCGCACCGATCACCCCGAGCAGCGCACAAAGAATTTTCTGCTGATCGGATTGGGGCAGAGCAAGATCCTGCGCGATCCGTTCGGTGGGCTGATGCATGCCCTCGTGTTCTGGGGCTTTTGCGTACTGGGACTGGGCACGCTCGAAATCATGATCCAGGGCTTCTACACGCCATTCTCCTGGCATCTGATTTTGCCCGATTTGCTCTATTGGCCGTACGTGGTATCGCAGGAACTGTTCGCTGTCTTCGTGCTCATTCCGGTGACGTACCTGCTATATCGGCGCCTGGTGATCAAACCGAAGCGCTTTCACGTCGATCCGGTGCATGGCGGCGACGCGATTTTCATTCTGAGCATGATCGCGTCACTGATGGTGTCGCTGCTGATCATGTTCGCTGCCGATCTGCAAGCGGGCGCGGATTCGAGCGGCCGCGTGATCTCGTCGCTGCTGCAACCGATGTTCGGCGGTTTGTCTAAGGAGAGCGCGGAAACAGTTGCCAGGAGCGCGTGGTGGTTTCACGCGGTGCTCATTCTGTACTTCCTGAATCACCTGCCGGGCTCGAAGCACCTGCACGTGCTCACGTCGCTCATCAACGTGTGGTTTTCCAACACGAGCGGCCCGGGTCGCGTTGGCGCAATGCGCCCGATGGATCTCGAAGCAGAGAACGCCGAGCAGTTCGGCGCCGCCGACGTGGAGCACCTGTCGTGGAAGAACTTGCTCGACGGCTATTCCTGCACCGAGTGTGGCCGCTGCACAGCCGCCTGCCCCGCGAACCTCACCGGCAAAACGCTGTCGCCGCGCATGATCGTCGTCAAAACGCGCGCGCGCTTGACGGAGAAGGCGACGGTGCTCGACCTGATGGGGTTGGGTGGTACCGCCACCGAAGCGCAGCAGGCGGTCCTCGATAAGAAGTTGCTTGACGGCTACATCACGGAAGAAGAGCTATGGGCGTGCACCAGCTGCCGCGCGTGCGTGCAGGAATGCCCCGTGTCGATCGATCAACTCGATATCATCAACGAGCTGCGGCGTGACCTCGTGCTGATGGAATCCCGCTTCCCCGATGAATTGCAGCCGGCGATGACCTCGCTCGAACGCAACGGTAGTCCGTGGGCGTTCAGCGCCGCCGATCGCGAGAAGTGGGCGGAAGGGATGAACATTCCCACGATGGCCGAACTCGCGGCGAATGGGGAAAAAGCCGACATCATGTTCTGGGTCGGTTGCATGGGCTCGTTCGATGACCGCGCCAAGAAGATCACCGTCGCGTTTGCGCGCATTCTTCAGGCCGCCGACGTCAAGTTCGGTATCCTCGGCCAGGAAGAGACATGTCACGGTGATCCGGCGCGCCGAATGGGCAACGAGTATCTGTATCAGATGCTCGCCAAGGGCGTGATCGACACACTGAACGGCTACGAAGTAAAGACAATCGTCACCTTCTGTCCGCACTGCTTCCACCAGATGGGCAAGGAATTCCCCGATCTCGGCGGTCACTACGAAGTCATCCACCACACGGAGTACATCGAGCGACTGTTGTCGGCCGGACGCGTACCGCTCGACACCGAGCACGGTCAGCGGCTCAAAGTTGCGTACCACGATTCGTGCTACCTCGGTCGCTACAACGACGTCTACGACGCGCCTCGCAATACGCTGCGCAAGGCGCTGCCGGTCGTAGACCTGGTCGAGCCGGCGCGCACCAAGAGTCGTGGCCTCTGCTGCGGTGCGGGTGGTGGACGGATGTGGATGGAGGAGACGCAGGGGAAGCGTGTGAACGTGGAGCGCAGTGAAGAACTGCTGGCCACTGGCGCCGATCAGATCGCGGTGGCGTGTCCGTTCTGCATGACCATGATCACGGACGGTGTGACGGGAGCGGGCAGTGAAGTGCCGGTGCTCGACATCGCCGAGGTGGTCGCGTCGCGGCTGGCCGCCGTCGAGGCTACGGCTTGAGGGAAGGTCGCGTCCCCGGTGGTCGACCACGCTGTCGATTCGGGACGGCGAGTTTCGTCATGGTGGTGTCCACTAGCATCACCACACTCCAGCTGGAGAGATGACATGCGCTACGCCCTGATGATTCACTACCCGCAGCCCGCCCCCGCGGCCGTTACGCCGGAACAAATGCAGCAAGGCATGATGGCCTTCCAGCAGTTCGCCAAGGCCATGGACGACGCCGGCGTGCTCAAGTCGGCTGAAGTGCTGCAGACCACCGAAAGCGCCACGAGCGTGAAGGTCCGCGACGGTGCGATGAAAGTGCAAGATGGCCCGTTCGCGGCCACGACCGAATCGTTCGCAGGCATCTTCATGATCGAGGTGCCAGATCTCGATGCCGCATTGGCGTGGGCCGAGCGATGCCCTGCGGCATACTGGGGTACGGTCGAGCTTCGGCCGTCCGCCAAGGCATTTGTCGATGGACAGTGGGTGAGCACCAACTGAGACGTTGATGCACGACGCCGCGGAGACGTCTGCCGGCACGGTCGCCGCCGACCATGCCGCCGCCGACGTCGCGCGGCGTTCGTACGCGCGATTGCTCGCCATTCTGGCAGCACGTGACGGTGACATTGTAGCGGCCGAAGACTGCTTGTCAGACGCGTTCACACAAGCGCTGACAACGTGGCCTGCGCGTGGGATTCCGGCCAATCCCGAAGCGTGGTTGCTGACCGTCGCGCGCAATCGGCGACGTGACAATCAGCAGTCGGCTGCCGCGCGACTCACCGATCGTCTGGACGATCACGACCTCGCGCGAACGCCGGCCGAGACGGTTGCGGCGTTGGCCACCATCGACGCCGACGAAATTCCGGATCGGCGTTTGGCCCTCATGTTCGTCTGCGCACATCCGGCGATCGACTCCAGTGCGCGAACACCGCTCATGTTGCAGACCGTGATGGGGTTTGACGCCGACGCGATCGCGCGAGCGTTCGCGGTGCCAACGGCCACGATGGCGCAGCGTCTCGTGCGCGCCAAGCGACGCATTCGCGACGCGCGCATTCCGTTCGTCGTACCCGAGCGCGCACCGGTCGACGGTCGACTGGCGGCGGTGCTCGAAGCGATTTACGGGGCCTACGCGATTGAGTATCCGCTGGTCGCCGGTGAGACGCAGCGCGAATCGCTATCGCACGAGGCGTTGTATCTCGCGCGACTGCTGGCCGAACTGATGCCGAGTGAACCCGAGGTACTGGGCTTGGCCGCACTGCTGGCCCTGTCGCTGGCGAGACGCAGCGCCATGCAATCGAGCGGCCGGTTCATTCCGCTCGACGAGCAGGATGTCTCGCGCTGGGACGGCGCGCTCATTGCCGAAGGCGAACGCTTACTCGCGCAGGCACGTGTGGCGCACGCGAACGTCACGCACGATGCGCACGGTGGGATCGCGAGCACGAGCGCCGGCCGATTCGAGATTGAAGCAGCGATCCAATCAGCCCACTCCGCCCGCATTCACGGCCGAGAGACCGATTGGAATCGCGTGCTCGAATTGCACACGGCGCTGTTGCGCGTCGCATCGACGCTCGGCGCGCGCGTGGCGCATGCCGCGACGGTTGGCCGAGTGCACGGGGCCGCCGCAGGGCTGGTCGCGTTGGATTCGATCGAGCGCGAACTCGGCGGCGCGAGCGCAGTGGGACGCTTTCAGCCCTGGTGGGCGGCGCGCGCGCACCTGCTGGTGCAATGGGGCGATTTGACGATGGCGCGCGACGCTTATGCGCGCTGCATCGCCCTGACCGCCGATCCGCTCTTACGCGCCTGGCTCAACGCGCGCGTCGCGTCGCTCCCCGATTCCGAAGTCGACGCGAAGATCTGAGAGGAAGTGGTGTTTGTACGCGGTGCTGCCGCGTCCGCGCGCGTGGCCGCGTCGCGATTACCGCATATCGAGGGTCGCCATCGCGGCGGTCATTTCTTCGCCACCATAGTCGACAATCGCCACCATCGTATACTTGCCTTTCGCGAGCTTGGGCATCGCAATGCGAAAACGTTGCGTGGCACCTGGCTTGATGCTGATCGCATCGGCAAACACGTTGGCCGAAACGATTTCGTCTTCGGTCAGATGAACCTGCAGCTCGCCGGTAATGACGGTCGGCAACTCTCCGATGTTCTTGTAGGTGACCTCGATGGAGTCACCTTTGAGCACCATGTTCTGCACCTCGCCGCGCACCACGGCCGGCAAGCGCTTGGTCACTTCGGCGCTGGCTACGTTTCCAGACGACGGCTGACTCCATGCCTGCATCGGCGCAAAACAGAGCGACGCCAAGGCGGCGATAGCGGAGGTGCAGAGCATGCTGAAGCGGCGAAGTGCTTCGATCATGGCCGGTCGGATCGGAAGGTAGGAGTTGCTGCCCGTCTTTGGCGCCTCTCCATTGGAACAATGATGCCACAATGGTCCAGCTTGCTCGCTGGCCCAGACCGTTACGCTGCTGGCATCCAGGGGTGCCTAAACCCCAGTATTCGTCACATCAGTGGCCTCCGCCGTTACGAAATCGCCTGAGGCGCGACCGCCGCAGCCCCCACCCGGTGCGGCGGCGGTCCTACAACGCCGTTGCGATGCCGCACAAGCGCCGCAGCTCGTCGTCCGCGTCGGTGGCCCCACTTCCGGTCGAACAGAGAGCTTGCTCCTCGCCGACCGACCCTTAGGCTCCCCGCATGTCATTCACGCCAAACTTTGTGAGTCTCTTCGTACTGCGCGCTGAGCGTGCCCGGCGTATGCCGTTCATCATTGGCAGCCTCTCGGGGTTGCTGTTCGGGCTGGCGGCAACGGCGACTGACACGCTACGGGCGCAAGGCAGTCCGGCCGACTCGACAGTGAAGCCCCCGGCGTCGGCCCCGTATCGTGACTCGCGTCGGTCGCCGGCGGAGCGGGCGCAGGATCTGCTGGCGCGAATGACGCTTGAAGAAAAGTTCTGGCAGCTCTTCATGATTCCGGGCGATCGTGACGACGCCACGCAGGACTGGAGTCATGGGGCGTTCGGCCTGCAAGTGAACGTGCCGATGGCGATGCGCGCGAATGGTGCGCGGAGCGACACGCTTCCCGCCGGCGTAGTGGCGCGCGCGCACGCCGAACGGATCAACGCGTTGCAGCGCTATTTCGCGAACGACACGCGATTGGGCATTCCGTTGCTGCCGTTCGAGGAAACGTTGCACGGCCTCGCGCGCGAAGGCGCGACGACGTTCCCGCAGTCGATCGGACTCGCGGCCTCGTGGGATACCGCGCTGGTCTCGCGCGTCGCAGCCGCGATTGCGGCTGAAACGAGAAATCGCGGCGTTCGCTTCTCACTCTCCCCGGTCATCAACATCGCCAACGATCCGCGATGGGGGCGCGTCGAAGAAACCTATGGCGAAGATCCGTGGCTCACGTCGGCCATGGCGCGCGCATATATCACGCCGCTCGAATCGATGGGCATCGTTGCCACGCCCAAGCACTTCATTGCCAATGTCGGCGATGGTGGGCGCGACAGCTATCCGATTGAACTGAGTGATCGCCAGCTGCGCGAGCGTTTCTATCCGCCATTCCTGTCGGCCATTCGTGATGCGCACGCGCAGGCGGTCATGAGCGCCTACAACTCGGTTGATGGTACACCGGCAACGCAAAACAAGGCGCTGCTGACGGACCTGCTCAAGCGCGAATGGCAGTTCCAGGGTGTGGTGATTTCCGACGCGTCTGCCACGGGCGGGCCAACGGTGCTGCAGCACACTGAGGCCAATACGGCGAGCGCCACCAAACATGCAATCGAATCGGGACTCGACGTAATCTTCGAAACGTCGTACAACAGTCATCGCGGCTACCTGAACGCTGTGCGCACGAGCGGCGTTTCACGCGCCGCCGTCGACAGCGCGGTGGCGCGTGTACTGCGACTCAAGTTTGCGCTGGGCGTTTTCGAATCGCCCTTCGTCAACACCGACAGTGCGGCGGTACTCGCGCGTAGCGCAGCCCATCGCGCGCTCGCGCGCGAAGCGGCCGTGTCATCGTTCGTGTTGCTCAAGAACACTCGCGGCCGATTACCCTTGCGAGCGGCCTCGAAGCGCATCGCACTCATCGGAGCCGACGCCACCGAAGGACGTGTCGGCGGATACTCGCCTCCCGGCGCGGTGGCCGTCACGATTGCCGAAGGTCTTCGCGCCGGCGCGCCAGCGGGAACGACGATTCGCGTGAGCGCGGGCGTACCTCGTCTGTCGCGCACCTTGGCCGTGATTCCTTCGGCGCATTTCAGCACGGTGCGCAATAACGCGTCGGTTTCCGGGCTCTCCGCCGAGTATTGGCCGAACCTGACGATGGATGGTGCGCCGACCATTTCGCGAATCGATGAGAAAATCGATTTCGGCTGGACGCTCAATTCGCCAGGCCGGGGAATTCCGTTCGACTGGTACTCCGCGCGATGGACGGGGATGCTGACCGCGCCGGCAAACGGCGCGCGCGTTATCGGCGTGGAAGGCAACGACGGTTATCGCTTATACCTCGACGACACGCTTCGCATCGACAACTGGCAGAAATCTTCTTACGGTACGCGCACAGCCCGCGTGCGACTCGCGCCGGGTTCGCGACACCGCGTGCGACTCGAATTCTACGAAGCCACCGGTCCCGCTCGCCTCAAGATGGTGTGGGATGGCGATGTCCACGACACCCAAAGCGCTGAAATTGCGAAAGCGGTCGCCTCGGCGCGCGCGAGCGACGTTGCGATCGTCGTGGCGGGCATCGAAGAGGGCGAATTTCGCGATCGCGCGTTACTTGGGTTGCCCGGTCGTCAGGAAGAACTCATCCGCGCCGTGGCCGCGACGGGCACGCCGGTCGTTGTCGTGCTGGTCGGCGGCAGCGCCATCACGATGCCGTGGCTCGATCAGGTCGATGCGGTGCTCGATGTATGGTATCCGGGTCAGCAAGGTGGCGACGCGGTCGCCGACGTGCTGTTTGGACGTAAGTCACCCGGCGGTCGACTCCCGCTGACGTTTCCCATGCACGAAGGCCAGGTGCCGCTCTATTACGCGCACAAGCCAACGGGTCGCGGCGATGACTATCTCGACCTGACCGGACTCGCCCTCTTTCCGTTCGGCCACGGACTGAGTTACACGACGTTCAAATACCAGGATCTCTCGGTGCGCGTACACGACGCGCGCGACAGCGTTGCGCTCTCCGTCGCGGCCACCATCACCAATACCGGCACGATGACAGGCGATGAAGTAGTGCAGTTGTACCTGCACGACGCTTTGGCGAGCGTGTCGCGCCCTATGCTGGAGTTGTCGGGCTTCACGCGCCTGACCCTCGCACCGGGCGAATCGCGCGCGGTGACGTTCGATGTCAAGCGCGAGCAACTCACATTTCTCGACGCCAACATGCGACGCGTGACGGAACCCGGGCTATGGCGCGTGCTGCTCGGCGCGTCGAGCAAAGACCTACGGCTGCGCCAAGAGGTGACGATTCCCTAGGACGCGCGGCCTCAGTCGCGTGGTCTACACTGCGTCGCGTCGGCGCAAACGCATGATCTGCACCTGTTGCTTCACGGCTCCGGCTTCGTATGGTGTCGTCTCGGTGCTCACGATGTGGAGGCCGACATCGGCCAATCCATCGCGAAACGCGGGCAATGCCAAGCGCCCCGGGTCGGCCACGATGGCCACGCCGTTGGGAGCGAGCGCTCGCGCCATGCACTGGGCGACGAGCGTGGCATACTCTTTTTCGTAGAGCACGTCCGCGGCCACGACCACATCGAACGTGCCGAGGTCGGTCGGCCACTCGCGCCAGTTTACCATGCGCACGTGCGGCTCACGTCCGAGATTGCGCGCTGCGTTGCCGCGCGTGACGTGTAACGCATCCTCGTAGTAGTCGGTTGCCGTCACCTCAAATCCGGCTTGCATCGCCGCGACCGTTGCGAGCCCTAAGCCGCACCCCATCTCGAGCAACGTGCGACCAGCACCGCGTTCGCGCACCAGCGTTGCCGCCAACACGCGCGCCGACGGCCAGAGATCGGCCCAGTAGGGAAGCCGCTCGTCCATGACATAGTCGGCCTCGCTGATTAGATGATCGGCGTTGGCTGGCTTAAGCAGCGTCCATCGATACGAATCCACTTCGACCACTTCGCGCGCCGTCACCCACCGATTTGCGAGTGCCGCGTCAAGCGCGCCGTCGTGCAGCGACGCGAGTGGAGTAACGTCGAGACCGCTCATTGCAGCAGCATGGCCACGTACGATTCTCCCGCGCGCGCTTCCGACACTGTTTCTGGCACGACGAGCAAGGCATCTGCCATCGCCATGGTGCGGAGCAAATTGGAACTTTGGGGTCCGGATGGCACGGCATCAAATCCGCCGTCGTCGCGCCGCTCGAGTTGAACGCGCACGAAGTACGTGAGTGCGGCGGGCGTTTCGATTCGCTCGCGCAACGTCGCTGAAATTGAATGCCCCGCGACGCGCGCGTGACCGCCCATCGCGCGAAGCATCGGCTGCGCAAACAGAGTTCCGGTCACCATCGTCGAAACGGGATTGCCAGGCAGCCCAAGCCAGCGCACGCCGCGCACGCTACCGGTGCCAATTGGACCTCCCGGGCGAATGCGCGCGCGCCAGAAATCGACGCGACCACCGAGCGCGACGAGCGCATCGCGCGTGAAATCGAGCGCGCCAACTGAAACGCCGCCGGTAGTCACCAGTACGTCACAACCGCCGTCGATTGCGGCCTCGATCGCGCGCATCATGCTTTCAAGCGAATCGGAAACGAGCGGCGCGATTGTCACGTTGGCACCCGCGTCGCGCAATAGCGGTGGCAAGGAGTAGCTGCTCGATGCCACGATGCGCTTTCCCGCGCGCACCTCGGCGAAGTCGTCGAGCAGCACGAGTTCGTCGCCGCTCGATAACACGGTCACGCGCGGACGGCGAAACACCGACACGTGCTCGCAGCCGATGCTGGCCAGCACGCCAATGTGCGACGCCCCGATCGTGGTGCCTCGGGCGAACAACGCATCGCCGGCGGCGACATCTTCCCCGCGGGGGCGAATATTGCCTCGCCCCGCGATGTCGCGTGCATCGAGCACCCCAACCGTCGTCACGCCGGCGTCGGTGTCCTCGACCCGAATCACCGCCTCAGCGCCGGGCGGCACCGGCGCGCCGGTCATGATGCGTACGGCTTCGCCGACCCCTATCGTTGGCAATGTGGACGGATCGACACCGGCCGCCGCCGTCGCGATAACGCGCAGCATGACCGGTGTTGTTGCACTGGCGCCCTGAACGTCGGCGCGTCGCACGGCGTAGCCATCCATGCCCGCGTTGTTCCACGGCGGCAGCGCAACATCACTTGTCACACTCGCAGCAAGCGCGCGTCCGTACGCTTCCGTCAGTGGCACCAGCTCGGTTGGCAAGACCGGCGCCGAGTTGAGAATCGAATCGAGCGCATCGGCGTACGAAAGCGAGTTGGCCTTCACGCGAGTAACCGGTCAGTGTGCAGCGGCGCCACCAATCGACATGCCGGCAAGCGTGGCAACCAGCAGGTCGGTGGCTCGCTCCACTTCGCGCGTCGAAACCGTAAAACTGTTGCAAAGCATCGAGAAGATGATCACGTGACCATCCGCCGTGTTCACGTACCCTGAAAGCGAACGCGTCTTGTCGAGCGTGCCGGTCTTGGCGTTGGCGTTGCCGGCGGCCGGCGTGTTCTTCATGCGATTGGCAATCGTGCCATCAACGCCCGCGAGTGGCAGGGCGGCGCGATACAAGGCGCCGTTTGGTGAGGTGCGCATCACATCCAGCACCCGCACCAACGCACGCGGCGAGACGTAATCGTGGCGCGACATGCCACTGCCGTCGCGATACGCTACCATTTCGTTCGTAACTCCATATGACGCGAGCGTGCGTGCGGCGACGGCGCGGGCGCTGTCCACATCGCCGCTACCGGTGGCAACCAGTCCCGAGGTGCGGAAAAAAATCTCGGCAATCTGGTTTTGCGATGGCTTCTGCAATCGCGGCAGCACGTCGCGCAACGCCGGTGATTTGAGGGT
>CBHTUR010000011.1:0-119603 GCA_966096095.1 uncultured Gemmatimonadaceae bacterium | reverse complement strand
CGGGAACTGCGGGAACTGCGGGAACTGCGGGAACTGCGGGAACTGCGGGAACTGCAATTTTAACACAGAGGAAACAGAGGAAACGGAGGAAAAGCGGGCGACTGCCGCGAATTGGTCGGTCAGCTCGTTGAACTGAGTTCGGTTAACCGAATGATGCGCACTTTTCAATCGACACTTTGTCGATCTTGCCACTCGTGCTGGCTCAATTGCGGAGGTGGGGTGTCGTCCTCTGTTTCCTTTTTGTTCGAATTGCAGTTCCCGCAGTTCAACGCGCCGTCAATCCACGCGGCATGTCCGAGCAACGGACGAACCGAGCAAACGGGATCAGCGCCACGCCGCGTGCATCGAGGCACAACGAGCAGTCCTCCGTTTCCTCTGTTTCCTCTGTGTTCAAATTGCAGTTCCCGCAGTTCAACGCGGCGTCAATCCACGCAGCATATCCGAGCAACGGACGAACAAAAAAGAACCGAAACAGCTCCTCGCAGAGCGCATCGAAGCACAACGAGCAGTCCTCCGTTTCCTCAGTTTCCTCTGTGTTCAAATTGCAGTTCCCGCAGTTCATCGCGGCGTCAATCCACGCGGCATGTCCGAGCAACGGACGAACAAAAAGAACCGAAACAGCTCCACGCAGAGCGCATCGCAGCACAACAAGCAGTCCTCCGTTTCCTCTGTTTCCTCTGTGTTCAAATTGCAGTTCCCGCAGTTCAACGCGGCGTCAACCCACGCAGCATATCCGAGCGACGGACGAACCGACAAAGCCCGATCAGCGCCACGCCGCGCCCATCGAGGCACAACGCGCAGTCCTCGGTTTCCTCTGTTTCCTCTGTGTTCAAATTGCAGTTCCCGCAGTTCAACGCAGCGTCAATCCACGAAGCATAAAAGAGCGACGAGCAGTCCGCCGCCCTTCGTGAGCGGTTCCGATTGCCGCGAATGGAAAACGGAGGAAGCCGTCGCGAGCACAGTGGCGTGCTGTCGCTTGGCTTCCTCCGTTCACAGTGCTTCTCAGTTGTCTACAGCGCGTCGAGTATTGACTCGAAGCAGCCGTTTCTAATTGCGAGCTAACGAACCGTGGCCCGTTCGAGCGTTGAGTTCTTGCCGTCCGTGTTCACAAGGAACACAACACCGTCGGGACCGAAGCCGGCGAGGGCTCGGCCTTTCGGCAGAAAGACGCGTTCGACCAGCTCACCTTTGCGATTGACGATGTCGTAGCGCATGCCACCGTCAGCCGAAGCCACAGCAGTGTGAGTGGCGATCCACAGGTTGTCCTGCGGGTCAACCTTCACCGCGCCAGGCGTGATCGGTGGCTCGTAGTCGGGAAGCTGCTTGAGCGGCACAAAGTCGATGAAGAACGTCATCTTGCGCGGACCATTCGGTGTCGGAATCGTGGGGAGGCGCGCCGACTGTTCCTTGAGCTGCTTGTCGACGACTTCCTTCATCGAGTCCGACTTGAATTGCTTCTGCTCGTCGGTGAGACGCACCCAGTCGAAAATCATTTTCGGCGCCGATGTGACTTTGCCGCTCGGATCGACGAAATCGACGTGATAGTCGTGCGCGCGCACCACCGCGATCGTGCCGTCGCTCAGCATCGCCCACTCGTCCGCGATGTCGAGCGGATTGATGGTCATCTTGATGCCAAATTGGTCCTTTTCCGTCACGATCTTCATGTTGCCGACCTTGATCGCCTTCACCCGCGCAAGCGTATCAACTTTTCGCGTGTCGAAGTCCGCGCGCACGATGGGCGCCGAATCGGGCTGCTCGGGGATATTGAACGGAACGAGCGAGCCCGGTTCGGGCGGCTTCGGCGGATTGACCACAACGCCGCGATACACCAAGCGACCCTGCGCATCCATGCGCGCGGTGCCAAGCTGAGGACCTTGCGCCAGAAACAGCGCATCGGTCGGACGCGGCAGGCTCATGACGTGGGCAACCTTTCCCGTCGCATCCATCACCAGCAACGACATCGCGGACACGTCAACAAAGAGCGTTGAATCGGCGCCGTACGGAATGAGCTGCGCCGATGGAATCTGCATGCCCGCGAAGCTCGTGGCCGTACCATTGGCTGCCGAGTCCATCACGAGCTTGCCATTGCTCAACGTTTTGTCGTACAGGAACACGCGATGGCGAACGGGGTCGTTGACGAGCACGTCGCCATTCGGCAGCGCGCGCACGACCACCAGCGCACCCATGGTGTCCTTCGCGGCGGCCGTGATCGCGCCGATCTTGCGGGTGGGGATTTTCTTGGAGGCGTCAGACTGCAACGCGCCTGGCGGCTGAGCGCCGGCGCTTTGAGAGATCGCGGAGGCGGCCAAGAGCGCCATCGCGATCGCGGAACGTCGGAGAGTAAGCATGAGGAATAGTACGTAAGTCCAACGCTGCGGGGTTCACCAACCCGGAAAACAGAGCGGCGCCCCCACCGGGGGGCGCCGCTTTCGATTCTTGGATCGTTCTGGCCCGCACTACCCAGCCAGCTTACTCCTGCGTCGCGCGGCCACCACCCATCAGGTTGGTACGCTCGAGGATGAAGCCGCTGGTGCGGTCACCGCTTTGCAGATAGACCACGCCGCCCTTGCCGAACCCAGCGACCGAACGGCCCACCGGCAGGCGGACGCGGTGCGTCAGCTCGCCCTTGTTGTTGATCACGTCGTACACGAGCTCACCGTTTTGCGACTGCGCGGTGGTCGTCGTAAGCACCCACAAGTTGCCCTCGAGATCGGGCTTGGCCGCACCGTTGCGGATGGCCGGGTAGTAGTCGGCAATCTCGTTCAACGGCGGCGCTTCAACCTTGGGCGCCGGGATCTGGATTGACCGCGGCGGGCCGCCTGCACCACCGCCTGCGTCGCCACCGCCAACAGTCGCACCGCCGCCGCCGCCGCCACCGCTCGCGGACATCACCACAATGCGCATTTCACCGCCAGCCGCGCCCGCGGGCGGCCCGCCCGCGCCCATCTGGAAGTTACCGTTGCTCATCGCGGCGCTCGTCGCTTTCGCTTGCGCTTCCGCCGCCGTCTTCGCGGAGTCGACCAGTCGCTGCTTCTCTTCGTCGGTGATGCGCTTCCAGTCGAACGGCAGCTTGCTGCCGTGCGTCTCCTGCCCCTGCGGATTGAAGACGTCAATGTGGTAGTCGTGACCGCGCACGAACGCGAGCGTGCCGTCCGACAACACCGCCCAGTCGTCGACCGTCTGCACCGGATTCACCACCATTTTCGACACCATCTTGCCATCGGGGCCCTGCTCAATCGACGTGCGGGCACCGGCCACCAGCTTCACTTTGCCGATCGTGTCGATCTGCCGCGTGTCAAAATCGGCGCGCACGATCGGCGCCGAATCGGGCAGCTGAATCGGCGCCGGCCGTTCGCCCGGATTCAGTGCGCGCGAGCGGGTGATGCTCAAGCCGCCGCGATACACCATGCGTCCCTTCGCGTCGACATACGCCTGACCGTTGCCGAGGAAATTCAGATCGCTCGGCTTGGGCGCCGACATGACGCGCGAAACAGCGCCCTTGGGATCGATCACCAGCAACGAGCTCGAGGCGGCGTCGACGAAGAGCGATGAGTCGCCCAAGTACGAGATCAGCGGCGACGGGCGTGGACCATAGCTATTGGTGCCACCGGGCGTCGAGTCGATGACAATCGTGCCCTTGGCGAGCGACGGATCGAGCATCCACAAACGACGACGGCCCGCATCGTTCACAAGCACACCGCCATTCGGCAGCTGTCGCACGTTCAGAATGGCGCCGAAGTTTTCGACACTTTTGGCCGCCACCGGCGCGAGCGCCATGACCGGCACTTTTGGCTGCGCGGCGAGCGTCGGCGCAATCGCGAACTGCGCGCTCAGCGCGAGCGACGCGGCCACGGTGAGGGAATACGCGTGCTTCATGGGAATCTCTCGGGGAAGGACTGGGGAGAGGCGAAACGGAAGGATGGTGCCAACCAGCTTATTTGTCACGGCGCCCCCCGGCAGGGTTGCCAGGGGGCGCCGAGTCAGTTTGGGGCGATAGCGCTAGCGGAACATGAAGGGGCTGATGTCGCCCGCGCTCGACGAACGGAGGAACTTGAGCACACGTGTATCAAGGTAGTTCACGATCTGCGACGGCAGCTTCCGACGCTGGGAACCCGTCAGCACGTTCTTCACCGAGGGCACGACCTTGAGCAGGTAGTCAACCGTGGCTTCGCGTGCCTTCACGTAGTGGTCGTAGGCCGCATCGCGATCATAGTGGTCGGGCACCGTTTCGAGATACTTGGCCACCGGCGTCCAGACGGAGTCCGCGAACTGCGTGAAGCGACGGCTCATAGACGCGAGGCTGTCGGCCTGCTTGCGATTGAGCTTGAGCGAATCCTGCTGCGTGAGGATCATCGCCATCGGATTGGGAATCGAGCTCGAGCCCAGCGCCTTGAGATTCGGTGCAGTCTGTTTCGTGCCGGGACGCGAACGACCCTGGTCCAGGCGCTGCGTGAGCAACTGCCGTTCACGCGGTGCGCCGATATCGAATCCAAAGCTCAGGCTCGCATAGGCCGGCGTGCGCTGCACCGACTGCTGCGGCAGCGTGCTGCCGAAGCGCTGATTCACTTCGTACTTGTAGCGCTTCGTGACCGGATCGAAGCCGCGCACGAAGAGCAAGCTCTGATCGGGCGGAATTTCCTGTCCCCAACCCTTCGCGTTCTTGCTGCCGTTCACCAACAAGTCGGCGATGCCGAGCGGATTGGTGAAGGACAGGTTGATCGTCAGACGCTTCGGCAACCCGAGCTTCTGCGGATTGAAGTTGATGTTGAGGTTGGTTGAGGAGACCCATGGCGCCTGGCAGCTGCCGCGCGTCGCGAGCGAGTTGAGCTGCTTGAGCAGACATTCCTTCGCCGCGGGTGCGCCCGTCGCGAGCAGCGACTGCATGCTGCTGCGCAGCGTCGGGTCGGACGCGGTGGCCGGATCAAACACGTACGCGCGATCGTTGAGGAAGCCACCGTCGCCGTTCACGTCGCCAGAAACCAGCGGCGTGAACTTTTGCCCCGACTTCACGCCGACCGCCACGTTGAAGTACATGAGGTCGAACAGCGGCAAGCTGCTCCACGTCAGCTGGAACTGATGGCGTCCGCTGGCAAGGTGCGGTCCCCACTCTTTACGGAACGGATCGCTGGCGGTGTTGCTGAAACCGTTGAACTCATCGCGCACATCGAGCAGCGAGTATGTGAACTGCCACTTGAGGTACTTATTGGCCGTGACAGGCACGAGCTTCAGCACATAATTCGTCGACGCCGAACGCAGATCACTCGTTTGCAGCGTCATGCGCTGAAATGCGGCGTTCCGACGCGTGGCCGCCGACGCGATGCTGCCGGTCGTCGGGAAGATCGCGGTCGACGGCGCAAATACCGGTCGGCCACCTTCGTTATCGAGCGTGAAGCGCGTGGTCGCGTCGAGATTCAAATCGATCTGCGCCTGCTGATTCATGTTCCACGAGTACACCGCCTGTGCGCCGAGAACAAAGCGATTGTCGAGCACGGGGCTCGACCAGTCGAGCGCCGTCCGGAACGAGCGCGGCTGTTCGAAATTCCGATCAAACGCCATCACGCTCGGCGCGAGCGTTGAGAACACGGTGCCCGACGTGCCGTCAGCGCACGTGTTCGGCAGCGAGCCCAGATTCGTGAGGTAGTTTTCCCAAGCCGGCGACGGCGCTGCATCACCAACGCAGGCGATCGACTGCGTTGAACTGGGCAGGCCAGTATTCACCACCGCACCGTTGATCAGTCCGGCCGGGCCAACATTCTGGAAGATGCCCGCGCCGAAGTGAATCACCGCCAACGGCGGACGAGCCGCGCCCGGCACGAAGGCGACCTGCGGTGCGTTGCCATATGTCCACTGCACACCGACGCGCGGACTCGGATACAGCTTGTTGGGCACCGTGCTGTTATTGATGCCGAACGCGTTCTGCACCGCCGCGTTGTTATCAGGCCGATAGAGGAACTTGTTGCCGTCGAGGCGCAGGCCGTACTGCACCTGCACGCGCGCGGTCGGACGCCACGCGTCACCAAGCGAGATGCCGCCGGAAATCTGATCGGCCGCACCCTTGATGGCGTTGAGCGTGCGCGTATAGCTCGCGGGGCGACCGGCTTCGAGATCGGCCAGCGAATTGAACGTGAACGAACCCAGGAGGTTGTTGTTCACGTCGTTGACGTTGTGCTCACGGGTCAGATTCGACGTGAGTTTGATGGCGTGCTTGTTGTTGCTGCTGTACCACGACAGCGAATTAGAAATCGCGACGGCCTGCGAACGCTGCGTGAAGGGCGACGTGCTGCCGCCAAACGACAACGAACGAATGGAGCTCGTGCCGTCTTCGAGCGTGGAGTTGACGCGCACCGTGCCCGACGGATACGACAGGAACGGCGAACTGGCGACACGCTGCGAGGACACGCCGAGCGTGCTCTGCGACAGCACGCCAAACCAGAAATAGTTGGAGTGCGTGAGCGACGCGCTTCCGACGATGACTTCGTTGTTGTTCGTGCGTGACGGCACGGTGGTGAGCAAACTGCCGCTGCCAAAGCCACCGAGAGTCGGTTGCGTGTGGCTATAGAAGCCGTTGGTGCCGAGCGTGAACGAGTGACCGGTGCCCGACGAGCTGGGCATCAGGTCGATGTTCGACTGCAGGCTGAACTGATCGGTGGCGTTGAGGCTCGGCGCATTCGCGACCGACACCGGCACGCGCCGATTGTTGAGAATGCTCAGCAGGCGCGACACCGAGTCGGCCGCGACGCCGGCCGCAGCCAATCCAACCGGGCTCGCGTTGAGCAGTGTCAGGGCGTCGGCAAAGCGACGCTGAAACGAGTACGCGCCGTTGTAGAACGCCTTGTCCATCGCGATCGGACCACGCGCGCTGCCACCATAACGAAGCGTGGTCGACTTCTGTCCCGTGCTGTCGGCGTTTTCGTCGGTCCACTGCAGCTCGGGCGCCGTACCGTATCCCGTCTGGTTGCGGAACGAATAGTTGGAGCCGGGAATACTCGAGATCTGAATCTGCGCGCCGCTGAAACCGCCACGCGAGACATCCCACGGGAACTGGTTGAACGACAGGCGAACCTGCGCATCGGGCGGCAAGGTGCTGATGCCGGAGCCGAGGCCGTTGAATGTCGTGTTGTTCTGGTCGCCGCCCAAGCCGAGCGCGGAGAACATATCCGATGCGCCGTCCATGCCAGGAATGAGCTGGATGCCTGGAATCGATGCCGCCATCGCGGAAAGATTGCCCGCTTGATCCGGCGGCACCGCTGCACCCGTCGTGAGCGACCGATCACCGCCACCAACGTCGCTGTTGGTGCCGTTGCGATTCGTCAGCGCGCGCGCGCCATTGGCCGTCACGTTCACCTGATCAAGCGTGGTGATCGTTGAGGCCAAGCGCGTATCAGCGAGCATCACTTCTTCATCACCAACCTTTTTGATCTCGAAGCGCTTGGGCGCGTAGCCCATGCCCGCGAATTCCATCCAATAGTCACCTTCGCCGTTGACGAAGATGATGGTGAAGTTGCCTTTGCGATCGGTGCGGGCCGTCTTCGTGACGCTGCCGCTATACGAGGTGGCTTTCACCACTACGTTGGGGATCGGTTGGCTATCGGGTCCGGTGACGCGGCCGCGGATGATATCGGACGTGGACTGCGCGGCAAGCGTGCGCGACCCGGCGAACAGGGTCAGCGTCAACACACAGCAACACAGGGCAAGGCGACGAAGGCTCACAACAGTGCTCCAAGGCGTTAGGTCGGGAGGGACGACTTGGAGTTTAGTACGGATCGGCGGCCGAATGGTTGCCAAAAGCAAAATCGGGCCCGACATGTGGGCCCGATCGCAATAGGCAGGGGTGATCGGTGACGCCGGAGGGTCGACGGCGGGACCCGCGCTACTTCCCGCCGGCGAGCCGGGTCGCGGCCGTGATATCACCCGCGTGGTTCTGATACTCCGGATAGTTCTTCTTCAGCTCCGCATCCTTCGCTTCAAGAAATTGCTTCCAGGCCTTCCCTGCCTCGGAAGATTTGCCGAGCGCCGTCTGCGTTCGCGCGCGCAACGCGAGCGCCAACAGGTGATTGGGAAACTTGCTCAGCATCGTGTCGGCTTCCGCGAGCGCGATGTCGTACTTCCCGGCGGCCGTAGCAATGCGTCCGTAGTCGTAGCGCGCGTCGATGTCGAACTCAGCGCCCAGCATCTCGTACGCAGCCATCGCCATCGGCGCGAACACCTGAAGACTGTCAGTCTTCTGCTCTTCCTCGTATCGCATAATGCGATCATAGAGCCGTGCAGCGCGCTCACGCGGCGACATGGTCGAGATGTCGGGCGCCGCGCCGCCGCCACCCGCGTTCGCTGCAAACGGCGCCTCTTGGCCAGCGGCCGCCAACGGTGTTCCCGAACCGCTCGGCGTCGACCCCTGCGTGCTCAGTCGGCCCGCCATGAAGGCGATGACGGCAATCGCGGCGGCGGCGAACGCCATCCAGGGGGAGAACGAGGCCGTCGCGGTGGCCTCAATGGGAGGCGGCGGTGCGAGCGACGCGCCACAGTGATTGCAGAATTTGCCGCTCGCGGCTTTCCCGCAGGACGGACAGCGTACGACTGGAGTCGATGTCTTAGTCATCTGAACAAAATCGCGCCAAATCGGCGATCAGGGCACTGGGATTTTCGATGTCTGGCCGGCCTTCACCTTCGGATGATCGGCCGGCAGTCCGCTGGGCGTCGAGCCGCCCTGATGATTGTCGGCCATGCCGTTGTTGAGCAAATCCCCACCACCTTGTCGTGAGGCGATGGCCTGTGTCGCGCTATCCACCAGCGGTTGGTTGTTCGTTGCACTGGCCACCATGAACACGCCATACCACGGCGCCGGATGCTCGGGCACGTCACGCGCCGCGGCGCGATAGTAGGCGAGCGCTTGCGCGTACTGTCGCGCGCGGAAGGCAACGTTGCCACTGTCGAGCCGCGCCGCCGCCACGGCGGTGAGACCCGGCGGCAGCTGATCGGCCGGCGGCCCCGCCGATGCATCGGCCGGCCCGGCCGCCGCGCCGATTTGCATCGCGCTCAATGGTTTCTTGCTGGCGTCAGCACCGCGCCCCTCGCAGGCGACGCTTAGTGCGAATACGAACGTCACGCTACCAATCGCTGCAGCGCGTGCGCGCTGTCTCGTGCTGCCGTTCACTCCTGCCATCGCCGCTCCAGCTGACTGTCCGGGTTGTCCGTTCATGTGGCACCACACAGGTGCGCCTACGAGGTGCCGAATTTGGTTTCGACCTGAATTCCAATCTCCTTCAAGAACGGCGTTGGCAGAATGCCACCGGCGCACACAATCACCGCCTCGTTGGGGACTTCGACGATCTCGCCTCCGAGATCGATCTCGACGTGCGGTTCGCGCACGGCCTTCACCTGCGACTCGTACAACACCTTGAGCCGCCCCTCGCGCGAGAGTCGCTCCACTTTCGCGCGATTCTGTTCCTTGGCCCGAGTGAACGCTTTCTCGCGATACGACAGCGTCACCATGGTGCCCTGTTGCTCGGCGATGGTGTGCGCTGCCTCGAGCGCACTATCGCCACCCCCCACAACGAGTACGTGTTTGCCTGCGAATTCGTGCGGATCGAGCAACCGATACACCACCTTTTGCTGCTCTTCGCCTTCGACACCGAGCTTGCGCGGGGTGCCCGTCCGTCCAAGGCATAACAGCACGGCGCGCGCGCGATACTCCCCCACCGTGGTCTTGACGATGAAACCGTCACCATCGCGCGTAACCATCTCCAGCCGCTCGTGATAGTGAATCGTGACGCGATGTTCGCGTTCAATCTTCTGCCAGAACTCCAGCAACTTCTCTTTGCTCGTTTCGGCGATCTTGACGGTGCCCACAAGCGGCAGATCGACCGGCCGCGTCATCACGATCTTGCCGCGCGGGAAGTTGAAGACCGTGCCGCCCAGTGAATTTTGTTCGATGGTGCGAAATCGAAGCTTCGCTTCCATGGCCGCGAGCGTCGCCGCGAAGCCGGCAGGCCCCGCGCCGACGATGACTACGTCGAGCCGTTCACCCTTGCCGATGCCGCGCAGCTTACGAATCTCGGCGACGGCGGCTTTGCCCTGGTCGATCGCATTCGCCACGAGCCCCATGCCGCCCAGCTCACCGGCGATGAACATGCCCGGCACGTTGGTCTCGAAGTTCGGCGAGAGTACCGGAATGTCGATGCCGCGCTTTTCCGTGCCGAACACGAGCTCGATCGCGTTGGTCGGACAGGCGGCTCGGCACGCGCCGTGTCCGATACAGTGTGGCGCATCGATCAGCACGGCCTTGCCGTTCACGAGCCCCAGCGGCGAATGCTCAGGTTGTTCCGGACAGGCGGCCACGCACGAACCGCAGCCGATACACAGCGACTCATCGATGAGCGGATGCAGCGATGGTGGTTCATTGGTACCCGACTGCACGTTCTTCTTGAGCACCAGCTTGGCTTCGCGCTCGTGCGCAATCCGCGGTCGCGATTTCCAGTACATCGCGACCGCCGTGATCAGCACAAACGCCACCAGCACCAGCAGATTCATCAAAGTTGTTCCTTCACGTCAAAGAGTCGTGCGCGGGACATCGGGTCAGTGTCCCGCGCGCTGCGTCAGTAGCGCCAGCTGAGCCCCACGTATTGCTGCAGTAGTCGATCCGTCGCGCCAATCTCGCGATAGCTCGAGCCCATCACATACCACGACCGACCGATGCCGGCGTCGGCATCGAATCCGACCCATGTGGTGCGCGCGGGAATCATCCCTTCGGAGGCGCGGCGATCGTCGCGTTTGCCGAACGTGGACTCGATGCGAATTCGCCCAAATGGATTGATTTCCAGCGAGGCCGACGTCAGCAAGCCGGTGACGGTTGGCCCTCGATAGCTGGTGGCGCGGGCCCGCAGGCCAATGCCGAGTGCTGACAGTCGATTGATTGTGATGTTCGCCGTGTTCGACTGATTCTGGCCGACGCTCGAACCGTCGCTCGTGCGCATGTCGGCGCTCATGTACACGTGCGGCACGTTCAGCGCGAGCCCTCCCCAATAGCCGCGTCGCAGCGCATCGTCGAACGCGATGTCCGGCGTGAGAAAGTCTCGATACAGGCGAACGCTGCGGCGGCTATCGTAGCCCGTCTGCACGGACACCGCGCGACCGAGCGCCACGCGTAGTGTGGCGAAGGTCGACGTGGGCACGATCGACTTGCCCGCTTCCGCGTCCTTTTTCCATCCGCGATTGACGTCGATCTCCTGCGTGGCATAGAGCGAGACGAGCGGATTGACCAGAATCGTGCTGACTAACGCAAATTCGCGATTGATGCCGGCCGTGGTGTATGACCCAACTCCGCCGAGCGTCGCGTTGAAGAGTGTGCGCGCTCCAGTCGCGTTGTGCCACTGCACATACCCGCCGTATTCGCGAATTTCAGCGCTCGGCGAGAAGTCGATATAGTTGGGCTGCGTGCCGCCGACGCCGCCAATCCGCCAATGCCGGCTATCCATCTCGACGGTGAGTCCGTCAAAGAAGCCAATCGGCGACAGTACTGCGGAAAGCTGCCGACCCACTTGCACGCGCATGGGCGACGCGCCCGCGCTCTGATATTCGAGCATCGTCTGATACACGCGCGTACTGCCATCGGTACGGCCGGCGCCGGTCGTCTGACGATGAGCGCGCGCATCGATGATGATGCCAATGGGCGAGCCATCCATCCGATGCCCTTCAAAACGCAGGTCGACCGCCGGCTGCGTCACGTGACCCGCGGCCGTCGTGCCCGTTTGCAGCGCCATGTAGCGGAGACCAATTCGACCGTTGAGCGTGCGCGGTTTGCGACGCGATGAGGTCGCGCGCCCCGCTGCAGCGGCCTCGCCCGAATCGCGCGCCGCCGAAGTGGTGGCGCCATCGGCCACTCTCGATACGGCGGCGGCTTCAACGACGCGCTCGTAGCGCGCGCTGTCGCCGACGACAACCGCCGCACCTCGTAGCAGGCGCCCGGCGGCGCGCGATGAAGAGACATACTGCACTTCGATCTGCGCGACGACTGAGTCCTTTCGCACGACATCGACCACCGACCGCTCGTGCAGTCCGCGCACGGTGCCCGCGTCGAGGTAGATCGATTCCCCGCTCAAGTACGTGACGGTAGTGAATTGCACGCGCGCGTTCGGGTCGATCGCAACTTTGGGCGTTGTATCGACCACCGCGCTAACCGCCTTGGCGCTGTCCGCGACCGGCTTCGCAACCGGCTTCGCAACCGGCTTCGCAACCGGCTTCGCAACCGGCTTCGCAACTGTCGCCGAGGACGCCGGCGGAGACGCCGTCGGCGGGGCGACCGGTTTCGCGGTCTTGCGTACCGGCTTTTTAGCTGGCGCGGTTCCGGTGGTCGCCGGCGGCTTCACCGGCGGTTGTGTGGCGCTGACTTGCGCGATGCCGACGGGTGCCGACAGCAGGAGCGCCGAGACGCGAGCTATGATCAACGCCGTCATCCCGCCGATCCTCGCGGGTGACACGAATAGCAGGCTGGGCTCGTGTACGAATATCCGGACCGACCTTGGTGTTGACTATCGGTTCTCGACTTCGTGTGACACGTGAGACAGGTGAACTCCTTGTAGTTCGCGTTGTTGGCGTGACAATCGGCGCACGTGTTCCAGCGGCCAAGGTGTTTACCCGAGTAGATCGGGAACCACTGGTCGTGATTGAAGACCGCGCCGAGCCACTTGGTGGTGGTGTGGCAGCTTTCGCACGTGAGCGGGAACGCGGCCGTTTTGTGATTGGGATTAGTGGTGGCGTTGTAGTCGGTTGTATGGCACGAACTGCAGGTCGTGGGCTTGCCGCGGTATACCAAGTCGCTGTGACACGCGAGGCACGCGGTGGCGATGTGCGCGCCGGTGAGCGGGAACTTGGTCACCGCGTGACTCCACGTGGACGGCGTCCACCCAGCAGTGGTGTGACAACTTTCGCACGACGTTGAGTAGCCCAGCTGCGCGTGATTGGGCTTCGTCGTGGCGTTGTAGTTCGTCTGATGGCAACCCGCACACAGCATCGTCTTCCCGCGGAACACGCCGTCGCCATGACACTGCGTGCAGGTGGCCGTGCGATGCAATCCGGTGAGCGGGAATCGTGTGGTGCTGTGATCGAACGTCGCGGGGGTCCACGCGGTCGCGGTGTGACACGTTTCGCAGCTCGTCGGGAATCCTGACGTGCGGTGATTGGGGCTCGTGGTCGCGTCGAACTTCGCCTGATGACAGGAGACGCACGTCGTCGGTTTGCCCTTGTACACGCCGTCCGCGTGGCAGCCCACGCAGCTCACCGCACGGTGCGCTCCGACAAGCGGGAACGCGGTCGTGTTGTGATCGAACGTGGCCGGCGTCCACGCCAGATTGGTGTGGCACGATTCACAGGTCGTCGGGAAGGCCGACGCGCGGTGACTCGGTCTGGTGGTGGCGTCGTACTTGGCTTGATGACACGACGCGCAGAGCAGCGATTTGCCGCGGTACACGCCGTCGCCATGACACTGCGCGCAGGTCGGCGTGCGGTGACCGCCGGTGAGCGGGAAGCGGGTGGTGTTGTGATCGAAGGTCGCCGGCGTCCACGCCACGTTCGTGTGACAGGTTTCACAGGTCGTCGGGAAGGCCGACGCGCGGTGACTTGGTTTGGTGGTGGCGTCGAACTTGGCTTGATGACACGACGCGCAGAGCAGCGATTTGCCCTTGTAAACGCCGTCGCCGTGGCACCCCGCGCAGCTCACGGCGCGATGGCCGCCGGTCAGCGGGAAGCGCGTGGCATTGTGATCGAACGCGCCGTTGGTCCAACTCGACGTGGAGTGACAGCTCTCACACGTAGTTGGGAAGTTTGACGCTTTGTGATTCGGCGCGGTGGTCGCGTCGAACTTGGCCTGGTGACAACTGATGCAGGTGGTGGGCTTGCCCTGGTAGACGCGATCAGAGTGACAGGCCAAACACGTCTGCGTGACATGCTTACCCGTTAGGGGGAAGCTCGTCGCGTTGTGATCGTAGCGCGCCCCGGGCCAGCTGGTGGTCGTGTGGCACGTTTCGCACGCGGTCGCGAAGCGCGCCGCCGCATGATGTGGATTGGTGGTGGCGTCGAACTTGCTCTGATGACAGCTCACGCACGTCATCGACTTGCCTTTGAACACCCCGTCGGCGTGACACCCCCTGCAGGTGATGGCCAAGTGCCCGCCCGTCAGCGGGAATCGCGTCGCCGCGTGATCGAACTTGCCATCCTCCCACTGATTGGTGGTATGACAGCTCTCGCAGTTGGTTGGGAATCCGAGTTGGCGGTGATTCGGATCGGTCGTCGCGTCGTACTTCGTTTGGTGACACGCTGCGCAGGCGCTGGGCTTCCCCTTGTAGACGCGATCGTTGTGGCAGGCGATGCACGTCTGGCTCACATGTTTGCCGGTCAGCGCAAAACGCGTACTGCTGTGATCAAAGCGACCGCCGGCCCATGCCGTGGTGGTGTGGCACGATTCGCAGGTGGCGGCGAAACCTGCCGGGCCGTGATGCGGATTGGTGCTGCGATCGAAGTTGCTCTGATGGCAGGAAGCGCACGCCAACGCTTTTCCTCGGTAGACGCCATCCGCATGACAGCCCACGCAGGAGGTCGCGCGATGCGCCCCAGTCAGTGGGAAGCGCGTTGCATCATGATTGAACGTGCCTGGCGTCCACGACACGTTTGTGTGGCAGGTCTCGCAGGTCGTCGGGAATCCGCCGGCCTTATGATCGGGCTTCGTGGTGGCGTTGAACTTTGCCTGGTGACAGCTGACGCAGGTCGTTGGCTTGCCGCGATAGACTTTGTCCGCGTGACAGTTGACGCACGTCGCGGTGCGATGTCCACCCGTGAGCGGGAAGCGCGTGGTGTTGTGATCGAACTGTCCGCCAAGCCACGCCGCCGTGGTGTGACACGATTCGCACGCGGTCGCGAAGCTGACGGTCTTGTGATTGGGCGCCGTGGTGGCGTTGAAGGTGTTGGTGTGGCAGCTCGCGCAGGTCGACGGCAGGCCACGGAAGACGCCCGATGTATGACACGCCTTGCACTCGACGGCGAGGTGCCGACCAGTGAGCGGGTACTTCGTGAGGGTCTGGTGATCAAACTTCGCACCCTTCCAACCGTTGGTCGCGTGACAGGACTCGCAATTTGTGGGGAAACCCACGTCGTGGCGCGGCTCACGCGCGGCCTGATAGTCGGCCACATGACAGGAGTTGCAACTCGTGCTTCGGCCGGCGTAGACGCCGTCAGCATGACATCCGGCGCAGGTCGCAACCTGATGCTTGCCGGTAAGGGGGAACTTGGTGGTGTTGTGGTCGAAGGTCGCGCCGCTCCACGTTGAAATCGTGTGGCATGTGGCGCAGTCACGAGCGAAGTGCGCGGCTTCGTGATTCGGGGAGCGCGTGGCGCGGAACGTGGCGAGGTGGCAGCTCTCGCACGTGGTAGAGCGCGCGGCGAACTGCGGTTGACCGGCGGCCGTCGGTGCATGGCACGCCTCGCAGGTCGCGATCGCATGCGCGCCGCGTAGCGGAAAGCGTGTGCCCTGATGCGTCCGCACGGCCGACCCGCGATCGACAAAGCTGCGGGTGTTGTGGCAGCGCGCGCACGATGTGCCGAATTCGCCTTTGTGCGAATCGGCGTGACAGCTGGCACATCCGGTCGATGCGCCCTGAAACGTGAGCGTCTTGTGGCAGGACATGCACGCCGTGCGCTCGTGCGCGCCATTCAGCGGAAAGGTCTTCTCGGCGTGCTTGTAGTTGGGTCCGAAGCGCGCCGGCTTCCATCCATCGGCGCGATGACAGTTCGCGCAGGCCACGCGCAACTCGGGACCGTGCGGCGACGACACAGACGAAGTGGGACTGGTCGACACTTTCGCCGTCGACGAGACGGGCGATCCCGCCACCGGCAACGTTGGGCGCTGCTGCGCGGCACCGATCGCAGAAACGCCCGCGATCAGTGTCACCGTTGCCAGCATCCGTCGCCAGTTCCGTCTCATCGCGCCTCTGCCGGTTTCGCAGCGTGACATGACTCGCACGCGGTCGATATCCCAGCGTACTGGCGACGAGCCGACTCTGGCGTGGCGCTGCTGGAGCCCGGTATCACGCCATGACAACGCGCACAGGCCACCTTCGCATGCGCACCAGCGAGTGCGAATTTGGTTTGTTTGTCATGATCAAAGCGATCAGCTCCGCTGAAATGCGCGATGGTATGACAGCCCTCGCACGACCCTCGATCTTTGCGGCGAGCGAACTGCGCGTTGTGCACGTCCACGTGACACGTGGTGCAGGCCGTGCTACGCGCCTGCGCGAACGGCAGCGCGGGCGTACCGACGGCGGCGAGTTTGAGTGTGCTTCTGCCGCCCGGCGCGCTCAGCTCGCGATGGCACTCGGCGCAGGGCACGCTACGATGCGCGCCTTCAAGCGCGTAGCCGAGTGCTTTGTGTGCATCGGTGGTTATGATCGACGGGCGGAACTTCCCGGTGCTATGGCAGCTGCTGCAATTGAGCGATGCGCGGGTACCACCGACGGCATAACGCCCCGCATGCGGATCGACATGGCATGATGCGCACGCCGTATCAGCGAGAGCGAACGCGAACTTGGCCTTGCCGACTGCGCCCGCGATCGGCGGCAGTCCCTTGCGCTCGGTGCTGTGGCACGCCGCGCACGCGGTAGTGGCGTGCGCACCGGACAATGCGAAGCGGAATGATGCATGCGACGCCGCCGTCATCGTGCTCGGGGCGAACCCGTTGACGGTGTGACACGCGGCGCAACCAGCGTTGGTTGCGCGGACTGCGGCTTGGCCGGCGTGCGCGTCGAGGTGGCAGCTCGCACAGGATGTCGCGCGCATCTTGAGGCGCACATAGCCTTTCGACGGCACGATGCCGGTCGTCCCCGGCGTGGTGGTCGGGGTCGCGCGTTCAGTGGTATGACACACGCTGCACGCCACGGTCGCGTGGCGGCCTTCAAGCGGGTACGCGGTGGCGGCGTGTTCGACGGTCGTGAAGGTCGCGGGCGCGAATCCCTCGACGCGATGGCACGAAGCACAGTCGCGTGACTTGCCCGCTTCACCACGATGTGAATCGGCGTGGCAACTGGCACACGCGCTGAACGTCGGCGTCGGGCGTTCGTTCGCCCGTCCATGGCAGCTCGCGCACGCGACCATCGCGTGCTTGCCCAGCAGCGGATAGCGCGTGGCATTGTGATTGAAGCCGCGTTTATTCACTGACTCCCAGCCGAGCGTCTCGTGGCAGGTCGTACAGGTCTCGCGAATGCGGCCTTTGTGCGGATCCGCGTGGCAGTCGCTGCATTTGCCAAACGCGAGCGGACGAAAGAGCGATCGCTTCTCTCCGTCGGCGTTCACTTTGAGGGCGAGGCGCGCGTTCTGATGGCACGCGTCGCACTTCACATTCGTGTGCTTGCCGGTAAGCTGGTATCGAGCATCGGCATGAGAGAACTTGGGCGCCGCCGTCCACGTTTTGGCGTCATGACATTTCTCGCAGCCGCCTTTGAGCGCGCCGTCGTGTGCGTCGTCGCGCTGGTGACAGCTCGCGCATGTGTTCTCAAGTCCGATCCACGGCGTACCTGTTACGCGCTTCGAGAGCGCCGCAACCGGCGCGGTGCGGAATTTCATGACGTGACAGCTCTCGCACTTGGCGTCGGCGTGCTTGCCGTCCAGCGCCCACCCCGCCTGACGGTGGTCGAATCGCGTTCGATTCTCACCCGGCCACGCGATCAGCGAGAAATCCGCGCCCGCGTGATCGGGATGGCAGCTGGCGCATTCGAGGCGTTGCGCGGCCGGAAGGCGCGCGTGATAGCCGCGCTTGGCATCGAGCATCGACTTCACGTCTTTGTGGCAGTTCAGACACGACGTCGACATCGGCGCGCGCGACAGCGAGTGACACTGCGCGCAGTTGGCCGCGCCCTCGAGCGCCTTGTGCGCGCGCGAGAGCGGTCCCGGAGAGATTTGCGCCGACGCGCGATGCGGAGTGCTCAGCATGAGCAGCACCGCACAGAACCACCACCGCGCCAACAGGCGCGAGGGCTGCCGCGGGCCGGTGCGGGCGGACGCATGCGTCATCCCGTCCGCGTGGCCGTGCGCTGACGGCGTGGCATCAGTAGAACCACGTGGCCCCCATCGCAATCACCACCACCACATGGATGGTGACCGCGACGAGAGCGGTGAGCGCAAACGGCATGTGCGCGATGTGCCAGTACCGGAACACGCGCTGTGTCGCATCGAGCATCGACGCCTGATCGGCCAGCGCCATTTCTCGAGACGCCAGTTTCACCACTTTGGCAATGGCGCGCGGATCCGCGCCCGGACGAGACGCCCACTCACGCGAAAGCTGACGGGTGCGTTTCACGCGACGGATATCGTCGAGCAGCAGCCGCTCAAGCACCTGCAGCACGGAGGTGGCGCGCGCGCGCTCAGGCGGAGTGAGCGCCTTGGTCACCTCGGTGACTGGCAGCTTTAGGCCGGCCGCGATTTCGTCGATCAGGGTACTCCGCAACGTCGACAGCTCGTCGCGTGTCATCTCGACGCCTGAGCGCGCGCGCGGAATGCGCACGTAGAGATAGCGTCCGATCACGCCCGATGCGCACACCACCAACATGGCGCCGAATCCGAGTCCGATCACGCCGTCGGCCCGCCAGGCCGCGTGAATAGTCAGCAACAGCGGCAATCCGATCGCGGTTGTCACATGCACATCGAGCCATCGCGCCAGCGTTCCCGTCCAGGCGAGCGACCGCACCTTCTTTCGCAGCGGATAAAGCCACAGAAAGACGAAGATCACGAACGCCAGAATCCCGGCGGTCTGTCCGACTGTGCCCGACGGCTTCAGGAAGGCGTGGAACGGATGGCGGGGGCGCGCCGTGGTTGGCGCGAAATAGTAGGACGCACCGGCGA
Organism: uncultured Gemmatimonadaceae bacterium; assembly: GCA_966096095.1. GTDB lineage: Bacteria > Gemmatimonadota > Gemmatimonadetes > Gemmatimonadales > Gemmatimonadaceae > Gemmatimonas. The sequence continues at coordinate 100,727 of CBHTUR010000011.1, read as the reverse complement.
GATTGATGATCGTCAGTGCCGTCATGAACAGCGTGAGCGGCAGCGCGTCCCAGCGGGACTTCTTGTCCGAGCGGCGGCGCCCCCGTTGCAGCGGACGGGAGGCAGTCGCGACGATGGATGGGCTCGGAGCAGTCATGCGCAGTTGAACGAGGGCGATTGAGCGAGGGCGAACGCCGCGGAGCGGCCTTTCCAGAATGCCTATATGGCGATTTGTACATATAAGAAGGCGAGAACCTCCGCTGTGTTACGGATCACGGGATTCTTTCGGGCGCCGCCTGCGACACACCGATATGACCAAATATTCCCATATTCCGTCACGTTGATGTGATCGCGATCACGCGATTTTCTTTTCGCCATGACGACGTATGCCCGCGTGGTGACATCGATCCGCTCCGCGCCGCCTGCAGTCGGCCCATTGACCGCGATTGAAACCAACGGACATCCTGTTGGTGGATGCCTGGTGATTGGTTGCTGACTGGTCGGTGTTCGTTGGCGGACCACTCGCTCGCTTTCTCTCGCTCGCCCAAACAAAACTCGCATCATTCCGAGGAGCAGACTTCGATGTCACGCGCGCTGATCGCGTCGATCGCCGACGAGTTTCGCCGCTACAAAGCGCTCGCCGAAGGCGCGATCGCCCAAGTGCCCGACGGACAGCTGAGCGTAGCAGGTCCCGGCGACGGCAATTCAATCGCCATTATCTGCTGGCACATGGCCGGCAATTTTCAATCGCGGTTCACGGACTTTCTCACCGATGACGGAGAAAAGCCGTGGCGCCAGCGCGAAGAAGAGTTCTCGCTGCGCGACGTTTCGCGCGACGAACTCATGACCAAGTGGAATGCTGGGTGGACGGCGGTCCTTGGCACGCTGGACTCGCTCGCCGATGCCGACCTGATGTCGTCAATCACGATCCGACGCCAACCACTCACGGTGCACGAGGCCCTGCACCGTTCGCTCGCACACGCGAGCTATCATGTCGGACAAATCGTGTATGTCGCGCATGCACTCTGCGGCGCAGGTTGGCGCTATCTCAGCATTCCGCCGGGTGGCTCGGCGGCTTACAATGCCAACCCCGTGGCGGAGAAACCCGCCGCGCACGCACAGCGCCTTTCATCGGCGCAGCCGTAAGCGGGTTGGCGCGTCGTCACCGCTCGCGCCAGAGGACAATGCCTGGCGCGAGCGCGCCAGCGCTTTGTCTCGTCTTCACCGCGATGTACAACTTGTCGTTCGCGGCAAAAGCACCAACGGCAGACATCGGATCGCCGGCGCCAAGCAGTCCCTTGGTGTCGGGCGCGCACGTCGTCCAGGCCGCACCATCGGTCGAGCGCATGAGCTTGGGCTGACCGCACTTCACGTTGCCTTCGCTGCCGCCAGTCACATTGCCGGTGATCGCAAAGTGATTTGATTTGTCCACCGCGACTGACAAGGGCGAGCCCATCGCGTTGGCGCCGTCGTCTGCGACGACGACCAACGGACCAAAGCTCTTGCCGCCGTCAGCCGAGCGCGTGAACCAGTAGTGATGATCAGCAAAGAACTGCTCGTCGCGCGCGCCGAGAAAGGCCACCGCGATGGTGGAGCCGTTCACATGCAACGCAATGCCCGGGTCGTCGTTCTGTTTGTTGTTGCTGTCGCCGATTTTCGTAACGCTCCCCGATTCCGGACGCCACCAGCCCAGTAACAGATTGTAGCCGCTCTCCGCGCTCATGCAGTAGGTCACGCCCGCCGCGCCCGCGGCGTCGATGCCCACGTTCACGCAGGCGCCGCGATATTCGCTCGCACCAGGAATTTTTGGGGCCGACTTTGCACTCCAGGTTGACGGCGCGGTCCCTTCTGCGCCAACGCGGTATTGCACGGCGCTCGTGCCTTCCGCGAAGGCGATGTGCACACGACCGGCGGCGAATGCGAGTGCAGGCGACGCGAGTCCCGACTCCTCAGCGCCACGCTTCAGCACACTCGTCGCCCGGAAGGTCGCGCCTCCGTCCGATGACGTCGCGAATTTCAATTCGTGGTCTTCCTTGAGGTATAGCACACCGATGAGCCCCGTGCTCTCGTCGCGCGCGAGACTGAACGACAGGTTGTTGCCGCTCCGCGACACGTTGCCAACGGTATCGATGCTCACCGGCGCATTCCAGCGATAGCGCGCCCGATTCCACGTCATCACCGACAGGTCGGTGTCTGGATTCTCGCCGTCATTGTTCAAGTCATAGGTAACGTACGCCAACATCGGGTCACCGTTGCTATCAAACGCCATGCCTAGCGTGTTCGCAAACTGCGAAGGATCATGAGCCTGCATAGCCGTTGGCGCGGCAATTACGCTGCTGAATCCGACCGGCGGCGGCCCAACGATCACTTCGTTCGATGAGGGCCCGGGGGCACCGGCGGAACTGAGCGCGCGTATCCGATAAACGTAGGTGGTAAATGCGGCGATCGTGTTGTCGTTGAAGCTGGTGCCGTCGACGGTTGCGATTGACGCGGGCATGGGTGCGGTTGCACCAGGCGCGGGCCACGCGCTGCCGAGCACTTTGCGCTCGACGACCGACTTGGTACCGGCCGCGTCGCTGCTCCAACTCAACGCAACCGCCGATTTCGTGGCCGACACCACTGAGACTGACGGCGCCGGCACAACCCTCGACAGCGCCGAATGCGCGGAGGCGGGCAAGTTCAGCGCGCAGAACAGCGCGGTTCCGGCAGCAAGGATGTCAGTGAATACGTCGCGGATCGATGAGGACATGACGAATGTTTGTGCGCTGCCAGGTGTACGTGACGTGCACCAATCCGTCACGCGTTTGAACGATGGCGGGATAGGAATATTCGCCGGGTGCGCTTTCGAGTGTTTCGACAATACGCCAGCTCACGCCGTCGGTTGACAGCGCAAGCACGAGCGGCGTGCGTGACGTGGTACTGTTGTTGTATACCAGCAGCTGACGGCCATCGCGCAGCGTGACGGCATCGGTGCCGGCGTTCGGATTGGGAACGTCCGTCAGCGAAAGGGCGCTCCAGGTCGCGCCATTATCGCGAGACCGCGTGACGAACACGCGTTGGGAGCGCGTGCGTCCGACGGCCAGTAACTGTCCATCCTGGCCGGTCAACACACTCGGCTGGATGGCATCGATCTGTTGACTCGTCGCGTTCGAATCGGGACGTACGATGGTCCAGGTCTTCGCGTTGTCGTGCGAGATCTCAAAGTGCACGCGCCAGCGCGGATCAGCGTCGGTCGATTCCGTGCTGCTGCCCGCGATGAGCGTGCCATCTTTCAGCATCAGCGGCTTGTTCTTGACCGGTCCAAGTATGCCGTCAGGAAGTCGCTCGGCCGCCGACCACGTTTTTCCGTCATCGCGAGAGCTTTGGTGCATTCCCCACCACTTGGCGGGTTGAGGACCGACCTTGTAAAACAAGTGCAGCGTGTTGTCGCGCGAGCGAAAGAGCACGGGATTGTAGCAAGCGAATTGCGATCCGCCCGATTGCGCGCCGGTCGCAACCAACGTCGGCGCTCCGAGCACGCCGTTGTTGGTGCGGGACAGCCAAATGCCGACATCGGCGGCGCCTTCTCGCGATCCGCCGAACCAGGCAATCATAACGCCGCCCGGCCCTTCGGCGATCGTCGACGCGTGCACGCTTGGCGTGGGCATCGTTTTCGCCACGAACTCCGCGGACAGCACGGCACTCGCCTGCGCGGTACTTACGCCCGGCGTGATCACGCTGAGAGTGAAACCCCACGACACGAGCGCGGCTGTTTTCAGCCGCGCTGCGGTCACTGCACTCTCCCGCCGTCCATCAGTTGTCGCGCGAAATAGGTGTAGCCGAGGGCGGTGGTGTGTGCCTGCTGTAGCGCGTTAGCGCCAGAACCATGTCCACCTTCGATCACTTCGTAATAGAGATACGGCATGCCGTACTCGCTCATGCGGGCGGCCAGCTTGCGCGCGTGCTGCGGGCCGACACGGTCATCCTTCGTGGTGGTCCAGATGAAGGGTGTCGGGTACTTCACGTCTTTTCGCAGGTTTTGATAGGGCGAGATTTTCTCGAGAAACGCGCGCTCGTCGGGCTTACTCACACTGCCGTATTCGCCCACCCAGGACGCACCAGCCGCAATCTGTTCGTAGCGGAGCATGTCGAGCAGCGGCACAGCGATCTGCACCGCGTTGAAGAGATCGGGATGTTGATTCATCTCAACGCCCATCAACAGCCCACCGTTCGAACCGCCTTCGATGCCGAGATGACGCGGCGAGGTGATCTTGCGCGCGATGAGGTCCTGAGCGACCGCGGCAAAGTCATCGTAGATGACTTGTCGTTTGGTTTTGAGTCCTGCTTCATGCCACGCCGGGCCGAACTCGCCGCCGCCGCGAATGTTGGCCACCACGAACACGCCGCCCTGCTCAACCCAGAGCTTTCCCGCGTTCTGATCGTACGACGGCGTGATCGATACTTCGAAGCCGCCATAGGCGGTGAGAATGGTGGGATTCGTGCCGTCGAGCTTCATCGATTTCGGATGCGTAATGAAGTACGGCACTTTCGTACCGTCTTTCGACGTCGCTTCGAACTGTTCCACAACGCTGCGGGATCCATCGAAACGTGGCGCCAGCGACTTCACCGTCGAGGCGCTCGCGGCCGACGCATCGGTCAGCCACACGCTCGTTGGCGTCAGGTAGCCGGTGACGTTCACAAACGCCAGATCGCTTGCGGCGTCCGCACTGCCGAGATTGGTGGACACGTTTTCGGGAAGCGTAAGCATCTTTCGCGTCCACGCACCCGTGGACGCGCGCGAATACGTGTAGACGCGGCCTTTGACGTTGTCCGTCATCGCCACCAGCAGACGCGACTTGGTTGCCGACGCGCCGCCGACCGATTCGCGAGGGCCAGGCTCGACGATCGCGACTGGCGCGAGGGCGTCTGGCGTGCGCGCCGCAACCGCGGCGTCGAACGAGGCCAACGCGCCCGATTTGATGATTGTTTTTCCGGCCGTCCAGGTATCGGAGAGTCGGATGATGAGTTGTCCGTCAATCAGGTCGACAATCTGAGACTTGGCTGGCACCGCGAGCTTGACCAGATCTTTGGCGCGCAGCAGATGTTGTTCCGATTCGAAAAAGTTGACGGCGCGCGTGGCAATGCTCACCCGATGGCCAGTGGCATCGTCGTAGGTTCCCGGCGCGACGAGCACATCGGACTTGGTGCCGCGAAATATTTCTTTTGCGGCGGTCAGCGGCTGTCCGCGCGCGAGGGTCTTCAGAATGTACGGATAACCCGACGCCGTCAGTTCTCCCTTGCTCCACTCGCGCGCCACCAGAAGCGTGTCGGTTCCCATCCATGCCACATTTTGCTTGCCCTTCGGCAGTGAGAATCCGCCGCGTACGAAGCTATTCGTGACGAGATCGAACTCGCGCACCGTCACGGCGTCTTCGCCGCCGTCCGACAGGTACAAGAGGCAGCGCGTTTGCGCCGGGCGCACACAATCAGCGCCGTGCCACACCCAGTTGGCCTTTTCGTTCTTCGCCAGTGCGTCGAGATCGAGCACGGTGTTCCAGATGGGCGTCGCAGTCTTGTAGCTCTCAAGCGTCGTGCTGCGCCATACGCCGCGCACGTGCGACGCATCCTGCCAGAAGTTGTAGAGCTTTCCACCGATAAAGCTGGCGTTGGGAATCCGATCGCTCGCTTGCGCCATGCTCAGCGCGCTCTTGTAGAAGCCGGCGAATCGCGGATCCTTTTCGAGCACCGCCGTCGTTTTGGCGTTCTCGGCCTTCACCCACGCCATCGCGCGCGGACTGCTTACGTCCTCTAACCAGAGGTATTTGTCGGTCGCCTGTGCCGGCGTGGCGGAGGCGGCTCCGCCAGATGACGTACGCGTCGCGCTCTGTGCGTCGCTGCGGGTGGCGAAGGCGAGCAGCGGCAGCGCGACCAGGAATGACACCGCTGCGGCGCGAATGGCAGATTTCATGGAGAGGACCGGAGAGCGCGATAATGGGCGGGTGCAGCAAATCTCACGCGTCGATCTGACCGACGCCACTCTTCAAGGTCGCACGGTGCACCAGGATTCGTCCCGCAGACCGCGTCGGCCGACGGACATCGCCCCGCGCCTACGTCACGTGACCGATATCGTTCCGCACGCGGGCGGAGTAGCCTGAAGCACCGCTCAATCACCTTTAATTGCCGGAGCCGCTGTATGAAAACTGATTCGTCGAAACTCTATTGGCGCTCACGAGCGTTCGCGGCGATCCTGACGTGTACGCTTCTCTCGCAGAAGGCGGCGGCGCAGCGCGTCTCGATGGACTCGCTGCGGTTGAACGACAGCACCAGCGTGTATCGCTTTGTGTTGAGCGACGGCTCGAAAGTCGTTGGCCAGATTGGCATGATCAGCGCTGACTCGATTCGGGTTCGATCCAGCACCTCATCGACCACGATTGCGCGAACGTCCGTGCGCGAGGTACGCGTGTATCCAGCGTCGGCCGTCCGCAACGGAGAATTGTGGCTTGAGAATCCGCACGCCACGCGTCTGTTCTTCTCGCCAACCGCCATTCCGCTGCGGAAGGGGGAGAACTACTTCTCCGACTTCTGGGTGTTCCTGCTGAGCGGTGCGCACGGGGTTACCGACCGTTTCACGTTGGGCGTCGGCGGCACAATCATACCAGGCATCGACCTCACGCAAAACGTGATTTACCTGCTGCCCAAGTACACCGTAGTCAATGCGTCGCAGGTGAAGCTCGCCGTGGGAGGGCTTCTGGCATCAGTGCCATACTCGGAGAAGACGCGCAAGTCGATGGGCTTGCTCTACGGCGTTGGCACGTTGGGCTCGCGTGAGAACAACCTCACGCTCGGCACGGGCTTCGGCTACATCGGCAACCGCTTCACCTCAACGCCCGTGATCACGCTGGGCGGTCAGGCGCGCGTGTCCAAACACATCGCACTGCTAACGGAAAACTGGTTTGACACGTCGGGAAGCGATCTCACGGGCTTCGCGACCTACGGCCTGCGAGCGCTGAGCGAAGAGTTTGCGGTCGATTTCGGATTCGGCTTGCCGATCGATCCTGGCGGCAGCTCGATGAAGTTTCCAGGTGTGCCGCTGCTCGGATTTTCCGTGCGCTACTAGCTCCGCAGGCTGAATGGGGTGGGACCGGCCGGGGCGTGGCTTTCGCGCGCCCCGGCCGAGTGGTAGCGTAGGCAGCGTCCTTCGACGACCTCTACCCGACCCTCCCATGTCACAGGTACTGCTCGCCCGGCGTTGGTCACGCGCGACCGGCGTGATTCTCAGCTTCGCCGCCCTCTCGGCGTCCGCTCAAGGCGGCGGCAATGCGGCCGGCGGACCGGCTGCCAACGCGCCAGCCAATCCGCTGACCGCGCTCCCCTTTGGTGCTCGCGATGACAAGCCGGTGTCCAAGTGGACGCCGCCTGCTTCAGCTGGCCGCCAACTCTCCGTCAACGACCTGCTCGGCTGGAAGGGCATTCGAACGCCCGCACTGAGCAACGATGGCAAGTACTTCGCGTACGTGCTTGCGCCGAACGAAGGCGATGCCGAAGTGATCGTCCGCGGTACGGCGGCCGGCGCGAAGGAAATGCGCTTCCCGATCGGTGACGCCGCGGGTGGTGGCGGAGGTGCCGGACGTGGCGGTGGTGGCACACCCACCGTCAGCATCAGCGGCAACAACAAATGGGTTGCGTTTCTCGAGTTCGCGAGCAGTGCGCAAGCGGCGGGTCGTGGTGGACGCGGCGGACGCGGTGGTGGCGCGGCTCCGGCGGCGACCGCGGCGAACGGCGCGGCGCAACCCAAGCTCGCGATCGTGAATCTTGCCGACGGCACAAAGCGCGAATTTGAAAACGTGCGCGCATTTCGTTTTGCCGGCGACAAGAGCGATTGGATTGCCATTCATCACAGCGCGCCGCGTGCGGCAGGCGCGGCGCCGGCCGCACCGGCGACGCCAACTGGCACCACGCTGGAGCTCGTGAACTTGACCGGCGGCACACCGCAGCCGATTAGCGACGTCGCGGAGTACGCGTTCGACGATTCCGGCGATTGGCTCGCCGTGTCGATCGCGACGGCCGATCAGGCGGGCAACAGCTTGCAGTTGCGTCAGCTCTCGAGCGGTGTCATGCGCACGCTCGACGTGAAGAAAGCGAGTTATCGCCGTCTCACCTGGGGTGATTCGAGTGATGCGCTGGCCGTGATGCGCGTCGTGACGGACACCGCCGGCGGCGACGATGATGTGGCGATTTTGTCCATTTCGCACGCCGCCCTCGCGACGTCGAAGATCAACGAGATTACCGGCAAGACGTCTGGCATCATGGGCAACTTCGTCGTCAGCGCCGATCGCGCGATGGAATGGGGCGACAAGGAAGGGGTGATCTACTTCGGATTGCGTGAGCCGCGTCCCCCGCGTCCGCGCAACGCAGGCGGATTCACGCCGCCCAATCCGGGTGGCGTGGCACCCGGCGCTGGCAACACCGGGCAGGTGGCGGCCGCGCCGCAAACCGATGCGGAAGTGCCAAGCCTGATTCTCTGGCATTGGAAGGATCCGCGTCCGCAAGCGCAACAGCAGGTGCAGGAAGCGCAGGACAAGGCGTTCAGCTATCTCGCGTCGTACAACATGACCACCGGCAAAGCGATCAAGCTCGCCGACGACAAAGTGCGGAGCGTGGCCATCGGCCCCAAGGACACATGGGCGATCGGCACTGACGTCAGCGCGTACGAACGCATGCAAGGTATCGTCGGACTGGCCTATCGAGACATCTACGCCGTGAACGTCTCAACGGGCGAGCGCAAACTTGTGCAGGCGAAGGTGCCCGGCGGAGGTGGCGGCGGCGGACGTGGCGGATTTGGCGCCTCCAACTTCTCGCCCGACGGCAGCAAGTACGCGTACTACGACAGCGGTGAGTGGAAGACGTACGATTTCGCAACCGGCGCCACGAAGGTGATTTCGGCGGGTGTGCCCACGCAGTTCTGGGACACCGAAGACGATCACAATCAAGTGAAGCCCGCTATCGGCGGCGCGCTGGTTGCCTGGTCGAAAGACGGCGCGAACGTCTACGTCAAAGACAACTGGGATTTGTGGAAGCTGCCAGTGACCGGCGCGGGCACCGCCATCAACGTGACGGGCAATGGCAAGAAAGATCAGATTCGCTACCAGTCGCGCGTGCTGAGCGATCCGCGTGATCGCGGCATCATCGATCCACTCAAGCCGTTCTACATGGAGACATACGGCGAGTGGACGAAGAAAGAAGGGCTGTCGCAGATCGACCCGGTCAAGGGCGGCGCGAAGGTCGTCACGTACGAAGACGACAAAGTCGATTACCGCAAAGCGCGTGATGGCAACACCTGGGTCTTCGCGCGGCAAACAGTGGTGAAGTATCCTGACTTCTACGCGGCCGATGACGGCATCAAGAACGAACGGCGTCTGACCGATGCGAACCCGCAGCAGAAGGACATTGCCTGGACGCCGGGCGCGCGCCTGATCGACTATGAGTGCGACAACGGTGGCGGCAAGCATCAGGCCGTGTTGTATCTCCCGGCCGGATACGAGCAGGGCAAAACGTATCCGATGCTCACCTACATCTACGAGAAGCTGAGCCAGGAGTTCAACGTCTACACCGAGCCCAACGCGACGCGCTACAGCAATCCGAGCGTGTACACGTCACGCGGCTACGCGTTCTTGAAGCCGGACATCGTGTACCACGTGAACGATCCGGGCCGGAGCGCGGTGTGGTGCGTGGTGCCCGCAGTAAAGGCCGCCATTGCGACTGGTTTGATCGATACCGCACGCGTCGGCTTGCAGGGCCATAGCTGGGGCGGCTATCAGACCACGTTCATCACGACGCAAACAAAGATCTTCAAGACGGCCGTGGCCGGCGCACCGCTCACTGACATGGTGTCGATGTTTGGCTCGATGTACTGGAATTCCGGCAGCACCGACGCGTCGATTTTCATTTCGAGCCAAGGTCGCTTTACGGGCGGCCCGAACGACGTGCCCGAGGCGTACATGCGCAATTCGCCGCAGAACTTTGCGCAGAATCTGAGCATTCCGTTCATGATCCTGCACAACGATCGGGACGGCGCGGTGGACTTCAACCAAGGCATTACGTACTACAATCACCTGCGCCAACTCGGCAAGGACGTCGTGCTGCTCGAGTACGTGGGCGAGAACCACGGATTGGCGCGACCAGCCAACCAGAAAGACTACAACCTGCGCATGACCGAGTGGTTCGACACGTTCCTGCGTGATCAGCCCGCGCCGGAATGGCTCAAGGACGGCGTGCCGCGCTTGCAGATGGAAGAACACCTGAAGGAGCGGAAGCCGCTCGTGGATCCGAAGACGGCGCCGGTGGCGAAAACGGTGCCCTGATCGCCTCAACTGGCGTAGGCGCGCGTCGAATGTCGGCGCCGCCTACGCCAGAAAGCGCTTGGCCAGTTGTTCGAGTCGATCATCGCCGAGCCGAATGGCGTCGGCCAACAATGCTTCAACGTGTGGGCGCAGCGCGGGTTCGCCCCAATAGTAGCCAGTAGCCCGCTCGGCGAGCTGCGTCTCTCCCACGCGAGCCGCTTCCAACAGCGCCTCGGCCGCCACGCGATCGTACGACGGATCGGCGCGATCTGGCAGATGATAGTTGCGCCGCGGCATCTCGCCTTCGGCGTCGTCGCGCAGGAATGCTCGTGACATGCTGGCAAGATAGTCGACACGACGCGCGCGCGTCATCAGTTTTGATGCGTCCCTCACCCGTCTGCGATGATCTCGACTGTCCCCGTCACGCTTGAAGGCCACGGTATTCGCCTCGAACCGCTCACGGCAGAGCACCACGATGCGCTCGCGCACGCCGCAGCGGACGGCGAGCTGTGGAACCTGTGGTTCACGTCGGTACCCGCGCCGGGCGAGACGGCGGCGTACATCGCCAAAGCCCTCGATGGCCAGCGAGACGGGCACATGTTGCCGTGGGCCGTTCGCGACCTTGCGAGCAATCGTGTGGTGGGCACCACGCGCTATCACGACATCGTTCCGGCGGTCGATCGCGTGGAGATTGGCTGGACGTGGTACGGCGCAAGCTGGCAGCGCAGTCACGTGAACACGACGTGCAAGCTGCTGCTTTTGACGCACGCCTTTGAGACCGTCGGCTGCGCGGTGGTCGGGCTGCGCACGGACAATTTCAATTTCGCGTCGCAGAAGGCGATTCTCGGCATCGGCGCCAAATTCGACGGTGCCATTCGTCATCATCAGGCCCGCCGCGATGGCACCGTGCGCGACAGCATGATGTACAGCATTCTCGCCAGCGAGTGGACTGACGTGAAGCGACACCTCACTTTGCGCCTTACCCGTCATCGCGACTGAGCGCGCAACTGAGCGCGCACTGGCATTCACCAAAGCGTTCTTCCGAACTCATGTCTTCGCCCTGCGATGCCCAGATGGTTGCCAGCTTTGACTACAGCCAGCTAAGCCCCGAGCTCACAACGGTGAGTAAGCCGGCGCAGCGTGCGTTGCTCAACCACGGTGTCTGCACGCCGCAGCAACTCGCCCAATTTTCAGAGCGCGAGGTGCTGTCGTGGCACGGCGTTGGGCCGAGCGCGATACCGAAGTTGACCGCTGCGCTGCGTCAGCACGGTCTCGCGTTCGCGCGTTGACCATTTCTCCCTCTCGCCATCGGCTATGAACTGGCTTCCGATCTTGGTCGTGGTACTTGGCAATGTGCTGTACCATCTTGGTCAGCGCTCCGTGCCGGCGGGAGCGAATCCGGTGGTGGCGACACTGGCTGCGTACATCGCCGCGACGGCCATGACGTTGGCCACGATTCCGGTGCTCGCGCGCGATGTCGTATGGCGCACCGCCTTCTCCACGCTCAACTCGTCGACGCTCTTTGTCGCGCTCGGCGCTGTGCTGGTGGAGATTGGATTTCTGCTCGCCTATCGCGCCGGATGGTCGATCGGCAACGTGTCGATCACAGCCAACGCGATTCTCTCTGTGGTCCTGTTGGGCGTCGCCGTGCTCGCCTTCCGTGAGCCTATCTCGCTGACGCGGGTGTTGGGCGTGGGCGTATGCCTTGCCGGGCTCTGGCTGGTCACTCGGACCGCGTAAGGATGCTCGGCCTGCGAGCTCCAGCTCACGTGCGCACGCGGCGACCCTTGGCGAGCCGGGTGTTTTGAATCATTGCAACACCGACGGCCGTATCGGTGTCTGAACGCCGGCCGCTCGACCCTCCCCGGCGCGCCCGGTCAAGATTTCTTCCCTCCTGCCCCACCCCTCCTATGCGCCGACTGTGGACGTTGGTGTTTGTTCTGAGCGCGGCTTCCACGCTCAACGCACAGTCGCCCACCCCACCGCCGACAACGCGCGCCGCTGACGAATTGGTGCGAGTCTTTCTCGATTGCGAGTCGATGGGATGCGACAGTGAGTTTTTTCGCACCGAGATTACGTGGGTGAACTTCGTACGCGACCGGAAAGCCGCCGGTGTACATGTATTGGTGACCGCGCAGGCCACCGGCAGTGATGGCCGACAGTACACCGTGCTCTTTGACGGTCAGGATCAGTATGCCGGCCTTCGCGACTCGGTCGTCTTTAACACGCGGCAGGGCGACACGGATGACGAGATTCGCCGCCAACTCGCACGCACGTTCGCGTTCGGATTACTGCGATACGCGCGGTCGACGGCGGTTGCGAGTCGTTTGCAACTGACGCTGGCAGCGGCGGCGACCGGCGCGCCGGTAGCGTCGGTACAAAGTACGAAAGACCGCTGGAATTTGTGGGTGTACTCGATCAGCGCGAACACCTTTGCCAACGGCGACGCGAACTACACCAACTCGAATGTTTTCAGCGACGCGCAAGCCCGACGCGTGACGGAACAATGGAAGCTCAGCGTCGGATTCAACGCGTCATATTCGCAAAACTCATACAAGCTGTCGTCGGGTACGATCTCGAATTACCAGCATTCGTACGGCACCAACGCGCTGGCGGCGAAGTCCATCTCCGCGCACTGGTCGGCCGGACTGATGATCGACCTGAATTCGTCCAAGTACGAAAACTATCGGTCCCTGACGCAAGCATTTCCCGAGATCGAGTGGGATCTCTTTCCGTACAAGGAATCGACGCGTCGCCAGCTCATCGTGCGTTACGGCATCGGCTTGCGTGACTTGCGCTACGACTCGACGACTATCTACGGCAAACTCACTGAGACGCGACCCGTGCACGACTTGACCGCGTCCGCCGAAGCGCGACAGAAATGGGGATCGCTGAGCGTTGGCGTCGGCGCCTCACAGTATCTCGACGATCCGAAGAAATATCGCGCCAGCGTCGACGGCAGTGTTTCGTGGCGCATCGTTCGCGGTTTGGAATTCAACGTCTTTGGGTCCTACTCGCTGCAGCGCGATCAGCTCAACATTGCGCGCGGCGAACTCGCGGACGAGGACATTTTAGTGCGCCAGCGGCAGCTGCAATCGGGCTATAGCTACTTCGGCAGCGTCGGTCTGAGCTACACCTTCGGGTCGATGTTCAACAACGTGGTCAACCCGCGGTTTCAGCGCGGTGGACGTTCGTTCATGATGCGCATGTAGCGACCGCGACGGTCGCTCGTCCCGCGTTCACCGGTCCCGCGTTCACCGGTCCCTCGCTCGCCGCTCGGCGCAATCGCGGAAACGGAAGCCGAACGCTAGACTGTGCGGATGGTCTTTCGCCGCTCTCCCATCGCCGCCCAGCGCGCCCGCAATGCGCGCATGAAGGCGCAGGCGGAGCGGATCGCGGACGAGCAATTCCCCGCCGCAGAACAGCCTGACGGGAGAGCGCTGCCGGTCATCATGCTGCCGGCGAATACGCGGGAAACGGTGCCCCTGCCGAGCGACACGCGCGAACTGTTTCTCACGCGGCTGCGCGACGTGATTGACGGGGTCCTTGCGCAGCCGATCCGCGAAGAAGACGCGCCGCAGTCGGCCCTTGATGACACCGCGCAGGTAAGTGCTGTGGTCGCGCGCAGTTGTTCAACGTGCCGTGGCGAGTGTTGCACCGCCGGTCGCGATCATGCGTTTCTGCGACCGGAGTCGCTGGTACGCGTGCGAGCGCAACATCCGGCTGTTGATGCGGACGCGATGCTGGCCACGTACGCGAGCTACCTCCCCGAGCGTCACTACCGCGGGTCGTGCGTCTATCACACGCCAACGGGTTGCAATTTGCCCCGCGACTGGCGGGCCAACATTTGCAACCGGTACGTGTGCGGTGGACTCTCGCAATTGCAGCGATCCCTGTCCGACGCGCAGCATCCCACCGCGATCATTGCGGCGGCCGATTCGGTCCATCTTCGTCGGATGGCGTTAATCAGCACCGACCGCAGCATCCCAATAGCGCTCGACGGCGATTCGGCGGCGTCGAGCGATACCTTTCCGCGTTGAACGGAGCACGCGATGCAACTCGGCATGATTGGACTCGGGCGCATGGGCGCCAACCTGGTAAAGCGCCTGGCGCGAGGCGGACACGAGTGCGTCGCGTACGATGTCAATGTCGCGGCGGTGGATGCGGCAGTCACCGAGCGCGTGACGGGAGCGCATTCGCTCGCGGAGTTCGTCGCAGCGTTGCAAACGCCGCGCGCGGTTTGGATCATGGTGCCGGCGGCCGTGACCGATGCCACCATCGACTCCGTCGCGGCGCTCCTTTCGCCTGGCGATATCATCATCGACGGCGGCAACAGTTACTACCACGACGATCTGCGGCGCGCCAGAACGCTCAAGGCGCGCGGAATTCACTACGTCGATTGCGGTACGAGCGGGGGTGTGTACGGTCTCGACCGCGGATACTGTCTGATGATCGGCGGTGAATCGGACATCGTCGCGCATCTGGATCCGCTCTTTGCCACCCTCTCGCCCGGACTCGAAGCGGCCACGCGTACCCCCGGCCGGATTGGCGCGCCGAACACAGCGGAGCGCGGGTATCTGCACTGCGGGCCAACCGGCGCGGGCCACTTTGTGAAGATGATTCACAATGGCATTGAATACGGACTGATGGCTGCCTACGCCGAAGGATTGAACATTTTGCGTCACGCGAATGCGGGTTCACGCGAACACGAAGCCGACGCTGAAACAACTCCGCTGCGGCATCCGGAGCATTATCGCTACGAGTTCGACCTCGCACAAATCACCGAGCTCTGGCGACGGGGAAGCGTGATCGGATCATGGCTTCTCGACTTGACGGCCAACGCGCTGCACGATAATCCGTCGCTTGAAGGATTTAGCGGCCGCGTTTCCGATTCGGGTGAAGGCCGCTGGGCACTTGCCGCCGCGATCGATGAGGCTGTTCCCACTCCGGTGCTGAGTGCCGCGTTGCAGGAGCGATTCAGCTCCCGCGATGGTTCGCTGTTTGCCAATCAGGTACTCTCGGCCATGCGGAAACAGTTTGGCGGACACGTCGAGAAGCCATCGGGAGCGCGCTAAGCATGGATCAGTTGGCGGACGGCCTGCCGAAGTCCGATGCGCTCGTGGTGTTCGGAGTGACGGGCGATCTTGCGCACAAGAAAATATTTCCGGCGTTGTATCAACTGGCCAAGAAGGGCGCGCTTACCGTGCCGGTTATCGGCGTGTCGGCTTCGGCGTGGACAACGGAACAGTTGCACGCGCGGGCGCGCGACAGTGTATCCGCGACGGGACCGATTGACGATGAAGCCGCATTTACGCGCCTGATTGCTTTGCTGTCGTATGTCAGCGGCAACTACAACGATGCGGCAACCTTCGCGGCGTTGAAGCAGCGACTGGGCGCGGCGCGGCGCCCCGCGCACTATCTCGCCATTCCACCTGCGCTCTTTGAAACGGTGATTCGCGGACTCGGCGCCGTCGGACTCGCCCACGACGCGCGCGTGATCGTAGAAAAGCCGTTCGGTCGGGATCTGGCGAGTGCGCGCGCGCTCAATCAGGTAGCGCGGTCGGTGTTTCCGGACGACGCGATCTTTCGCATCGATCACTTCCTGGCCAAGGAAGCGATCATGAACATCCTGTACTTCCGCTTTGCGAATTCGTTTCTCGAACCGATCTGGAATCGCAACTACGTGGCAAGTGTGCAGGTAACGATGTCCGAGAGTTTTGGCGTCGGCACGCGTGCGGGCTTTTACGAAACGGCAGGCTGTTTGCGTGACGTCGTGCAGAATCACCTGTTCCAGATTGTCGCGCTGCTGGCCATGGAGCCACCGACCTATCGCGGCTTTGGCGCCGTGCATGGGGAGACGGCCGACGTGTTGCAGGCGTTTCGCCCACTCTCGCGCGCCGACGTGGTGCGGGGCCAGTATGCGGGCTATCGGCAGGAAGCGGGCGTCGCCGCCGACTCTGATGTCGAAACCTTTTGTGCGCTGCGGCTGCACATCGACTCGTGGCGCTGGGAAGGCGTGCCGTGGTATCTGCGTTCCGGTAAGTATCTCGCCAATACGGCGGCCGAAGTGCTCGTGCAACTCAAGGCACCGCCGCAGCAACTGTTCGCCGATTCGCGGCCGGCCGACGGTCGCAACAACTATCTGCGCATTCGGCTGGCCCCGAATGCCGAGCTTGCCCTCGCGGCGCGTGTGAAGCGGAACGGCGGCATCTTCATTGGCGACCAGCGCGAACTGTCGCTAATGGATACGCAGCCGCACGATGAAGAACCGTACGAGCGGTTGCTGCGCGATGCTATGGTGGGCAATGGATCGCTCTTCACGCGGGAAGACGCCGTCGAAGCCGCGTGGAGCGCGGTCGACCCGGTGCTGAACGATCACGACGCCGTGCTGCCCTACGAGCGTGGAAGTTGGGGTCCCTCGGCGGCCGACGCACTGATCGCGCCGCATGGCGTCTGGTTCAATCCGCTGGTGAAGTAATCGCGCGGTCATCTGTCAGTAGCCCGGCGTCAATCAGCACGTCGACACCGTGTTCGGCGCGCACCAGCGCGGCCGGGATGCTAGCTCCGTGTCGCCAAGCATGCACCGCGGCTCGCTTTCCTTCACCGCTCACAAGGAACAGCGACGCCTTCGAGCGACTGAGCCGAGCGAGGCTCAGCGTGACGCGCGCGGGCGGCGGCTTCGGTGCATCGTTGACTGGCAATGCGTCGGGTGCATCCGCGTCAACGCCGAGCGGGTGCCCTGGAAACAAGCTCGCTGTGTGACCGTCTTCGCCGAGTCCGAGCAGTACGAGATCGAAGGCGCCAATACCGGCCAACGCACGCGCATAGACCGTGGCGCCCTCGAGCGACCCTAACTCGGCGGGAATCCGATGCACCTGGGCGCCGACGATCGGAACGTGGTTCAACCATGCCGCGTCGATCGCGTGGTCGTTGCGCTCGGAGTCGTTGCGCGGAACGCAGCGTTCGTCGCCGAAGTACACGTGCCATTTCGACCAGTCGGTGTCCAGCGTGCGCAGCAGGCGGTAGGTGGTCAGCGGTGTCGCACCACCGGCCAGTACGATCGTAAACCGAGCGTCGCGTGCGATTGCTTCGCGCGCTGCCGCGCCGATCCGATCGCGCGCGGCTGCGGCAATTGCATCGGCGCTCGGCAGCGCATGCCAACGCGTTAACTCATGCGCTGTCGCGTTCGGCTGCTCTCGATCCTCTTCCCGAGTGCTCATAGGCGTCGTACATATGGAGTCTGACGCAGCCGTCGACAAGCCTCTCGCCCTCTTCGCCATGTCCACGCCATCGTCCCGTCGCGAGTTTCTTGAGCAGCTGTCGTCGATCGGCGCCGTGGCCGCGCTCGTTACGACGCCCAACACCGTGTTCGCTCAAGCGAGCGGAGCTACCCGTCGCAATCGGACGCAATTGACGATGCGTGGCCTCGCTCCAGCCGACGATTTCGGATTCGAGCCTGGACTTGCGTACCTGCAAACGGGATCGCTTGGGGCCACGCCGCGACCGGTCATGGAGAAGGTGATGGCGTGGTGGAAGGCACTGGAGCTCGATCCGACGCTTCACGGTTACGGTGACCTGGAGAAGGGGCTCGATACCGTGCGTGAGCACGCGGCGGCGTTCCTTGGCTGCCAGACCGACGAACTCGTGCTGACCAACTGCACGACGGAGGGAATGAATTGGATTGCTCAAGGTCTTTCGTTCAGTACGGGCGATCGCATTCTGACGACAGACCAGGAGCATCCCGGCGGCCGCGTGTGTTGGGACTACGTGGCGCGTCGTTTCGGCGTCGTGATCGACGAAGTGAAGATCCCGAACACCATGCACGACCCGGCCATGATTGTTGACGCGTTCGCTCAGCGGCTCACAGCACAGACGCGCGTGATGTCGTTTTCGCATGTGCTGACGTCCACCGGATACCGGATGCCCGTGGCCGAACTATCGGCGCTCGCGCGTTCACGCAATTGCCTGTCGGTGGTTGATGGTGCGCAGGCCATTGGTGGCATCGACGTGAATCTCAAAGCACTCGACTGCGATGCGTACGCCACGAGCGGACACAAGTGGCTGCTCGCGCCAAAGGGCACGGGCTTGCTGTATCTTCGCTCGTCCTTGGGCTCGCGCATCGATCCGATTGCGTTGCAGAGTGGACGACAAGGGTACAGTGCGTCGAGCGGGGTATGCAGCATTCCGAGTGTGCTCGGATTGGGTGACACTATTGACTACATCAAGGCCATTGGACTCGCGAACATCGAACGGCACAATCGCGCGCTCCGCGACTACACCTATCGTGCGCTGCAATCCGTCGCGCAGCTTACGATCACCAGTCCGCCTCCTGGCCCGTTCACCACGGGCATGGTGAGCTACGCGCTGCCGGCATCCGTGCCATCGGGTACGCTGCGCGAAGCCCTGCGCACGAAGCACAAAGTGCAAGTCAAAGTGGTGCCTGCAAACTTCTTCAACGGACACCGCATCTCGACGCATCTCTTCAACACGGAGCGCGATGTCGACCGACTGATCGGGGCGCTCAAGTCCGAACTCACCTAACCGACCGGCGCTCGGCGGGTGGCGCTACTCGAACATCTTTCCGGGGTTCATTAACCCCTGCGGATCAAGCGCTCGTTTGATGGCGCGCATCAGTGGAATCAGGTCGCCATGTTGTTTGACGAGCGACGGCATTTTGCCGATGCCGATTCCGTGCTCACCGGTGCACGTGCCCCCGGCCGCGACGGCGCGCTCGGTGAGTCTCATGGCGATTCCTTTCGCCAGCTCGAGTTCGCGCGCGTTCCCCGGCTCTAGCAAAATGAGCAGATGAAAATTGCCATCGCCCACGTGGCCAACCAGCGGCGCCAGTAGTCCCGACGCAGCGACGTCCGCTCGCGTTTCGCGAATGCACTGCGCCAACGCACTCACGGGCACGCACGCGTCTGTCGTCCACGATCGCGCACCAGGACGCATCGCAAGTCCGGCGTAGTACACGTCGTGTCGTGCCTCCCAGAGGCGCTCGCGGTCGTCGGCCGTCGTCGCCGACGCGTGCACACGACCATTGCCATCGTGTACCACTTCGTGCACGAGGTCCAACTGTTCGGCGATCGATGAGTCGCTGAACGCGTGCAATTCGAGGAAGATCGCCGGTTGTTCCGGCAAACCGAGCGATCGAAAGGTGTTGAGTGAGCGAACCGTGACGTCGTCGAGCAACTCGATCCGCGCGAGCGGCACGCCACACTGCAGCAGCGCAACCACGGTGTCCACGGCCGCGTCGATGGATTCGAAGACACAGACGGCGGCCGCGATCGCATCGGGTACCGGATGCAACCGCAGAGTTGCCTCGGTGATAATGCCGAGGGTCCCCTCGGATCCGATAAAGAGGCGCGTGAGATCGTAACCGGCCGAAGATTTCCGCGCCCGCGTGCCGGTTCGCACAACACTGCCATCGGGCATCACGACGGTCAGCCCGAGCGTGTTTTCCCGCATCGTGCCGTAACGCACCGAGGTCGTGCCCGACGCTCCGGTGGCGAGCATGCCGCCGATCGTTGCGTCGGCGCCCGGATCAATGAAGAACGTCGCCCCGGTGCCCTCCAGCGATTTCGTCAGTTGCTTTCGCGTCACGCCCGCTTCGACCGTGATGTCGAGATCGGCGACACTGGTGCGCACAACACGATTGAGGCGCGTGAGATCGATCGACACACCACCGTGACGTGCAATGATCTGTCCCTCGAGCGAGCTGCCGACGCCAAACGGAATAATTGGCGCACAGTGCTGCGCACAGGCGGCCACCACGCGACTCACCTCTTCCGTGCTGATGGGGTACGCCACCATGTCCGGATACGCGGGCGCCAAATGTGTCTCACCGCGCCCGTGCTGCTCGCGTTCAGATTCGCCACGCGACACCCGATCACCGAGAATCGCGCGGAGTACGTCAAACAGGGCATCGGTGTCTACGGCAGCGCTTCCAACGAACGAAGTCATGCCAACGTCACGTTACTTGTTAGCGTCTAGCAGCGCTTTCCGCTGCAGCCATGTTTGACCGTTCGTAATCCACGGCGCGGCGGGTTCACCTTTCAGGTAGTGCGCAAACCACTGGAGGATGCGCCGCTCGTAGTCCACGGCGTTCTCCTTCTTGCCCAGCCCGTGCCCCTCGCCCGGGTAGAGCAACATCACGGCGTTCTTGCCGGCACGACGCGCGTAGTTGTAGAACTCAACCCCTTGGCGCATGTCGACGGTGGGGTCGTCTCCGCCGATTTCAATCAGCATGCTCTTTGCTGGCATGCTGTTCACCTTTGTAATCGGGTTGTTACGCTCCATCGCCGCCACGTCTTCCCATGGCGCCACCTGCATGCGGAACTGCCCTGTTTCCCAATGGTCGAATTCGGGCACAGAGCTCCAATGCATCTGT
Source organism: uncultured Gemmatimonadaceae bacterium (assembly GCA_966096095.1). Lineage (GTDB taxonomy): Bacteria > Gemmatimonadota > Gemmatimonadetes > Gemmatimonadales > Gemmatimonadaceae > Gemmatimonas. Next base: position 80,039 of record CBHTUR010000011.1, on the reverse strand, counting down.
CCGGCGAAACTCCACATGTCGCTGATGCCCGCGCCGGCCACGGCTGTCTTGAACAGCGGGCTATGCGTGGCCAGGAAGTACGCTTCGTAGCCGCCCTGCGAGTGGCCGCAGTGACCGATATTGGCGGGGTCGACTAATCCGCGCGAGATCACTTGCTTGACCGCCGCCTCGACCGATTGCAGCACCGCTACACCGGGCTCTCGCGGACGGAAGACAATGTCGGGCATCAGCACGAAATACCCGTTCTGCGTGAAGACGTTGGCATTGTAATAGTCGTTTTCACGCGGCACGATGTAACGATTCAGACCCTGCGACAACAGCTCGTAGGTGTACACGATCATCGGATATTTTTTCGTCGGATCGTAGTTCGCCGGATAGTACAAGATGGCTTGGAGCGGCTTACCGATCGTGCTGGTGAAATTCATCAGCTCGGCCTTCCCCCACGCGTAGTCTTTCTGGAAGGGGTTGGTCTCGCTCACGGGCTTCGCGTTGCCAAGCAGCGCGTCGCCGACGAACACATTTGGCGATTCGGCGAAGGTCTGTCGTGTGTAAATAGTCCTATCGGCGCTGTCAGCCTTCGCCAGACTCCCGATAGCGGCGTTTGCAAGCTGCAGTCGCTGCAACTCGCCACTCGGCTTGAGCAGCGCGTAGCCGCTCTGCTTGCTGCGCTTGCCGTAGAGCGACAGGTAAATTGATTTGCTCAGGTCTACGGCGCGATCGGCCGGCGGTGCGTTGAACGCTACGAACGAAACCAGGCGGTGCTGCAATCCTTCTCGCGCTCCATCGGTCAGTCTTCGACCGCCACTACCATTCGCGTTGAGCGCCCAAATGTCGTAGTCGCTGTACACCAGAAGCGTCGAGCCATCTTTCGACCAAACCGGCGACCCGACTGGGCTCGCGACGTCGCTCGGATGATCGTCGTCGTGATCGACGAAGTCGGCGCCCTTTGCGCGCAGAGCGCTCGTGAGATTGGTGCGCGCTCCGGTAGCGACATCGGCGACCCAATAGTCTCGGCCGTCGAACCACGGCACTCGCGCGCCCGTGGGGTCGGCGGCAAACACCTCACGCACTTTTGTCAGCAGCTTGCTTCGCGCACCCGTCGCGACGTTCACCGTGTAGAGGTCCAAATCGCGTCGTCCAAACTTCTGTCCGAATGCGTAGGGCTTCCGGTCGGTCTCGGTGGCCATCTTGTCGCCTTCCAACACGGTTGCCGTCTCAGCGACGTCGCTGCCAATGCTGGTGACGCGATTGTCCGCCATCGACCACGCAATCAGCGTGGTGGCGCGAAGATCACGCTGCTCAGCGCTCCGTTGTTCCGGAATCACGTGCACGTCGTTCGTGTGCCAGATCTCGACGTCCGAGATCTTTTCTTCGCTCTTCTTGATGACGTCGGCCACGGGCTCGCGCGGTTTAACTCCGAGATAGAGCAGCTTGCCGTCTTTCGACCAGGTCGGTCGACGGTAGTCGGCCACGCGTACACCTTTGGGGAATCCCACTGCGTTCGTGGCGTCCAGCGTCGCGCGAGTGCCGTTGTCGGTCGCGGCATTGGTGAAAGCCAATACGACATGCGCCGTATCAGCGAACGCTTTGTCGGCGGTCGTGCGTAGCACGGCCAGATCCTCGGACTTGGCGCGCCAGGCCAGTGCGCGATAGACATTCGGCGACCACTCGAGCACGCGACTGCCACCGGTCGCGGCGTCGAAGATCTGAACGCTGTTGCCAGCTCCGCCATCCGCCTGCGTTGTAAAGGCGAGAAGCGCGCGTTTGTCGTGCCAACTCAGTTCGCTCACGTTGCTGAAAGACGTGCGCGTACCTTTGCCGAGGTCGACGACAATCACGTCATTCACGCGCTTGCCTTCTGCGGCGTACTTGCTGATGGCGACATGCGTGCCGGACGCGCTGAATGAGAATGTGCTCGCGTCGGGTACGAAGATGGTCTCGCCCGTGGCCAGATTGCGCACGCCGACGCTGTTATGGACGGGCTTCTTCTCTTTGGTCAGCCGTTCGCGCTCTTTCGGTGCAACGCCAACGGTGTAGCCAAGCCACTTGCTGTCGGCGGTGAAAACGGCGCCGGCACCATAGGCGATGACCGCGGTGGAATCTTTGGCGCCGCCTCGCACGCGCAAATCATTCTCCTCGTTGCCTCGTGCGATGCCCCACGCCACCCAAGCGCCGTCGGGCGAAATGCGCGCGGCGCCGAGCGATTCCCATTTGCCCAGGTCTTTCGGCGTAACAAGCGGTTTGGCTTGCGCGTGAAGCTGAGCGGCGGTGAGCGACGCGAGCGCGGCGTAGGCGAAGAGGCGGCGGATCATGTGCGGGCGGGTGACGGTTCGGACGCGAGGCGAATTCGTGCCGAACAAATTACGTCTTTCCGAGCGAGCCGTCAGGAACTGCTCGGCCGCGGATTACGCGGAAACGCGCGGATGGAGCCGTGCGGGCCGTTGGCGACGGCTCGATGCGGCGCGTTTTTCATTTTTTGTGATCGGACTCTCGCGCGGCTCAGGCGCTGTGCGAATTGCGAGACGCCGGATCCGCGTGTTTCCGCGTCATCCGCGGCAGGCGGTTGGGCCGTTTAACCGCTTTGAACCGCAGAGAACGCAGAGCTGGCAGAGGAACTGCTCGGCCGCGGATTACGCGGAAATGCGCGGATCGAGCCGTGCGGGTCGCTGGCGACGGCTCGATGCGGCGCGTTTTTCATTTTTTGTGATCGGACTCTCGCGCGGCTCAGGCGCTGTGCGAATTTCGAGACGCCGGATCCGCGTGTTCCCGCGTGATCCGCGGGCAGTCGGTTGGGCCGTTTAACCGCTTTGAACCGCAGAGAACGCAGAGCTCGCAGAGGAACTGCTCGGCCGCGGATGACGCGGAAACGCGCGGATCGAGCCGTGCGGGTCGCTGGCGACGGCTCGATGCGGCGCGCTTTTCATTTTTATGATCGGATTCTCGCGCGGCCTCGGCGTCGTGTGAATTGCGAGACGCCGGATCCGCGCGTTTCCGCGTGATCCGCGGCAGGCAGTTGGCGAAATCCGCGGCTAGCGATTCAGCCAGTACGCCACCTTGATGAGGAACGTGTTGTCCGGATGCAACCGGAAGAGATCGCGGTAGTCGCGACTCCACGAATGATTCGGATTCTCGTTCGACGAGTCTTCGCGGCCGTGCGCCCAGACGAGGAAGAGCGTGGAACCCGGACGATATTCCCAACGCGCCACGGTGTTTGTGCGCAGCTGCGTGTATCGGAACGCGAGATTGGATCCGCTCGGGAGCGTGTAGGGCTGGAAGCGCGCGTTGTACGAATCGGCGTCGGGCGTGGAGCTGATTTCCCGCGGGTTCGAGTAATTGCCCGTCGCTACGAACGGCTGCCCATAAAACTCGAATGTCAGGTTGGGCTGCACCGTGTAATTCAAACGCATGCTCATCGACACCGTACGCTGATCGAGATGCGCAAAGGTGTAGTGCGTAACGTTGCCGTTATCGACGTAGTTGTTGTACCACTGCGAATCGTTGTGTCCGACGCTGTACCCCGCACCAACGTTCAGCTGCACGCGCGTCGAGAAGCGGAAGTTCACATAGGGACTCCATGACTGTCCCGTCGATCGGCCTTCGTCGCCGTAGTTCAGATTGAGGAACGCGCCGCCCGACACCGTCTTGCGGCTGTCGGTGTTGAGTCCCATCCACGGATAGAACCCGCGCGACGTGCGCAGCAGCGGACCGCCGCGGGTGCAACGATCGCAGTACGATGGTGTGAGCCCGGCCAGCGTGCCGCCCAAATGCGCGTTCCAGTTGTTCAGGAAGCCCATGTGGCCGTTGAAATTCACCGCGTTGTCGAGACGCGTGCCCGACGTATTCCATCGCTCCCAGTGATTGCCGTTCACCTGCGCCCAGCGATAGAACTTGTTGGCGTTCCGGAACGACAACGCCGCCCAGGTGCTCCAATCGGTGATATCGGCGCGACGCAAGTATCCCAAATCGTTGACATCGAATCCGGCCGACTGACGCACGATACTCGATTCGAAACGGGTGATACCGCCACCGTATTTGCCGAACTTCAATTGCCCCGCATAGCCGGACAACGATTCACGCGTGGTATCGACCACCGAGTTGTCGTTCGGCTGCTGATAGTAGTGGACCGAATTGCGCTGCGTGCGCGCAATTGCGGCCGCGTCGCCGTTCACCTGCGAGGCCGCAAACTGCCCGGCAAATTCGTACTGCTGCTTGTGGAAACGATTGCGTAGCGTCAATCCGGTCACGTAAGCAGAGCGATGCAAATAAGGCGAGGTGAGCGAATCGAGCGAGCGATCGACCGCCGTGGCGATGAAACTGATGCCCGTTTCACCACCACGCAGATCTTGTTGCGCACGCACCAGCGCGTAGTTCGTTCCCGGCTCGACCGCATGATTGAGCGGACCGTTCACACGCGGCGTGATCGCCTCCAACGCGCCGAACGACAGGCCGTTCTGCGTGCGCCCCGTCAGTTTGGCCGCCGCCGCAATCGGCGTTGAGGTCGATGTCAATGCATCGCCGTACAGTCCGCGCAGTGCGGGCGAGCGCCCGATGCGACGGGAGTAGAACAGCCCCTCGTTGGTTGAACAGTCAACCACGATGTAGCAATTGAGCTGGAACTGATACAGTCCGGTTCCCTCGACGAAGAACGGCCGTTGCTCCGCCACAAACGTTTCGAAGGCGGACAAGTTGAGCACCGCCGGATCGGCTTCGACCTGCCCGAAATCGGGGTTTACCGTCGCATCGAGCGTCACGTTCGGCGTGATGCCAATCTTCAAGTCACCGCCCACGGCCACCTGTTGATTGCGATTGTATCCCGACGTCGGCGAGGGACGCGAGAGGTTCTTCGTTACCGCGTACGGCGTCATCTCTACGTGACGCGCGCTCGAGATTTGCGCGAGCCCTTCGAGTCGACCCAACTGCGAGGCCAATCCGTTGCGCGTTGGTGAATACTCCGGCCACGCGCTACGCTCGGCGAATCGCTCAATGTCGCGCCAGATGCCGAACCCGAACGTGTGATCGCCGGCACCGGCGTAACGCAGCTGCGAGAGCGGCACCCGGAACTCCGCCGTCCAGCCTCGCGCGTCGACCGTCGTGGCCACGTCCCAGATGCCGTTCCACGACCCGTCTTCCTGTCCGTCGTTGCTGATCGAGAAATCGCGCTTCACCCCGTCGGGATTGACCGCCAGCTCATAGCCCGAACGTTTGTCATCGTATGAATCGATGATGATCTTGATCTGATCTGACGGGCCGCGCACGTCGCGCCGCGAGAGCGCGTGCATGATGCTGTCCGGATGCGGATCGAGCATGCGCACGAACACGTACAGGTTGTGCGCGTCAAAGGCGACCTGAAATTCGGTTTCGAATTTCGGATCCGCATTCACTTTGGGCTCGAACTGCCGGAACCCCGCCGTCTTCGGTGCGATGGACCACACGGCGTCGTCGTCGCGACCGTTAATCGTGGGCGCCTGCGCCGCGCGCGTGGCCGTGACCGAGGTGCGGGAGGCCGGCGCGGAGGGGTTGGCGGCGGCGGTGGCAGCGGGCTGGGCGGGCGACGCCTGCATCAGCGCGAACAGCGCGAGTGCGGGAGCGAACACGATCGAATCCTGGTCTGGGGTCGCTGGTCTGACAGTACCAACGTCCAATTGGTTGAACCGGGATTCGAATTCCTTCCAACTTTCTGGGACGATCAGGATGTCCCGCGCGCCATGCGTGACGAAGCGCACATGGCGCGTTACGAATCAGCCGCCAGTGCCGATCTGCCGCGTGTACTTGAGCACCAACGACCGCGTCTGCGGACGGACCCAATCAAAGTAGCCATCGGCCTCCTGTCCTTCGTTGAACACCACGAACAGGCCGGTGCCAGCGGTGTTCAGCCAACCAAAGCGGGCGTTCGCCGTCCAGACGCGCGCCTGATTGTTGTACTGAATAAGCGAATTAACGAACACGCGCGGCGTGAAATTGTAGCCCAACCGGGTGCCGACCAACGTGCGCACGAAGTTTCCCTGATCGAGATGCACGTCGTTGTAATCGAGCACCAGCGACGAGGTGAACGCCGCGCCCTGACGATAGCGGAACTCGCCGCGGCCGCCGTTACGCGTGCCATTGTAGAACGGGCCAAAATCTCCGCGCATCGTGAGCGAGAAATTCCGACTCGGATCGGTATCCCAGTCAAAGCCGTACACCGAATAGTTGTACGATCCCACCGGCAACGTCACACCCTTGGCGATCGTGAATGGCTGCTGCAGTCCCTCGTGAAAAATGTTGAGCTCCGGTCCAAAGCGGCCTCCGTCATTGAACGTGAATTCCGTCATGTCGACGTGAATCTGGCCGCTCTGGTAGAAGCCGTCCAAGCCGTAGTATCCGCGAAAGGACGTGTGCGGATTCCACTGTCGCACATGCGTCCACGAGCTGTTGCGCACGAGACGCATCAACGTGGTTTCGATGTATCGGTAACCGCCTGTGCGATTGAGGAAACCCACTTCCGGGTTGAAATCGCGTCCCGCCTGCACAATGCGCGCGGTGTTGTTCCAGTCGCGCGTCGTGTATGACGCGAGAGTGCTGTAAGCAAAATCGTCGCGGCCGCGCGCCGGCGATTCCGTCCGACCGCCCCACCAGTCAATGGTGAAGGCGTCGTTCACGCCCACGCGGCCGTCAATGCCGTACGTGCGATTGTGATCGTCGGCGTTGTCACCGGTCGTTGCGCGCTGCACACCAATCACGCCAATGCGTGAGCGTCGCCCGAATTCCTTCACCGCGCGCGCCACTGAGTACGAATTGCCGTCCTGCGCGCCGTTCTTTTCGGTGAATATCTGCAGCAGTCCCACCGTCATGCCGCCAAGGCGTCCGCTCAACCGACCGCCGCCGCGAATCGGCACCGGGTTACCCAGCGTGTCGATTCCGATGCGACGCGAGAAGAACAAATCGACTGCCTGCGGCGTGCCCGCTGAAAACACTCCGGCGTTTTCGAGGAAAAACGTCCGTTTCTCCGGGAAGAACAGTGGAAAGCGCGAGAGATTCGTGCGCTGCTCGTCAACCTCCACCTGCGCGAAGTCGGTGTTGTACGTGAGATCGAGTGTCAGACTCGGCGTCACACCATACTTGGCATCGATGCCCCACTCGGCCGGGTGACGAAACGACGAGTCGACCAGGAAATTGCGCGTCGTCGATCCCAACACGTACGGCGTGACCGTCGCGACTCGCTTCACTGGTACTTCAAGCCCCTCCAGCGTGCCTTCGCGCGAGAGGCGGTAAAGCGAGAATTGACGCGGCACGAACGACCACAGCGCTTCTTCGTTCTTACGCCGAATGCTGCGCGCCATATTGAGCCCCCACGTTTGCGACGACGCGCCACCATAGCGCAGCGTCGAAAACGGAATGCGGAACTCGGCGTACCATCCGTGTTCGTCAACCGACGTCGCGACCTTCCAGCTGCCATCCCAATTGAGATTGAAGCCGCCCATGGAGCCGGTTTGCGCGCGGGTTTGTCCCGTCTGCGTCACCGCGCCACCTTCGCCCTCGCGCGTGACCTGCCCGTCGTATTCGACGCCGGCCGGCGTGGTGGCGAACACGAAACCATTTTGCTTATCGAGATACGTGTCGAGAATGAACGCGAAGTAGTCGCTGTTGGTGAGCAGCACGTCGCGCACCTTTTCGCCTGCGACAATACCCGCGGCGTCTTTATCGTAAAGCCACGCGCCCACGTACAGCGCTTGCCCGTCGGTCAACAGGCGCACCTCGGTGCGTTCGGTAACCGGGTCGCCTTCCTTAGCCTCGCGCTGGACGAAGCCGTCGAAGAGCTCCGCGTCCTTCCAGACCGCTTCATCGAGCTTACCGTCGATCGTCGGCGGTGTACTCACCTGATGCGCTTTTCCCCGTCGCGCCGTCATGTTGGCGACACGTGTCGGCGTTACCATGCCAGCAGAAGCGGGCTGGGCCTCCGCGTGGTGGGCCGGAGAGGCAGCGCAGGCAACCAGCGCGGCGAGTGAAGCGATTCGGAGACGGCGCATGCGGCAGGACGAGTGCGGAGGAGGTCCACCGGGAGAGCGACACCGGATGGGACGAGTAGATTAGCCTGCGAAGCAAGCCGAGTCACCCGCCTCACCCCGTGCGGGACGAAGTTGTTATAGCGGACTGATCCATAACTTACGGTATCGTGAATCTGTTCGAGACCTTTTCCATCGCCATCGCTGCGCTGCGCGTGAACCTGCTGCGATCGCTGCTGACCACACTGGGTATGGTCATCGGCGTGGCGTCGGTGATCGCGATGGTGGCGCTCGGGAATGGCGCGCAACTCGCCGTAAAGGCGCGGATCGCGCGGCTTGGCACGAACATTCTGCAAATCAACGCGCAGCGAATTCAACAGGGCGGCGTCGGCACCGCGAACACGGCCAAGTTGACCGCGAAAGATGTCGACATGATTCTCGAGCGATCGAAGAATGTCACGGCCGTGAACCTGCAGCAGGATCGCAATCTGCAGGTTGTGTACAAGTCCAAGAATGCGAACGTGCAGATCACCGGCACCATTCCCAACTTCTTGGAAGTACGCGGCTTCAAGATGCAGTACGGTCGCATGATCTCCGCCGCTGATGACTACGCGCGCCGTCGTGTTGCCGTGTTGGGCGCGGGCGCGCTGACCTCGCTCGGCGTCACCGACGGCGCCTCGATGCTCGACGAAAAGCTGCGTATCGGTGGCAAGGAATACACCGTGATTGGCGTGCTCGCCGAGAAGGGAAATACCGGTTTTGGTGACGCGGACGAGCAGATTCTCATTCCGTTCAATACGGGCCGATTCAATACCTTCGGCACGGACCGCGTGAACGACATCTGGGTGCTCGCGTCGAGCGAAGACTCGCTGCCGGTGGCGATGGCGGAAATCGAATCGGCACTGCGAAAGTCGCATCGCATTCGCGCCGAGAAGCCGAGCGACTTCAGTATCCGTCGTCAGTCGGACTTTCTTTCGGTACTGAGTGAGAGCACGCGGACGTTTACGGTGATGCTGGCTGGTATCGCCTCGGTGTCGCTCATCGTGGGTGGCATCGGCATCATGAACATCATGCTCGTGTCTGTCACCGAGCGCACGCGCGAGATTGGCGTGCGGAAAGCACTCGGCGCGACATCGGGAAATATTCTGCTGCAATTCCTGACAGAAGCGGTGATGCTCTGCCTTGTCGGGGGCATGATCGGCATCGGTGTCGGTGTCGGCACATCAATGTTCTTGCACGCACAATTTGGTTGGGATACGGTGGTCGATCCGAATTCGATCTTGCTCGCCTTCGGCACCGCGACCGCCACCGGCGTTGTCTTCGGCGTCTGGCCCGCCCGTCGCGCCTCGGTGATGGATCCGATTCAGGCGCTGCGGTACGACTGAGCCATCTCTGCCGCGACGCCACCAGCCAAAACTCGCGGGAGTTGTTAAACCGCGTAACGCAGAGGACGCTGAGGTTCGCAGAGATCGCTAAGAACAGCCGCTGGGCAATCCTCGGCGATGCTCGGCGTCCTCGGCGTCACGCGGTTTGAACGAACGGCACGCAAATCAGGGTCGCGAACAGAACGACGGACGCTCACGAACTACACGACAGCATCGAACAGCCCGCTTTGCTGCGCGCCCAATCGGGGCGGCGCTCGGCGAATCGTTCGCGGCCGGGCTGGTCGACGTACGGCGTGCGCATGACATCGAGCAGCTCGTGCACGAGTGACAGGTCGCCGTTTTCGGCGGCGTCGATGGCCTGCTGCGCGAGATAGTTGCGCAGCACGTACTTGGGATTCACCGCGTGCATACGCGCCCGGCGCATCCGGGCGGTTTCGCCGTCGTCAGTCACGCGAGCGTGCCAGCGGCGTACCCACGCACTGAGGCGGGCGCCGTGCTGTTCTCGCTTGGCGTCGTCGTACTCGATCGCGCGCGCAAACGCGTCGAGTGTCGCGTCATCGGGCGCTCGATCTTCAAAGTCGCCCAGGCCGCGAAAGAACAGCGTATAGTCGGCCTCCAGGTCGTACAGCAAGGCGAACGCGTCGCGCATCAGCGCATCGTCTTCTTCGCGATTGGAGCGAAAGCCGAACTTGCCGCGATTCATCGCGTCGTACTCGCCGGCGTAGACGTGATGAAATGCGTCGAGTCCCGCGTGCAACGGTGCTTCGTCCGCGAACACCGGTGCAATCGCCTCCGCGAGTCGGACCAGGTTCCACTGCGCAATTGCGGGTTGCTGGCCGAAGCGATAGCGACGGCCACTGGCATCGGTCGTGTTGGGCGTCCAGTTCGGATCGAAGTTATCAATCCATCCGTACGGGCCGTAGTCGATCGTCAGGCCCAGGATCGACATGTTGTCGGTGTTCATCACGCCGTGCACAAAGCCCACGCGCATCCAATGCACGATCATCCGCGCGGTGCGCTCACACACGGTCCGAAACCACGCGGTACGCGCCGCGGTCGTTTCGCCCGTTAACTCGGGAAAGTCGCGCGCGATCGTGAAGTCCACGAGCTGTTCGAGCAGCGCGATATCATTGCGCGCCGCGAGAATCTCAAAGTTGCCAAAGCGAATGAACGACGGCGCCACGCGGCACACAATCGCTCCGGGCTCTTCGCGCGCGTTGCCATTGTAGAACATGTCGCGTACTACCATGTCGCCCGTGCCCACCAGCGAGAGCGCGCGCGTGGTGGGCACACCCAGATGGTGCATGGCTTCGCTGCAGAGAAATTCGCGAATCGACGAGCGCAACACGGCGCGACCGTCAGCGGTGCGCGAGTAGGGTGTGGGTCCCGCGCCCTTGAGCTGCAACTCCAACCGCTCGCCGTTCACACTGATTGCTTCGCCGAGCGAGATGGCACGACCATCGCCGAGCTGACCGGCCCAGTTGCCGAACTGATGACCACCGTAGCACGCGGCGTACGGCTCCATGCCATCGAGCAGCGAGTTGCCACCGAACACGGAGGCGAACCACGGCGCTTGCACGTCGGCCTCGCCCCAGCCGAACTGCGCCGCGACTTCGCGCGAGTACGCCAGCAGCCGTGGCGCCGCGACCGGCGTGGGTGTCACCGCGCTCCACGCCGCACCCAGCACCTGACGGCGCCGGAGCGAACGGTCGGGGTCGCCGGGAAGATCGCGAACGAAACGGTTGTCAAATGCCAGCGAGGAAACCGCGGTGTCAGTTGCCATAGCAGGAATCTATAGCGGGCGCCCAGCGCGCCGCCGCTCACCGCACAAGAGCCGGCAGAAATCTGACGAGGGACGAACGACGTAGCAGAATTAATCGCGGCCCGATTTACGACGACGTATCTCTCGGCCGTGCTGACACTTCAGCCACTCCTACCATGAAGCCTTCTACTCCCTCCTCTCGCCGCGATTTCCTGCAAGCTCTCGGTGTCGGTGCTGCTGCGTACGGCATGCTGCCGCTCACGCCCGATGCACTCGGCCGAGTATCGCTCACGAACGCGTCGGCGCCGCCGAGCGCCTTCGATTTGTCGTGGGCGAATAAGCTGACGGCGAAACATCGCGCCGTCTTTGACGTGCCGAATATAGAAAGTGGATACGGCGTGTGGCGTGCCGCGCTCTGGTCGGGTCAGTATCAGGAATTCATGGCCGCGAAACCGGCCGACATCGCGCTTGTCGTCGTCCTTCGCGCCGAGGGCATTTCTTTGGCGATGAACCAGAAGTACTGGGACACCTATCACGTCGGCAAGACGAAAAACGTCAAGCATCCGATCACCGAACAGCCGACTGACAAGAATCCCGTGCTACTGTCGGCCGCCAAGAAAGAATTGCCCGCCGAACTCGATGGCGTGGCGCTCGATCAGATCATGAAGCACGGCGGCATCGTACTCGCGTGCAACGTCGCGTTCGATGAGGTGGTGGGCGTGATTGCGGCCGCCGACAAAATCAAGCAGGAAGACGCACACAAGAAGGCCGTTTCGATGCTCGTACCCGGTGTGATGCTTCAACCGTCGGGCGTCTTCGCCGTGGTGCGCGCGCAGGAGGCTGGCGCGCAATACGTGCGCGCCAGCTGAACAGCGCCGATTACGGTTCTGCCGCGAGCAAGCGATCGAGCGCGGCGTAGCTTTCGTTCATGCCACCTTCCATGCCCGACATGAGCATGCCTTGCAGATCTTCGGCGGAGAGATAGGTCGATTCCGCCACGATCCGCGTGTGCCCCTCCGGCGTGTCATGGAAGGTGGTAGTGGTCACAAGAACGTGCGTGGGCATCCCGTCCCATTCGAACGTCTGCACGTATTTCTCCTGCTCGACGATGTCGCCGAAGCGACCTTCGAAGCCGTGTTGTTGCCCGTGCGCGTGTTCGACAAACCGCCAATGTCCACCACGCTGAAAGTCGAACGTGACCACGTCGACCGGATTGCCGCGTCCCCACCACTGCTTGAGTTGCGACGCCTGCGTGAAGGCGCGCCAGACGCGCGCGCGCGACGCCTTGAACACGCGTTCGATGCGCACACTGCGGTCGCTTGTGGGGGTGAGGGTGGCCTTGGGTGACATCATCGTCGTCATTCGGGGTGCTCCTCCAGGAAGCGGTCGAGTTGGTTGAATCGTTCGTTCTGCACTCGTGCGAACCACGCCAGGAACATCACGGCGCCATCGAGCCGCTGCTCGCCGATCGTGCATACGCGCACGCGACCCAGCTTGACGGTGCGCACGAGCCCTGCGTGTTCGAGCACGCCGACGTGTTTCTTGAGGCCGGTAAGCGTGATGCCAAAGTGTTCTGCCAGGTCGGTAATCGACGCATCGCGCTCGCCGAGGCGTTGGAGAATGCCTCGGCGGGTGGGATCGGCCAGTGCTGCGAAGGCATGATCGAGGGTTGCTGAATACTGAACCATATGGTTCAGTATATCGACAAAGCAGCGGCCCCGCAAGGGGCCGCTGATCCAACTGATACTGCCCGCGTGTTACCGGCCGACTGCCGCGCGGATCTTGGCCAGATGATGCCAGCTGTGGCGGAGTGCGTGGTCTTCCACCACGAATTGCGCCGTGACCGGAGCGTTGTAGGAGAGGCCGAACGCGGCGGCCGTATCGAGCTGCTCGTCGCTCATTCCACGCACCGCCGTCGCTGCGGCCTGACTGTTATCGCGCAACCGCACGAGGGTCTCGGCCTTCGTGGGCGCCGCGTGTTCGCGCGCGTGATTCGCGTTGAGGTCCGCGACCACTGGCCAGGTGACTTCCGTGACCGGCGTGCCCTTCCCGATCGTCATGGCCAGATCGACTTCGATCGGGTACACCAGCGCGACATGATTGACGATCTGTCCAACCGTTCGCGAGTCGGTGGCCGAAACGCGCGTGGTCCACTCGCTGTCGGTCAAGCCTTCGGCAAACGCAGCGAGACCGGCAGCGCCTTCGAGAATACGATCGGCGAGAACAGCGGCTCGAGCTCCCATTGCGACTCCTTCCAGATGAGGTAGATGCAGCGCGCCGAGCGTCCGGACGCGTTGCAGTCAGAATGCACTCGGCCATCGCGCGCGTCTATGCGTCTTCGCAAATTTTCCCGCGCGTGAGAGACGCGCGTGAGAGACGCGCGTTAGACACCGATGAAATGCGTTCGAGAGGCGCTCGAAATGTGTATGAGAACTTTTCCCGCACATTCAGTCACCGTGTTTCGTGCACCGTGCTATTTCGTCCCACGCTCCGTCGCGAGGCGCTTCGCGAGTGCCGCGCGACTGCTGGCGGCGTACCGCTTGCACGCGTCGGCGTCGATTAACCTCGGCCCCGAACCATTGGCAGCGAGTCGCTCGAACAGTTGCGATCCGCCCGGGTGCGGCGTGATCAGCAGATCACATGGGAGATGCTCAAGCACGCCCTGTCCCCGCGCGAAGTCGGCGGCGGCCGATGGATACCGTGCATCGCCCGTATATCGAAAGCTGTCGTCGGAGATTGGGCTTTGGCTGTCCGCGTACACCATGTCGAGACAACGACCCGCTTCGCACGAGCGCCACGTCCACGTCGTCCCACCCCTCGTGTGACCGGGCGTCAGATGAGCGACGAGCGCCAACTCACCAACGCGCAGCGTATCGCCGTCATGAAATTCGGCAACCTTCTGGACCAGAGGATATGGCAAGGCCACGCCGAATTGCGGGTCGGATGGCAAGGCGCGACCAGCACGCAGCGTTTGAGCACTAAAGCCGCTCGCAACGACCTTGGCGCCGGTGCGCCGCGCCAACTCGGCGATACCTCCCGCATGGTCGTAGTGATCGTGCGAGTTGAGAATCAGCTTTACATCACGCAGTCGGAAGCCGGCGGTCTCAATATTGGCCGCGATTACAGCGGCTGACGCCGGCAATCCACCATCGATCAGCACGTGGCCCTGTGCCGATGTGATGAGCACGGCGCTCAGTCCGTCGGTGCCGACGTAGTAGCTGTTGCCGAACAGTTTGACTGGAGCGTGCGGCGCGTTCCAACTGGCGCAACTGGGACAGGCTACGGAATCGTAGTTGGCGGCTTGCGCGGCGGCGGCGCGTCCGGCACTCGTGATGGCGGCGAACGCCATCCATCGACGGAGGCGCACCGAGGCGGCGAACGCCTGAACGCGGATTCGAAGTGTTCCATGAGTCATGTGACCCAATCGAATCACTGCTACTCCAACGCGCCAGTCTCTTCCGAACCGTGGTGCAGCGCGTGCGAAACCGCGAGGCCGGCGGCAGCGTAACGTCGACCACATCGAAGTCCTGATCGATTCGTACTTGCCGACTGCTGTTCCAAACGGCAGCATCAGGTCTGCGCCGAGCGCTCGCGATGCGACGTGGCTTCGCTTCGCTTCGGCCACCTCACTCAATTCTTACTCGATGGAGATGTTGATGCGCGCTCATATTGCTGGCGCCGTGATCGCGGCGAGTCTGCTCACCGCCTGTGGCGACAAGCCCGCCGAAAAGCCGGCCGACAGTGCGGCGGCCACGACCGCGGCGGTCGCTGCGACGCCGGCGGTCTTCACCATCACCGCGAAGGAATTTTCGTTCACCGCGTCCGATACGCTGACGGCCGGAATGGTGACGATCAAGCTGCTGAATCAGGGCACGGAACTGCATCACGTGCAGCTGCTCAAACTGGACGAGGGGCACACGGCCGCCGAACTGGCCGAAGGGCTCAAGCACATGAAGCCCACCGATCCGCCACCGCCCTGGATTCACGAAGTGGCGGGCCCAAACTCACCGGTGCCGGGCACGGGTGAGTTCAGCATCACGGAAGACATCGCGCCAGGTAACTACGCCATCGTTTGCTTTATTCCAGGCGCCGATCACATCCCGCACGCGATGAAAGGTATGGTGAAGGGCTTGACCGTCGTCCCCGCGGCTGGCGCGAGCGCGGCGGCACCGACGGCCGACATCACGGTGACGATGACGGACTATGCGTGGGCGGTCACGCCGGAAATCACGGCGGGCAAGCACGTGATCAAGGTCGACAACGCTGCCACACAGGCGCATGAGATGTTCATTGCACAGCTCGCGCCGGGCAAAACCGTTGCCGATCTCGCCAAGTGGGTTGACGACATGAAGGGCCCGCCGCCGGCGAAACCGATTGGCGGCATCTCGGGCATGGCGAAGGGTGGCCCCGTTTACGTGCCGGTGGATCTCGAGCCGGGTGAATACGGCCTGTTCTGCTTTATGCCCGATGCCAAGGACGGCAAGATGCACACTGCGCACGGCATGA
Source organism: uncultured Gemmatimonadaceae bacterium (assembly GCA_966096095.1). Lineage (GTDB taxonomy): Bacteria > Gemmatimonadota > Gemmatimonadetes > Gemmatimonadales > Gemmatimonadaceae > Gemmatimonas. Next base: position 64,404 of record CBHTUR010000011.1, on the reverse strand, counting down.
TGAAGCAGTTCACCGTGAAGTAAAGAGGCGGCCGGGTGTGGGGCGCACGGTGCGCCTCACACCATGGCCAGTCCGGCCGAGACGCGCGAAACGGCGGCCGGATCCGTCAATGTGGTGGTGAAGTGCTGCAGTTGCTGAACGCGCTCGTCGCGCACGACGTAAATGGCGGTCTCGCGTTCGATGCAGCGCTGCGTGGTCAGTCCGCACGTCACATCGAACAGCATCACTGAGACAATGCGATTGTTGTTCACCCACGGCCCGAGTGCGGCGCAGCCGTGCACCTCTCGCGTCGAGAGCCATCGTGTCCACGCGGCGAGCGCGGCGTGCTTGCCGATGTGCACCCGCATCGGTTCGCTGACTTCGAGGCAGGTGACATCGTCGGCGAAATAGCGCTCAATGACATCGGTCGTGTGTCCATGTAAACGCAGGGCGACAATTTCGGCGGCCAGCGCGGAAACATTCATTGGCGTGCGCCTAGTAGAGCGAGAACACGCCGAACACGGTCGCCAGCGCCAACGCCTGACCGACCAGCACGTCGCCCGGATAGTGCACACCGACGACGACGCGCGAGAACCCAATGAGAACGGCGAGGCACAACAACGGGAGCGCCAACGCCGGCACGATGAACGCGAACGAGGCCGCGACGGCCATCGAGGCACAGGCATGTCCGCTCGGAAATGAGAAGCGATCGGGTTCGTGCATCAATGCCTCGATCGACAGTCGCACCGCCGGACGCGGCCGCCCCGCTGCCCGCTTTATCACTTGCACTATGGCGTGGGAAATGCCGAGCGCCAACAGCGCACGCCAGGCGAGCGCGGGCGACACCAACCGGAGTAGTCCCGGCACACTACACGCGGCAATGGAGACGCGAGCGCCGCCGAGGTGAGAAAGCGTCGTCCACAGTCGGCGACGCGAAGGGAGCGCGCGCGTGTCGTGCGCGAAGCGCGCGAAGAGGGCTCGATCTCGCGCGTCCAGTCGGTGCCAGAGCGATGTTCTCATGCCTTGCAGCATCGCGCAGGCATGTCATGGCTTCATGGCGAGCCGGCAACGGCTCGGTAACGCACGACGTGCGTCGACAGATGGCGCAATCGGCCGTTCGTGCGCGAACGATGCAGCAAGAGATAGTCGCGCACGAGCGAGTCCCACACATCATCCCATCGCCTGGTCAGCGCATGTTGTCGTGCGGCAACGCGCGCTCGGGCCAACAACGACGGCTCGTCGGCCAGCGCGATGAGACGCTGCGCAAACGCCGCCGCACTCCCCGGGGTTGCCAGCCAGCCGCGATCGGGCGCGAGTTGTTCACGGGTTGGGCCAACATCCGCGCCAATCGCCGGCACGCCGCTCGCCATCGACTCCAGCAGCACGTTGCCGAACGTGTCAGTGACCGACGGAAAGAGAAACACATCGGACGACGCGTAGGCTTCACTCAGCGCGCGACCTTGCTGTACCCCCAGCATCGTCGAGCTTTCCGGTGCCGAGCGCGCAAGCTCCTCCGCAAACGGTCCATCGCCCACGGCGACGAAGAGAAATCGTCCGGGACGCGCGCGATCGGCAAGGCGCAGCGCCTCGACCGCGACATCAAGTCCCTTCTCGGCGGCGAGACGCCCGACATAGAGCACGACAATATCGTCGGGACGCGCGCCAATCGCGCCTCGAAAGGCTTCAGATCGGTAGATCGGAGAAAAGACATCCGCATCGACGCCCCGCGACCACACCGTCGTGCGCTCAAATCCTTCGTTGGTCACTTCGTCGACAATGGATTGCGTTGGGCAGTACGTGCGCAGGCCACTGTTGTGAAACCATCGGAGAAACGCCCACCCCGGCTTGGCCAGGGCACCGAGCCGGTAGTGTCGCGCGTACGCGGTGAAGCTCGTGTGATACGAGGACACGAATGGCACATTTTCGGCCAGCGCGGCGCGCCGACCCGCGAGCCCGACTCCGAATTCCGTGGCGGCGTGCACAATCGTCGGCGTGAACTCGAGCAGCTCTCTGCGCACACGCTCGGCATCGGGCCAGGAGAGCCGCAGCTGATTGTAGGCCCAGAACGGAACCGAGGGAAAGCGAAACGCGTCGGCCGCGTCCGGCTGGGTTTTCGGCTGCGCCGGATCCTCGGTCGTAAAGACGCGCACCGCGCCACCGCGCGCTTCGATCGCCTTTCGCAGTCGCGCGAGCGTGCGCGCCACGCCGTTCACCTGCGGCGCGTAGGTGTCGGAAAAAAGTGCGAGTCGCAAACCGACGGCCGATTGCATCGCAGTACTTAGGAGAGCGATCCGTACCGCACGGCGTGCCTCGCGCTTGCCCAGCGCGCCAACTCGCGCTCAACCGACGCGCGCGTGACTGCATTCGCGAGATCCTGTGGGTGGAGCGCAAGTCGAACGAGATCGGCCGATGCTAGCGTCGTCCAGCGCCAGGCGTTTACTCGCGCGGAGACGTTAGCGCGTACAATGGTTCGACCGCTCCAGCGAATCGCTGGCGCGTCGATGGAGGTACCACTCCGATGCAGCACGACCCGACTGATATCTTCACTCACTGCGAGCCCCACGTCGCGAACGACGTCGTGCGTGGCGGCACGGGCGAGCCACGCCGGCGGAATGAAGCCGATCGGCGCGAGCTCGACGTGATGCAAACGCGCCAGCCCGCGCTCAATGCGTGAGCGGGCGCTATGCGCATCGAGCATCAGGAACTCGCCCTCACGGTTGGTGCGACCCACCGCGCGCAACGTCCCACGGTAATCGCGTGGCGATCCAACTTCGTCGTGGCGCTCGCCGTGCAGAAATATCTCGGCGCCATCATTCGCACAGCCGCGCACCCACGACGTGAACTCGTCGTAGAACTCGAGTGGCCATTCGCCGTGCCAATTCGGAACAACCAGCAACGCTGGCACGATCGCGTGCGCGCGACACATGGCCCACAGTTCTCGTACCGGCTGCGCGAGCGCTGGCGTGACATCGTGAATCGACACGAGCATGCGCCGAATCTGCGAACTCATCGGGCCAACACCGCACGATACACGTCGAACAGTTGATCGAATACGCGATCCCACGCGTGTTCGGCCACCGCGTAGGCGCGCCCCTGGCGACCGAGGGCGACGAGATCCTCGCCAAACAAACCACAGGCCGATTCGCACAGCGATTCGGCGTCGCCCGCCACAAACGTTGCGCCGGCTCCGCTGCGTTCGACTTGCTCTCGCACGCCTCCGGAGTCGGCCGAGAGCACGGGCACGCCCGACGAGAGGGCCTCGAGCGAGGACAATCCAAACGTTTCGATGCGGCCGGGCGCGATGTAGAGATCAAGGCTCGCCAAGACATCAGCGAGGGCTGCGCGACTCGGCTGAAAGGGCACGAACGTGACGCGCGCTGCGTAGCGATGCGCGCGCAGCGCGGCCTCGAGTGGGCCGCCACCCACGAGCACCAATCGCGCGCCGGTGCGCCGCTCAACCTCTCTCCACGCGTCGAGGACTACGTCCAGCTCCTTTTCGCGGGCGAATCGACCAACAAACCCGGCCAGCAGTCCCTCGGGAAGCCCGAAGCGCCGTCGCGTGAACGCGCGGCTGCGTTGTCGCTCCGGGTGAAAACGCTCGAGATCTACGCCGAGTGGCACTCGCGCAATGCGGGTGATGCCTTCGCGAGCGAGATCCTGTGCCGCGTACGATGAGGTGACGATCGTCAGCGGAAAGAGTTGATCGAGACGTCGCATGTATCGCCACGACGCTCGATACATGAGGCGGCGCGCCGGATTATTGCGATGCAAACCGGGGGCTAGCAGCCGCGGCACGTTGGTGTGATAAAAGCACACGAGCGGAACATCCATGGAACGCACGGCGCGTCGCACGACCCACGGTACAATGAACGGGCTGCCGACTTCGATGATGTCGGGCTTTTCGTGCCGTACGATTTTGTTGATGCTGCGGGTGGCCAGCATGAATCGGTACGGCTTCTGCCGCGGAATCGGCGGGCCTTGCAGTCGATAGAGGCGCACACCGTTCTGCTCATTGATGGCATCGCGCGCGCCGGGCACCGCAATGACGTGCCGAAGTGACGGACGGGCCGCGACATATTGTGCTTTCTGCAGCAGGTACGTGCGGATCCCGCCACTGGTATCGCCAAACCATTCGGTGATATCGAGCACGCTCAGGGAGGCGTCCGTTCGCAAGCGCGGAGGAAATGGATCGCGGCCCAAATTGCGTTCCGCCAACCCTGACTCCGGTTTCACCAGTTCGTCAGTCAACGATGCAGTGCGTGACATCGACGGAGACTGCGAACGGCCTGTCTCGGCGAACGCAGTGATCGTGTCACGATCCTGTCGCGTCAGGACTCGCGGGCGTCGTCAAAACGCCTCAACCGCAGAGGGCGCAGAGGGCGCAGAGGAAGTCACACTCCTCTGCGCCCTCTGCGTTCTCTGTGGTTAATGCAGTTTGCGGTTTGCTGTTAGTAGATTCGTATAGGCCAATCGCTTGTCACTTCGTCGACGCGAGATCGTGCACGGCGCGCTGCAGCAGCTGGACGCGACCCTTGTCGCTCGCCGTGGCGATGTCGGCCGTGATCGCGGTGGCGCTCGTGTTGAGCGCGGACGAACGCGCGCCACCACTCGCCTTCTCTGCCGCCGTGAGTTCACCACGGATCGCCGCAATGCGTGACGCCGACAGTCCGCCGTTGCGTTCGAGCTGATCGAGATACGCGCGCGCCAACGCAAAACTAGGCGGCCACACAATGCGCTGCTGCTCCTGCGCGTTGTACTGCGTGAACGTCACCGTCTTGGCCGCATCGATCTCGTTCTGCGACAGGTACGCGCTGGGCGTGAGCTCGTGAATGTCCATACCGCGCTGCTCGTCGCTCGAGACGATGACGCCGTTGTACCAGTACGTGCTCCAGTATCCGCCGCCGGGGCCGCGGTCGAAGAACGCAATCTCGATGGGGTGCGATGGATCGGTCCAGTCAAATACCGTGGCGCCGCCCATGTAGAACGCTTGCACCATGATGTCGCGACCAGGCACCGGAATCAGATTCCCGTTGTGCGCGGTGCAAATTTCGTCCGTGGCCTGCGGCGCCGGCATCTTGTAGTAGCTCTTGAACTTGAGCGCGCCGTTTTCGACGGTGAAGATGGCGTTGCCGCCCCATTCGAGCTTGTCCGTTGCGCGGCACCGCGGCGCACTGCCACCGCCCCATTCGTCGCTGAAGAGCAGCTTGCTGCCGTCGTTGCTGAAGGTAGCCGAGTGCCAGAAGGACATGTTGGAATCGGCGACCGACGTAATACGCTTCGGGTTCGCCGCGTTGCGAATGTCGAACAACAAACCGTAGCCCGCGCAGGCGCCGCCGGCGTATCCGATGGCGGGATATGATGTGATGTCGTGGCAGCCGCTCTGACCCATCCCGTTCCCACGCGCTGGCGGCGCTCCACCCGGCGGTCCGCCCGCACGTCCGGCGCCTGCCGCACCGCCGCGGCCACCGCGTCCGCCTCGACCGCCGGTATCGGTTGGCGGCGGCGCGTGCACGGTGCGCCCTGACAAGTCGGCCAACAAGTGCGGCGAGTTCACAACCTTCGCCTGCTCCGGATGCTTGAGCGGCACCTGAATCACTTCGATGCGGAACTGCGCGCTCGCCGAGTCGCCTGCCGGCGCGTCTTTGCATCCCTTCACTTCCTGTTCCGCACGCACCCGCGAGTAGCCGGACACGTAGATGTAGACGTTGTCCTTATCGCCCGGCTGCTGCACGAGGGTATTCGTGTGCGAACCGCGGCACGTCTGAATGTTCGTCACCACTTTCGGATGCGCGAGGTCGGAGATATCGACGACGCGAATGCCGCGGAAGCGATCCATGCTGATCGAATCGGTGATGTTGGTGACGCCGCAATCGTTGCGCGCGCCGGCCGCTTCACCCGAGATGAACACGAGATTGCCGTAGACGGTCGGATCGCCCTGACTCGACGGGCACAGAAAGCCCACCACCAACTTGGGGCTCGTCGGTGTCGCGATATCCCAGATCTGGAAGCCGCGATAGTTGCCTTGAATGGCGTAGTGATCTTTGAAGGCGAGATCTGAACCCGTCGCACCCTGCCCCGTGAATCCGTTCGTCGCGGGCGAGTTGGACAGCAGTTTCATGTTCCATGCGGCCTCTCCCGCTTCACCGACTTTGGCGCCGGGCTTGAGACCAACGCGCGGATCGGGTGAGCCCACTGGCGCGTTCGCCGGATAGCGCATCGCCGGCGAGTTCGCGAGCGAGACATCGCCGCTCACGGTCATCCCCGCACCGATCGGCGTGACGCTCGATGCCGAGGTTGCGCCGCCGGCGCCGCCGCTCGCATGAGAGCACGCCGCGGACAGCAGCGCGATCAATGCAAATGAGGCACCGCGCACCGGCGATACACTGAATACTCGAGAGTTCATGGAACGACCCTGTGGAGAAGCCACATCGTGGAGGAGAAACGCGACACGCGGGAAGTCGCAGTGAGCAACGACGCACACCTGCAGTGAAACGAATACACGGGCTATCGACTACTGCGGCACCGTCTCCAGCATGATGCGCATCCGGTTCAGTTCGGCCGTCTGATCGGCCTCAACATCGGCCGCAAAACGAAACACGGTTTCATCGTGCCCGGCATTGCCGTGACTGTACAACTCGCGCACCATCGAGATGGCACCTTCGTGGTGTCCGATCATTCCCTCGAGGAAGAGTCGATCGAACTTCGAACCACGCGCTGCATCAAGGGCGTGCATTTGCTCGTCTGACAGCATGCCCGGCATCAACATCTCGTGCACCATGCCGTTCATTTTCATGACGTGCTTGGTAGACATCGAATCGGGCACCTCCTGCTTTCGATCACCCAGCCAGCGGCGCATCATCCGAATCTCGTCGCTCTGGGCGATCGCAATTCGCTCGCACAGCACGCGCACATCGGCGCGCGCACCGTGCGACGCCGCCCAGCGTGCCATGATCACCGCTTGCGCGTGATGCGGAATCATCCCTTGCATGAATTCGACATCAGCGGGCGCAAACTGCATCGCAGCCTTCTCGGCTGCGGCGATCGCGTCGGCAGAGTTGGCGGTGACGACGCCAGCACCGGCCGCCATCTTCACGCCGGTGGCGGGCGGCGTCGAACTGTGACACGCAGCCGCCACGAGCGTGAGGAACGAGAGCGTCGCAACGCGTTTCATCGGCGCGCTCAGTTGCCCATCGCGTTCATCGAACGCAGCACCGGGTAGTACGCGGGCGCGGGCGTTTGGCCGAGCACCGGATCGAGGATATTCCACCACATGAATCCGTCGTCCGAGCGTGGATCCATGAGGATGAACGTCAAACGCGCGAGCGGCTGATCCATGCGAATGATGACCGAGCCCGCGGGCAACGTTTGCTCGGTTGCTTCCCACGCGCCGGTAATCGTGCGCGCTTTGTGCGTGCCCTGATATTCGCGCGTTTCCATGGTGTTGCTCGCGATTTTGTAGCGCTCACCACTGAACGCCATGTCCTTGTCGGTGACGGTGTATTTGACGCCGTGTGCATCGAGGCGATCAAGCACGGCGGCAATCACGCGTTGCGTCGGCGTGCCGGCCGCGCCGCGACCGAATCCACCACCACCACCACCACCGCCGCCGCCCGGCGGGCCGCCGCGACCGCCGCCACCCGGCGGCGCGCCGGCAGGCGGGCCGGCTGCGGGCGCAGCATTCGCATCGGCGGTGTTGGGAATCACCCACACGCGCGGTGCGAGACTCGTTTCCGTGGGCTCCGTCGTTCCGTAGAACGGCAGCATTTCCGTAGAGGCAATCGGCGAGCCATCAGGACGCAGACGATACGGACGATCGGCGACATACGGATTGCGCACGGAAATTGTCGGCGCGAACACGATGGGCTTCAAGTCCGGCGCTTTCACCAACTGCTGCCGCACCGCCAACTGCTGTCCAATCACCGATTCGGCGTTCGCCGTGGCCACGACGTTCTGAATCTTGTCGCCGTTCTTCGCGACAAAGGTGAGCGCCTCTTCGAGGAACCAATACGTTTCAAAAATGCGCTGCTTAAACGAGGCGTAGGAGTACGTTTCAGTCAGCAGGCCGAGAATGTTGCGCACACCGTAGTAGGTGCTCGTGTAGCGCGGACGCGCGAGATCGGCGTCCGAGCGCCAGGCACGATCGGCGCCAGTGCCCGACACGCCGCCGTAGTACCACCAGTCAGATCCGTGTTTGGTTTTCACGGTCTTCGTGATTTCCGGCAGCATCACGTCGCGCAACAAGCTCATCTCGCCCTTTGAGTTGTTGGGGTTGAGCGACGTTTCGTATGTCATGTTGAAGCCGCTGTTCGAGCTGCCATCGGTCGTGTGCAGATCGAGCGCCACATGCGGCTGATACCGCGTCAGCAACGAGGCCATCGAGCGGGCCTCGGCGGTTTCCATCTTCGTGCCATCCCGATTCAGGTCGAGGCCGAGCGCGTTTTCGCGCGTGCCCATGCCGCCGACCGGTCCGGCCTGCGTGCCGCGATTGCTCACGTTCACGCGCTCGTTGCCGTCGGCGTTGTAAATCGGATTGATGAGCAGCACCGTATTCTTGAACCACGCGTTACGCTCACCCTTCGCGATCGAGCGCAACAACCAGAGCACTGCCTCTTTCCCCTCCACTTCACCGGCGTGGATGTTGCCCTGGATGTAGACGCGGGTCTTCTTCGTAGCCAACACCTGCTCGGCGCTCGCGCCCGGAGCACCAATCACCGCCAGTGGCAGCGGACGCCCTTCGTACGTGTAGCCATAAGTCGTGAGATGGATCTGCGGATTCGCCGCGGCCATCTGACGCATGTACGCGACGACTTCGTCGTAGCGACTGGTTTCGGCGTAGTCGGTACGTTCAGGTCGCGTCAGCCACGCCGACGACGGCGCCGCGGCTTTCGTACCTTGCGCCGACAGCGCGGTGACACTCACACCAGAAGAAGCGGCCAGCAACGCGAACGCCAGATGGCGCGGACGAACAGCAAAATTCATCGGGAAGCTCCGAAGGAGTGCGGCGAAACATCAAATTCGTTGTGATCCTGAATCGTCCGGACTTCGCGTAGCGGCGGCGTGAGACCGCCCCGAGCGCGAAGCAAGACGATAATGCTGGCTTTCCCACGGGTGAGCGCGAACGGCACCGGCACCTCGACCGTCGGGAGGCTGTCCCGTCGTCCCGCGTACGACCGGGTGGCAATCACGCTGTCTGCCACGACAACGTCGTAATCGCGCGAAACGCTGTCCGTCGGCACGAAGCTCAGCGCCAGCGTCACCTCGGTGTCGTCAAAAGTGCGGAGGGCGTAGTGCAGCCACCCTCGCGTCTGGCGAAAGCGCACGCCATCGGCGAGTCCTACCGTGTCGGCCTGCCCCGCATAGCCGTGAGATGTCTCACTGGCGAGGTTCGCGACGGTTACCGAGTCGACAATGCGACGGTCTGGCGCAGGCAGGCTGGCAGCGAGAGCCGCCAAGGACACGGCAACGGTGATCGACGAAAAACGCACAAACGGGCGCGAGAGCGGTGAGGTCGAGGAGGTTGAGCCCGTTCAAGCTACGGGTTGATCAACCGCCAAGCGAGCCGCCGCACTCGTTTATGGCGATGTCTGTGCCAGCCCGTAGCTGCGCAACTTGCGCCAAAGTGTGGTGCGACCCATGCCCAGCAGCTCGGCCGTCTTCGCCAGTGCACCGCCCGTCTCGGCGAGGGCGGCTTCGATGGCGGCCCGCTCGTCGCCGCTTTCGGTGGGAACCCGATACCGCGATTCGGCTGGAAAGGTGCTACTACCAAGCCGAAGCCGATCGGTGGGCGCCTCGCGCAGTTCTGGTGGCAGGTGTTGCGCTTCGATCCGCTCGAAGTCGGCGTGAATTGCCGCCGCTTCGATCACGGAGAAGAGTTGGCGCACGTTGCCTGGCCACTCGTACTCGCGCATGAGCCGCACGGCAAACGGCGACACGGTCAGTCGCTCACGTCCGCTCGCTCGCGACTTGAGGTCGTCCACTGCGCGCGCGATAAAAAGCGGAATATCCGACCGCCGCTCCCGCAACGGCGGCAGCGTGAGTGGAAAGACGGCCAGTCGATAGAGCAGGTCTTCGCGAAAACGCCCCGCCGATACGAGCGCGCGCAAGTCGCGATTAGTCGCCGCCACGATACGCGCGTTGATCTTGATGGCCGCTGTCGCACCGACGCGCGTCACCTCGCGCTCTTGCAGCACGCGCAGTAGCCGCTGCTGGAGCGAAAGGCTCACCTCTCCGATTTCATCGAGAAAGATCGTACCACCAGCGGCGGCCTCAAACACGCCGGCACGATCACGCACCGCACCGGTAAACGCACCGCGTACGTGTCCGAACAGTTCGCTCTCGAGCACACCCTCCGAAAGGGCGGCGCAGTTCACGGCCATGAAGGTCGCGCCGCGACGCGCAGAGAGATCGTGAACCGCGCGCGCCGCTCGCTCCTTGCCCGTGCCGGTCTCGCCGAGCACGAGCACGGTGGTGTCCGTCGGGGCCACTTTGCGAAGCGAGGCAAAAAAGCCGCGCATGGTTGGCGCGCGTCCGACCATATCGGCGGGATTTGCCTGCGTCGACGCCGACGTTGGCCGTCGCTCCAGCAACTCGGCCACGCGCGCCGTGAGCACATCTGGATCAACCGGTTTGGTCAGAAAATCATCGGCCCCGAGATGCATTGCGCGAACCGCCGCATCGACCGTTCCGTAGCCGCTGATCATGAGCACCGGAATGCCCTCTCCCCACACGCGCAGCGCTTCGACGATCCCGAGTCCGTCGATGCCGGGCATACGAAGATCGAGCAGCATGAGATCGTAGTGTTGCGCGCGCAACGCGGCGATCGCCGTCGATCCATCGTTGGCCACGTCGACGTCATGTCCGTCATTGCGCAAAAGCGCCGAGGTCGTGCGGCGGAATCCGACGTCGTCGTCGACCACCAGAATTCGCGCTGGCTGGACGACAGTTGCTGAATCGTTCACGCGACGACTCCCTCTTCGACCGTTGTTGGCCGTTCACCGAGGCGTGGCGCCAGCGGCAACGTGACGCGGAACCACGCCCCACCGCTGCTGCGGTTACCCGCCGTCAGCGTACCGCCGGCGCTTCGCACGAGTCCTTCGGCGACGAACAAGCCAAGGCCCACGCCGTGCACCGATTCTTTCGTGGTGAAGAACGGATCGAAGACGCGCGACAGAATGCCGGGCGCAATTCCCGGTCCATCGTCACGCACTTCGATCGTGACATCGTCGTCCGACGCGCTGAGCTCGAGCTCGATCTCGACAGTGCGCGCGCCGGCCGCTTCGCGTGCGTTCTGGATCAGATTCAGCAAGATCTGTTTGAGCGCATCCGGCGCCATCGCGATTTCGCAATCGTCTTCGATTCGCGCGACGAGGAGCAGTCGTGACGACGTCTGTCCGAGCGACGCGAGCGTCGTGACGTCTCGCGCAATCGGACCCGGGTGGCAGCGTCCGCCCGCCGCGTCGCGTGGCCGGTGCAGGTCGAGCATCTGCTCGGCCAATTCATGCATGCGCAGCAGTTCGTCGATCGCGAGATCGGTGAATTCGCGCGCCTCCGCATCGTCGGTGACGCGCCGACGAATCAGTTCGAGACAGTTACGCAAGTTGGCCACGGGATTGCGAATTTCGTGGGCGAGCTGCGCGACGAGTCGACCGGCGGCGGCCAGGCGATCGCGTTGCATCAGATCCGCCTGCAACGCCGTGAGCCGCGCGTTGCGATCCACCAGCGCATCGTTGGCGCTGCGCAATTCTTCGAGCCGCAATGCCAGCGCTTGGCGCATCGCCGCGAACGAGTCGGAGACGTTGGCCACTTCGCGAATCCGCGTGGAAGGCAACGGCGCATGGAACTCGCCGCGCGTGATCGCGTCGGCTGCATCTGATAACTGCTGCACAGGTCGCGCCACTCGTGCTGAGAGCACGACCGCCAACACAAGTGTCAACGCGAGTCCCGCCAGCACCGACACTCCAGCCACACGACGCAGCTGCGGCAGCACCGCCAGCTCTTGACCAACGCTGCGCGAGAAGACCACCATCCCGGCATCGCCGAGGGGCGCAATCACCGCAATGCGTCGTTGACCTCCGGCAACCACATCGCGCGTCGAATCACTCGGCATGCTCAGCATCGGCCCCAGCGCGCGAACGAGTTCGGCGGTGGTGGCCGTGTCGAGCGTGCTGGCGGCAATCATACCGCTGCCGACGCTGACGATGACCACGTCCGATCGCGTGAGTCCCGAAAGCACGCCGGCCGCGCCGTCATCAATTGGCGCCACGAGACCGGCCGCACCGACCCATTGCCCACTGCGCAGTACTGGTGCGAGCGCCACGTGCTGCACGCCCGCGCCAATTTGCCGCACCGCCACGGGCATCTCGCCGCGGCGGGTGCGCGCCACCAGCACTGAGTCCACGGCCGGACCGGTCCAACTCCGACCGTCGGTGCCAACAACAATCGCCGCATTGCCCAATGCTTCACGCTCGCGAGAAACCACGGCCAAGGTCGCCGAGCGATCGGCGCGCGCCATCGCGTCGGCCAATCCCGCACTGTGCGCAAAATCCTTCGCGTGCATCATCATGCGATCGGCATTCACCACGCTCCGATCGGCCAGAACGCGCGGAGCGAGCGACAGGTCCAGTCGCGTGCGCGCTTCCAGCGCCGACGCCAAGCGCCGATCGAGCGCGATGCCAGCCGGCAGCATACCGATCACAATCGCCGACGCGACCGTGAGTAAGAGCGCGCGCTTGAGCGAAAGGGTGGACGGCGTCGCGCGAGAAGCCACAGTCGAGGGCCGAGAACCGGAAAAGAGAGACTAACCTGAGAGAACGTAGACGCGGCGGGCCGCTTCGGTTCCATTGCGCGAAGCGAGGGCGGCCGACTCGCCGCCCTCGTCCCTGTCCCGCGTGGGTTGGTTAACGCGCCGCGAGGCCTACAGTCCCGGCCGGCAACCCCGACACGCCACCACCCAACACCGTCAACGAGCCATCAGCGTGGACGCGCGCCACACCAATGGTGCGGTTGCCGCCATTGCGGACGTACAGGAAGTGGCTGTTCTCGCTCATGGCCAGATCGGCGGGCGCGGTGCCCGCACCAAACACTGCCGTCTCGCCGTTCGCGTCGAGGATCGACAACTCGCCGCGCTTGGACACGGCAAAACCCGTGACCGTGCCACTACCGGTGTTGGCCGTGTACGCGAAACGACCGTTACCCGTGACTGCGACCCAGCACGCCGCCGTTTCCGTTGTTTGAACCGCCGCGCTGATGACACTCGCCGGACCGTATTCGCCAATGCGATAGCTGGACGCCGTGCTCGCGTTGGCCGCCCCGCCAAACGCTTCGGACACGATGATGTCGTTGTCACGCAGCGCGAAACCGAATGGCGTCTGACCCGCCGACGCGGAGAAAATTCCGGGCGCGGCAACGCCGTTACCGTTCACGTCGTACACACCAAGCTTGTTCGTGCCCTTTTCCGAGACGATGAGACGATCGCCGTCCGCGTTGAACTGGATTTCGGCGGGCGCCGACGCGTTGGAGCTGAGCGGGCGCGTTGCACCGGGAATCGCCGACAGCTTGCCACTCTGATCGTAGCGCAGCCCCGAGATATTTCCGCTGCCGCCATCGTTCAGCACATATAGCAATCCGCGCGCCGCCGTGAGGCTGATCGGATGCGTGCCGCCAGATGCGTACGTGTCAACGAGCGTGAGTCGATTGCCGCGCGCTCGGAACGACGAGACCGTGTTGCTGCCCGCGTTCACCGCGAAGAGCAGCGTGCCTTCCGGACTGAATACCAACGCGTTCTGCGAGCCCAGTCCGGCGCCCGACCCAACGCCGCCGGTCGGCACCGATGCATCGGCCGTCAACTGACCATTGGCCGCGCGATGAAAGACCAGAATAGCGTTGCCAGCCGACTGATTGCTGAGCGTGAGCACCACGCCCTCGCCGCCTTCCAGCGACTGCTCGCTGGCATTTTCTGATGCAGATCGGTCGAGACGCGCGGCGTTCGCCATATCGGGCGACGTTGCCCGATCGGGATTGCACCCAACCAGTGTCAGTCCGGCGACCATCGTGACGGCGATCGTGTTCAACTTCATTGCGGAATCCTCTGTGAGATCGTGGAGCTCGAACGGCCAGCCGTTCAAGCAGGCACGCACTCCAGTGGCAAGACGTCCGCCACGCCGCCTTGGCCCGCGCGCATCGGCGTAACTGCCTTGCGTCGTGCAGCTTACCGAACCACCGCGACCCGCAACGCGTTTCGCGCCGCGTTTCATGAAACGTCACGCCGAACAGAATGGAACGTTCGTGAAACGTTCCACTGTCGGGCGGCCCGTTGAAGGCGTCGGCATTCTCATCACGGTCGATGCGAATCCTGATACGTTCGCCACCGTGCTCAATGTCACCGGCAATATGGCCGCGACGATGATTGTGGTGCGCGGACGCACGGATTCATCGCTCGGCGGCGAATCGCAACGCAACGGGCACGCGACACTGACGGATTGAATACGCGACTGTGACGTTGGCGGTTGACTGTTGACGGCGTCCCTCCGCTCGTCACTCCGTCACCTTGGTCCCGCCACGTCATGCGTCGCACCGCTTCGCTCTCGCTCGCCCTCGGGGCGCTTACGACCCTCGCCGCCTGCTCCAATGAACCGCCCACCGCGGTTGAACTTCGGAGCACACAAGTCAAGAACCTCAATGCCGGATTCCTCACGGCGCAGCCGGCGCAGGCCGAAGCGCTGCTGCCGCAAGCGCGCGTGACGCCGATTATCACGAGCGGCGACATTATTCCGGGCACAACCGTAGCCTGGGCGCCCACTCCCGACGGACTTGGTGCGTATCTCGCCAACGGCAGCTTGTTCGTCTTCGCGAATCACGAGCTCAATGCGTCCGGCGTGACGTCGACCAACGGCGGCCCCGCCATCAAGTACGCACGTGTCTCCAAGCTGCAGCTGGATCCACTCACACTGCGCGTTTTAGGCGGCTCGTATGTCGAAGACGGCAGTTCCAAACTCGAACGCCTCTGCTCGGCCACGTTCGCCGATGGATTCGTTGGCTTTCCCACTGGATACTTCTTCACCGGCGAGGAAACCATCGGCACCGCGAACGGGTCGGTCGTCATGGCGATCGACACGCAAGGCAACAAAACTTTCTTGCCACACCTCGGCGCACTCGCGCACGAGAATCAGATCGCCGTTCCGGGCTTCAACGGCAAGGTTGTCGGCATTGGACTCGATGACAACGCCGGCGCGTCTGAGTTGTATATGTACGTCGCCGCCAATGAAGCCGACTTTATCAGCGGCAACGGCAAGTTGTACGTGTTTCGGACCGACGAAACAACAGCGACCGGTACGCGCTTGCACAGCGGCAACATGCGCGACGGCCAGGTGGTGAGTGGTTCATTCGCTGAAATCACGGATCCCGCCGATCTTGGCGCGGCGCCCGCGACTCGTGCGGCACGATTGCAGAGCAAGGCCGACGCTGTTGGCGCCATGCCGTTCGTGCGCATCGAAGACGGCGACTACGACAAGAATTCTCTGTCGACGCCGGCCATCTACTTCGTTGATACCGGCAGTCCGTCGGTCACAGGCCGCGCGGCCGTGAATGCGAATTGCTTTGGCGTGTGTGATCTGGCGGGTTCGCTGTATCGCATGGAGTTCGACGCGAACAATCCAACACAGAACGTGAAGCTCATATTGGTTGAGCGTTCCAAGGGAGCGGCCGCGGGATGGGCGTCGCCGGACAACATCGCGACGTCGCACAACAGCATCATGCTGCAGGAGGATCCGGCGTATTCAGGCTTCGATGGTTCGCGCGCGCCGGCCATTTGGAACATCAAGCTGGCCGAAGACGGACGCAAAGCACACGTCACACGCAAGGTGGCGCAGGCCACACAGGAGTCGCTGATTCCGGGTGCAAACGGCAAGTGCGTCGATGCACAGGGTCTGTGCTGGGAAACCAGCGGTATCATCAACGCCGAACGTTGGCTCGGCGAAGGCTCGTGGCTGTTCGTGGTGCAAGCGCACACACTGCCATTCAGTGTGAAGGCTGGCGAGACGACCTTTAACTATCGGAACGAGAGCGGACAGCTGCTTTATTTGCGACTGCCGGGCTCCTGAGCCGCGGCGCGCAGCTGCTTCGCATGATGCAGCGTATGCACCGTTACGAGTCGCGCTCCCTCTGGTGCCGAGAGCGCGCCAAAGACGTGATGGGTCATCGTTCGTGACGTGGCATTCCACTGCGCGACGAACTTCGACTCGGCATCGGCCGCGGCCCGCTCCAGTGCCTGGAGCAGCGGCTCGCGATCGAATGGTCCGCTGCCGGGTCGGATTTCGCGCGGTGCCTGAGCGCCCTTCGGAAAGATGCCGTTCTCGAGAATGCCACCAAGAAATTTCCAACGCAGCATGAGTCGTTTCCACCACGAGGTGCGCACGCGCAGCCCGGGCCCGCCGGTGAATTGTGCGCCAACCACCTCGTAGGTCATTCGCACGTGTTCAGCGATTTGCGCCGGCGACCACTGTTTGTCCGCCGCACTCGTCTCCCAAACGGCGGGCTCGACGGCGCGCGCAGCGGCGACAAACTCCGCTACGGCGCGTTGATGGTCGGCGCGGGCAATGTCGGGATCGCGCGCAATGTTCACGGTTTCGATGGTTAGTGGAAATAACTGGGACGGTCAGCGTATTCGGCGAGGTGCGTCACACTCGTGCTCGTCACTACAGGGTAGGCTGAGAAGACTGCGTGTCCGCGCGACCGACAGCAACCTCGACTGTCTCGTGAACGCGTGGTGTCCGTGCTACACAGGTAATGGTTGCGCGGGCATTTGACAGACGCTCGGCCGCAGCCCTCTATCAGAGTGCTGTGCTGTTCGTTCATTCCCTCGTGCACGAGATCGTGCAAGTCTCAGGAGGTATCGATGAAACGGATCACTGCATGTGCTGTGTTGACCGGTGCGATGATTACGCTGGGCGCCTGCTCGACGTCCAGTGACAAGACAGCGTCCGCCGGCATGTCATCTGGTGCTGCGGCCGGCACCTTGGCCGAGCCGAACATCGCATCGATTCGCGCCAGCATTGACGCGGCCAACGAAAAGTGGCGCAACGCGATGTTGGCCAACGACGTGGCCGGTGCGCTCTCGAATTACACCGACGACGCGGTCGTGATGATGCCGGGTACGCCGATGATGAGCGGGCGGACGGCATTTGAAGGCGGATTCAAAGGCATGATGGCGTCGATGAAGGTGAACGACGTGCAGATGAGCACGATGGACGTGATGGCCGGCGGCGATCTCGCAATCGAGACCGGTACATTCTCCATGACCACCACGGCCAAGAACGCCAAGCCGATGACCGAGAGCGGCAAGTACCTCACCGTCTGGAAACATCAGGCGGACGGCAGCTGGCGCATTATCCGAGACATCAACAATCCAGACGGCGCGGCGAAAGCGGCCAAGAAGTAGGCTGCTGCCACCGGTGCGAGGGAATCGCACCGGCGACTAACTTGTTTGGCGAAGTGCACACCGTTGCTCGGTGCCCGTTCGCCCGATTCGTCAGTCACCGTATGATTCCCCTCGTACTTATTACCGGCTTTCTCGGTGCCGGTAAGACTCGTTTTCTGACGTCCGCAATCCCCGCTCTGCACGAGCGGGGATTGCGCGTTCGTATCCTGCTCAATGATCTCGAGAACGCCGAAATCGACGCGGCGCGACTAGCGGAACTGACGGCGATCGTCACGCCACTGGCGGGCGAGTGTGTCTGCTGCACGTCGCTGGAAGACTTGTTGCGCGCCCTCGACGCGGTACCCAACGAGCCCGACTCCGTGGTACTCATCGAAGCGAACGGCGCCACCGAAAGCGACGAACTGTTGGCGCGCCTGAGCATGGATCATCGTTTGGCGCGATTCACGCTGCCGCTCCAGGTGACCGTGATCGATGCCAAGCGCTGGCAAAAGCGCTGGTGGCACAACAAGCTCGAGGTCGCGCAAACGCGCACCGCGACGCACGTGTTGCTCAACTGGATGCATGTGGTCAACGACGCGCGGCAGCGAACCGTGCGCGAGAGCGTGGGTTCGATCGCAACGCGGGCGCGCATCACCGACGTCAGTGCATTCGCCTCCGAACTGCGCGCGCTTAGCGATTCTGTGAGCGACCAGCCGACGAGGAAACGCGGGCTGCCAGTGGCGACGCGCTCAGAGGCGCACGTCCACGCTCACGAGCACGTCTTCGCGAGTGCGCTGCTGCCGTTGCCTTCGATGGTTGATCGCGCGCACTTCACGGCCTTCGTCCGCGCGCTCCCGGAGCAAGTCATTCGAGCGAAGGGTTTCGTCCGATTCACCGATACTCCGTCCGAGTTGTTCGTCTGGAACCGCGTAGACGGGCGCAAAACCGTGTCAATCGATCAGAGCTGGCCCGATGCGGTGGCGACACCGGTGGCGCTCTTGATCGGCGTGGAACTTCCGCTGACAGAACTCAGCGCCGCGATCGCCGCACTGCGCTAGTCGATGTTCGACGTCAGCTAAGCCCCGGCGACGGGAGTTTCCCGCC
The DNA here is from genome assembly GCA_966096095.1 of uncultured Gemmatimonadaceae bacterium. Classification (GTDB taxonomy): domain Bacteria; phylum Gemmatimonadota; class Gemmatimonadetes; order Gemmatimonadales; family Gemmatimonadaceae; genus Gemmatimonas. The sequence continues at coordinate 45,908 of CBHTUR010000011.1, read as the reverse complement.
AACCAGAAACTGCGCGTGCGGAAAGCGATACGTGTCGCGCACACGGCGAAGATCGCCGCGCGTTACTTCCACCGTGTCGGGCGAAGCGACGCAGTGCCATCGCTGAAAGTTCTGTGGCTCGGCAGAATGAAATACCGCCGGCGTGAACGCCGCGATGTTGCTGCCCCCGTCCGCATCGCGCGCCGAACGAAATCGCACTAACTCGACGCCGGCCGCTCGCATGGAGCGACCGAGCGCCTGCGATCCGACGTACGATGTGGGCGACGAGATGACCTTGCGGTGCGCAGCAAACGGCGGCGCCTCGAGATCGATGCCTCGCGAGGTGCGCGTGCGCACCGTAAACGCGGTCAGCGACGTGGCAACCACATCGAGTGGCGCGCGCGATCCCGCCAGAAACAGCAGGCGGTAGTACGCAACTTCCGCGAACGCGGTGCGCTGCTCGACGGCGCCATACCAGATACCACGCTCCGCGCGTGAGCCGAAGCGCGACCCGTGTCGGAGCGGCGGATAGCGAAAGGGCGTAAACAACAGGTAGTGCAATCGCGCGCCGACGACCGTCGGCGGCTTGACCGCCTCCAGTAGCGACTCCAACAACTCCTGCTCGGCCGCCGACTGCACCAGCTTGCGCGTGGACACTTCGTGTTGCGACTCCACCACGCGCCACGGCGTCAGCCGCAGGGCGACGAGCCTAGAGTCGCCCTCGCATCGCATCCAGATACTGGACGACATCGATTAACCCCTCAACCGTTTTGATGCGATCCGCCGGAACGCCACCCACATGATCATTCATCGCGTGCAACCAGGCGCGCGCCTTACTGTCGTCACCACCCACGAGCGCGTCGAGCGAACGAAAGAGCCGCACGAACAGCAGCGCGAGTTCGCCCTCTTTGGAATCGGGCTCAACACCGCGGCCGTGCTGCAGTCGCGAAACGGACGCTTCGCTGATGCCGATGACCGCCGCGAGATGACGATTCGTCAGGCCGAGCCGATCGGCCGCTGCGAGCGCGGCCTTCGCAATCACGGCGGCCGGATTGGGCGAGAGTACAGGCGAGACTGCGGGCATTTTGAAAATTTAGACTTGAAATCTTTCATTTGCAATACGTCCCCATTGGGCGCCCGCGCCGTACCGTGCCGGTCCACGCAGGTGGGCTTCACCAACTGCGCCGCCGCACCTCCCAGTCACGCTTGAGAGCGCTCAAGAGTGCGACAAATTGCGGATTGCGGCGGAGCGCGTCGAGTTGCGTATCGGAGGCGAGCAGCGGGTAGCAAGGGAAGCCGTTGTCCACGGCCTGTTGCAACCACTGCATGGCTTGCTCCGGCTGGCCGAGCAGCGCGTACGCCGAGGCGATGTTGTAGGCGGTATGGTGAAAATGGCCGAACGTGCGTCCGAGCTCGAGCGATGTGGCGATTGCCGCTTCCGCCTCCCGTTGCTTGCCCGCCTTGGCGAGCAGCATGGCACGTACGCTGTGACCGACCCCCCCTTCATCGCGCGGGTAGTCAATCAGGAACTTGTCGATCAACGCTGCCGCTTCGCCGTCGCGACCAAGGCGATACAGCGCCGTCGCTTCCTGGAACGCCCAGAGCGACGGATTGCGCTCGAGCGGCGTGCTGTTGAACACCGAATGCGCGTGGGCAAAGTCGCCGCGATATAGATCGATGACACCAATCCGGAATCGGGCGAGCGTATTGCCGGGATTGATGTTCAGCGCCGTATCGATTTGTGCGCGCGCTTTGTCAAAGAGCCCGAGATGCAGATACACCAGCGCGAGCTGATGATGCGCCTCGTCGAGCGTCGAATCGAATGCGAGTGCTTGTCGGTAGGCACGAATCGCTTCTTCGTGCGGAAAACGCCGGGCGGGCGTCCAGAGCAACAGTCCGCGCGCAAAGTACGCTTCACCCAGTTTCGAATCGAGTGACAGCGCCTTTTCGACAGCGACTTCCGCGTCTTCAATGAGCGGCTTTCGCTCGGAATCGGCCGCGAAGTAGAACGACTTCACCGCGTAGGCACGCGCGAGGGAAGCGTACGCCGGCGCGAACGATGGGTCGACCGCAATCGCGTCGCGCAGACTGGATATGGCCGCCTCGTTTTCAGCGCGACTTTCGCTCGAAAGACGCACCTTGCCTCGCAGATACAAGTCCCGTGCGGAGCGTGTCGGGGGCGACGACATTGAGGCGGCGGTCGCGGGAGCACCGGTACCGCTGCGCAGTGTGCGCGTGACGGTCCAGATCACCACCACGCCGACAGCACCGGCGAGGGCAGAGCGCCCGAGGCGCATCAGCCGATCGCGCCTCGGCAACAACCCCCCGCGCGCTTTTGATGCGCCGGATACCACAGCGGCCTCCGATGCGCCAGCGAGCGACTCGAGCAATATCCGAGCACTCTCGGGACGATCGGCCGGCGATTTGGCGAGGCATTTCATCACGAGGTCACTGACGACCGGCGCCACATGTGGTGCCACCGCTGACAGCGGACGCGCCTGCTCGACCAGGTGCGCTCGCACGACGGCCTGCATCGATGTCCGATCAGCGAACGGATGCGCGCCTGATAGCACCTCGTACGCGAGAACGCCCCACGCGTAGAGGTCGGCACGATGATCGACGTCTGGATCACCGGCCACCTGCTCCGGCGACATATACGCGGGCGTGCCCAACATTGTCCCCGCCTGCGTGATTGTCACTTCCATGCTGGAGCCACCCGATCGCCGCGCAGCGTCGGTGGCTTTCGCCACGCCGAAGTCGGCGACGACTGCCGAATCGAACGCGAGCAAGACGTTCTCCGGCTTGATGTCGCGATGCACCACGCCGTGCTCGTGCGCATACGCGAGAGCGCGCGCGACATCACGCAGCACTCCGAACGCCGAAGACCCCGCTAAGCTCTCGCCGCTGGGAAGTCGCTTGAGCGCCGAGCGCAGCGACTCGCCTTCGACGTACGGCATCGTGTAGTACGGCATTCCGAACGCGTCGCCGGCCGCCAGAATGGGTACGATGTTCGGATGCTGTAGTTGCGACGACAGGCGGATCTCGCGCGCGAAGCGCTCGGCCGAGAGTTCGTGTGCGATCTGCGGCGCCAGCACCTTCACGACCACGCGACGCCCCAGCGCGCGCTCTTCCGCGAGGAAGACGTGCGACATACCGCCACCGCCCAACTCGCGGTCAACGGTGAAGGTGTGACCGAGCGCCTCGGTCAGACGTGCTCGGAGATCTCCCGAATCGGATGGCATCGTCGGTAAGGGAACGCTGCAGGCCGGCTCGGCCCCCGGCAAGCAAGGCGGGCGTTCCGTGAGGGTCGACGTGTGGGCCGCCCCTCAACACGACGCTCCCCCATCGCGTTTTCCTCGAACGGCGCACATTCTCCAGTGCTGCGCGCGGTACGCGTTCGCTGTACCCACCACACTTCCCGATTCCCGTCCTTCCATGACCGTTTTCCGCAGGCTGGCTCTGGCCTCGGTGGCGAGTGCGGCGATGTATGCCGCCCCAGCCGCCGCCCAGCGCGCCACCACATTCCCCACCGACGACGCCACCATCAAGCGCATTTGGTCCATTGGCATGGACTCGTCGATGGCGCAGAAATTGGGACAGGCACTGTTCGATTCCGTGGGCCCTCGCCTCACGGGCAGCCCCGGCTTTTTGGCCGCGTCCAACTGGGCCATCGGCCAATACAAGTCGTGGGGCATCGACGCGAAGCGCGAGAACTACGGCACCTGGCGCGGTTGGCGTCGTGGTGTATCGCACATCGATCTGATGTCGCCGCGCGTGCGTTCGCTCGAAGGCACGATGCTGGCGTGGAGCCCGGGCACGAAGAAGGGGATGCCCGTGCGTGCAGAAGCAATCATTCTGCCGAAGTTCAACGACAGCACCGAATTCGTTAAGTGGTTGCCGAAAGCGCGTGGCAAGATCGTCATGCTCTCGCCCGCGTTCCCTACCTGCCGTCCGTCGGAAGACTGGATTCGCTGGGCGACGCCGGAATCGAAAGCGCGTATGGATAGCGCGATCGCGATCGTGCAGCGCGATTGGTCGTCGAACCCCGACAGCACGAAGCTCTATCGCGGCACAGGCTATTCGATGGCGCTCGGCACCGGCACGCTCGGGATGCGTCTTGAGAAGGCCGGTGTGGTTGGCATGCTCACGTCGCGCAATAAGCTCGCGGGCTTCAACAATCCATTTGCCGCAGCACCTGCAGCTGGCGGACGTGGTGGCGCCGGAGGACGTGGTGGTGGCGCCAACCAGCCCGGTCCCGCGAGTGATCGCGGTGGACCGCAGAACGCCGCGGGTCGCGGTGGCTTTGGCGGCGGCCCCGGTGGTTCGGGCGGCTGGGGCGTGATTGAAGTATTCGAGACGTACAACAAAATCGCGCCGGCCATCGGACTCACCTGCGAAGACTACGGCCTCGTTTATCGTCTGGCCGAGAACAATCAACATCCGATGGTGAATCTGGATGTGGATGCCACGTTGCTCGGCGAACAGCCAGTGTTCAACACCATCGCGATGATCAAGGGCAGCGAGAAGCCCGATGAGTACGTGATGCTGTCGGCGCACTTCGATTCGTGGGATGGATCGAGCGGCGCGACAGACAACGGCACGGGTACGCTGATGGCGATGGAAGCGATGCGCATTCTCAAGAAGGCGTATCCGAATCCCAAGCGCACGATTCTCGTTGGCCACTGGGCCTCGGAAGAACAGGGCCTCAATGGTTCAACCGCGTTTACGGAAGACCATCCGGAAGTCATGAAGGGCTTGCAGGGCCTGTTCAATCAGGACAACGGCACGGGACGCGTGCAGACGCTGTCGTCGTCGGGGCTCTCCGACATCGGTCGTCACCTTAAGGCGTGGTACGCGAAGCTGCCGGGATTCTACACCGACAGCGCGAGCGCAAACGCGGTGAGCTGGAGCTTCAACGACGTACCGACGGGCAATCCAGGCGGCACCGACGGCGCGGTGTTCGCGTGCTTCGGCACACCGAGCTTTGGCATGGGTGCGGTGAGCTGGAACTACAACACGTACACGTGGCACACCAATCGCGACACGTACGACAAGGTGGTGTTCGACGACGTGAAGCACAACGCGACGCTGGCGGCGTTGATGGTGTACCTCGCTAGCGAGGATCCGGAGTTCATCAAGCGTGACCGCTCACCGGGAACGTGGCCGGCGAATTGGCCGGCGAATTGCGGGAAGGTGCCGCGGAAGACGCGGCCGCGATACTAGTACTGCGTAAAAGCAGTACTTGGTACTTGGTAGCGGTACTTGGTACTGGTATCAACTTCTAGTACTGGTACTGGTACTGGTACTTGAGGTAGGAGAGGAGAGAACGCCCGCGACATCAACTAATGTCGCGGGCGTTGCTCGACCCAGAGAAATTAGGCTACATGTCCGGAGCAATTGCCCATGACGCTTCGCGTTCGATTCTGCGGTGCCCTCTGGCCGTCGCTGATTGCGACGTTCGCTGCGTGCTCCACGGCCGTTGAACCACACGGAGCTCCAATCGTTGCGACCTTGCACTCGACCACGAGTTCGCTCGCGACCGGTGATAGTGCGATCTTCTCGCTCGTCGTGCGCAACACTAGTAGCGCGCGAGTGACCTACGAGACCGGAACCTGCCCCGACGGATTTGACGTCACCGTCTATACCGCTGCGGGAGCACCGTTGTGGCGGCGCAGCGACCTGACTTGCGGCGGTGTCGCGCGGAGGGAAAGCATTGCGCCGCACGACAGCCTGCAATTTTCGTGGACGATGCGCGTCGGCCAGCCGCTCAATCCTACGCTTGCCGCAGGCCGCTATCGCATCACGGGCACCTACATCGATTCTCGGCGAGAGGTGATCGTCACCGCCTCGCCGTCGCTGGAAATCGAAGTGCGCTGACCCTTCCTCCCTTAGTACCAGTACCAATACCAGTACCGGTACTAGATGTTGATACCAGTACCGAGTACCGGTACCAAGTACCAAGTACTGCAGTACCGCAGTTCAACGCCATCTCCCCTCAACAAGAAACCAGCCCTGCCGCGTGTGCTTCCACCGCGCCGGCTCCCAGCGCCGGAATCCGCGCGGCGGCAGCTCCCACCGCCCGCCGATCCACGTGTACGCATTCCCGCGCCATGCGTAATAGCCTGGGATCCACACATAGCCGCGCGACGGAGCGACACTCACAACTTCAACGATCCCGCGCGGCGGACGCGCGGAGACATAGACGACACCGCCGCGCGGTGCGGCGCTCGCAAGACATGCCGTGGTCGACAGCGAGGCGCCCGAGAGCGTCGCCACCAACATGGCGCGACGCAGCGTACGTGACGTGAACAGTTTTGAAGTCATAACTCCTCCAGAGCCGAGTCCCGTCGGTGCGCGACCAACGCGTCACAGGATCGCGTCGCGCCTCACCGACATTCACACTCCGTTGGACGACTTTCGCCGCGCGGCGTTAAGCGCGCTTTCTTTTCGACGATCCGGGCGTCCCTGATTTGTGCGGCAGTTCACCAAAATCGTCCACCGGCACCGCGCCCCAGTCACGCTTTGGCGCGCCTCGTTTCACCGGTGGGCCCGACGCACGTTTGTCCGTCGGCTTTGGCGCTGACTTGGCCGGCGCATGCGTTCGCCCGCGTCCTCCCTTGCCGCCTTTCATCTGATCCGCTCTCCGTAAGCCAACGCGAACGAGTCGTGCCGTCGAGTGACGCAATCTAGCGCGGCCATCGAATCTCGACGAATCGCACACGTTGTTGCATCTTCGCGCGATGACTTCAGGCAAAGCCCAATCCGGCTACTCCGGCACACCGCTGGCGAAGAAACTTGGAATCAGTGCGGGATCCACCGTTGTCACGCGTAACGCTCCCGATGCGTATCACGAGTGGCTCGAGCCCATCCCGGAGAACGTCACGTTCGCGTCGCGCGTTTCGACGAACGCCGACGTGCTGCACGGCTTTTACACTGCCCGCACCGAGCTCACGAAAGATCTCATCGCGCTGCGCCACACCATTCGTCCGGATGCCAGCGTGTGGGTGAGTTGGCCCAAGAAGAGCGCGAAGGTGCAAACCGATATCACCGAAGACACCATCCGCGCGGTCGCGTTGCCCATGGGATACGTCGACATCAAAGTGTGCGCCGTGAGCGAGGTGTGGTCGGGACTCAAACTCGTCATTCGCAAAGAACTGCGATAACTGCTGACCGCGAACTATCCCTGCTCGCCCAGCACTTCGCCCGTATGCGGCGACACCACGCGCGTGAGCTTGCCCGATCCGGTGGATCGCGTGTGTACCAATCGCGCCAACCGTTTGCCCTTTACCCGCTCTAGCCGCGCTTGTCGCTCCACTTCGGCGACCTCCAGCTCGTGTCGCGCCAGCCACTCGTCGGCGCGCTTACGCAGCGCAGTGATGCTGTGCCCCACAAAATCCGGATCGGCTTTGGGGCGTTTGCGCGCGGGCATAACGACGGTCACATCGCCAAGCTGCGCACGCAGGGTTTCGTGCAACCGCAGTCGGGTGAGCGCTTTCTTTCTATTCACCAGCCGAGCCCCAGACAGGTGTACTGATGCAATGTCTTGTGCTCGATGGCCTGCGAGACTTTGTCGTGCTTGTGACCGTGCGGCATGCCGCTGGCATAGCGATGCTTGGCCACCAGTAAGGCCATCGCCGGCGCGTATCCGTTCACGATCGCCGTCCAAAACTCGCGATGCATGGGCTCGCAGTAGAACCGATGTTGCGGATTGAGCGGCGAGTAATTCACACCCGTGCTGCCAATGAACGCGCGTGCGCCGTTACGCAGGGCGGCCAGCGCAACCGATGTGTCTGTGCGACGAGGTTTGGGCGTCCAGCCCGCTCGCGTTCGGCGCGCGCTCGTGGTTGCGGCCTGCGCACTCCAGCAGCAACCGCTAAGCACCACGGTGCCGTTTCCCGGCATGTGATCGTATTCGACGGCTAACACCATCTCGTCTTCCGCCGCGTTGAGCATTTTGTGCTCAAGCGTCGCCGTGATGGTCTTGGGCCGCTCCTTCTGAATGCGCGCGCGGATTTTGAGCTCGGCCTGCGACGGCGCCACCTGATGATCGAGCTCGCCCCACAGTCCGCGCCCGATGTCGTTCCGACCATGCAGCATGATGTACACATGCGCGGCGTGCAGCGCGCGCTTCCGCAGTCGGCTCGCGCGCGTGGGCGCGGAGACGTGCATCTCTGTATCGCCGGGTAGCAAACCAAACACCCGCTCCGCGAACGGACGACGCGCATTGCGAATACCACTGCGCGTGCGCTCCGTTGCCACGGGCGCGCACAGTGCGGCAATCATCAACTCTTTGCTGCAGCCGTCGGGGATACGGCACACCGGAATTTCGGGGATTCCCGTTAGCCGTGGATCGCCGTACGGGTCGTCGCACCAGACGAGCCAGTTATCGGCGTCGTCGGCGTCAAGCGGTTGCTTGTCGGCCCACCGACGGAGCGCGGCGGGCAGGCAATCGACGCGCATTGCTGGCACGACATCGTATCCACCCAGCAACACAACCCCCATGATGTGGGGATGTTCGGCGAGCGTGCCATGCACCTCGGTCAGAACCGACTCACGCGTGTGCGGCAACGCGCCCAGATACTCGATAATGACATGGCGTTCCTCGCGTGCTCGGGTGACGTTCGCTTCGCGAATCAGCTCGAGTACTTCCGACGCGCCGTGGCCGCCGATGTTGTCGTCGAGCGATCGACGATGCGTGACAAACAGCAGCGGCGGCAAGTCGCGACCGGCGCCAAGCTGCGCGCCCTCGGCCGGCGGCTTGGCGCTCACTTGCCGCTGGAGCCCGCGGTCGTGCCAGTGCCGTGCGTGACGGCGTTCAATCGCGCTTCAAGTTTGGCAAAGCGCGGATCATCGCGCAGCGAGTCCCACTGCTTATCGACACTCAGCGCAAAGATGTATGGACTGTGTGCGGCGTAGGCTTTTTCCAGCCACACGAACGCCGAGTCCTTCTCGCCTAAGCGCGCGTAGACCGTCGCAATGAGCTCGGGGCGCACGTACTGCTTTTCCGCGACGGCCTTGTACTGCGCGAGCAGTTCGCGAGCCACCTTGCCGTGTCCGAGCCCCGCTTCGCCGTTCGCAAGCAGGAAGTGCATAGGGGGCGGCAGCATCGCGCGCACCTGCGCCAGCGTGGAATCGCCATTCGTCTTTTTACCCATGGCGATCTGCGCGTCGGCCATCGGAATCAATGCGAATGGAGCGAGTGGCGGCGCAAGCTCGACCACGCGCTGATACTGCGCAATCGCGTCGTCGTAGCGCCCCACAATTGCGAAGAAGCGACCGGCCAGCAGCGCGTTGAGCGGCGACAATGGATCACTGGCCTGGCCCCGCTTGAGCACCGCCTGCGCCGAGTCGGGCTTGCTGAGGGCTACGTACATGGCCTGCTGCGAAATCAGCACGAGGAAGGATCGCGGATCGATTGCGACGGCCCGTTCGATCTCTTGACGGCCTTCCGCGAAGTTCCAGTCGTACGAGAAGAGCGCCATGCCGCGAGCCGCGTGCGCGTCGGCGAGCGTGGAATCGAACGAAAGCGCCTGCTCCGCCGCCTTTCGCACCGCGGGATAGGCAATGTTTGGCGCGACGTAGTCGTCGGCAAGAAAGAGCCACGACGCGGCAATTCCGGCCCAGGCATCGGCGTACTGCGGATCGCGCTGCAGCGCCATGTCGTACAGCTTGATGCTTTCGCGGAGCGGCGCTTCATCGAACTTGTTGAACTGATAGCGCGCGCGCAGATAGAGATCGTACGCCTCGAGGTTTTTCGTACCCCGATGTGCGGCGGCCTGCGTGGCAGCCAGCTTCACGCGCAACCGATCGAGCACGGCGCGCGAAATACTGTCCTGCACCGAGAAGACGTCGGCCGTCGCAAAGTCGAAGTTCTCCGACCACAGACTCTTCCCGTCTTTCGCGCTGCTGAGTTGCACGAACACGCGCAACCGCTCGCCGAGGCGGCGCACGGTGCCTTCCAGTACGTTGTCGACGCTGAGCTGCTTGCCAATGTCGGCCGTGCTGACGTCGGTGCGCCCTTCAAACGCGAAGGTCGACATGCGCGAGGCCACGCGCATACCGGGCACCCGCGTCAGCGCCGCCATTAGCTGTTCGGCCATGCCTTCGCGCAAATACGTGTCCGTCGTGTCGGTGCCGCCGCCAAACGGGAGCACCGCAACTGACACCGAGGTCGCCTCCGCTGCGGCGGCCGAGAGCTGTTCTGGTGAACGACCGTTCACGAAGTAGCCGATCGCTGCGACGAGGGCGATGCCCACCGTCACGATCGTACCGATCATCGCGGAGGGGCGCCGCAGCGCCGGAATCGCCGCCGCACTGCGCGACATAGACGCAAAGCGCGATGTTTGCAGCGACGGATCGGAAAGCGCATCCAGCGCGCGAATGAAATCGGCCGCGTCCTGTGGACGTGAGGCGGCGTCTTTCGAAAGACACCGCATGATCAGATCGCTCAGTCGACCCGGCAGATCGTTGCGGAGCGAACGAATGTCCGGCGGCGGTTCACTGATATGCGCGGCGAGGGTGGCTTGCACGGTCCGACCGTCAAACGGCGTACGCCCGCCGAGCATCTCGAAAGCCGTCACGCCGAGCGCATAGAGGTCGGCGCGTCCGTCAATCACCGGATCGCCGGCCGCCTGTTCGGGCGCCATGTAGGCCGGCGTGCCGAGCGAAACGCCCATCGAGGTGACGTGCGTGTTGCCGGGGCTCGACGCGCTCAAGGCCTTGGCGACACCGAAGTCGGTGACGGCAGCGCTATCGCCCGAGAGCAGAATGTTGTCGGGCTTGATGTCGCGATGCACGATGCCTTGATCGTGTGCGTAGCCCAGCGCACTCGCGACGTCGCGCAAAATGCGAATCGCGTCGGCGGTCTTGAGCGCACCATCGCGCCCGAGCCGCTCGCGCAGCGATTGCCCCTGCACCAATGGCATCGTGTAAAACGGGCGCCCGGCGCTTTCGCCCGCCGTGAGCAGCGGCACGATGTGTGGATGGGCGAGTCGAGCCGCCAGGCGGATTTCGCGCGAGAAGCGCTCGAGATTGACCGCGTCGACGAGATCGCGATGCAGCACTTTGACCACGATGTCGCGTCCGAGCGAGTCGTCGTGCGCGACGTAGACGTGGCTCATGCCGCCGCCGCCGAGATCTCGAACGATGCGGTAGCTGCTACCCAAACTTGACTGCAGGTTTTCAGGAAAGTCAGGCATCGGGCGGCGACAAGAGACGGTGCAACGTGAGGCGAAGTTAGTCCGTACGCGCGTCTCGGTCCAGCACTGCGCAATGCGAGAGTGAACGAAAACAGTTGCGAAGATCGCGCGACGATCCTACCTTCGCGCTCGCAGCGTCCGGGTGCTGCAAGTTTTACCTCATTCCAAGCGCAGGAGAATCGATGGCGCCAGCGAAGAAGGCCGCGAAGAAGGGAGCCAAGAAGGGAGCCAGAAAGGCGGCGAAGAAGGGAGCGCGCAAAGCCGCGAAGAAGGGAGCGCGGAAGGGAGCGAAGCGCGCGACCAAGAAGGCCACCAAGAAGGCGACCAGAAAGAAGTCCGCCAAGAAGGCGACGCGGAAGAAAGCCGCCAAGAAGGCGACCAAGAAAGCGGCTCGCAAGAAAAGCGCGAAAAAGGCCACGAAGAAGAAGGCCAGAAAGTCGACGAAGAAGGCTGCGCCCAAGGGCGGAGCTGGCGGCGCCGGCGCTGATTTCTTCTGACGCTTAGGATCCGCGTGGCATCCACTGCACACGGACACGCAACACGGGGGGCGAGGCGCAACGCAGTGCCTCGTCCCCCTGAGCGTTCTGCCGCGGTTTCTCACGAGCAAACGCGCAGCGTACGTCTGCGCGCCGCGCTGCGTCGCCGCGCGGCGCCCTATTTCGCGGCGTCGGCCAAGTTGTGGTCACATCCGCGGCTCCGGGACATCTTCCCCGACTATCTCTATCGCATTCACAGCATCATCCGCGCGAGTGTGCCGGTGATGGAGGCCGCGCGCGATCGCGCCGCAGTCCTCGCGGCCGCCGATCCGGCCGCCGCCTCGCTCCACGACTACCTCGCGCATCATGTGCCCGAGGAGCGGCATCACGACGATTGGCTGCTCGACGACATCGCGGTGCTCGGTGTACCGCCCGAGCGCGTGTGGGCGCGACGCCCTTCGCCGATCGTCGCGAAGCTCGTCGGGGCACAGTACTACTACATCCACCACCACGATCCGGTCGCGGTGCTCGGCTACATCGCCGTGCTCGAGGGGACTCCGCCCGAGGAGTCGCACATTCGCGACATCATGAACCGCACCGGGCTGCCGCCGAAGGCATTTCGGACGTTCATCAAGCATGCGCGCCTCGATCCGCACCACCGCGATGATCTGAACGACCAGTTGGACAGCATTCCGCTGTCGCCGACTCAAGAGCAACTGGTGTTCGACAACGCGCTCGAGACGCAGGCGTGGCTGGCGAGATCGTTGCACGAAACCCTGCGACAAGCGAATCGCCGGCGCTGAGCGCGCGGCAGATCGTTCGGCGAGGCTCTGGAACGACTCGCCCCAATTCCGTAGACAGCCTGCGCGGCGCGACGTCAATTTTGAGCGTCGCGTGAATTCCGCATCGTCTTCGGAGAGTCTGTTATGTCCCGCCTGCGTTTGTCGCTTCCAGTTGCTCTCGCTTCCCTGATTTCGGCAGTCTCTGCGTCGGCGCAGACGCCACCAACCCAACCACCAACCCAACCGCCAACGCAACCGCCCGCGACCGCAGCCGGGCAACCACCGGCGCAGGGCGCGGCGCCGGCAGGCGGCGATGCGGCCACCACGCCACGGCGCGGACCGCGCCCCTACGCCCAGGTAATTCCTGCTCGCGCGCATACAGAGCGCGGCGGCATCACGGTACACCGCGTTGATGATCGCTATTTCTTCGAGGTGCCCGATTCGCTGCTTGGACGCGACTACCTGATGGTGACGCGTGTCTCGGGCGCGCCCTCGGGCAGTGCCGGTTTTGAGACCGCCGGCAGTTCGCTCAACGAACGCATGGTGCGCTTTGAACGCGTCGGCGAACGCGGCAGCGAACGGGTGTTGCTCAAGACGATTAATACTGACGCCGTGGCCGACGACAGTCTCCCCATCGCGCGAAGCGTCGCGCAGAACAACTTTGCCGCGATCATCGGATCGTTTCCAGTGGCCGCCTACGGGCGCGACAGCACCTCGTACGTGGTGGACATCACCGACTTCTTTGCCACTGATAATCCGGCGACGTCGGGGATGAACGCGGACACGCGCCGCCAGTACGGCGTGCGCCGCTTCGATCCGGCGCGCAGCTACATCAGCAGCGTTCGCGGATTCCCGATCAACATCGAAGTGCGGCAGGTGCAAACATTCGACGCGGCCACGCCGCCGGACGATCGGAACGGCGGCACGGTGACGATGGAAACTCGGCAGTCACTGGTGTTGCTCCCCAAAACACCCATGCGGCCACGCAACGCCGACGAACGCGTGGGCTTCTTCTCCGTGACTCGCGTGAATTACGGCCTCGATCAGCAGAAGGCGGCCAGCCAGGAGTTCATCACGCGCTGGAGATTGGAGCCCAAGGATCCGGCGGCGTACGCGCGCGGCGAGCTGGTGGAGCCCATCAAGCCGATTACCTACTACCTCGATCCGGCCACGCCGCTGCGCTGGAAGCGGTATGTGAAGGAGGGCGTCGAGAGCTGGCAGAAGGTGTTCGAGAAGGCGGGCTTCAAGAACGCCATCGTCGCCAAGGACGCGCCCACCAAAGCCGAAGATCCCGACTTCGATCCGGATGATGCGCGCTACTCGATGGTGCGATGGGCGGCGAGTCTCGTACGCAATGCGGTCGGACCGCACACGCACGATCCCCGCTCCGGCGAGATCATCAACAGCGAAATCACGTGGTTCCACAACCACATGCGCTCCTATCGCAACTGGCTCATCATGGAGACTGGTGCGTCGAATCCGCTGGCGCGATCGCTCGATATCCCCGATGAGTTGATGGGCGAAACAATGCGCCAGGTGATCGCGCATGAAATCGGCCACGCGCTGGGGCTTCAGCACAATATGATCGCGTCGTCGTCGTTCCCGACCGATTCGCTGCGCAGCCCAAGCTTCACCAGCAAGTACGGCGTGAGTGCCACCATCATGGACTACGCGCGCCAGAACTACATCGCGCAGCCGGGTGACGGCCTCAAGACCAAAGATTTCATCCGCCGCCTCGGCCCCTTCGACGACTTCGCCATCAACTGGGGCTACCGCGTACTCAGCGCGCGCACGGCCGACGACGAAAAACCGCAACTCAATCGCCTGCTTACCAATCAGACGGGTCCGATGCCGTATCGCTTCGTGCCGCAAGGATTGGGGAGCAGCGACCCGCGCGTACAAACCGAAGATCTGGGCGACGACCCTGTGAAATCGAGCTCGTATGCGGTGATGAACTACAAGCGCATGATTCCGAATCTCATCGCCTGGACCACCAAGCCTGGTGATGACTACACGGAGCTGCGCGAAGTGTACGAAGAAGCCGTGGGTCGATGGGCGGGCTACATGGGACACGTGGCGACCGTCGTGGGCGGCGTGCAGGTCGATCTCAAAACCGCCGATCAAACAGGCGCGGTGTTCACAGTCGTGCCTAAAGCGCGACAGAAAGCGGCGTTGGCGTTTTTGAGCGATAACGTGTTCACCACGCCAGCATGGCTGCGCCCGCAGGAAATCATCTCGCGCATTGGTCCGAGCACGGTACTCGCCACGCGTCAGGCCGGTGTCGTCACGTCGATGCTCAGCAGCGCGCGTTTGGGCCGTCTCGCCGAATCTGAGCGGTACGACGCGGCGAACGCGTATCCGTTGGCGGAATATCTGAGTGATCTCAAGCGCGCGGTGTGGAGCGGTGCCGCGCCCGACGCGAGCCGTCGACAGCTGCAGCGTGTGTATCTGCAGCGGCTCGACGCCCTCATCAATCCGCCGCCGGCACCGGCCGGAGTGCCGGGCGGCGGCGGAGGTGCTCAGCCGCTTTCATTCGGCACGGCACCCAATGTGCCGCAGAGCGATTTGCCGGCGCTTGCTCGCGCGCAACTGCGCGAGATCCAGCGTGATGCGCGCGCCGCCGCCACGTCGTCGACCTCGCCGGTGGTACGGGCGCACTGGAGTGACGTCGCCGATCGCGTCAGCGCTATTCTCGACCCCAAGCGCTGATGCCCGGCAGTCCGTTCATTGGTCAGACCACGTTCATCGATCAGGTCTTCACCGATCTTGAGTTGCCCGCGTCAGATCTGGCCGACAAGGAATTTGAGCGCTGCGTGTTTCGTCACTGCAAACTGCCGTCAACACGATTCGTTCGCGCACGACTCGAAGACTGCCGCTTCGAGTCGTGCGACTTGTCGGGCATGTCCGCCGCGCACGCCAGTCTGTCCGGCGTGCGCTACGTTGGCACGCGACTCTTGGGCGTAGTCTGGAACGACCTGGGGCTGGTGCCGGACGTCGGTTTCGATAACTGCGATCTCCGCTACACCGCGTTCAATCGGGTCAAATTGGCGCGCACCAAGTTTGTCAACTCGACGCTGCGCGAGGCGTCGTTTGAACAAACGGATCTCGTGAACGCCGACTTCAGCGGCAGCGATCTGACCGGCACAACGTTCGCGCGCTGCGATCTCATGAAAGCGGATTTCCGGTTCGCGCTTGGGCTCTCGCTCGATCCCACCGTGAATCGAGTCAAAGGCACACGCGTGTCGGTCGATGCGGCAGTCGCGTATCTGCAAACCTTTGGTCTGGACGTCGGATGACAATTTCGCCTGTTCGTTGGTGTGCACTCTCCGTCATCGCCGCGGGCGCGTTGGTGGCGCCCGCGCATCCGCGCGTCGCGGAGGCATCACTCGAAACTGTTGATGCGCCCGCTGGTGAGCCCGTCGGTGCGCCTGCCCGTGCGGCGATTCGCGCGCGACAGTTGTCGATGGTGCTGCACAACGGGCAATGGTTTGACGGCACCGGATTTCAGTCGGGGGATCGCTACATCGCGAATGGCGTTTTCGTGGCTCGGCGTCCGACAACCGTGGATACTACAATCGACCTGCACGGCGCATTTGTGGTGCCGCCGTTCGCCGAAGCGCACTCGCACAACCTCGAATCGTCGCGCTTCGAGGCGGTGCAAAAGATGTACGTCGAGCGCGGCATCTTTTATGTGAAGAATCCCAACAGCTTGCCGCGATTCACCGAGCCATTGCGCGGGCGCATTAACGGCCCCGGCTTGCTCGACGCCGTGTTTGCCAATGGCGGCCTCACGGGAACGGGCGGCCATCCAACGGCGATTGCGCAGCGACAAATCTCGCGCGGCGCGTGGCGTATCGACGAAGGCGACGGAGGCTTCTACTGGTACATCGACTCACCAGCCGATCTTCACACGAAGTGGCCGCGCATCCTCGCGCAGCATCCTGACTTCATCAAGACGTATCTATTGCACAGCGAGGAGTACACTCGGCGGGCGGCGGATACCGCTTACCTCGACTGGCGCGGCCTCAACCCGGCGCTGTTGCCGGAGATTGCGCAGCGTGCCCATCGGGCGGGGCTTCGTGTCTCTACGCACGTGGAAACGGCGGCAGATTTTCGCGTCGCGGTGGCGGCCGGTGTCGACGAGATCAACCATCTACCAGGCTTTCGACCCGATCGCAATCGCATCGACGACTACCGATCGCCCGACAAGTATGTACTGACGCTCGCCGATGCGCGGCGGGCCGCAGCGGCCCACGTGAGCGTGGTGACGACGAGCGGCGCGATTGTCGAAATTTTACTGAACTTGCCGCCCGACAGCGCGGATGCTTCGACGGCGCAACGCATGCTGGCTGTATTGCGCAGCAATCTGCAGCGGCTCGATAGCGCGGGCGTCGTGGTGGCCATTGGCAGCGACGAATACAGCCGCACCACCGATTTCGAGGTGCAGCAGTTGGCGCGCTTGCACGCCGTGAGCACGCGCACGCTGCTCAACTGGTGGGTCAGTTATTCACCGCGGACGATATTTCCGTCGCGCAAACTTGGCCAGCTGCGGGCGGGCTACGAGGGCAGTTTTATTGCGCTCGACAAAGATCCGCTGGCCGACATCACCAACACCCGCTCGATCGTTTTGCGGGTCAAGCAAGGTGTGGTGATGCCGTAGCGAAGAGGCGCGTTCAACCTACGGTGTGGGCGCCTTCTGTTTCTCCCAAACGAATCGATGCAGGAACGTGCCCATCTTGTCGAAGGTCTCGATCCAATTCTTGTGCAGCATTGATTCGTGCAGATCGTCGGGGATGACCATCAGTTCGTGGTAGATCCCTCGCGCGCGCAGCAGTTGGACCAGTCCCACCATCTGGGCGAAATCGACATTGCGATCGTCGTCGCCCTGAACGAGGAATACCGGGGACTTCCAACCGTCGATGGCACCAACAGCCGACGATTTGAACGCGAGATTTGCGGTATCAAGCACGTTGCCGTAGAGATGCACCCCCGCGAGATCGGCGCCCGCCACAAAGATGTCGCTGTTGCGCGCCAACGCCTCTGACGTCAGCAACCCGCCGTAGGACAGGCCCCAGATACCGATGCGCGTCGGATCGACATCCGCGCGCCCTTGCAGCAGTTTGGCACCCGCCAGCACATCCTGGTATTCGCTGTTGCCGCGCGCTTGCGTACCCTGTGCCGTGCGGAAGTTGCGTCCGTAGCCGACGCCGCTGCGGTAGTTGATGCTGAGCACCACATACCCCTGGCTCGCGAGCCACTGGTTCACCGCATACGCCCAGTGGTAGAACTGCATGTAGTGGTACGCGGGCAACATCTGACGCTGCGGTCCGCCGTGCACGAAGATGATCGCCGGCCGCTTCTCGCCGGGCTTCAGGTTTTGCGGCACAAACAACGTGTTACTGATGTCGAGCCCATCCGCCGCTTTCGTGTGCACGACTTCCGGCACCACGTGCGCACTCTGCGGGAAGTCCTTGCCGAGCGTGGGGAAGATGACCTTGGGTTCACCACCGCCCGACGGCACGATGGCGATTGACGCTGGCGTCTTGGCGCCAAAGTAAATCACCGCCACGCCTTTGCCCGAGGCGAGTTGATGCGGATCGCGCTCCACGCCGTCACCCATCGAGATGCGCTTCGGGGCGCCGCCGCTCGAGGGCACCATCCAGATGTGGCGACGTTCGATGTCGTCAGCGTTCGTACAGTAGAAGAAGGTCTTGCCGCCGTCGTTCGAGTACGACACCGACACGGCGTCTTCAATCAACCCGTTCGTCGTGGTCAGCATTGTCGGCGTTCCGCCGCTCACCGGCAACGTGAAGTAGCGCTCCCACTCGTCGCGCGGCACGGTTACCGGAAACACGATATTGTCGCCGGCCCACACCATGTTATTGAGCGTGGTGAACAGCGTGTCACGCGGCGCATTGTGCCAAGCTTCCTTCGCTTCGCCCGTGCTCGCGTCGGCGATCATCAGTTTGAGCGTGTGGCCGCCTGGAAATGCGCTGCTGTAGAAGCCCGGCGAGCGCATCAACGGATTGGGCGCGTTGTCGCCGCCGCGCGCGGCGCCGCGCCCCGCAGCGGCGTTGTCACCGCCACCACGTCCGCCGCCACCGCCGCCGAATCCGCCAAAACCGCCGCAGCCGCTTGCCGGGTTACCCGGCACGCGCACGGCGTTCGGATTGACCGCCGGCCCCGGCGGGTTGCCAATGCCACCCTGCCCTTGCTGCGACTGCAATCCGAACGGCGTACCGGGGCGACGATGAAACGCGAGGTGCTTGCTGTCAGGCGACCACGTGGGACCCGCATCGCAATCGACGCTCGGACTCACGTAGGTAAGTTTGCGCGTCGCGACATCAAGCACGGCAACAAACGAGTGATTTTCGCGATCGCTCACGAACGCGATCTTTTTGCCGTCAGGCGACCACCGCGGGCTGCCGTTGCGTCCCCACTCGCGAATGTACGGTACGCCGCCGGTATCCATCGCCGAGAGCGGTGCGCCGCGTGCGACGCGCGCGCGATAGATCTGCGCATCCTTCACGTACAACACGTACTTGCCATCAGGCGACAACTCCGGAGCCGCGCCTTCGACCACGCGCCACGCCGGACCGCCTGTCGCGCGCACGGCCCAGATTTCGCGCGCCGCGCCATCGGCACTGTGCGACGGATTGGCCACCCACCCAAAGCGATTGGGCGCTGAGCCGCGCACGAAGGTGATGATTGAGCCGTCTTCCGAGATATCGACGTCGGTCAAATCGCGGCCGTCGTCGTCCATAAAGCTCGTGAGCCGCACCGCTTTGTAGTCGGGTGCGGCAGCCGTGTACACGTTGCGCATGCCGCGGTCGTACGCCATCCACGCAATGCGATCGACCTTCTTGGCGGTCGCCAGCATGAGCGGCGACGCAGGCGACATGAACTGCGCAATTGTGGGCGCGGACTGTGCCGACAGTGCAGACGACAGGGCGGACGACACGACGAGAACGGCGCCCGTCCCGACGGCGAGGAGGGTGCGATGCATATGGAGCATAGGAGGGTCTACCCGGAATCCGTGGAGGGAGTCGGTGGGGTGGCGAACCGCGAGAACATACGGCTCTTTTGGGGTACGTGCGAATCACGCCTCTCGCTGACCGAATGCCTCCGAAACGGACACCCGTGCTGCCCACTCGCCTGACTCGCCACGTTCGTTTGCTCGCGGCGGCCGTAGCAGTCGTGGGATCGGTCACCGCGACCGCCACGAGCCGCGCCCAGTCGGCGTCCGCGCCGACGATGCTGCCCCTGCCCGACAGTCTCAGCAACTTTGCCGCGCTTGTGCGCCGACTGTCGGACGCTGGTGGCTATTTCGACACCGACAATCTCATTTCGAACGAGCGCGGCTATCAGCAGGTACTGGGTGCAATGCAGCGACTCGGCGTACGCGGCGGTGCGTACATCGGTGTCGGGCCCGATCAGAACTTCACGTACATCGCGCGCGTTCGTCCGCGCATTGCGTTTCTGGTGGACATCCGTCGCGACAATATGTTGCAGCACCTGTTGTTCAAGGCGTTGTTCGCACGGTCGCGCAATCGCGCCGAGTTTCTGGCGCTACTCACCGGGCGCGTGGTGCCACCGGACATCGCTGCGTATGGCCCGCGCGAGATCGGCGCCATCGTCAGGTGGATCGACACCACGCCGCCGCAAAGCGTCGGTCTGCAGCGCGCGAAAGATGCGGTCCGAGACGAGGTCCAACGCACGGGCCTCACGCTATCGACGGCCGACTTCGCCACCATCGCGCGGTTTCACGAAGCGTTCGCGCAGGACGGCCTGTCGTTGCGCTTCACCAGCACCGGCCGGCCGCCGCAGTGGTACTATCCCACGCTTCGCCAACTGATACTCGAACACGACGCGAGCGGCGTCATGCGCGGCTTCCTCGCCAGCGAAGACGACTTCCAGTTCGTGAAGCAGATGCAGCGCCGCAATCTTATTATCCCTGTCACGGGCGACCTTGCCGGCCCGAACACGCTATCGCGCATTGGCCAGTACCTCGTCGATAACAGCACGCGCGTCTCCGCGCTGTATGTGTCCAACGTCGAAGACTATCTCATTCGCGACGGTCGGATTGCGACCTACGTGGCGAGTGTGCGCGCGTTGCCGCGCGACACGAACGCTGTCATCATCCGCAGCTTTTTCGGCGGCGGCATGGGGCATCCCGAGTCGACGCAGGAGTACTACGCAACGCAGCTCCTGCAACGCATGGACGGCTTTGTGAACGATTCCGGCGTGGCCTCAGTTCAGCGCTACCGCGATCTCGTGATGCGAAACTACGTGCCGCTGCGCAAGTAGCCGCGTGCAAGCCCACGCTTCACCGCCAATCGATGCGCCGCGCGACGCGTTTTATGACGAATCGCGGCGCGCGTGGGTCTTCTCGCGGTACGAAGATGTGCTGGCTGCACTGCGCGAACCGCAGCTCGTAGTTCCGGGCATCGCAGCAGCGCACGACGAGACGCATTCCGCAGTGCGTGCTGCGGTCGAACTGGAATCCGGGCGCGAACAGCTGGCCGTTTGGCGCGACATCATGACGTCGCGCGCGCGCGCCTGCGCCGCCTCGTTGCCCGAAAACGACACGGTTGATCTTGTGGACGCCTACGCGCGGCCGTGGTCGTTGTCGATCGCCTGCACGATGCTCCAGGTGCCGGACGACAAGACGCGCGAGTGCGCCGCGCTCGCGCGGACGGTCTTTCACGCGGCTGCCACATCGACCGATGGTCAGATCACTGCTGAGGCGGAGTCGGCGGCGAGCGCGCTGGCCTCGCTGTTGGCAACGCGCGGTGCCGAGGCTCAAGGCACCGAACTCCAGGCGGCGCAGGTGCAGACGTTCATTGCGCTCGCGGAAACACTACCTGCGCTGCTGAGCAATGTGTGGAACACGCTGTTGCGCGATACCACGGAGACGGCGCAACTGCGCGCAACGCCAGAGCGCATCGGCTCCGTCGTTGGCGAGTTGCTGAGGCTCGCGGGGCCATCGCGCGTCGTCTTTCGCGAGGCGCTCCGTGACGTCACCATCGGCGGCGTGGTCGTGCGTCGTGGAGAGCGGGCGTTGCTCGGCCTCGCCGCCGCCAATCGCGATACTGCCAAGTTTCCCGACCCGTCGCGGTTCGACAGCGCGCGCAACGCGGCGGGACATCTCGCGTTCGGCGCGGGAGCGCATCGCTGTGCGGGTGCGTCGTTGGTCAAGCTGGCGGTGGAGGTTGCGACACACGCGCTCCTTGAGCGGTGTGCGTCGATCTCGATAAACACGTCGCGGCAGGACTCTGCCTCAGCAATGGGCGGTTTCGCTATCAGCGCGCCTGGTGCGCTATATGCGGTCGTAGCGCATTCATCATCCCCGGAGCAGCTCACGTGATACCGGCCAATCGATTCGTGGTGGGTGTGGTGCTCGCCATTGCCACGATGGCTTCCTACCCCGCGTCGTCGACACGCACGAACCCAGCCCAGACGACGGGCTTTGCTCCAGGCGCGCGCGTGCTGCTGGACGGGCACAACGCGTATCCCGAGCGCGGACAGTGGATGGATCGCATTGATCGGGTGCTATCGACGGGCACACCGGTGGCGATCGAGCAGGACTTGTATTGGCGTGCGACTTCGGACGGACGCGGATACACGAGTGTCGTGGCACACGACTCGGAGTACACCGCCGGCGCGCCGACCTTTGAGCACCATTTCTTTGATAAGGTCGCGCCGATTTTAGAGCGTGCGCTCAAGGAGAATCGACGCGACCGCTGGCCCGTGATCGTGCTCAATCTCGATTTCAAGACCGACGAATGGGCGCATCACGACTACGTGTTCAAGCTGCTGCGCAAGTACGAGCGCTTTCTCACAACCGCGACGCGCACAGCAACTCCGGCGACAGCATCGCCGCTCACCGTGGGACCCCTTCTCGTGCTGACCGGCTCAGACACGAGTCAGCGCCGTCGCTTTCATGACGAGGTTCCAATCGGCGACAAGTTGTTGGCGTTCGGCGCGATTGTGCCTACACCGATCGCTGGAGCGAACCGCGCCGAGCGGGCGCAGAACGCGGTCGCGTCGCGTCCGGAGCAATTGATTGAGCCGCATGCGTCGAACTACGCCCGATGGGTGAACTTTCCGTGGAGCGTGGTCGAGGTGGGTGGGCAGAACAACGCCGGCGATTGGACGGCCGCGGATGCGGCGCGATTGCTCTCGCTGGTCGAGCGCGCGCACGCACAGGACTTATGGATTCGGTTTTATACCCTCGACGGGTTTGCGGCGAGTGAGGATCAGGGTTGGACCGCGTCATACAACTTCGGCTCGCGCGAAGCGGCTCGGGCGCGTTGGCAGGCCGCGATTGACTCGCGTGTCGACTTTGTGGCCACGGATCACTACGAGGCTTTCTCGGCGGCGCGTGGCCTTTCTCGACCGCGCTGACTGCGGGAACAGCTTTGCCGCGGATCGCGCGGAAACAGCGCGGATCCAACCGTGTGGACGACTGTCGGCGACTTGATCCCGCCTGTTTTCATTTTTTGTAGTTCAATCTCGCGGGATCACAACGCCGCTCGAATCGCGGTACGCCAGATCCGCGCAGTTTCCGCGTAATCCGCGGCAAAGTGTTTGCAGTTCCCGCTCTTGACGTGCCCGGTCTCCGCCTCAAAATTCGCTTGCAATCCGTGTGGCGCTGTCAATCATTCGAAGATGCAATCCGATGCGTAAATCCGTGCGTAGTCTTTTCATCGCCGTGGTCGTCGCGTGGCCAACGCTCGCGTCGCGCGCCGCCGCGCAGACCGCCGCCGACTCAACATCGAGCGGCCCGCCACGACGCGGATTCGCGGCCGACATCGAACGGGCCGGACAACAAGCACAAAAGGTGCTGCAAGTGAATTGGTTTGGTGGGGGCCAGGCGGCGAGCGAAGTGAACGGCTGCCTGCTCACACTGCAAGCCACGAAAACCGTCGGCAAGATCAGCGCGCTGTACATCTATCGTGTGGACGTCGGCCAACTTGACGACTCGCTCAGCAAACGCGACGACGACTCCGATGCGATGGTCAGTAGTCGTCGATTCGTGCGCCGCGACGGCACACGCATTGTCACTCGTGATTCATCACAAGTGCTCGGGCCCAAACCCGGTGCCGCGCCAACCGATTCGCTCGACTATCTCGAGATTGGCGCGGCCTACGGAAATCCGGGTCGGCGGTTGGAGTCCATGATCACGGCACTCAACGTGTTCCGCGATGTCTGTCGTCCACCCGCCGTTCCCGCAAAACCGCCTCACTGAATCTTGCCGACGCCCAACGCCTTGTTCAGATCGGCAATCGCTGCGTCCAACTCCTTGCGCAACACCTGATACCGCTCGAGCGCATCGCGTCCCACCTTCTGGTCGCCGCGCGCCGTCATACCGGCCAGATACTGAATGTGCGCCTGCAAACCAGGCTTGCCGTAGCGCACCGGCTGCGTGTTGAGCTTTTCCGATACCGCCTTCACCTTCGCAAGCGTATCTGCGGCGGCACCGGTCGCACCTTTCAACCGCGTTTCAGCCTGGCGCGCGCGCTGCACCGCACCGTTGGCATCGGCCACCAGCGCGCGCATGCGCGTGTTGTGTTCGTATTGCTCCTTGAGATCGGCCGCCGTCGTACCTTCCGCTGCCAAACGCGGATCGATCAACACATTGAGCGGCACCGACTGCGTGCTCCCCGCGACCGTAACCTTCGCCGTGTACGATCCCGGAGGTGCACCAAGTCCGTTGGACGACGTCACGTTCCAGACGAAGCGGTTAAAGCCCGCGTTTTTCGTGACGATGTTCATCGGCGGTCCGATTTGCGGACGACCGCGGCCAAAGAAACCGCCTCCGCCCTCTTCGTCACCGCCACCGGCTGCCTCCGCATCACCGCCGCCTCCACCGCCGCCGCGTCCACCGCGCCCGGCTTGCACCACCGGCGCATCGCTCTTGTAGCTCGCCATCGTCTTGCCGGCCGCATCGACTATCTCGATTCGCACCGTATCGCTCGGCACACTAGGCAAGAAGTAATCGACCGTCGGTCCGAGCAACGCCGGCGCTGCCGCCGTGCGATAACCGTCGCGCGGCTTGAAGACGGACGCTGACTGCGTGCTGGTTTGCGGCGTGATCTGCTGCAGCGCCGAAATGTTGTCGATAATCCACGTCGAACGACCCTGCGTCGCGACGATCAAATCGTTCTTGTAGACTTTGATGTCGTTGATCGGCACGTTGGGCAAGTTCAACTGGAACGGTTGCCAATGGCTGCCGTTGTCGAATGAGATGAACATGCCGAATTCCGTTCCCGCATACAGCAAACCTTCGCGATTCGGATCTTCGCGCACCACACGCGTCGGCCAATCGGCCGGAATACCGTTCTTGCCGTCGGTGAGTCGCTTCCACGTCGCACCGTAGTCGTCGGTACGATAGATGTATGGCGCGTAGTCGCCCAGCAGATAGCGATACACGGCGAAGTAGGCAGAGCCTTTGCGATGCGGCGACGCTTCAATCCACGCCACGCGTCCGCCCCAGGCCAGATCTTTCGGTGTCACGTTCTTCCACGTCTTGCCGTTGTCACGCGTGACAAAGAATGGACCGTCGTTCGAGCCGGTCCAGATGAGTCCGGGCTCCTTGTCCGATTCCGTAATCGCGTAAAGCGTGCTGAAGAACTCCTCACCCGTCACGTCGCGCGTGATCGGTTCGCCGCTCGCACCCTGACAGCACTTCGGGAACGCCGTGAGGTCAGGCGAAATCTTCTGCCACGTCACGCCGCGATCGGTGGTGCGATGCAGATACTGCGAGCCGTAGTACAGTACGTTGGGATTGTGCGGCGACAGCGCCATGGGCGACACACGCTGGAAGCGATAGATCAAATCCTGCCCCGCATTGCCGTACAGCGACTGTGCGCCAATCCAATACTGCTTGTTCTGACCGGTCTCGGTGTTCATGACGATGTACTGTCCTTTGCACGAACCATAGATGATGTTCGGCAACGTCGGATGCGGAATGATCGGACCGGTTTCGCAGCCGGGGCCGCCGCGCACGATGCTGCTGGCCGGATCGGCGAACGCGCTCACTTCGTACGTCGACTCATCCTGCTGCGCCATGTACAAGTTGTACGGGAAGCGGTTGTCCATCCACACGCCGTAGAACTCGGCCGTCGGCTGATTGTCCTGCGAGCTCCACGTGCGTCCGCCATCGAACGAAATATTCGCGCCGCCGTCGTTGGCCTGAATCATCGTTTGACCGTTGGTCGGATTGATCCAGATATCGTGATTGTCACCGTGCGGCGTACGCATGGTGGTCACGGTCTTCCCGCCGTCGGTGCTCTTGTAGAAACTTTCCGCGCCGCCATACACGATGTCGGCGTTCGAAGGATCAGCGCCGAGCGTGGTGTAATAGAACGGACGCTGCGTCAAACCGGGGTTGCTGTTTACGAGCTGCCAGTTGGCACCGGCGTCGTCGCTCCGATAAAGACCGCCACCCGGCAACGCTTCGACGAGCGCGTAGATGCGCTGCGGATTGGCCGCCGTCACCGCCATGTTGCCTTTGCCGATCAACTCCGACGGTAAACCCTTGCCACCTTTGGTCCACGTTTCGCCGCCATCGGTGCTCTTGAAGAAGCCACCTTCGCGTGAACCGGAAATAATCGTCCACGGTTTGCGCTCGATGCGATTCATCCACGCGTAGACCACGTTCGGATTGCCCGGCTGCAATTCCACATCCATCGCGCCGGTGCTGTCATTCATGTAGAGCGTTTTCTTCCAGGTTTTGCCGCCGTCGACCGTCTTGTAGACCCCGCGGTCAGCGTTGGGCTTGAAGATGTCGCCGTACGCCGCCACCCACGCGATATCGGCGTTGGTGGGGTGAATGCGCACTGCGCCCACCTGACCGATGTCGTAGAGCCCGAGGTACTTCCAAGTCTTGCCACCATCGCTCGTGCGGTACACGCCATGTCCCGTCGACACGTTGCTGCGCACGCCGTCTGAGCCAGTGCCGACGTAAATGATGTTCGGATCGTTGTCGGCCACCGCGATGCTGCCAATCGATCCGAGAGGAATTTTGCCGTCGGTGATCGGTTCCCAGCTCTCACCGCCGTTCGTGGTGCGGAACACACCGCCGCTCGCCACACCCATGTAAAACGTCCGTGGCTGCGATGGCACACCTGCTACCGCGGTCACGCGCCCGCCACGCGTGTGTCCGGCGAGCCGGTACTTCATGCCTTTGAAGAACGCGCTGTCGACATACGCCATCAGTGGCGCCTTGGGGGCAACAACCTTCGGCGCAGCGGCGTTGGCCACCGGCTTCTTCGCTTGCGAAAAAACGGTCGTCGGAAACACCGACAACGCGACAAACGTCATCGCGCGTCTGCGAGAAAAAATCGTAGTCATAAGGAATTCTGGGAGGAGACGGGACGCCGACAGGACCGACGCTCAAAATACGCACCGCTTCTACTCGCCGCTCGCCCGCACGCGCGGTGCACTCGACTTAACCACATGAGGCAGAGGACGCGGAGTCACGCCGAGCGCGCGGAGCAGCGAACAACGAAACATGAACCACGTTACGCGGCCTTCACGCCGAGCGAGATGGTGCGCCAGCGCCCCTGACGGAAGCGCACCACGCTCAACAGGCAACGCATCGCGTGTCCCATAACGATCGCCAGCCACACATCACTCGGGGCGAGCTGGCGCATGGACGACACGACCGTCATGAAGCCGATGGGAAGCGCGAACTGCGAGATCAGCGAGATGTAGAGCGGGCTCTTGGTATCACCCGTGCCCTGCAGGCCGCCCGTGTACGTGAGCGCCGTGGTGATGAACAAGCCGGACACGCTCAAGAACGCCAGCAGACGAATGGCGATTTCGACAACATCCGGACGTGTCATACCGAACACCTGCAGTAACTGCGACGGCACGGCGATAAACAGCAAGCCGATAAACGCGGCAATGCCCAGACCGATGCGATTCGCCGCGTGCACCGCCGCACCGACGCGTTCCGGCTTCCCGGCGCCAAGATTTTGCCCAGCCACTGCCGACGTTGCGCCCATCAGTCCGACCGACGTCCAGGTCACGAACGAGAACAGCTCCGTGTAGCCAATGGCATACGCCGCTTGCGCCGCGGCGCTATTGGCCGTGGAGCCCACGAATCGCAAAATGAGCACGCCCGCGATGTTCATCGCGATGCCTTGCAGGCCGGCCGGCAATCCGAAGCGGAAGAGCGCCCGAATGATTTCCCAGTCGGGTTTCCACTCCACGTGACGGAAGTCGAGCACCCACGCGCCGCGGAACAACTGCGTAACCGAATAGATGGCAATGATGCCGCCGCTGATCACGGTACCCATCGCGGCGCCCGCCGTGCCGAAGGATGGGATCGGGCCAAGTCCGCGAATGAAGACCACGTTGAGCGCGATGTTCATCGCCGTCATCGTGGCCCCCAAGCGCAGCGGCGTTTTTGCATCGCCCGCCGCGCGTAGTCCGGCGCCCAGCATGTAGAACATCATCATGCCGAAGTTGAACACAAACATGATGCGCAAGAACGAAATCGCTTCCGCTTGCACTTCGGGCGCCGCGTTGATCAACCCGAGCAGCACCGGAGCGGCGAAGTACCCAACCGGTGCAACGAACCCGATTGAGAGAAAACACGCCACGAGAAACGCCTGCGAGGCCGCTTTGTTGACTGCCTTCGCATCGCGTGCTCCTGCATAGCGCGCCACCAGCACCGCCATGCCGGTAAACAACGATCCGAGAAACACCACCACGACCAGGAAAATCTGAAACGCAACGCCGATCGCCGCGTTGCCCGTGAAGCCAACGAGGTGACCAACCATCACGTGGTCGATGATGCCCTGCAACCCGCCGATGATGTTCTGCACCACCGTTGGCCACGCGATCTTCCAGACCGCGCCGCTGATCGGTCCTTCGACAATCGACCGATCAAACTCCCTCGTCTTCTCGCCCACTATGCGGCAACCGTTTCGCTGCGACGCACGAGCGTCAAAATGGAGTACACCGCCACGGCCTCATCATGTTGATTGCGAACTTCCACGTCCCATTCCACGACGCCCTGGGGAATGCCGCCTTCCGGTGTGTCCTTCGCCGTTTTCTGTTTCACGGTGAGGCGCACGTGGATGGCGTCGCCGGGATACACGGGTTTCGTGAAACGTAGCTTTTCCAGCCCATAGTTGGCGAGCACCGGACCGAGCGCAGGGTCAACGAAGAGTCCGGCCGCCGCCGACACGATGAAGTAGCCGTGCGCGACGCGTCCTTCGAACACGCCGTTACTGCGCGCTTCCTCGTCGTTCATGTGCGCGTAGAACTTGTCACCGCTCAGTTCTGCAAAGCGCACCACGTCATCGAGCGTGATGTGACGCGTGCCGGTGATGAGTGTATCGCCCACCTGCAACTCGTCGAACGTTTTCCGGAACGGATGCACGGAGTCGGTGAGCTGCGTGGCGCCGTTGGTCCATTCGCGCGTGATGGCTGTCAGCACACTCGGACTACCCTGTACCGCCGTGCGCTGCATGTAGTGCAGCACGCCTCGGCCGCCACCCATTTCTTCGCCGCCGCCAGCACGCCCCGGGCCGCCGTGCACCAAGTTCGGCAACGGCGATCCATGACCGGTGCTTTCCTTGGCACTCGACTTGTCGAGCACCAGCATGCGACCGTGATACGCCGCCGTACCGAGAATGACCGCGCGCGCGACACTGGCGTCGGCCGTGATGAGCGAACCCACCAGCGAGCCGCGGCCCAGTTTCGCCAACGCGACGGCATCATCGATGGTCTTGTACGGCATGATGGTATTCACCGGACCGAACGCTTCGATGTCGTGCGGTTCGTGATGATGAAACGGATCGTTGCACACCATCAGTTGCGGTCCGAAGAACGCGCCCTTCTCGCGATCGGCGCCCACCACCGGATAGTCACCACCGCCAAACACCAGCTCGGCGGCTTCGCGAATTTTCTCGGCGTTGGCACCAACGTCGCGCACCTGACCCTTACTGGCCAACGGTCCCATGCGCACGCCCTCGACCGCCGGATCGCCGATGGTGGTCTTCTCGAGGCGCGCGCGCAGCGCCTTAATCACGTCCTCTTCCATGCCCGACGGCACAATCGTGCGACGAATCGCCGTGCACTTCTGTCCGGCCTTCGCCGTCATCTCACGCGTGACTTCCTTGATGAACAGCTCGAACTCCTCCGTACCGGGAGCGGCATCGGGCCCAAGAATGCTGCAGTTGAGCGAGTCGGCTTCCATGTTGAAGCGCACCGAATGCGCAACGATGGCCTTGCTCTCTTTGAGCATCTGTCCGGTGGCCGCCGATCCGGTGAACGCCACGGCATCCTGTTCGCTCACGTGTGAGAGCAAATCGCCGGCACTGCCGCAGATAAGCTGCACCGCCCCCGGCGGCAGAATGTTGGAGCCCACGATGTCGCGGAACACGGCTTCCGTCAGAAAGCTCGTGGCAGTGGCCGGCTTGACGATGCACGGCACGCCTGCGAGCAGCGCCGGCGCCATCTTTTCCATCATGCCCCACACCGGGAAATTGAAGGCGTTGATGTGAATCGCCACGCCTTCCAACGGCACACAAATGTGGCGGCCGACAAACGTGCCATTCTTGCTCAATGGCTCGGTGGGGCCTTCAACATGAAACGTTTCGTTCGGAAACTCGCGACGTCCTCGGCTTGAGTAGGCGAAGAACGTGCCGATACCGCCGTCGATGTCGATCCAACTGTCGCTCTTCGTGGCACCGGTCGCCGTCGACAGCGCGTAGTACGCGTCTTTGCGTTCGGTCAAATACTTGGCCAGTGCCTTGAGCATCGCGGCGCGCTGGTGAAACGTGAGCCGACGCATGGCCGGTCCGCCCACGGCACGCGCGTACTCCGCCATCGCCTTGAAATCGAGCCCGCCGCTCGACGCGTGACCGAGTGTCTCGCCAGTCACCGCGTGAAAAAGTTCGGTGCTCTTGCCCGTGCCGGTTACCCACTGGCCCAGGGCGTAGTTCTGCAGCGTCAGCATGTCAGTCGTATCAGCTCGAGGAGGGATGGGTCGCGCTTTTCGTGTCGTGCCAATTCTTCAATACGCCGGACTGCGTGGGTCGGTTGGGCTCTACTGCACGCAACGGAGCGACCGGCTTCCACGTCGCGTGCATCGCCGCCGGCAGTTGTTGATACAAGCGCGTGCCGTCGGTCTTCCACTCCAGCATCTCGTCGCTTACGTCCTTCACGATTTTGGCGGGATTCCCGACCACGACTTTGCGCGGCGGAATCTCCATGCCCGTGGGCACAAAACACAGCGCGCCCACCACGCAGCCACTGCCGACGATCGCGTTATCCATGATCACCGCGTTCATGCCGATCAGTGCGTTGGCCCCGATGCGCGCACCATGCACGATGGCGCCGTGTCCGATGTGCGCGCCGGCTTCGAGCGTCACCACCACGCCCGGAAACATGTGGACCGTGCAGTTCTCCTGGACATTACACCCGTCTTCGATGACGATGCCGCCCCAGTCGCCGCGAATGGCCGCTCCAGGCCCCACGTATACATCGCGACCGATGATGACGTTGCCGGTCACCGCGGCCTGCGGGTGCACGAACGCACTTTCATGAATTACGGGAACGAAGCCGTCGAACTCGTAGATCACACCCGCTCCAACACCATCGCAAAACCTTGTCCCACGCCGATGCACATCGTGCACAACGCGTAGCGCGCCGTTCGCAGTTGGAGTTCACGCGTGGCCGTGAGCGCCAGGCGCGCGCCGCTCATACCGAGCGGATGACCGAGGGCA
Source organism: uncultured Gemmatimonadaceae bacterium (assembly GCA_966096095.1). Taxonomy (GTDB): domain Bacteria; phylum Gemmatimonadota; class Gemmatimonadetes; order Gemmatimonadales; family Gemmatimonadaceae; genus Gemmatimonas. The sequence continues at coordinate 14,724 of CBHTUR010000011.1, read as the reverse complement.
ATTGCCCCACCGTTTGGATTCACGCGCGCGTCGTCGTCGGCAATACCAAGTTCACGAAGACAGGCGAGCCCCTGCGCAGCGAACGCTTCGTTGAGCTCAATCACGTCCATCTGTTCAACGGTCAGTCCCGCGCGTTTTAGCGCTAAACGAGACGACGGCACCGGACCCATGCCCATAATGCGTGGCTCGACGCCCGCCGCGGCGGCGCTCACGATTCGCGCGGCCGGCGTCAGCCCGAGCTCGCGAACCGCACGCCCTGACGCGATGAGCAACGCGGCGGCACCATCATTAAGACCCGACGCGTTACCGGCCGTCACCGAACCGTCCGCACGAAATGCCGGCTTGAGTTTGGCCAACGTCTCGAGGCTCGTCTCCGGGCGCAGAAATTCGTCGGCCGCGAACATCACCGGTTCGCCCTTCTTCTGAGGAATGGGCACCGGCACGATTTCCTGCACAAACCGACCGGCGGATCGCGCCGCGGCAGCCCGCTGCTGCGAGCGCACGGCGAACGCATCCTGATCGGCGCGCGAAACGCCGTACTGCGCGGCCACATTCTCCGCCGTCTCGCCCATCGAGTCGGTGCCGTACATCTGTTTCATCTTCGGATTTACAAAGCGCCAACCCAGACTCGTGTCGAACAGCTGAACGTCACGCGCAAACGGCGTTGCACCTTTCGACATGGCGTATGGCGCGCGCGTCATGCTCTCCACACCGCCGGCGATAAACAGGTCACCCTCACCCGCGCGAATGCTGCGCGCGGCGCTGGCCACGGCACTTAGCCCGGAGGCGCACAAACGGTTCACCGTCTCGCCCGGCACCGTGAACGGAACACCCGCCAACAGCAGTGCCATGCGAGCCACATTGCGGTTGTCTTCGCCGGCTTGATTGGCGCAACCGAGAATCACATCGGCCACCCGCGCCGCATCGAGCGAGGGATGGCGCGCCATCAACTCGCGAATTGCGTGAGCGGCCAAATCGTCGGCGCGCACCGCGCTGAGCGTACCGCCGATATTGCCGATCGGGGTGCGAACTCCGTCGATGATGTACGCGTCGTGGTCGTGCTGAGTCATGTTTCGATCGGTAGCCTGCTGGCTTAGAGCACGTGGGCGCGGCCGGTCCGAAAGCCGGTGCCGCGAAAATGTCCGACGATCACGTCGTGCTGATTGCGCACCGTGGCCGTGAGAAACGTCAACTTGTTGCTGGTGCTCTCTTCCCGGGCGTCCGCGGTCAACACATCACCCGGTCGCACGGCGACGGGAAAGCTCACCGTGCAATCGATGGCGACGCTGAGCGTGCCGGCGGCGTTGATGGCGAAGGCGAACGCGCTGTCGGCTAACGAGAACACAATGCCGCCGTGTGAAGTGCCGAAGCCGTTCACCATCTCCTCGCGCACCGTCATTCGCACCACCGATTTTCCGACCGCGGCCTCGAGCACTTCGATGCCGAGCCACTGCGAAAAACGGTCGCGCGCCATCAACATCCCGACCACGCGCTGCGGATCGACGGCCTCGTAGTCAGCCATCGCGCAGCGTACCGCCAAACGGTTTTGCTGCCGCACGCAGACGACGCGCCGGACGGTAGCGCGGATCCGCGTATTCGTACTGCAGCCGTTCCATCTCGGCCAGCACGACCTTGGCGCTGAGTTCATCACCCCAGGCCAACAAGCCCTTGGGGTAGTTTACGCCCTTGGTCATCGCCGTTTCGATATCCGCCGCGTTGGCGAGTCCCATCTCGAGCGCGAACACGGCTTCGTTCACCAACATGGCGAGCACGCGCAGCACGATTGCTTCACCCAGCGCGCGATCTTCCACCGGTGCGGGCTTCGGCGCGTCGGCCTCGTAGCGATAGTAGCCGCGACCCGACTTTCGTCCGAGCCAACGTGCTTCGACCAGTCGCTGCTGCGTCACACTGGGGCGATAGCGCGGATCGTGAAACGTGCTCTCGTAGACCGAACACGACACCGCGAAATTGATATCGTTGCCGATCATGTCCATCAGCGCAAATGGGCCCATGCGAAATCCGCCGATCGTCGTCAGCGCCCAATCAATGGTCGCCGCATCTGCCACACCCTCTTCCAGCATCCGCAGCGATTCGCCGTAAAATGGACGCGCGATGCGATTGACGATGAAACCAGGCGTGTCCTTCGCGCGCACCGTTGTCTTGCCCCACGAGGTGACGAGCGCGTCGGCTGCGTCCGCAACGTCTTCGGCGGTGGAGATCGCCGGAATGATTTCGACTAGTGGCATCAACGGCGCGGGATTGAAGAAGTGAATCCCAACGACCCGCGACGACTGCACACACGCGCCCGCGATCGCGGCAATCGACAGCGACGATGTGTTGCTGGCGAGAATCGCGTCGGCGCGCACGACCGACTCGAGCGCCCGAAAGAGGGCTTGCTTCGCCGGCAGCTGTTCGACAATCGCTTCGATCACACATCCGCAGTTGGCGAACGCCGCCAACTGCGCGGCGTCGACGCCATCGACATACGTGAGGCGCGCCAAGATGGCGTCCGCTTCGTCTGGCGTTCGACGCTGCTTCTCGACGTCGCGCGCCATCGCCGCCGCGTGACCGCTACGCGCTTTCGCAACCGCGGCCGGCATGGCATCGGCCAACACCACGCGATGTCCTGCCTGCGCCGCCACCTGCGCGATGCCCGCGCCCATGGCCCCGGCACCGACCACTCCGATCGTCATCATGCGCCGCGGTACACCGGTTTGCGCTTTTCAAGAAACGCGCGAACGCCCTCTTCGTAGTCGGCCGTCTTGCCCGCTTCGCGCATCGCCGCCGCCTCGACGTCGAGCTGCGCATCGAGCGAGTTCGCGAATGACGCATTCATCGCGCGCTTGGTGAGACCGAAGCCGCGCGTGGCCTGTGTCGAAAGCGATGTCGCCAGCGCCAACGTCGTTTCCAAGAGCGACGCGCCGGGCACGACATCCCAGATCAACCCCCACTCCTTTGCTTTCGCCGCCGTCATCTTCTCCGCCAGAAAGAACAGGCCGGTGGCGCGCTGCACTCCAACCAGACGCGGCACGAAAAACGTGCCGCTCGTATCGGGAATCAAACCGAGTTTGGCAAAGCTCTCGACAAACGTCGCTTCTTCGCTCGCGATCGTGAGGTCGCACGCGAACGCGAGATTCGCGCCCGCGCCTGCGGCAACACCATTGACGGCGCAGATGACGGGCTTCTCGAGATAGCGAATCGCGCGAATGATCGGGTTGTAGTTCGCCTCGACAAACTCGCCGATGTCCGGCATCGGCCCATCGCCTTGCGGCAGCGCCTCTGCCAGATCCTGTCCGGCGCAAAATCCTCGGCCGGCCCCGGTAATCAGCACCGCCCGAATCGACGGCTCTTCCGCCGCGTGGGACAGCGCGCTTTGCATGGCCTTCGCCATGGCGCGAGTGAAGCTGTTGAGGACCTCGGGACGATTCAGCGTCAGCAGCAACACGCCCGCGCGCTGCTCTACCGTCACCGAGGCATCGGTCAGGCTCAGAGTCATGGCGCTCAAGTTAGCGCGCCTCGCTATGGCGCGCCTCGCTGGCGCCGGCACCCTCTCGCCATTTGCGGAGTCGGGTGGTATGGTAGCGTTGCCGTCCCGGTTATTTCGCCACCCAGCCCGACTAATTGCGATCTGTCGCAAAAAGTCGGCTTTCGGTCCCCTCCCGCCGGAGTGCAGGCCCATGGATTCCTCGTTCGCCGTCTGGCTCGATCAAGTCGGAAGCCTGGCTATCGCGTGGTCACTGGGGCTTTTCATCGCCGTGAACGCCGTCGCAGCGTGGTTCTTCTTCGCCCGCCGCGATCGAGAGCTGGTCAACAAATGGACCAGCCGCGTCCTCGCGATCGATCTACTGCTCATCGGCAGTGGGGTCGGAATTCCGGTGGCCGCATCGTTGGCCAAGTTCGCGGTCGCCGAGCTGACCACGCAGGTGAGCGCGAGCGCGCTGGTGCGAGAGAAATAGGCAGCGCGCGGGGTCGCTGAGCGATTGCATTGCGGCTGACTGCGCAAATCAGAGCTGTCAGCTATCAGACGCCAGTCGTCAGCTTGAGTGTCTCGCGGCCAACCGCTTGAGCGGTTCACTGCCGTCTGACCACTGACCACTCTCGAGCGCGCCGCCAAGCGCTCCTCCAAGCGCGCCGCCACGCGCTCCTCCACGCGCCCGCTCTTGCGACAACGGAAGCAGTTCCGACTTCCCCCTCCACAGGCGAAATTCCGGCATGTCGCCCTCCCCCACCCGCGCTCCTTCCTCGCCGGCGCGCGCCGCTGCCCCATCTCCTCGCGCCGGCTTCGACTGGCGCCGGATTGCGTATCACACGCTGGCCTCACGGGCGCTGGACGACATCGAAGAGACCACGAACAAGAACCGCGCCTCGGTACCCAAAGACCACGTCGTGCTGTACCAGTTCTCGGCTCGCGGTCACGACATGGCGCAGACCATCTTGGGCTCGCTGCTCACCGGTGCCCGCGACGGCGCTGGCGCCTATTACCGGTCGCGGCCCTTTCTGATTTCGCTGGGCCTTCCGCTCGACGACGCACTCGGCAGTCCGCTCGGGCGGGCCGGCGGATTCAGCGACGGACGCGACATCGGCGTGGTGTGCAACCTGCCCAATCGCGATGGCCCCGTCGTCCTGCCGATGTCGGGCGACGTCGGCTCGCAGTACACGCCTGCCGCCGGTTGGGCGCAGGCCATCACCTATCATCGCGATTCGCTCAAAGACGTACGCTACGCGAACTCCATCAGCGTCTCGCTGGGTGGTGATGGTTCGGTCGCGACGAACGGATTCTGGGCCGCGCTGACGATGGCCACCACGCTCAAATTGCCGATGCTCTTCTACATCGAAGACAACGGGCTGGGCATCTCGGTTACGAGCGACATGCAGACGCCCGGCGCCGACATCGCGCGCAACTTGGCGTCGTTCGGCAATCTCCTGGTGCGCAACGGAAGCGGTACGGATCCGCACGAAGCCAGCGGCTTGTTGCACGAATGCGTGACGCACGTGCGCAGCGGACAGGGCCCGGCGTTAGTCCGACTCACGGTGCCGCGGCTCTCAAGTCATTCGGGCCCCGACAACCAGAAGGGCTATCGGACCGAAGGTGACATCGCGGCCGATGTTGCGCGCGATCCGCTCCCGAACTTGCGGCGCTATCTCGTGCCCGCACTGCTTTCCGAGCGCGAGTGGACCGAGCTTGAGGCGGAAGTGGCTGGCGATGTGGCCGCGGCGCTTGATGCAGCGCGCGCGCGACCCACTCCCGATGCTGCGCGTATTGGACAGCACGTCTTTGCTGACGACAGCGACGCGGTGAGTGAGCCGCTTGGTGGTTTGTCGCGCGTCGAGCGTGCCGCACTGGGTGGAACTGACGAGCCGCGCGACGATGGCGAGATGCTTCGCTTCGCCGAAGCCATTCGACGCACGTTGCGTCATGAGTTGAAGGTCAATCCCAAGGTTATTGTGTTCGGCGAGGACGTGGGCCGGAAAGGCGGCGTCCATCTCGTCACCGAAGGACTGCAAAAACAGTTCGGCGTCGATCGCGTTTTCGATACGAGCTTGTCCGAGGAAGCGATCATTGGCCGCGCGGTCGCCATGGCGATCAGTGGCCTCATGCCCGTCGCCGAAATTCAGTTTCGCAAATACGCCGATCCGGCCACCGAACAGCTGAACAACTGCGGCACGATGCGCTGGCGTACGGCCAATCGCTTTGCTGCGCCCATTGTCGTGCGCATGCCCGGCGGTTTCGGCAAAGATGTCGGCGATCCGTGGCACTCGCTGAGTGATGAAGTGCGTTTCGCGCACGCCTACGGCTGGCAAGTAGCCATGCCATCGAATGCCGCCGACGCCGTCGGATTGTTGCGTGCCGCGATGCGTAGTCCGAATCCGACCATCTTCTTCGAACATCGTTCGCTGCTCATGACGGGCGATGGCATGTCGCGCTATCCCGGTGACGACTATGTGCTGCCGTTCGGACAGGCACGCGTGGTGTGCGAGGGTGATGCCATCACGCTCGTGAGCTGGGGCGCGATGGTGCATCGCTGCGTCGAGGCCGCGAATGAGTTCGAAGGTCGCGTCGAACTGCTCGATTTGCGTACAATCTCGCCGTGGGATCGCGAGGCAGTGCTCACGTCCGTGCGCAAAACACATCGCTGCCTTGTCGTGCACGAAGACAACCTCACGGCGGGATTCGGCGCCGAAGTCGTCAGCGCGATTGCCGCAGATGCGTTCTGGTTTCTCGATGCGCCGGTTGAGCGCCTCGCGCCGAAGGACATCCCGATGCCATACCATCCGACGCTGCTTGACGCCGTGCTGCCGGATGCGGCCGCCATTGCAGCAACGATTCGCCGACTACTTCAGGTCTGAGACGCTCGCCGATTTCGGCGACCCGCGTTAGCACCGGCAACGCCCACTCGGCGTCGTGACATCCCTGGGACGGAATGTTTTGTCCCTTCGGACCAGAGTGTTTTATGTTACAGATTGGTCTCCGTCACGGAGATTACAGCGGGCACGGATCAGCTCGCTACCTGTCTCTCAATCCAGAGGACTGCATGCACAAAAAACTCGTCGGAATTTCTCTCGCTGCCGTGGCATTCGCGGCCAGCGCTGCGCAGGCACAGGGCCCGCTGACGAAAGCGGAAATCGGCATCTATGGTCAGTACACGAAGCTCGATGACCAGCTCAAAATGGACAGCCCGTTCGGTATCGCGGGTTCGCTGGGCTTGAGCGTTTACAAGTGGCTCGGTGTCGAAGCCAACGGCAACTTCGGTTCGACCAAGAGCACGCGTGCGCCGTTTGAAAGCATCAAGTACAGCCCGTATCGTGGGCTCGTCACGCTGACGGTGCCGGTCGCGTCGAAGGCCGCGATCGTGCTGGGCGGCGGCTATGTGAACTCGGTCTACAAGGGTCGCGCCACCGCCAACGAATACGAAGACGGCGTGACGGGACTCGTCGGACTCAAGTTCTGCGGCGAAGGCAAGTGGGGCGGACGTGTTGACGGCTTGATGGACTACAATCCGTCGCCGAACGAACAGGCACTCACGGGTACGTCGAAGAATCTCGGAATTCGCGCTGGCGTGACGTACGCGCTGCGTGGTACCTGCGCCGCGACCGCCGAGAAGTTCGACTGGTCGCTCGCCATCGCGCCGTCCACGGCTACCGTCGCGCGCGGCGCGAGCCGTCAGTACGCGCTCAGCGCGGCCGACATGAAGCAGCGGCCGATCGAAACGCGCAAGGTGAACAACCTTACCTGCACGTCGAGCGACGCGAGCGTCGCGACGGTCGATAACACGGGCAATGTGAAGGCGGTCAAGGCGGGCAACGCCACGATCACCTGCAAAGGCCTCGTGAAGAACATGGAGCGCAGCACGTCTGCCACCGTAACGGTTCCGCCGCCAGCGTGGACGTTCACGCTGACGCCGCCGACACAGACGAAGGACGTCGGACAGACGGCCTCGTACACCACGAGCGCGAAGGACGCGGACAACGTGGATCTCGGCGCCGCCACGAGCTGGTCGTCGAGCAACAACGGCGTGGCTTCCGTGAACAACGGCACCGTGACGTGCAACAGCGGTGGTACCGCCACGATCACGGCCACGAAGACCGCCTACGGCTCGAGCAAGAGCGCCACGGCGACAATCGTGTGCAACGCGCCGCCGCCACCGCCGCGCGCGATGGTGCGTCTCGACAGCACGCAGTTCAACTTCGACAAGGCGGCGTTGTTGCCGGCCGGTCAGGCGTTGCTGCAGACGGTCATCGATGCCATGAAGCGCGATGCGAGCATCAAGGTCTCGGTCGAAGGCCACACCGACTGGTACGGCGATGAGTCGTACAACGACAAGCTCTCGAACAGCCGCGCGAACACCGTGATGGCCGCGCTCAAGAAGCTGGGTGGCAAGGACATTGCCGCCGACCGCTTCGTCTCGAAGGGCTATGGCGAGCAGTGCATTATCGTGCGTGATGGCGATCCGGATCCGGCCAAGCCGCGTCCGCGCATCTCGGCGGCCAACAAGGCCAAGCAGGCGCCGAACCGTCGCGTCGAAATCTGGCAGTTGGTCGGCGGTGAGTCTGCGTCGCCGAGTGGTTGCCGCAGTGAATCGGAACGCTCGGGTCGCGTGCCGTTCGCGTCGATGAAGTAAGGCCCAGTAAAGTGCACTAAGGCTCTACTGAGCTTCCGCAGGTGTGGTTCGCACGGCCCCGTCGGCTTCTGCCGGCGGGGCCGTTGTGCTGCCGGTCACGGCGGACGGAGTCGGGGATACCGGGCGGGCGTTCGTCCCTCGTGATTGCGACCTGCCCCGCGGATGGTGTTCTGACGGGGCGATGGTCGATATTGCAGAGGGTAGACCCGCCCAAATCCCACCGCGAATCACTTCGCCCATGACCCGCCTTCGCCGCGCCGCCCTTGTAGGGCTCATTGCCGTTCCCGTCATCACGGGCGCCGCCATTCGTCAGTCGCGTTCACAGCAACGTGGCGCGCAACTGCTCGATCAGGTGCTGACGTTTGTCGCGCTGCGCTACGTCGATACGCTGACGGCCGATGCGCTCTACGAAAAAACGGCTCGCGGCCTGGTCAAGGAGTTGGGAGATCCGTACTCCGAGCTGTTAACCCCCAAAGATCTCGCCGCGTTTTCGCGCAACACGGTTGGCCGCTACGCTGGCGTCGGCATGCTGCTCACGCCGCCCGTCGACGGCTACGTGATGGTCGACAAGGTGTTTCCGAATACGCCCGCAGAACGACGCGGCGTGCAGGAAGGTGATCGCATTGTCGCGGTCGACACGTTCAAGACGGCCGGGTGGCCCGTTGAACGCGTGCAGGAAAAGCTGCTTGGCGAACGCGGTACCAAAGTGACGGTTACGTATCGGCGACAAGGTGTTGCGGCGCCGATCGTGTTCGAATTCACACGCGCCGAAATCATGGTACCGGCGGTGTCGTTCCACCTGATGCTTGACGACAAAATCGGCTACATCCCGCTGACGCGCTTCAGCGAGCAAACCACGCACGATGTGGGAGAGGCCGTACAGGATCTGCGCAAGCAAGGCGCGCGCGGTATCGCCATCGACCTGCGCGGTAATCCGGGCGGCATTGTTGATGAAGCGTACGACATGTCCAATCTCTTCTTGCCGAAGGGCAAGGAGTTGCTCACCGTGCGCGAACGCGGTTCGACCGCGCCCATGATTTCTGACAAGGAGCCGCTCGCGCCCGATGTGCCGCTCGTTGTACTCGTGGACGGTGGTTCCGCCTCGGCCGCCGAGATCGTCGCGGGCGCGTTGCAGGACTACGATCGCGCGTTGCTGCTCGGCACCACAACGTACGGCAAGGGGCTCGTGCAGAGCGTGTACACGCTCGATGGCGGTTACGCGCTCAAGATCACGACCGGCAAGTGGTACACGCCTTCGGGGCGGTCAATTCAGAAACCGCGTCATTACAACGATCAGGGACAGTGGGTCGAAGTACCGTCGGACTCGTTGGAAACGAGCGCCGTGCGCGCCAAGCGCCCCACGTTTAAATCCACGTCGGGACGCACGCTTTACGGTGGCGGCGCCATTACGCCAGACGTGATTGTTCCGGCCGACACAATTACTACGGCCGAGCTCAAGCTTCGCCGGCAACTCGCGCCCTACTCGCAGAAGTATTTCGACGCCGTGAACGCCATCGCCGAAGCGCAGAAAGGCAAGCTCACGCCCGACTTCAAGTATGACCCGGCGTGGCGCAGTGCGCTGTACGCGCGCCTTGTCGCCGATACCGTCAAGATCGATCGCGCGACGTTCGACGCAGGCGCGGCAGATGTTGATCGCACGATCGAAAGTCGCGTCGCCAAGGTTTCGTTTGGCGATGCCGTGGCTGAGAAGCACCAGGTGAAGGACGACGTGCAGCTGCGCCGCGCGATTGCCATTCTGCGTGCCGCCACGACGCAGGCACAGGTGTTTGCCGCGGCCTCGAAGCCCTGAGCCGACGCGCAGTCGTCATTTCGCATTAGTCGTTCGCTGTTCCGCATTCCAAGTTGCAACGGCGATGCTAGTTTGAAGGCATGGCATCGACGTCGCTGACTCAGCAAGCCAAATCGGTCGCGCGCACCGGCGTTCAACAAGTGCGCGTGCTCAGCAGCGCGCTGGGCGCCGCCTGGCTCGCGTTTGCCGGCAACGCCATTACGGGCGGTGCTCTGCTCTCCTTCGGCATTGTGCCGCGCACCGTATCCGGGCTGCGCGGCATTTTGTTTGCGCCGTTTCTGCACGCCAATCTGCAGCACCTGCTGTCCAACACGGTGCCGTTCATCGTGCTTGGATGGCTGGTGATGCTGCGTGACAAGCGTCATTTCGGTCGCGTTACCTTGGCGGCCGCGCTTGCCTCGGGGCTCGCGTCGTGGCTGCTCGGCGCGCCCAATTCAGTCCACGTCGGCGCGAGCGGCGTGATTTTCGGCTACCTCGGCTTTTTGATGCTGAGCGGATGGTACGCCCGTACACTGGGCAGTGTGTTATTGAGTGTCGGCGTTACGGCCGCCTGGGGCGGTCTGGTATTTGGCGTGCTGCCGACGGTGCCGGGCGTGAGTTGGCAGGGGCATCTGGGTGGATTCATTGGCGGCGTGCTGGCGGCGCGCGCCTTCCGGAAATAACGTTCCGCATCTGTTCGCGCGCCGACGCGCGATCCCTCGCTGTTGAGTACGGGAGTTCACACTCCTCGTGCATTTCCCGCCCCGACGCATTCCGGAGAGGATCCTGCCTATGTCGTTTCGCATTAACGTTGCGATCGCGCGTCGCGGTCGCACAACGCTGCTTTCGCTCGGCGTGCTTGCGGCGGCAACGCTAGTGGCAACGCTTTCAGCGAGGCATGGCGCGCAATTGGTGGCGCAAGATGCGGCGCCCACGTTTGCGAAGGATGTAGCGCCGATTCTTTACAAGAATTGCACCACGTGTCATCGCCCGGGTGGCCTCGGTCCATTCTCACTGATGGACTACGACGGCGCGAAGGCGAACATCGGCGACATTAAGGACGCGGTGCGCGATCGCGTGATGCCGCCGTGGCATGCGGAAGGACCGCACGGCGCGTTCCTCAACGATCGCCGCTTGTCGGATGGCGAACGTCAGACGCTGCTGCGGTGGATCGACGCCGGCGCGAAGCCGGGTGATCTGGCAAAGACGCCGCCGAAGCCGGTGTACGCCACTGGATGGGAAATCGGAACGCCCGATCTCGTGGTGAGCATGCCGGAAGATTTCACTGTGCCGGCGTCGGGAACCGTTGAGTATCAGTACTTCGAGATCCCAACGAACATCACGGAAGACAAGTGGGTGCGTTCGATCGAGTTCAAGCCGGGCGCACGCGAAGTGGTGCACCACGTACTCGTATACGCACGCGTGCCCGCGCCGCCACGGCCCGCGAACGCGGCACCGGTCGACCCGAACGCCGCCCGCCCTGCCGGTCCGGCACCCAAGCCGCTGTTCGTGCGCAAGCCGCAGTACGACAACCCGGAAGATCCGCCGCGTCAGGACCTGCGTCATGCGCCGCCTCAGCAGCTGGGCGTGCTGATTGGCTCAACTGCGCCCGGCACGAACGTGATGACCTTTCCCGAGGGAACGGCGCTGCGACTGCGGGCAGGAACAGTACTCACGTTCCAGATGCACTACACCGCGCACGGCCACGAGATGTCCGATCGGACGAGTGTCGGCTTCAAGTACGCCGATGGCATGCCCGATGAGGAGATGCGCACGAGCGCCTTCATCAACGGTGCCTTCACACTGCCGGCGGGAGCGAAGGATGTTGCCGTTGGATCGGAGCTCGAACCAACCGAGCCGGTAAAGATTTGGGGCCTGCTACCGCACACGCATTTGCGCGGTACGCGCTGGAAGTACACGCTGACGCAGCCTGATGGCTCGTCTGAAACGGTGCTCGACGTTCCGCACTACGATTTCAACTGGCAAACGTACTACTTCTTCAGCAAACCGCTCGATCTCGTGGCAGGCGCCAAGCTGCAAGGCACGGCGTGGTATGACAACTCCGCCGGCAACAAGAGCAACCCCGATCCGAACAAGGATGTGAAGTGGGGCGATCAGACGTGGGAGGAAATGCAGTACACGGGCTTCCTCTACACGGTGCCCAGTCGGCGACTCAAGCCTCTGCCGAAGTAGCCGAGCGCTTTTGATCAGGCGACTCCGGTGACCATGGCGATTTTGCCATCGGGGTTGAGTAGAAACACGTTTGTTCCGCGCATCATCACGGTACCGTCAGGGCCGGTCACGGCGTAGTTGGCCAACACCGTGCCCTGGCAGTGCCGCGGAGCGCCGTCAGCCGTCAGCGTCATGCCGGGCATGAATCGCTGCGACGCCAGAATGTGCGGCACCAAGTCGTCAATGCCGTCGGTGCAGCTGTAGCGATCGCGGAACGCGAGTGTTGGATCGGCAATCGCGGAGAGCGCGGCAGTACACGCGTCGGGCGTGGAAGCACTCCAGGCGGAGTACCATGCGCTAACGGAGTCCGCAATGGAGCCCGCGACCTCGTCGCTCACCGCGTTACTGAACACCGAGAGTTGGTAACGCCAGCCCTGCACATGCTGATCGCGATCGGCCGCTTCGCGGAATGCGTGCGCGAGCGTAAGGCGCGTTCCGCCGGCGTGCGCCGCGAGTGAAATATCCACGCGCGACTCGCCCGGTCCGAAGGGCATTCCCGATTCGTAGCCGTACGTAAACGCGAGCCGTGTTGGTGCGCTGAATTCCAGCACTTCACCGGAGACTTCGACGGCGTTGGGATATCGGATGTGCACCTTGCCTCCTACGCGCGGTTCAATGGTTGAGCCGGCGCCCCACCACGCGGCGAAGCGTGCGTTATCGGTGAAAAATCGAAAGACCGTTTCGACGCGCGCGTTGATCTGCACAGAACGAGTGAGCGCGTGCGACAATGGCGAATGAAGGTCGTCGGTCATCGGCGGTGCGTCCGGCGAGAGGTTGAGCCAGCGGAAGTGCGTAACGAGCGGGCGCGTGGCCCGCGACGGGTTTCTTCAAGTTCGGCGGCGAGCTTGAGGCGCCAGAGCGCATCAGACCACGTCGCTTCGAGCAGCTTGCCCACCGGCCCCAGCGCTGTGCGCCGCGCCTGGTAGTAGCGGTGGCGGTGGTCCACCCGCACGTCAACGAGACCGGCCTCGCGCAGCGTTTTGAGCTGCAGCGACACCGCCCCCACGCTCACGTCAGGCATGGCCGTGGCCAGCTCGGACACCGTGCGCTCCGCCTGCCACATGAGGCGGAGCAGCTCCTGTCGTCGGGGCGACGCGAGCGCGTGAAGAACGGCGGGATCCGTGAGCACTCTTCATTCTAGTATAAACTAAAATGAGACGCAAGCGACCTCGCCGAGGAGCGCGTATGTGGCCGCCAACTGCACGACGGGAGGCGAGAAGATGTCCACTGGACACCGTGATCGTGTTCCTGATCGTGTTCCTGAGTCAGTTCCTGAGCGCTGACTCTGCACCGGCACGATCGCCGACCTTCAGACGTGCGGCGGCTTCAGCGGGACGATCGTGGTACGACCGTGACGTCGAGTACGCCTAGAACGCCTAGAATGCCTTGAACTCGTCGAACGGCTGCGAACACGCGTTGCAGACGTGAATCGCCTTGCAGGCTGTGCTGCCGAACTCGCTCTGCAGCCGCGTGTTGTGTGAGCCGCAGAAGGGACACGGCACAGGCTTGGGCGACCGAGTCAGGGTGATGAGGCCCTGCGGCTCTGCCTTTCCCGGCGGTGCAATGCCATACGCGCGCAGCTTTTCGCGCGCGTCGGCGCCAATCCAGTCGGTGGTCCATGCTGGTGCGTAGACCATCTCGATGTCGACGTCACGCACCCCGTGCGCCAGTAGCGCGGTGCGCACATCGGCCTCGATCTCGCGCATCGCGGGACATCCGGAATAGGTGGGGGTGATAGTCACCTGCACCGTATCGCCGCTCACGCGCGCATCGCGAATGATGCCGAGTTCCACGACGCTGATAACCGGAATCTCGGGGTCTTTGACCGTCTCGAGAATTTCAAACACGCGTTCGCGCGTCAGCATCGTGACCTCACGTGAGGTACTACCACGTCGCTCCGGGGTGCGACCGGGCAACGATCTGCATCTCCGTTAGCATGTGACCGAGGGCTTCCGTGTGACGGCCACGACGACCACCACGGCGCATGAGACCATCGGCCGGCAACGTGAGTGTTGCACGCTGCATCACGTCGGCCACCATGGCGTGCCAACGTGACTTGATCGCGGCGTGATCCACGGCAATACCGAGTGCCGCCACCGCGTCATCCACTTCATCGCGGTCGAACAGCTCACCAGTGTAGCGCCAGAGATCGTTCAGCGCCTGCTGTACCCGCGCATGACTTTCTTCGGTGCCATCGCCAAGCCGAACGACCCACTCGCTGGAGTGACGAAGATGATACTTGTCTTCCTTGAGGCTCTTGGCGGCGAGGGCGGCAATGCGTTCGTCCTTGGCCGATGAGAGCGCGTCCCACAACAACACGCTGTAGGCATCGAACAGGAACTGCCGCATCATCGTGAAGCCGAAGTCGCCGTTGGGCAGCTCAACCAGCAACGCATTGCGGAATTGCACGCCGTCGCGGAAGTAGGCCAACGCGTCTTCGTTTCGGCCTTTGCCTTCGATTGTACCAGCGAGCGCCAGCAGGCCGGTGGCGTGGCCGACGAGGTCGAGCGCGATGTTCGCCATCGCGATGTCTTCCTCGAGAATCGGTCCGTGTCCGCACCACTCGGACATCCGATGACCGAG
>CBHTUR010000010.1:0-133144 GCA_966096095.1 uncultured Gemmatimonadaceae bacterium | reverse complement strand
AGGAGGTTGCCGGTCGCGTCGGTGATTTGTGTAATCAGTGATTGTGTCGCGCCGACAATCAGCGTGCTCGAAGCGGGAGTCAGCGTCACCGCACCGGCGAGGCGTTGCAACACGACGAGTGTGGCCGCGCCCACACGCCCTTCACTCGTGGCCGAGATCGTCGCCGTGCCAGCGTTCACCGCGGAGACAACGCCGGTGCTCGAAACCGTGGCAACGGCCACGTTGTTGGAGCTCCAAACCAGCGAACGACCGGTCAGCACCGTGTTGCTCGCATCGCGCAGTACGGCGCTGTATGTGCGCTCTGTTCCGATGGCGAGCGTATCGGTCGTGGGTGTCACTGAGACCGTTGACACCGGAGGCAGTGTTACGGTCACCGCCGCCTGACCTGATCGCCCTTCGCTCGTTGCCGTGATCGTGGTTGCGCCGACACTCACGCCGCTGACATTGCCCGACGCGTCGACCGACGCAACGGCAGGATTACTGCTGCTCCACGTGATCGCGCGACCGGTGAGCACCTGTCCGTCGACATCGAGCGGTTGCGCCAGCAACGGCGCGGAGACGCCCACGCGCATCGAAACCGATGCAGGTGTCACGACGACCGAGGCGACCACGCGCGCCGTGACGGTAATCGTGGCGACGGCGCTTTTGCCCATCGCGCTGGCGGCGATGCGGGCTTCGCCCGGCGCAATGGCGGTGACAACACCGACATTCGAGACGGTCGCCACGTCTTTGTTGTTTGTTGACCAGGCAATCGCCCGCACGTCGAGCGCTTTGCCATCAGCATCTTTGGGCTGCGCACTGAGCGTTACTGTACTGCCGGCGCGCACAGTCGAGGTGGACGGCGTGATGGCAACCGTCGACACGAGATTGGGGGTCGTGCTGCTTTCTGTGCACGACGTGCCGAGCAGCGCGATGGTCGCGGTTGCGTACAACAGCCGGCGCGTGTTGCCGAGTCGACGAAGTCGGTGAGCAAGTTGAGAGATTCGCATGATCGGGCTCCTCATCGATTCACCGTCAGTTCACCGTGAACGACGCCGAGTTCACACTCAGCGCCGGTGATGCGGTGGTGAAGCGCAGGACATGCGGACCGCTGCCGTTGATCAGCAGATCACCGAAGGTTGCCACGCCGCTCGAGGCGCCCACGGCGAGCGTTCCGACCAACGTTCCGGTTCCACTGAAAACCGCCGCCGTGACTTGCAATGACGAGTTCGCAATCACGAGGCCCGCGTTGTCACGAATCGTCACCACGGGTTGCGTGGTGAACGCCACACCGTCGACCGCTCCGGCAGGTTGGGTGTCGACGGTGAGACTGGCTGCGACCTGCGTCACCGTGAACGAGGACGAAGTGACCGAAAGCGACGGCGATGTCGTACTGAATGAGAGTGTGTGCGCGCCAACACCGGCCATCTGCAAATCGGTAAAGGTCGCAGTGCCGTTGACGGCATTCACAGTCAGTGTGCCACTGACGGCGCCGCTGCCGCTCGCGACCGCCACCGTGACGGCCAACGTGCTTGTGGTCTTATTGCCATTGGCGTCGCGAATCTCGAGCACGGGCTGGGTGGTCATATTCACGCCGCTTACGGCACCCGACGGTTGCGTGGTGAGTACGAGCTGTGTTGGTGTACCGGCGGCCACGGTAACGCTGTTAGAGGTCACATTGAGCGCCGGCGACGTCGTGGCAAACTTGAGCGTGTGTGCGCCGGTACCTGTGCCCGTGATGCCCAAGCCACTGAAGGTCGCAACCCCGTTCACGGCGGCGACCGTCGCCGTGCCGAGCAGGGTGCCGGTGCCGCTATTCACACTGGCGGTCACGTTGAGTGTGGCACCTGTGCCTGTGGTCACCACCAGGCCGGCATTGTCGAGAACTTGCACAATCGGTTGTGTGGTGAACGCACTGCCACTCACCGCACCACTGGGCTGCGTTTGCACCGAGAGCGATGCCGCGACTTGCGTCACGGTGAGCGACGACGACGTGGCCGCCGTCAAGGCACCTGATGTGAACGTGATGGTGTGAGCGCCGCTGCCGTCGATGCGCAGGTTGGTGAACGTCGCGACACCACCGACCGCCGCGACCGTGGCGGTGCCAACCAACGTACCGGTGCCGGTCGCTATTGTCGCGGTGACATTGGCCGTGCTGCTCGTGAGATTGCCGCCGGCATCGCGAATCTGCACGACTGGCTGCGTGGTGAAGTTGACACCGCTCACGGCGCCCGAGGGTTGCGTGGTAATGGCCAGTTGGGTGGGCGATCCGGCGGCGACGGTGAAGCTCGACGAGTTCACGGTCAACGACGGTGACGTTGTGCTGAATTGCAGCGTGTGCGCGCCAGTACCAGTGATGGCGAGGTTGGTAAATGTGGCCACGCCCCCGCTCGCCGTCGCTGTCAGCGTGCCGCCCAATGTCCCGCTGCCAGTCGCCACCGCTGCGGTAATCACTTGCGATGCGCCGGTACCGGTGGTGACGAGCAACCCCGCGTTATCGAGCACGCGCACCACGGGTTGCGTGGTGAAGGCGGTACCTGTCACGGCTCCGGCCGGCTGCGTTTGCACCGACAACGACGCGGCAACTTGGGACACGGTAAACGAACTCGACGTCGCCGACGTCAACGCGCCCGACGTGAACGTGATGGTGTGCGCGCCGCTGCCGTTGATTTGCAGATTAGTGAACGTCGCCACGCCGTTGACCGCCGCGACGGTGGCTGTACCAACGAGCGTGCCAGTTCCACTGGCAATCGCGGCCGTCACCGACGCGGAGCTGGTGGTGAGGTTGCCACTACCGTCGCGAATCTGCACTACCGGCTGAGTCGTGAACGCCACGCCGCTCACCGCGCCCGCCGGTTGCGTGCTGACCGCCAACTGCGTTGGCGATCCGGCACCCAGCGATATGCTGGCCGACGTTACGGACAGCGACGGCGACGACGTAGTGAACTGCAGCGTGTGCGTGCCGCTACCGGTCAGTGCGAGATCCGTGAATGTCGCCACGCCGTTGACCGCCGCCACGGTGGTCGTGCCGCTCAACGTGCCCGTGCCGCTCGCGATCGCCGCTGTGACAGAAAGTGTGGCGCCCGTGCCGGAGGTAACTACGAGCCCGGCGTTATCGAGAATGCGCACGACCGGTTGCGTGGTGAACGCGCTACCACTCGTGGCTCCGGACGGCTGCGTTTGAACGGAGAGCGAAGCCGCGGTTTGTGTGACTGTCACCGAGTTGCTGGTGGCCGACGTCAGGCCAGTCGACGCAAACGTGAGGGTGTGCGCGCCGCTGCCGGCAATCTTGAGATCGGTAAACGTCGCGACACCGTTCACCGCGTTGACAGTGGTTGTACCGCTCAACGTGCCCGTGCCACTGGCGATCGACGCGGTCACCGCCGCGGTGCTGGTTGTGACGTTGTTGCTCGCATCGCGCAATTGCACGACAGGCTGCGTGGTGAACGCCACGCCGCTTACCGCACCGGCGGGTTGCGTGGCCACAACCACTTGCGTGGCCGCGCCCGCACCCAGCGTGAAGCTCGACGACGTCGTACTCAACGCGGGCGTGCTGGTCGTGAACTGCAACGTGTGCGCACCACTGCCGGTGAGCGCGAGGTTGGTAAATGTCGCCACGCCGTTGACGGCGGCGACGGTCGTCGTGCCGCTCAACGTACCGGTGCCACTCGCAACGGCAGCGGTCACATTGAGCGTCGCTCCGGTACCGGTGGTAACGACCAGGCCGGCGTTGTCGAGAATGCGCACCACCGGCTGCGTGGTAAACGCCGTTCCGCTGGCGGCGCCGCCCGGCTGCGTTTGAATTGACAACGACGCCGCCGTCTGCGTTACGGTAAGCGAATTGCTCGTAGCCGAGGTCAATCCGGTCGACGCAAACGTGATCGTATGCGCGCCGCTGCCGGCGATTTTGAGGTCGGTAAAGGTAGCCACACCGTTGACGGCGTTCACCGTTGTGGTCCCGGTCAGCGTGCCGGTTCCACTCGCAATGCTCGCGGTTACGGCGGCCGTGCTGGTGGTGACGTTGTTACTCGCATCACGCAATTGCACAACGGGCTGCGTCGTAAACGCGACGCCGCTCACTGCGCCCGCTGGCTGCGTTGCCATCACCACTTGCGTCGCCGTGCCCGCCGCCACCGTGAAACTGCTTGAGCTCACGTTGAGTGCCGGCGACGAAATGCTGAACTGCAGCGTGTGCGCTCCGGTGCCCGTAATCGCGAGATTGCTGAACGTCGCCACGCCCGCCACGGCCGTCGCGGTGAGCGTGCCACCCAGCGTACCGGTGCCCGTTGCGACGGCTGCGGTGACCACCGCCGTCGCACTCGCGCCCGTTGTCACCACCAATCCGGCGTTATCGAGAATGCGCACCACCGGCTGCGTGGTAAACGCAACGCCGGTCACCGCCCCGCTCGGTTGCGTCTGCACCGACAGCGAGGCGGCATTCTGCGTAACAGTGAGCGACGACGACGTCGCTGCGGTAAGCGCACCCGACGTGAATGTGATCGTGTGTGCGCCACTGCCGTTGATCTGCAAATTGGTGAACGTCGCGACACCATTCACCGCCGCGACCGTCGTCGTGCCAACCAGCGCACCGCTGCCGCTCGCGATCGCTGCCGTCACGTTGGCCGTACTCGTCGTAACGTTGCCGCCGGCATCGCGAATCTGCACCACGGGCTGCGTTGTGAGCGCGACACCGCTGACGGCGCCAGCGGGTTGTGTACTGATGGCGAGCTGCGTTGGCGTGCCCGCGGCAACGGTGAAGCTCGACGACGTCGCGCTCGTGAGCCCCGTGGACGTGAAGGTCAGCGTGTGCGCGCCCGTTCCGACAATCTGCAGATTGCTGAAGGTTGCGACTCCGTTCACCGCCGCCACCGTGGTCGTACCACTCAGCGTGCCGGTGCCGCTGGCAATCGCCACCGTCACCGACGCCGTGCTCGACGTGAGATTGTTGTTCGCATCGCGAATGGCAATAACCGGCTGCGACGTGAACGCGCTGCCGCTCACCGCACCGCTTGGCTGCGTGGTGATTGCCAGTTTGTTCGCCGCGCCGACAGTGCCCGTTGCATTGAACGTGACGGGGCTACCGGTGAGTGTGCCCGACGATGCCGTGACGGAGTTCGCGCCGGCCGTGGTACCGAGCGTCCAACTCGTGAGCGTCGCGATGCCGCTCGCGTTGGTGCTCACCGATGCCGGTGACACACTGCCACCGCCACTCGCAACGGCGAAGTTCACCGTCACGCCGCTCACGGGATTGTTGCCCGCATCGGTCACCTTCACACTCGGCGGCGCACTCACGGCGCTGCCAGCCGTCGTGGATTGTGTTGTGACGGAATTCGCCGCGATCGTGGTTGCCGCACCAGCCGTGCCGGTAGCGGTGAACGTAATCGGACTACCGGTCAGTCCTGTGCTGGCGGCCGTTACGGTATTCGCGCCTGCGGTCGAACCGACAGTCCACGACGTGAGCGTGGCAATTCCGCTCGCATTCGTGGTAACCGTGGCCGGACTCGCCGGGGATGTGCTGCCACCTCCACTGGCCACGGTGAACACGACCGACACGCCGCTCACGCCGTTGCCGTTGGCATCGGCAACCTTCACGCTCGGCGGCGCCGCGACTGCGGTACTGATCGTCGTCGACTGCGTAGTAACCGACACGGCCGAGATCTGCGTAGGTGCGCCAACCGTGCCCGTCGCGTTAAACGTGACCGGACTTCCGCTCAATCCCGTTGCTGTTGCGGTGAGCGTGTTGGCACCGGCGGCGGTGCCAAGCGTCCAACTGGTGAGCGTCGCGATTCCGCTCGCGTTGGTGACAACCGTGGCGGGACTCGCGGGCGTAATACTGCCGCCACCCGCCGTGAGCGCGAACGTGACGCTGACGCCAGGCACCGGCGTGCCGTTCACGTCAGTCACTACAACACTCGGCGGAGCGGCGACGTTGGAGCCGGCAGTCGCGCTCTGCGTGACAACCGAGTTCGCGGCGATTGTCGTCGGCGTGCCGGCGTTGACGGTGAACACCACGGTTGTGTCACTCGTCAGCGCGGTCGACGTGAAGACGATGCTGTGCGAGCCGGTGCCCGTGATCTTGAGATTCGCAAACGTTGCCTGACCGTTCACCGCCGCAACGGTGGTCGTGCCGCTCAGCGTGCCGGTGCCGGTGGCAATCGCTGCCGTGACCGACGCCGTACTCGTTGTGCGATTGCCGTTCACGTCGGTGATGTTCACGACAGGCTGCGTCGTGAACGCAATGCCACTCACCGCGCCGGCGGGCTCCGTGACCACCAACAGCTTGGTAGCAGTGCCCACAGTGCCCGTTGCGCTGAACGTCACGGGACTGCCGGTCAAACCAGTTGCGGATGCGGTCACACTGTTGGCACCGGCTGTCGTACCCAGTGTCCACGACGTGGCCGTCGCAATGCCGCTCGCGTTCGTGTTCACCGTGGCGGGTGTTACGCTACCGCCTCCACTCGCGACCGCGAACGTCACCGTCACACCCGTCACCGGATTGCCGCCGGCATCGGTGACTTTCACGCTCGGCGGTGTCGCGACTGCGGTGCCCGCCACCGTGCTTTGCGTCGTGACAGAGTTCGCGGCAATCGTGGTTGGTGTACCAACCGTGCCGGTGGCGGTGAACACAATCGGACTTCCAGTGAGGCCGGTTGCGGCGGCGGAAACGGTATTAGCGCCAGCGGTCGCACCAAGTGTCCACGACGTGAGAGTCGCTACGCCGCTCGCATTCGTCACGATTGTTGCCGGACTCGCAGGAACAATGCTGCCACCACCCGCGGTGAGCGTGAACGTCACGCTCACACCAGACACGCCGTTACCGTTGATGTCGGTGACCTTCACGCTCGGCGGTGCCGTCACGGCCGTGCTGATGGTGCGTGACTGCGATGTCACCGAATTCGCAACCAGCGTTGTCGCGGCACCAACGGTTCCGGTCGCATTGAACGTGACCGGACTGCCAAGCAATCCGTTCACTGTCGCCGTGACCGTGTTGGCGCCGGCGACGGTGCCGAGTGTCCACGACGTCAACGTTGCGAGTCCGTTCGCGTCGGTCGTGACGCTCGTGGACGAAACACTGCCGCCGCCGGCCGTCACCGCAAACGTCACGCTGACACCAGACACGGGATTATTGAGCAGGTCAGTGACCTTCACGCTCGGCGGCGCCGCCACCGCTGTTCCGGCAACCGCCGATTGCGTCGTGACTGAATTCGCCGCGATGGTCGTCGGAGCGCCCGCAGTGACGCTCACACTGGCCGAGGTCACACTCGTGAGGCCCGTCGACGCAAACTGCAACGTCACCGTGCCCAACCCGGTGAGTCGGAGATCGGTAAATGTCGCGCGTCCATTTACCGCGTTCACGGTGGTTGTTCCGGTCAGCAAGCTGAGCCCCGACGCCACGGATGCCGTGACGGCCGCGGTGCTCGTCGTGCGATTGCCGTTGCTATCGCGAATCTCGATCACCGGCTGCGTGGTGAGATTCTGACCTGAGGTCGCGCCGCTCGGTTGCGTGATGATGCCGAGCAACGCGGCCGCACCTACGTTTCCGGTTGCTGAGAACGTGACTGGACTGCCGGTAAGTCCGGCGACCGTCGCGGTCGCCGTGTTTGCGCCCGCAACCGTTCCCAGCGTCCAACTGGTAAGCGTCGCAATACCACTCGCGTTGGTGCTCACGGTCGCTGGCGCCACCGCACCGCCACCCGCGGTAACCGCGAACGCGACGACCACACCGCTCACCGGATTACCACTCGCGTCGGTGACCTTCACGCTCGGTGCCGCGGCGACAGCGGTGCCTGCGGTTGCGCTTTGCGTCGTCACGGAGTTCGACGCGATGTTCTTCGCCGCGCCGGCTGTTCCAGTGGCATTGAACGTGACCGGACTTCCCGCGAGTCCAGTTGCCGTGGCGGTGACCGTGTTCGCGCCAGCCGTTGTTCCCAGCGTCCAACTCGTGAGTGTGGCAAGTCCGCTCGCGTTGGTGGTAACGCTCAACGGCGCGATCGCGCCACCGCCCGCTGTGACGGCGAACGTCACACTGACACCGCTCACCGCATTGCCGTTCGCGTCGGTAACCTTCACGCTCGGCGGCGTTGCAACGGCAGTGCCCACGGCCGCCGACTGCGTCGTAGCGGAATTCGCGGCAATGGTCGTTGCCGCACCAACGGTACCCGTTGCACTGAATGTCACTGGACTTCCTGCGAGTCCTGCAACCGATGCCGTGAGCGAATTCGCACCAGCCGTTCCACCCAGCGTCCAGCTGGTGAGCGTGGCGATGCCGCTGGCGTTTGTCGTCACGCTCGCCGGACTGGCAGGACTCGTTGTGCCGCCACCCGCAGTGATAGCAAACGTGACAACCACACCTTGCACGGGGTTGCCCACCGCGTCCGTCACCTTCACACTCGGCGGCGTGGTCACAGGCGAACCACTGACTACTGTTTGCGACGTAACGGAGTTGGCCGCGATCGTCGTTGGCGATCCGACGGTGCCGGATGCCGTGAACGTCACCGGGCTACCAGTGAGTCCGGTCACGGCCGCAGTCAGCGTATTCGTTCCCGCTACGTTGCCAAGCGTCCAACTTGTGAGCGTCGCGACTCCGCTCGCATTCGTCGTCACGGTGGCCGGACTGGCGGGCGAAATCGTGCCGCCACCGCCGGTGATTGTGAACGTCACTGCAACGCCCGCAACAGCAGATCCGCCAGCGTCAGTCACCTTCACACTCGGTGGCGCAGTCACAACCGATCCTGCCGTGGTCGACTGCGAGACGACCGAGTTGGCCGCAATCGTTGTTGGCTGACCCACCACGACCGACAGCGTGGCGCTGCCCGTTTGTGTTTCGACGGTCGCGCGAATCGTTGCCGATCCCAATGCAACCGCTGTCACGAGTCCAGTATTCGAAACCGTGGCAACGGCCGTGTTCGTGCTGCTCCACGTCACGGCGCGACCCGTCAGCAACCCACCGATGCTGTCGCGCGCAACAGCGGTCGCTTGCGTGGTTTGTCCAACGAGAATTGCGGCCGACGCGAGCGTCACGGTAACCGACGCAACGGGCACCGGAACAACCGTGACGTTGCTCGAGCCAACTTGCCCATCGACCGTCGCGTCGATGCGCGTGGCTCCGGGCGAAACACCGCGCACGCGGCCGCTACTCGAAACGACTGCAATGCTGTTGTTCGCAGACGACCACTGCACCGGGCGTCCGGTGATGATCTGTCCGCCCGCGTCGCGCAGTACCGCGCTAAAGTCTTGCGACGTACCAGCGATGATCGTGGTGCTCGACGGATTCACCGTCACCGCCGATGGCGACGGTGCGGTGATCGTAATTGTTGACGACGCGATTTTTCCTTCGGCCGCCGCAAAGATGATGGCCGTTCCCGCCGCGAGCGCGTTGACGGTGCCGTCGGCCGCGACCGACGCGATGGCCGGAGCGCCCGACGTCCACGCGACGCTCCGCTGGGCAAGCGGATTTCCGCCGGCGTCGAGCGCGGTCGCCGACAATTTGGTGGAGCCGCCAACGATGAGTGACACGACATCGGGCGACACACGCAACGTGGCAATCGGTGACGCGGCAACCGTCACCGACGCGGTGCCAACTTTTCCCTCACTCGTCACGGTGATCGTCGTCGATCCGGGCGCAGTGGCGGTGATCTTGCCGTTGTTGTCGACCTGCGCAACGTTGGCATTGCCGCTGCTGAACGACGTGGGGCGTCCGGTGAGCAGATTGCCGCTTCCGTCCGTGATCTGCACGGAGAGCTGCGCGGTTTGACCAACCGTCAGCGACGTTTGCGCGGGCGAGACGATGACCGCACCAACGGGACGCGGTTGCACCACGATGGTCGACGTGTTCGACTTGCCGCTGCTGCTCGCCGTAATCGTGACCGTGCCCGGCGTGATGCCCAACACCAGGCCAGAACTCGACACCGTTGCAATGCTCGCCGAGCTGGTTGTCCACGTCACAACCCGATTGGCCAGCACGGCACCGGTGGAATCGCGCGGCGTTGCCGTCAATTGCGTAGCCTGCCCGAGAACAATCGTGTCGCGCGCTGGCGTGAGTTGAACGGTCGCGACGGGAACCGGCGCGACAGTCACACCAACCGAAGCGTTGCGCAGTTCACTGGTCGCCGTCACGGTGGCCAGCCCTTCGGCGATGCCCGTGACGAGACCCGACACGTCAACTACCGCAATGCGTGGATCGCTCGTGCTCCAAAACACCGGGCGTCCGGTGAGCACGTTGCCCGACTCGTCGAGCGTGCGCGCGGATAGCTGAAGAAATCCACCAACCAGCAGCGACGGCGTATTCGGTGTCACCTGCACGGACGCCACTGCGCGCGCGGTCACCGTGAGTTGCGCCGTCGCACTGCGTCCATCGACACTTGCCGCAATTGTCGCCCGTCCGGTGCGCACGGCAGTCACAACGCCGGCATCAGACACCACGGCAATTGTACTGTCACTCGTTGACCAATACACCTTGCGATCGGACAATCGTTGTCCGTCGATATCGAGTGCGGTCGCTTGCAGCGCCAGACTGTTACCGATGGCAAGCGTGAACGTTTCGGTGGACAGCGAAACGGCCACGACCGGCGCATTCACCGGCTTGGGCGAGGTGATATCGCCCAACCCTTTGCAGGCCGAGAGGCTCAGTGCGAGCACAGCCAGCATCGCCGCGCGTCCTCGCGCGGCCGTCGCCCATCGTTGCACCGCGCGCACGGCCGGTCCGTGCATCAGCGCCCCGGCAGCGTTACTCGCGTGGGGCGGGAGTGATGCGTGCGGCTCCCGTCGCCCAATTGTCCTTCAACATTGTAGCCCCAGCAATTCGTTTCGCCGTCCGTTGCCGTGCCGCACGTGTGGGCGCCGGTCGCGTTGATGCTGCTGAAGTTGATGCTGCCGATCACGCGCGTCGGTACGTCCCGGTTCGCGTTCGTGCCATCGCCCAATTGTCCGTACAAATTGCGCCCCCAGCACCACGCCTGGCCGTTGCGAGTACGCGCGCAGCTATGCACACCGCCCACGGAAACGGAAGCGAATTTGGTGCCGGTCTCGACGCGTGTCGGCACCGCCTGATCGGTGGTGCCGCTCGAACCGAGCTGTCCGAAGTTGTTGTGGCCCCAGCAATACACGTCGCCCGCATCGCTGACGGCGCACGTATGCGTGCCGCCCGCCGAGATGCTCGTGAACTTCACCGGCACGCTCACAGCCACCGGCGTGCGCGAATCGTTTCGCGTTCCGTTGCCGAGTTGTCCGTTGGTGTTTTGCCCCCAACAGTAGGCAACTCCATCGCCGGAGATACCGCAGCTGTGATACCAGCCTGCACTGAGCGAGACAAACCGCAGTCCTCCGCTCACGACTGCTGGCGACGAGCGCATCGCGCTGCCGCTTCCATCGCCAAGTTGGCCTTTGTCGTTGCTGCCCCAGCACAAGGCGTCGCCACCGGTGCTCAGTCCGCACGTGTGATTCAATCCAGCGCGTAGCACGCGAAAGTTCTGATTCGTTGCAACGCGCGTCGGCGCACTGCGCGACGTGGTGGTTGCGTCGCCCAGTTGGCCGCGCTCGTCCGAGCCCCAGCAATAGGCATCACCGCCGCGCGCGAGCGCGCACGAGTGCGAGTTGCCCGTGGTCACCATCGTGAAATCGAGATCGCTCGAAACCGGCGCTGGTACATCGCGTGACTCGTTGTCGCCATTACCCAGCTGCCCGCGATCGTTGGCTCCCCAGCAGATCACCTTCGCGCTAACGACAGCGCAACTATGCCGACCACCAGCCGCAATGATGCCCGCATCGTCGGTCGCGCGTACCAGGTCAACGCGCGGCGCTTCAACCACCGGCGCCGGCGGTGCAACCGTCGGCGCTGAAGCCGTCGTCGGCGCTCCTCCGCGAGCGGCGCGTCGCTGTGCGCGCGCCATCGCGGCGGCGGCCATCGAATCGGCGCGCACGGAATCGATCACATGTTGGGCCAAGGCGCGTTGTGCATTCGCCGTGGAATCGATGCGGAGCGAGTCGGCGCGCGCAGCGCTGTCGGCAGGCGAGCCAACCGGCAGCGTGGGCTTAGGCGGCGTGACGACTGGCAGATCGACGGCGCGCGTGTCCTTCAGTGCAACTTGGGGCGTAGGCTTGGAACGAAACGCACCACGCTGTTGCAGAAAGACGCCGAGTCCGCCGACCAGGGCGAGTACTCCCACCACGCCAAGTGCAATCCACAGTTTGGTGCGATCAGGTGGCGCCGGCACCGCCGCCCACGATGGTGCCACATCCTCCTCTTCTTCCACCGCGATCACGGACGGTGCGGTATTCCGCGACGCCGTCGGTACCGGCAACGCGGCGTTACCCATCGCCGGTGTTGGTGCCACACCATCTGCGGGCCGAGCAAACCGCACCGTGGCATCGTTCGCCGCATCCTTGGCAATCGCCTTCACGCGCGGACTATTCTTTTCCGCTTCGCGCCGACGACGATGCGACTCTTCCCACTGTCGCCAGTCGCTCGGCACCACCCAGTTGTTCAGCGCCGCCAACAACCCATCGGCGCCGGCCCAGCGCGCGTTCGGCTTCTTCTGCAGCATGCGCTCCACGATGTACTGCAAGCGCGGCGGCACTTCGCCCGGGCGAATCGAATCGATGGCGGGCAGATCTTCGTTCTTCTGCTTGAAGATCACGTTGTACAGCGCATCACCCTCCCACGGGCGCTCGCCGGTGAGCATCTCCCACGCCACAAGACCGAGGCTATACAAATCCGAACGCGCGTTCGCCGTGGCGCCGTCAATTTGCTCCGGCGCCATGTACGCTGGCGTGCCGATCGCCGCGCCGGTCATCGTGAGTCGCGAATCGAATTCACTGGAGTGCGCGATACCGAAATCGCTCAACAACGCGCGACCGGTACCGGCCTCCATGAAGATGTTTTCCGGCTTCACGTCGCGATGCACAACACCCTTCGCATGCGCGAACGCCAACGCCTCGGCGACGTCCCGCAGCACGCGCTCGGTGCGCTCGGCATCAAACGGGCCGTCATCCTGAATGGCTTGCTTGAGTGTTCGCCCGGGCACCAACTGCATCACGAGCGCAAGACCGCCGTCGTGCAATCGCTTGACCGCGTGCACCGTGACGATGTTCGGATGCTGTAATCGCGCGACAGTGCGCGCTTCGCGTGCGAGTCGTGCTAGCGCTTCTTCGGCGGACGCGGCGAACTTGGGGCGAACAACCTTGATTGCAACATCGCGAAACAGCGTGCGATCGCGGGCACGATAAACCACCGCGCTGCCGCCGCGCCCGAGTTCACCCAGCAGTGTGTATTCGTCTTCGAGGTCGCTGACCTCAATTTCGTCCCGCTCGTCGTTCATCGCGTGCCGGCGTCTCCGTGCCGACTATGGGGCGGCAACTATTGGGCGGCCCAGGGGGCGTGGTAGGAGTAAAAACTCAGCGACTTCTAAAGGTGAAAAGTACTTCACCCATCTCAATTCGGTCACCGTCTGTGAGCGCTTGCTCCTCACTGTTCGACAGCACTCGACCATTGTGCACGACTGGATTGGTTTGCGAAAAATTGAGCAGATGCCACGTTGAATCGAGCAGACGAAGGCGCGCGTGCTGACGACTCACCGTTTGATCGCGTAGCTGGATGTGTCGGTACAGCTCACCCTCGCTGCGCCCGAACGTGACGACGGTGCCATCAGGCCCCGGTACGTTCACAAATCGAATCTCGCGCCCGGAGTCTCGTCCCGACGCAATTTCCAGTCGCCCGGGCAGAAACTGCAGCGTGCCCTCGGCCGGGACGCTGAACCGCAGTAGCTGACCCTCCACCATCGTTCCCGGCACGCCAGCCGCGCTAACCACGGGCTGCGACGGCAGCTCGGCCGGCGACA
Source organism: uncultured Gemmatimonadaceae bacterium (assembly GCA_966096095.1). Lineage (GTDB taxonomy): Bacteria > Gemmatimonadota > Gemmatimonadetes > Gemmatimonadales > Gemmatimonadaceae > Gemmatimonas. Next base: position 119,330 of record CBHTUR010000010.1, on the reverse strand, counting down.
CCGAAGCCCCCGGCGCCCCTGAGGCGGCCGTCGGCTGCTGGCCGTTGGCCGCGGTGGTCGCCGGCGGCGCGGCCGCAGGCGCCGAAGCGCGGGGCGCGGCGGCAGTCGTGAACGTGATGATACTCGGATTGCTTTCCGGTGTCCGGAATGGCCGCGGTGTAGTACTCGCACTCGACTCGGCTGGCGAACTCATCTTTGCCGATGGCAATCCGGACGCCGCCGGCCGGGCTGGATCGACCGTGGGCATGGGGGCGACCGCCGGAGCAACGGCGGAGGCAACCGCCGGAGCCGAATGCGGGGGCGTCGGAATTCGGGGCTGCTGACGCACCGCGCCGCCCGCCATCACTCCGGCGTCCGGCTCGGACGGCCGATCCATGCCACCGAAGAGCGGCAGCACGTCGTCCGGATGCCGCGTGATCTTGGGCTCCCGATTCATCCACCAACGCACGACCAACGCAATGAGCAGCACCACGCCGCCAATTGCGCCGAAAATGGTCGTGAGTTCAGTCGTCATGAGCGTACGGAGCGGATCGAAGTGGGTCGCGTTGGCCGGTTATGAATCGCCCTTTCCAAACGATTGGACGAGCGAAGCGTAATTTGGCTGTCTCCTGTTACCAACGGCGAGTCTTTTCGAGCCATGCTTCGCACTCCGATTTTGCTGACCTCTCAGAACTCAAACACACGGCGCGCGCTGCTCGCGATCGTTGGCGCATGCTTGCTCGCACCGACCGGTCAACCCGTCGGCGCGCAGACGGTCACGCCGACCGCCGCCAAGGCGCCTGCGCGACCGGCGTTTCAAACGCTGCGCTTTGACGAACAGTGGACCGCCGCCATGCGGACCAATCGTTGGGATGACGCCATCAAGGCGATTCCACTGAGTGGCGCACGGCCATTCACTCTGACCTTTGCTGGTCAGATGCGTTGGCGCGCCGAGTCGTTTCGTCAGTTCAACTTGACCACGCAGGACGACGACAACGCGCAATCGCGCCTGCAGCTCAGCGCCGATCTGCAGGCCGGTCGCCGCGCCGGGTTGCACGCGCGCATTTTCGGTGAGTTTCGCGACGCGCAGAGTTACGGACGCAACCTCCCGGGCGGGGCACGCTCGCAGGACGCCGATCGACATGATGCGCAGAACCTGTTCGCGGATCTCGGTTACGGCGCGTCATTCGTGCGATACGGTCGCCAAGAAATTGCGCTCGGCCGCGAGCGTCTCGTTGGTGTGCCTGACTGGTCCAACACGCGACGCGGGTCGCAGGGCACACGGGCGCAGCTCGTGCACGGACCACTCGTTCTCGAAGTCACCGACGCGCGCCCAATGATCATGCGTCAGGTGCTCCCCAATCGCCCTGACAGTACACAGCGTTTGCGCACCATCTCGCTCGGCAGCGCGGCGGGAGCGCATGCGCTCGCGCGCGGGCTGCCGACGACCTGGCAAGGTTATTGGTATGAACAAACGATTCTTACATCAACAACGAACGCCAGACGCCTGACCACCGGCGCGCGCGCGGTGTGGCAGTGGGGTGCCCATCCAGCGCAGCGCAGTTACAGCGTCGAGTTCGAGGGAGGACAACAGGGCGGCCATGTGAATGCCCGCAGCATTGACGCGTGGTTCGCCGTTGTCGAGGCGCAGGTTGCCGTGAAGCGTTGGCATGGTGCACCAACACTCGCGCTGGGCGTTGAAGACGCCAGCGGCGAGAACCCGACCACCACCACGAAGCTCGAAGGCTTCGCGGTGCTCTATCCGGCCGCGCATGCACATGGTGGTTACGCCGACGTGTTTGGTCGAACCAATGCGCGTGAACTGCACGCCGTCAGCACGTGGGATCCATTCGCCGTGCTGTCGTTGCGTGGTGCGTGGTATCGCTTTGACCGACGCCGGTTGGACGACGGGATCTACACCAAGCAGAACACCGTATTGCGTGCCGCGGGCGGTTCGACGGAATCTCACGCCGGCGACGAACTTGATCTCACCGCAACGTGGAAGACCACGCGACACTGGCGTGTGATTGCCGGCGCGTCGTTGGTGGCCCCCGGAGCGTTCTTGACTCAGACCGCTGGTGGTGCACATACGGAGCACTGGGGCTTCGTTGGCACCACGTTCACGTTCTGATCGCGCGTCGGACTATCGGCGAATTCCTGCGCCAAAGGGTGCGATGCCGGGCAGCGAGATTGGCAACAGCCCCGTGATGGGATTCTTGCCGAGCATCGCGCGGGCGGCGGCTCGCTGCGACATCGTCCACGGACTCCACGCGATGAGGTGCGCGTCGGTTGAAGGCAGGCCGAGCGCGAGATACGGATTGTTGAACGACACGAGCACGACTTTCGTGCCAGCGGCACGCAAACCGGCGATGAGCTCGGGCACGCCGCGCGTGGGCGCCATGTTTGCGGTATTCGTACTCGCCCCCATGTAGCTGGACAAAATCACAACATCGGCGCCGCGCGCGATGTTGATGGCGTTGTCCACCGCCGCCGGCAGCAACGTGGGCTCCGGATTGGCGCGATACATTCCCGCGCCGCCGGACGCGGCGCCAGCGGTGTTATCGAATACCGTTTCGGGACTGAGCGTAAGCGAGAGCAGCTGAGGATATGCACTCTTGAGCTCCGCATCGAACGTGCGTCCCGCGCTCAGATCGACGCGCGGCGAAACAGTGATGCTCACCACCTTGCTCTGCGCCGGCATTTTGAACGGCACCAGATTGAGCGAGTCGTACACCAGCGTGATGGACTTCTCGGCGGCCGCGCGCGCGGGCGCCAGATTGGCGGCGATACCAACGTTGTTCTTGATGGCTTCGAGATCAACGAGGCGATTCTGGTGCAGCCCGAATTCGTGCTTCGCCATCAACAGCTTTTTCACGCTCTCGTTGATGCGCGCTTCGGTAAACCGTCCGCTCGCCACGCCGTCGACGACCGCCTGAATGGCGACCTTGGCGTCGGATGGCATGAGCAGCACGTCGTTACCGGCAACCACCGCGCGCTGCGTGGCTTCGATCATCGTCATGCCGCTCAACACGCCGTTCATATCGAGCGCGTCGGTGACCAGAATGCCTTTGAAGCCAAGATCATGACGCAGCAAGTCGATCATCACTTTCGGACTCAGCGTCGCTGCCATCTTGCTGTCGTCGAGCGCGGGCAGATCGCCGTGGAAGGTCATGATGCCGCGCAGTCCGGACGCAATCGCTTCGCGGAACGGCCGCAATTCCACGCTATCAAGTCGCGCACGCGAACCGTTCACGCGCGCGAGCTCCAGATGGGAGTTCTGATCTGTGTCGCCGTGCCCGGGAAAATGTTTACCCGTCGCGAGCATGCCGTTGTCCTGAATCCCGCGCGCGGTGGCGATGCCCATCTTGGCCACAAGCGCGGCGTCTTCGCCAAACGACCGCGTGCTGATGACCGGGTTCTTAGGATTGTTGTTAACGTCAAGCACTGGGGCGAACGCCATGTGAATTCCGAGCGCGCGTCCTTCGCGCGCCGTAACCCGCCCCATTTCGTACGCCAGCATGGTATCGCGCGTGGCGCCGACGCCCATCTGCGATGGGAACGTGGTCGCGCCGCCCAATTCGATGGCGTTCGGCAGGAACCAGCCGCCACGCGCACGGAAGGCCGCGCCCGATTCGAGATCGGCGCCAACCAACAGCGGCAAGCGCGAGGCGCGCTGCAGCGCATTGTTCTTGGCGGCGATGTCGAGCGGCCCTCCGACCGAGACAATGACGCCACCGAGTTCGAGTTCGCGAACCTGGCGCTCGATGTTGGTGAACGATGGCGCGTCGACCGCCGTGAAATCGCCGAGCGTCCACACCCACACCATCTGCGCGGCCTTCTGGCGCAGCGACAGCGTGGCCAGGACCGAGTCGGCCCACTTCGCGTCGGCGGCAGGATTTTTCGCGACGGCACGGGAGGTAGCAACGGCAGGGCCGGCTCCCGTCTCACCAGCGGTCCCTGTTCCCCGCATCGACGCGCAGGAGATGGACACGACAGCGAGCGAAAGGGCAGCGGCAGAAGTGAGCAGTCGGGACATAAGGCTGGACGATGAGGACAGCGTCGGAAACGTCTGGCGGGCACCCGAGAGCACCGCGCGGTCAGCAGTCGCGGAAACTTAGTGGAATTTCACCCGCCACGTTGGTGACGTCAGTCGTTCCGCAACGGTTGCATGCTGTGTCAATTCCCTCCCTTAGGCCTGTCCCCACCCACTCGGATGATGAATCGGACCGCTACGATCGTACGAACCGGAGTGCTTGCGGGCGTCTGTGATGCAGTCGGCGCCATCGTGCACTTCACCGCCACGGGCGGCACCGAGCCCGCACGCATCTTTCGCTACATCTCGAGCGCCGTCTTCGGCGCGCCCGCGCTCACGGGCGGAACGCCGATGGTCCTCACCGGACTGCTGTTCCATTTCATGATCGCGATGATCTGGAGCTTCGTGTACTTCACCGCCGCCGAACGCGTTCCGCTGCTGCGCCAACGCGTGCTGCCCAGCGCAATTCTCTACGGCGTGATGGTGTGGACGATCATGACGCAAGTCGTCGTTCGCCTGTCCCGCATTGCGCCGCGTCCGTTCAATCCGACACAGGCCGCCATCGCGGCGTTGGTGCTCGTCATCTGCATTGGTCTGCCCAACGCCATCCAAGCCAAGCGCTTCTACGCGTCGCGCACGGCGTAGTTCGGCACATCGCGCACGCGCCAGCTCGCGAGGTGCTTAATTCGCGAGTTGAATCATGGCCGCTTTCACGGCGACCGTCTGCACCTGATTACACGCGCCGCCCTTACTCACCACGAGGCCACTGCGCGTGAACGGTCGATAACCGCTGAGCGTGACAGTGAGCGCGTACGTGCCAGGGCGCTCAACCGCCGCGTGGAACGTGGGCACCGAACCGGTCGCGTTCGGTGCCGCGTACGTTTCCGTGTATGAACCCTCCGTCACCGTAAGCGACGGTACTCCGGGCGCGGCCACCTGCGTCGACGCGTCGACCACCGTCACTTCAAGGCCGAAGTTGGCGATAGTCGAGCAGTTCACGGCCGTGCTGCTGCCGCACGCGACGAGCAAAATCGCGCCAAACGTCAACAGCAGCGGCTGCGCGATACGCCGCCGGTGGACCGAGAAGACGTCAGTCATGCCTCCAACCTACCGCTCACGCGCACGCCTGACAATCGACGCTACAGTGAGTACGACACGCGCACGCCGGGACTAAACTCGCTGACCACGGCGCGTGTGAGACCGCGCCCCGAAATCCGCAAATCACGCAGGGTCGACAGCCGCGTCAACTGGGCGATGCCGGCGTTCGTCAGCTTGGCGCAACTGTCGAAGGTGATTGACTCGAGCGACGGAGACGTCGACAACAACGCCGGCGTCCGATCGGTGATCTGCGTGTAGCTCGCGAAGTATTTCGTGAGCTTCGGCAACTGCGCGATGTGCTGCGTGGCCTCGTCTCCCGTTTCTCGGCAATACATCAGCGTGAGCGTCTCAAGCTCCGTGCACCTCGCAATGTGTCGATAGCCGGCGTCGGGAACGTCCATCGGCATCAGTTGGCGCAACGCCGGAAACGAGGGCAGCGCGCTGAGCGCGGTGTCACTCACGCTGCGACAGCTCCCCGCGAAATTGCGCAACCTTGGCAAGCGGGCGAGCGCGCGAAAGCCTTGGTCACCGAGTCCGTGACAGCGACGTCCCCAGATATGTTCGATCGAGCGCGATGCACCCAGCGCCGCCCAACCAGCGTCGCTGGCGGCCGTGTCCTGACAGCCGAGAAATCGGAGATGCGGCAACTGCGCGAGCAGCGGCATCGAATCGTCTTTCGCATCGAACGCGAGCCAGCTGAGATGCGGCAGCCCTATCAACGGGCTGAGCGCAGCGCCGGTGAGCCCAAGCGCACTGTCATCGACATTGAGCCCGAAAAGACCGTCCAGCACGCGAAGCTGCGCGATTCCGGCGTCGGTAATCTGTCCACGAAGCATCAGCTTGTTCGGCTCGGCGTCGTAGCTCAACAGTGCCATCGATTCTTCACCACCACGCCATTCTCGGTACACGGGAAAGTCGGCCAAATACGCCAACCCGGCGTCGGTGGTTTGTGCGCCTGACAGAAATTGCTTGAGCCGCGGCATACCGCGGCAGGCGGCAATAGCCGCGTTGCCGCAGTGTGAGCCGTTCAAGTCCACCATCTCCAACGTCTCGCGCGCAGCGGCCGTGGCCAAGGCCTGCGCTCCGCGATCGGTGGTGCGCGTCCACGACAAGCCGAGGCGCGTGAGCTGCGGCAAAGTTCGCAGCGTATCGAATGCAGCATCGGAAATGTTTGTGCTCGACAAATCCAACTGCTGCAAGCGCGGAAATGCCGTGAGTGTCGCGACGCCCGCGTCGGTGACGCCGGCCGATCCCGACAAGCGGAGCACAGTGATGTGCTCGCGCACCTGTGAGTCGGCGGCCAGTTCGCGCAGCACATCGTCCGTCATCTGGCCGTGTGCATCGACGCCGAGAATATCGGCTTCGCGCAGTTCCTCGCGGAATTCATCCCAGTGGCGCGACACTGCAACGGTGTGGAGCTCGGCGTTCTCATTCGCGGCCAGCAGCGCGAGAGGCTTGCTGATTTGTTGCGCCACCTCACGATCGGCGGTGACTGTCTCCACCAGCGCAATCCAATGTTCGAATCCGTGCTCGCGCGCTACGAGCCACCGCGCGTCGTCGAGCGAAATGTCGATGGTATCGCTGCTGCCGAGGCCCAGATCCGCGCGCACGTAGCTCCGCATCGCCGACCACGCGCGACGATGCCAGGTCAGACTCCAGTGTCGCTCCATCGCCTCGGGTGTTCCCGTGCGATACGCCTCGAGCAAGGCCACCGCTTTGTCTTCGTAATGCGACACCGCCCGAGCGGCCATGAGGCTGTCGCGCACACGCTGCTGCATGAGCGAAGCCCAACCGTCGAAGCCCAGTTCGCGCGCGAGGGCGTGCTGTACATCGCGCAACGTGATGGCATCAGCAGCGACAGGTCGGCGCGCCGATAATCGCGGGCGCAGACGTTCAAGAACTGACGCGTCGCCGGCGCGCACCGCCGCCAGCAGTTGCTTGGCCTCTTTCTTGAGGCTCTCAATACTGCGCACCATCGCGGGTGCGCCAGCGAGATCAGACATACGACCTTCCTCCGAAACGCCTGAAGTCCGCTGAGTACAGGCAGGAAGAAGGTTCAGCCGTAAGACTCGAACCTTTCAGGGTGGGAAAATTCCCTTGCCGCGGACAGGAGGCGCCCCAGTGCGCACTACCCGAAGCGTGGCGCAGCGCGACGATCTCGTCAAGTTGTTCGGCCCGCGCGTAGCGCGACTGTCGCGCGTTTATGGTGTGCCGGCGAACGGACCTGAGCGCGAACCCGTCACGGCGACACGCTCGGCCTGACAGCGCGACCCCGGCATCGTCGCACCGACGAGTGTCATGGTGTACGTCCCGGTCGCACCAGCGGGAATCGGCACCGACAATGGAAACGCGCCGACGGTACTGAAGTCCGGCATCGTCAGCGTGACGTTGCTGGAGCCAATGGCGGCAACGCTGCCCTGCACACGCGTGGTTCGCAGTCCGTCAGACCACTTGAGTTCGACGGTCTCGTTGTATGCCGATGGCACAGCAGCAACTTGCAGTTGCAGTCGCGTGTACGGACCGCTCAAAGTTCGCACCGTTGGCGTCGGAACAACGGGCGGTTGCGTTACACCGCGCGGGCCAAACTTGTTGAACGACACACTTACGGAGCGTCGGGTGTTGGTCCCGATACTGTTTACCGTCAGGAAGTGAAAGTCCGTGGCGCGCTGCGGTCCCTCCGGAATGCCCCACATGAACGTGCTGGTACCATGAGTGCCCGATGCGTACATCGGATTCAGCGTGCAGGCCGAAGTCGTGAGGTAGCCCATCACGTGGTTCTGGGCCTCGCCTAACGTGTTGGCAACGGACAACGCTTCTCGCGAAACGTTGAACGACTCGCTGCCAACCAGACTGAATGGAGCGTCAAACGCTTCGCCGTCGGGCACGTCGATATCGCGACGGATGAGCGCGTGGAAGCCGGTCAGAAACGCGCCCCAGCCAACGAAGTCGTGCGTGCCATTTGTCACGCCGTTCAAGACAAAATTCGGCGCGGTAATGGTCGTCTGCGCAGTCGCACCTCCAAACGCGTAGCTCCACGCTTCACCGATGGCAGTGTGAGCACTCACGCCGCGCACCGTTTTGGTTCCGGGCGGCGTTGGACACACGTCAATTGGGCCGGACGTCAGCTCTTGGCGCGTGTAATAGCGCACGACCAGCGTGAAGCCATCCTCGGCGTAGGCGAACGCGCCGGTCGCTGCTGACACATTAAAGCGTGCCGTGCCGTTGAGCAGCGAGAGCGGTAACCAAGCACCCGTACCATCCTGTCCGGCAACCCAAAGTGGCGCGACGCAGCGTGACCAATCGAGCAGGACGTTTCCGGAGCCCGCAGCGGCCGGATGTACGACCACGACCAGGTTGGCGCGCACTGCCTTCGAGCCGCCGAGCAGCGTCGGATCCGCGCGCACAACTACATCGTACGCGCGCGGGTCCACACCGCTTGTCGCGCTGACTACCAGACGCGCAATGCTGGCGTCACCGGAATCGGGCAACGCGGTGAGTGAAAGTCCTTCGGGCGCGCCTTCCAGCGTGTACGACACCGGCCCAGCGTAGGCGGTGCGCAGCACGGTTGCCTGCACGCGTCCGTTGCTCGCCTGAAACAACTCAACCGTGTTGACCGCCAGCGACATCTGAATCTTCGCCTCGAGCACTTGCACATCGAGTGACGCCACCGATTCCGGAGCGCCACTCGCGCGAGCACGTAACGTGATTCGATACGTGCCGGGCAGCGTCGCCGCAGCAGCCGCGATCGTCACGCGCCGAGTACCGTCGGCGGCGCGCGATCCGACGGCGTAGCTGAGCCCCGATGGAAGGGCGTCCGCAATCACCGTGTCTGCCCCGGTGCTCGAGGTTTTGTTGACGATCACGAGCGCATCGCCGCTCGTGCCTTGCGCGACAGTGACAGCGTTTGGTGCCAACAACTGCAAGGGCTCGTCGGTGACTTGCACGGAAACTGGTGCCGTTTGTTCCGCCACCAGCGCTCCGGACGCGCGTAGCGTGAGCGCGTACACGCCAGGTGGCACGTCGCTCGCAACGGCAATGCGTGCTGTGGTGACGTTTACGCTAAGCGGATTTTCGGCGAATGTGGCCGAAATGCGATTGTCGCCCGCGAGGGCGAGCGTGACCGGACCGCTGAAGTTCGTGCGCGCAATCGATGCCGTGAGCTGCGACGAACCACCCCGTGCAATGACGAGCGTCGGCGAGCCGGTGCTCAACGCAAATGACAATGGCGGCGTGATGTTGAGCGAGACGTCGGTCGACCCCTCGGTTACGTGATCACCGCGCGCGCGAACGGCTGTGTTGAAAACCGCGAGCTGTGCATTGAGCGAAATCGTAAACGTGACCCGTGCCGTTGTGACGGGACCTGTGGTCGACTGCTGGTCGACAACTGCCGTGACGCCGTCCGGGAGCCGTTCGACCGTCAAGTTGACTGGTCCCGTATAGGTGCCGACCGGCGTCACGCTGATGATGACCGATCGGACGGTTCCGCGCGGCGCAAAGACGTACGCGGAGTCGACGGCCACGGAAAGGCGGGCATCGGGAATGCCCGGGCCTTCGAACAGCGCGTCCACTTTTCCGCAGCCGCTCACGAAGGCGATGACACTCGCGGCGAGCATCAGCCACCAGCGAGACCAGGAATTCGCTTTCGGCGACAGGCGCGCCGGCCGGGCGGGAAGCAGGTCATTCATCTCCCGTCAAAATTGGCGGCGCCGATTGTGCGGACGCAACATTTGACTGCGACGTGCGCGTCCGCTGGCCGGGGCGTAGCTTGCACGAACGCACGGTTTCCATGAGCTCCGCGCGCCCTCTGCTTGCCTACCGACCGCTCCTGCCCTCTCGTTGATTATGCGATCGCCGTACATCTGGTCCTCGCGCGCTTCCGCGCTCCTCGTCGCCGCTTTGCTCGGCGCCACCGCCGGTGTCAGACTCGACGCGCAGACGTCGCGCGCCCCCGCGCCCGACGTCGACCCCCGCATTCTCAAACTGGTTGCCGCGGTGTCGGAGCAGCGGCTGCGTGAGCTCGATACCAAGCTCGTGTCGTTCGGCACGCGCAACACGTTGTCCGATGCAACGTCGACGTCGCGCGGCATTGGCGCCGCGCGTCAGTGGATTCTCGAAGAGCTCAAGCGCTCGAGCCCAAAGCTGCAGGTGTCGTTCGACACGCATCAAATCGCCCAGCAGGGTCGGATTACCCGAGACGTCGAGCTGCGCAATGTGATGGCGGTGTTGCCGGGCAAGTCGGCCCGTCGCATTTACATCACGGGGCACTACGACAGTGTGAATCTCGGCGCCGGTGGACAGACCGCGTTGAACGCGGGCGCCGCCAACCCACAGGGCACGCGCAACAATACCGACAACAACGATGCGCCCGGCGCCAACGACGATGGCAGCGGCACCGTGCTCACGATGGAATTGGCGCGCGTGTTTGCCGAAAGTGGCATTGAGTTCGACGCCACACTCGTCTTCATGTGCTGGGCCGGCGAGGAACAAGGCCTGATTGGTTCCATGGCGCACGCGCAAAAGCTCGCCGCGCAAAACGTGGTGGTCGATGCCAACTTCAACAACGACATCGTCGGCAACAGCATGGGCGGCAACGGACAGATCGACGCGAAGAGCGTGCGCATCTATTCGCTCGGCCCCGAAGACAACATGTCGCGGTCGCTCGCCCGCTACATCGAGCGCGTCGCCGCCGTGTACGTGCCGTCGCATCGCATTCGCCTCATGGCGCGCGAAGATCGTTTTGGCCGCGGCAGCGATCACTCGTCGATGACCACCAACAACTTCCCGGCCGTTGTCTTTCGCGAAGCCAACGAGAACTTCGCGCGGCAGCATTCGCCGAACGATCTTCTCGAGGGCGTGGACTTCCGCTACCTCGCGCAGAACGCGCGCGTCAACGCCGCCAGCGCCGCTGCGCTGGCACTCGCACCGCAAGCACCCAAGGTGACCAACGATCGCGGCGCCGTGCAACTCACGCGTGCCCCGTCGGGTTACGACTCAAATCTGCAGTGGGCCGCGGTGCCAAACGCGGTCAGCTATCGCGTCTATTGGCGCGACACGTGGAGCAATAGCTGGGAGCACTCGCAGGTGGTGGGTAACGTCACACAGTTCGTGCTGCCCGGACTATCCATCGACGATTGGGTCTTCGGCGTCGCCGCTATCGGCGCCGACGGCAACGAGAGTCTCGTGAGCGCCTACGTGTCACCCACGCGCAAGCAAGCTGAAATCAAGTTGGTGAAGCCGTAGTCAACGCCCCTCACGGCGGGAACGCCATCGCCAACTGCACCAACTGACCGACCCGGCGCTGATTGACCAGCGCCGGGTCGAATTGCAGCGTAGGAACTATTCGCAGAGCCGTGTTCGACAGCGCGCGGTCGTCGCTGCGCAGCACCTTGATACGATCGGGCACGACGCTCCCGGCGTCTGTGACCACCAACTGTACGACCACGGTGCGCGGTCGCTTCTCGTCGGCGCTCACCACCACAACACCATTCGGCAACCGCGAGCCGCGCTTCAGTTTGGCTTGCTCGTCCACCTGTTCGGCGAAGTAAAGTGGCATCCCCGCGAGTCGTGTCATCGGCGCCGGGGTTATCGCGCTCCAGGCGGCCGGGCACGCCGTGCGCGCCAGCGAAACGCTCACGCCGAACGTCGATCGATCGTTGGGATTGACCGCGTCGGAGAGATACACCGCACCGCCGCGCCACCCGTCGCCATTCGGCGTGAATCGAGCGCGCCAGCCCTGCAGCCCCGTGAAAATCAGCACCGTCAGCGTATCGCCGCGTGCCGACCACTCACTTCGCGACTCCCACATTCCGCGTTCCCCTTCCGCGACCTCGGGAAACACGACGCGTCCACGTGCGCGAAGCATGATCGCGGCAAACGGCGCATCACGATCGGGCGCGACCGCGCCACCGGTTGGCCCGAGTGGTCGGCTCTCGCGATAACACCCCTGCGGCGACGGCGATGTCGTTAGTTGAGCGTAATACGCCGGTGGTGCAACGTACGCGGCGTTGACCGCCATCATCACGCCGCGCTCGGATCGTTCTGCATCATGCCGAAAATATTGCCCTCAGTGTCGTGGCAATACGCCAACCATCCGACACCGCGAATCGGCATCTTGGGCTCCGCCATCGTACCGCCCGCGCCAAGCGCCGCCGCCAGCGACGCATCAAGGTTCGCCACGCCAATGGTGCAAACGAACGCGTTCACGGCTTGTCCGGCCACTGGCGGTGCACCACGGCGAATCAGCAGGCCTCCGTTGATTCCGGGATTCGATTCCTCTCCGGTCACAACGAGCCAATACCGATTTTCGTCGGGCACCTGTACACCGGGCACAACCCACTCGTTGATCTTCCAGCCAAAAACGCTGCTGTAAAAATTCGCCGCGCGCGTCGGATCAGACGCGTGAATCTCGAAATGCACTACGCGCTCCATACGACCTCCACCTTGGTGTGAATCGCCAATTGTACGTGCACCCGTTCGCGACAGCAATTGGCGCGTCACGCCGCTCACTTCGCTTTAGCCGAGTCCGCCTTGGCTCCGTCCGCAAACGCTTTGGGAATCGCCGACGACATCACGTACACGTTCCACAGCATAAGGCGCGTTCGGTCGGTGCCCGCGAACCGGTCGCGGAAACGCGGAACTGCCCCCAGTGCGGCAAGACGCGCCCGCATCGAGTCGAGCGGCACACCCGCTCGGCGCAGCGAGTCGACCTGACCCGACAAGGTGACGACCATATCTCGCGTCGCTTGCACATGCGCGTCATCTCGCTGCACCGGACCGTGTCCGGGCACGATCATCCGGTGCGGGAGCGCGAGCAACTTGTTGAGCGTCGGTCCAAACTGCGATGGATACGACGTGGACCCGACAAAGGGCACGGGCCAAATCACCATGTCGCCCGATGCAATAACGCCCGCCGCCGGCACCTGCACGACAACATCCGCTCGCGTGTGTGCGGCACCGAGCTCGAGCACGCGCACACGCTGCCCGCCGAGGTCGATCTCCATCGAGCCATTGAACACTTTCGTTGGTGGCGTGGGATGTGTCTCTGCGCTGTCATCCCGAAAACGTTGAATGAGCGTGGCGTAGGCAGCGAACGCGGCGAGTTGCCCGCTGTCCGCGGGCTGCCCGTCAAGCCCCTTCTGCTTCGACACCAAATCGTTCATGAACTGCACCGTGCCGCCAGACGCTTTAAGAAAGCTCGCCCGGTTCGTCGCGCCGTTCGAGATCATGTCGTCGCGCATCGCGGTTGCACTCACAATCGTGATGGACGGATTAGCGCGCACCCACTCGGCGTTGCCCGACACGTGATCGTCGTGCCAGTGTGTGTTCACCAGCCAACGCACCGGCTTGTTGGTCAAGGTGTGCACGAGGGCAATCACGGCGCGCGTCGATGTCGCACTGAACTGCGCGTCGACTACTAGCGCTTCGCGCGACCCCACCACCAGCAGCGAATTGGCATCGGCGCCCAACGCGCCAACCGCCGTCGGTCGAAGTGCGTACACGCCCGTGGCCAGCGTCTCGGCGCGAAACGTGGGAGCATCCTCGCGTGCGTGCGACCGCGCATTCACGCCAACACCGCCGATTACACCCAACGCAAGCCGCCCGCCGAGCGCGAGACTCATTGTACCACCAAGCGCTCTACCAAGCGCTCTACCAAGCGCTCTGCCGAGCGCTCCATCGAAGACGCTCCCGAAGTCGCTACCGATCATCATCCGCTCCGTTGTGTCATCCGTTCATCCTCGTACCGTCACACTTGGTCACGATACCAACGCTGTCGGCGCCACGATACGTGACGGTTGCCAAGAGCGCGTGTAGCGTGACAGCATGCGATTTCTCACCTTCGTTCCGACACGCCGCGCGCTCCTGAGCGTTGCCTTCGTGATGAGCTGCATGCCGCACTCCGGCCCAACCGACCCGCTCGGGCCGGGCAATAACGTTCTATTCATCGGCAACAGCCTGACGTACGAGAACGACTTGCCCGGCGTGGTGCTCTCCATCGCCAACGCGGGCGGGGTGGCGTTGCAGGCGCGCACCCTCGCGCTCCCCAATCGGGCGCTGATTGACTATGTGATCGACGGCTCCGCGCGCAGTGCGATTGCGCAGGGCGGATGGAAATACATCGTCATGCAGCAAGGACCAACCACGATCGCGATCTGTCGCGACACGATGGTCATTGCGGTGCGCGCGATCAACGCTATGGGGCTCAACGTCGGCGCCAAGTCGGTGGTGATGATGTCTTGGCCGTCCACCGCGCGACCGAATGACTTCGCCGCGGCCGCGTTGTCGGCCCGCATGGCCGCACAAGACGTGGGCGGTCTCTTCGCGCCCGCTGGCAACGCGTGGCAACTCGCATTGCTCAACGATCCCAACGTGCCGCTCTACGGCGCCGATGGATATCACCCGGCGCCCGCCGGAACGCTGCTGGCCGCGTTCGTGCTCTACGAGAAGATCACCGGGCGAGACGCACGCGCGCTCCCCACCTCGCTCGCGGCGCTCGGACTCAACGCCGGCCTCGGCGCGCCGCTCAGCGAAGCCACGGTCGCGATGATGCAGCGCGCCGCCCACGAAGCAAATGCGTCATCTGAGGTCGGGCCAGTTACACCGTGGTCACCAACCACGCCGCCCGTGCCGGCGATTACGTGCTGACACTCGTCGAATCGTTCTGCGGCGTCGTCAACTGCGTGCCGCGGATCACGCGGATTGAGCGGATCACGCGGATTGAGCGGATCTGGCGTCTCGCGATTCAAACGACGCCTTGAATAGGCAGCCCCAAAAGTTCTTTCTGCTAAACAGTGGGGCCAAGCCGCCGGTCGTCGAATGCGAGGCTCGATCCGTGGCCATCCGCGCAATCCGCGGCCAAGCAGTTAGGGATCTGGCAGAATCGATTCGGCGCTGGCGGGGAACCGATCCGCCATCCCGCGCTATACGTTTGGTATGCATTCCGACCAGACGTACCGCACGATCGATCATACGATCGGCAACACGCCGCTCGTGCGCTTGCAGCGACTTGTCACGCCGGAGATGTCCGCGCGCGGGATCGAGGTGCTTGGCAAACTCGAGGGGAACAATCCCGGCGGATCGGTTAAAGACCGTCCCGTGCTCTCCATGATTCGCGGCGCCGAAGCGCGCGGTGAAATCAAGCCGGGTGACAGGCTCATCGAAGCCACGAGCGGCAATACAGGCATCGCCATGGCGATGATCGCCGCCATGACTGGGTATCGCATGACGCTCATCATGCCGGATAACCTGAGCGCGGAGCGTCGCGCGTCGATGCGGGCGTATGGGGCGGAGCTCATTCTCACGCCGGCGTCGAAGGGCGGCATGGAGTACGCACGCGATATCGCGATGGACATGCAGGCGCGTGGTGACGGACGCGTGCTCGATCAATTCGCCAACCCCGACAATCCGCGCGCGCACTACGAAACCACGGGACCTGAAATTTGGCGCGACACCGGTGGGCGCATCACGCATTTTGTGAGCGCGATGGGCACCACAGGCACCATCATGGGTGTCGGCAAGTATCTGCACGAGAAGAACCAACACATCGCCGTCATCGGCGCGCAGCCGAGCGAGGGCTCGCAAATCGCCGGCATCCGCAAGTGGTCGGCGGCGTATCAGCCGCGCATCTACGACGCCGCGCGCGTCGATCGCATTGAGGAAGTGTCGCAGCAGGAGGCCGAAGCGATGACCCGTCGGCTCGCCGCCGACGAGGGAATTTTCTGCGGGCCATCGGCGGCCGGTGCCTGCGTGATTGCGCTGCGCATCGCCGCTGAAGTCTCGGGCGCGACCATCGTGTTTGTCGTCTGCGACCGTGGTGACCGCTATCTCAGCACGGGAATCTTCCCGTCCTAATGGCGTTTGACCGCGCGAGGTCGACTTTACTTTGTAACGCAAAGTACTTGACAGTCGTCTACCCCAGACCTAGTCTTCCCGTACCTCCTAATTGAACGGCCCAGCCCCCACCCTGGCCGCTCTCACCGCAGCGCCTCCGGGCGCTGATTTTTCGGGGTTTAACTTTATGAAACAAAGCACTCTGTCGCTCCCAGCGCACCTCGCCATCATCATGGATGGCAACGGCCGCTGGGCCGAACGCGATGGATTGCCGCGTTCCAAAGGCCACGTCGCCGGCGCGCGGGCCATGCGCGAAGCCGTGAAGCACTGTGCCTCGCGCGGCATTGAGCAATTGACCGTCTACGCATTCTCCAGCGACAACTGGCGCCGACCCGCCGATGAAGTGCGCGCGCTGCTCGAACTCTTCACCGAACACTTCCGCTCCGAAGCCGACACGATGCACGACGCCGGTATTCGTGTGTCCGTCATCGGACGACGCGACCGCCTGCCTCTCGTGCTCCGCCGCGTCATCGCGCACGCCGAGTCACGCACCGCGCACGGCACCGCCATGCACGTCCGCGTGGCCATCGATTACTCGAGCCGCACCGCAATCGAACACGCCATGTCATCCGGTCGTCAGGTCGGCGCGCACGTGAGCATGCTGCCCCCGGTCGACCTGTTGATACGCACCGGCGGTGAGCGACGCCTCTCCGACTTTCTCCTCTGGGAGTGCGCGTACGCGGAATTGCTCTTTCTCGATGTGCTCTGGCCCGACTTCACCGCCGCGCATCTCGACGACGCACTCGCCGACTTCTCACGCCGCGATCGCCGCTTTGGCAATGTGGCGCGTCGCGAGACCTCAATAGCACCAACCAACCTTCCGCAACGCGTGAGCGCCTAGTGACCCGTCCCGCACCCATCGCGCGCGCATTCAGCGCCGCGCTCATTGTCGGACTCGCAGGTGACGCGCTCATGCGCGGCGGTATGCTGCGAGTGGGCTTCACGCTCTGGATTGCCTTGCTGGCGTTCAGCGTACTCGTACTGACCCGCGTAGAGCGCGACGTGTCGCCGACGCCGCAGCTCGGCTGGCTCATGGCCGGCGCCGTTGCGGCGTCGCTGGGACTCGTCTGGCGTGATGCGCCCATGCTCTTTCCAATCGATCTCTTGTCGGTCTTGTGCATGAGTGCACTCACCATCTGGCAAGGAAGCGGCGGACGCATCGCCACGCTCCGGCTCACCGATCCGGTCCGGGCGGCACTGCTCGCCGTACTCAATTCGATGGGCGGCGCCTTCGGCCTCATGCAGGATGCACGCACGAACTCGTCAGCCAACGGATCAACCCGGACGCGCGCGATCGTCATTGGCGTCGTGCTGGCCATCCCGCCACTGCTCGTGGTCGGCGCGTTGCTCGAATCGTCCGACGTGGTGTTCAAGTCATTCGTCGACAACACACTCGGCTTCATCGCCGCCAATTGGCTCCAGCACGTCGTCGTGATCTTCGCGCTCACCTGGGTCTCGACCGGATGGATTCGCGCCGCGCTGGGCCGAGCGCTCCCAGTGACCATTCCCGACGTGCCCTCACCCTCGCTGCCATTGGTGAGCGTCAGCGTCGCACTGTACGCATTGGCCGCGCTGCTCGTGCTGTTCATGGCCACGCAATTGCGCGTGCTGTTTGGCGGCGAAACGTACTTGATGGCCACGCAGTCGCTCACGGTCGCGAGCTACGCGCGTCAGGGGTTCTACCAGCTCATTGTCGCGTCCGGGGTCGTGCTCGTCACGCTCATCGCCGCGCGCTGGCTCTCGAGTCCGAATAGCGGCTCGGTCGACGCCGGAACGGTGCTGCCGTACGATCGGAAGCTGCGACTCGTCGCCACTGTGCTCTTACTGCTGATCGTCTCCCTCCTCGCGTCGGCATCCACGCGCATGTGGCTCTATGTTCGCGAATTCGGACTCAGCGTCGATCGTGTGTTCGCCTGTGCGTTCATGGTCTGGGTGCTGGCGACGGTTATCACGTTCGCGGTCTTGATGCTGCGCGGGCATCACGACCGGTTCGCGCGTACGACACTGCTCGTCACCGTGGCGTGGGTGGCGACGCTCAACCTCGTCAATCTCGAAGCACTCGTCGTCCGCACGAACATCGCGCGCGCTCAGCACGGTGAAACGTTTGACGCAGCCTATCATGCCGCGCTGTCGGCCGATGCGCTGCCAACGCTTATCGAGCAGGCTCCGCAGTTGGCGCCCGCCGACTGCAAGGCCCTCGACCAGGCGCTGGTGGCGCACTGGACCAAGCGGCTCGCCGATCCGCAGGACGGCGGCATGGACTGGCGTACGCTCAACTACCCAATGTGGCGGGCGAAGCAGTGGATGGAATCGCGTGGCGACGGACTTCGCTGCAATTTGTCTGCGGCGCCCGCACGCGGTACTTAAGGGCGCGCGCACCCTTTCATCCCGCCCCGACATGACGCAAAAAACCGCACACGACTTCGACCAGGACTTGCTCATCCTGTTCGACGCCTACGTTCACGGTGGTATCGATCGCCGCACCTTTCTCGACAAGGCGTCCAAGTACGCTGTCGGTGGTGTCACAGCGCTCATGCTGCTCGAACAGCTCACACCGAAGTTCGTTGAAGCGCAACTCGTGCCGCACGACGATGCGCGCATCACACAGCAGTACATCGAGTATCCGTCGCCCAACGGCTACGGCACCATGCGCGGCTATCTCGCCAAGCCAGCGGCGAGTGGCAAGGCGCCAGGCATTCTCGTGATCCACGAAAATCGTGGCTTGAATCCGCACATCGAGGACATTGCGCGGCGACTCGCCGTCGACGGCTTCGTCGCCTTTGCCCCCGACGCGCTCTTCCCACTCGGCGGCTATCCCGGCGACGAAGACAAGGCGCGAGAAGTATTTCCCAAGTTGGATCAGACGAAGACGCGCCAGGACTTCATCGCGGCCGCGCGGTTTCTCAAAGCGCGCCCCGAATGCACCGGCCACATCGGCGCCGTCGGCTTCTGCTACGGCGGTGGCATGGTGAACTATCTCGCCACACAACTCGGTGCCGACCTCTCGGCGGGCGTCGCGTTCTACGGTTCCGCACCGGACCTGCCTGATGTCCCCAAGATCAAAGCGCCGCTTTTGATTCAGAGCGCCGAGACCGATCAACGCATCAACGACAGCTGGCCCGGCTACGAGACGGCACTCAAGGCAGCGGGCGTGAAATACGAACGCTTCGTGTACGCGGGCACGCAGCACGGCTTCAACAACAACACCACGCCGCGCTTCGACGCGAACGCCGCGAAGCTCGCCTGGGATCGCACCGTGGCATTCTTCCGCGCGAATGTGAAGTAACGTCAGTTCGGCTTCGGCGGCGCTGTTACGGCCCAGCAGCGCCGCCGGGACCACATCAATGCAGTTGGTAAATGCAGTTGGTAAATGCAGTTGGTACGTCAATAGAGGCGCGTGACGGTCATCGTGTCCACGCGAGTCAGCTCGATGCGCAACGATCCATCGCGCCACTTGATCGTTGTATCGCCGTGCCACTGACCCTCCGCGGTTGCGTGGACCGTGAGCGGCAGCTGGGCGTATTGGCCGGCGCGCGGGGCTGGTATTCGCACTTGCGCGCGCGCCGCTGAGTCGCGCGCGGACTCGAGCGGCACGAAGCGGCCAAGCATCGGCCACAAGTGCGCGGGCACACCGCCCAAACGCAGACGGACTTCTGCTCGGACACTGCTCGCGTTGTCACCTCCCGATTGCAGCGCACGATCCGCGAAGGAGAGCCAGACCGGCCAACCGCCCGCGCCGCTCCGCGCACCGGCGAGCGAGGCGCCCGCAAGCGAGTCAGGCATCGATACCGTCACTCCGTCGAGCACGTACCCGCTCGGAGTTGGCCGAGCGACAACATCAGCGATGGCGCGACCGCTATCGAGTGCATCCCACCGCGTGAGCGGCGATCGCGCCGATCGCAACCACACGACAACCGATGTGTCGGCCGCGGTAAGTCGGAGACGATAGGTTCCGCTCAGCCGACTCGTGCGGCCTTGCCAGTCGGTGGCCTGAATCGCTAACGCCAATCGCCGAATCTCGTCGCGCAACGGCACGCGGTCTGCGTCGGTCCGATGCACGCGCGCCCACGCGAGCACACGTTCGCGCACAATGGCACCTCGCTCGTCGTTGATCTCGGCCATCGACTTGCCCCGACGCCACCGCATTGTCTCCTGCTGCGCATCGTACACCATGGCGCGATAGTCTAGGAACGCAACGGCCGACGCAAACGGGCCTCGCAGTGCCTCCGCGCTCAGCGGCCGATTGATGGACCGCAGATACCGGCGTGGATACGGAAAGCTCTCCGCGTCGGGCACGATGAACGTCGGCCGACCGTTGATCCACTGGTCGCTGGGCGCGAGTGCACCTTCCACGTAGCCTTCTTCGCCAACCCGCAGCCACGGCTCGGAATCGGGCCACTCGATGGTCGCGCAATTGGACGCGTGAACGCGTGCCAGCAGATATGCGACCGGTTGCGACTCGCGAACGCCGAGCGACGTTAACTCGCGGCGCATCGCCGAATCAACGCGCAAGAGTCGAACGCGTGCTGCCGGCAGGAGTGTCGACGAGTCGGCGTATCGAACACGTGCCACCGCGCCGTTCCCGGCAATCGGCATTGGCGCTCCGTTAATCGACGGCACATAGCGCGTCAGCGTATCTCGCTCGACGTGTACCACAGCGCGAGACGGAGGGGGCGCCAACTCGCAGCGGCGCCTCGCATCGGCCGCGTGCGAGCCGCCGCTCGCCAAAATCGTCGTAATGGCAAAGCATACCGTGACACAACTGGCGGTCGCGACTCGAGAGATGCTTACCACCCTCCACCGCCGCCACCGCCAGAGCTGCTTGAGCTGCTGCTACTGCTGCTCGAACTGCTGCTCCCGCCACTCGAACTCGATGACGCGGGGCTCGGCACCGACGACGCCATGCCGCGAATCGCCGAACCGAAGTCGGCGCCGAAATCCGCACCGCCACCGCCGCCGCTGAATCCGCCGCCGCCACCGAAGCCGCGGAACGCACCGTCACCCGACGTCGACGTGATCGAACTCGACGTGATCGAAGACGACGAGCTCGAAGACATCGACGTGGCGCTCCGCATCGAGGCGGCGGACGTGCCGCCGAACGATTTGAACCACCGGTCCACATGCCTGCCGAGCCCGAACGCCAACATGTACGGATACCACTGGTCATCGAGGCGCGGTTCACGTTTCGCGAGTTCCGCGCGAAAGTAGCGCCGCGCCGCGGCAAACTGTTTGCGCAGCAACACGCGCTGTCGCGCCTCGACCAGTCGCCCGGCATTCGCGACGCTGCTGGCAAGCGCGAGCAGATAGACCGCCAGTCCGGCGAGCGTCTGCCAGCTCACGAGGTTTGAATCGTCGAAGATGAACTGCCGCGCGTACGCCGTGACCATCGCCACGCCTATGAGCAACTGAGCGGAACCAGTAATCCAGAGCGGCGTCACGCGATGCTGCCAGTCTTTCGCAAACCCGCGCGCAACCACGTACCCAGGTATCGACACAAACAACGCCGCGATAGCCATTGATCCGTCGATCATGCTGTGCACGAAACCCAGCACGAGCAGAACGATTGCGCCGGCGAAGAGTGCTCGCGTAGCCAGGCGGGCCTGCTTGGAAAGGCGCTCTTCGTCCCGCGGTGCCACGCGTTCAACGAGTGTGTCGAGCGCCGAGCGAATTTTGCTGGCCGGATCAAATCCCGTGCTCTTGTAGCGCTTGCGCACGATGTTGGTGTCGGTCGTCTGCTCTTTGGGCCGAAAGAGCGAGTTGATGAGCGTGCGTTCGTGCACCTGCAAGTCGTCGCGCGACGACACGAGCTCGAGGTGCAATACCGGCCGACTGAAGAACCCTCCGCTGGCCGGCGTTACCTTGCTGCGCAGTTTGCCTTCCTGCACAAGACGCGCGAGGATCGCGGCGACCTCCGCTTCCGCCGTCGTCCGATCCCAGAGCGCACCGACCACCTCCGGGAGATAGCAGAACACGTTGTCGGCCAGCCACTGCGGCGTGATGTCGGTGGCAGAGGGCATCGCCGCGAACCGGCCGCGTTGCGCGTCGTGTTGCACAGCGATCGCCACGATCGTGACGAGACCTGCAATGAGTAGCCCCAGAATCGCGTAGCGCACCGACATCGGTTCGCCGAGGCGCACGTAGGCGGGTGCGGTCGCGGCGACGCGGGTGAGCGGCACCGTCACCACGAAGTTACGCCCGGGTTCCAGGTCGCGCGCTTCGTAGTGACCGGTGAAATCGGCGGGCGCGCGCCACACGCTGTCGATCGTCAGCGTGAGCGCGAAGTGATCGATGTTGCCGTCGCGATTGGCAAACGCAAAGTCGTGATTGAGCCGGAAACCGCCGCCCTTCGCGACGTCGAGAATATTGCGATACGCGTAGCGCAACTCATACGTCAGCACCGTGTTGTCAAACGGTGGCGCGCTGGGGGTGCGACTGCGCCAGCGTAGCGTCTCCGAGTCGGTGAACTTGTACCCGTCCACGACATCGAGATCATCGACCGTCATGGCGTGCGGCGCACCCGAGACGGAATCGATGCGCACCATCGTGTCGAAGTCGAAGATCTGCGCGAAGCCCACGGTGAACGTGCGTTCGCCGCCGTTCCAATCGCCGCTGAACCGTATGCGCTGGCGCTCGACCACGCGTAGCGTCCCATCCGCCTCAAGGCGTGCGGTGACCGTGATATCCGGCCACGACAGCGAGCGGTCCTGCGCCGGTGCGGTCCGCGGCGCAACCGAGAGTACGCCAATTGCCGCCAGCAGTGACAATACGCGAAGTGACATCATGCTCTATTCTGGCCCGCCGACCACGAGGAGGCCAGCAACCGCAGCCGCCAACGGCCCGTGTTGTGTCCCGGCG
The DNA here is from genome assembly GCA_966096095.1 of uncultured Gemmatimonadaceae bacterium. Classification (GTDB taxonomy): domain Bacteria; phylum Gemmatimonadota; class Gemmatimonadetes; order Gemmatimonadales; family Gemmatimonadaceae; genus Gemmatimonas. The sequence goes on along the minus strand of CBHTUR010000010.1, from coordinate 96,478 downwards.
AATTTGCGGACATACTCCTCCGCAACCTCTCCGATCCCGCCCACGCCTTCGTCCCATGACCGGTCATCGCATTTTCAAATCCGCCTTCAGCGGCGTGTACCCGCACTACGTGACGAAGGCCGAGAAGAAGGGACGCACCAAAGACGACGTCGACACGGTGATTTGCTGGCTCACCGGCTATGATCGCAAACAACTCGGCGATCACCTCAAAAACAAAACCACCTTCGAAGATTTCTTCGCGCAGGCGCCGGCGATGCATCCCAATCGCACCAAGATCACTGGCCTGGTGTGCGGCGTGCGCGTGGAAGAGGTCGAAGACCCCTTGATGAAACTCATCCGCTATCTCGACAAACTCGTCGACGAGCTCGCGAAAGGGAAAGCGATGGAGAAGATTCTGCGCGCGTAGCGTGCGTTACTGCGGCGCGATGGTATAGTCGATCATCACGCCATTCACGAACAGCGCCGTGATGCGATTGCCGTCGCTCACGTACGTGCGTTTGACGAGCGTGAGAATACCTTCGCGTGATTCGCTCGCCGTGTTGGCCGGACCGAGAATGGCTTCGACCTCCGTGACCGACATGCCTTTCTTGAGCGACATCGTTCCACCGGTGCGCGTACCGGCCGGTGCAGCGTTCGTCGGCGCGCGACCGGCTGGCGCGCCGTCGAAATCGATGTAGGGCGCCAACGCGTCCATTAGTCCGGCCGGTGTCATCGCGTTGGCCGGAATGCCGCCTTTGTAGCGCACGTTGAATCGGCTGCCGCCCTCCGCGCGCTTCACTCGCAGATTCGCTTCGCGTGCGGCGTTGGCCGAGGCGGCCGCAGCCTGCGCGCGATCGTTCTTCTGCTCGCGCTCGGTGCGGAGACTATTGAGCGTCGCTTCGAGCTTCTTCTTGGCTTGTGGCGATGGTGCCGATTTGATGGAATCGCGCACCGCCTTTTCGTGTGGTGTTTCGCCGGCGTCGGTGGCGCTCACACTCGTGCCCGTGTTGTCGCCAAAGGTGCCGAAGCCGCCGCCACCCAATTGCACTTCGATGTGTGAACCTTTGTTCACCACGACTTTGGTGATCATCACCGTTTCGCCGATCTTGAGCGCCGTCGCATTGGACTTCACGCGATCGGCCACCTCACGCCAATTCACCGGCGTCGCTTCAAGCGGATAGACGTCGATGCCTTTGGCGGTGCCTGGCATATCGACTTTGACCGTGACCGTGCGTCCTTCGAGCGCGGCGCGCAACGCGGCTTCACTTTGCGCGTGCGCGTTCGAAACCGCTCCGGCGAGCGCAACGACAACGATGACAGGCAAACGCATCAGGAACTCGGCGATGTGAGGCGGAGAGCGGAGCGTACGATGAGTTAGAAATTGTAGCGCGCTACTTCCCAAAACTCACGTTGAACGAGCCTTCCGTAATCGTCTTCGTGCCGGTGGCGGTGGTACCGACGACCGCAACGCCCGTGAATGAAAACGTGCCCACAGCCTGCGTGGTATTGAGCGTCGTAAACGTCACTGTGCCCAAACCACCAACGAGGGTGCTGAGCCACGTCGCCGTACCGCTTGCGTACTGACCGGCACCCAGTCCGCCGCTCGCGAGCGAATACGTACCGGCGGTCGTCGCGCCGTCCATGATGAGGCTCACGCGTGTGGTGCTGTTGAGGTTGGCGACGATCGAGAACGAACTGCCGCTGCGTCCGACCACGACGTTATTGGCTCCCGTCGCGCTCACCGCCGCGCCGTCGACCTTGGCCGAGACCGTGCCCGTCCCGACCGAGTCGGCGGCACTGGGCTTTGTGACAAAGTCCTCATTCTCCGCATTGCCGCAAGCGGTGAATCCCACACCAACGCTTACGGTCATCAGCGCCGCGACAATGGCGGTACGCACAGCAGGATTCGGCATCGAAACCTCACTGGAATGGTGATTAGGCGGGACTTCGAGTCAATTTGTGATGCTACCCAAAAACTGGAAAGAGCGCCGAGTGGCTATTGGACGACTGTTACTTGTGCCGTTGCGCCCTTCCCATTGGAGACCGCCGACACCGACGTTGTGCCGACGCGCAGCCCGGTTACGCGACCAGTGTATTCGACTCGCACGACGGCTGTGTCCGCCGCGACAAAGTTCGTCACACGACCCGGCACGCGTACGCCGCTGCAATCGACGGGAGTCGCGGTGAGTGTTGCTACACCGTTAACCGAGAGCGTCACGGATTGCGGCTCGAGGCGCATATGGCACACGGGAGCGAGCGGTGGCGTGCAGTTCGTCGACACGACCACTACAATCGCAACCGCAACAATTCCGGTGGAGGCGCAGCATAGACGAGTGAGCGATCGCATTCGCCGTCACTCAGCGATCGAGATACATTGTCGCCCATTCTGCTGGCTCCCGAAATTCCCAGATCATTGGAGGGGCGTTATGCGTCGTAGGCAACGGTTGAGGGGTAATGCCGTGTGGGCGTCGCTGCTCGCCGCCGTGATGGTCGGGTGTTACAACCGCGCCCCGATCGAGCGGCTGAGCGGAACCAACGCCTTCGCAGGAACCGATCTTATTCGCGTCACGCTGCTCAGCGGACAACAGCGCACCGTATGGTATCCCACGATCAGCGGCGATACAGCGATCGTCGGCCTTACCGACAAGATCGTCACCGCAACCACGCCGTCCATCTTTGTTCCGCTCCGAGACGCACGCACTGTTGAGCGTGTCGAACTGAATCAGAGCAAGAGTATCGCGCTGATGATCATACTCGGCGCCTCCGCAGTCGTCTTGATCGTGCTCGGACTCGGAGTGAGTGGGCATTTGCCTGTCGATTGAGATCGGCCTATTCCTCAACTCAGTCGTACGCGGTCAGCGGCAACTCCTCAGGCGGAATGATGACCACCTTGCCGTCGCGCATGACCGCCGCGCCGATGCCGAGTGCGCGCTGGATGGCGAGGGCGCGACGTACGGCGAGACGCGAGGCTTCGACGAACTGCGCCGCCGATGCCATCGTCGGTGCATCGGATTTCGGTGTTGCCATAACCTGTTTCATCTCGATCTCCCGCGTAGCGAGCGTTGTTCGTGTGACGACGTAGCCTGCACTCGCGGCCTCGAGCACCGCGCGTGCGTTGGCTAGAGCAACAAACTGCTTCCACAGCACATCGTGTTCCACTACCGTGGTTCGGTGCGCTCCGCCTTCCGCGATCGGTACCAACCCGGAATCTGACGACGAGTCGAATAGTCGCCAGTCGGTCACGCGCGATGAGAAATAGCGCAAGAAGCTCTGCGCACTCGCCGCATGGCGCCGCATGATATCCTGCTCGGGAATGTCATGTCCGCCTGCCTGCACACGACGCTGCACGCGCGCGCGGGACAGCTCCGCCGTCGGCAGCCAGAGATAGCTCACAAAGCACGCGTATCCCGCCGCCTCCAACCGATCGAGCAACTGCGGCCAACGCCGTCCACTAAGCGTCGTCTCAAACGCAAAGTCTTCGCGCTCGTCGATCGCCTGATCGATCGACCGCAGTGCGATGCGGCCCGCCTCAAATTTCGCACTCGCGCGATTCAAGCCGCCGATGCCCGACGCAATGGTATCGGCATTGATGAAGCGATCAATGCCGTGCAGTCCCGTCACAATGGCCGATGCATGCGTCGACTTGCCGGCGCCGTTCGGTCCCGCGAGAATGAGACAGCGTGGTTGCGCGGATGACATTCGCTCTCAAGATAGCTGAGACAGACTGTCCATTTCTAGCGCGTGTGGAGGCGATGCGCGTTTTCAGACGCATCGAGTCGCAAAAGAAGGACACTTGCCGCACGATTATGGCACTTCGCCGAGGTTGTCCAAATGAGTATTTTTCTCTGATCAACTGAGACAGGAACCTACATGACGCCGTCCAAACGCTTCGCCGTCAATGCGTCAAGAGAGCCGAAATCCACGCGCTACGCCATCAAGACCGTCGGCGCTCCGGCCACCGTGCGCGAAACCGCGCATGTCACGACTTATCAAACCGGTCGGACGTTCTGGCGCGGCCTGATCGCCGGCACGCGCACGTTCGAAGAACTGAGCGCACTCAACGCTGTAGAACGTTCCGAGTTGGTCGAGCGCGGCGTACCGGCGACGGTGCTGACGCTGCTGTCATCGGCGCTGGGCATTCCGCGCGATCGGCTCTATACCACGCTCGGTCTCAGTCGCGCCACCGTCGACAGGAAGATCAAAGCGAAAGCCGATCTGTCCATCGAGCAGAGTGAGAGCGTGGTCGGCATTGCTCGGTTGGTTGGAGAGGTTGCGCAGATAGTGCGTGAGTCTGGCGACGCGCGCGGCTTCGACGCCGCACGGTGGGTCGCAGATTTCCTTGAGCGCCCCAACCCCGCGCTCGGCGGGCGTCGTCCCGCGTCGCTCATGCGAACCAGCGATGGACGCAGCGCCGTTTCCGCCGTCGTCGCGCAAATGCAGACCGGCGCGTACGCCTAGCGTCGATCGAGTGCCTCGGACAAAGCCACACGCCGCGTCGCGGACGATCGTTACGCTCTACCGCATCGCGACCGACACGCCACGCTACGAAGCGCACGACCTCACCGGTGCCGGCGCCAAGGCCTCAGGTGGTCGCTGGAACACGCCGGGGTCCCCAGTGGTGTATGCGTCGAGCACGCGCGCGCTCGCGTGTCTTGAGTCCGTGGTCCATCTCGGAGCGGGCGCACTGCCGCTCCATCGTTATCTCGTTGAGATCACGGTGCCCTCGTCTCTTTTCAAGAAGCGGCACATCTTCCCTGATACCGTTGGCTGGGACGCGCTCCCCGCTGGCCGCGTCTCCATCGAGTGGGGCACCGCGTGGCTGCGCGATGGTGTTTCGCTGCTCGCCGATGTGCCGTCGGTGATTGTGCCGGAAGAGCGAAACCTGCTCATCAATCCGCAGCATCCCGATGCAAAGCGCGTGCGGGCGCGGAAGGTGCGACGATGGATGTACGACGGGCGTTTGTAGCACGATCGCGAACCACGAGTGTGACGGCCGCCCCTTGCCAAGCCGCTCGTGGCGGACATACTGCCCAGCAGCCCTTCCAGTGGAGTCTGCGTGCGCGTCGGCATTGACAGAGTGGCAGGTGGAGTCGTCGCACTGATCGCGGCGATCTCGTGTTCGGGTGGGTCGACAACCGAAACGCCTCGCGCAGCCGTGGACAACGTCGTGCTCGCGCCCTCCACCGTCACATTGAACTTGGCTGAGGAGCGGCAACTCACCGCCACGCCAAAATCGAACGGTCAATCGTTGACCGACCGCACCGTGACCTGGAGCAGTGCCGACGAAACAGTGGCCTCGGTCTCATCAACAGGCACCGTACGGGGCGTGCGCGCCGGCGTGACCACCGTGACCGCGACCAGCGAAGGCAAGTCGGGGAGTGCATCGGTCACCGTGAACAATGCCGCGCCAACGCTCGGCGGCATCGCTCCGACGAGCGTGTTGGCCGGAACCGCGCAGTTCACGCTGACTGTTACCGGCACCGGATTCGTGAACGGGTCGGTGGTTCAGTGGAATGGTTCGCCGCGCGCCACAACGTTTGGTTCGTCCACGCAGTTGAGCGCCGTCATCACCGCTGGTGACATTGCCGCGTCGGGCACAGCGCAGGTGAGTGTTTCCACGCCGTCGCCCGGTGGTGGTTCCTCAGCCTCAGTGCCATTCACCATCGTGGCTCCCGGTCCACTCGTGTTGTCCACGCACGCGCTGACGTCGGCCAAGTTCGATGATACACTCGCACTCACCGTCACGCGTGACGGACGCACGCTCACGCCGGCACTCACGTTGCGCGCCGAGCGCCGCTGGCTCACCGAAGCGCCGGTGGTGTCTGCCACCGCACTCGGCGCCACGCGCATTGTCACCAAGGGCGTGGGACGCGCCGTGATATCCGTGACGGCAGAAGGGCTCACCGATTCGGTGGTGGTCAACGTGGCACTTGCACGCCCGCTGGTAACCGCAGTGACCGGACCATCGGGGCGCACTCATCTCGCTGCTGGCGACACCATCGTGGTGCGCGGTTACAGCATGCAACTCGTCACCGTCGCGCAGCTCTTCGCGCCTGCACTGGGCCTGACCACGGCGCCCAGTGACAGTGCGAATCTGCGCCTCGTGACGACGCTCGATCCGGCTGTCACCTGCTCTGGCCGACCGGCGTCGTATGTCATCACGCCAAACGGCGTGGACCTCAATGTCGCCGCGTCCACACCATTCACACGCGCGCGCGCCGGCGAGTTCTCACTCGCCGTGGGTGACGCGCAGATGCTGTCGGGCGCCGCAGCGGCGTGCATCAAGATGGCTCCTGTGTCGGCCACCGCGCGCTATCTGTTGGCGTTCGTCGACAGCCGTCGCATCAAGCAGGCTGAGACGCAGTTCGAAGTGCCTGCTCCGGCGGATATGACGGTGCGCGTTGAAGACCGCACGACTGCTTCGGCGGTGTCCGCGAGTGCGATATCCGCTGTAGCATTTGCATCGAGCGCGGAGCAACGATTCGCGGCAGCGACGACGCGTCGTGCGTCAACGCCCGCTTCATCGTCGGCCCTCGTCGATCAACCCTTTCAAGCGTGCACCACCACGCCAACGGCCGCAGCATGGGCCGTGTATTGCCGCGCTACGCCGTGGACGGTTGGGAGCACGTTCAATTATCAACCCATCGTATCGGGAAGAGCGGCCGGTACGGCACACATCATCGCCGTGTCACCGAACGCCGTGGCGGCGGTGTTCGATGCCGATCAAGCGCTCGTGCAACCCGCCGCACTCGTGCGCATTCAGGCCACGCTCGACTATCTCAGCTCGCGCTATCTGGGCGTGCTCCAACAGTACTTCAAGACGTCGCGGTCGGTCGTCACGTCGCCCGGCTCCAATCAGTTGGTGATCATGTTTGAAGGCGGCAACAGCGCCAACACCATTCGCGCGCCGGGCGACTTCGTGGTGCCGGGTGGCACGTGGTCCATGGTGTCTATGCTCGCGTCACCCACCAACTGCTACGGCGCGCCAGCCAACTGCACGTTTAGCGGCGTCGATGAAATCATGGTGCACGAAACCACGCACTCGTTTCAGTTTCTCTGGAATGTCCAGAATCGCAACGGCGCGTCACCGTTCGGACAAACGTGGTCGGCCGAGGGCGGTGCCGCGCTGCAGGAGTTGTTGTCGCAGCTCGACCGCAACGCCGTGGCGTGGGACGCCAACACGTCGTTCGAGTCGTTTGCGGCGAACGATCCCCGACGCACGATCGCGCCGTACAACAATGGCTCGCTCCAGTATTTCACACTCGGATATCGCACCTCGGCCGCGTTCATGCGCTATCTGATTCAGCGATTGGTGAAGGACAAGGGCGTGTCGTTCACCGACGCATTGTACGACGTGCAAATCGGTGCCATGGAGGGCTGGTACGGCATCGGGTTCGGCGGTGTCATCCAAGGTCCGGGACTCGTGTCGCGCATGAAAGCCCGCTTTGGCTCAACATGGGACCCAGTGCAAGCGATGCTCGAATGGACCATGGCCGATGCGGCGGACGATCTCACCGCCAATCCGCTCTTCCAGGACATCACCGCCCGCACCGCACCGCGCGAATTCGGCGGCGTGTACGTGCACAACGGATTCAAGCCATACGCCGGCATCAGCGCCGGCACCGGCAGCGCCGGCGAAACCACCTTGCCGTCGGGCAACACCGGGGTGTTTCAGCTGGACGATGCGAATGTGGGCGGATCGTGGCGCACCACCACGACCGCATCCGGCAGCGCCATCACTGCGCAGGTGTCTTGGTTGGTGTTGCGGGTGCGGTAGCTGCGAGGACAGTTCGGTTGGTGTTTGGCGGTCGCGAACGTGGGTGTAGACCGACATGCAGCTCGTATCGAGCTAAAATCGAAGGCCTGCGCACGACGTGGCTCTCCACACACTGTCGTTTTGAGCGCCAGCTGACTCGGCCTGAATGGCATCTCTCAACTGACGCGCGCTCGACGCCTCGCCGCCGGCTGTTTGACGCGGCTCTGACGTTCTTCTGCTAGGATCGCCGTTCGCGAATGCCGACGCAATCGTAAGGCGTCGTGGCCTCCAAACTGAAGACGCTCATGCCGTCTCGACGATCTCGAACCGGATGGATCAACTCTTCCCTCTTTCGTCACCCAGCTCACCTAGCGCTCCTCTCAGCCGCGACTTCCATCGCATGTGCTCATCGCGCGGGCCAACTCGAGCTTCGTGAAATCCGTATCGCCAGCGCGAACGACTCCGCGAGTATCGCTCGCGCGAGACTCGCGTGGATCGGACGGCAGGGAAAAGAAGCCGCGTACCTGCTTCCGCCAGAATGCTCGCAAGTACTCACCCGTTCGCTAGGTGGAGGAAGCACGTCAAGGATGGCGAATGGAGGCTCCGACGATCGCGCCATCGGCGGAGGATCTGCGGCACGAACAGGCGCGGGCGGAGTATCCGCCCGCGATATCGCAGGCGGCTCCAGTGAACGCCTAGGAGCAGGCGGCGGCAGCGATCGAGCTGTCGGCGGCGGAGTCGACGAAAGGCAACTCGCAGGAGGCTCTGGCACGCGTGCAAGTTCCGGTGGCGCGGAAGGGCGCACGCTCGCGGGCGGTTCTGAAGGGCGAGTCACGGCGGGAGATACGGCCGGTCGCTCCATATCGGGCGGTGCCGCGGCGCGCTCGGCGGCTGGAGGTGCCGAGATTCGGGAGATCGTCGGAGGCTCCACTGCTCGACTTTCGTCGGCCGGGGTCGACGAGCGCACCATAGCCGGTGGCACTGCCTCGCGAAACGGGAGTGGTGGCACGGATGACCGTTCGATCGCTGGCGGATCCGCTCCGCGCAATGTCGCAGGCGGCACGGACGATCGTTCGGTCGCCGGCGGATCCACCGACCGAAGTGGCATTGGCGGCAGTGACGGTCGAGCGATCGCCGGCGGAATTGGTGCACGAAATAGCGCTGGTGGATCCGACGCCCGAGCGATGTCTGGCGGCTCAGCATCTCGAAACGATGCCGGTGGCGCTGACGCTCGAGTTCTTGGTGGGGCGATGAGCGCTTTGATGTGCTCGGTCAACGCCGACGGCCTACTTGTCATTTCCGGCATTGCGCAGCCAAGCGACTGGTTCTTGAGCATCCACGGTGAGCTTTCGCGGCTAACTGCATGGGAACGTGTGATTCGGGCCGTTCCCTAGCCGGCTATTCCACAGGTTGCCGTTTCGCGTCGAAGCAAGCCTCCGATGTCTGCGGCGTTCTTCAACAACCACCCCTCTTGCAACGGAGTTCGTCGTTAATGCATCGCGCCGTTCGTACGCTACTGATCTTCGTGTCACCTCTCCTCTCTGCGTGTGCTTCTAGCACCGCGTTTTACAAGATCGCAGAAGACTTGCGGCCGATTCCAATTGGTCGAGTCGCCGACCAGACGCTGCGTATCGTCGCGGAGGACAGCAGCTTCGCGCTCGAAGCCGGGACAGACTTTAAGAGTCCGTTTCAAGCGTCGGCGACGCTCGTCACGAACGACCTTAAACTGGTGCCGTCCGTCGGATGGCGTGAAGCGCTCGAGGTCGGCGCAAAGCGTGTGTTTGTCTATCGCGGGAAGGAGCGCTTCTACGGCGTGCTTGCGCTCCTACCTGCGACGAAAAAGTCGAAGGGGCCTGCCTCGAACAACTACCGCATTCAAGTTCCCGAGATTTATGCCGCGGCTGCGCGCAACGGGCGACTCGCACACATGGGAGAATTCGTTGAGTTTGACTCCTTTGGTCCACACTGGACGTGGATCCTCTGGATATCGGATTCCGCGTTCGCGATGTGATCAAAACTCAACCTTCTTTCTCATTCGACATCGCTCATGCATCGGCAAAGGCGTACTGTAGTGAGCCGGATTATGCGTCCCGACCGCGCCGCATTGTCACTTCTACCGGTTTTACTTTGGGCGTGCGTTCCCGCATCGACGCCCGCCCCAATTCCTCGGCACAGAACCTCCGACACTCATTCCCTTAAGAGCGGCGCGGTGCTGGAAGGTCTTGTCATTGTATCGGCCGACAGCGGACCAGCATTCGAACTGAAGGGGGCGTTTACTCCGCCATTCGAATCGAGCCTCTACGATCCAACAGATAGCGGATCGCGCGAGGCATCGAATGAGTGGGAATGGGCTCTCAGTCGCGGAGCACGAAGAGTGCGATTGCACGCCAACGGGCAAGACTATTTTGGCGTGCTCGCATTGAACCGCATACCCACTTCTTCAACCAGCGCCTCGTCGGCAAACTATCGAATTTCGGTTCCGCAATCGACGTTCGTGCAGGCTCGCGGTGGAAAAATTGCTTGGATTGGCGAATTTGTCCCATATAAATATCGCGGAAACATCACGGTCACTCGAATCGTGTTGTTCTTAACATTGCCGACGTCACTACCGCTTTGGTTTGTTCCAAACATCCGCAATGCGATTCGACGCGCAAACGGCCCAACGTGGGTGCTATGGATCTCCGACACGCCATTCTGAGCGCAAAGTTTAGGCGCGTTGAATCACAACACCTTTTGCCTGTCCAATTTTCAGAGATCGCTTAGAAATCAAACGGATCGAATTCCCGCGCGAACCGAGCCGAGTCGATCCGAGCTGTCAGCTGCACAAAGAGCTCAGCGATCGAGTCTGGTATACCGTCCGAAAACCAGACGGCCGTCAACGCGGACCAACGATCCGCGTTGGCCTCCGAAATCTCTGACGACGAGAACTCGGCGCTACGCTGATACGTCGGAAGCCGCTCGCCCGTCCCAATAGCTTGAATCGCGTAGGACTGCGAATCTTCGTTCAGCCGATCAAGCATTCGGCGACTCACGGTCTCGTACCTTCCTTCCATGCGCTTCGAGTACGTTTCTGAGAGCTGCTAGCTTCTCAGTTCCAGTACGCTGCCGTCGGCTAGTGTCAGACTTTGCATGCCTTATTTTGTCGACGGAAATCAGCGGCAAAGCCAGTCTCAGCGTTTGCGCCGCTCGGCAGTAGTACGTCAATATTGTCTCATGTCCGACCCCAACCTCTCCTCCTTCCTCTGGTCCGTCGCCGATCTCCTTCGCGGCGACTTCAAACAGTCCGATTACGGCAAGGTCATCCTGCCGTTCACGGTCCTGCGCCGACTCGACTGCGTCCTCGAACGCACCAAGCCGCGCGTCCTCGCGGAACTGGCCAAGCGACAGAAGGCGGGCGTCAATCCGGAACCCTTCCTCGTCAAAGAGTCCAATCAGCTCTTCTACAACACGTCGCCGCTCGACCTGAAAACGCTCATGGGCGATCAGGACCACATCGCCGAGAACCTGCGCGCGTACGTGCACGCCTTCTCGCCCACGGTGCGCGACATCTTCGAGCGGTTCGACTTCCATACGCAGATCGACAAGCTCGACAAAGCGGGACTGCTCTACCTCGTCACCGAGAAATTCGCGGGCATCGACCTGCACCCCGACGCGGTGAGCAACGCGCAGATGGGCGCGGTCTTCGAAGAGCTCATTCGCAAGTTCGCTGAACTTTCCAACGAGACGGCCGGTGAACACTTCACGCCGCGTGAAGTGATCCGGCTCATGGTGAACCTCATCTTCATCGAAGACGACGACGCGCTCACCAAGCCCGGCGTCGTGCGCTCTCTCTACGACCCCACCGCCGGCACCGGTGGCATGCTCAGCGTCGCGGGCGAACATCTCGCCAGCCTCAACCCCGACGCTCGGCTCGTGATGTACGGCCAGGAACTCAACGATGAGTCGTACGCCATCTGCAAGGCGGACATGCTCATCAAAGGCCAGGACGTCGCCAACATCATCGCTGGCAACACGCTCTCGGCGGACGGGCTGCAGTTCAAGAAATTCGACTATATGCTCTCCAATCCGCCGTTCGGCGTGGAATGGAAGAAGATCGAAAAGGACGTGCGCAACGAGGCCGAGCAACAGGGCTACAACGGACGCTTCGGCCCCGGTCTGCCGCGTGTAAGCGACGGCTCCCTGCTCTTCCTGCTGCACCTCATTTCGAAAATGCGTCCGGCCGTGGACGGTGGCAGTCGCTTTGGCATTGTACTCAACGGCTCACCACTCTTCACCGGCGGTGCTGGCTCCGGCGAAAGCGAGATCCGTCGCTACGTGTTGGAGAACGACCTGCTCGAAGCGATCATCGCGCTGCCCACCGACATGTTCTACAACACGGGCATCAGCACGTACGTGTGGATCGTGAGCAATCGCAAACCAGCGGCGCGCAAAGGCCTCGTACAACTCATCGACGCCAGCGGTATGTGGCAGAAGATGCGCAAGAGCCTCGGCAGCAAACGCAAAGAACTCAGCGCCGCGCACATCGACGATATCACGCGCATCTTCGGCAATTTCGAAGCCGTCACACGCGACGGTGTGCCCATCAGTCGCATTTTCAAGAACACCGACTTCGGCTACCGCACCATCACCGTCGAACGCCCCGAGCGCGACGACGCTGGCAACGTGGTGCTCGCCACCAAGGGCAAGACCAAAGGTCAACCAGTTCCCGACAGCGCGCTGCGCGACACGGAGAATGTGCCGCTCAGCGAAGACGTGAACGACTACTACGCGCGCGAAGTGCTCCCACACGCTGCCGACGCATGGATCGATCACGACAAGACAAAGATCGGCTACGAGATTCCGTTCAACCGGCACTTCTATGTCTTCAAGCCGCCTCGCCCGTTGGCCGAGATCGATGCGGAACTCAAGCAGGTTACGGATCGAATTTTGACGATGATTGAAGGACTCTCGCATTGACTTCTGGATATTCGCGATTTCGTGAGACGGGTATCGAGTGGATGCCACGTCTTCCCGAGCACTGGTCCAATCCGCCGCTTTACCTGCGGTTCGAAATTGCCCTCGGCAAGATGTTGGACACGTCCCGCATCGTTGGTTCCTCGCTGCTTCCGTATCTCCGGAACGTCGACGTCCAGTGGTCGAGCATCAACACGATCGATCTACCCGTCATGGATGTAGCCGAGAGTGAACGAGAACGATTCACCGTGAAGCCCGGGGATTTGCTTGTCTGTGAGGGCGGTGAAATCGGTCGCGCGGCTATCTGGGAAGGAGCCATAGCGCTCTGCGCATATCAGAAGGCGTTGCATCGAGTCCGTCCGCTATCGCCGTTGGATGACACTCGTTTCCTCCGATACGTGCTCTGGTCCGCCGCCCATCAAGGTGTGTTTCTCGCGGAAGGCAATCCCAACACAATTCCCCATCTGACTGGCGAGGCGTTCCGACTCTATCGATTCCCGCGTCCGCCTATCGATGAGCAGCGCGCCATCGCGGGGTTCCTTGACGCCGAGACTGAGAAGATCGACGCGCTGGTGGCCGAGCAGCAGCGGCTGATCGAGTTGCTGAAGGAGAAGCGGCAGGCGGTGATCTCTCATGCCGTCACCAAGGGCCTGAATCCCGACGCGCCCATGAAGGACTCCGGCGTCGAGTGGCTCGGCGCAGTGCCGACACACTGGGACGTTCACCCACTTCGCCGCGTCGCCGTCAAGGTAATGACTGGAGGAACGCCTGACAGCGTTGACGACGCCAACGTTGAGGACGGGGCAGCTTGGTTTACGCCAGGTGACTTCGACGACTCACTGGTTCTGATCGAGTCATTGCGTAAGATCCCTTGGTCTGAAATCGGTATCGGTTCTGTTAAGCTGTTCCCCGCGAGGAGCGTTCTGGTGGTAAGCATTGGAGCTACACTCGGCAAAGTAGGTTTCGCGCCGAGTGCTTCCACTTCGAACCAACAAATTAATGCCATCATTCCTAGCAATCGCGTAGACGGAAATTTCCTCACGTATTCACTCGCCGAGAAGTCCGACGTCATGCGCTTTCTTTCGAATTCGTCGACTATAGGCATAATGAATCAGGAGAAGACGAAGGAGATCTTGGTCGCTATCCCTCCGATAGAGGAACAAAGAGCCATCGTCGAGTGGCTGCGTGGGCAGCTTGCGGCTAATTCTGAGCTTGTCACGCAGGCTGAGTCGGCTATTCGGCTATTGCAGGAGCGCCGCACCGCCCTCATCACCGCCGCCGTCACCGGTCAAATCGACGTCCGCAACAACGTTCCGTCCGAGGCCGAATGAACACCCGCGCCAAGACCATTCAGATCTTCCTCCCCGGTGGCGATCCGCGCGGCATTCGCGTAGCCGAAATCACTACGCGCATCGTGCAAGTCCTCGAAGTTCCGCGCAGCTTGCTGCCGGAATTTCTTAAGATGCCGGAGAGCGAACAGGTCGCGCTCTACGTCCTCTTCGGAGGAAGGCTTCGTCGTCCTCAAGGGTTCGTCAGGCCGTCGAAAGAACGTGAATTCGTTCGAGGATACGCCAGGTGCCAGAACGAGACAGCGGCTGCTCGACGCGGGTGTAACGCGCATCGAAGGTGATCGTATCGTTTTCGCGCGCGATCATCTGTTCCGTTCTCCCAGTTTCGCCGCGATGACGTTGATGGGGCGCACGGCGAACGGCTGGATTGAATGGCGCTTGAAGGATGGCAAAACGCTCGACGCACTCAAGCGCCAGACAATCGAAGCCGACTAGCGCTCAATCGACGCGTCGAACCTACCGTCGCTCACACTGCCCAGAGCGCACGACAGTATTCGCCAATCGCATTGATCGTTCGCGAAGACGATAGCAGCCCGCGCCGGATCCACTCCAGCACCTGCGCGCTGAGATCCGCGTCGAGCGCGATCACCCCACTCGCAATGCGCTGTTCCAATCGCGACGACGGAACGAACGTCGCCGTGCTGTAGTCGACGTTCGATGGATGCTTGACGAACGGATGATCGCCAACATCCAACTGCACGGTCTTGTCCGTGTGCGGCTTCACGCTAACAAGCATCACCAGCACCACGAGCCCAGTCTTGGGATCCGGATCGGTGAGCACAAACCACAGGTGCGTACCCATCGCTCGATCGCGAATGAGCAGCGCGCGACCGGCCCGTACGAAGTTCACCGGCGCGCCCGACTAGCCGATCAGATCGGCCAGCGCGTCCTCGGCCAGCAGCTCCTGCTCCACCGCTTCTGCGGCTTCTTCGTCCATACCACCGGCCAACAGAATGTCGCGCAACGCAATGGGGATCGACGAGCCGTGCGGATCTTCCCACTCAGGCAAGGTGTGCACGAAGTCCACCAACTCCCATCGACTTCTAGCGCCGAACTCACGGAACACGTGATCGAGCACGTCGATCTGCGCGGGCGAGAGCGCCGACACCGGCGGCTCCGCGACGCGCAGCGAGACTTCGTAATGCTCTGGCTCGGAGATGTGCTGACGCCAGTAACCGTGCTGGTGCGACGGCGACTCCTCGCTCACGAGCAGATTGTACGTCTGGCTCAACACCGGCCCATGCTCCATCGACACGTACCGGTCGTACGTGATGGGTCGACCCATGCGCAGCAACGCCTCACGATCGGCGAGGTACATGAGCTTGAGCAGCTTCATGTACGACATGCGCCCACCGCGCAGCTTGAGCAGATGGGCCGCGGCCTGTGTGGCGCGTTCAAGTCTGTAGCGAAGCCTCATAGCATCGTTCCGGTACAGAGTGTCATCACACCGAAAATAGACCGAAATCGTCGTAGCCGCCAGCGGGGCGCACAGCGGGGAGCCGCGGGGACGGATTTTGGCGTACCTTGAATCTGACGATCAGACGCGACCTCCGCACCGATCGTTTCGTTGCCTCGCCAATCGAATTGCCTTGGGCCACCGCCTGCTGTGTCGATGACTCTGCACAAAGAGATCAGCTTCGAATCCGAGATCTGCGACCACCTCGCCGCACATGGCTGGCTGTACGCCGACGGCGACGCGGCCAACTACGATCGCAGCGCAGCGCTCTACCCTGCCGACCTCGTCGCGTGGGTTCAGTCTGCCTACCCGGACGCGTGGGATGCGCTCGCTAAGCACCACGGCGCAAAGGCCATGGCAATGCTTGTGGCGCGCGTCCGGGATCAGCTCGATCAGCGCGGCACACTCGATGTGCTTCGTCAGGGCATTGAAATCCTGGGCGTCAAATCCAAGCTGAAGCTCGCGCAGTACAAACCGTCGCTGGGACTCAACGCTGACACGGTCGCGCGGTACAGCGGCAATCGCCTGCGCGTCGTCCGACAGGTCCGCTATTCGCTGCACAACGAGAACGCGATCGACTTGGTGCTGTTCCTGAATGGCGTGCCCGTCGCAACGGCGGAGCTCAAGACCGACTTCACACAGAGCATCACCGACGCCATCGATCAGTACCGCGACGATCGCGTGCCGTTGCCCAAGGGACAACCACCGGAACCGCTGCTCTCATTCCCGCGTGGCGCCCTCGTGCACTTCGCGGTCAGCAATAGTGAAGTGGCCATGACCACCAAGCTCGCGGGCCCAGCGTCGGTCTTTCTCCCGTTTAACCAAGGCAATGACGGTGCCGCCGGCAATCCGGTGAACCCCGTCGGCGGACATCGCACCGCGTATCTCTGGGAGCGAGTGTGGGCGCGCGACAGCTGGCTCGAAATCATCGGCCGATATCTCGTTGGCGTTCGCGACGAGAAGAAGCAACTGACGTCCGTCATCTTTCCGCGGTATCACCAGCTGGACGTCACGCGCAGACTGCAAGCCGCCGTTCTCTCCGACGGTCCCGGTGCCAAATACCTCGTGCAGCACTCGGCGGGTTCGGGCAAGACCAACTCCATCGCGTGGACGGCGCATTTTCTCGCCGAGTTGCACGACGCGAAGCATGCGAAGCTGTTTGATACCGTGCTCGTGGTGTCCGATCGCAACGTGATTGACGGGCAGCTTCGCGACGCGCTCTTCGACTTCGAGCGCAAGCAAGGTGTCGTAGCGCAGATCAAAGGCGAGAGCGGCAGCAAGAGCGCCGAACTCACCACCGCGCTCAAGGGCGACAAGAAGATCGTCGTCTGCACCATCCAGACGTTCCCATTCGCGCTGGCCGAGGTCCACAAGCAGGCCGCGACGAACGGCAAGCGCTTCGCTGTGATTGCTGATGAAGCGCACAGCTCGCAAACCGGCGAAACCGCATCAAAGCTCAAAGCCGTACTCACCGCCGAAGAGTTGAACGAGTTGAACGACGGTGGCGAGGTGAGCACCGAAGACATCCTCGCCGCGCAGATGAACGCACGCGCTGAGGAGGGCGGTATCACTTTCGTCGCCTTCACCGCCACGCCCAAGAACAAAACGCTCGAACTGTTCGGCACGCGTCCCGATCCCAGGCGGAAGCCCGCCGCCGACAACGTGCCGACGCCGTTCCACGTGTACTCCATGCGGCAGGCTATCGAGGAAGGATTCATTCTCGATGTGCTGCAGAACTACACGCCGTACAGCTTGGCCTTCAAGCTCGCCAACAACGGCAAGGAACTCGACGACAAGGCAGTCGAACGCAGCGCCGCCATGAAGGGCATCATGGGCTGGGTGCGCCTGCATCCGTACAACATCGCGCAGAAGGTGCAGGTCGTCGTCGAACACTTCCGCACGTACGTCGCGCCGCTCTTGGGCGGCAAGGCGAAAGCGATGGTCGTGGTGGCTAGTCGCGTTGAAGCCGTGCGATGGAAGCTCGCCATCGAGCGGTACATCGCTGATCGCGGCTACCCCGTACGCACGCTCGTTGCCTTCTCGGGCGAGGTACACGATCCGGAGTCTGGGCCCGATCCGTTTACAGAGCACAGTATCGTCCTCAACCCCACGTTGAAACGTCGCGACATTCGCAACGCGTTCAAGGGCGACGAATTCCAGATCCTCCTCGTCGCCAACAAATTCCAGACCGGCTTCGATCAACCCCTGCTGTGCGGCATGTACGTCGACAAGCGACTCGCCGGCATTCAGGCCGTGCAGACGTTGTCGCGATTGAACCGCGCGCATCCCGGCAAGGACACCACCTACGTCGTGGACTTCGTGAATGATCCGGCCGAGGTATTGGCCGCGTTCAAGACTTATCACACCACCGCCGAGCTGTCGGCGACGACTGATCCCAACCTCGTCTTCAACCTGCGCGCTAAGCTCGATGCGGCGGGACACTACGACGACTTTGAGGTCGATCGCGTGGTCGAGGTGGAGCTCAATCCGTCGTCGAAGCAGAGCGATCTCGTCGCTGCGCTCACGCCCGTCGAAGATCGCCTGATGAAGCAGTACAAGGCCGCCCAGAACGCGTGGCGCGCTGCGGTCAAAGCCAAAGACGCCGCCGCCGAGGAGGCCGCCAAGCAGGAGATGGACGCGCTCACGCTCTTCAAGGGCGACATGGCCGCGTACGTGCGGCTATACACGTTCTTGTCGCAGATCTTCGACTACGGAAACACCGACATCGAGAAGCGCGCGATCTTCTTCAAGCGTCTGCTGCCGTTGCTCGAATTCGGTCGCGAGCGCGAAGGCATCGACCTCTCGCGCATCGTGCTCACGCACCACACACTAAAGAAGCGCGGCACCGCGCCGATGCCGCTCGACGCGGGCCAGACCCCCAAACTCGACCCCCTCACCGAAGCCGGCAGCGGCAGCGTGCAAGCGCACGAAAAGGCGCGCCTCGCCGAGATCATCGAGAGGGTGAACGACCTCTTCACCGGCGAGCTCTCCGACCAGGACAAGCTGGTCTACGTGAACAACGTCATTAAGGGCAAGCTGCTCGAATCGAAGACCCTGCAGCAACAGGCCGCGAACAATACCAAGGAGCAGTTCGCGAACTCACCCGACCTCGCGAGCGCGCTGACGAACGCTATCATCGACGCCATCGACGCGCACACGGCGATGAGTACGCAGGCGCTCAACTCAGCGGCGGTTCAGCGGGGGATTAAGGATATTTTGCTGAATCATGCGGGGTTGTATGAGGGGCTGCGAGGGCAGCCGTAGCCTTCGCAGCGGAGTCGCGAACTTTTTCTAGGCCTAAGGAGAATTCAATGAGCAGCGGTCGTAATCTTTGGAGTTCGGATGACCCGATCAAACGAGTAGACGACGACACATTCGGAAGAGCCGCCTTCGCAAAACACCTTGCGGACACAATAACGGCGTCCGCCGCCGATTCGTCGATCAGGATTGGACTCTATGGCGAATGGGGTGAAGGAAAAACCTCGGTGATGGAGATGATGCAGGAAATCCTCGGTGGCTACGATGAGGATTTTGTAACTCTTCGAGTTCCCACCTGGGCCGCATCAACGCATGGAGAGGCGCTTCGACTGATCGTGAACGCGCTTGCCGAAATAGCAGATGTGGAGAAGAGCGCGCGAGTTGTAGCCGCAGGTCTTTCAAAGGCCGGTGCCGCACTGGGAGCGGTGAGATCACTTGCGAGATCGGGGTCGTGGTACACGAAGCTGGCGGAGAATGCAGTTGGCGATGCCGCGTCTGGTCTTCTCGCCTCAGCGAACGATAGAGCATTGTCTCGTCTGCTGGACGACGCGATGACAAAGCTTGGCGATCGTAGAGCAGTGCTGTTCCTTGACGATCTCGACCGCACCGCGCCAGCCGTGCTGCCGCAGTTGCTCATGTCGATTCGGGAGTTATTGAGCCTACCGGGGCTGCACACGGTGATGGCGCTGTCTGAGTCAGCGGTGAGCGACGCACTCAAGAAGTCGGGATACGGACTTGAGTCGCCGGAGCTTTTTCTCGAAAAGATCGTAGAATATCCGGCCTATCTTCCCTCGGTTTCGAATCAGGCACGACGGAAGTATGCGGAGCAATGCATCGAGTCCGCTGGGGGCCTAAGGCATCAGGGAATCTTCAATGAGATCGAGCATCTTTTGCCTGAAAATCCAAGGCGGTTGAAACGATATCTTCGCCTGCTAGCTACGCTAAAACGCACCTTTGAGCGATTTGACGATGACGAACTTTCTTGGCGAGAGGCCTACCTAGCCCAGCTTCTTTTGGCAGAATTTCCGCTTGAAGCTCGACTGCTTCGGCAGAGTGAACAGGCAGTGAAGGCTCTGCGCTACTCTGACGTGTTGGACGCCATGTCCTCGAGGCAGCGAAGCGATGCTCGTGCTAAGGATCGTCCGGAGGCAAAGTACGCACCGGCTGACCCATCCCGAGCAGAGAGATTCTACGAGATAGTTGACGCACTTCGCGTAGCGGGGTCGGGATTAGGAAGTTTCGGACTCCATCAGCTTCTGCATCTGGAAGATGCCCCGCCTGTGCTGACGCGAAGGGAGGCGTCGCGCATGCTGCAGTCGTACATCGAAGCGCCCGCAGCGCGTCGCGAGCAGCTTCTGAGTGATGTCTCCTCGGCCCATGCTCCACTTAACTCAGACGTTCTTCCCCATCTTTGGGACTATCTCCTCGAATTTCGTACCAATGCGGTCGAGCGAAGCTTCCGCGACGTTCGTCCTAGTGAAACATCCGCAGCAATAACGCTTGTCAACGATATCAACGACTTGTTGCGCCGACTTATCGATCGAGGAGTCTTTCGTGATGGGCTGTTAGGTGGGACGTCGTGGTCGTCGCTTCGATCGAACATCGCACCGTGGCTTCCCGCGCGCGCCACTCGGAAACAGGCTGCAGAGATCACGGCTGAGCTCTCACTGATTGAAGATCCGACTGCGGATGCCCCGCACAGCTTCGATCTTCACGTCGAGCGAATTCTTTTTTCGGATCGTTCGCTTCCTGCCGTACTTGATTTTCCGAACGGCTATTCTGACGCGATGGATCGGATACTGACTCGTGTCTCTGAGCGTATCGCCGCCCACGTTCTCGAGCGACTTGCGCGACCCGATGCCGCCGCCGCGATCTTCGACGAAGTCGAAGGCGGCACGATTCAGCGGCTCTTGTTGAAACCGTCATCCGCGCTGTATGGCCCGATTTTTCGGCCCAAGTTCGAGGCCCTCATTAAGAGTGCGATCGGAGGAGAACAGGTCATTCAGCAGAACTTTCTTGAACTGCTTCGCATTTTTGTAGGTGCGGCACAGGGCAAGCTGAACGGCCTGAGTAGCCTCTCCGCCAATGACCTACTTCGCGAGCATAGACTAGTCACGGACTTTTGGAGAGCGGCGTGCGGCGGAAGACTTTCGGAGTACGCGGCGGATCGCCTAATTGAAATCCGTGGCGTCCTTCTTGAGCAGTTTAATCTTTCCCCGAACGACCTTCCAGCGGCGAGCTGGTGGTCGACCGAGCTGAGTGAACGAGCTTCAGCGCAAGACAGCACGGCAGCCTCAGTGCGGCAAGTCGCCGCGCAGCCAGCACCGACTAACGGGGCTCGAGGGATTCCTTAGTCGGCTGTCAACGTTCACATCGCGTTCTTGCAAGCGGGGAAATCTTTTCGCTTTTGCGTAGTCGCGCTTAGTTAGGGGCCGTTTTCACTCGCCAAGTCTCGTCGGCGAGAAATGCGAGCTGTCGAGTTCAAAACCGAATCACGTAAGGCCGCTTCGATGCTGATCGCCGTTGCTCGTGCAAAGTGCGCTGCGGCAGGATACGCAACTGATAGCGCAAACGCGACAAAAGCGTAGAAGGCTCGACGCGCGGCGCGGCGATCGCGAATGTGCTCGTCGATCAATCGCTGGCCGCACCCTGGCGAAAGCTTTTCAAGAGCGACAATGTCTTTGATGGAGAGCGAGAGATTTGGAAGCAGCCGTCTCGCCGGAAGCTGGAGTCGCGATGGCATCGTGGTCTCGTGCGGTCAACGTGAAGTTGGCGGCTCGACCGGCATGGCTCGTCTCACACGAACCGTAGCCTCGAAGCTTTGCGTCTCCGGCTTTCGCCGGATTTGCCCGAGTTCAAATCGGTATCCGATTTCTGCAATCTGCAGTGGTGTCACAATTACGACGATCGAACTCTCGATTCGTAACGTATTTCCGTGCAAACTATCACTAGGCGAGCACGACTATCGCCGACGGAGTTTGCGTGTGCGCCGACGAGGAATGTTATTGCGACGTCCGGTCGAATAGCCTGACGGCCACACTTCCGAGCTGCGCTCACCATCAACAAAATTCGCGTTCGCCTTACCAACGCAAAACGCCGCCGGATTCGCATACGAACCCGGCGGCGTTCTCACATCATCGCGTTAGCGCGCCATCACCCGCACTCGCTGAACCCGCACACATGGCACTTCACACACCCTTCTGCAAACTCCAACTGCGAGCCGCAGTCCGGGCACGTACCCATGAAAACCTCACCGTGACCTGAGCCACCAAACTCGATCTGCGGCGCCGCCTGCTCCGCACCCATCGGCGGACGCGTGATCGGCACACCAGCAGCAGGCGTCGGCACAGGCGGCTGCAGTGAGCTCACCGGCGACACGGCCGTCGCGCCACCCGACAAGAGATCCTGCTGCACGCCCTGCTTGTCACGCCACCACTGCTCGAGCGCGATGCCCACGGCATCGGGCAACGACAACACCTTGTTCGGACCTAAGCCCACCGCGCGATCGGAGCTGATGCCGCGCAACTGACGGTGGATTTCCTGCAGCGAGATGCCTGAGCGCAACGCGAGAGAAATGAGGCGACCAATCGCTTCCGCGTCGGCCATCGCGCTGCCACCGGCCTTGCCCAGGTTCAAGAACACTTCGAACGGCTGACCCTTCTCGTCTTCGGTGATGTTCACGAACATCACACCGAGCGGCGTTTCTTTGCGGATGGTGGTGCCACGCATCACTTCCGGGCGCGAGCGCTTGCCGCGACGCGACGCGTTCTCGGCTTCCGCGCTGAACAGCGACTTCTTGGTGCGATCGAGTTCGTTCTGCAGTTCGGCCATCGTGCCCTGCAGCTCGCCCAACTCGCGCTTGAGCGCGGCGACTTCTTTCTCCGCCGCCGACTTGTCGGCCTTGGGCGCTTCACCAGCCTGCGCGGCCTTCGCGTCTTCACGCTTGGCGGCCGCGTCGGTGGTGGCACCCGTGCTCAACACCTGATTGTCGCGCGAGCCGTCGCGATACACCGTGACGCCTTTGCACTTCATGTCGTACGCCATTTCGTAGATCGCGCGCACATCATCGACCGTGGCAGCGAATCCGAAATTGGTGGTCTTGGAAATAGCCGAGTCGCAGTGCTGCTGATACGCGGCCTGCATGCGGATGTGGTATTCAGGCGAGATGTTGTTCGCCGTGTTGAACACCGCCTGCCACTTGGCCGGCACTTCCGCGTGCTTAACCGTTCCGGTCTTGGCGATGCGCTCCATGAGTTCATCGCTGTACCAGCCTTCCTTCTTCGCGATCTCAACGAAGTCTTCGTTCACGTCGGGCATCATCACGCCCGCCTGATTGCGCATGAACGCCACCGCGAACAACGGCTCGAGTCCCGAGCTGCAACCGGCGATGATGGAAATCGTGCCCGTGGGCGCCACCGTGGTGACGTTGCAGTTGCGAAGCATCTGCATGGGGCGAATACGCTGACCGTTCTCGTCGCGCGCGCACGTTTCATCGGGACCCCAGATGGACTGCGCCCACTCGGGGAACGCGCCACGCTCACGCGCGAGGCGCTCGCTTTCGCGCTTGCCTTCGACGTCGAGGAACTCCATCACCTTGCGGCCCATCTCGACGCCTTCCGCACTGTCGTACGGAATGCCCAAGCGCACGAGCATATCGGCAAAGCCCATCACACCGAGACCGATACGACGAATGCGCTTGGACAGTGCGTCGATTTCGGGGAGCGGATACTTGTTGACGTCGATGATGTTGTCGAGGAAGTGCGTGCTGAGCGCGATGTCGCGCTTCATCGAATCCCAGTCGACCACGCCGTTCACGACGTAGTAGCCAACGTTTACGGAACCCAGGTTGCACACGTCGTACGGCAGCAACGGCTGCTCGCCGCACGGATTGGTGGCTTCGTACGCACCGAGGTGCGGCACCGGGTTGTAACGATTGGCTTCGTCGATGAAGAACACGCCCGGCTCGCCCGTGCGCCACGCGCCGAGGATCATCTTGTCCCACACTTCGCGCGCGCGGAGCTGCCCCGTAACCTGCTTGCTGACCGGATCGACCAAGTCGTAGTTCGCGTCGGCCTTCACGGCGTCCATGAACTTGTTGGTGATACCAACCGAGATGTTGAAGTTGGTGACCTTGGTCAGGTCTTCCTTGCAGTTGATGAACTCCATCACGTCGGGGTGATCGACGCGCAGAATGCCCATGTTCGCACCACGACGCGTGCCCCCCTGCTTCACCGCGTCGGTGCTGGCGTCGTAGAGCTCCATGAAGGAGATCGGGCCCGACGCGACGCCCGTGGTGCTGCGCACCATCGAGCCGCGCGAGCGCAGACGCGAAAACGAGAAGCCCGTGCCGCCGCCCGACTGATGAATGAGCGCCATGCTGCGCAGCGTGTCGTAGATGCCGCTCTGTCCGTTGGACAGCGCATCTTCGACCGGCAACACGAAGCACGCCGAGAGCTGTCCCAACGGACGGCCGGCGTTCATGAGCGTCGGCGAGTTGGGCTCGAAGCGACGCTGCGTCATCAGGAAGTAGAACTCTTCCGCGATGGCGTTCACCGCCCCATCGCTCGCGCCGTAGCGCCGATCAGCCTCCGCGACCACCGTCGCGACGCGCCAGAACATGTCTTCTGGCTTTTCGACGGACTTCCCGGACTTGTCCTTTACGAGATAGCGCTTGTCCAAGACTGTCCGTGCATTGTTGGACAGCGTAACAGGACCTTCCGGGGGTGTTGCGGAGAAGGGCATTCTGGGGCTCCTAACAGCGTTTTCGAGGGGCGGAAGCGAGCGGGCGTCGGCGGGTTCGGGTTCGTCCCCGAACCACAGGTGGGGGGCCGAGCGGGGGCGTATGGTGCGTCGGTTCGTGAAGCCGCGCAAGTCATTTCGTAACGCCATGCGTAGAAATGATTTGCATTCTGCACATCACGGAATTGTGTGAAGTGGCTGTTTATCCACTCGACCGATTCTGTGATACGCGAATGACCGACGGGTCAGCAGCGTGCTCGAGCACTGATTGCCCGAGAATTCGGCCACGACCTGATGACACCAATATAACCCATTGCCGGTCAATAAGTTAAGGCCTCACAACTGGCGCGAAAATCGGCAGCATGCGCGCACCAAGACAGCACTACGGTGTACACGCTCGAGCACGCTTGATCACGTTGTTGGAAGTAAAGCCGAGTGCGCTTGCCTGCACTCACACCGGATGAGCGCTCAGGCGCGAGATTTGCTCGGAGTCTCGATGCGCGTGAGCCGGTCATCGCCGTTGCGATAAAACTCCTTCATCTGCGCGTATCGCGCGGCGTTGTTGAGGATCCGCGCGCACTGCGCCAATCGCTCATCGCCTTCAGTGATGCGACGGATCTTGGCGGGCACGCCGGCCACGAGCGCCCCGGCCGGAATGACCGTGCCCTCCTTCACCACAGCGCCGGCGGCGATGATCGCCCCTTCGCCCACATGCGTGCCGTTGAGCAGGATGGCGCCCATTCCCACCAGCACGCCGTTCTCGAGCACGGTGCCGTGCACAATGGCGCGATGCCCGATCACGCAGTCTTCGCCAATCACGGTCGGCACGTCTTCGTCGGCATGAATGACGGCGCCATCCTGCACATTGCTGCGCGCGCCGATGGTGATCTGCTCCACGTCACCGCGAATCACGGCCGTCGGCCACACCGACACATCGTCGCCCAGAATAACATCGCCGATGACCACGGCGGTTTCGTGAATCCAGTAGGAAGCCATCGCGCGTTTCGAGAGGAGGGGGGAGGGAGCAGGAACTGCTTACCGCGGATTGAGCAGATTGCGCGGATTGCACGGATTTGCACTGTACCAATCCGTGTTCATCCGTTCGATCCGCCCAATCCGTGGTAAGCAGTTATAGCGAAACAGAAGCTCGCTCAGAAGAACGATCCCAGTGTGACATAAAACGCGCCGCTGCGTGCAACGCCGCGGGGGGCGGTGTATGGCGCAGCGGCGCCGATGCGGAGACGATACGGCGCGTCGTACTGCGCTGCGAGATCGACCACGAGTTCAGCGCCCGCCGACGCGAGCCAGCCGTCGCGGACGCCGTTGGGTAAGCAGACGGTTGTTTGCGCGCGCTGGGCGGCCGGGCACCAGGCGCGCGCCGCGTCGCTGAACGCGGTGATGGAAAGGCGATCGAAGAACAGCGTGAACGGACCCGGCACGCGCGACAAGAGCGTGAGCGGCGCGCGATACTCGACGCTACCTCCCAACGCGTGATTGCCGCGCTGCACACCCGGCGCCACGCCGCGAACCGGGAACGTGCGCGACGGATCGCCGACGACGATGCCGGGCACGATCTCCGTACTGATTCCGCTCACGCCACCGACGCTGAATTCGGTTGGCGCATGCACATCCGTGACTGCACCAGCGACGCGCGCCATCAGCACGTGGCGCGAGAAGCCCGGCCAATTCAGTGGCAGATACCCGCGCAACGTGCCACTCTCGCGCCACGACGCCGTCGTGCCCGGCGCGTCGTCGCGCCAGCGATAACTGGTCTGCGTCTGCAGAGTGAGCCCTTCTTCCACCGAGATACCACGCGTGCCACGACGCGCCGTCGAGATCGACGTATTCACAAACACCGACGGATAGCGCGTGCCTCTTCGCAACAACGACGTGGCGCTGCCGAGCAGTGAGTCGACCGTCGAGGTGAAATCGCGCTGTTCGTACTGCACACCGAGGGCCGCACTCATGCTGCGGCGATAGCCGGGCGACGACCACGTCGCGGCGAGCGTCGTGAAGCGACGACGGCGCGCGAGTTCACCGAGCGGGCGCCGCAGCGAATCGATCACGCCGAAGGTCGCATCCCACTCCTGCGACCACGAGACATCAAGCACCGGTACGCCGATACCCGCATAGCGATACGCCGCACTGCCGTCCACTTCGCGCGACGACGGATTGATCAGTGCACTGACGTCCCACGCGTGACGCGAGAGCACATCATTGGCGCCCGTTTCAAGACCGTAGGTCGAGGCGCCTTTGCGACCCGTGCCGATAACCGGCATCCAGTAGCGCGGCACGAGCTGACGCATAGCCTGATAGCCGCCAAACGCGCCATCGACTGCGGTGAGATTGCCGCGCGTGGCCGCGGCCGCGACGTTGGTCGGATACCACGCGTTGCGCGCGACCTCACCAGTCGTGTCGAGCGGCGCCACCACAACCGCGAGGCCACTCGCACGTCGCATCACGGCCACTACGGCGCGCCCATCGGGCGATACCGCAGGCATATAGAGCGCGGTGGCTACGCGACTCGCCTGACGCACCGCCTCGCGCGGTGAACGCCACGAGATCGTGTCGCCGGCAACGTCGGCGATCACATCGACGAGTCGCGCGGTTTCCAGCTGATTCTGCCCGCTGCGGTCGCTCGTCCAGATCAGTCGCGCGCCATCCGGGGTGAACGTCGGCGCAGCAAAGACCGCGTTGCCGCCGGTTACGATCCCTCGCGTCACGCCATTGGTGTCGAGCACCATCACGCGCGACTCGCCGGTTGGCAGAAGCTGAACGGCGGCGATGCGGCGTCCGTCGACCGACCAGCGCGGATCGGCCCAGAGCGCGTCGCGACGCAGCACTCGCACCGAGCCGTCGCGCGCCACGCGCACCAACTGCGCCGTCGACTCGCCCAGCTGAATCGCAATCGCTTCGCCGTCTCGACGCGCATCGGGTTGAACCAGACGCGCCCCGTGTGTGACCCGTTCAGCAGCCCCCGACAACACGCGCGCCCGATAGAGATCGCTCCGCACCTCGTACGGATTTTCATAGCTGTACTGCGCGAACAACACGCTATCGCCGGCAAACGGCGCATTGGGTGCGAGACTATTGCGACGCGCCACGCGCTGACGATCCGACGGCGATCGCACATCGGCCACGTACAACCCCGTCACCTCACGCGCCGTCCGCGCCACCCACAGCACACTGTCATTCGACAGCCAGCGCGGCGACTCGGCGTCGAACCCGTCGTTGGCCACAACCCGCCAGCGCGCGTCGTCGCTGGAGTCGCGTCGCACGACGGTGCTGCGCAACGAGTCCTGGAGATGCTCCGCCAACGCCGCGAACGACATACCGAAGCCGCGCGTCGCGTTGAAATTGAGCAGATACGGAATCGGCATCGCCGCCGTCTGGTCGACATATGCGCGCATGCCTCGAGCGCCGGGCTTCGCGCCGCCGTCGGCCATCGCGCGTCGCGCCGCCATGGTCATCAGCGTGCTGCCATACGCGTACGCCGTCTGACCGCCTGGATATTGCGAGGTAGACGCGCTCCATCGATCCAATCGCGGCAAGACCCCTTCGCGCGCAGCCGCATCGACATACGCGCGCATTTCACTGCTCACCACGCGACCGCTGCCGGTGAGCAGCGACTCGTAGTACACCGCCAACCCTTCCTTCACCCAACTCGGCACGAGATCGTTGGGAAAGAGCACCGGGTTGCGTCCAAAAACCGCGCGCCCCACGCGCCAAAGGCCACGAGCACGATCGAGGTGAAAGATGTGCGTCAGCTCGTGGGTGATGACCAATCGCAACCAATCGTCGTGATAGCGCAACTCCGTCGCATCAACGGGTGCGACATCGTAGATCACGACGCGATTCGTCGGAAACGTCTGCGCGAAACCGTTGCTATAGTCAACGTTGTTGGCAATTACGAGATCGATCGGCGCGCGTGGCGCCGCCAACTCGTTCGACAGCTCGCGCCACGCCTCCTCGGCCAATGTTGCGGCCCGGCGTCCTTCTGCTTCGTGACCGGCTCGCACGTGCACTCGAAAATGCGGTGTCGCGAGCGTGCGAATCGAGCCGCGTGGATCGACCTGCGCCTGCACACGCGAGCACGCGAACACGGTCCACGTGGAGAGCAGGCACAACGTCGCCGCCAGTCTTCGCGTGGAGTGTTGCACTACGGCGTTCCGCAGCACGGCGAACCCAACTCTCGGAAATACGCCTCGAGACCTTCGACAATCGCCTCGGCATATTTGCGCTGGAACGCCGGATCGCGCATCGCCGCCTCCTGCTCCGGCATCATCACGAAGAGCCCTTCCGTGAGGACCGACGGATACCAGGTTGGTCGCGCGACCGCGAGGTTCTGATAGTGCACGCCCAAGTCTCGCAATCCGAAACGCGCGACGAGCGCACGCTGTACGGGGCGCGCCAGCGGCTCGGAATTTTGATGATAGAACAGCGTGCTGGTGCCGTTGGCCGTGAACGGGTTCACGCCGTCGGGCAACGCATTGAGATGGATCGAGACAAACGCGTTCGCATTCATGCGACGCGACGCCACGGCGCGCTCCGTAAGCCCGACCGGCCCCAGTGTTTCGCGTGTAAGAATCGGATTCGCGCCACGTGCTTTGAGAAGCTCGACCAACAGCTTGCCAACGGGAAGCACCGCATCGCCTTCGTACAGGCCAGTGGGCCCCGTTGCCCCTGCAGGCGGGTGTCCTGGATCGACCGCGATAATGAGTCCGGCCAGCGGTCGTCCCGCAATCAGCGTCGGTGCACGTCGCACGCGCAGCACAAACGCGCGACGAGCCTCATCCCATAACGAGAGCCATCCGTACACCGGTTGCGACAACGAGATCGTCACGCGCGCCCGATTGCTTCCGATTTGATCCCAGCTCACTCGGCGAATGAGCGTGTCGTTGCCGAGGATCGGAGAAATTTCCGGATTGAGCTGCACGCCGTAGAGGGTGAGTACGAGCGTGCGTCCGTCGGGCTCGACCAGAAACGCCGGACGCTCGCCGAGTGGAATGGCGAGATCGACCCATTCGCTGGCTGGTGTCAACCGCATGCCGCCTGAAACTCGACGCGGCAACGCCGCACCTTCCGGCAGTGGCGCGATGTCTTCGTTGGCGACCCAGACATCGAGTGCATCATCGAGTCGCACGCGCGTGCTGCCGTTCTGCCTGCCGGTAATCTCAAGCACCGTGCCGGGCAGCAAGAGCCACTTGTAGGTGCCGTCGGGAATCGTGCGTGCGTTCACGACATGATCGGTGTCACTGCCAACCGTGTTCGTGCTGCGCAGAATGCCCAGAAGTCGCTCGTTCGGCGCGGGCACTTGCACGGTGGGCACCGCGAGATGCACCGAGTCACTGTTGCGCACGACGCCGATGCGCGCGGCCGTCGTGAGATGCGACGCTTGCACGTCTGTCGCGAAGACGATGCCGATGTCATCGCCATCGGGCACACGAACCGGCGCCACCGTCTCTCGCAGCGCGTTCGTTGCGAGCACCGCCGATGCCTGGAGTCGCGAGAGTGGCACCAACGGTTTGTGCGTGCCGTCCGCGAGCTCAACGTGAACCTGCGCGTCGGCTGCGGCGCGCACGCTCACGCGAATCCACTCGTCGCTTAACGCGCGAATGCCGCGCGCCGGTGCAATTGACGCGCTATCAACCAACTGCGCGCTTCCCGGCGCGATGCGCGAACGGGTGGGCAGTCGCACCTTTACCGTCGATCGGACAATCACATCGGCGCGTTGCGCCACCAACTCATAGCGCGGCGCCGATGCGGGCGGATTGGCGAGCCATGCGATGAAGGCGCCGTTGGGCGCAACCGGCACTGACTGCCCGTTAATGGTGAGCTTCACGTCGCCGGAGCCTACCGTCCCCAGCACGAAGTTGGAGTCGCGGCTCGCGATGAGCTGATTCTCCGCCGGGTATTGCAGCTTGGGCGTGATGGGCGCGTTTGAGACCGTGGGGACCGGTGGCAGCCCAGCAACGACAGACGGCGTTGGACGAGGGCCAGTCGACGACGTGACCGGCGAACCGGAGGGTGAGCCCGCGGGTTCAGGAGCGCGACCCGGCGCGGCCGGCGCAGATGCACAGCCCGCAAGCCACGCGATTTGTGACGCTGCCGTCGCAGTTGCGGCGTTCCGCAATGCGCGCGACCAGACAGTCGAGGTGAATAGCATTCAAGCAAGCTGACCCACGAGCGCGAGGGCGTCCAGATATGGCGGGTGCCTGTGTATTTTCCGTGCCAGATTTGACCGGACTGTCATTGGCAGTCCATCTTACGCCCGAAGAGTTCCATCCGTACCTTCGGCGGCCCGTCAGATAGCCGTCAAGGACCAAAACCAGTTTTCGATCCGAACCGTAGGGATCCCACCTGCCTCGGCTCGTCTCCTGAATCGCGCATGCGCTTGTGACCGTTTCCGCTCCCCAGACGACGTACCCATCCGCCGACGATCGCCCTCCGGTCGTCGCGCGCACGTTCGCATTGACGGACGTTGGTCGTTCGCGAGAGCACAACGAGGACACGTTCCTGGTTGCGGATCTCGAGGCGGGCGAAGCGGTGAATTTTGAGCGCGAAGGACGTGACCTGTGGGCGCGCACCCACGGTCTGCTCTTTCTGGTCGCCGACGGCATGGGCGGCGCCGCGTCGGGAGAGATTGCCAGCAGTATGGCCGGCAGCGTGGTGCTCGATGTTCTGCGTCAGGAATGGCGCGCGCACAACACCCCCTCGCCCGATACGTTTGCCGTCGCGCTGCGCGACGCGACAATTGCGGCCAACGGACGGATTCACGGCTTTGCGCGCGAAAACCCGGAACACCGCGGCATGGGAACGACGGCGACCATCGCGGGGTTGCTGGGAGACACGCTGTACGTGGCGCAGGTTGGCGACAGCCGCGCGTATCTGGTGCGAGACGGACGCGCGAAGCAGCTCACCAAAGATCAATCGCTTATGCAGCGTCTGGTCGAAGCAGGTGAGATGACGCAGGAACAAGCTGAGGCCAGCGATCGTCGCAACATCATTCTGCAAGCGTTAGGTCCGGAGTCGCACGTCACCATCGACCTCACGCATCAGCAAGTCCGTCGCGGCGACACGCTCATCATGTGCAGCGATGGGCTGTCTGGCCTGGTCAGGGCCGATGAAATTGCGCGACTCGCCGCCGAGACGGCTGATGTGCGCCTGCTGTGCGAGCGACTCATTGCGCGGGCGAATGAATTGGGCGGACCGGATAACATCACGGTCATCGCGGCGCGATTCGACGGCACCGCGCTCACGGAATGGCGCGAAGGCGATGCGGTGGGTTACAACACATTCCCGCTCGCGGGCACGTTGAATCACGAAACCGACGAAGCGCCGTTGCCGCCGCCGCCAACGCGACCGACCCTCAAGAGCGATCCGACGCCGCGCTACGGTACACCCAAGCCGTCGCCTGAGGCCATTGAAGAAGAAATTCAGCGCGCGACGGCGGCCGAAGACGAAGCCGTTGTCGGCGCCCCCGATGAAGTGATCGAAGAGCGCCGACGCAAAGTGGAACCGGTGTTTCTCTTCCTGACGATCGTGGCGGTGCTGGTCGTGGTGTGGGTGATCTACAGCCAGTTCAAGAAGTAGAGAGTTACCGCTCGGCCTACTTCTTGGCCTTGAGCAGCATGCGAGCCGCTGCTTGCTGCATCACGCGGTCACCGCTCCACGCCACCAAGGTAGGTAACGGTTTTGGCAGCTGCGCCGCGAAGCGCGGATCGCCAAACGCGACGATGATGGTTTCCCGTTGCAGTGCGCTCGCCTGCTGAACCAGCGTCTCCACGCGAGCCACGGTTTCCGCATTGAGCGTCGAGCGCGATTTACGCGGCAGGTAGTCAGCGAATAGCGCGACGACCAATGGACCACCGCTCGCAACGGTTGGCTGTGTGGCCGGACGTGCGTCGTGACCGCCCACGCGCAGTGACTCGGTAAACACCGTCGTCGGTACGCGCAGCGTGGGCACCTCCTCGTCATCATCAACCACGGCAACCTCGCTGACCGCACCGAGCGTCGGCAGTGGCCCATTGGTCACGCGCATGACTTTGTCGGCCAGCAGCGCGCCCCACGCGGTGTCCGCTCCACTGGGTCGGCGCCACTCGTTTGGCGGCGAGGCCCACTGCGCCCACTTAAGTCGGCGACGCGAAGCCTGACGCACGCGTTCCGGTTCGAGCGTGCCGTCGCCGGCCGCACGTTCGACGGCCTGCAGTGTGGTTTCGAGATCGCCCGGATCGAGCAACACGTCGCACCCGGCGCGAAGCGCGAGCACCGCGGCCCGCGCCGCATCATGACCCTCCTGCACAGCCGCGAGGGTCAATGCGTCCGACACAATGAGGTTGTCGTACTTGAGCTGCTGACGCAGTAACCACTGCAGCATTTCACGCGACAGCGATGCCGGTGAGCGACTCGAGTCGAGCGATGGAAACGCAACGTGCGACGCCATCATGCTCGCCACGCCGGCACCAATCGCCGCGCGAAACGGATGCAGATCCTGATCTTTGAGTTGATCGGCCGGGAAGTCTACAACGGGCATCCCATCGGCCGTGTCCATCGTGACGCGACCGACGCCCGGAAAATGCTTCGCGCAAGCCAGCACGCCTTCGGCCTGACACGCTTCGATCCAGGCAATTACCAATGCCGCCACTTTGCGCGCGTCGCTCCCCATCGCGCGCGTGCCCAGCACCGGATTCTCGGCCAGCAAATCGAGATCGCACACCGGCGCGAGATTCCAGTTCACACCCATAGTGCGCGCTTCACGCGCCGTCAGGCGTGCCGCTCGACGCAGACTTTCCAGGTCGCCCGTGGACACAATGGCAGCAACGGGGGGCAATCCCGTTGCACCGATGAATTGCTGTCCCGCGCCGCGCTCGAGTTCTGCAGCGATCAGCAGCGGATGACGTGACTTGAGCTGGAGTTCCTTCGCCAGCGCCCGCACGGCATCCTGTTCGCCGCCGATGAATTGAAAACCGCCTACGCCAAGCGCGAGCGCTTCATCGATGCGCGGACGCTCGTCGCTAAAGCCGCGACCGGGTGTCCAACGCACCACGGGAATGAGTAGCTGCGCGAGATCGCGCTGCGTCGACGGCGCAGCAGATGCGGAAACCGGCGTAGTCATTGGCACGATACCGAAAACATCAGAGGCGTCTCAGTGAGCTGGCGTGTAGTGGCCGAGCAGGCGCGGACCGCGCGCACCAGTTGCCGACGGCACGTTGCCGCTGCGTCCGGTGAGATGCAGATAGCCCAGTAGCGCGAAGGCGACGGCTTCTTTGGCTTCGCCGTCAAAGTAGAGCGTGTCGAACAGCTCTACTTGCCACGGCGTGTGTCCGCGTTGTTGTGCGTCGTCGCGCAGCGTCGCGCGAATAGCGTTGATGAGCGTAGGGTTTTTCGCGCCACCGCCGGCGATGAGAAGATCGGCCACCGGTTCGGGCACAAATCGCGCGAACTGATCGGCCATGCTCCGCGCCGTGAAGTACGTAGCCGTGGCGACAACGTTTTCCGGACGTGCGCTCGGCTGCACCGCGTGGCAACGCTCGATGAACGAGGCGATAAACGCCGGGGTGTAGAGTTCGCGCCCGGTGCTCTTGGGGGGCGACGCGGCGAAGTACGCATCGGTGAGCAGGTCGTCGATAACTTGCGAGATGGGTGTCCCGCTCGCGGCTATCGCACCGTCACGGTCGAATGACAGCGACGGATACAACGTGCGCACGACGCCGTCGAGAATCACGACGCCAGGGCCAGTGTCGAAGGCGCGCACCAGCGACGTCTCACCGGAGCGCATGGCCGACGACGGCGGCACGATGGTCACGTTGCCAATGCCGCCGAGGTTTTGCAGCGCGCGCCAGGATGACGGATGCGCGAAGAGCAGCGCGTCGGCGGCAGGCACGAGCGGTGCGCCCTGCCCGCCGGCCGCGACATCGCGCGTACGGAAATCGGCAACGACGGCGCACCCGGTACGCTCGGCGATGCGCGCCGCGTCGCCGATTTGCCAGGTGCTGTGTCCCGGCTCGTGCCACAACGTCTGGCCGTGCGACGCGATCGCGGCGATGTCGCGCGACGAGAGCGCGGCCTGGTCCATCGCGTTCTGTGCCGCGTCGGCCAGCCAGTCGGCCAGGTCGACCTGCACGCGGCAATATTCGCGCGCTGTGCCGCTGTGCATCGCCTGCTCGAGTCGCGCGCGCTCGTCGGCGTGATACGCGCGATGTGCGAACGAGAGTAACGTCGACTCGATGCGTCCGTCGGGCGCGTCGACAAAGCGCACCGCCGCGGCGGAGATTCCGTCGAGCGAGGTGCCGGACATCAATCCGACCAGCACCGCACCGCGCGTCGGATCGACGGGCGTGACGTTCACGCCGTCACGACCGGCGGCGGCGCGTTGGGCACCACCCGACGAATCACGCCACCGACACTGTTGAGTTGCGCCGTCGCCGTATCGGCATCGACACCCAGTGCGTGCATCACGATGGCGAGTTTGACGCCGCCACCGGCGCGCGACAATAACTGCTGCGCTTCGTCGCGCGATATACTGCACACTTCCATGACGATGCGCTGCGCGCGATCGGTGAGCTTCACGTTGGTGGATTGCATGTCCACCATCAGATTGCCGTAGCTCTTGCCGATGCGAATCATCGCGCCCGTCGTGATCATGTTGCAGATCAACTTGGTAGCCGTGCCCGCCTTGAGTCGCGTCGAACCGGTGAGCACTTCGGGTCCGACGATTGGCAGCATGAGAATGTCGGCCACGGCGCGCATGGGTTCGGGCGGCGTGCTGCAGGCGATGAGCCCCGTCGTCGCGCCTAAGGCTTTCGCACGCGCGAGGGCGCCGCGCACATACGGCGTGGTGCCCGACGCCGCGATGCCAATGACTACATCGCCAGCGACGACGTGATGCGCGTCCATCGCCGCCGCGCCACCATCGGGGTCGTCTTCAGCGCCTTCGACCGGCGTGCGCAGCGCCCGATCTCCACCCGCGATGATTCCGACGACCATGCGCGGATCGGTGCCAAACGTTGGCGGACATTCACTCGCGTCGAGCACACCAAGACGGCCCGATGTGCCGGCACCGATGTAAAGCAAGCGGTGCGCTGAGCGAAAAGCTCGTTCGACTTCGGTGATGGCGCGGGCAATCGCGTCGCGCTGTGACGCAACGACATCGGCGATGCTGCGATCTTCCGCGTTCATGAGATCGACGATCGCCTCGGGCGAGGCGAGATCGATGTCGGCAGTGCGTGGATTGCGGCGTTCAGTGACGCGTGGATCCAGCGTCGGTACAGTCACGAGAATGTGGGAAGAGATCGCGCGCCTGTCGCCGCGTGAAAACGCCGAGTAGCTTGCAGCGACCAGTGGATAGCGGAGCAACCGACCCAACGAATTTCCACGGCGCGTTGCTTTGCACAGCCGATCGGAAAACCTGCCGAGAAGTCCCGCCGGAAACGCGCGGGTATGCCACCGAAAACGTCTCGGAAACTTACGAGTCCGAATGCGCGAACCGCAAGCCACACCACGACTTGTAACACCGCAGCGCGCTGCGCTGCGAGCCGTTCTTCGCGCGAGCGTGCGGCGCATCGCAACGGCAATGGTGCTGCTGCTGCCGTTGCCCGTGTGCGCGCAAATTCGCGGACGTGCTCCGGTTCAGCCCAGCTACGGTTGGTGGATTTCCGGGGGCGCCAGCGCGGCGGTGATGGGGACAGTCACCGATGGCGCCTCACAGTCGAAGTGGAACTTCGGCTCCGACCCTGTCTGGCAAGGGCGCGGCACCCTCGAGAAGGCCATCGACGAGTTCACCTCAATTGGCGCCGTGGTCGCGTACGGCAAAGCCAATGCGCAGCTGTCGTCGATTGCGACCGGCACCAATACGCACCTGCCGAGCGCATGCCAAGCCACGTGCGACGCAACGCTGCAGCTGTGGACCGGCATGTTGCAGTTTCGTTCCGGTGGCGGCAACGGCTTTCATACGTTGTTCGAAGCGAGTGCCGGCGCGACGGTCTTTCGTGATTTTCGGATGGCGATGGCGGCCACCACGCCCGCGACGCCGGCCGTTCCCATAGCAGGCATTCGGCGCACCATCGATCCCTCTGGCAGCATCGGGCTCGGTTTCGGCTATGCGCTATCGAGCGGATTCGTGGTGGCGCTCGTGCAAGACGCCGGCATCGGCTTTCACAGTAAGACCGATCTGCCGAGCGGCACGGGACGAACCTGGCGCATGCGCAACACGCGCGCGTCGATCCGCATCCGGTTCTGACGTCTCCATTTTTCCCGCTTCACTTTCGCTCTTTCCAGTTCATCCGCTCCAGTCAGCTCGTTCCAGCATCTGACTCGAATTGTGCCTCGGTCTATCACTCGATCTATGACTCGATTTCTGACTCGATCTCTAACTCGATCTCTGACTCGATCGATTTCGTGGCGGCCGTCGTTGCTGACGGTTGTGTTGCTCGCGGCGTGCGCGGGTTCGAATAGTTCTTCCACGTCAACGACGTCGCTGAGCGCCAACGCCACGGCACTGCCGCCCCGTGTTGCGGCGACGTTCCCGGCGGGATGGCATTTGCCAGCGGGCGCATCGGCGACCTTTGGGTCGCATGCGATGGCCGTGAGCAATAGTCCGGAAGCGAGTGCGGCAGCGGCCGAGATGCTTAAGGCCGGTGGCAACGCGGTCGACGCCGCGGTAGCGCTGGGCTTCGCGCTGTCCGTGGCCTGGCCCGAAGCGGGAAACATCGGCGGCGGTGGCTATATGGTCATCAAACTCGCCGACGGTCGCACAGCGGCGATTGACTATCGCGAAATCGCGCCGCTCGCCGCCACGCGCAACATGTACCTCGATGCGAATGGCAAGCTCACCAACAAGAGCATCGAAGGGCATCTCGCATCCGGTGTGCCGGGCGCGGTGGCCGGCCTTACGTCGGCGCTCGCGAAGTACGGCACGATGTCGCTTAAACAAGTCATGCAGCCGGCCATTCGGTTGGCGCGCGACGGATTCATCGTGGACACAGCGCTCGCCGGCTCGATTGCGCGCGCACGCGCCTACGTCACGAAGTACAGTCCCAACACCCCGTACTATCCCAATGGGCAGCCCATCAAAGCCGGTGAACGATTGGTGCAGCCCGACTATGCGCGTACGCTGCAGGCGATTGCTGATGGTGGCGCAAAAGCCTTCTACGAAGGGTGGATTGCCGACTCGCTGGTGGCGGAGCAGCAGCGTGGCGGTGGCATCATCACGCGCGCGGATCTGGCCAAGTATACACCGGCATTTCGCACGCCCATTCGAACCAGCTTTCACGACTTCGGACTGATTTCCATGCCGCCGTCGTCGTCGGGCGGTGTTACAACAGCCGAGGCGCTCAACATTCTTGAGCAGTACAACGCGTTACCCGCTTACGGCAGCGCGAAGTGGTTCCATCTGGTTGGGAGCGCCTATCAGCGCGCGTTCATCGATCGCAACGCCAAGCTCGGCGATCCCGACTTTGTAAAGGTCCCGCTCGAGCAACTCACCAGCAAAGCGTATGCGAAGGCGCTGCGCGCGACGATTGACGACGCGAAGGCGACGCCGACATCGCAGGTGGAACCCAAGATGCAGGCGGCGGCGCGCGAGCCAACGCACACCACGCACTATTCCGTGGTTGACGACAAAGGCAACGCCGTGGCGAACACCACCACGCTCAACAATTCGTGGGGCAGCGGCGTCTGGGTGCGCGGCGCTGGCTTCATGTTGAACGACGAGATGGACGATTTCGCCGCGCAGCCGGGTATGCCGAACATGTTTGGGCTCGTGCAAGGCGAAGCGAACGCCATTCAACCCGGGAAGCGCATGTTGAGCGCGATGTCACCGACGATTGTGACGGACAAGTCGGGACAGGTTCTGCTCGTCGTCGGCGCCGCGGGCGGACCGACAATCATCACCGGCACCAGTCAGGTGATTCTCAACGTGCTGGTCAATCGCATGTCGCTCATGGACGCCATGCGCGCGCCGCGTATTCATCATCAGGCGCTTCCCGATTCGCTGACGTACGAAGACGGCGGCATCGCGCCCGCCGTGCTCGACTCGCTGCAACGCATGGGCTATGCGATGCGCAAGTTGCGCGCGCTCGTGAACGTGAACGCCATCATGCGCGTGAACGGCGGGTGGGAAGGCGTACCCGAGCCACGTCGATCGGGCGGCGCCGTCGGCTACTGAATCGCCAACGCGGCGACGTCAAACAAACGAGGCCCCGGCGCGATTCGTCGCGCCGGGGCC
The DNA here is from genome assembly GCA_966096095.1 of uncultured Gemmatimonadaceae bacterium. Classification (GTDB taxonomy): domain Bacteria; phylum Gemmatimonadota; class Gemmatimonadetes; order Gemmatimonadales; family Gemmatimonadaceae; genus Gemmatimonas. The sequence goes on along the minus strand of CBHTUR010000010.1, from coordinate 57,764 downwards.
TCGCTGTTACTACGTGGTTCGCTATCAGTTGGCGATGCGAACCGTGGCGTCCTTGTCGAGCTTGACGGAGATAGCCGCGCCGTCGTTGAGGCAGGTATCGAAGTCGGCCGTCTGCGCCGCCGCAACGCCGCCCGCTGCCGCGCCCGCGGCCGCGCCGATCACGGCACCCTTGGTGCTCTTACCGATAATGCGTCCGGCAATGGCACCGACCACCGCACCACCGGCGACCTTCTTCGCATCGTTGCCCTTGGTCGAACTACGCACCTTGGTGGTCGACGCTGTCTGCACCGTTGCGTCAACGGGATACGTCTCACCGTTGTACTGCAGCGAGATGAGGCGGACGCGGAGGAACGTTGAGTCACCGTTGTTCTGCGCTGTTCGCTCCGACGCCACTTCGAATGTGCCCGTAGCACCCGCCGGAATCGTCAGTCCGTTGGAGCCAGTCACGGCCTCGGCCAGCTTGGCGGTGAACTTCTCGCCCACGGGCGTCGTGTTCGAGCACACCTTGCCACTCGACTCAAACTTGAGCGAGGTGCCGGCGGCGAGATTGCCCGTGACCGTTTTGGCCGGGGTTGGCGCAGGCGAAGCGGCCGGTGGCGTTGACGCATTCGGCTTTGGCGTTGGCTTGGTCGTGCTCTTCGCCGGCGCCTTGGTCGTGGGTGCGCTCGCGGTCGGCTTGGCAGGTTCGTCCTGAAGCTTGGGCTTGACCGCCGTATCCGACGCCGCCATGGCGAGATCACGCCCCAGGGCCGAATCGGTCTTGAGCGCGGATGCGTCGTCCTTGTTGCCACCGCACGCAGCCACCGACGCGAGCGTTACGAACGCGGCCGCCAGCACCGCGCTGCGGGTCAGTGAACGAGCACGATTGGTATATTCGAAAGACGCGTGCATGCAGAACTCTCCGGATTTTCGGTAAAACATCAGTGTGAACGGAATTAACAACGGCACCTCTTCGGCGCCAACTCGCCGCTCAACGCCAAACGATCAAGCACGGGCCGCAGCGCCTCAACGCGCCTTACGACGCCTGCTCCCTTATTACCACCCGTATCGCGCACAAGTTGCCATCGGGTTGTTATCGGTCGTGATTTCGGCGGGAATGACGAGCACCATTCCCACATTGTTGCAGCGCGGACTCGACGCCATGCGGAGCGGCGCCGACACTATCACGCTGTGGCGTATCGCGGGTGTGATGCTCATCACAGCGATCGCGGCCGGTGTGTTGCGCTTCACCATGCGGCTGTTGCTCAACAGCATCAGCCGGCGAATCGAAACCGATTTGCGTCAAGACGTGTTCGCGCATCTCACGCAGCTCGATCCGAGCTGGTACCTGCGCTGGCGCACGGGCGACCTCATGGCCCGCCTCACGAACGACCTGAGCGCGGTGCGCATGGCCGCCGGCCCGGCCATCATGTACATGGTCAACACCGTTTTCGGCGGTGTGTTCGCGCTGGTGATGATGCTGCGCATCAGTCCCCGCCTCTCGTTCTTTGCGCTGCTGCCCATGACGGGTTTGCCGATGCTGATGCTGCGCCTGGGCAAACGCATTCATACGCGCTTCGAGGCGGTGCAAGCGCAGTTCAGTGAGCTCTCGACCCGCGCGCAGGAAAACCTCGCCGGCGTACGCGTCGTGCGTGCGTATCAACAGGAAAACGCCGAGTCGCAACGCTTCGAACAGCTCGGCGAGCAATACCTGCACGCCAACATGCAGCTCGCGCGCCTCAACGGTCTCATGAACCCGGGCTTCGCGTTGTTGGCCGGGCTCGGCGGTGCGGTGGTCGTGGCCGTGGGCGGACGTCAGCTCATCGCCAACCAGATTTCCGTTGGCGGCTACGTTGCGTTCGGAATCTACCTCACGATGTTGACGTGGCCGCTGATCGCCCTCGGCTGGACTACCAATCTGTTTCAGCGCGGTAGCGCCTCGATGGCGCGCGTGCTGGAACTGCTCGATGCACAGTCATTGGACGTGCATGACCGGGGAACGCGCACGTTGCCAGCCACCACGCGCGGGCGCGCGATCGAATTTCGGCATGTGTGGTTCCATTATCCGCAGCTTGGCACGAACAACGGCACGTCTGCCGGCGCCGCGAGCGAACCGCGCTGGGTGTTGCAAGACGTGTCCTTCACCGTTCCGGCCGGCGCGACGCTGGCCGTGGTTGGCGCAACCGGCGCGGGAAAAAGCGCGCTGATGGATCTGATTCCGCGGTACTTCGAGCCACAGCGCGGTACGATTCTCCTCGACGGCGTGCCGATTCAGGACATTCCGCTCGCTGAGTTGCGCGCCGAGTTGGGATACGTGCCGCAGGAGTCTTTGCTCTTCAGTGAGACCGTTGGCGCCAACATCGGATACGGGCTGCACGCCGACTCACGCGAAAACCCAAAGATGCCCGCGCTACAGAGCGCAATCGTGGACGCCACGAGCACCGCGCAGCTCACCGACACAATCGACCGCTTACCGGACGGCTTTGACACGAAGCTGGGCGAGCGAGGCATCAACTTGTCTGGCGGACAGAAGCAACGCACCGCGATGGCGCGCGCGCTCGCGCGTTCGCCGCGCGTGGTGATGCTTGATGACGCACTCAGCGCGGTGGACACTCACACCGAGGCCGCCATTCTGCACGGACTGCGCGACGCACTCAGCAGCCGCACGGCCATCATCGCATCACATCGCGTGAGCGCAGTGCGCGACGCCGATCAGATCATCGTGCTCGATCGTGGTACGATTGTGGAATCGGGCACGCACGACACGCTCATTGCCCACAACGGCAAGTACGCGCAGCTGCTCAACCGTCAGCAGATCCTGGAAGAGCTGAGCTGACGGCTCGAGCGCCTGAAAACTACAGGCGCTTGACGAGGAACTCGGGCGTCAGCGGTTGCAGCATCGCGGCGAGGCGCTCGAACCAGCCGGTGAACATCAGCACGCCGACGATGATCAGCAACACACCGGCGATACGATGCACGGTACCGATGTTGCGCTTGAACTTCTGGAAGAACGACAAGAACCGTTCGAGCGCCAACGCGCTCAGCAGAAAGGGCACGGCGAGCCCCGCCGAGTACGCGCTAAGCAGCCCCACACCCTTGGCGAGTTCGGTTTCGTTGGCCGCGAGCAACAGAATTGCGCCGAGGGTCGGACCGAGACATGGCGTCCAGCCCGCGCCAAAGGCGATACCGACGACCACTGTGCCCAAGTATCCGATGGGCTTGTCGCTCAACTGCACGCGACGCTCTTGCTGAAGCGCATTGATTTTGAGTACGCCCAGCATCCAGAGTCCCATCAGGATCATCATGGTGCCGCCCACTCGTGCAATCCACGTGCGATAGGCCAGCATCAATTGGCCAAAGGCCGTGGCGCCGGCGCCCAGCGCGACAAAGATGAACGAGAAACCGAGCACGAACAGCAACGCGTGCACAAGCGTGGTGCGCCTCGCGCGCGAAACATCTTCCAGGCCGAGTCCGGTGATGAACGTGACGTAACTCGGCACGAGCGGCAGCACGCACGGGCTGAGGAAGCTCAGCAGGCCAGCGGAGAACGCCACGAGAACGGTGAGAGATTCAGGAGCCACGTCGGTATACAGAGAGAGTGGAGTCAGTTCAGCTTCGCGCGCGCGTTGAACCACGGCGACAATCGCCGCACAGTCCGTAGATCACAAGCCGGTGTCGCTGGCGCATGAAATCGTGCGCTTCTGCCAGCAAGGTCGTCATGCGCTCCAGGCGTTCGTCACGAAATTCAGTGACGCGACCACACGAACTGCACAGCAGATGCTCATGGTGCGGAATGCCACGCGCGGCTTCGAATCGTTTGAAGCCCTCGCCGAAATCGCGCTCGACCACGAGGCCACTGCGCACCAGCACTTCGAGCGTGCGATAGACGGTGGCCGTTCCGGCACGTGCGCCGCGCTCTTCGAGCATATCCGCGACCTCTTCGGCGGAAACATGCCGCTGAGTGCCCAGCACCACATCGGCAATGGCGAGTCGCTGCGCGGTCACGGGAAGATTGTGGTCGCGCAAAAACTCACGAAATGCGGCGCGGTCAGCCGCCAACTCTTCCGGCGACGCCGCGTCGTCACTCACGCCACGGGCCACGGTTCGCGCAGCGCCTTGGCGATCTGGCGCGCGGAGAAGCGTAGCGTGTCCGACTCTTCTCCTGCTCGACGCTGCACGCCGCGCACCACGGTTTCGACCGTGATGAGCGGCGCATCGGCTTCGGCGACCACGTCGGCCTCCCACTTGCCGCGTTCGGGGCCCTTCTGCACGAGACGATAGCGCGCGGTGTAGACCGTGTGTCGAACAATTGGCGCCGCAGGCGACGACGAGTCGTCAATAACGTCGTCGAGTTCTTCATCGTCCGCGCCAGCCATCGACACGTCGACCGATTCGGTGATCGCGCGCTCTTCTGCATCAGCGACGTCGACATGATCGACATCGGCAACTTCGATATTGGTGCCATCGGCATCACGCGTCGACTCGTCGTCGGCCGATTCCATCGCGTCCACGTGCTCGATCGCCTCGGCCGCGATCGCACCGTCGGCGATTACGACCTCGTTGGCATACGGCGAATCCACTTCGTCGTTGGCGCTCACGTCAACAGACGCGTCGCTCGCGTGGACAGACGCGTCGCTCGCGTCGGCCTCGACCGCAACATTGTCGACCGCGTCAGCGTGAAGCGCAACGGCGTCGATCGTTGGCGGCGTTGCCTCGCCGGACAACGGCAGCTCTGGCGCGATTTCCATCGCGGGCGCTGTAACCGGCACGCGCGCGGCTACAACGGCGATGCCCGTTTCGACGCCGCTCTGCCGCAGTGGCGAGAACAGATGCAGCTCTTCGATGCGTTCGAGCGGAATCTGGGCGACGATGGCGCGCAAAAATCGCTCAGTGATCTCCGAGACCGGTGCGTCGGCGCGATCGGGTACCACCACCGTCGGCTCGTCGGGCGTTATCGCCGACTCGTGTTCGTGCTCGCCGCCGAAGGGTGCCTCAATCTCGCTTTCAAACGCCATAGTCTCGTGATCGGTCATCAGGTCGTGGGCGGAAAAAGTGTTGCGGAATGCGCGCGCGATCGCGCCGACCGCCGGGCCATAGGCTGGCGCTTGTCGTCAGCGCGCCGCGCCGGGTGCAAGCTCGTGCGAGATGGTCCAGGCGCATTCACGATCATGCAAGATCACCGGAGCGCGGCCCGCCGAACAAGGCTCGACGTGTGCCACTTCACACTCGACGAGAGCCCGATCACCGCCGCAGCGATTGGGACCCGCAAAATCTAACCGGGCTCGTCAGTTTTTGCCCTTTGGGGCAGATAGGCTCGCGATCCGCTCCGCCACCGTGGCGAGCACTGCGGGCGGCTGCACCAGCGAAATCCGAAAATGCCCGCGTCCTGCCTCGCCAAAGGCCATTCCAGGGGTGACCACCACACCCGGGCCATTCATCAGCGCGTCGACCCATTCCCAGTCGTCGTACCCGGCGGGGACGTCGAGCCACAGGTACATCGTGGCATTCGGCGCACTCACGGCCCAGCCGTGCGCGTTGAACGCACTCACCAGTGCATCGCGGCGCGCACGATACTCGTTGACAACCTCGGGCACGATGCGCGCATGATGCGTGAACGCCGCTTCTCCGGCGCGTTGAGCAAAGGTCGAAACGCCGTAGCCGATGTTCGCCCGATAGTCGTCGAGCGCACGAATGGCATTGGCGTTACCCACCATGAACGCGATGCGCACTCCGGCCATGCTGAAACTCTTGGAACACGTGTGCAATTCAACGGCCACCTCGCGTGCTCCCGCGACCTGCAACACACTCGGCACGACGAATCCGTCGAAGCTGAGCTCACTGTAGGCCAGATCGCTCACCAGCAACAACGAGTGCGCCCGTGCAAACTCGACCAACCGCTCGTACTCACTGAGCGTGACGGTGGCAGTGGTCGGATTGCTGGGATAGTTCACGACCATCAGGCGCGCTTTCGAAAGATCGCTGGCATTGATGGCTTCGAGATCGAGCGTGCCATCGGGCCTGAAGGGCACGCACACCGGGCGCCCGCCGGCCAGATGAGGAGCACGGGCGTACACCGGGTAGTGCACTTCAGGAATGAGCACGACCTCGCCCGGATTGATGAGCGCGAGCACCAACTCGGCCAATCCTTCTTTCGACCCGCCGAGTGCGATGAGCTCGCGCGACGGATCGACGTCGACACCGAAGCGCTCGCCGAGGTACTTCGTGATGGCGGCGAAATAGTCGGGGTGTCCGCGAAAGTAGGGGTAACCGCTGAGCGCGCGCTCGGTGACGGCGCGTTGCATCGCTTCAACGATCGGCGCCGCGATGGGCTGATCGGGGCTCCCGATGCCGACGTCAATGAACGAGCGTCCCTGCGCCCGCAACGCCGAGCGGCGGGCGTCGAGTTGCCAAAACACATACGGCGGAATGGCGTCGAGCAGACGTGACGGCATCAGGTTAGGTGCGGAAGGACGAAGACATGCGCTCACGAAAATTAGCGACGCCGCGCCAGCGTCACTACGCGCGCGCGTTCGCTTGCCGTGGCGAACTATAGCAGCGTGACCGGATCGCGATCGACCACCAATCGGAGATCCGCGTGACGCGGCACCGGACAACGCTCGCCGATGTAGCGCACCAGGCGCGTCATCGTGCCGGCGCGCGCACTCTTGATGAGGAGGTGCCAGCGCCAACGATCCTTGATGCGATCGATCGGACACGGCGCGGGACCCACCAACACCACATCACGCAGCGATGCGCGGAGCGATGCGCGCGCAACCAATGCGGCAATCCACGCGTGCGCCTGAATTGCCGCCGCCGCTGTGGCCTGCTGCTCCGTGCCGCTGATCACCACGTTGGCGAGCGCGACAAACGGCGGGTACGTCGGTGCGCGACGATGCCCCAGTTCCTCGCGCACGAACGAGAGGTAATCGTGTGAAAGCGCGTGTCGCACCGCGTGGTGCGATGGCAGGCGCGTTTGAATGATCACGTCGCCACCTTTCGGTCCGCGTCCGGCGCGTCCGGCCACCTGACTCAGCAACTGGTAGGTTCGTTCCGCGGCGCGAAAATCGGGAAGGTTGAGTCCTGTGTCGGCGTCAATCACCCCGACCAGCGTGACATTTGGAAAGTCGAGCCCCTTCGCGATCATCTGCGTGCCCAACAGAATGTCGATCTCACCGGCGCCAACACGATCGAGAATCATTGTGTGCGCCCACTTGCCGCTCGTGGTATCGACATCCATGCGCGCAATGCGCGCTGAAGGGAAACGCTCGGCGACGAGCTTCTCCACCTGCTGGGTACCCATGCCTCGCCGCCGCAACGTTTCCTGCGAACACTCCGGGCACCTAGTCGGTACCGCGATTTGATGCTGGCAGTAGTGACAGACCAGCGACTCGGGAACGCGGTGGTAAGTGAGCGAGATGCTGCAGTGCGGACACGTCTCCACGTGGCCGCAGTGATGGCACTGCATGAACGATGCGTATCCGCGGCGGTTGAGCAGCAGGAGCGTCTGTTCGCCGCGTACAAGACGTGCTTCCATCGCCGCACTCAGCGTGGGACTGAGCACGCCAATCGCTTCATCGAACGGTGCCCCCGTTCGCTTCGCCGCCACTGCGTCGCGCATCACGGTGCGTAAATCAACCACCTGCACCGGCGGCAACTGAGCGCCCGCGGCACGATCGGGGAGAGTGAGCTTGATTGCCTGTCCGCGTTCCGCACGTTCCCAGCTTTCGAGGCTCGGCGTGGCACTGCCCAGCACCACCACGGCTCCCTCGTGCTTGGCGCGCATGATCGCCGCATCGCGCGCGTGGTAGCGCGGGGTCTCTGACTGTTTGTAGCTCGACTCGTGCTCTTCGTCGACGATTACGACGCCGACGTGTTCGAGCGGCGCAAAGAGTGCCGACCGCGCGCCCACCGCAATGCGCTTGGTGCCTGCCCGCAGCGCCTGCCACGCATCGAACCGCTCGCCGTCGCTCAACCCCGAGTGCAAAACCGCCACGCTGTCGCCAAACGCCCCGCGGAAACGATCGACGGTTTGCGACGTGAGCGCGATTTCGGGCACCAGCACAATCGCCGAGCGTCCCGGTCGTGCCAGGACAGCGCGCAGCACTTCGATGTACACCAGCGTCTTGCCGCTACCGGTGATGCCGTGCAGCAGGAAGGTCTGTCCGGGCGCGCCGGCGAGAATCGCCTGAATGGCTTCGCGCTGTGCGGTCGACGGTTGCGGTGGTGGCGCAACGCCCACGCGGTCGGCGAACGGATCGCGCTCTTCTCGCTCGTCGCGAATCTCCACCAAACCGCGCTTGGCCATCGCGGTAATAACGCCGGCGGTACACGCTGCCTGCTGACGGAGCGCGTCGAATGTTGCGCGACCGCCTTGCGCTTCGAGCAACTCGAACACGACGCGCTGTTGCTTGGCGCGCGCGAAGAGCGACTCACGCTCCAACAACGACGGAAGTTCACGAGTCAGCCGCACAACTCGCCGCGTTTTGACGGTGGGCAGGTCACCTTTGGCGCGAATGGTCGTGAGCGCTGCCGGAAGAAGCGAGCGCAGCGTGAGTCCGATGGGCGCGGCATACCAGTCCGCAATCCACTGACCGGTCGCGAGCAATGCCGCGGGCAACGACGGCGCGTCATCAAGTACGGACTCGATCGGCTTGAGCACGACGCCGTCGGGCGGCTCCGCATGTCCGAGGCAAATGCCGATTTCAGCGCGCCCGCGAAACGGAACGCGCACGCGGGCGCCCAGCGGAATCGGCGTCGCGATCCCCTCGGGGACGGTGTAGCTGAACGTCCGGAAGAGCGGTACCGCGAGCGCCACCTCAATCGTGCGGGTGGCCATCAATCGCGCCGCTATCGTCGCTGCACGCCCAGTCCGGGCGTGTCGGACAACGTGATAACGCCGTTCGGAATCGACGGGCCATCGAACGGATCGTCGGCCAGGAGCGCCGCGCCATCAAGATCGGCGTCGTCGAGCAACGGCGCGAAGTGCGCGGCGGCCGAGATACCGAGCGTGCTTTCGACCATGCAACCGCACATCACGCGCAGGTTGTGCGCGCGCGCTACCGCGATCATGCGGAGCGCCTCGCGCAGCGAACCGCACTTGGCAAGCTTGATGTTGATGCCATCAACCGCGCCCGCGAGTTTCGGAATATCGGTGGCGACGATGCACGATTCGTCGGCCACCACGTCAATCGGCGAGCGATCGCGTACAAAGCGAAGCCCGTCGATATCGTGCGGCGGCAGCGGCTGTTCCAGCATGTCAATGCCGTTCGCCGTCAGCACGTCGAGCATCGCGAGCGCGCGCTTGGGCGTCCACGCGGCGTTCGCATCAACGCGCAGCGTGGCGTGCGGTGCTTCTTCACGAACCACGCGCACGATATCGGCGTCGCGCGGCGTGCCGAGCTTGATCTTGAGAATCGGATAGCCCGACGCTTCTCGTACACGCAACCGCAGCGTCGCCTCGTCTGGCGCAATGGCGATGGTGAAGCTGGAGGTCGGCAGCTTCTGCGTACCAAGGCCCCAGAGCTTGTACAGTGGCACGCCGAGGCGCTTGGCCGACAAGTCGTGCAACGCCGCGCTGATGGCACAGCGCGCCGCCGCATTCCACCGCAGTACTTTTTCGAGCTCCCGTTCAATCGCGTCGATCGACCAGCCGGCCGCGCTCGCAAGAATCGGGGTGAATCGCGTCAAGGCGGCCAAAACGCTGTCCGCCGTTTCACCGTAAAAACGGCTTGGCGCCGCCTCGCCCCACCCTTCGAGACCGTCGGCCGCGCTCTGCGCGTCGCGCAGACGTACCCACACGACATCGAACTCGCTCGTAGTTCCCCGCGCGATCGCAAACGGATTGCGCGTATGAACGGTGATACGCTCGGCCTGCAGGCGATATCCAGATGTCACTGTAAAATCAGTGAGGAGTGAGACCAGACTGACGCGCGACCCGCGCGCTGCGCAGCTCGGCCGACGCGCCGGCGGTCACCAGGAACTGGATCAGCGCATCCGCCAGATCGAATCCGCGGTCGTACCGATCGGAGGCCGGTTTGGCGAGACACTTCATCACGATGGCGCTGAGCGCAGCGGGCACTTTGTTGTTCACTTGATCCGGCGGCACGGGTGCCTCGTGCACATGCTTGTAACCCACCGCGTAGGAGTCCTCGCCGTCAAACGGCGGATTACCCAGCAACATCTCATACAGCAACAGTCCGACCGCATACAAATCGCTGCGACCGTCCACGAGCTTACCCATCGCCTGCTCTGGCGACATGTAGTGCGGCGTGCCCATCGCGCGACCGGATGCCGTGAGGCGACCGTGGAATCGCGCCGTGGCGATGCCGAAGTCAGTCAGGGCAACGTTCCCGTCTTCGTCGAAAAGGATGTTGTCCGGCTTGATGTCCCGATGCACCACGCCGTGCCGATGCGCGTAGTCGAGCGAGCACGACACTTGCGCGGCGATCGCCGCTGCACTGTTTGCGCCAACGGTTTTCTGGCGCGCCAGCAGGTCGGCCAGCGAACCACCGGCGTAGTACGGCATCACGAGATAGTCCACGTCGCCCAGCGTGCCCATGTCGGCGATGGCGCAGATGTACGGGTGCACCAAGCGCGCCGCAGCTTCGGCTTCGCGACGGAAGCGCTCGCGCATTTCCGATTCCTGCGCGAGCGTCTTGTGCAACACCTTGATCACCAGCGAGCGGCCCAAGGTCGCGTGCTTGGCGAGGTATACATGCGCCATGCCGCCGCTGCCAAGGCGCTTGACGATGGTGTAGCGGTTGCCGGTGGCATGACGCAGTTCCCGCAACTCCTCGTCGGGAATATCGATGGGGGGCGCGCTGACTTCGGGCAGCGTTGCCGAGCAACGCGTGCACTTGGCAGCGGCCGCGCGATTCCATGTCCCGCACTCAGGACAAAACATCGATGCGTCGGTAGGGAGAAAGGGGGTAACGAACGCGCGCGACTGCGCGACTCAGACCAGTCGCCGGCGCCGCAAGAAGTATAGCAGCACGGCGCCCAACCCCAGCTGCCCCACGAGCATAATCCAGAACCCGTACGGCGAGCCGGACAGCGGAATGTGCGTGAAGTTCATGCCCCACATGCCGCTCACCACCACGAAGGGCAGCGAAAGTGTTGCCACCACCGACAGCGCCTTGGTGGTGAACGCCAACCGATTGGAAACCTGCGTCAGGTACGCGTCCATCGTGCTGCTCAACAGATCGCGATACGTGTCGAGCGTATCGTTGATGCGCAGCACGTGATCATAGATATCGCGAAAGTAGAGCTGCGCGTCGGCCGTCAGCAGCGTGCTGGGCCGGTTCGTGAGCACGTTCATGACTTCGCGCGACGGCTGCAGGTATCGACGCAGCGACAGCACGAGTCGCTTCACGACGAAGATGTCGCGCAACGAATTTTCGTCGAAGGCCGCGAAGACGCGCTCCTCCAGGCTGTCGAGAAACTCGTCGATGCGCGAGAGAATCGGGAAGTATTCGTCGATGGTTTGATCGAGAATCGCGTGCAGTGCGCGCTCAACGCCGCGTGCCAACAAATCGGGGGAGCGGCGCATGGTTTCCGCCACCCGCTCGACTGATGGCAGCGGACCAGTGTGCACGGTCACCAGATACGTCGGGCCGAGAAAACAGTAGAGATCTTTCGTTTCGAGATCGTACGGATCGTCGGTACTCTCCGCGAAGCCAACGCCGCGCAGAATGATAAACAGGTACCCGTCGTACTCTTCGATTTTGACGCGCGAATTGGGATTCAGGGTGTCTTCAATTGCGAGCGGGTGAAACTTGAACAACTTCTCGAGCAGCGCATGCTGCGTGCGCACGGACGAGTCGATATCCACCCACAACGGACCACCCTCGGCCAGCAACTGCGCCACCTCGCGCGGGTGGCAATCCACGACATCGGCGCCCGCGGGCGAGCGATAAATCGTACGCGGAAGCGCGTCCGTCACGGGCTGTGTCATAAGACAGAAGCTACGCGGAAATTCGTCGGCTGGCCAAGTCCTCTGCCCTCCACGATCGCTGCGATGCCTGTCACGGCAGCAGCGCGTTCAAGTGCACCATGACCGCCGAGGCAACGGAGTCTGGTGCGTATCCGCCCTCAAGCGCGCTGACCAGCCGCCCGCTGCACCACCGATCCGCTCGCGCGACCAGCGCACGCGTTAGCGTATCAATGTCCGCGTTGGTGAGTGTGAACGCGCCCAACGGGTCGCCGGCGAGGCAGTCGAATCCGGCGCTGAGAAGCACAAGGTCGGGAATCCAGCCATCGGTAGCCGAGTCGATCGCGGTCAGCAACGCCGACATGTAGCGCTCGGGCGCGAGCCCCGGCGACATCGGCACGTTGAAAATCGATCCGTGCGGACCATGATCGTCCGCCGCACCCGTGCCGGGATACCACGGCCATTGGTGCATCGACACGAAGCGGATGCGTGGCTCGTGCTCGACGAGTGCCTGCGTGCCGTTGCCATGATGCACATCCCAGTCCACGATCAGCACGCGCTGGCAATCGTGTCGCGACAGGGCGTAGTGTGCCGCGATGGCCACGTTGCCGAAAACGCAGAATCCCATCGCCCGATCGCGAAGCGCATGATGTCCCGGTGGCCGGACCGCCGAAAAACTGCGCACGGCTCGGCCGTCAAAGGCCATGTCCACGCCATCGAGTACGCAGCCCGCGCCCGCCGTCACGGCATCCCACGATCCTTCGCTGACAACCGTGTCGGGGTCGAGCCGCCCGCCCCCCGACGCCACGAGCGCGGCGACTCGATCGATGTAGGCGGCATCATGCGCGAGTTGCAGTTCCTCTCGCGTGGCGTGCCGGCCTTCGAGATGCACCAGCGCGTCGAAGAGCGTGGGTTCGTTGCGCAGCGCGCGCGGAATGGCGCGAAGTCGTCCTACATGTTCGGGGTGCTCCCACCCCGTATCATGTCGGCCGCAGTCGGCGTGTGAGATGAGCGCTACGGAAATCGTCATGCGGCTACCATGGAATCGATAAGCGGGCCGTGCTGCTGTTCCGCAGATATTTAGTCATATTGCAGCCATGCAGCCCCAGACCGTTCTCGTGATTGACGACGAGCCGCAGATTCGGCGCGTTGTTCGTCGCGCGTTGGAAGATGACGAGCTGCGCGTGCTCGAGGCAGCCACCGGACGCGAAGGAAGCGACCTGGTGGCCGCGCATCGCCCCGATCTGGTCGTGCTCGATCTCGGGCTTCCCGACATGGCGGGCGTAGACGTGTGCCGCGACGTCCGTTCCTGGTCGACGGTGCCGATTGTCGTCCTGTCGGCGCGTCATTCCGACCTCGAAAAGGCCCAATTGCTCGATGCAGGTGCCGACGACTACGTCACCAAGCCGTTCAGTCCGGTGGAGCTGCGCGCACGCATTCGCGCGCAACTGCGCCGGGCTTCCATGGCAGGCGCGACGCCCACCGAAACGGTGGTGCGCGCTGGCGCGCTGGCCATCGACCTTTCCAAACGACAGGTCACGCGCGACGGAGCGTCGGTTCACCTCACACCAACTGAGTGGGATCTGCTCCGCGTACTGGCCGCCAACAACGGCCGCACGCTCACGCATGCGTACCTTTTCGCTCAAGTGTGGGCGCGCGCGCACGGCGACGCGCAACAGTATCTGCGTGTTCACATGGCAAGCTTGCGCCGCAAACTGGAGCAGGATCCCGTACGCCCCAAGCACCTGATGACAGAAGCCGGCGTTGGGTACCGCTTCGACATTCAAAGCTGAATGGCAACGCCACGAGACCGCCGCGGGTGGATGCAATGGGTGATCTGGATCCCAGCGCTGGCGTTGGTCACGTTCGCGCTGCTCCAGGTGCGCGAGAGTCTGAGCGCTGCGCACATCGTGCTTGCATTGCTCGTGCTCGTTCTCGGTTCGAGTGCACTGGGCGGACGGGCGTTAGGCGTCACAATTGCCGTGCTGTCGTTCGCGGTCTTCAACTTTTTTTTCGTCGCGCCCTATCACACGTTTGCCGTTGCGGCACGTGTCGATTGGCTGGTGCTCTTCGCGTTCCTCGTCACCAGCATTGTGGCGACGCATCTCCTGGCGCACGCGCAGCGCGATGCGCGCGAGGCTCGCGAGCGCGCCGACGAAGTTGACCGACTGGCAGCGCTCGGTGCGGAAGCGCTGAACGCGAGTCGCGCGGAAGATGCTCTCACGGCGGTGGCGCAGATGATTCGCTCGTCACTCGATCTCGCGCGCTGCGAAGTTCACTTGCTGGACGATGCCGGTGAGGTGCATCTCGCGGCCGAGAGCGGCGACGCGCCGCTGGCCCGCGCCGCCAGTGAGCCACCGATCGCGCGCGCCCCCGGACTACCTGACCGCGCCAATTTGTTGAGTTGGGTTGCGCGGAATGGACGCCCGGCTGCCGCGCGCCGCGACGGCGGACTTCGCTTCGGCGAAGCCACGGCAACCGCCACACAGGCTTCGGTGTTCTTCGAAGTGAGCGACGCCCAAGCGTTGTTGCTGCCATTGAGCGTGCGAGGTCGCACCGTGGGAGTGCTTGTGCTGGTGCACCACACGACGCTTCGGCTCGACGCGGCGCGACGACGACTATTGAGCGCCCTGTCGTACTACGCCGCGCTCGGCGTCGAGCGGGTGCGACTGTCGAGTCAGGCCGAGCACGCCGAAGCGCTGCGCGAAGCCGATCGCCTGAAGGACGCGTTGCTTCTCAGCGTCTCGCACGATCTGCGCACGCCGTTAACCACCATCAAGGCGTTGGCGCACGATTTGAGTTCACACGGCGACGATCGCGCGCTCATTATCGAGGCCGAGGCCGATCGGCTCAACCGATTCGTCGCGGATCTGCTCGATCTCTCGCGCTTAGCCGGCGGCGCAATGGCGGTTAATGCGGAGCTCAACGCCGCGGAGGATCTCCTGGGCGTGGCGCTGCAGCGTGTCAGTGGCGCCGCAGGCGCGCGCACGATTCACGTCGCGCTCGATACATCCGAACCGTTGCTCGTGGGGCGCTTCGACTTTCAGCATGCGCTGCGTATCGTCGTCAACCTGATCGAGAACGCGCTCAAGTATTCGCCGACGGAAACCGCCGTCGAGCTTTCCGTGCGTCGCGCGGGCGAGCGCGGTGAGTTTCTGGAGTTTGTCGTGGCCGACCGTGGGGCGGGCGTTCCTGACCGCGAACGCGAGCGAATTTTCGAACCGTTCTACCGTCCGGAGGGCAGTCCGCCCGACGCCGGCAGCGCCGGACTCGGGCTGTCGATCGCGCAACGGCTGGCCCAGGTGCAGGGCGGCGTTGTTTATCATCAGCCGAGGAGCGGCGGAGGCAGCGAGTTCGTTTTCCGGGCGCCCGGAGCCGACGTGGGCGCGCTGGTCTAGCACGCACAACGAGCCGATTCGTCCCAATCTTTGTGAAATCTTTGTACTCGGAGCGCCGCTGTTAATGCGGTCGCGTCGTCGTCATCGGTAGGCTTGGATCGGTTATCCTGGATCAGCCGAGACGGCACCGTTCATGAGGGTGGACGGCGCCTCCGGAGAGCGAGGGAGTTCGGTGAGCGCGCAGGCGGAAGCACCGGTAGCAAAAACAGCCACACACCCGACGGGCAGTCATGCCGCGGTGGGCGGCAAACTGTCGACCAAGCGCCTCTTGGTGCTGTCCATCGGCGCTCTGGGCGTCGTCTACGGCGACATCGGCACCAGCCCGCTTTACGCGCTGCGCGAGTGCTTCTCCGAGGTGTACGGCCTCGCGCCAACTGTGGCCAACGTGTACGGCGTGCTCTCGCTCATCATCTGGTCGATTCTGCTCGTCGTCGCCGTCAAATACATCGTCTTCATTCTGCGCGCGGACAACCGTGGCGAAGGCGGCATCCTCGCGCTGCTTGCCCTGGTGCTGCAGCGCGAACACGACGGCGGTCATCGACGTCGCCGCACCGCATACATCATGCTCGGATTGTTCGGCGCCGCGTTGCTCTACGGCGATGGCATCATAACGCCGCCGGTTTCCGTGCTTGGCGCCATTGAAGGTCTCGTCGTCGCCGCGCCGTCGCTCACGCACTACGTGGTGCCGCTCGCGTTCGTGATTCTGCTCGTGCTCTTTCTCGCACAGAAGCACGGCACGTCCGGTTTGGGTGCGGTGTTCGGTCCCGTGGTCTTGTTGTGGTTCGTGACGATCGGCGCGCTCGGGGCGGTGGAAATCGCTCGGTCGCCTCAGGTCCTCTCCGCGCTCAACCCGTGGTATGGCGTCAAATTCTTTTTGAACGGCGGCAAGCACGCGTTCATCATTTTGGGTTCTGTCGTGCTCGCGATTACCGGTGCCGAAGCGCTGTACGCCGACATGGGCCACTTCGGCAAGCGCCCCATCCGCCTCGCGTTTTTCGCGGCGGTGTTGCCCGCCCTGCTGCTCAACTATTTCGGACAGGGCGCGCTCATCTTGCGCGATCCGGCCGCCGCCGCAAATCCGTTCTTCATGCTGGCGCCGCGCTGGTTTCTCTTTCCGCTCATCGGCATCGCCACTACGGCGGCCATTGTCGCCTCGCAGGCACTCATCTCCGGCGCGTACTCATTAACGCAACAAGCCGTGCAGCTCGGCTACGTGCCACGTGTCACCATCGTGCACACGTCGGAGCATGAAGCCGGACAGATTTACGTGCCGGAAGTGAACATCGCGCTCATGGTTGGATGCCTGGCGCTCGTCGTCACGTTCAAGACCGCCGGCGCGCTGGCGGCGGCGTACGGAATTGCCGTTACCGGCACGATGTCGATTACCACCCTCCTGTTCGCCGTGGTCGCGTACCGTCGTTGGCAGTGGCCGTTGTGGACAGTGCTGCTGCTGACCGGATCGTTCCTCACCATCGACCTCGCGTTCTTCGGCGCGAACCTGGTGAAGATTGTCGCCGGCGGCTGGGTACCGCTGGTGCTCGCGAGTGTGCTGTTCATGCTCATGCTCACATGGAAGCAAGGGCGCTCGCGTCTCGTCAGCATTATGAAGCAGGGCGCCCTTCCGCTTGAGCTGTTGCTGTCTGACCTGGCGCGCCGCAACGTGCATCGGGTTCCCGGCACTGCGGTCTTCATGACGGGCGCAGGCAAGGGCGCACCCGTCGTACTGCTGCATCACCTGAAACACAATCAGGTTGTGCATGAAGAAGTGCTGCTGTTGTCAGTGCAGTCGGCCGAAGTGCCAACGGTCGACAAAGACGATCAGCTGACCGTCGAGCCGCTTGGCAACGGATTCTTCCGCATCATCGCTACGTTCGGCTTCATGGAAACGCCCAACGTGCCCGCAGTCATTGAGCGATGCCGCGCATTCGGAATTCGCGCGCGCGCGCTTGAGACGAGTTACTATCTCGGTCGCGAGCGGCTGTTGCCCACGAAGTCCGGCAACATGGCACGCTGGCGGAAGTACGTATTCTCTGTCATGTCGCGCAACGCGCGCTCGGCCACCGAGTACTTCGGTCTGCCGTCGAACCGCGTGGTGGAGTTGGGCGCACAGGTGGAATTCTAGCCGCAACCTCGGGCCCGATTACGGCGCTCCGATTATGGCGCGGCGATTACGGCGCGCCGCGCAATCGCCGCGAGGCCCACTCCACGAGCAGAGCTGCGCTCGCAATCGTGATTAGCAGCCACAGCGGAATGCGCGGAGTGTGCGGCACGCGCGACGTCGTGGTCGACGCGCCCGCGGCGAGCGGTTCACCCAAGCGCGCGTACAGGTCTGCGGTTGGGGCCGCGTCACCGGGGAAACTGGCTTCGAGCGATGCCTGCCGATCGGCCGCGCTCGGCGAATAAGCCACCGCACTGGCGAGCGAGTTCCACCAACGTCGGTGCGCCTCCGCCGACTCATCGCGTCCTTCCATGCGCCAGTGCCACGTGTCGCGATAACCACTCAACACCACGCGCCCCGCTCCTACTCGGCTCGCCAGCACGAGCGGCTTCGCGTCCTCACGCTCGAGTACCGAAGCGGCAGGCGTCGCGCGTAACACGTACGCCGCAAGACCACGTCGCGGTTCGTCCGTGAGCAGCGCACCCGCAATTGCCGGACGCTCGTCCTCGATGTGGGAGGACACCAGCGATGCCAAACCAGCGTCACGCAACGCTGAGCCGGCAATCACCACGCCTCCACCTTGTTGCACGAATCGCTCCAAGACCCGCGCCGCGACTACACCGCTGTCGAGCACAATCGCGACGCTATGCTGCGCAGTATCGAGCGCGCGCGCCGCCTTTGCGCTCGCCGCGCCCATTGAGACACGCGCTGTCGGCGAGATTGTCAGCGAGCCGTCGACGGTCCACCCGGCCTCTTCGAGCGCGGCGGTGGTGAATTTTGCTTCCCATCCTGGGCGCGCGAATATGCGAACGCCACGCACGTTGGGCGCCGACGCATCCATGACTGACGCCTCGGCGATGCGCTTTCCCGCCACCATGAGTTCTGCCCGCACGGGCGCTTGCACGCGCACAGCTCGCACGCTGAGCGCCGCCGAACCTCGCGTGAGCGCAATCGAATCGAGCGCGCCGACGCCGTCGCGAATGACCAGCGTGCCGGTCGAAGTCAACGCGGAATCGTTGGAAATCTCGACCTGCGCGTGCAGCATCACACCAGATTGCGGCGCGACATCGCGGGTGGTTGCGAACGCCATCACGGCACGCTCGCTTAGCGGACGTGCATCAGTCCATCGCACGCTTTGTCCGGCATCGTGCAGTGCGCTGAGCACCGCTCGTGTGCCGGCCGACGGAACGCTGGTGACGGTGACGAGTTGCGGCGTCGTATCAAAACCAAAAGGCGTCGCGGCGATCGCCGACGCGAGTTGCCGTGCGGTTCGTACGGCCGCGCTGTCCCCACTCTCATCCGTCGGCGCCGTGGCGACGACAACCGACGGACGCTCTTCCGCACCCAGCGGCGGCAGCACGATCCGGACGAACGCCAACACGAGTGCGCTGGTCAGCGCAACGAGCGCCAGCCCACGCGCCAGTTTTTCGCGCAGCGGCGTTGCCGGCCGAGGCCCAATCGATGCCGTCATTGCGTGAGCGCGTACACCACGATGTTCACGGCAAACTTGGTGTTGTCAACCGAGAGAAATCGCTTGTTGTCGGGGTGATAGCTCCACTCGGAACTATAGTCTTTGCTGCTGTAGAGCACCGCAATGCGAGTACCATGCAACACCGCATCGAGATGTTCGTGCACCAGGTTATCGCCCCACCCGTTCATTTCGTGTGAGGTCGTGGGCGGTCCGTTGTCAAACACAAAGAACGCTCGATAGAGCGCGTGCTGCTTCGGCAATGGCATCAGCGGTCCGGCAATGCGCGTGATTTCCTCGCGAACCGTCTTGTGAAACGCGCCATCGACGTCGTGATTGTGGTCGTCAACAAACAGGAGGCCGCCGCGCTGCAGGTACTTTCGCAGCACGTCAGACTCGCGCTCGGTGAAGCGCACCGGCAAATGTCCGGTGAGAAACAGCAGGGGATACTGCAGCGCAGCTTCTGACGCGAGCGGCACCACGACACCCTGCGGGGCCACCGGCAGCGTCGTGTATCGCGCGATGGCGTCGATGACATTGGCCGGCAGCATCGGCGCGGAGTCCCAGTCCCCGCTGTCGTATTGGGCCGTCGCGAACACGAACATCTCGCTGTCGTGGTCGCTCACGGCGGTCCTCCGCGTGTCCACGACGACGCGGGCAGGCGCGCCACGCCGCCGAGCGCGCGGCGCGCCCGCACGAAGTCCACGGTTACATCGGCACCGGCCGCGGACGTCAAGCGATTCAGCAGTGTCTGCAGTGCCTCCGCAAACGCAGGCGCGTCGCTTAGCGATTCCAGTCGGAGCACGGCCACCGAGTCGCGTGCTGCCGACGCATCGCGCGTCGCGAGAGTCGCCGCTCGCAACAATCGCGCTTCCCGCTGCGCGGCACGGGGTGGCAGCACGTCGCGCGCCTCGCGAGTGGCCACCGCGCCGGTGTCCTTGCCGGTCATCCGCACCTTGTTGAGGTCGATGATGACCGTGGGCGGACGGCCGCGCAGATACAATCGTTGCGCAGCCCGTGCGCGCTCAATGGCGTCGAGCGCGACGCGCATGAAGGGAATGGCCGCGTGTGTGTCGCTCTGCTCAAGCGCTCGGCCGGCGTCCCACATGGCGTTGTACGCCTCGAGCAGTGGCTTGTTGATGGCAATCACTGGCGAGTCATCGCCTTCTTCGAGCATGCCTTCGGCGTTCACGCCCGAAAGTGCGAGCTTGCCGCCGATGGCCTCCACGCCGTGATCGTGTCCGTCATCCGCCGTGTGCGAGTGTTCGCCGCCGCCCTCGCCGGTGAGTCGCTGAAACACAGCGTCGCCGACGGCCTCACGCAGTCGCGCCTGATCACGCGCTAATCCGTGCGCTTCATCGGCGTACTTCGCCGGCGCGAGCGAGCGTCGCTTGCTGTCGAGCTTCTGAGTGAGCAGCAACAACATGCGTTGACTGAGCAACGACTTATCGACTTCGGGCGGCGGCGCCGGTTCGACCGCCACGGAGTCGTATTCGGAGGGTCGCGCAATCCGAAACGAGCGCGTCTCGCTGGTGCCCGCCTCGTGCGATGCCAGCGGATGCGCGTCACGCGCGATGGCGCGAATGTGTACCACGTCACCCGGACCAAGCTGTAACGCGCCCAGATCGACGGCGGCGCTCAGCGTTGCCTCGTGAGCATTGTTGAGCGCGCGCGCGCCGACTTGCCGCGCCTTGACCGTGAAGCGTTCGCCCTCACCCGAACTGATCACCAACTCAAAGGTCGCCTTGCGCAGCCCCAGATCGTCGTGAAGTCGCGCCGACAAGTTCAGCGTGCCGCGTGCCGTGCGCAGCACACTATCGCGCGCCGGAAGTGTCAGCGTCACTCGCGGGATCGAGTCGCCTACGCCATCAACGAGCAGCAAACGCGCGAATTGATCTCGCGCGACGCGCACCTCGCCGGGCCCATCCGGCGCCACTGCGTTCGCGCGCCATCCGTCCGGGCTCGTTTCGAGCGTAGTCGCGCCAACAGAAGTTCGCGCGCCCGCCATCGAGTCGCGCGACAACTCGCCGAGCGTGCGAACGCGGACACTGTCCGGTTGGCGACCTGCGCCATCGATGGTAATCGTCGACCCGCCGAGTGCGCTGATCGTGTTCGCATCGCCAAGATCGCGCGGCGGGAGTTGCGTATAGGCGGGTGGTGAGACGCGCACGCGCCACGTCCCGATAGGTGCAGGTCGCGTGGAAGTGGACGATGCGCCGTGCGCGTCGAATGTCACGGCTATACGCGCAGTCGACGGTTGCCAGCCAAAGATCGCCAGTACAAGTGCGATCACCGCGAACGCCAGCGGCGCGCGCAGCGTCCGCCAGCGCTCCCGGACAGCTTGCGCACGCGCGAACGCGATCGCGCGATGCGCACGCCCGTCCACGTGCGACGTCCATAAGGGCGGCAACGATGGCGCCGACTCTACGGCCGTCACCAGTGCGAAATCGACCGACTGCTGCTCTTCAATCCACAGCGCCGCGCGTACGTCGTTCAACATTCCCGCCCGCGCAACTACGCGCCACGCGACTGCGATGCCCACAGCTAACGCGGCGGCGAGTTGCAGGGGCCACGACATCCACGCGATCGATGCGCGTCCTGCAAGCGATAGCACGAGCCAAACGGCTGCGCCGGCGCCCACTCCAATCACTGCAGCGCGACTCATCAGCGATGCGCGTAACGTCCTCGCGACACCTCTTACGGCGTCGCGCAGCGCGTTCGCGCTCGCACCAGGCTCTCCTGACACCACGTTCGTTGCCGTC
Organism: uncultured Gemmatimonadaceae bacterium; assembly: GCA_966096095.1. Taxonomy (GTDB): domain Bacteria; phylum Gemmatimonadota; class Gemmatimonadetes; order Gemmatimonadales; family Gemmatimonadaceae; genus Gemmatimonas. Next base: position 36,070 of record CBHTUR010000010.1, on the reverse strand, counting down.
ATGACCGCGCCGACACTCGTTCGGCTATGCGTGCAGCCACGCGTTCGGCCTCGCGCTCTACCACCTCCGTGCGACCGGACGACGCGTCTCGCAGTCGCCGTTCAAGCAGCAGCAGTGCTATCGCCAACGAAAGCAATCCAACAGTCCACCACGTCGTGGGCGAACGTCGGTCCGCGTCATCGAGCGCCAAGGCTGCTCGCGTGGCCGGCAACTGGCCATTAACGATCGTTCGCGTAAGCGCGCTCAATGGCGTCGGCGCAGACGCCGTAACACACGGTGCGGCGAGCGCCCGGAAAAGCTCGCGTGCTTCAGCCGAGAGCACGGCGTCGCTCGCATTATCGACCGCGATGGCTACGTCGCGCGTACAGCCGGCGGTGGTCCGACGTTCGCTCGCCGCCACACTCCCATCGCTCCACCACGCGATCGCGCGCGCGCTGTCCGTACGCAACGGCGTGTCCGCGCGGCTCCACTGGCCGGGCAACACCGCACCCGCAGCAACCAACGCAGCGCGGCGCGACGGCGTGAATTCCGCGCGCGGCCACACCACATGCGCCGCGTCCGCCGGCGCGTGTAGAGAATCACCTGTGACGACAATCCCGGCCGCTTTAAAACCGTCGACGATCGCGTCGTCCACGGCGCCCTGCGCGCGCGTCAGCCACACCGTGCGTTTGCCTCGCGCGCTGTCGGTTGTGAGCGACGTGGTATCACTGGCCGCTCGCGTATGTACCGTCACGCGCCCCGGCCACGTGCTGCGCCACGCGCGCCACGCAATGTCGGACTCGTTCGGAGCGCGCGTCGTGAATACATGCAAATCGACGGCGCGCACTGCGGCATCGCCAATGAGCATTTGGTGTGCCGTGCGCAGTGCGATCGGAAACACGGCCGCCGCCTCCGCCGCATTGATCGGTCGCGTCCACTGCGCATAGGGCACGCTCGCAACAACCACCTCGCGGCCGCCATCGCGCGCTCCCTGTACCGCGCGCGTCAACGAAGCGCTGTCGCCGTCCACTCCAACGTCGCGCACTACCAGTATCGCCGACGACGCGGTACCCGTCGCACACGAGAGGCCCGCACCAGCAACGCCAGCGGACAGTAACGCGGCAACGCGCAGCACGAGTAACAGCACGTCGCTCGGCTGCGCCGTGCGCGACACAGCGCGCACCTCACGATCAGGCACGAAGCGCGCCGTCGGAAGTATCAGTTCGGGCGGGCGCCGTACCGACAACAGGTGCAGTACGCCAATCACCAGTACGGCGAGTCCGCTCGCCGCCAACACCCACGGCAGGGCAACCGACATCATGCGCGGTCCTCACGCGACGCGCGGGCGGCGCGGGCTCCCGTCGCAATCTGCCGCACCACATGCGCGATGTTCGCGCTCGTCTGCACTTCGGTGTAGCCCGCTCCGCTCGCCCGCCATCGTTGCGCCATATCGGCCCGAAATTCGGCAAAGCGCGACGCATACTGCTGCGCCGCCACGCGATCGAGCGGACGTTGCGTGGCGATAGTCTCCGGGTCGCGCGCGAGAAACGCGCCCGTCGGAAGCGTCAACTCTTCGGCGGCGATTACGTGCACGCACTCCACTTGCCCACCGGCCACGGTGCGCTGACTCGCCGCGCGCACCAGTGCATCCACGTCGCCCAACAGGTCGGACACAATCACTACGCGCGCCATCAGCGGCAGCGCGGTCATCAGCGGTGCCAACGCTCCGTCGCCGCCAACCGGCAGAAGATCCAGTGCACGTGCCATGTCGCCGACGGTGCCGCGACGTGTTCGCGCCGCCTGACGAACGGCTCCGTGCGCGCCCATCGCTAGCAGTCCAACCGGATCTCCCGACGCGTGCGCCACGGCCGCCAGTCCAACCACGACCCCGCACGCCAGTTGCCATTTGCTCACCCGTGTTTCATCCAGCTGACTGGGAAACGCCATGCTGGCCGAGCCGTCAAGCACAAACCACGTTGGGAGTAATGCGCGATCGTCCGTCAATCGCACGAACGCACGATCGCTGCGCGCCAGCAATTTCCAATCGAGCTGGCGCGGATCGTCGCCCTGGCGATAGAGACGATATTCGGTGAATTCGCCCGATGTGCCGCGCTGGCGACTACGATGCGCACCCGGCAACGCCGCACCGACGGCGCGACGCGCTGGCCAGCGCACGCCGCGCAGTGCATCGAGCAGCGGTCCGTACAGGCGCGATGCCAAGTGGCCGCCGACGGACGTCAGCCGTTCAACGCGCTCGCTGGTGGCGCCACGTGCGCCAACAGCGCTTCAACAATCGGCTCAGACGAAATGCCGTCAGCTTCGGCTGCGAAATTGGGCAGAATGCGATGGCGCAACACGGGCAACGCCACACGGCGAACGTCGGCAGGTGATACCGCCACGCGGCCGGCGAGCAATGCGGCCGCCTTGGCACCCAGAATGAGTGCCTGCCCCGCGCGCGGTCCCGCGCCCCAGCGCACATACTGCTTCACCATCGCCGGCACGTTGCTCTCCGACGGACGTGTCGCGCGCACGAGTTGCGCGGCGTACGTCAGCACCAGATCGCTGCACGGCAGTTCGCGCACGAGGCGCTGTAACGCGAGCGCCTCTTCAGCGCCAAACACCGGAATAATCGGTTCGCCCTTACGACCGGTCGTGGCGCGCAGAATATCAATTTCCTCGCGTTCGTTCGGATACCCCACGCGAATGTCGAACAAGAATCGATCAAGCTGCGCTTCGGGCAGCGGATAGGTGCCTTCCTGTTCGATGGGATTCTGCGTGGCCAACACGAAGAACGGCTCCGGCAACCGCATCGTCGAGCCCGCGGCCGTCACGCTGTGTTCCTGCATCGCTTCCAACAGCGCCGCCTGCGTACGCGGCGGTGCGCGATTGATTTCGTCGGCCAGAACGATGTTCGAAAACACCGGACCCTGAACAAATCGAAACGCGCGCGCGCCCGACGGAGATTCTTCGAGGATCTCTGTGCCCGTGATGTCGCTCGGTACGAGATCCGGCGTGAACTGAATGCGCCGAAACTCAAGGCGCATCGCGTCGGCCAGCGATTTGATCATCAACGTCTTCGCCAGCCCCGGCACACCCACCAGCAGGGCGTGTCCGCCAGCAACAAGCGCCATCAAAATTTCATCAACGACATGGTGCTGTCCGACAATGCGCTTTCCAATCTCGCTGCGCAGTCGTTGCGCCGCGGCAATCAGCGCCTCGGCCTCGGCCGCCGATGATGTCACCGCTGCCGTCGCGCTCACCGGACGGGCCGCCGACGCCGCGACGTCACGAGAAAGATCGACCCATCCGTCGCCGCAGCCATCTGCACCGAGGCCATCTCATCGCGCACTTCCACACCGTTGAATTTCACCACGTAGCCGTCCAGATCATCCACATCAGGCATCAACACGGCCATCGCCGCCTGCTTCACGTCGCGCACGCGTGTCTCTGGCACGACGTCGATGCGCACGGCATCCCACGCCTCGGCGCACTGCACACGCAGCGTCCAGACCGTCGGCGCGCTCGCGCTTGCGAGTTGCACGGCCTCATCGCGCGTGCGCAGAGTCGTAGAAAAGCGGCTCACGCGTTCGCTCCCGCCGCCGTCGAATCAGTCGACGCTGGCGCCGTCGCAACGGCTGGGGGAAGACTGTTGAGAAAGCGCGCAATCTGCTGGTCAAACAAGTAGCTCGAACCCGATACGGCGGTGCCTTCGGGAACCTCACGCGCACCAATCACCAGCTCCTCGTTTCCCTGTCCGCGCAAAACCAGATGCGTCGGACCTCGCTTCTCCACGTACGCGGTGTACACGCCTCCGCGCGTAAAGAATTGGGTGGCGCGATCAAGCACGTCGCCAACGCTGAGCGACGTGGTCCACGACTGAAGCTGACGAGACGATTGCTGGTGCATGCGCAGTACGGCGGAGGAAAGACGTTCACGAGGCTCACATCGCTGCACAACGCGGTTTGGTGTGGCACCAACCTGTGCGTCCGAGCAGCCAATGAAATCTGACGATGCGCCGCCCCGCTGTCAGCCGCCTGTTTCGTCGATCCGAAAGACGAGTGTGACACCTTGCGCAGGACCTGCAACCGTCGGTCTCGACGCGTCGCCCGACGAATCGTCTGCATAACGATTCGACTCGTCCTGCCATTCTTCGGTCCATTCATCGCATTGGACCTCTCCTCCCAAGCGCCGGACGAGCGCCACCGCCAGCGCGAGGTCGAGCGCCGTGATCGATGGATCGCGAGGTACGCTTTCCATCGGCAGCTCTGCCAGCGCCCCGACGCTTTGCGACAGGTCCGGCATGGGCGCGCCATTCCATTCGAAACGATGCGCCACGAAACCGCGGCCCAGTTCGACGTCGGCGTAGATGTTGCTGTTGGCAGTGGCGCGCTGCAGCACCTGACCGGTGAGCAGCTGCAGCAATCGCTCGAGCGCGGCACCGTCGGTGTGCATCGTTGGTAGCAGCACCGTCGGCTCGCCGTGCGTCAGCGCGATTGCCCGCAGTCTTCCCCGCCAGAATTGCAACACGTTCAACAGTGGTGCGCGCGGGTCGACGTCGTCACGAGTCAACGCGACCGCTTCTCGTTCGTGCTGCGCCAGCTCGTTGGCCACACGCGTGGTGGTTTGCACCGATTCCTCGCCGCGTGCCTCGGCGATGCGGGCCAGTAGCGCGCCGAGAAATTGATCGCTCCGACGTCGTGCCGCGTCGGCCGAGCGAATTTCCCGCTCGAGCGATGCGTTGGCCTCCGCCAGCGCTGCGTTGGCACGCCGCAACGCCTCGATCAAGACCGCGCGATCGGCCGTCGCTGCGAGTTGTTCCGCAACCAGGCGCACTAGCGCCCGGTGCTCGTCGCTCACCGCCGTCGGATCGCTGAAGTAGAACGCGATTGCGCCAACCGGTCCGTTCGCGCCCACGAGCGGTGCGGCCAGAATCGACCGGAACCCCAACTCTTCGGCCACGGGATACCAGAGCTCCAGCGCCGGGTCGGCAAACAGATCCGCGACTTCAATCAGCTCCCGACGCTCCACGGCCAAACCACTCGGTCCGTCGCCAACACGCACGCGCAGCGCGCCAATCCAGTCGCGATGCTTCGCGGGCCATTCGTGCTGGGCCACGGGCCGGAGCAGCTCGCCATCGCCGCCAATCTGCATAATCAGCGAGAATGCAGCGCCAATCAGTGGGGTTACCCGATCCAGCGCGAACTGATAGACGTCCGCCGCGCGCTCAGCCATCAGAAACGCGTGCGCGATTTCCCGCACCGCGCGCAACTCGCGCACTAGTTGCGACTGCTCGCGGCTCGCCAACGGTGCCGCAGCGGTGTCGGAAGCGGTCAGAGCGAGGTCGCTCACCAAAGTGGTTTCGTCGAGTTGGCGCATGCGTCGCGCAAAGGTATCCTCACATACCCCGTACGCGCACGGCCTTCTCTCCGCTCGAGTACTTATGTGCACGCTCGTCATGACGCCGATCTGCCGCTCCGTGGCTTTTATTGCGGCCGCCACCGTCGGGCTGGCCATCGGCGCTCTCGGAGCGCCTGGGCCGCTCGCGGCGCAGACCGGCATGCCCGCGACGCCGCACGCCACCGAGCGTCGCGTCATCGACTCCCTCGTCGCCGACGCCGTCGCCGCCCATCGCCTCGCGTCGGTCGCTGTCGCCGTGGTCCAGGGACATGACACCATCGTTGTCCGGGCGAGCGGGCTGGCCGATCCCCTCGTCACAAAGCGATCGACGACCACCGCCACGGTGTACCGCCTGGGCTCGGTCACCAAGCAGTTCACCGCCGCCATAGTGCTGCAGCTCGCGCAGGAAGGGCGTCTCTCGCTCACCGACACGGTCGGTCGCTACTTGCCGTGGGTACCCGCCAACTGGCGCGGCGTCACCATCGCGCAACTGCTCAATCATACCTCGGGGCTGCCGAGCTATACGAACATCGGAGTCGCGTGGCGATCGCGCATGACCGAGACGCTGAGTCCGGACACGCTCATCGCGCTGGCCTTTTCCGCGCCGCCTGACTTTGCGCCGGGCACGCACTGGAAGTACAACAACGGCGGCTACGTCATGCTGGGTCGCATTATCGAGCTCGCCGATCATCGCACCTACGCCGCATCGGTGCTGAAACGCCTTGCCGAGCCGCTCGGTCTTCGTTCGCTGCGCTATTGCACCGACGACTCCAACGTGCGCGAAAATGCGGTGGGCAGTCAACGTGCCGCGCGCGGCGCCTTTCAACCGTCAGCGCCGTTGTCGCTCTCGCAACCATTCAGCGCTGGCGCGTTGTGCGCGAACGTTCTCGACGTGGTTCGATGGAATCGCGCCCTGCATGGCGGCCGAGTGCTGAACGCGGCGAGCTATTCGCGCATGATTACTCCGGAGGGCGCCGCACGATCATCGCACTATGGGTTCGGCATCGGTCGCGACTCCGTTGCTGGTCGACTCCGACTGCTCCATAGCGGCGCGGTTAACGGCTTTTCGAGCAGCAACGCGTTCTGGCCCGATAGTGCTCTGACGGTTGCAGTGTTGTCCAACACCGACGGCAACGATGTGGACGCCCTGGCCGCGCAAATTGAGCGCGTGCTGTTGCACCAGCCCCTTCAACAGCGCCCAGTGCCCATCGCGCTCAGCACTGCGCAACTTGATCAGCACGTTGGGCGTTTTGAAATCGCATTACCGGGTCGATCGCTCGGCTTACGCGTGAAGCGCGACGGCACCACACTGATCGCCACCTTCGACGGCGACACGCCAAACGAACTCGCGCCAATCGGCCCGCATCGCTTCATGCTGCGGGAAGATGAGAGCCTGCAATTTGAATTTCAGTTCGTCAACGATTCGCTGACGTCGCTCGTGCTGCATTCGGGCCCGCAAACGTTCACGGGGCGCCGCGTGAGCGGCACCCCGTAGCGTCTCGATTCGGTCAGCGCCTTACGGCGTCTTCTTGCGCAGCGTGTCGCGCTTGAGATCGCGACGATCGCCCCGAATTTCGCGTTTGTCGCGCTTGATCTCGCGGGTATCGCGCTTCACCTCGCGCACCGACCCGTCACGCGCATCCTGACGCCGATCGGCCTTATCCTGGCGTAGATCGCGCTTATCCTGGCGCAACTCGCGCGCGTCCTTTTTCACATCCTTTCGAACCACTTTGTGAGTGGTGTCCTGCGAGTACGTCATGGCCGACGCACTCGCGACCGGAAGCACGACGGCAAGTGCAAGAGTCAACAGGGAACGACGCATAGCGCTACCCTCATCCGATGTGCTGGCGGTGTCCGCAGCACCACGCTGCAGGTTTCCGTCAGGCGTACAGTGCATAAGACGAACGGCGGGCCGCTCCGTTAAGCGATCCGCCGCCACTTCTCGTCACGCGTGCAACCGGCGCGTGACTTCTGTCACACCGCCGGCACCCACCGGCTCAGTCGACCAGCTTGGCGGCCAGGTACGCCTTGAGCTGCGATGCCGCAATGCGGTCCTGCGCCAGCGTGTCGCGATCGCGCACCGTCACTGTATCGTCGCCCGTGCTCTGGCCGTCGACCGTCACGCAGAACGGGGTGCCCACTTCATCCTGTCGGCGATAGCGCTTCCCGATTGAGCCCGACTCGTCGTAGTCCACCTTGAACGCACCACGCAAATCGTTCACCAAACGATGCGCCATCTCCGGCTGACCATCCTTCTTGGTGAGCGGAAAGATGGCCGCCTTGATCGGTGCGATACTCGGCTTGAGCCCCAGCACCACGCGCCCTTCGTCTTCGCCGGCCACCGCTTCTTCGCGGTACGCGTTGACCATCGCCGCCAGCGTCACGCGATCGGCACCGACCGATGTTTCGATCACGTACGGCACGTAGCGCTTGTTGGCCTGCTGATCGAAGTACTCGAGCTTCTTGCTGGAGTACTGCTGATGCTGCGACAAGTCGAAATCGCCGCGATTGTGCACGCCTTCGATTTCCTGAAAGCCCAGCGTGCCACCAAAATCGAACGTCACGTCGAACGCCGCGCGCGCGTAGTGCGCGAGCTCGCGCGCATCGTGCTGATGGAATTCCAATCGGTCGCGCGAGAGGCCGAGATCGAGATGCCACTGCATGCGCGCCGCCTTCCACTGCTCGAACCACTCCATATCCGTGCCGGGCTCGACGAAGAACTGCATCTCCATCTGCTCGAACTCGCGCGTGCGGAAAATGAAATTGCCCGGCGTAATCTCGTTGCGAAACGCCTTACCGATCTGCGCAATCCCGAACGGCACTTTCTGACGCATCGACTGCTGCACGTTCAGAAAGTTCACAAAAATGCCCTGCGCGGTTTCGGGGCGCAGATACACGATGCTCGCACTCTCTTCCAGCGCGCCCATGTACGTCTTGAACATCAGGTTGAAGCTGCGCGCTTCCGTCAGCTGGCAGGCGTCATGCTGACCCGGCTGTTTGCTGGGCTTTTGCGGGCAGCGCGCATCTTCCAGCTTGTCGGCGCGAAAACGGCCTTTGCACGTTTTGCAGTCCACCAGTGGATCGACGAAGCCGGCCACGTGACCGCTCGCTTCCCACGTGCGCGGATGCATGAGAATCGCCGCGTCGAGTCCCTCGATGTCGTCGCGCGTGCGCACCATCGCGTGCCACCAGCGATCCTTGATGTTCTTCTTGAGCTCCACACCCAATGGACCGTAGTCCCACACCGAGCCCGTGCCGCCGTAAATCTCGGACGACTGGAAGATGAAGCCCCGTCGTTTGCACAACGACACCAGCTTGTCCATCACATCGGGTTGAGCGGCCATCGGTCGGTAAAAGTCAGAGTGAAGCGAGGTGCGCCACGATCAACGCGCCGTGGTCGCGTCCATTCTCGATGAAGATGCGATTCGCCTGCAATCCGGAGGCGATTACCCCCGCAAGGTAGATGCCCGGAACGGGAGTCGCCATTGTCTGCGGATCGTGCTGCGGAATGCCGGTCCCACCGTCGATCGGCACACCCACCTGCTCCAGGAGTCCCGTCTCCGGGAGATAGCCCGTCATGGTGTACACCTGCGTCGCCGGAATCCGTCGCTCGCCGGTGCGCGTGTTCACGACCACCGCATCCGGTTCAATGCGCGACACGCGCGCTCCGAACACCGCCCTGATCCGGCCGTCGTGAAGGCATGCATCGATATCTGGACGTACCCACGGCTTCACGTTGCTGTCGAGCGAGTCGGCGAAGTGCACGATGGTCACGCGGCCACCGCACTGCTGCATCTCAAGCGCCGCATCGACGGCCGAGTTGGCGCCACCAATCACCACGACATCTTCGTTCCAGGTGGCATGCCCTTCGACATAGCCGTGTCGCACGTGCGGCAGCGATTCGCCTGGCACGCCCAACCGGTTTGGTCGACCGAAGTACCCGGTCGCCACCACGACAGCCCGCGCCGACACCGAAGTCGCCCGACCACTGCGATTTGTGGTCGTCACCAACCATCGCCCGTCGTCGCCGCGCGACAAAGACTGCACGGTCGTGAACTGCCGCACGTCGAGCTTGAACTGCGTGGCCACGTCGCGATAGTACTTGAGCGCATCACGACGCGTCGGCTTGTCCGTGCTCACCACAAACGGCACGCCGCCAATGGCAATACGCTCGGCCGTCGAGAAGAACGTCATGAACGTCGGATAGCCCGCAATGCCGCTGACGATGGCGCCGCGATCGAAGAGCACCGCCGATAGCCCGGCTCGTTGCGCTTCAATACCGGCCGCCAGTCCACACGGACCGGCGCCGACGATCGCGAGATCAACCGACGCCACGTCCGACATGGTCAACGCACAGGAATGATCTGATCGCGACGCGTGCCGACGCTCACATACGAAATCGGCGTTTCGCAAAGCGCTTCCATGCGATCGAGATACACGCGCGCGGCCTTCGGCAAATCGGCCAGCGTACGCGCCCCGTTGGTGGCCGTGTGCCACCCCTCGTACCACTCGTACACAGGCTGTGCATTTTCGAGCATCGCCAAATCGGCCGGGAACTCCGTGAAGAGTTCACCGTCCACGGTATAACCCGTGCAGATGGCGAGCTTGGGCAGCGTGTCGAGCACGTCGAGCTTGGTCACCGCGAGTCCCGTCAGTCCGTTCACGCGCGCCGCGTAACGCACCACGACCCCGTCAAACCAACCGCAACGCCGCGGACGGCCGGTCGTCGCGCCGAATTCATTGCCCAACGTGCGCACCTGCGTGTGCAACGGCTCCTCGAGTTCGGTCGGAAGTGGACCGTTGCCCACCCGCGTCGTGTAGGCCTTCACCACGCCCAGCGCCGATTGAATCGACATCGGCGAAATACCAACGCCAGTGGCCGCGCCACCGACGGTCGTATTGCTCGAGGTCACGAACGGATACGTGCCGTGATCGATATCAAGCAGCGAGCCTTGCGCACCTTCCAGCAGCACGGCGGCGCCATTCTTGATCGCGCGATGGACGCAGAGGCCCACGTCTTCCGCAATCGGCAGCATGCGCGGCGTCAACGCAGCCAGAATCTCCATCGTGGTCTCCACCGACGCGCGCTCCGCCGCGCCACCCCGTTCAAGCTGCGCGTTCGCCCGCTCGACACCGGCCGCCACCAGTTCGCGCAAACGCTCGGGATAGCGCAGATCGAGCACCCGCACGCCACGACGCGCCACTTTGTCCTCGTACGCCATGCCGATGCCGCGACCCGTCGTGCCGATGGCCTTGCTCGCCGCACTCGCCTTGTCCACGAGCTTGTGATACGGCATGACCAGGTGCGCGCGCTCACTCACATACAGGCGCCCTTCAACGTCGATGCCATCGGCAACGAGTTTGTCGATCTCGGCAAAAAGATTCTCCGGATCGAGCACCACGCCATTCCCAATCGCGCAGCGCACGCCCGGATGCATGATGCCGCTCGGAATCTGGTGCAGCACAAAGGACTTTTCGCCGATATGCACCGTGTGACCGGCGTTGGCGCCGCCTTGATAGCGCACCACCCAGTCGGCCTTCTCGGCCAAGACGTCGACGAGCTTCCCCTTCCCCTCGTCGCCCCACTGCGCACCGACCACCACCATCGTGCGCGTTGTTGAATCGAACATACGCAGTCCCGCGAAACCGTACACAAAAAAACGCCCCGCGGGCGGTCCGCGGGGCGTTGAGGAAATCTACTCTCCAGACCGCCCAATACCAGTACCAGTACCCGTACTAGAAGTTGATACCCGTACCAAGTACCGGTACCAAGTACCAAGTACTGCTGTCAAGCAGCCGCAACGAGTACCAGCACCGCAATAAGCACCCCAATCCCTGTCTTCACCCCCGCCGCCACCGCCCTCCCCACCACCGCGCCAATCGCCACGCGATGCGGCTCCGCCCTCTCCCCTCGCTCCACCGTCATCTCGCCCACAAACGCCCCCACAAACGCCCCCACGAACGCTCCAATCAGCGATCCGATCACGGGAAGAGGTACACCCACCACCGCCCCCACCAGGCCGCCCAGAATCGCCCCCCACGACGCGCGCCGCGACCCGCCGTACTTGGCCGTGTACCGTCCCGCAATCGTGTACTCGAGTCCCTCGGCGATGAAAACGAGCGCCAGCACCACCAGCACCGTGGTCATGCCAATCCCGACCGACGGCACCAACAGCCAGTAGGCCGTCGCGGCCGCCAGCATCAGCCAGAGCCCCGGGAAACCCAGCGGGACCATCAGGAGCCCAACGAACAACGCTGCTGCCAATGGCAGCAGCGTCAGGATTGTCCCACCCGTGTGCGTGTCCATGCGGGCCCTACGACGGGAGCACACCCGCCGATTCAAGTCGTGCCTTCACGATCGCGTGCTCATCCGCCGACAGCGCCAGCAACGGACTGCGCGGCGCGCCGCCTTTGAGCCCCACCAGATCCATCGCCGCCTTGATGCCGGCCGGGCCGAATGCGCCGGCAATGTCCGTCGCGATCGGCGCCATGCGAACTTGCATCGCGGCGGCCTCGTCGCTCCGCCCCGCCCTCGTGGAGTCGAACATCAAACGCACCGCCGGCCCCGCGTACAATGCAATCGCCAAGATTGCGCCCGATGCGCCCGCGTTGAGCGCCGGCACGACGGTGCCGCCGCTACCCGTCAACACGCGAAACTTCGGGCTTTGCGCCTCGAGATACTGCGCCAGCATCGGCAAATTGCCGGCGCTGTCCTTCATGCCGATCACGTTCGGATGTTGCGCCATCTCATGCACCATCGACGGCTGCAACACGACGTGCGCGTACGCCGGCATGTTGTACAGCATCACCGGCAACGGACTCGCATCGGCCACCGCGCGAAAGTGCGCGAGCAACGCGGCCTCCGTCATGCGCTTGAGGAAGTAGTGCGGCGAAATCACCAGCGCCGCCGTCGCGCCGGCCGCCTTTGCATCGCGCGCGCGCGCAATCGTCTGACGCGTGCTCTCACTGCCAACGCCGGCCAGTAACCATTTGTCGCTCGGCACACGCTCCCGCGCCCAGCTCAGTAGCGTGCGACGGTCATCGTCATCAAGCAGCGCCGACTCACCACTGGAGCCGGCTACGAGCACGCCGTCGACACCATGCGCGAGATGCGCATCGAGATTCGCCACGAATGACGCGCGATCGAGATCGCCGCGAGCGTCGAAATTGGAGACGGCGGGCACCATGAGCCCACCCAGAGTAAGTGCGGTCATCCGCACAATGTACCAGCCCGTTCGCTCTCGCGCGGCCCGTCAGCGCGTGCTTTTCGCGCTGCGGCCGTCGCCGCGATCTCAGCCGCCGAACAGGCTTTCGAAGCCCGAGCCGAACACCGCGTCATTCCCCAGCGGGTTGGGACTCGTCACCGCCGAGTGTCCCGACGGACTGGTCGCAATCGGAGGGAGCGACGCACCGGTACCCAGCGGATTCGGCCCAAGCCCCGCCGCCGGATTGGCGTTGATCGGCGTCGTCGGCACTTTCCCCGCGGCGGCGCTCACTTTCGCGTTGAGCCCCACCGCACGCTGCCCGACCGGCGTCTTGCGTCCCTTGCCCATGCGGAAGCCCAACTCAAAGTCGGCCGGTCGCGTCGCGGCAGCGAGTGCCGCTTCAAACGCCACTTCGCCGTTCGTCACCAACTCGGTGAGGTGCTGGTCAAACGTCTGCATCCCGTACTGCGAGCCATCCGCGATGTAATCACGAATTTCGCCAATACGATTTTCGATGATCAAATCGCGAATCGTCGGCGTCACCACCATCACTTCCGCTGCCACCACACGCCCCTGCCCGTTCGCGCGCGGCAACAACCGTTGCGACACCACGGCGTGCAACGTTTCCGCCAAACGAATACGCACCACCGTTTGCTCGTCCGGCGGGAACATCGCGACAATGCGCATGATCGTCGTCTGCGCGTCCGGCGTATGCAGCGTCGAGATGAGCAAGTGCCCCGTCTCGGCGGCTTTCATCGCCGTGTCGATCGTCTCCGTATCGCGCATTTCACCAATCAAGATCACGTCCGGATCCTGACGCAACGCCGCGCGCAGCCCCATGCGGAAACTGTCGGTATCGAGACCGACTTCGCGCTGCGTGACCGAGCTCTTGATATCGGTGTGAATGAACTCGATCGGATTTTCGAGCGTCAGAATGTGCTTGTCATACGCGGCGTTGATCGCGTTCACCAACGCGGCCATCGTGCTCGACTTGCCCGAGCCCGTTACACCGGTCACCAGCACCATGCCGCGCTCCGTGTGCGCGATCTTGCCCAGCACCGTCGGCAATCGCAGCGATTCGAACGTCGGCACGTTTTCCGGAATCACGCGCATGACAATGCTGTGCGAGGCGCGCTGCTTCATGATGTTCACGCGGAAGCGTCCAACGCCCGGAGCCGCCCAGCTCGCATCGTGATCACGCAACGAATCGATATTCGCCTTCTCGGCGTCATTGCCCATCAAGTGCAACGCAATCGCGCGCGTCTGCTCCGCCGTGAGCGCTTGCTTGGTCAGCGCCACCAGTCGGCCATCGATACGCGCACGCACGACGTCGTCCGCCTTGATGTGCACGTCGGACGCGCCGCGCTCCACTGCTGCTTTGATGATTCGCTCGATCGCCACGCCAATTCCGGGTTTGAGCCACCACCTGCGGTCTCGTCGCCGGAAACCGCCACACGTATCGGCTTGACCGATGCGCTGTGTAGCTCAGTATCCCGCGTCGAGATCGACGACGTTACGCAGCGGTTCGCCCGCCTCCCACCGTCGCCAATTGTCATCAAACAACGCCAACGCGCGCTCCCACTGCCGCCGAGGTGCCACGCCGGACACATGCGGCGTGATGAGCACGCGAGGATGCCGCCACCACACACTATCGGCAGGTAACGGCTCGGTCTGAAAGACATCCAGCGCCGCGCCGCGCACCCGCCCCGACTCCAACGCCTCCAGCAGCGCCTCCTCGTTGATGAGAGAGCCGCGCGCTACGTTCACGACGATTGCGCCGGGCGGGAGCAACGCTAAACGAGCCCGATCGAGAAGCTCATTGGTGGCTGCAGTCGACGGCGCGGCGACCACCACGACGTCAGCCTGCGGAAGCTCAATCTCCAGGCTCTCGGGGCCTGCCACTCGCTGGAAACCGGGAAGCGGACCCAGCTCCGGACGGCGCCGAATGCCGGTACAGGTGGCGCCCAGCGCGGAGAAACGCCGGGCAACGGCGCTCCCGATCCCGCCAGCGCCCAGCACCAGGACCCGTACCTCGTCCACCTCGCGCAACCGACTCTCTTCGCGCGGAAAGGTGGTCTGATCCCAGGTCGATGCGGCTTGCTGGCGCACGGCCAGATCGAACCCTCGCAAGAAGTGGATCACGCCGCCAAGCACCGTGTCGGCGATGCCTTCGGCGTAGATCCCCGCACTGTTCGTGAACGTGAGCCCGCGCTCGCGCACTGCCGCCACCGTCGCGGGGGCGACGCCCGCCGCCATCGTGTGCACCCAACGGAGCGCGGGGCCCGCCTCGATCAACGACGCGGGAATGCCGTAGCCGAAGTACACCTCCGCATCCCGAATGGCCGCCATCGCTTCGTCGCTCGCGACGTGCCCGGCACCGCCAACGGGCACGCTGTTCGCCGCCATCACTTCCAGCGTCCACCCATCGCGCACGCGCGAGCGGAACTGCTCGGCCACCCATTCGGGTAATCGCATATGCGGTGTGCTGCTGCGCAGATCGATCACGACCTTTCGCGACGTCACCCGCTACTCCGTCGGCGGTTGCACCGCGTTCATCCCCATCGCTTCCCGAACCTCGGCCATCGTCTGCTTGGCAATCGCGTTGGCCGCCCGCGCCCCGTCTGCGATCGCGTCAAGCACGCGTGCCGGTTCCGCGTCGAGCATCGCCGCGCGCGCACGAATCGGCGTGAGCTCCTGCACCATGTTGGCGTGCAACACCTTCTTGCAATCCATGCACCCCCAGCCAGCGGTCGTGCACTGCTGCACCACGTTCGCCTGCGTGGCCTCATCGCTGAACGCTTTGTGCAACTGAAAAATGTTGCACACGTCCGGATTGCCCGGATCCGTTTTGCGCACCCGCGCCGGATCGGTCATCGCCGGACGCAGCTTCTGCCAGATTTCGTCGTCGCTCTCGAGCAAGCCAACGGTGTTGCCGAGCGACTTGGACATCTTGGCTTGTCCGTCGAGACCCAGTATGCGTCGCGTGGGCGTGAGCAGCGGTTTGGGCTCCGGGAAATAGCCCTCGCCAAAGCGCGCGTTCCATTTGCGCGCCGTGTCGCGCGCGAGCTCCAGATGCTGCACCTGATCTTCGCCCACGGGCACCAGATCGGCGCGATAGAGCAGAATATCCGCCGCCTGCAGCACCGGATACATCAGGATGCCGGCCGGAATGCTCTCCATCTTCGACGACTTGTCCTTGTACTGCGTCTGCCGTTCGAGATCGCCAATGGGCGTAATCGTCGTAAAAATCCACGACAACTCCGTATGCTCGGCCACGTCGCTCTGCATGAAGAGCGTCGCCACGGTGGGATCGATGCCGGCCGCCAGCAGCGACTTGGCCATCCCCCATCGACGCGCGCGCAGGACGGCCGGATCGTAGTTGCCGCTGATCGCGTGGTAGTCGACCACGCAGAAAATCGAACCTGGATGCGTGTGCTGCAATTGCACCCAGTTCTTGACGGCGCCGAGGTAGTTTCCGATGTGCAGTTCGCCCGAAGGCTGGATGCCGCTGAAGATGCGAGACATTCTTCAAACGTAATTCGCCGTCGGCCATTCGAGAAACCACTCCTCATCACATGTCAGACGTCACTCCGGCACAGCGACTGCGCTGGCTCGCGGTCGCACGCGGCGCCGCCGCACTCGCGGCCCGTTTCATCGCCGACGAATCGGCATCACGCCACACCATCACCTGGGAAGAAAAGAGCGCCACTGATTTCGTCAGTCGCGTCGATATCGGCGCGGAACAGCTCATTCGGCGCCACTTCGCGGCCGAGGCTCCGGAAATCCGTCTGGTGGGTGAAGAGCTCGGTGCCGACGGCGCGCCCGATGAGGGTCTCGTGGCCATCGTCGACCCGCTCGACGGGACCACGAATTTCTTGCACGGTTTCCCCAACTACTGCGTCTCCATCTGCGTCGCGCTCGATGGCGTGCCGCAGGCGGGCATCGTGCACGACGTCGCGCGCGGCGGCGTCTACCACGCCATCGCCGGTGGCGGCGCGTTTGTCGATGACGAGCCCATTCACGTCTCGACGATCAGCAATCCGGCGCGCGCACTCATCGGCACGGGCTTCCCGTTCAAGGACGTCGCACACGCCGATCGCTACGTGACGCAGATGCGGCGCCTGATGCCCCTCGTCTCCGGGATGCGTCGCGCCGGGTCGGCGGCACTCGACCTGTGCGATGTCGCGCGCGGCCGTTTCGAGGGATTCTGGGAGCTCTATCTCAACCCGTGGGAC
Source organism: uncultured Gemmatimonadaceae bacterium (assembly GCA_966096095.1). Lineage (GTDB taxonomy): Bacteria > Gemmatimonadota > Gemmatimonadetes > Gemmatimonadales > Gemmatimonadaceae > Gemmatimonas. Next base: position 19,254 of record CBHTUR010000010.1, on the reverse strand, counting down.
TTGGCCGCCGGCGTGCTCATTATCCGCGAGGCAGGCGGCGTTGTGACCGATCTCGAGGGACGGACGGCGCCGGTGACCGGCGGTCCGATCGTGGCCAGCAATGGCGCGCTGCATCCGTGGTTTCTGGAGCAGCTCAGCGTCTAGTCGCGACAGTCACCGCGAGCGGTTACACTCTGTCGTACCACCCCGTAACCACCCGCGGGGACGTCCCGTTTTCACACTGCGCGGTTCATGCCACTCGTCGAACTCGTTCCGAATTTTAGTGAAGGTCGCGATCAGTCGGTCATCGACGCCATTCGCGATGCCATCGCGAACACCCCGGGCGCGCATGTGCTCGATGTGTCGAGCGATCCTTCGCATAACCGCTGCGTCATCACCGCCGTCGCGTCGCTCGACGCGGCGGTACCGGCTGCCTTCGCCGCCATGAAGGTGGCGCGTGACCGCATCGATCTCACGCGTCATCAAGGCGAACATCCGCGCATTGGCGCCACCGACGTCGTGCCCTTCGTGCCCCTCGACGGCACCACGATGGACGACTGCGTATCGCTCGCGCGTGAACTCGGCGCGCGTGCGGCCAGCGAGTTGGGCATTCCGGTCTACCTCTACGAACGCGCCGCAACCACGCCCGCACGCGAAAATCTCGCTGATGTGCGTCGTGGCGAATTCGAAGGACTGCGCGACGACATTCGCGTCAACCCCGCACGAAAGCCCGATTTCGGTCACGCCGAAGTGCATCCGACCGCCGGTGCGACCGCCATCGGAGCGCGTCCGTTTCTCGTGGCGTACAACGTGTATCTGGGTGACGCGAAAAATTTGCCCGTCGCGAAAGAGGTGGCCAAAGCCATTCGCGGTTCGAGCGGTGGGCTGCGCTACGTGAAGGGCTTGGGCCTCGAAGTCGATGGTCAGGCGCAAGTGTCGATGAACCTCGTGGATACGGAGAAGACGCCGCTCCATCGTGTCTTCGAAATCGTGAAGTCCGAAGCGGCTGCGCACGGCGTGCAGCCCACCTGGAGTGAACTCGTCGGTCTCGTGCCCGAGCGCGTGCTGCTCGAAGCGGGTGCGCGTCATGTGCAACTGCGCGGCTACTCGCCCAACATGTTGCTCGAACGCAAAGTGCGGGACCTCGTGGCAGGCGGCGAATCAGTCGACGGCTTCATGTCGAGTGTCGCCGGACCGACCCCCACGCCCGGCGGTGGCAGTGTCGCGGCACATGCCGGAGCACTTGGCGCCGCACTCGCGCAAATGGTCGCGGGGCTCACCATCGGCAAGAAGAAGTACGTCGCCGTGGAAGAGGAGATGAAGACACTGTCGCTCAAGGCCAGTGCGCTGCGTCGACAGCTCGCGTCACTCGTGCAACGCGATGCCGATTCGTACGAGCGCGTGCGCGGTGCATACGCAATGCCGAAAGAACCTGCGGAATCGGCGGCGACTCGTGAACTCGCCATTCAGGACGCGCTGATCTTCGCGTCCGAAGTGCCGCTTGAAACCGCGCGTGCGGCGGCATCTGTCGCGGAACTCGCGGCCGCCGTCGCGGAGCGAGGCAACACCAACGCGGCTACCGATGCGGCAGTCGCCGCGCTCATGGCCGAAGCCGCGTGTAAAGGCGCCGCACTCAACGTGCGCGTCAACATCGCATCGCTAACCGGCACGCACGCCGCTGCGGGTGCACAACTTGCGAGCGATGCCCGCGCCTGCGTCGATTCGGCATCCGTTCACGCACGACTTGCCGAGGCCGCAGCCGATCGCGCGATGTCGGGCGCATGAGGCGAGCTCGCACGGTTTTCGCACCGTTGCTCGCGCTGGCGTCGGTCAGTGCGTGCAATCGCGTCATCATTCCGCCCGAGGAGCTCGCGGCACGCGCGGTGATGAGCACCTGCCCACCAGGATTGCCCGCGCCCTCGCCCAAGGAAGATCCGCCGCTTGCATCGCTCACGGTGCGCGTGCAATCGGAACCCGCGTTACCACCAGGTGCCGAAGTATCGCTCCGACTTGGCGGTGATGCCGACAAAATGACCATGCGCGTCAACAACACCGACGCCACGCAATTGTCACTCAAGAAGGGCGTGTATCTCGTCACTGCGAGCGCGCCGGGTTATGTCCCGGTCGAAGGGCGCGCGCCTGTTACTGCCGGTTGCTCAGCGACGCTGACGCTGGTGCTCAAAAAGCCCGTCAGCAGTCGCTGAGCCGCCGCGCGCGTTACTTGCTCCAGGGCGGCACGACGCCGTTCATGCGCGCATACGCGATCGATTGACCGAGGTGCTCGTGCAGGTGCGTCGTGGCACCAACCCACATGGCCTGCGTGGTGGATTTTTGCCCAAACATATCGACCATCTTGCCCATATCGGCCGCCGTCGCTTTCTGCATCGCGGCTTTGAGGAATGCGAAGCTCGCTTCGAGTTCGCTCACCGCTTGCTCGCGCGTGACAGTGCGCGATTCAAAGGCGCCAAACGTCTTGAAGTCCTTCATGTCCAGATGCGTCGACACCGGAATTGACGCGCCGACCAACGCCGGCATCAGGTAGTTGTCGCTCGCCACGTGCAGGAACACTTCGCTCACCGAGCGCACGCCTTTGCCCGGGCGCCACGAGTACTTGTCTTGCGGCACCGCCTTCGCCAACGCAACGAGCTTCTGCTGCACGCCGTCGACGTCCTTGATGAGATCGGCCACAACCGGCGCCGTCTGCGCCGAGAGAGAAGATGACGCCAACGCAACCAACGTACCGGTCGCGAGCGCGAATCGATGAAATGCACGCATAAAGGAAGGGGCTGAGGGGGGAGCTGACGGGTTCAGCACGTTTCGACTGAACTCGAAGGAACGGCATTAAGACACGTATCCGGCTCATCCCGGAGGAGTTCCATCAGGCCGCAGCGGTCGTCTTCAGAGCCGCGCTCAACGCGGGCGTAGCTGGGTCAATCGAGCCTGTGCCGCCCGCACATCATCGCGCAGTGGCCCTTCGGCGCGTTCACGGAGCTGCACGAAGTCTCGCAATGCCGCTTCCTCCGTCCGCACATCACCAGCATCGTGCGCCGCATCTGCCAGTCGCCAGAGCCGGCGGGCCTCAAACATGTCGATACCCACCTGCATGTCCCGACGCTGCAGCACTCGTTGCGCGCTCGCGGGCTGCCTCAGCGCCAGGTACAGGATCCCGGTCACGAGGTTGCCGGCGGGCCGCTCGTACTGCCGGTCGACGCGCGGAGCATCACGCAACATCGTGTCGGCGCGCGCCACTTCGGCGAGTGCACCAGCGGCGTGCGCCGCCACCGCGAGCTGCGCGCGCAACACCTGCGCGAGTGTCGCGCGTCGCGACGCGTCGTTCAACGCCACGCTGTCGCGCTCAATCGCTTTGAGCTGCTCGCGCGCGACCGTCGTATCGCCGCGCGACACGGCCCACGTCGCTATCGCAAAACGCGCCAGTAACCGCTTCGAGTCACCAACGCGCGACGTCGCGAGCCACGTCCGAAGCCCCTCCGCGCTCGCGCGCGCCACACTGCTGTCGCCGTCCCACAGTGCACCAGCCATGACTTCGACGGCGCGCTCCTTGATGTTCTCACGGGCGGCTACCGCTCGCGCCGCAACCTGCGGCTGGCCGCGATTCCAGGCCAGCAACCGCGTCGCCGTCGCGAATTCTTCAGGCGTCACGGCGTTGCGTGTCCGACGCGCCATCGCCATCAGCGTATCAGCGAGTTCGAGGCTCGGTCGAAATCCTAACGGCGCGTTGAGCTCCGCGAATCGGGCGAGGAGCGGTAGAAGCACCGCGTTGTGGGCGGCGTATGCATCGAGCGCCGGCGCAAGCTCACGACGGCTCGCGAATCGCTGCGTCAACAGCAACTTGCTCAGCAGATAGTAGTCGCCAACCGAGTCTACCCGCGCTTGACGCGCCAGCGCGGCGAAGGCGCGCGCGCTGTCGCCGACAATCGCATAAAGACCGGGCAGGTGTTCCAGCGCCGGTGCAAAAGTCGAATCGATCGACTCAGCAACTTTGAAGCCTTCGAGCGCCAACGAATCGGAGCCCGCGACATCGAGCGTCGCCCCATTGTGCAGCAGCAAGTCCGCGTACTGAAACCAGAGTTCGGCACTGCCACCCTGCTGCGCCAGTCGTTCATTCAGCTTGAGCAGCTCGAGGCGCGGCATCGGCTCGGGATACGTGGCGCCGGCCACTGCCAGCAACATCAACGAATCGGCGCCGTGCAACTGCTTGCGCGACTGCCACGCGCGATCGGTCCACGGCCCGTCGATGGGGCGCGAGGGCTGCCAGCCGTTGCATTGAATCACCCGCAGCGCCGCCAGCGCGAACGTCGAGTCGAGACTCCATCCACGCGCAAAGATCTCGCCGGCGGCCGCGTAACGGCCGCGGCGATACAATTGCTCGCCTTCGAGATACGCGAACAGCGCCGCCGGACGAATCGCACTCGCGACAGTCAGCCGTTCCTTCGTCGCCGCGTCGCCAACGGCCAGCAATTCAATCAGCAGCCGCGCGCCCATCACGCCGGCGCTGTCGGCCGCGCCTTCCTGCTTCGACGATCGCTCTTCAACGCCGTCAGCCACGCGAATCAGGTGTGCCGTAATCGAGAGATGCTCGCGCGTCCCCACAATTTCGCCAACCACCAGTCGCGTCGCGCCCGCACGCTTGGCCACCTGCAGCGCCGATGCTTGCTCCAAGTCTTGCTGCGCGTCACCGGCCTCTTGTCGCCACCGCGCCAACAACGACGACATGGGCACCACGCGCATATCAGGGATCGCCTGCAACTGCGGCAACAACAAGTCGCCCAGCCCCTCACGCAGGTAGCGCACATCGGCACTCGCACCACCGACGCGGAAGGGCGCGACGGCCGTGCGCTCGACCGTCGGCGCGTCCGCGTCACGACGGCTCCACCACACGCCCGCGGCGACAACTGCCGCGACGGCGAGCAGCACCGGCACGAGCACGCGAAGTCGACGAGCAGCGTTCAAAGACCCAGTGCGGGAGTCGGGCGACGCGCTTGACGTGTGCAGTCCGCCGTCCGACGACACGTTATCCAGCGCGTCAATCAACTCGCGCGCCGACGCCGGACGATCCGCGGGATCTTTGCTCAGGCAGCGCATGATGAATGCGCGCAACGCTGGCGACGCGGCCGGCGCATTGAGCGGCGCCGGCGCTTCAGTCATCTGCGCGCGCATTAACGCACTCCCCGACAGCGACGCGAACGGGCGCGCGCCCGAAAGCGCTTCGTACGCCACGACACCCCACGCATAAATGTCGGCGCGATGATCAAGCGTCGGATCGGCCGCGAGCTGTTCGGGCGCCATGTACGCAGGCGTGCCGATGGCGGTCCCCACTGCCGTCATGCCGTTGTCATTCCCGGTCGCCACCGAGAGCGCCTTCGCCACACCAAAATCCGTCACCAGCGCCGCGCCTTCAGCGAGCAGCACGTTCTCAGGCTTGATGTCGCGATGCACGACACCACGCGTATGCGCCGCTTGCAACGCCCGCGCCATATCGCGCAGCACCCACACCGCGTCGCGCGTCGGCAATGCGCCGCCGGCCAATCGCTGCCGCAACGATGCGCCGTCAACGAACGGCATGATGTAGAACGGCGCGCCGTCGACCTCACCCGCGCTCAGCACCGGCACGATGTTCGCATGCTGCAGTTGGGCGGCCAGCGAGATTTCACGCCGAAACCGCTCCACGGCGCCGCTGCTCCAACCGCCATCGGGCATGGTCTTGATGACCACGCGCCTCCCGAGCGATTTCTCGAGCGCGACGAAGACACGCGACATACCGCCGCCCCCGAGCTCGCGCTCGATGGCGTACTGCTCACCGAGCGCCGCGCCGAGCGATGCAATCAATGAGTCCGTCACGCGATAACGGTGCGCCGGCGGCGGAGAAAACGAAAGACGGAAACGCGAGGTTTCCGTCTTCTCAATCGATCAGCGGCACCGGCGTCGCTCGACGACGCTACAGCGTCAGAATCCGCGGCCCCTGCTCGGTAATCGCCACCGTGTGTTCAAAGTGTGCCGACCGCTTGCCGTCGGCCGTCACCACCGTCCACTTGTCCGACAACGTGCGCGTTTTCGCGGTGCCAACGTTTACCATCGGCTCGATTGCGATCGTGAGCCCGGGTACGAGCTTCTTGCCGCGCTTGGGCTTGCCGTAATTGGGGATCTGCAGCTCTTCGTGCGGCGAAAAGCCTACGCCATGCCCGACCAGCTCGCGCACAACGCTGAACCCTTCGGCTTCAACCACACTCTGTACCGCCGCGCCAATGTCGCCGACGTGATTGTCGGGGATCGCGGCCGCAATTCCGGCCGCCAATGAGCGCTCCGTCACCTCGAGCAGCTTCTTGGTGAGATCATCGATCTCCCCCACCGGCACGGTCAGCGCCGCATCGGTATACATCCCTTCAAGCTTCACGCCGACATCGACGGTGACGATATCGCCGTCGTTGAGAATGCGTTTGCGTGAAGGAATGCCGTGCACGATCTCTTCGTTGATCGAGATGCACACGCTGCCAGGGAATCCGTAGAGCCCTTTGAACGCCGGCTCTGCCCCCGCGTGCGAGCGAATGAACGATTCGCCGATGGTGTCGAGATCCATCGTGCTCACGCCAGGCTTCACGGCATCGCGCATCGCCACAAGCGCACCGCGCAGAATCACACCGCCGCGCGCCATGATCTCGATTTCGCGCGGCGATTTGAGCAACATCGCCGGAGCAGCGGAGCCGCCGAACGACATGCTAGTGACCCAAGGCCTTCATCATGCGCGCTTCCACTTCATCGAGCGAACCCAACGCATCGATGCGCACGAGATTGCCGCCGTGCGACGTGTACCAGTCGATGACGGGGGCTGTCTGATCACGATAGACCTGCATGCGCTTGCGAATTGCCTCGGGCTCGTCGTCCTTGCGACGCACCAGGTGTCCTACCTTGCCGTCGGCCTCGCACGTTTCGCCAGGCTGACGACCAAAGAACGGGCGTTGACAGGCGTCGCAGGTGGTGCGGCCGCTCAAGCGACGCACCAGCTCATCCTCGTCGATTTCGAAGAGCAGAATCGCGTCGACCTTTCGACCGAGTTCGCCCAGCATCGTCGCAATACCATCGGCCTGCGGCGTCGTGCGCACAACGCCGTCGAGAATTGCGCCCTTAGCAGCAGTCGGCGACGCCAGCGCTTCCTTCATGATGCCCATGATGACGGCATCGGGCACGAGGTCGCCGCGATCCATTGCTGCTTTGGCTTCGAGTCCAAGCGGCGTACCGTCGCGAACGGCAGCCCGAAGCACATCGCCGGTGGCGATCTTAGGAACGTCAAGGCGAGCGGCTAGCCGCTCGCCTTGGGTCCCCTTGCCCGCTCCTGGCGGTCCAAGCAGGACAATGATCATGTGCGGAGCATCTGCGTTGAACTTCTCCGACCTGCGGGAGGTTAAGCGTCGGGTCCAGCTTCCTTAGAAGCCGCTCTGCGTCGCCTGACGACCACGGAAGCGCACGCGACCCTTCTTCATGAAGCCGTCGTATTTGCGGAGCAGCAGGTGCTGCTGCATCTGCGCCATGGTGTCGAGCGCCACGCCAACCACGATGAGCAGCGACGTGCCACCAAACGCGAACGGCACATTCACGATGCGCGCGATCACGATTGGCATGAGCGCGATAAACGTAAGGAACAACGCGCCCGGCAGTGTAATCCGTTCCACTACCTGCTCGATGTATTCCGCCGTCTTCGCACCCGGCTTGATGCCTGGCACAAACCCGCCCTGCTTCTTCAGGTTCTCCGCCAGGTCCACCGGATTGAAAATGATGGACGTGTAGAAGTACGTGAACAGCAGAATGAGCACGGCCGACAGCAGGAAATAGAGCCACGGGTTCGGGCCCTGCGGATTGAAGTACTCCGCAATTTCCTGCAGCTTCGCGTTACCGCTGAACTGCGCCAGCGCGCCCGGAATGACGATGACCGACTGCGCAAAGATGATCGGCATTACGCCCGCGGTGTTGATGCGGAGCGGAATGAAGTTGCGCGCCGCTTCACGCTGACGACCACGCGCCATGGTGCGCTGCGGGATCTGAATCAGCACGCGACGGGCCGCGACCGTGATGGCCACGACACCGGCCACGACGGCGACCATCACCAGACCCAAGACGACGAGCGCCAACACCGGCACGGCACCAGTCGTCACGAAGTTCATCGTCTGAATGAGCGCCGGCCACATCCGCTCAACGATCGAGAAGAAGATGATCAGCGACGCGCCGTTACCCAGACCACGCTCCGTGATCTGCTCGCCCAACCACATCACGAAGATCGCGCCCGTGGTGAGGAACAGCATCATCTGCACCATGAACCACGGACCCGGACGCGACACGGCCGCTGGCAGCGACGACGTGAACAGCGCAAAGCCGTACGCCTGCACCAGTGCCAGCACGACGGTGATGTAACGCGTGTACTGCGTCAGCTTTTTCCGGCCTTCCTCGTCCTTCTGCATCTTGTCGACCGTCGGCAGTACCGCACCGGCGATCTGCACGAAAATGCTCGACGAGATGTACGGCATGATGCCGAGGGCAAACACGGTTGCGCGCGACAGACCGCCACCGACGAACATGTCGTACAGGTTGAGCAGTCCGTTGTTCTGACGCGTGAAGTAGTCCGTGAGCGCCTGTACGTCGACGCCGGGCGCGGTGATGTGCGCGCCGACGCGATAAATCACCAAGCACAGGAACGTGAAGGTGATCTTCGCCCAGAGCTCTGGCGTCCGGTAAATGTTCGCCAGAGCTGCTGCGGCCTGATTGTTCTCTTGCGCCATGAGACCCGAAAGTGGGTGTGTCTTAGCCGTCGATGCGGCCACCGGCCGCTTCGATCTTCGCCTTCGCCGACGCGCTGACCTTCACTCCACGCACCGTGAACGCGCGCGCGACTTCACCGTTCGCGAGCAACTTGGCCGGGCCATGTCCCGCCCGGATCAAGCCGGCCGCGGCCAGCGTTTCGCTCGTCACTTCGTCGCCCGCAACCTTGGCGAGATCGTTCAACCGCACGACCTGCGCGTCTTCGCGGAACGGGTTCGTGAAGCCACGCTTCGGAATACGACGCGTGATCGGCATCTGGCCGCCTTCGAAATGCGGCTTGCCGCCGCCAGGACCGCCATGGCCGGAACGCGCCATCGAGCCCTTGTGACCCTTACCTGCCGTCTTGCCCTGACCCGAGCCCGGGCCGCGACCCAAACGCTTGCGCGCCCGGTGCGAGCCCGGCGCCGGCGCCAGGTTGTGCAGACCGATCTTTTCGACGGTCTCCGCAGTTGCCTTCTTCGCCACGGTCTTACTCCTCCACCGGCGTCACCGACACCAGGTGACGCACTTTCTTGAGCTGGCCGCGCAGCGAGGCGGAATCCTGCTGCACCACGCTCGCCTGATGATTCCGCAGGCCAAGCGCCGCAAGCGTCAACCGCATCCGCCACGAATGGCCGATCGCGCTGCGCACCTGCGTGATCTTCAACTTGCCCGTTCCCGGCGCCTCAAGCTTGGGCGTCTTGGCCGGACCCTTCGACGGATGCCACACAAACGTACGCGGCATTACGCCACCTCCCCTGCAGCAGGCGCACCACCGATGAGCGCGGCCTTCCGCGGATCATGCGAGTCCGTGCGCGACTTCGCCCGTGAACGATAGCCGATCTGGGAGACCTCAACACCACGCTCCTTCGCCGCCTGTTCGACGGTGATGAGGTGCGTCAGGCCATCCAGCGCGGCCAACACCATGTTGTGCGGGTTCGTCGAACCCAACGACTTGGTGAGGATATCGCTGATACCCGCGCATTCGAGAATGGCACGCACCGCGCCACCCGCGATCACGCCGGCACCCGGCGCCGCTGGCTTCATCAACACCTTGCCCGCGCCATGCTTGCCAACGACTTCGTGCGGGATGGTCGAACCCGTGAGGGGCACCGACACCATCTTGCGACGCGCCGCGTCCACCGCCTTGCGCACCGCTTCCGACACTTCGTTGGCCTTGCCCGTCGCAAAGCCCACCTTGCCCTGTCCGTCGCCCACCGCAACCAGCGCGTTGAACGAGAACCGACGACCACCCTTCACGACCTTCGCGACGCGATTGATCGCAATCACGTTCTCGACCAGATCGCTCTGCTCACGCTCCTGAGCCGGACCACGTCCGCCGTCACGACCGCCGCGACCACGCTCGTTGCCGCCCTGGCCGCCTTCGCCACCAGGACCACGACCGCGACCCGCGCCGCCGCCCGGGCCACCCGGTCCGCGACCGCGGCCGCCACCTGGGCCACCACGTCCGCCACCCGGGCCGCCGCGTCCGCGACCGCCAGCTCCACCACCACTGCGGGCGCTGCCACCTGGCGCGCCACCGGTTCCCGCTGCGTTTGCCATGATCAGAACTCCAGGCCGCCCTCTCGGGCGCCATCTGCCACGGCCTTCACGCGGCCGTGATACTGGTAACCGGCACGGTCGAACACGACCTTCGCGATGCCAGCCGCTTTCGCCTTCTCGGCCGCCAACTTGCCGACTGCGAGCGCGCGCTCTGACTTCGTGCCGTTCATCCCTTCGTCGCCAACGGTCAGCAGCGTGCGCTGCGCGACATCGTCGACAATCTGGGCGTAGATGTGCTTCAGCGAGCGGAACACTACCAGGCGCGGACGCTCGGGCGTGCCATTCACTGCCTTGCGCACGCGCAGGTGACGGCGCTTGCGCCGTTCTGCATCCGTACGCGGGATCGCGATCTTGGCCATTACTTGCCTCCCGCCTTACCGGCCTTACGCCGGATGACTTCGCCCTGGTACTTGACGCCCTTGCCCTTGTACGGCTCAGGCTTGCGCAGGCTGCGAATCTCCGCCGCGACCTGGCCAACGAGTTCCTTGCTCGATCCGTCGATCACCACCGTCGTCGGGTTCGGCGCGCTGATCTTCACGCCCGCCGGCGCCTTGTACTCGATCTGATGCGAGAAGCCCAGCGACAACAACGCGCCGTACGGCTTCGGCTCAGCCTTGTAACCGACACCCGTGATTTCCAGCGTCTTCGTGAACCCCTTCGTGACGCCTTCAACCATGTTCGCCACAAGCGTGCGCGATAAACCGTGCAACGCCTTGTGCTTCTCTTCGTCGCTCGGACGCTTCACCACGAGATCGCTCCCTTCCTGCGACACCGTGATGTCCGTCGGCAACGTGCGCGACAACTCACCCTTCGGTCCCTTCACGGCGATCGTGTTGCCGGTGATCGACACCGACACACCCGCGGGAACAGGAACCGGACGCTTACCGATACGTGACATGGCTCGGACCCCTTACCAGACGAGGGCGAGCAATTCGCCCCCGGTGTTCGTGGAGCGCGCCGTGCGGTCGGACATGATTCCCTTCGACGTGCTCAGAATCGCCATACCCAGGCCGTTCCGCACGCGCGGGATCTCACCAACGCCCACGTACTTCCGCAAACCGGGCGTCGAAATGCGCTTCGCTTCACGAATGACCGACTGGCCGCCGTGCGCGTATTTGAGAATGACGCGCAACACCTGCTTGCCGTCCTCGACATCCACCGTGCGATAGTCCTGAATGAAATTGCTCTCCTTCAGGATGCGCGCGATTTCGATCTTCATCTTCGATACCGGCATGTCCACGCGGCGGTGCTTGGAAGCACACGCGTTGCGAATGCGCGTCAGCATGTCGGCAATAGGGTCGTTGAGACTCATCTGCTCGGGGTTCTCCTATGGTATCCGAGCGCGGCTCGGACCTGTAGGAAGTGGAAAAGAAACTTCTAAGTTTTCAGTGATCAGTTTGCGTTGTCAGTTGTCAGAATACGCTGACCACTGAGAACTCCAACTGACAACCGACCACTTAAAAGCAGTTAACAGTCTTACCAGCTCGCCTTCCGCACCCCCGGAATCAGCCCATTGAGGGCCATGTCCCGGAGTGCGATGCGGCTCAAACCGAAGTGGCGCAGGAATCCGCGCGGACGTCCGCTCTGATTGCAGCGGTTACGCACGCGAGTGGCCGACGAATCGCGCGGCATTTTGTGCAACGCGTTCACCGCCGCCAGCTTCTCTTCCTGCGTGCTCTTCGGATTGTTGATCGTGGCCTTCAGCGCCGCGCGCTTCTGGGCATGACGCTGCACCAGTTCACGACGCTGTTCGTTGCGGGCCAGCTTGCTCGTCTTCGCCATGGAATAATTGCCGTCTGTGAGGTCAGGCCGCTGCAGCCGGCTGTGACACCTTCGGCGTCACCGGCTTGTCATCGCCACGGAACGGCATGCCCAGCTGATGCAGCAGCGCGAACGCGTGCGCATCCTTCTTCGCCGTCGTAACGAACGTGATGTCCATCCCGTGGATCTGCTCGACCATGTCGTAGTTGATCTCGGGGAAGATCATCTGCTCCTTGATGCCGAGCGTGTAGTTGCCGCGACCGTCGAACGACTTCGTGCCGAGTCCGCGGAAGTCGCGGATACGCGGGCACGCCACCGTCACGAAGCGATCGAGGAACTCCCACATGCGCGCGCCACGCAGCGTCACCGACGCGCCGATCTCCTGTCCTTCGCGGAGACCGAAGTTCGAGATCGCCTTCTTCGCTTTGCGACGCACCGGCTTCTGCCCCGTGATCAGCGCCAACTCCTCGACCACCACGTCGAGCAGCTTCGGCTGCTTCACCGCTTCGCCGACACCGCAGTTGAGCACGATCTTTTCAAGCGTCGGGATTTCGTTCGGGTTGCCGAAGCTGAACTGCTTCGCCAACACGGCACGCACCGTGTTCTCATAGTGCGTCTTCAAACGCGGCGCGACCGCCTTGATCTCGGCGCCCGCGTGATCGCGCTTCGTGAAATCCACGGCCTGACGCGGCTGTCCCGCCTTGCCGCCCTTCGCCGCCTTCGTGCCGCCGCCCTTCGCTGCGCCCTTCGGCGCCGCGCCGGCCTTGCCGCCGGCTGCCTTCTTATCGTTTGCCATCGTCGTTGCTCGGGTTCGGCGCGTTAGCGTGCGCGGGAGATGACTTCACCGCTCTTCACGCTGACCCGCTCCTTCGTGCCGTCCTTGTCGATGCGCGTCTTCACGCGCGTCGGCTTGCCGGACTTGGAGTCGATCAGCATCACGTTCGACGCGTGGAACGGCGCGGCCATCTCGATGATGCCGCTCGTTTCTTCCGCCGTGCGCGCCTTGCGGTGCTTCTTCACGATGTTGACACCGTCCACCTTGATGCGGCCCGTCTTGGGGTACACCTGAAGGACCTTCCCTTCCTTCCCCTTGTCGTCGCCGCGCATCACGCGCACCGTGTCGCCCTTCGTCACATGGATCGCTTCACGCGACGCCTTGAGCGCATGACGCCCATGGCCCAAACGCTGACCGCGATCGGTCTTGTAGTACACGTTCTTCCGCATCTCAGAGCACCTCAGGCGCCAGAGACACGATCTTCATGTACCGCTTCTCGCGCAGTTCGCGCGCCACGGGGCCGAAGATACGCGTCGCTTTCGGTTCGCCATTGTCGTTGATGATCACGACGGCGTTCTCGTCGAAGCGGATGTAGCTGCCGTCCTTGCGCCGCGTTTCCTTGACCGTGCGCACCACCACGGCCTTCGCGACGTCGGACTTCTTCACAGTGCCGTTCGGGAGCGCGTCCTTCACCGCCACGATGACCCGGTCGCCCAGGCCCGCATAACGGCGGCGCGTGCCGCCCAACACGCGGATCACCAGTGCGCGCTTGGCGCCACTGTTGTCCGCAACCTTCACGATGGACTCTTGCTGGATCATGGTTGGGTCCCCTTACCGCGCGCGCTCAACGATCTCGACCACGCGCCACCGCTTGTCCTTCGACAGCGGGCGGGTCTCCATAATGCGCACGGTGTCGCCCACCTTCGCCGAGTTCTCCTCGTCGTGCGCCTTAAGACGACGCGTCCGCGTCACCATTTTTCCGTACTGCGGATGTGGCATGCGCCGGTCGATGCGCACTACCACCGTCTTCTCCATCTTGTCGCTCACGACCAGCCCAACGCGAACCTTCCGCGCGGTGCGATCCAGAGCGGCGCCATTCTGCGAGGCGCCCGTCGCGTTCTGTGTGTCTGCCATGATGACTCGGTCCCCCGGTTAGCGGCTGCTGGCCTTGGTGGCCTTCTTCGCTGCCGCCTTCGTGGCGGGCTTCTTGGCCGGCGCTGCCTTCGCTACTGCCGACCCACGCTGCAGGCCCAACGCCCGCTCGCGACGCACTGTCTGCAACCGCGCGATGTCCTTGCGGATCTTCCGCAGGCGCAACGGCTCTTCCAGCGCTTCCGACGCGCTCCGGAACTTGAGGCGGAAACGCTCCTCCTCCAGCTCCGCAATGCGCGACACGACTTCGTCATCGCTCAGTGCGCGGATTTCTTCAGCCTTCATGAGTCACCGCCTCCTCGCGCGCGACGAACTTGGTCTTCACACCCAACTTGGCCGCCGCGAGTCCCATCGCCGTCTCAGCGAGTTCCTTCGTGACGCCCTCGATTTCAAACATGATGCGACCCGGCTTCACCACGGCCACCCACATTTCGGGCGATCCCTTGCCCTTACCCATGCGGGTTTCCGCCGGCTTCTTCGTGATCGGCTTATCCGGGAACACCCGGATCCACACCTTGCCGCCGCGCTTGATGTGACGCGTCATCGCCACGCGGCACGCTTCGATCTGACGGCTCGTCACCCACGCCGGCTCCAGTGCCTGCAGCCCATACGTGCCGAATGACAACTCGGCGCCGCGGTGCGCGAGGCCCGTGGTGCGGCCCTTGAACATCTTGCGGAATTTGACCCGCTTCGGACTCAGCATCGTTCAGTCTCCTCAGGCGCCGGTCGAGTAGGTCTTGCCGCGACGATCTTCCACGATTTCGCCCTTGAAGATCCACACTTTGACACCGATGGTGCCGTACGTGGTCTTCGCCGTGCTCGTCGCGTAGTCGATGTCTGCGCGCAACGTGTGCAAAGGCACACGACCTTCGTGATAGCCTTCCACGCGCGCGATTTCAGCGCCGCCCAGACGACCACCCGCCTTCACCTTGATGCCGAGCGCGCCCATGCGCATCGCGCTCTGCACCGCGCGCTTCATCGCGCGACGGAACGAGATACGCTGCGAGAGCTGCGCGGCAATGTTATCCGCCACCAACTGCGCCTCGATTTCCGGACGCTTGATTTCTTCCACGTTGATGCCGACTTCCTTGCCCGTGAGCTGCGTCAGCTCATCGCGCAACTTGTCAACTTCCGCGCCCTTCTTGCCGATCACGACACCCGGGCGACCCGTGTGAATCGTGACCACGACCTTGCCCGGCTTGCGCTCGATGCGCACGTCGGAGATCGCCGCGTTGTCGAGACGCGCCTTGAGATACTTCCGCAGCAGCGCGTCTTCCTTGAGCAACGCTGGCATGTCCTTCTTCGCGTACCAGGTTGACCGCCAGCTCTTCGTGACACCGAGGCGGAACCCGATCGGATTCGTCTTTTGTCCCATTAGCGCACCGCCTCCGCCACGATGATCTCCACATGGCTCGTCCGCTTGAGCATCGGCGTCGCACGGCCCATCGCCGCCGGCGTCCAACGCTTGAGCTTCGGCCCCTCGTTCACGATAGCCTTCGTGATCACCAACGCGTCTTCATCCACCGACGTGTTGGCAGCACGCGCCGCCTGCTGAATGTTCGCCACCGCGCTGTTCAGCGTCTTCTCGATCTGCTCCGACGCGTGCTTCTTGCTGAAGCGCAACAGCGCGAGCGCTTCGTTGACGCTCTTGCCGCGGATCTGGTCGATCACCAGGCGCATCTTGTACGGCGACTGACGCGTCGTGCGCTGAATGGCGCGCGCCTCAATGCCGGTCTTCGTTTCCTTGGCCATGGGTTACTTGCCTCCCTTCGGCACGCCAGTCGCCTTCTTGTCCGCCGCCTTGTTGCCCGCGTGACCGCGGAACAAACGCGTCGGCGAGAATTCGCCCAGCTTGTGACCCACCATGTTTTCGGTCACGTACACGGGGATGAACTTGTTCCCGTTGTGCACCGCAAACGTGTGCCCCACAAACTCCGGAAGAATCGTGCTCGCACGCGACCACGTCTTCACCACCTTCTTCTCGCTGCGAGCATTCATCCCGGCGACTTTCGCCTCGAGGCGCTCAGCAACGAACGGTCCTTTCTTAATGCTTCTCGACATATCGGTTCTCGGCTCGCCTGGCGGTTACTGCGTCGCCCGGCCGCGCTTGCGGCCGCGCACGATGAGACGCTGCGACGACTTCTTGCTGTTGCGCGTCTTGACGCCCTCTTTCTTGCCCCACGGGCTCACCACGTTGCGACCACCGCGCGTACGGCCACCATGCGGGTGATCCACCGGGTTCATGACTTCACCGCGCACCTTCGGACGCTTGCCCAACCAGCGGCTCTTACCGGCCTTGCCGTGCGACTGCAACTCATGCTCTGAGTTGCCAACTTCGCCGACCGTCGCCATGCAGTTGCCGTGCACGAGGCGCATTTCCGTGCTGCCCATACGGAGCGTCACGTACTCGCCTTCCTTCGCGAGCACCGTCGCAAACGCACCGGCCGAACGCGCCATCTGGCCGCCCTTGCCGATCTTGAGCTCGACGTTGTGCACCGAGGTGCCGAGCGGCATTTCGCGCAGCGGCATCGCGTTGCCCGTGCGCACATCCGAGCCCGGACCCGACACCACCGAATCACCCTGCTTCAATCCCTTCGGATGCAGGATGTAGCGCTTCTCACCATCCGCGTACTCGACCAGCGCGATACGCGCGGACCGGTTCGGATCGTATTCGATCTCGCGCACCACGGCCACCAATCCGTGACGATCGCGCTTGAAATCGATCTTGCGGTACATGCGCTTGTGGCCGCCACCGATGCGACGCATCGAGATGTGACCATGGTTGTCGCGGCCGCCCGACTTCTTGATCGGCTCAACCAGCGACTTCTCCGGCGTGGTGCGCGTGATCTCCACGAAATCGGAGACCGAGCGATGACGCGACGCCTTGCTGACCGGCTTGAACTGACGAATTCCCATGCGACTCAGCCCTCGAAGATCGCAATCGTGTCGCCGTCACGCAGCTTCACAATCGCCTTCTTGGTATGTGGACGGCGGCCGATGGACTGTCCGACTCGACGCGCCTTACCACGCGCATTCGAGGTCCAGACACCCGTCACCTTCACGCCGAAGAGGCGCTCGATGGCCTCCTTGATAGCGAACTTCGTGGCGTTCGGCGCCACCTCGAACGTGTATTCCCCGCGGTCCTGATACGCCGCCGAGGTACGCTCGGTGATGATCGGACGCATGATCGTGCGATGAATCGTCGCCATGGCTTAGCCCTCCGCCGTGGTCTGGGTCAGCGCCGACGATTCGATCACGACCACATCCGACCAGAGAATGTGATACGTGCTCGCATCGCTGTACGGCATCACGTGCGCGTGCGCCAGATTGCGCGCGCTCAAGTACACGTTTGGCTTCACGCCGTCGGTCAGCAGCAACACCTTCTTGCCGGCCACGCCGAGCTTGTCGAAGAGCGCCAGCATGCTCTTGGTCTTCGGCGCCTTGTAATCCAGCGCGTCGACGAGCAACACCGCGTTCTCACGCGCGCGGGCGTTCAGCGCGCTCTTGCGCGCGAGCACGCGCACCTGCTTCGGCACGATCTGCGTGTAACCACGCGGAATCGGTCCAAACACGGTACCACCGCCCGGCCAGTTCGGCGCGCGCGTCGAGCCCTGACGAGCGCGACCCGTGCCCTTCTGCTTCCACGGCTTCTGGTTACCGCCGGTGACTTCACCGCGCGTCTTAGTCTTGGCCGTGCCCTGACGACGGTTGGCGAGGAACGCCTTCACCGCCTGGTGCATGACCGGCACATTCACGATGCCGTCAAACGTGCTATCGGGCAGCGGCGACGTGCCGCCTTTCTTGCCCTGCGCCGAAAACACAGGCGCTTCGAAGGTCTTGGTTTCAGCCATCATGATCAGCCCTGCTTGCGCACGAGGACGATGCCGTTGATCGGCCCCGCCACACTGCCGCGCAGGTAAATGAGATTGCGTTCGGCATCCACCTTTTCCACGCGAATGCTGATCGCCGTGTGGCGGGCCGCGCCGTAATGTCCCGGCATCTTCTTGCCCTTGATAACGCGCGACGGATCCGTGCCCGCGCCGATTGAACCCGGACGACGGTGCTTCGTGTTACCGTGCGTGTTCGGACCACCGCCGAAGCCGTGACGCTTCACCACACCCTGGAAGCCACGACCCTTCGACGTGCCCGTCACCTTCACCCGCTCTCCCGGCGTGAAGATGTCGACCTTCACTACATCGCCCACCGTGTACGTCGGAACCTCGGGATTCTTCCCCGGGGCATCGTCGATGCGGAAGCTGCGGAGCACGGCCGGCGGCGCATCAAGCCCCGCCTTCTTCGCATGTCCGACTTCTGCACTCGTCGCGCGACGGCCCTTCGGCGTGCGCTCACCCTTCTTGTTCTCGCGTGCGACGCGCTGCGCGCCGTATCCGAGCTCCACCGAAGCGAATCCCGCCGATTCGACCGTGTTGACTTTCGTCACAGGGTTCGGCGTGGCCTCCACCACGGTGCAGGGCACTTGCTGCCCCTGCTCGTTGAACAGCTGGGTCATCCCCAGCTTTTTACCGATGATACCGATCATGACACCCTCAGATTCGTACGAGTCGCGGCTACCTTCGCCGTTGGACTATTGAGCGCGACGCCGTGTGCATCGGGCCCATCCCACACCTGCTTCCCTTCGAACTACTCCACCTTGATTTCGACGTCCACGCCCGCGGGCAGATCGAGCTTCGTCAGCGCGTCCACCGTGCCGGCACGCGAATCGAGAATGTCGATCACGCGCTTGTGCGTCTTCAGTTCAAACTGCTCGCGCGACTTCTTGTCGACGTGCGGCGAGCGCAACACTGTCCAACGCTGCGTCTTCGTCGGAAGAGGAATCGGACCCGACACCTGCGCGCCCGTCTTTTCAGCGGTACGCACGATATCGGCCGACGCCTGATCGATCACAGCGTGGTCAAATGCCTTCAGGCGAATGCGGATACGGCCAGCCATCTGAGTTACTCTCTGGAAAAAAATGAACCGCGTCTAAGTGATCAGTTTTCAGTGGGAGTGTTCAGTCGTCAGAATATTCTGACCACTGAACACTCGAACTGCGCACTGATCACTTAGAAGCAGTACATCGGTTAGGCGAGGATCTTCGTCACGACGCCGGCGCCGACCGTACGGCCACCCTCACGAATGGCGAAGCGCAACGCTTCTTCCATCGCGATCGGGATGATCAGCTCGATCGTCATCTGCACGTTGTCGCCCGGCATCACCAT
>CBHTUR010000009.1:0-133510 GCA_966096095.1 uncultured Gemmatimonadaceae bacterium | reverse complement strand
GTCCCGGAATGTCCCTGTATGTACGTCTACAGCGCGGCGAAGCACCGCGAGGTCGCATCAGGGCCAAACGGATCGACCGCCCAGCAGCAACGCAGCGAGCGATCGAGGTCTTGGCGCGCAGCGAATCGACAGCCGGGTTCCGATTATTTCTGACGAAATAATCGGCGTGGGGCGTGTTCCTTCGTCGCGCACCAACCGATCCGCGGGCCCGGCCACCGCTCCGCCGCAGTATCCGCATTTTCCGATGGCTATTCGCGATCAGCTCTTTGAGGTGTGGGCAGCGCGACAGCATCCCCTTCTTGGCGCCGAACACGGGCGTTTCGTGAAGGCGTTTGCGCGGTGGTTTCTCAAGCCCGAAGCCGACCGCGCGGCGCACGAACCAAGCGACGCCGAGGTGCCGGCCGCACTGGAGAGCATCCTGCTGGTCAACGAGAGCGGCGGTCCCGGCGCGAAGTACGGCACGCCCGAACTGGCGTCCGAGCGTATCGGGCACATTGTCAAGGTACGACGCCAATACGCCGACGATCCGGGGATGCGGCTGGAAGTGATCGCGCGACGATTGGGCATCCGAATGGCCCCACCGGCCGAATTTGTCGGCCGCTAACTGATGACCAGCTTGGAGAGGTTCCGATGAAAGGAAGCCCCGTGAAGATCGTGGACACGAGCGACGCGCACATCGACATCGAGCTGTTGTCCGTCGCACTAGCGCACGTTCGCTCGGAGGGCGCGAGGCTGGCGGCATTGCGCTCATCGGTGACGCGATCCGACCTGCGCGTGCACCGCGCGACTTGTCGGGCGCTGCACAGAGACCTCTACCGAATGACGATGGCGCTCACGAGCCACAGTATTGCGATCGCGGTGTGGGACCGAAAGATGATCGATGTCATCGCCACGCAGATGGTCGTTCGCGTGGTCACTGGAACAATCGCCCATCACGGACGAGGGATGACGCCCGTCGAGCTTGCCAGAGCGAGACAGCTGTATTTCGAGCGACTCGACATTCCCATCACGTCGCGCCGATTTTGCGGCTGTTTCGAGCGCGCTATGCGGGTGGCGCTTCGTGTCCACGACACCGGCGTAGAGAACGAGGGCGTTCACTGGCCGATCGTGCTTCCTCCGCGGTTGGCCGATGAATCGGCGACCCACTTCAAGAATGCGGCGTGCTCGCCCTAGCAAATCGCTTTCTCGTTCGCACGACATCGATGCCAGGCTCGCTGTCAAACCTCTCTCGTTTCCGTATCAGATGACCAGAACCACGACAACTCCGCCCGCGCGGTCGACGCCGAATCCATCAAACGCGCGTATGGGCGATTGGCTCGGTCGCGATGTGCTCGACGCGCGCATCGCCGTGCTCGAGATGGCCGTGATGAAGTTACCAGGTGTCACGCCGGAGACTATCGCCGCGCAGCGCCCCGGTGGCTCAGCGAATCGGGACAAGAGCGCGACTGGTGCGCTCTCGTATCTGCAGTGGCTCTCAACCGAATACGGCAAGGGACCGCTTACTCCCAAGGCAGCGTCCAAGCGTTGGGATACGCTCGCCATGGATGATCTCCGTGCTGCGCTGGCGGCCGATCCGGTGCACGTCGCTCTCTCGAATGGCGATTGCGTCGCCGTGTATCCGAAGGGCGAGCAGGCGCTTCATCGTCTGGCGTGCAATCAAGTCGCGCTGAAGTGGGCAACGACGCGATGGCTGCATCTCACGACGCTTGAAGAACAGTCAGCCGCGTCCCTCGTCGCGCTGCAGAGCTGCGCCGATCTCGTGGCCTACCTACAAAGCGAGTTCGCTGAGATCGTGACCCACCCGGGCGCATGGATTCCGTGGGACGAGGAGTCGTCGCGATCGCATCCCGTTGCGGCGTGGACGCGCGAGTTGACGCCGAGCGATCATCTCGCGCTGCGCGCAGCCTATCTCGAAGTGAATCTGCTACGCAACAACGCGATCGCGGAGCGTACCCGCGCGTTCGCGAACGGTGGAGATCCCATGCCGCTCGCCGCGTTTCTCGGCGTGATGGCGGACGAGTTGCACGTCCAACCGGAGCGCTTCACGCGCGAGTATTCACTTGGCGAAATCTTCGCCTCGAACTTCGCGAAGTTCGAGTCAACTGAGCGCGCGAAGGCCAAGGCTGACGCTGAGCGCCCAACGACCTAGCACCTGCCATGGCATCCGAAACCAAGCTCGATACCCTTTTCTACGACATCGAACTGCGCACACAGCAGTTCGAGAAAGACATCGATCGCTCGAAGCGCATCGTTGCCTCGTTCGCGGGCGAAACGGCGTCGGTCAAATTCACGGCCGACGGCAAGTCGATCGATAAGGAAGTCGCGCGCGCGAAGAAGAAAGTGGCCGAGATTCCGGGCGTCGGGAACACGCCGGCGGTGCTCAACCTGACGGCCGACATTTCGATTCTTGAGGCGCAGCTCACGACGGCGCGCAAACTCGCCGCGCAGCTCGGCGCCACGAAGGACGGCAAGCCGCTGCAAGCCAAGCTGGATGCCGACATCACCGCGTTTGAGGCGAAGCTGGCGCAGATGCGCGCGGGCTTGGCGACGCTCTCCACGCGCGCCCCCAGTGTGAAGGTCGATGCGCAGACGAAGAGCGCCGAAGCGAGCATCAAAAAGCTGGGCAACAGCGTGGAGTCGTTGCTGTCGGATCTCGGCGGCAAGCTCAACGTCGCGCCAGCGGTCGCCAAGAGTGTCGGCAGCATCGATGACTTGACCGGCAGTCTCGAGATCGCCGGTAAGTCGGCGAGCGACGCCGGGGAACAGATCACGCGCGCGCTCACCAATCCGTACGTCGCCGTCGGCACACTCGCCACGGCGGTCATTGCGCTGGGCATTGCGGCCACGAAAGCAGCGGCCGACTTCGATACCGGCTTCCGGCATGTGCAAGCCGCGTTGTCGAGCAACACGGATGTCGGGCTGCTGGCGACGCTCAAGCGCGATATCATCGATCTGAGCCAGGTCACGCCGCGCACGGCCGCGTCGTTGACGGATACCGCGAACGCGATCGCGCGCATGGGCGAATCCGATCCCGCCGAGATCGCCCGCGATTTACGCGTGCTCGCGCTGGCGGGCGATGCGGCCGGCGAAACGGATCTCCGCCCGTTGGCCGATCAGCTCGATCTCTTGCATGATGCGTTCGGGCTCACGGGCGAAGGGGCGCGGCAAGCGTTCATCCAGATCGCCGCGATGGCGCAAGGGCGTATCGAGCTGAGCGAACTGAATGGCGTGCTCGCGCGCAGTGCCACGCGCATGAATGCGCTGGGCATCACGGCACAGGATGCCGCAGCGGCCATGGTCGTACTCGTGGATGCGGGCGTGAACTCGCGCCAGATCACGACAGGCCTGATTGAGTTGCTGGACAAGGCGGGCAGTGCCGAGCGTGCGGCGACGCAGGCCGCCGCCGACGGGCGCGTGAATGATGCGAAGGCATTGCACACGTTCGCGCAGACGGTCTCGGAATCGAACATCCGGTCCAAGGGCTTGGTCGGCACACTCGGTGTGCTGTACGAGGCGCTGGGGCGCAACAAAGATCGGTTTCAGCAAGCGGGCCTCACGCTCAATGACTTTCAGATCGCACAGAAGGCAGCGTCCGCGGCGGCGGATGGTGCCACCAGCAAGACGCTGGCGTATGATGAGGCGATTAAGAAGGTCGGGGCGTCGGCGCAAGTAAATCGTGAGAGTGCCGCGTCGCTCGCCGAAACGCTCAAGAGCGAATTGGCCGCGCAGCTCATTGATCTCGGCAATGTGTTCTTGCCGACGGTGATTCACGGGTTGCAGCTGCTCGTCGATCTCTTCAGTGCCACGCGACGCGAGGCCAAAGCACTTGGTCCCGCGATCGCGGATGCCACGAAGCAGCTCGCGAACGGACAGATCGGCAAGGCGTTCAACACGCTCGCGCCATCGATCGCGGCGATTCGGAAGTCGCCCGGCATGTTGGACGGCATGAGCGTTGAGGAGCTGCGCAACATTCAGGGCGCATTGCGCGCGCTCCAGAGTGGCGGCATCGGTGGCGAAGGACTGGGCGAAGCGTTGGGCATCGTCGAGAAGCGCTTGCAGGCGGTCAGTGGCGCGGCCGTGGCGTTCGTGTCGAAAGTCGATCCCGTCACGAAGGTCACGAATGATCTGGAAGGTGCGACCAAGAAGCTCGCCGATGAACAGCGCAACGCGCGCGATGCGTTCGACAAACTGATTCGCTCGTTCGATGAACGCGACGCGATCGATCGCTTCAACGAGCAGATCACCGAAGCGCAACACGCGCTCGAGAAGGCGAAGATCCCCGCCGCTGAAGTCACGCAGCGCGTGAACGAGGCGAAAGGCGCGCTGTCGCGTCGCTTGGCCAATGATGCCGCGAAAGAGTTGCGCGACTATGCGAAGGCGTTGGAGGAGAGTTCGGGAGCGCTCACCGAGTTGATGCGTACTGAAAGCGACAAGATCAAGGTTGAACAACAAGCGCGCGATGTCGCCGAGTTCAACATCGAATCGTTGCAGAATGAAGCCAAGCTCCTAGGGGGGAATGCTCGCGCTCGAGACGACTACGTGCGTTCCCGGCAGAAGGAGCTCGCGGTCATGCAAGCGCGGTTTGCAGAGAGCCTGCGAAACGGACACAACGACGAAAGTGTGAGCCATGCGGGACAGCTTGCCGGCCGCCTCTTCGACGCGCAAGAGAATATCAAGCAGATCCAAGCTGTCCTGCAGGAGATCTCGCAGGGCGGCATTGCTGCGTCGTTGGGGAACGTCGCGGCGCAGTTCACAAGCATCGCCACGTCACTGGGCCAGAGCGGTCAACACTTGGCGCGCGTGGCGGGCGTGCTCGGCCCGTTGCTCACGGGCGTGTCGGGGCTTGGCAGCGCGCTCAAACGGCCGAAGCTCGACAGCAACGGCAATTTGCAGAAGGACAACAAGGGTAACCCGATTATCGAGTCGCTGGGTTTCATCGACACGATTGCGGGGAAGAATGGCATCGCGGCGCAGTCGAAAGCGATCGCCTCGACCGTCGCAATCTTGGGAGCGGCCGCGCAAATCGCGGATGCGCTCGACTTGTTCGGCACGCACGCGCGCGAGCGGGCGCGCCAGTTGAAAGAAGCGGCGCGGCAGTTCGATGTCGCGTTGCACGATTTCGTGGCGTCGGCGAATCCCTCGACGGGGGCCACGGCCGCGATTGAGCAGGCGCGCAAGAAGGCCGAAGATCTCGCCAAGCAGGCGGCAGCCGCAGGCGGCGGTACCATCACGTTCGATGGCGAGGTCACGTCGGGCAAGCTGCGCGAAGTGGCCGCCTCGCTGCAGGACTTCTTCAACGCGACCAAGAACCTCAAGGGCGTCAATCACGATCTCATCGCGTCGACCGCGAAAGACTTCGCCGATCTGGCCGATGGCTTGGACAAGGTCGAAGCGGCGGCGCGCGAGCAGGTGAAGCGGAATATCGAAGATCTCGCGGTGCGCAAATTGCGCGCGGCTGGGCTCAACGAAGAGGCGGACGCGCGCGAACGGGAACTCGCCGGCACGCGGGCGCTCAAAGAGGCCAGCAAGGATGTCACCGAGGAAGGCCAGCAGTACTACGCCGCGCTGCAAGACATCATTGCGGCCGAGAAAGCCGCCGCCGCCGAGACCAGACGCCGGGCGCAGATCGATCGCACGGTGGATGATCAGAATTCGTTGCTCGGGGGCACGACGGCCGAGAAGCTGCGCCGGAGCCTCAACGGGTTTGAAGGCATCTTCACCCAGTTCGCCGGCACGTTCGATGATCTCGACCTGACGACGAAGGACGGGCTGGAGAAGGCGAAGCAGCGCATCCGCGACATCTTCGCGGCGCTCGCCGCGGACGGAAACATCTCCGACCAAGACCAAGAGATCATCGATCGCCTGAAGACGCTCTTCGGGTCGATCGATGATGCCATCGGCCAGTTGCCCGATGTGCTGAAGCCGCTGGCCGATGCGCTCGATGCGTTTGATGAACGCGTGTCGTTGCTCAAGACGTCGCTGCCCGATCAGCTCGCGCAACTCGCGAAGATCTTCACCGGCCAGTTCGGTGGCGTGCTGGATGACGTGCTTAAAGGCGCGGATCTCGGCACGGCCGACGGCCGGACGGCGCTCAAGTCGAAAGTCGAAGATCTGATCAATGGCATTCTCGCGGACGGCAAGATCACCGACGAGGAGCGGCCGTTGCTTGATGCACTCAAGCGGCTGCTTGGCATTGCGGTGCAGTCGATCGATGATGCAGCCGGCGCGGCGGACAAGAGTGCACAGGATGCGGAAGCGGCGCGTCAGAAGCGCTTGGCCGATCGCGCGCGCACGGCGAGCGTGGATGTCGAACTCAACGACCTGACCGGCGCCGATGCCTTTCGCGCGCGCCTCGGGCAGTACTCGGACGCGTTGCAACAGTTGTTCGGCACGTTCGACACGTCCTCGCTCGACGGCATCGCCCAAGGCAAGCAGCGACTGCGCGACATTCGCGACAGCATCGCCGAGATGTCGGACGCCGAGATCGTCGCCAAGTATGGCATGACGCGGGACGAGATTCTGGCCGCGCTGACCGACGTGCATGGCGGCCTCGATGGGCTCGGGACCGCGCTCAAAGATCTCGCCAATCAGTCGAAGGATTTCCTATTCAACCTGAATCAGGAATTCTTGGACGCCACCGACATGTCGCGCGATGCCTTCATTCTGCAGACGCAGAAATGGGTGGAGGACATGATCGCGCAGGCGAAGGCCTTGGGACTCGATTCGCCCGAGACGATTAAGAAGATCCAGGACACGGCGAAGGCGCGCATTAAGCAGTTTGATGCGCGCAATGCGCCGACGGCGAGCAGCGCGTCGCCGACCACCGATCCGACGAGCGCGGATAGCACTACGCGCCGGAGTGAGTTTGTCGCGAGTGCGGTGACGCAGATCTCGTCCAACGAAGCGCTGCGGCTGACGGATATCGCCGCGTCTCAACTGACAGTGGAGCGCGGCATTCTCGCCGCCACAGAGCAGTCGGCCACGCTGTTGGCTGCGATCGCGAGCGCCATGTTCTCAGGCAACGTCCCATCGATGCTGGTTCCGTCGCTCTCGCCGCAGTCGCGCTCTGCCGGCCTCGGGGCTGGCGTCTTTCTGCAGATCAACATCACCGTAAGCGGCCCGATTCTCGGACAGGCGCCGCAGGACGCCGGGCAACAGATTGCGATGGCCGCGTTGCCGTATCTCAACGCCTATCTGGCGCGCAGCGCAGGCATCGATGCGTTGAACGCTGGCCGCCCAAGCCTCTGATCGTGGGCAGTTCGCGCCGCGGTCAGCCGCCGAAGAAGCCCACTCCGGAACAGGTCGAGCGTGTCGAGGAAATGGGTGCGCTCAATCTGTCACACCGATCGATGGCCGCGCGTCTCGGCATGAGTCGCAACACGTTTCAGAAGTACCTGCCAGGCTTCTTCGCCGACGCGATCGAACGCGGTCGCGCGCGAACAGAAGAAGAGGTGGCGAGAGCATTGGTCGACAAAGCGAAGACTGGCGACAACACCGCCATCATCTGGCTTCAGAAGACGTTCTTCGGAGCATCTGAACGGAGCATCGTGCTTCCGTCAGGGCAGTCGACTGAGAGCATTCCGAGCGGCGCGCTCCTTGGGGTACCGATTGGATTGTTCCTTCCGATCAACGGCCGCGAGGTTCCAGCGGAAGGAGAAGAAATCCCTGCATCATTTCGCGTGATCGCTCAGAACGAATCAGCGAGCGCGGCGCCGACACACTCGTCTGTGCGTCTCCCTACTAACGGTAGAGAATTCCCATAGGGCGACGAGATCGGACTTGCGCTTTTGGTACGGTGCGTCCTATGGTGGCGCGATGTTAGCGCGATCGCGCATTCGATCCTCACGCTCTGGAGAACCGCCATGTCCGAGAGTACATCAACCGTAGCAATACCGCCCGAAATTCAGGCGCGTCTCGACAAGCTCGACGAGTTGGAGCGCGGAGAACTCGAGCGCAAGGGTGAATTCGAGAAGCTATCGAAACAGGCCGAAGAACGCGCATCGCGCGAGGTCGCGAAACGCGACGTACGTATCAAGGCATTGGAGACGTCGACACTGCGTAACGCCGCAGAGTCGGCCATCAGAGACGCGCGCGGCGATGTCGAAGGATTGCTGCCGCACGTACTGCCGCGGCTCGGATTCTCGACCGATGGCGTCAGCGTCGTCGTGCTTGATGAAGCGAATGCCGGAACGCCGCGAAAGGGGCGCAGTGGCCGATCGATGTCCGCGTCAGATCTGGTCGACGAACTGAAGGGGCATGGTTCTCTCGGTCGCCTCTTCGAGTCCGCGAGCGGGAGTGGCCCGTTCCGCGTGCCGGGGCAGGGCGAAATGCGGCTCAGCGCCGAAGAGTCAAAGGATCCTGCGCTCTATGCGATGCTCAAGGCAAAGAAGGAACGCGGTGAGATCAGCACCGTCTACGATCACCTCGGTCGGCGCCTGATCTAACAATCCGCTGCCGCTATGGTGTGGCGCCAGGCGGCAGAGTGAGGGTGGCGCAGGGGTAGCTCGCAAGGGCTACCCCTCGTCATTTGGACTACCGCGCGACGTGCGCAGTGTGCCATTTCCGCAACTCCTAGCGCGCACCACGTCGTCGTTTGTCGCTCGTCGATCGTCGCTTCGCGCTGCTGGTCGCGGTCTGCGCGCTGCGCACGGCTTTCACCCCGTCACGCTCGAACAGCTCGCCCGGAGTCACGCCGAGGACGTCGCAGAGCGCTTCCAACGCCGCCGCCTCGAACGACTCCAGTCGCCCGTTCATCCGACAGAGACGATAGCTGGTAGACAGCGAGATTCGGCCGTCGGACTGCTTCGCCAAGGCGTAAGCGGTCATGTTGGCCGCCTCAAGCAGCTCTGGAAGTCGCAAGCGCATAGCGGATCGTACCGAGGATTCCGAAGACTCGCAATATTGCGAGTATTGACAATAGTCCAACGTCGGCGATATTCAGCGGATAGTGCGAACACTCGCACTATCCCACCGACCAGAGGAATGCTCGATGCCGATTCTTCCGTACGCCGCCGCCATTGACGGTCCCGCGCCGCTGCTAACGCGGGTGGCCGCGCATGTCGCGAATGCCGAAAGCCGCGACTTGGTGTTTACGACGCTACCGGTTGCGATCGTGCGCGAACTGCTCACGCTGGCCGGCGGTCAACGAACCGACGCGATCGATTGTGTCCGTGAGGAATTCGATCGATGACCGCGGCGGTGCAGACGGAGATGCTTCACGTGATCCGCGGAGGCGCACCGCGAGCGCCCCTGCCCAACGCCGTCGCCTTCTTTTCGGTCGAGCAACCGCTGACAGGCACAATCGTCGCGGAACACGGTGATATGATTGCCATCATGCCGCGCCAGTTTCCCCAGAACGTCTGGGTGCTCAATTGCACCGACGTGAAGCTGAAGCGATCGACGATGGTTTCGCGCTCGAAGCTGCGCGACGTGTTGCATGACGAGTTGAATCGCGGCCGGATTCTCTTTCACAGCGCGCCATACGCGTTTTTGCTACACATCTTGGTAGCGGACGGCCAAGTCAACGACTCGTGTCTTCTGCGGATCATCTCGCGCGCGTCACTGGCTGGAGGCGGCGCGCTGCATGGAGGTCGTTTGCAGATCAGACGACAGCCAATTGCCATTTCTGCTCTTTCAAAACGACGGCAATTCGACAGCGAAGATACACGGTGAATTGTAACAACTTCTGTCGTTTCTCGGCGCTTCAGAGAGAGTTGATGAATACGCACTTGCGATCGCGATGCCGATTCACAAGAGTGTTTGCTCGCGGACATCGATTCATCGAGATGCTTCAACGAACGACGAGATGAGCACTCGCCTCATTCAGCATTACCTACACCATGGCAGCCATCCCTGAGGTCACCTCGCCGCTTGCGTCGGCTCCGACGACTGCGGGCGCCGACTTGTTGACGCCGATCGAGGCGAGTGTGCTGCTCTGCTTGTCGGTTCCGCATCTCGCGTTGCTCCGGTGCAAGCGTTTGGGGCCGAGGTATCTGAAGCTCGGTCACAGAACGATCAGGTACCATAGGAGTGATCTGATCGACTGGCTCGATCACTGCACGCGCAGCACCGCCGACAGTGACGCAACGCTGGCAAATCGCTCGTAGCAGGGTGCAATTGGTTGGTCGCCTCACCTCGCTCGAGGTCGAGGTATTTCACGCAGTCTCACACTCGCACGGAGAGCACGATGACAACGCCAACACAGCCAACGACGACCGCCTCACGCCTTGCGGACCGCCTCGGAAAGGAGCGCGCGGAAACCCTTAGAGAGAAGTACGCGGACGCGTATGGCCACGGTGAAATGATTGCCGAAAAGGAGCTCGACTCGCACGAGTTGGAGAGTTTAGACTCGATCTTCGAGGAGCACGTTCGAGACGTCGCAGTGCATACCATCGAAGAGAATGTGGTCTGGGACGCGATCTCGAACGCTATTGGCGACTCGCGTGCGAGAGAACTGTTCTCGCTCGAAGGCGGACGCACGATGAATCGCGTTCAGCTGACCGTGTGCCTTGTCGGCGTCAGCGACACGTGGCGTGATGCGCAAGAGCAGATGTGAACTGTTGGCGCGCACTTGTCTGCGAGACTACGCCAAAGCTCGCGCGGCGTAAGTTATGAGAGACTCAGCCTGCGGCGCATCGGGTGAAGAGATGCGCCGCAGTTCTGTTTCTCGTGGAACCCGTTGGTTGACGTTTCTCGACGTTGCTCAGTGAATCCAATTCTTCACAGCCGGCAGCGCGTCTATAGTCTCACGAATCGCGGCGAGGTCTGCCGCCGGCATCGTCCAGTCTTTGTAGTACTGTCGCCCGTTGAAGCGAACGCGGACCCGCTTGCTGTGGACGATGTCGAGCAACATGACCAACTGTTCATCGCCAAATACTGTCCACCACTCCCAGATCCTGCCGTCAGCGTTGTCACGCTCCACTGCCTTCGCGCCGAAGGGCTCCGGTGTCAGTTCGTACGTGGCGGAGTCGGTCTTTACGGTCACGGACTGCACGAAGAGCCAGTCGTCGGCGACATAGCTGACACGCATCCAGAGCGTGTATGACGATCCGCTGCCGGCATAGTACGGCGTGAGCGAGGTGCGCGAATTGACGTAGCGGGTCAGCGGAGGCCGATAAAGCACGACGGCTCCAGAGAACGAATCGGTGTCCGCGTGCAAGCGCCTCCGTTCGACGATCGATCGTTTGATCGCCACGGAGTCCACCGGATGCGGTGTAGACGCCGCGAGACTCGCTGCGGTTGCCGTGTCTCGGCTAGTCTGCTGAGGCGGCGAAGCATTCTCGCAGCTCTCGAGCGTGAATGCGCCCAACAATGCAAACAAGCGTCGCAAGTAGCGCGGCTTGACCGTCATCCTCTGCTCCTTTTGCACTGGGTACATGGAAGGTGAAGCGAGGCCGCGGTGAGTCGAGCGCAACCGCATACTCCACCAGGTGTCACCGCCGCACGTAATTTCGCAGTTCCACCGGCCGGACTTGCCCGTTCGGCCGGCGAAACGACCGCGAGCACTCGTGGAATTCTCGAGCGCACCGCCGATGGCATGGCTGCCAAGTTGAGACTACCGCAGTATTCCCATCTCGGTGGCTATCGCGGCAAATGGCGGCGACGGCTTTAGTACAGAACCGGATCCGACTAGCGGTCAGATCGGCGGCACGTGAGTTCGACTCAACGTTTCGAAAGAGGGCCCCACGAGAGCTTGCGACCTCGTGGGGCTTGTCTCAGGCATCGCGGATCCGAAAACGACGCGTTCGTCGAGCGCGCGATGTTACGGCTTTCGAGGATCTTTGGAGTGAGTCACCACTTGGATCTGCTGAGCGAGTCCGTAGTCGGCGAGTGGCTTGGATGGCATCGCTACGAGCCTCGACAATATTTCTCCGGCCATTTCCGTCCCCTTAATCCGAGACGTGGATCGTATCGAGCTCGCGTGTCGATTCGGCTTGGTGCCGGTGCGTACGCCTTCGGCCATCGCGCGTGCGACCGCCATTCCTGCATCGACGTCTGCCGGCGTCGCACCGTCCCGCCTGATGCGAATAAGAACCTGTCGAAAGTCTGAAGGGTCCGCAGTTACCGCAACGCGATCGTTCTGGCGCTCAAGAGACGACACGAGCGCGATGGTCACGCGCATCAAGCGCTCCTTGTCGCGCCTACGGAGTTCCGGATCCGACAGATCGAACGGATCGGCATTCGCAAGCGTACCCATACTCGGTCTTGCCGCACGCAGCGCCGCACGCTTTTTGAGTAGCTCTTGCAGCTTAGGGTTGCTACCGCCGATTGCCGCGACGCGATCTTCGAGCAGCGCCTGACGCACCCTAGCTTGATCAGTCACCGGGAAGAGTGCGACAATCGCGTCCACGATTTCCGCGTCGCTCATGTCAGGGTTTTCCGACACCGCTACCTCCGCTGCACGGTGAGAACTCGTCACCGACGTGATTGGCCCAGAGCGTTCACAACCTAGCAACGCGAACACCAGACCTGAAAACACTACTGGTGCGCAACGTGATGCGCGCGAGTGAGATCGCGGCGCGGTCATGTTTCGGCCACCGGAAAGCATTCGGTGCCGGTCACCTCTTCATGATAGTGCCCGAATTCATCGTACCACCAGTCGTAGTACTCGATGCACAGCTGGTTACCGCTTTCGCCACCGCCAGTAGTCGTGGAGCCGGATCCGCCGGCGCTGCCCGCGTCCAGTACCGCCGTCCCCCAGTAGATGTAGTCGTACTGAATGGCCCACGCGTTACCGCCAAATCCGATGCACGTCCATTGCGTCGATGGGCCCACCCAGCGATATCGATCCGTGATGTTGGGATTGTTCGCCCGCTTCGCATATGCGTACAGGCCGTTCGTCGGTTCGTAGTCGCCAATGCCCTGCGCGTTCGCGCTTTCAAGGTTGTACGCCGTCGGCACAAACGGAACGAGACCTCCCTCGTCTTGTCGTTGCACTCGTACGGTTGGTGGATCCCAGAACGCTCCAAGTCGCACGAAATACGGCAGATACGGTGGGCACGTCGCCAATTCGTCATCGAACGCTCTCACGGCTTTCGCGGCGACTACGCGAGGCGAGGCGACCCAGGCGGCCGTACTCAGTACAATGGCGACAGCATAGCACCATCGGGTGAGATGCTGGCCCGAACTCGCGCTTCGACGTCTGGCGAATGATTTTCTGTCTCTTGACACGAGCAATTCTCCTTGAGGGGCAAAAGGTGATCTCGATCAACTAGACCGGTACAAAGCTGCTCGCACTCTGCGGAGCAGGTCCTGCGACTGCGTTACGTCTGTGCCAGCCCTCTTCGGTGGTCGTGCGAAGCACTCCACTACATATGACGCCGAGAGTTCAATCCGACGCTTAATGCCGTTGCACATATTTGCCCGCACGCGTCAGCGCCGTGTCAGCGTCACGGGGACCAACGGAGGGTCCTAAACGAAGCTAGCCGGGTTTCAAAAGGTCGACCGCGCATCATGGGCTACAACCGCGCACGGTGGGCAACGAATATCAGCGAGTCGCCTAAGACTATTTCTCGCCGTCAGCGGGATGTCAGCGCACGTGCCGGCGGCGTGTGGCCGCCTCGAATTCAGCGTCATCACTCGCGCCGACTCATTAGCAGCGCGGGCCAGTATCAAGCCTGAAACTACTGCAGGGCGAAGCAAAATCCGTGCGGTCACCCTTCGTTGAGTGAATCCGTCGACTACGTGAGTAGTCGCAGCGAAGGATCACACTGTTTCCACGCCATGTCAGCTTCCTCGGGGTTGAAGGAGAACACGAAAGAGTCGTTCGGCTTCGGGACTCAGGCCTCTGGGCGAAACGCCGATAAGACCATCGGGCGTCTCCGGAAGCATCTCGACAAGCATCTGCACGAACGGCACGTGAGACTCTACAGGCAGATGACTAAGGAGATCACGTAGCACCTCTCCGCTAACAGTCTTCGGAAGCATCGAGATAGCGGTTGCGAGATCGGAAGTTTCGGTCATAGAGCGGTAGAGTTTTGACGACAGGGGCGCTCACGTTGATGACGTCCGCTCGAGCTGGAGACATCCGGGGACAGTTCGTTCACAGATGGTCATTCGCCAATGGTTCTAATACTCTGCTGCGGCCTCGTAGACAACCGCGCACAGCGGGCGGAGACCGCGCGGAGCGGCTCGATATGAAGCGCAGTCAATGACTATGCTCGGCCGTCAGCGAAAGGTCAGCGCGAGCGGGACGAGTCGTGTGGCCTCAAGTTCGAAGGAGCATGGCACTTGATCTTCGGCAGAATCGAACGCCGCGCACGTCGTAATCGCGACGCGGCTGGCGTGATGCACAGGGCTCACTAGTCGAAGTCGAGCGCGGGGGCGGCGATAGTTTGCCCCCGCGCTCTAACGTCGAATCGTACTCATGTTGGCTGCGATGGTTGCGTTCCGGTGTCGGTCGAGTCGTGATATGAGTTCGATGCGTGACGTGTAAAATACGAATCGCGTTGCAAAGCAAGGTCGATTGAAATTCTGTGTCCCCGCTGCGCGAGCCTGAGCACAGCAATGCGTTTCGGTCAACGATGCGTGATGAAATTTGATCCGTTCACGGCACGGTGCTCGAAAGGTCGCGGCTCCATTGCGTCGCCGGAAAGTTCAGCAGCGTCTCGCCGCAAACACGATTCCGAGATATCCGCGCTCCCACGGATCGCTCGGAATCTGCACCCGGGAGAAGTGGTCGTCGCGCGCGCTACTCTCGATGAGCAAACGCAGGGCGCTCTCCGGGGTGAGACGTTTAAACATGGTGGGCACCATCGCGTGACAATGTGCGAGGATCGCCCAAAGCTCGTTATCATCGCGTCGCTCGGAGCGCAGCCGATCGATACACAGCAATACGCCGTCGATTTGGTCCAGCGTAATAGCACCAAAGGCGCGGGACTCTGGGGACTCCGAGATTGCGCGCCACGCGAGAAACGCGGCGCGCTTCACCGCCTCTAGCGACGACGCCGGGACCTCGGCGAGCGAGAGGTACCCACGCAAAATGGCGCGGTATGCGATGTCTAGCCCAGCAGCACCGATGAGCGCTGCCCGTTGTTCGCGAGATCCTCTAATGGCTGAGAGTCTCTCGATCAGGCGGACTTCCTGCGCAGCGAGCGTGGTGAGTGAGAGCATTTAGACGACCGAAGTGAGATCCTTGATTAAGAAGTTTGGGTCCGAGTACTCAATGATGGAAGTTGCCGGTGTTCCTCGTTCTGGTGCCCTACGCACATTTGTGGACGAATCGCTTTCGGGGCCGGCGACGTCACCGCACCGACGACCTTCGATATTTCGACGCCCGGCGTCTCCTCCATCGGCGCGTGAGCTGATCGGCGCACGCCGATCGTCCCGACCGTGTCAGGGATAACCCGATAAAGCTTTTCACTGAGTATCCGACACTCCTCAACCGATGCGCGGGCGCGGCGGGTCGCGTCGCCGGACACGGACTCTCAGGATTGGGCGGTCGGATGCAGTGGTATTTGAATCGGAAGATCAAGACGAAGCTGCTCCTCGCATTTGCGGCGGTGCTGAGCATTGCCGCGCTGTCGGGCGTCGTGGCCACGCGCGGCCTGTTGCTCTCGGACCGGGATGCGGTCGCCCTCGACACCCAGTACGTGATTCCCGTGGGCGATATCGGCGACCTCGCCGTGACGATCGAGCGCGAACGCGTCGTCTTGCGCGATCTGGTGGCCACACCGGACAGTGCGGTACGCCGGCGCCAACAGGCTGAGCTGGCCGCGTTGAGCAAGAGTGCCGATAGCCTGCGCGATCAAATCCAGGCGGCGCTGACGGACACGGCCCTCACCGCGCGGTTTGATCGGTTTGTCGCCGCCGACCGCAGCTTCGGTCCGGTGCGAGAGCAGGTGGTGCAGCTCGCTAGTGCGGCGCCGAGCGCGAACTCGAGCGCGAAGCAGAGCACCAAGCAGGCCGCCGCGCCGAACGCGGCCGCGGCGGAGTATCTGAACACGCAGGGCGCGAGTGCCGAGCGCGCGGTGGTGAGCACGCTGCATGACCTCAAAGTCGCCATGGAGGAGCGCGCGACGACGTTTACCGCAGCGAACCACGCGAGTACCACCCGCGCGATCCGCTGGATGGTGGTGTTACTCCTGCTCAGTGTGTGTGCCAGTGGGGCCATCGGCGGGATGGTCGCACGCTACCTGAGCGCCACCCTCCAGCGGGTCGCCGCGCGCGTCGAGACGTTACGCGCCACCTGTGTGACCAACTTGCAACGCGGATTGGAAGGCCTCGCCGCCGGCGACTTGCAGGCGTCAGCGGAATACGGGACACCGAAACTCGACCTCACGACGCGCGATGAGATCGGCGATGTCGCGCGCAGCGTGGACGGCATCATTGACCAGAGCGTGCTGGCCGTGTTGGCCTTCGAGCGCACGAGTGCGGCACTGCGCGACGTCATCGCGCGGACGCAGGGGCTCATCGACGCGGCGCGCGAGGGCCGACTTGGGGTGCGCGCGGATGCGCGCGCCTTTGCCGGTGGGTATCGGCAGCTCGTCGACGGCACGAATGAGATGCTCGACGCGATCGTCGCGCCGGTGCGCGAAGCGACCGCAGTGCTCGAGCGCGTCGCGGCGCGCGATCTGACCGTCACGGTGGACGGTCGCTACGCCAACGATTTGCAAACGCTCCAGGTGGCGATCAATACCACCATCGCTAATCTGAACGACGCCATGGGCGAGGTCGCAGCCGCGACCGCGCAGGTCACCGCGGCGTCCGAACAGATCGCGACCGGCAGTCAGTCCCTCGCGCACGATGCGTCCCAGCAGGCGAGCGCCGTTGAAGAGATCTCCGCGAGCCTGACCGAGCTCGGCACCCAGGCGACGCACAACGCGTCGGCCGCCTCGACGGCGCTCGCGCAAGCCGGCGTCGCCAGCACCAGCACGCAGCACGGCGTGGAGCATATGGAGCAACTCACGCACGCGATTGCGCGCATCAAGCACAGCGCCGACGATACCGCCAAGATCGTGCGCACGATCGACGAGATCGCGTTTCAAACAAACCTGTTGGCGCTGAACGCGGCGGTCGAAGCCGCGCGCGCTGGCGACGCGGGACGCGGGTTCGCGGTCGTCGCCGATGAAGTGCGCACGCTCGCGATTCGGGCGGCGGAAGCGGCGAAGAACACCTCGCGGCTGATCGAAGAGAGCGTGCAGCACGCGAACGAGGGCGTCGCGTTGAATGGCGTCGTCATGGAGCAGCTCGTCGCGATCAACACGCAGATTCGTGGCGTCGGCACCGTGATCGAGACCATCGCGTCGGCGAGCGCCGAACAGACCAGCAGCGTGCAAGAGATCGCGGCAGCGATCGAGCAAGTGAATCAGGTAACGACCCACGTCGCGGCCAACTCCGAGGAAGCGGCGTCGGCCGCGGAAGAACTGTATGCGCAGGCTGGGCACATGCGCGCGATCGTCGCGAGCTTCGCGCTGTCGACCGTCGCGCCGACCGTGCTGGCGAACGAGGACCCGTCGCCAGAGCTGCAACTGATGCGCGGTCGGCCACGCCCCGCGCGGCGCCCGAAGGTCGCCCACGCGGGCTAATCACCGCGGCAGGGTGCTCGGCCTTACCCGTCCGCGTCGATCGCCCACGGCACCGACTCCGCGCCACCGGGGGTACCGTCGGGCCGCCGTCGCTCGACATGGATCTCATACGTCACCTCGGGGCGTGGTACCACCCGTAGGGCGAGCGGCAAGACCGTCCGCGAGCGCGGGCCAATCTCGAGGTAGCGCGCATCCGTCAGCCGGTCGAGGAGCACCGGTTGGCCGCGGACCAGCACGACGAACGTCACGTCATGCACCGTATCGTCGGTGGGATTCACGACTTCCACGACGGAGAGCGCGCCGCGCAGATGCAGCAGCGCGTGAAGGCGGAGAGAGAATGGCACCTGTTGCCAGTATTGCGGAACCTAGAGCCGCCCGCCTCGTCGCCAGCGACTCACCCGTATGATAGCACGCGCACACGACAAGGTGAGACTACTAGGCCACCGTCGTGACGATCTTGCCTGAGTTGTACTGCAACCACTAGTTCGAGGCGACTCGCCACACCAACTACGGCGAAATTTCACCTCGATGCACTGCGTACGATGTGTACGTTTTCAAGACGGTTCCGCACACACACGCCGTGTCGTTTGAGAACGACGTACTCTCGATCGATCCGGTTTAGCACGCCGCCGTTGCTCCTGATTGGACGCTAGCCTCGAAACACCGAGCCGGCGTCGCCCGCGCTCAACGCGATCCCGATATCCTTCCAGTGGCAATTCCAACCTTGAGGCCTACTATTCCCGCCTTAGCACGCGTGAAGATCGAAGGCGCTTTCGACTCCTTTCCGCCGACGTGCTCGTCCTTGTCTTTCGCGACGATAACTCGAAGCAGCGCAGCCTCACCGTCCCGAATCGTCACACAAAGATCGTCGACCGAAATCGGCGTCGATCGCCACTTGTTGATCTCGTCAGCGACGTTTGCCTCCCACTCGTCGATCGCGTCAGACACATCCTCTAAGTGCGCGCTGTCACCCCAAGCACGAAGCGCAACCGTTAGGAATGTTCGGATAGGCTGCACTGAGTTCTTTAGTCTCTCTGCCGCCTTCATCATCGCCTCATTGAGCTCCGCCACAGTTCGAGAAGCTCGAATGATTGACTCTACATTGGCCGCACAGCTCGACAACTCTTTGACCAGGTCGTCAGCGCAAGTTGGTATCTGATCGAGCGCTGGCTCTGTTACCAACGCATGATAGGTCGCGCGGAGGCGCGTCTGGCGGAACGTGTGCTTGTTGAATCGCCACGAGTTGAAGGACACAAGCAGCGCAAGCACCGAGATCCCGACTGTCGCGACGTCCTTTCCGGTCCACTGCCACTGACTTGATTGGGCAGTCGTCCCCGCTGTGAGCGTAGATGTGCCACTTAGAGAGGGCGCCGCATTCTTTGCCTTGCGATCACCGTCGTCTTTCGAAACAGACGCAGCTTGCATTGTGTGATTCGATTACGGAATGAGTCCGGTTCCCTGCAGCTTGAGTCGACGAATGCTCTGTTCGAGGGCTTCCTGAGCCGCTCGGTCCTTGAAGTGGTATTTCGCGCGGAAGCGTTCCACTCCAAGGGTCAACATGCTTACATCGAACAGACCAAGGAAGAACGACGACATCACCGACACGACGAATTGCGGGAACTCGACATCGTATTCGACGTCGTCACGCTGGTCGAGCTTGTCGAGCTGGAGCAATTCACGCACGCGCTCTCCGCGCGGTCGCCCAGCAACCGCCGACACTCCGTCATCGATATACGGCTTGAGGTGTATGGTTTCCCGCTTGTTCATCTATCTGCTTCCGTGGCCATTTCTTGGGTCGAGGAAGAATCGTATGCCGACAAGTGTTCCCGGGAAAGGCGGCCAGAGCGAACTGACAGTGCCTGCATCTGGCGGATCGCTCAACGAGCGCGACGAGTTCAGCGCGATGATCCTTCTATCGTTGCGGTCTCGCGTAACTGCGTGGTTTTCATCAAATACGATGTGAGTCGTCCCAGAAAGCAAGCACAGCCGAGGATGGAATCCCGGCGCATTGGTCGCGCCTAGCCTCGTGAATGCCTCCAGTAGATCCGTCAACCCCATGCCTGCGACGGTACCCTGCCCCTTTACGTTGGACGATATACCCTCCTGCAGGGCATAAAAGGTCCAAAGTCCATCTTCCGTCCAAGCGGAATTGAAAATGCCCTGGCGTCGATGTTCGGAGACGAGCTGCTCAACGCTATCGCGTTCTGGCCCGTCGGGCATCTGTCGGAGCGTGTCGGAAATCGACGCTCCGAAATTCAGCAGCGACAACTCCCATTCGGCGAACGGCTGCTCAGGCTGGGGCTTACGCATGTGGCCCGCGAGCCACCAAACGCCATCGCCGTGATCTTCCGCGTTTCCCAGAACCTCCGTAATGATTTTGTGCAACGCGTTCTGGTCTGCAAGCGCCAGATCGCACCCAGCCTCAGTGAAACTCTCCTTAACGTATCGCACAAAGGCATCAGCGACACGCTCTTTCGGTGTCGACTGTTGTCCGCCCTCATTTAGCTGGTGCCCGTGCCGTACTTTGAAGACCTTTACCGTCGACAGGGCGACGTGATCTCGAACGAATAGCGGAGGAAGACCTGCGGCCACCACGATCTCAAGCGCTCGCCACTCGCGCGGGTATCTGCCGCCGAAACGGACGCCTAGATGGTGCCGGGCTGAATAGGCGATGACGTTCAGAAGCAATCCGGCCGAAATGTCGATGTCGCGCTGCTCCGTCTGGTCGATGAAGAATCCTTCGGTGCCAGCCTTCAATAGGCCGACGAATTTGTGGAAGAACTTGAGGGTCTCCTTCGGATTATCGATGAACGAAAGAATTCGTGGCGGTTTTACAGAGTGCGCGCCAAGCCTCATCCCGCGATGCTTTACGAGCGTGCCGCCTCGCGAGGGGATCCGAATACCCGATCGTGCGGCGTATCCGTCCACAACGTCTGAGCTCCGTTCTCGGTGCCACGATGCGAGTAGCGCCACGCGACGAGCGACGAGCCACGGCACTTGGTAGCGGGTATAGTCGCCGAATGCAACGGCCGCATCTCTGTCGAGCTTTGAGCTAGGTCGCTTAGACACTCTGCTATTTCAGTCCAGCGCGCGCAGCGGCGCCGCTCGCGTTCAAGAGTCGGAGCCGCTCCGTCGCGCCGACGACCTGCTCGCTGGCGTAGAGCTCGACGCAGCTAGCCATTCAGCCCCGGTCTGTTCGTGATGCGCTCAAGCGCCGATTGTGCTCTGAAGATTCGCTGCATCAATCGCGCCTGCTTTCCGCGATATAGGCCGAATGATTGATGTCCGGACGCCGCCTTCATGGCTTCAACCGCAACATTTGACGGCGCACCGCCGAATAGCCGATGGTAGAACGCGATGAACGCGACTGCGCTCTCGCTCCACGTGAGTGGCTCCGTGGTCCCAACTAGAAAGTCGAGCGGCGACTCGTTCTCGCGAAGCGTCGCCATCTCCCAGCCGTGGGCCGCCTTACAGGCAGACAAGCACACGCAGGTCGTACCCTGCGTCGCGTTGTGGATCGGAGCGAGCAGCGCGTCGAGTGTCGGCCAGAGAACGTTGGACCCATCGGTCAGTGCGAGGCCGATACAGCGGCCAATCTGATCAACCCGTCCGTGTGCGCTTAGATGAATGATCGGAAATCGATTGAGCCGCGTGAGATTCTCGAGCACGCTGTCGCTCAAAGATCGCTTGAAGCGTTCGAAGTCGACGGCGAGATGATACGTGTGCGGGATCGCAGCGAGCTCGAGGACGCTTGAGAGCGCCCGTCCCTCGGTGCGGCCGTCGAGCAAGTCCTCCGCACTCGGCGACTCGACAATATGCACGTAGTACTCACCGATATGCTGATCGACATTGACGAACGAGGCATTGGAATCCGCGTTACCGTTTGCCACCGATTCTCCATAGGTTATGCGCTGACGTCCCGTTGACGCGTTGACCTACCCTGAGCACGATCTCCTCGTCTACTTCGATCTCGACGGAGTCCACGACGAACAACAAGCATTGCTGGGTGAAGCGTCGCATCAACCGTTCGCGTTCATCGCGTCGTACACGAGCACACCGAGCTCGGTGCAGCGATCGGTCGCGTTGGCCTGATCGAAGCCCGTCGTGGTGATGGCGCGCCGCGTTTGGACGCGGCCGCCGGCATCGTCGACATACCCGGCGACGACGCGCACGTGCAGCGGACTCCGAGTTGGCACAATCGCGAGATCGACGGCGCGCCCGTCCCGCGTGCGACGCCGCACCGCGCGCGCAGTGCCGACATAGCGGCGCACTTTCGCCGGCACGCCGACTGCCACGTTCTCTACCGGAATGCGCAGCGAGCGGTCGTCGGCGAGCATCCACTCGTGGTGCTCACCGCCGGTCGAGAGATCGAGGCGCAAGAGCGCGCGCCGCAACGCCGTGGCATCCTGCATCCATTCGGTCCAGACCGCATTCCGCCCCACGAGCGTGACGCGGAAGTCGGTATTGCGCTGCAACGCCACCGAGACGCGGAGCGTCCCGAGATCCGACTCCGTCTCACACACCCACGCACCCGTCGGTTCGATCGCGTTGGCCACCACGTCCACAATGATTGGAATATCGGCTCGCACGGATTCCTCACTGGAAGACACCGCGCGCGAGCGCCCCACTGGCGCTCGCTGCATTCCTAGAATCAAACCTCAGAACCGAAAAACGACACCACTCCATTCGCCGGCTGTGCCGGCATCCTCGGTCCACCTGATGGTCGCCTGGATCGTCGCGGGCCCCGGCTGGTCCGACACTTCGGCGAGGTGGCTCCAGTGCGGGGGCATGGTCGGCGGAATCCACCCTTGGATCAACCAACTGACATCCATGCCCTCGTAGTCGAGCGTGAGACGGATGTCGGACGCAAACCCCTCGCCGAGGTTGGCGAGCTGCAGAAAGGGCACGCGGCCCCCGCGATGGATCGTCGCCACGAGCGACGCGGTCGCTGTCATGACCATGGGGACGGAGAGCTCGCGCGCAAACCGCACGCAGGACCGACCACGCGCGCCGCGCGGTGGAGAGGCAGGCAATTCGACACGTCGGGGCGGATACGTGTGAGGCCCCGTCACAGCGCCGGG
Source organism: uncultured Gemmatimonadaceae bacterium (assembly GCA_966096095.1). Lineage (GTDB taxonomy): Bacteria > Gemmatimonadota > Gemmatimonadetes > Gemmatimonadales > Gemmatimonadaceae > Gemmatimonas. The sequence goes on along the minus strand of CBHTUR010000009.1, from coordinate 110,904 downwards.
CATTCCGGACCAAGTTGGGACGAATCGCAAAATGGCAATCCCGATTCGTCCCAGCAACCACCGAATCGCGAATTGATACGCGGCGGTGACCTTTCTGCCAATTACCAGCGAGTGACACAGCTGGATTGAGCCAGAGCCGCCGCACCACGCCGTTCCAAGTTCTAGTCACGCCGGCGTTGTCGAGCCATCCGAGCGTCACCCCAAGTCCTTCGGGCCCACGTCGCTCGAGATGACGAGTGCGGCGATCGTGCAGCGCGCGACCGGTAACGCGATGCGGACGAACCTAGTCTCGTCGATCGGCATTTCCCATACTGCCGATGATGCGTCCAACGTGCGGCGCAATTAGTCGATCGACGTCAGGAACCAACCCCATCGTTCGCACCATCGCGAATGCACTGATCTCAACGGCCGGCATGATCTCATGCACCCGCCATGACGATGCGAGGAACGTGGCGCCCTTGGTGACGAAATCGTCGACGACAACTACACGAGTGCCGGCAGGCACGCACGGCTCCGCCGCGATGGTTTCATAATGCGCGCGAGGGGTCGGGCGCCCACCTGGCGCTGCGAACGCAGACTTCTGTACCGATTTGGTGCGCGTGAGAATGGGCAAGACCTCGGCGCCAAGGCCCACGGCGACGAGGGCCTCGCAGAGGGTACCGGCCGGCCATAGTCCGCCAGCCACCAGCGGCGCGCTTCGGGGAACAGGGATCAGGGACACGTCCGAACCGAGGACAGCGAGCAGGCCAGAACTTCGCGCATCTTCGGCCAGCTTGTCGATGAGTTGTGAGAAAAGCGGCGGCCGTATGGCCTTCACTGCGTCTCGAATGACTCGAGAGCGCTTCGAAAGTTCGGAAGTTCCGCGAGGCGAGTAGATCGCGTATGACGCGACCGTGAGCTCAGAGATCGAAGACGAATTCGTGGAGAGCATTTGTCTCGGGCAAGACGTCGAACAGCGCGTCCCACCGTTCATCCGGTAGCACCGTAGCGCCAAACGACAGAAGTTCACTCGGCCATTTCAGTGACGCGTCATTTGCATTGCGCTCCAACAGGAACAACGGGCGCCCAAGACGCAGCGCCTCCCAGCCCTGATGCAACGATCCGCTCTTGTCTTGCGCCTCGATAATCACCGTCGCGTCAGAGAGCAAAGCCATCGTGCGATTGCGGCGAGGAAAATTCGCGGGTCCACCTGCGGTTCCGACGCGGAATTGCGACACCACCAGAAACTCGCGCATCATGCGCAGTTGCAGCTCACGGTTTTTTGCAGGATAGAACACGTTGAGAGGAGTCCCGATGACGCCGATGGTCTCCCCGCCCATGCGAATCGCGGCCTCGTGCGCGGCCGCATCAATCCCCTCCGCCAAGCCGCTAAGCACGGTGATCTCACGCCGGGCGAGCGCGGCGGCAAGGTTCGTGGCCTGATGCACGCCCAAGGAACTTGCCTTTCGCGAGCCGACCAGCGAAACACGGGGAGCGCTCGACAGCAGTTCCCATCGACCGGCACCGTAGAGTGCCGGTGGGGCATTCTTCGCCTCGACCGCGTTCAGTTCGCGGCCCAGAGCGTCGGAGACGCTAACTGGGTCGAGTTGAGAGTCTGGAAGCTGCGTGGTGGACATACCGAATGCTGCGACAAGAGCCGAGCGGACGCAAGAACCAGAAGACTCAACGTTGCCGAGCGTCGGATTGTCCCGTATCGACTATCTCATGGTCGTCCCTACTGCGTTCGTGTTCGGCTTGTTCGCACTTCGTACGCGCGCAGCACGCACTCTTTGTGGATGCCAGTTGTGATCGCAATCGCGCCTCACCTCGCGTCTGGCTTGCTATTCGCAGCTTGCGAAAAAACGTGCGACGCCTGCCGGCCTTGGCATCCTCCCGGCCATGGTTCCAGAAGAAATCGCTGATGGACCCCCCATGCTTTCGATTTTGCTGTTTGAAATCGCATTCGCCTGGGCTTTCCAGTTCTCCTCGCGAGATGCGCGTTCGAGACGTTTACGAAGCTAACCTCGGAGCGAGCGGCCGCGGGCGAGGATTGCTGCTGCCTGGCGGTTTCTAGTTCACCGACGATCTGAATCGGCCATCGCCTTCGCAAACTCAGACTCCTCCCATGCCGCCCAGCCGTCCACTCCGAGTCTCGGATCGCTCTGTAAGCAGGCGTGACGCTCCATCCATTCTGTGCAGAAGTTTGCAAGCACGCCGCTGGTCGTCATCGAGAGGAAATCCGACCACCCTTCAGCGACTTCGCCGTTCTCATCCGGAGGTGTTGAGTACCACGCCGAAACGTGTCCCCGTAACCTGCGAATTCCCTCAACGATCTCCGGCGACGCGAGGTGAGCCGCGTTTTGGCGGCCGCGCGCAGAGAACAATTCGGGCACCCGCGAGCACATGGCGTACGAGATATCGTCTCGGTGGCGATGAAGATCGCGGCCACGTACTCGGATGATACCATCAACATGACCGCCGCCCAAAATCGCCGCATCACGCCACGCGTCGCGAAACCCGCGATGATGCTTCGCGCCATCGCACTCGATCGCCACCCGCGGCGAGCCGCCCTGGCCGATGAGTAAGAAGTCGAGACGGTAGTCCCCAAACGACGTGCGGACCTTGTGCTGTGCCACCAATGTGCAAGCGGGGTCGAGAATCTTGATGAGTAGCTCTGCCATTAGCTCCTCGATCGGACTCTCCAGCCTATCGGGCAGCATGTGCGCAAGCGGGCGATCCCCGTCGGGGTGCTCGAGATTCGCCATCACGGTCCAAATGACGCGAGCCGAATGTACGAGAGCGGATTTTTCGATTGGCATCATCGGCTCATCTGTGAGCGCGGCCATTGCTTCCCTCCGGAGCCTTGTCGGGTCGTTGCTATCCGTTGTCATTTTTCGGAGTCTGAGGCAGTCGAAATTCGGGGGAGTTTATGTCATCAAAATTCGGCGGAGGGACACGACCGGGGCAGGGAGCGAAGCAATCGCTCCCGAAGCTCCGGCATTTGTCATGGGTCAGATCGTCGTTGAGAAACGCGGTCTGCGGCCCTCTCGACGGACAATCCCGCCGGAACCCCCGAAGGGGTCGATCAAAGATTGAACTCTGCCTCTTAGCCACCGATCGCGACCTCTTCGCGGCGTACCCATTCGGCAATTGTGACAAGGGGCTCTGCCAACGCGCTCGCGTGGCGGAATCGCCATCCCGAACTCGCGTGGCGGCTACGTCCGGCAATAGCCAGGTGGAGGAAGTCCACGTACCCTGCCGGTTCAAAGGATTGCTGATCGTCGAACATCGCTTCATCGTCGATCTCAATCTCCGGCGCGAAGTACACAAAGTCGGGCAGGGGGCCCTCGGACTCTCGCGCCTCCACCGAAGCGAGCCGGGCGAGTACTTCGAGACCCCGTGCACTGAAGAGCGTCGGATACAAACGCGCAATGAGAAAGAGAACATCGTGCGGACGACGATGTAGATCCTTGCCCTCGATTCGCACGATGTCTCGAACCGCCGATTCACCGAGGATCGCTGCATCTCGCCACGCGTCTTGAATCCGGTGATGGAACGCGGCGCCGTCGCACTCGATTCCGATCGCCGGCTCACCGTCCGGCCCGACGAGTCGGAAGTCGAGCCGGAACACGCCGAGCGTGGTGCGCACCTGGTGCTGTGCTTGAAGCTCGGTGCGTCGATCAAGGAACTTTGTGGCGAAATGAGCAAATCTCTCCTCCAACGGACTCTGCATTCGCCGCGGGAGAACGTGCTCGCCTTGCTCCTGCTCGAAGCAACGTTCTAGGAGACAGGCGACGGGAAGTGGCCGCGATCTGTGCGGCCTCAATCGATCAGTCTCTCCCGCGCGAGCTTCCTGCTTGGTCCGCCATCGTACCGCCAACTCTTCTTGCGTCATTGCGAGCGCGCTGTTGGGGTGCCTACCCAGCCATCAATGGAAAACCACCGATGAATCGATAGGCGACGCGCGCTACTTTCGCCACGTCGCGCGGATCGGCATGGCGGACCACCGAGAACAAATTCGTATCGACTTCTCGACGTCCTGCGATGCGTCTATCGCGCAAAAGAGGCGCACTCGGTGGAGTCACACCCGCAATCAACGGGGTGAATAAATGAGCCAACTCGAGCAAAAAAGGCGCAGAGAAATCGCACTCGACTGAATTGCCCTCTGATCGCCGTGGCCGCTCGGAGCGTCGAAGGCCGGCCAAGGTGTAGCACCGGTGTAGCACCAACGAAAATCGGACGAACCCCGAAGGGCCCGTCCGATCTCGTAAGTCCTTTGTTTCCAACAGCTCCCCGGGAGGGACTCGAACCCCCGACAGGGTGATTAACAGTCACCTGCTCTACCACCTGAGCTACCGGGGAATGCAGCTCTGGGCTGGTGTCCCAGAGCCTCGGAAAGTGTCGGCGGCAGGGGCCGAAGTCAAGGTATGGACGGGCCTGCTGCGTCTCCGGCCAGCGCCCTCAGAGCACGGTTTTGAGCCAGTGCCCAGTGTGCGATTCATCGACTCGCACAATCTCCTCAGGTCGCCCCATCGCCACCACGCGGCCGCCACCGTCGCCGCCATCAGGCCCCATGTCGATGATCCAGTCAGCGAGCTTGATCACATCCAGATTGTGCTCGATCAGCAGCAGCGTGTGCCCCTGTTCGAGCAACCGGTCGAATACGGTCGCGAGCTTACGAATGTCCTCGAGATGCAAGCCGGTCGTCGGCTCGTCCAGCACGTAGAGCTTGCGCGCGCCCCCTTTGGCCGAAAGGGCCAGTTCACGCGCGATCTTGAGTCGCTGCGCTTCGCCGCCACTGAGCGTCGTGGCGGGCTGCCCGAGCCGCAAGTAGCCCAGCCCGACTTGCTGCACATGCCATAGCGCCTGCGCGAGCTTGTCTTCGCGTGGGAAAAACTTGATCGACTCGTCGACCGTCAGTTCGAGCACCTCGGCGATGTTCTTGTTCTTGAAGCGCACCTCCAGCAAATCGGGCTTGAACCGTTTGCCGCCGCAGGCATCGCATGGCACGAAGACATCGGCCATGAACACCATCTCGACTTCAATCGCGCCGGCACCCTCGCACGTTTCGCATCGCCCTCCGGCCACGTTGAACGAGAAATGCCCCGGACCGTATCCCTTGGTTCGGGCGAGCGTCGTTTCGCTGAACAATCGCCGTATCTCGTCGTACGCCTTGACGTACGTGACGGGGTTGGAGCGAGGCGATTTTCCGATCGGGCTCTGATCGACCAGTACGACGTCATCGAACGCATCGTCGCCGGTGAGCGTGGCGAACGCGCCGACGGTCTCGCCAAGGTGTTCCTTGGCCGAGTGTTCGCCGTGCAAACGCGACTCAATGGCGTGAAAGAGAATGTCGTGCACCAACGTACTCTTCCCCGATCCAGACACGCCGGTCACGACCGTCATCGCGCCGACTGGCACGCGAATGTCCACGCCATGCACGTTATTGGCCGACGCGCCCTTGAGTTCCACCCACCTCGCGCCGAGCGGCCGACGTTTGGCGGGCAGTTCGATTCGTCGCGCGCCCGTCAGGTACTGGCCCGTAAGTGGACTCGCGGACGCTTCCGACATTGGGCCGCTGAACACCACTTCGCCACCGTGTTCGCCGGCCGCCGGGCCAAGCTCCACCATGTGATCGGCGATGCGCATCGCCTCAAGATCGTGTTCGACCATGATGACCGTGTTGCCGCCGTCACGCAGCGCCCGGAGCAACGCGAGCAGCCGATCGAGGTCGCGCGGATGTAACCCGATGCTCGGTTCGTCCAACACGTATGTAGCATCGACGAGCGCGGCGCCCAGCGCATTCGCCAGCGTGATGCGCTGCGCTTCGCCGCCGGAAAGCGTGCGGGTCGCACGATCGAGGGTGAGATACGTGAGCCCCACGTCGTAGAGGAACCGCGTGCGCGATCGTGCTTCGCGCAGCACCGTTTCGGCGATTTGCTCTTCCGTCGGCGTGAGGATGAGACCATCCAACCACCCACGGAGGTCGCGAATGGGCATCTGCGCGACCTCCGAGATCATCCGTGCGTTCACGAGCACGTGTCGCGCATCGATCTGCAGCTTGCTGCCGCCGCAGTCCGCGCAGGGCAGGGCACGCTGGTACTTTCGCAGGAACACGCGGATGTACTGCTTGTACTTCTTCTCCTCGAGCGCCTCGAGGAACGGAAAGATGCCGGTGTACCCGCGTGACTTGCCGCGTAACAGCTGCTGTCGCGCCGTCTGTGGCAACGTGCGCCACGGGGCATCGGGCGAAACGCCGAGCGCGCGCGCTTGCTCGACCACCGCACGCCGCTGCTTCTCGTAGCGCGGCGCGGTCCACGGATCGATGGCGCCATCACGCACCGAGCGATCACCGTTCGGCACAATCAACGATTCGTCGTACGTCAGCGTCGCGCCAAACCCGTTGCACGTTGCGCACGCACCCCGCGGATTGTTGAACGAGAAAAGTTGCGGGGTTGGCTGCGGAGCCCGCGTGCCGTCGTTTGGACACTCGAAGCGCTCGGTGAAGTGCAGCGTGCGGTCACTCAGCAGCAGCGCGACATCGCCATCGCCCTCGGTAAACGCCGTCTGCACCGCGTCGGCAATACGACCGCGTGCCGCGGCATCAACCACGAGGCGATCGACCACGACATACACCGACTTCGCAGTGGCCAGGTCAATCGCCCGCGGCCCTTCGCGCTCGGCGGCGAGATCGTCCAGATGCATCATACGCGTCGATGCGCCTTCGCCGATCGCGATGCGAACAAAGCCACCCGCTCGCAGGTTCTCTTCGATCACCGCGTGCGTCACCTCCGCCGACCGAATTAGCGGACAGGCCACGGCGAAGCGTGTTCCAGCCGGCAGCGCCATCGCCGCGTCGGTAACGGATTGCACGGTGTCGGGTCGAAGCTCGCGCCCGCACACTTTGCAGATGGTAATCCCGATGCGGGCCCACAGCAGGCGCAGGTAATCGTAGATCTCCGTCGCCGTCCCAACGGTCGAGCGTGACGTGCGCGTGGGGTTTTTCTGCTCGATGGCCACGGCGGGCGACAGTCCTTCAACTGAATCGACGGCCGGCTTTTCCATCCGCTCGAGAAACTGCCGCGCGTACGCGGACAGCGACTCGACATAGCGACGCTGCCCCTCCGCGTACACGGTGTCGAACGCCAACGACGATTTGCCCGACCCCGACACGCCCGTCACAACCGTGATGGCGCGACGCGGAATATCGAGATCGAAGCCTTTGAGATTGTGCTGGCGGGCGCCGCGAATGCGAATGCGATCCTTCATGCAAGCCTCATACGCTGAAAAGTACCAACCCGCGCCAGTCGGTGTTTCCGCTAGTTTTCACCCGGCATGACTGCGCCTCCGCTCCCCGATAATTCTGCCGCCGCCCCGACATACGATGTCCGGCTGACGCGCCGGCTGCTGCAGTACGTGGCACCGTATCGACAGCTCGTCGTCGCGTCGCTGGTATTCATTGCCATCGATTCCGGCATGCAGCTCGCGGGGCCGCTTCTGACACGCTGGGTGATTGATCGCGCGCTCCCGGCGCACGATCCCACGCTGGTCGTCCAGGTGGCACTCGCGTACGTGCTGATGCTGATCACGCAGTTCGGCGCCGCGTACGGCGAGACTGTCTTCACCAGTTTGCTTGGGCAGCGCGTCATGCGTGATCTGCGCGCCCAACTGTTCGCGCGCTTGCAGCGGCTCCCCATCGCGTACTTCGACCGCACGCCAGTTGGACGCCTGGTAACACGCGTAACCAGTGACGTCGAATCGCTCAACGAGCTCTTCACGTCGGGCGTGGTGGCCGGACTCGGCGACCTGTTCACACTGCTGGCCATCAGCATCGTCATGCTGGTCGTCGACTGGCGCCTCGCGCTGGCCTCCTTTGCCGTGATCCCGTTCGTCTTCATTGCGTCGCGGATCTTCCAAAACCGCGTGCGTACACTGTACCGCGACATCCGGGCCCGCGTGGCGCAGATGAATGCGTTTCTGCAGGAGCGACTGGCCGGCATTCGCATTGTCCAGCTCTTTGGACGCGAGGCGTCGGAAGTTGAGCGATTCGCGGCGCTCAATCTCTCGCATCAGGATGCGCAGCTGCGCTCGATCACGATGTATGCGTTGTATTTCCCGGTCATTGAGTTCTTAACCACTTTCGCGCTTGCCAGCTTGCTGGTCAGCAGTGGCGCGCGGGTCGAGCAGCAGCTGCTGTCGGTGGGGACGGTCGCCGCATTTCTTCAACTCGTGCGACGCTTCTTTCAGCCACTGCAAGATCTGTCGGAGAAATTCAACATCCTGCAGCAGGCGATGGCGGCCGCGGAACGAATCTTTGGACTGCTCGATACCGACGAAGCACCCGGTCTCTCTCCCACGGCGGATCGCGACGCCCAGGTGGCGGCTCTGCGCGAGCGAGGCGTATCGATCGCGTTCGAGGGCGTCTGGTTCGCGTATGGCGCAGATTCGGGCGTGAGCGATGACGCCAGCGCGGCATCGGGGAATGCCATCGAGGCCGAGCGAGCTGCCGGCGAGACGCGCTGGGTATTGCGCGACGTGAGCTTCAGCGTGCGCCCCGGAGAAACGGTGGCGCTGGTTGGTCACACCGGGTCGGGCAAAACCACCATCGTCAATTTGCTGCTGCGATTCTATGAGCCGCAGCGCGGTCGGATTTTGCTCAACGGAATCGACGTTCGCTCGATACCGGTAGACGTGCTGCGTGCCGTCATCGGCTACGTGCAACAGGACATCTTTCTCTTTGCCGGTGACGTGGCCACCAACATTCGACTCAGCGCCTCACTGTCGGACGAAGCGCTGGAGCGGGCCGCGGCGCGGGTTGGTGCTGACCGGGTTATTCATCGGTTGCCGGGTGGCTGGCGACATGAGCTCGCCGAGCGTGGCGCGAGTGTGAGTGTTGGCGAGCGCCAGTTGTTAGCCTTCGCGCGCGCCATCGCCGCCGATCCGGCGCTGCTGGTGCTCGATGAGGCCACCAGCGCGGTCGACTCGCAAATCGAGGCAGACATCCAATCGGCGGTGTCGGAGCTCATGCGCGGACGAACCACCATCGCGATTGCGCATCGCCTCAGTACGATTCTCGACGCGACGGAGATCCTGGTCTTGCATCATGGTGAGGTCGTCGAACGAGGCACACATCGCGCATTGCGCGGCCGCTCCGGCCTCTACGATCGGCTCTACCGGCTGCAAGTTGGCGAGTCTGCAGGGGTCGCAGCGGAATAATCAAGCCCCTGAGAGCGACCGCAGAACAGTCGACACGCTTGCCAAGCGACATTCCCCCCGGGTAGCTTCGACTTCCTCGCAAGTTGTTTCGGGCCCAGACCTCAACCATTTCACGTGCAGCTTTCCGTCGCCGCCGGCACCGACGTCGGGCGCATTCGCGCAGGCAACGAAGACAGCCTTTACGCCGACGCCGATCCTGAGCGGGGGCTGTTCATCGTCGCCGACGGTATGGGCGGGCATGCGGCGGGCGAAGTCGCCAGCGAGATGGCCGTACAGATCGTCGCCCGGGAAATGGCCCAGTACCGCGATCTCGCGGGGCCGGAGCCGCTCACCGGTATGGCTGAGGCCCTGAAGAGCGCCAACAAGGCCATCTACGAGCGCACGATCGTCGAGGCCGACAAGCAGGGCATGGGTACGACGGGTTCGTGTCTGCTCATGGGTAGCGGTCGCTGGATCATCGGCCATATCGGTGACTCTCGCGTGTACCTCATGCGCGACGGCGTGTTCCGTCAGGTCACCAAAGACCACTCCTACGTGCAAGAGCAGGTCGACGCGGGTTTCCTGACGCCGGAACAGGCTCGCTACCATCCGTATAGCAACGTCATCACGCGCTGTGTCGGCGCGAATGCGTCGGTCGAGGCCGACGTGCTGCACGGCGAGATCCAGAATGGCGACATCTGGCTGCTCTGCTCCGACGGGCTCACGGGTATGGTCGAGGACCCGCAGCTCCGAAAAATCGTGGAGACGCGCGGAACGCCCGGTCGAATGGTCGACGCGATGATCACCGAAGCGAACCGTCGGGGCGGGCTCGACAACATCACGGCCATCGTGGTGCAGGTGATGTCGGTCCACGGCATGCCGACGGGAACGACGGGCGAAATTCCCGCCGTCCCGACCGTCTGAAGTCGGCGCCGTTGGTCGTGTTGTATGGCTGAGGTCGAGCCCCGGGGAAGCGACCCCACGGAGACCGGTGCCGTCGCGCAGCTCTATCTCGGCAACATTCTCTACGCCATCGAGCGCTGTGCGATGGCGCTTGATGAGGAGGGGAAGGCGACCGATGCCGCCTTCTATCGCGCGATCGGTCGGAAACTCGCCGACGCCCACGGACGGGATTCGGGTCGACGCCCAGTCCCATAGCCCGTTGGGCGCTAGCGCCGCTACGAGAGCAGCGCGACCCCGCGGTCCAATCGATCGATCACCCACGCGGCGTCCTGCTGCAGAACCGTCAGGAGTCGATCGGTCGGCAGCGCCGCTCGACCAGCCGTGAACACGCGCAGCCGTCGTGCGCTTCGATAGAACTCATCGCTGAGTCGGGGAAGGTTCATCGCGCCTTCCCACCCGGCCGCGGTGAGCAGCTCCACGCGGCCATCGCGTCGACGCATGGGCAATTCAAGCCCGAGCATTTGCGTTTTCGCCGGGTAATCGAGCAGCAGCGATCCGACAGGAAGCTTGAGTTCCGCCGTGAACGCATCCTCAACGCGCCGGGTCAGCGCGTAGTCGGCCGCAATCCATTCACCAACCTCGTCTCCCAGCGTCGCGGCCGGGCATTCATAGGCGCGCTTGTGGAGACGACGCAGACGGAGTCCCTGCAGCATCATCTGGGCATCGGCGGGGAGCGATTGGCTTTCGAGGCGAACGAGCAGCCCTTCATCCGTTAGTCGCGCAACGGTCGCCGTTTCGAGTGCGCCCGCATCGAGACTCACGGCGACCAGACGCTTGTACATCGCTGTTGCACTGCGCACGGCATGGTGCCAGTACACATTGCGATACATCTGATACTTGGCGAACAGCAAGGACTCGAGTGCGGAGAGCCCCTTCTCGTGAATGCCAACGGCCTGGCGTCCGGTGTCCGGGTGCTGCACGAGCACGAGCGAATTCAGGAGTCGATCAACGTCGATCTCGCCGTAGGGCACGCCACACATCGTGGCATCGCGCTTGAGATATTCGATCTTATCGAGGTCATGCGAGCCCGAGATGAGGCCTTGCAACGCACTGTCGCTGCGACCGGTAATGAGCGCGAACACTTCATCGGGCGCGGTCGCCCCGAGATGCGAGCGCAGTCGGTCGGCCAGCACGCCGTCCAGCAGCAACGAGCGTGCAACCTCTTCGTGATGCGTGACGCCGATCTCTTCGAGGGCGTGCGAAAACGGGTAGTGTCCCACGTCATGCAAGAGCGCCGCGGCCCGCACGATGGTCAGTTCGCGCGCGCCGATGCCGCCGAGGCCACCCTGATCCTCGAGCAGGCGCAGCGCCATCCCGGCGAGATGATACGCGCCGAGCGCGTGCTCGAAGCGCGAGTGCGTGGCGCCCGGATAGACCAGAAACGCGAGACCGAGTTGGCGCACATAGCGTAGCCGTTGCACGACGGGGGTGTCGAGCAGGTCGAGCGCGAGCGGATCGAGCCGGATGTTGTTCCAGAGCGGATCGCGGAGAATCTCCATAGGGCCAAGATACGCCGGCCCACTGTCAACGACAGGCACTGAATCTGCGTATTCGTATCACGCTATTGCACGGCGGCGGCGATTCGCCGTCCGGGGGCATTGCCACGCGGGGACCAGCGCACTACTGACGGCCCCCGGTCGCATTGAGCGCGGGACCAGTGGGTAGGCGGACGGCGCCTCAACGGCATGGCTCGCCCGAACCAACGATTTCTCGGTGCCCCGTGTAATGGTCACGACGCCGAACCTGAGCTCACGTTCGCAGCGATTGCGAGCGACGGCGCAGGGTCAGCTTAACAGCCGATTAACACACCGATCGCTACTTCGTCAACGTCTCTCGTGACTCTTCGCTCTCTCATTCGCCGCGTTAGTGCGTTCGCTTCGGCGGCACTCGGATTGCTCCTGATTGTCGCGGCCACCGTGCACGCGCAATCGGTCGATATCATCCGCGGGCGCGTGCTTGGCCCCGATAACGATGCCGTCCAGAACGTGCTCGTGACCGCCACCACGCTGACCGGCAACGTTAGCCGCAGCGCGCGCACCGACAAGAACGGCCGCTACACCATCTCGTTTCCCGGTGGTGAGGGCAACTACTGGGTGACCTTCACGGCACTCGGCTTTACTCCACGCCGCTACCAGGTGCTGCGCACGGCCGATCAGGAAATTCTGATCGCCGATGCGCGCATGTCCGCCGCGACGGTGACGCTCGACGCGATTCAGGTCACGGAACGGGCAGCCGCGTCACGCAGCGATACGGTGTCCGATGTCAGCGGCACGGAGAAGGCGGTCACGGCCGATCCAGGCTTCCTGAATATGGATCAGATGGGCGACCTCGCGGCCATGGCCGCATCGATTCCGGGCGTGCAGTTGCTGCTCGGTGCCGATGGCGGCGCCGATCAATTCTCTGTCTTCGGCCTCGGTGGCGATCAGAACAACACGCAGCTCAATGGCCTGAACTTCGGCGACAGCAATGTGCCGCGCGATGCGTCGGTGACGACCTCGCTGTCAACGTCACCCTATGATGTCGCGCGCGGCGGTTTCTCGGGCGGCCAGTTGCAGGTGCGCACAACGTCGGGCAGCAACTTCCGCAAGCGCAACGGCAGCTACAACATGATTGCGCCGCCGATGCAGTGGATGGATCGCGCCGGCATCGCGACGAATCAGCAGTACACGAATCTCTCGCTGGGCGGGTCGATGTCGGGGCCGTTCAAGCAAGATCATTCGTTCTATAACACTTCCTTCCAGTTCGATCGCAATCTGCAGGATCTGCAAACGCTCCTGAACAGCAGCGACTTGGGTTTCCAGACGATTGGCGTCGCGACCGATTCGGTCACTCGCTTGCTCAACATTCTGCGTGCACAGAACGCGCCGTTCAACGTGGCCGACTACGCGAATGAACGCATTCGAAACAGAGGATCGTTCCTCGGCAGCTTCGACCTCGTGCCGCAAGGCTCGACCCGCGGAAACACGTACACGCTCACCCTGACAGGCAATTTCAGCAACACGTCGCCCGGCGCGGCGAACAGCACGGGATTCTCGACGCCATCGCGCGACGGTGAGCGGCTCACCTTCGGCGGCACGGCCCAAATTCGTCAAAGCGGTCAGGCTGGGTTCTGGGGACTGTTCTCGGAAACCACCATCGGCTACAACCTGTCGCACAATTCGGCCGATCCGTTTGTGAATTTGCCGGCCGGCTCCGTGCGTGTGAACTCCGTGCTTGCAGACGGGACGCAGTCCATTCAGACGCTGGGCTACGCAGGCAGCACGAACCTGAACACTGCGCAGGAAAACGCGTCGATCGCGGGCACGAATACGTTGTCGTGGTTCAGTGCCTCCAATCGTCACCGCGTCAAGCTGACGTCCGAATTGCGGCGTGACAGCTACTGGCAAGACTTCACTCAGAATCAGCTCGGCTCGTTCAGTTACAACTCGCTGGCCGATTTGGAAGCCAACATTCCGGCGTCCTTCACGCGGCAGTTGTCACCGCGTCGTCGCAACGGCGCGCAGGTGGTTGGTGCGATGTCGTTGGGTGATGCGTGGCGTCCAACGAATGATGTGCAGATTCAGTACGGCCTGCGCGTGGACGGCAATCACTATCTCAGCAATCCGACCTACAACGCCACGATTAAGAACGCGTTCAATCTCGACAACACCGAGACGCCAAATCGCTTCTACGTCAGCCCGCGTGTCGGATTCTCGTGGACGTACGGTCAGGCCGATCAGCTCACGCTGGTGCCGGGCATGGTGCGCGCGCCACGCGCGGTGATTCGCGGTGGCTTCGGTGTCTTCCAGAATCAGCCCAATCTCAACCTGATTCAGGGCGCGATCGACAACAACGGTTTGCCGTCGGGCTTGCAGTCGCTCACGTGTCTCGGTGCGGCGGCTCCGATTCCCAATTGGACGGCGTACGCGGCAGACCAGAACAACATTCCGACCACCTGTGCCGACGGCACGAACGGCACCGTGTTCAGCAGCAACGCGCCAAACGTGACGCTCTTCAGCCCGAGTTACCTCGCGCAGCGCTCGCTTCGTTCGAACTTGAGCTGGAGCGGTGCGATTCTGAAGAACCGTCTGCGCGCGAATGCGGATGTCACATGGTCACGCAACCAGAATCAGTCGACCTCCGTCGATATCAACTTCCCGGGCATTGAGCGCTTCACGGTGCCGGGCGAAGGCAATCGACCGGTGTTTGTGCCGCAGTCGTCGATTGTTCCGACCACCGGTGCAATTGCGTGGCGCGGTTCGCGCATCAACGAGACGTACGGTCGTGTGTCAGAGCAGCGTTCGGACTTGCAGTCGGAAAGCCGTCAGCTCACGCTTGGCATCAGCCCAATCTCATTCAGCTCGCGATTCGGCTGGAGCCTGACCTACGTGCTGGCCGACGTGCGCGAACAGTTCACCGGCTTTACCAGCACGGTCGGCGACCCGCGCTCGCGCGAGTGGTCGCCCGGGCAGAACTTCTCGCGTCACCAGATTCAGTACTCGCTGTCGTACAACTGGCTCAACACGATGCGGATTTCGTGGTCGGGCGGCCTGCGCTCGGGCGTGCTCTACACGCCAACCGTGAGCGGCGACGTGAACGGTGACAGCTTCGGCAACGATCGCGCCTTCATCTTCAGCCCAACCGGCGCCGGAGTAGATCCGACCGTCGCGGCCGGTCTGCAGAACTTGTTGAACACGGGCACGAAGGAAGCGGTCGCCTGCATCAAGTCGCAAATTGGTCAGCTCGCCGGTCGCAATAGCTGTGAAGGCCCCTGGTCACTGAGTGGCAACCTTGGCATCTCGCTCAACTCGCTGCGCATCGGATTGCCGCAGCGCGCAACGCTCACGTTCCAGGTGACCAACCTGCTCGGTGGTGTGGATCGCTTGCTGCACGGCGAAGACAACCTGAAGGGTTGGGGCAGCAACATCAGCCCGGCGCAGAATCAACAGCTGCTGTTCGTTCGTGGCTTCGATGCGACGACGAATACCTTCAAGTACGAAGTCAACCAGCGCTTCGGCTCCACGCGCTTGTCACAGTCGGCATTCCGCGCGCCGACGGCGATCACGGCGTCGTTGCGTTACGATCTCGGTCCGACGCGTGAACGTGAGCAGCTTATTCAGCAGTTGAGCCGCGGTCGCACCTCGCCGGGCAACAAGCCTTCGCTGCAGCAGCTCCGTGGTACGGCCAACGTGGGCCTCATCAACCCGATGCAGCAGTTGCTGCAGCAGGCCGACACGCTCAAGCTGACGCGCAAGCAGGCGGACAGCATTGCCACGCTCAACTTCCGCTACGTGCTCGCGTCGGATTCCATCTGGACGCCGGTGGCCAAGTTCCTGGCCGAGTTGCCCGATCACTTCGATCACGGCGAAGCGTACGATCGCTATCGCCGCGCGCGTGAAAAGACGGTCGATCTGCTGATCAAGATTGCACCCGATCTCCGCAAGCTCGTCACCGACGAACAGTATCGCATTCTCCCGACGCAGCTGGCCGGCTTTATGGATAAGCGCACACTGCTCGGTCTGCGGTCGGGCACGATGGGCGGTGGTGGTGGTGGATTTGGCGGTGGTGGCGGTGGCGGCGGTGGATTTGGCGGTGGCGGCGGTGGTGGCGGTGGACGCGGACGATGATGCGTAACCACGCCAGCCCTTCACGCTCACTTCTCGCACGCGTCCGCATTCTCCCAGAGGATCTCATGCAGTCATACAATCACAACGCCCACAGTCGACCCGCTGGCGTATTCACCTCAGCGATGCTTTCGCTCGGTGTGCTTGCGGCATCCGCTTCCGTACTCGGCGCGCAGGATTCGGCCTCGACGGCGGCGTCGTCGAAAGTGCCGGTCAAGCAGGTGGCGCCCGCCGATGCGCGTTCGACGCGTTCGCTTGGTGCGGTCACCACGTTGCGCGCGTTGCCGGATGGCAGCGTGTATGTCAACGACAATCAGAAGCGACAGTTGCTTCGCTTCGACAGCAAACTGCAGTCGGTTCGTGTCATCTCCGACACGGCGCCGGGCGCCGTGTTGCCATATGGTCAGCGTCCGTCGGGACTCATTCCGTATGTCGGTGATTCAACGATCGTGGTCGATCCGAGCACCACGGCATTCGTTGTGCTGAACAGCAAGGGTGACGTATCGCGCATCATGGCTTCGCCACGCACGAACGATCTGTTCTCCTTGTCGAACATGAACCTCGGGTCGAACGCGTTCGACTCGAAGGGACAGTTGGTCTATCGGCAGGGCAACGCCGGTGGCGGCCCAGGCATTGCGGCGATGTTCGGCAACGGCGGTGGCGGACGCGGCGGTCCTGGCGGCGGTCAACCTGGCGGCCAGCAAGGCGGCCAGCGTGGCGGACAACAGGACGGACGCGGCGGCGGTCAAGGTGGCCAGCGCGGTGGTGGCGACGGCGGCTTTGGCGGCCCGCCGGGTGGTGGCTTCGGCGGCGGTGGTTTTGGTGGCGGCCAAGGCGGCCCCGGCGGCGGACGCGGTGGCCCGGGCGGTCAAAATTCGCCGGACTCAATTCCGATTGTGCGCGCCAACTTCGACACGCGCAAAGTTGACAGCGTCGCGTGGGTGAAGGTGCCCAAGAACGAATCATCGATGTCGCGCGGCGAAGATGGCAGCATGCGTTTCACCACCAAGGTCAATCCGTTGCCGCAGGGCGATGACTGGGCGCTCTTGAGTGATGGCACCATCGCGGTCGTTCGCGTGCTCGACTTCCACATCGACTACTACACGGTTGATGGCAAGAAGGAGTCGTCGCCGCGCCTGCCGTTTGACTGGAAGCGCATCAGCGATGAAGACAAGACAAAGATGGTGGACTCACTCAAGACCATCGCCAAGTTGGCGCAGGAGCGCATGGCGTCGCAGAACGGCGGCAACAATCAGTTCCGCATGAACTTCGAAGTGGTCTCGCCCGATCGCCTTCCCGATTACTATCCGCCGGTGCGCGCCGGTTCGTCGATGGCGGACATGGATGGCAACCTGTGGATCCTGCCGTCGACATCGAATCTGTCAGCGCAGCTCGCGCAGCAGTTCGCGCAGCAGAACGGTGGTGGCCGTGGTGGCTTCGGCGGCCCGCCGGGCGGAGGACGCGGTGGTGCTGGCGCAGATAGCGCGGGACGCGGTGCGCGCGCGGCTGGTGATACGACGGGCGGCCGCGGGCGCGGAGCGCGTGGCGGCGGGATGCCGGACGGCTTGGCGGGACTTATTCCCGGCGGCCCACAGTCCCCGCCGCTCGTGTACGATGTCGTGAATCGCAAAGGTGAACTCATTCACCGCGTGCAGTTCCCGGCCGGACGTCAGCTCGCTGGCTTCGGTCCGAACGGCACGATCTATCTCGCCTCGCGCGAAGGTCGGGAGTTGTTCCTCGAGAAGACGCACATCGTGCCGTAACGCGTTGGTGCGGCCGAAAACAAAACGCCCCGTGAGCATCGCTGCTCGCGGGGCGTTTTCGTTGAATTTCGCTGCTTATCCGCGCGGACCTGCGGCCAGAATGTTCGCCGGCACCGCGTCGCCAAACTTCTTGATGTTCTCGCGGAACATTTCGGCCAGCTTGCGCGCCTGTGCGTCGTATGCGGCTCCGTCGCTCCACGTCTTTCGCGGATCGAGAATCTCGCTGGGCACATGGTCGACAGTCGTCGGCATGTGCAAGCCAAAGATCGGATCGGTCACTGTTGGAGCGCTGTGCAGCGAACCGTCGAGCAACGCACGCACCATGGCGCGCGTATACGGCAGCTTCATGCGCTTGCCCACACCGTACGCGCCACCGCTCCATCCGGTGTTCACGAGCCAGACCTGCGCGTTGTGCTGGTTGAGTAGTTCGCCCAGCATCGTGGCGTACTTGGTGGGATGCCAGACGAGGAATACGGCACCAAAGCACGCGCTGAACGTCGCCTGCGGCTCGGTGACGCCGCGCTCGGTTCCGGCCACCTTGGCCGTGTAGCCCGAGAGGAAGTAGTACATCGCCTGCTCGGGAGTCAGCTTGGCGATTGGCGGCAAGACGCCGAATGCATCGGCGGTGAGGAACACCACGTTTTTCGGGTGTCCGCCACGTCCGCTCGGCACATGGTTCTTGATGTAGTGCAGTGGATACGACGCGCGCGTGTTCTCGGTGATTGCTTGCGACGCGAAGTCGACGGTGCGCGCCGGCTCGTGCAGCACGACGTTCTCAAGCACAGTGCCGAACATCTGCGTTGTGGCGTAGATGTCCGGTTCATTCTCGGGCGAGAGATTGATCACTTTCGCGTAGCAGCCGCCTTCGAAGTTGAAGGTGCCTTCGCTGGACCAGCCGTGTTCGTCGTCGCCAATGAGGCCGCGCGACGGATCGGCCGACAGCGTGGTTTTGCCGGTGCCCGAGAGTCCAAAGAAGAGCGCCGTATCGCCCGCATCGCCGATGTTGGCCGAGCAGTGCATGGAAAGCACGCCCTGCTTCGGGAGCAGGTAGTTCATCACCGTGAACATCGATTTCTTCAGTTCACCGGCGTAGCGCGTACCGCCAATCAGGATGGTGCGTTCGGCGATATTCAGCACGATGAACGTGCCGGTCCGCGTGCCATGTCGCGCCGGATCGGCCTGCATTTCGGGCGCGTGATACACCGTGAAGTTCGGCGCGAAGGTCGCGAGTTCATCGACTGCCGGACGGATGAACATGTTGCGCACGAAGTTCGCGTGCCACGCGTTGGGCAACACATAGCGCACGCTCAGCCGTGTTGACGGATCGGCGCCGCAGTACAAATCCTGCACGAACAGTTCGGGCAGTTCGTTGAGATACGCTTTGATGTCCGACTTGAGCAACTGATAGTGTTCGGACGACATCGGCTGATTGACCTTGCCCCAGTCGATATCCGCTTCGCTGCTGGGCTCCTTGACGACGAACTTGTCGTTTGGAGAACGTCCCGTGTGTGGCGTCGTGACGGCGACGAACGGCCCCATGTCGGCCAGCACCCCTTCACCGCGGCGAGCGGCGGCTTCGACGAGCTCGGGTGCGACGAGATTCCAATGAACGCGTCCCGTCGGTTTGAGCCCTTGGGGGGCGAGGCCATCGGCACTCGAGCGAGTGGCCGATGAAGACGGAGAGACCTGTGTCGCCATGACTGCGACCCTCATGCAAAGGACAGCGGGGGCGACAACGACCACGTGGCCGCGCCCCCGCGAAATGAACGAAACGCCATCAGCTGCCAGCGCCGCGAGGCTGCCACAGCAAACAGCGTTCAGCTGAACAGGACCGGAACGAGCTACCTACCAGCACAGGATACGACGTTTCGGGTGCCACGACGGCAACCGATTACGGCGAGACCTAGAAACATGGGCAAACCGGGCCCGAGGTCAAGCGGCAAACGGTTGAATGGCAACGAGATGGGCCGTTTTGGTCAGTTCAACGAAAGGCCCGGAACGCGTCCAAGCAACGATCGGAGGGTGGCGATGTCTCGCGCCGAGGGCGTCTCGACGGTTGGTAGCCCGAACATCAGATCGGTCGCCAGGTCGCTATGCGCGCCGATGCCCAACACATGACCAAACTCGTGCGCCACGACCGCGTTGTACGCGGACTGCGAGCTGACGCGGCCCTTGTCCACGCGGACCATGACGCGAACGCGCGACGACGCCCCCGACGCGAGCGGTAGCAGCTCCGCTGTGGCGGGCGTCGTTGAGGCTGGGCAGAAGTAGGTGTATCCCGCCGCACTGCGCGCGTCGAAGGCGCAGCTGCCGGGCAGGGCCGGCGCGTCCGAGACGCGATCGTAGATCACGACGTCGGCGCTGCTGACGTCTCCTGTCATCTCCAGCGCGAACTCCGCGAACTGCGGCACCGCGTTCCAACGCACCAACGCTTGTCGCGTTGCCAGCGCGAGGTCGAATCCACTCGCGGCGGCGCCGGCCACGTAAACTCGGATCGTCGTGCCGTTCACCCACCGATAGAGTACGCCGTTGGTCAACGTGGTCGGGTCGTATGCGTCAGCCGCTCGCGTGGCGGTTGGCGCTTCGCACGCCGCCATTGTCAGCAAGGCACCAACCGCGAGCGCGCGCGAGCGAAGCCGGTGGTGAATCGTGTCGAACCACATGCTGGCGCGCGCGCTCATCGCTCAACTCGCAGGCCAAGGGCAACGCGCCCAACCCAGCCGGTGATGCCGACCGCCCCGCCGCCACCAACCGGCGCGGCACCTGGATCGATGCGAGTGATCTCGTAGCGCGCGAAAAACCCCGTCTGTCCGATCAGTGAACGCTTGGCGCGCACGCCCGCATCGACCTCATGGCGAAACGAAACGCCGCCTTCCAGCGTCGGTGCGAGTCGGGATGCTGTGCTGAACGGATAGATGCTTCGCGCGCCCGAGAGAAACATCACGCCGGCGCCCGCATCGAGGGCGCTGCGCCACGTCTCGCTGCGCGCGACGGCGATCGACGAAATCGCAATGAGCGAGCCTGCCGTAATCGTCGGACCGCTCCAGGAGGCATCGTTTTCCTTGAGCTGCAGTGATTGCGCTGAAACACGAACGGCTGCGCCGCCGTCGACCCGGGCGCGCAACCCGCGAACCGCGCGCAGCGACAGCTCAGCGCCCGCACCGGCCGTGATCGAAGGCGCGTTATCGCCCTTGAGCCACTGCCCGCCGATTATCCCGCCGGCCTCACCACTGACTTGCCACCGTCGGTCGTCGCCTTGTGCAGCCGTGGTGCGGTAGGGCATGGCCGCGAGGACGAGGAAGGCGACGCCGATTTGGCGGGCGCGACGCGCGGCGAGTCCGGCGGACGCGTGGGCGGGAACAAATGTGGGTGCACGCATGTCGAACGCATGTTACTCTTGTCCTCACCTACCCGACAGTTCCCTCGGGCTCAGTACGCTTCTTCGCCGTCGACATGCGCCTCGCTCGCCACCCGCGACTCTCGCGGGTTCTGTTCCTGGTTGCCGTCTTTCAGATGTTCGCGCCCTCGGTCGCGGCCATCGCTGACGCGTGGCGCATGGATCAGCGCGAACCGTACGCGCACGTTGAGTCGGAGACGCAAGCGACGTGCGTTGTCGTGCATGCACACGACTGCGCGCTCTGCTCGGTCTCTAGTGGTCCCACTGGCACGGTCGCAACCCCGCCGGCACCGCCGGCCGTTTGTCGTGTGCGCGTACCGCGCGCGACTGCGCCCGTCCATGCGCAGGTGCGTTGGAATCGCATTGCTGCGCCACCGCGAGCACCGCCTACGCAGTTGAGCTGAGCGCTTTCGAGCGCTGATGATGCGTCGCCTGGCGACGCCATTTCCCGACGTGCCCTCGCGCGGACTCGCGCAGATCATGGGCTCGCGTCGCTCAACTTTCGCAAGGTTCACTCATGCCACGTCTCTTCGCGCGCCTCACCGGCGCGGCGATGCTGCTCTGTGCCGTCGTCGCGCTGCCTCGCACCGCACTCGCCACAAATTCAACTGCACTTGAAACGCTCGTGATCGGCACCGTCACCGACAGTGTTGGTAAGCCCCTCGGCAACGTCCAGGTGATGGTGACAACGCTCAATCGCGTCGCCGTCACTGACGATCGCGGTGAGTTCATCTTTCGCGGGCTCCCGGCCGGTAGCTACCACCTCAACCTCGTTCGCATCGGCTATCGCGCCGAGCATGAACTGGTCACCGTACCGGCCAACGGACCGGATGTTCGCGTCAAAATTGTTATGCAGGTCGCCACGGTCCGCCTGTCGAGCGTCAATGTGACAGCAACGCCAAATGGTGCCGACCCGCTCGAGGTCACGCAGGCTACCGTGCAACTGGGCGGTAAGGAATTACAGCGCGCACTGTCGACATCGATCGGACAAACGCTGTCCGGTGAGCCCGGAATGTCGGCGCGCTTCAACGGGCCGGTCGCCAGCGCGCCCGTAATTCGAGGACTCACAGGAGAGCGAGTCCTGGTTCTGCAAGATGGCGATCGCACCGGCGATCTCTCATCGGCGGCGGCCGATCATCTCAACGCAGTCGATCCGAGTAGTGCCGAGCGTATTGAAGTCATTCGCGGCGCCGCCTCCTTGCTGTACGGCAACAACGCGCTCGGCGGCGTCGTGAATGTGATCACGAGCGACATTCCAACCAGTATTCCGGCGCGCGTCAGCGGATTCCTGGTGGGACAGGGTGAGTCAGTCACGTCGGGCGGCGTGGGAACTGTTGGCATTACGGTACCGCTCGGGTCGCACGTGGCGCTGACAGGTCGTGCGGGTCTCCGATCGTTTTCCGACTTTCGCGTGGGCGGTGGTGACCTGCAATCGAACACTGGCGGCAATACCAACAACGCCACCGTTGGCGGCGGGTTCGTGGGCGATCACGCGTCCGTGGGGCTCTTGTATCGTCAGATGGACTTCCGTTACGGATTGCCGCACGCCGAGGGCGACGAAGCGGTGCAACTCGACGGGGTCCGTCGCATGGTGCAGTTGCAGTCGACCATCGGCACTCACTATCAACCGCTCTCCTCGCTCAAAGTCGATGGCAGTGCAGTCTGGTATCAACACAGCGAGCTGGAACCGAGCGGCGCCGTCGGAACCCGGTTCGCGCTCAATACACAAACGGCCAACGTGACCGCGCGCACGCGCTTCGGTGACGCGAGCGGATCCATCGGTGTGCAAGGGCTTTTCCGCCAGTATACCCCAACGGGCGACGAAGCCTTCACGCCCGGATCCGACAACAACAACGTGGCCGTCTTTGTCTTCCAGGAGTATCCACTGGCGAAAGGCCGCGCCGAAGAGCGCACGCCTTCGTTGCAGGTGGGCGCGCGCTACGATCGCTTCGCGCTCACCACGTCGCCTCAGTCAAGCGACGAAATCGCGCGCTTTGGTCTTCCTCAGTCCAAAGCATTTGGGAACCTCGCTGCATCACTCGGCCTCAGCCTCCCCGTCGCGTCGAATGTCAGCATCACGGGCAACGCATCGCGCGGATTCCGTGCGCCGACGGTCGAAGAGATGTTCGCTAACGGATTTCACGCAGCGGCTGGAACGTTCGACATCGGCAATCCGCTGCTCACGCCGGAACAAAGTACCGGTCTCGAAACCGGGCTTCGTGCACAGACCGCGTCGACCTTCGCGCAGGTGAACGCGTATTACAATCGCATCGACAAGTATATTCGCCCGGTGGCCGTTGGCACCGAGGATGTCGATGGCGTTGACGTGCCGCTGGTGAACTATCGGCAAAGCGACGCCGCCCTGTACGGCGTCGAAGGGCAGATCGAAAGCAAACTGCCGCATCAACTCGTTGGCGGCGTGATGGGCGACATGACGCGCGCCGCACTGCGAGGCAGCGACGAGTCGCTTCCCTTCATTCCGGCCGCGCGCCTCGGCGCTTCACTGCGCTACGACAACGGGCAGTGGTCGGTGGGCGGAGACACACGGCACGTGTTTGCCCAATCGCGCGTGAGCGGCGACGCGATCGATGTGCCGACCGAGAGCTACACATTGCTCAACCTGAGCGTCTCGTGGCTGCGGACCGTTCGAGGAAGTACGGTGCACTCGGTCACCGTGCGTGCCGACAACGTGCTCGACACGCAGTATCGCGATGCGACGAGTCGCATCAAGCGATTCGCCAGCAACCCCGGACGCAACCTGAGCGTCGTTTACAAAGTGCTCTACTAGATCGCTCGCGGAGCTAGGCCGCGAGCGACCGCAGCAGCTTGAGCATACGCCCGTCGGCTTCGGCGGGCGTATCGCCCTTTGGCGTCTCCAGCACCTTTGGAATGGAGGCCAGTCGTTCGTCGCGCATGATGCGACGAAACGCGTCGGCGCCGATTGTACCTTCGCCGATCAGCTCATGGCGGTCGAGATGCGAACCCAGCTTGGCTTTTGAATCGTTCATATGAATGCAGCCAAGACGAGCGAGGCCGATCGTGCGGTCAAACTGCGACCACACCTCGTCATAGTTGTTGACGAGGTCGTAACCGGCGGCCCAGATGTGCGCCGTGTCGAGACACACGCCGAGTCGCGACTGCAGTGCTGAGGGAATCAGTTGCAGCAGCGCTGCCATTTCTTCAAAAGTCGAGCCCAGTACCGTGCCTTGGCCCGCCGTCAGTTCCATCAACAGCTTGGTGGGCCCGAGCTCGGCGTTCAACGCTTCGGTAATCGCTTCCGCGTTTCGCTTGAGTCCGGCCTCCCGGTCGTCGATGTAATTGCCGGGGTGCGAGACGAGCGCGTCGAGTCCGAGGGCGTGGCAGCGGCGCAGCTCGGCGCGAAAACTTTCGAGCGATCGCGCGCGCAGCTCGGCGTCGGGTGAGGCCAGATTGATCAGATATGAGTCGTGCGCGCAGGTCCATCGCACGGTGGTGGCGCGCATCGCTTCGCGATAGCGCTCCGCTTCCTCTGGTTCGATTTCGCGCTCGACCCAGCGGTTGGCTTGCTTGGTGAAGATTTGGGTGGCCGTGGCGCTGATCTCTCTCGCGCGCGCGGCGGCTTCCCAGGTTCCGCCCGCAATCGACACGTGCGCACCAAGCGGCCCGCGGTCACGCGTCGAATCGCCAGCGTCGACGACAATCGGCGCATCGATTGGCGGCGCTTTGGGGGACGGCGGTTTCCGCGTCGATTTCTTTGCTACTTTCTCGACTGCCGCCTTGGCTGTTTTCGTGGCAGCATTCTTGACTGCCTTCTTGACCGCGTTCTTTGATGGCTTCTTTGCTGGCTTCTTCGCCGGCGTCTTGGCTGCATTCTTTGTGGCGCTCTTGACTGCCTTCTTGACCGCTTTTTTCGCTGGCATGGCGTGCGAGGGGAGGGAAGCGTGAGGAGTTTAGCGGCGCTGGGCGCGCAGCCATTCCAGCGGATCGACCGCGCGGCCTTTAGGCCGCACTTCGAAGTGCAAGTGTGGTGGCAGGTCGGGGTCGGCCGCGCCCACGGTACCGATTACTTGCCCCTTCTGAATGGTTTGGTCTTTGCGCACATCGATGCGCGCCAGCGAACCATACACCGAGTAGTCGCCACCACCGTGCTGAATGATGACCGTTGGGCCATACGTACCGACGTTCTCGGCCAGCACGACTTCGCCCGCTGCGATACTGCGGACGGCAGTGCCCAGCGCCGCACCGATGCCCAAGCCGTTCCACCGCGTCGTGGTGTTGTTGGGATTCACCACGCGTCCGAAGCGATAGAGAATATCACCGTCGACTGGCCAGTCGAGCTTCCCCAGGTCGCTCGTTTTGATCGTCGACGGCGCGGCGGGCTTGGCGTTGGGCGACATCTCGGCGCGGCGACGCGCCGTTTCGGCGGTTGAAATCACACTCGCCAGGCGCGCTTCGTCGCGGGCAAGTTGCGTCAGACGCTCGCGTGTTTGCGACGCACTGCGTTGCACCAACGTCAGGTTCCGCTGCCGCTGTCCTTCCAGATCGGCGAGGCGTTTCGCTTCGCGATCCTTCTCGCGGCGATTGCGTTCCACGTCATCCTGCAATCGCACCAGCAGTTCGCGCTTGGAGACGATGTTGTTGCGCAACGTTTCGACGCGATGCACCAGTGAACGGTCGTGGAGCGCGAGATCGTGGAGGTACTTATAGCGCGCCACCAGCGCCGCGAACGACTGCGCCGACAGCAGCGCTTCCACATCGTACAGTTGGCCGCGTTTGTAGATCTCAACCATGCGCCGCTGCAACGCGCCACGTTTGGTGACGATATCCTGCTCGGCGCGCGTCAAACCAGCGCTCGCATCAAGCACTTCGCGATTGATCGTGACCAACTGCTGGTCGAGCGCGTTGACCAGCCTCGCGGTCGTTGCGCGCTGTGCTTCAATGTTCGCGACTTCTTCCGCCAGCGAGCGCGCGCTCCGTTGCAACTGCGCCATCTTGGCTTCCAGGTCGGCGCGTTCGCGACGCAGGCGATCGAGTTCATCCTGCTGTTGCCTCAACCGCTGCTCGGGCGTGCCGGTCTGCTGACCGGTTTGTGCGCCAGCTTGTGCACGCACCACCGCCTGCGGCAAGAGAGGCGCCCACACGACGCCCAATGCCATCGCAACGATGGCCCGCGCCTGCCTCACGACTCCTGCCAGACTTTGCGAAGGTGACGTCCGACGGAAATCCAGCTGCCCAGCAGACCGATGAGGGCCCCGGCCCCCAGGCCCAGCAGCATTTGCTGCGTCGAGAAAAACTCGGTGCGCATAAAGTTGCGCGAGATCACGGAGTTGGCCGTGTACGCGAGCGCGAGCGCAATGCCACCACCCAACAAACCTTTCACGGTGCCGTCGATCAGATACGGGAGGCGGACAAACCAATTGGTCGCGCCCACCAGGCGCATGATTTCGATTTCGCGCGTGCGGGCGAGAATCGCCATGCGAATCGTGGCGCCGATGATGATCACCGATACGAGAGCAAAGACCAGACCGAGCGCCGAGCCGGCGACGCCGGCAATCGTACGAACACGGTAAAGCTTTTCAATCCACTCGCGGCCGTAACGAACATCCTCCACCACGCGGTAGCTCAACAGCGCGGTGGATAGTCGCTTGATTGTGTCCGGGTCGCGCTGGTCGGGCTTCAGGCGAATTTCGATTGAGCCGGGCAACATCGCGCCGTCCATGACATCGCGAAATTCCTCCAACTCCGCACGTGCCCGCTGCAGCGCGCTGTCCGGACTCACGTAGCCCACTTCGGCTACTGGCGGCAACTTCTGCACCTCAGCGATGAGTTGCGAGACCTGATCTTCTTTCGCGTCGTCGATGAGAAACGCGCGCACCTCCACGCGGTCTTCGATGTTGCGCAACGCGACTTTCAGATTGAGGGCAACGAGACCGAAGAGGCCAAACGCGAAAAGCGAAAACGCAATCGTCGTTACGCTCAGCACCGCAAGCGCGGGAGCGCGCCGGAACGCGAGCATGACTTCACGCCACGCGAGCCTCACCGACGACCTCCGCCGCGCAGATCGGCCTTCAGTCGCGCGACGTCGGTGCCGTCAAACATCAACTCACCGCGCGCCAGCTCAAGAAAGCGCATGCCGGTTCGTTCAATCAGCGAGACATCGTGCGTGGCCATCACGACCGCCGTACCCGACGCGTTGATTTCTCGCAGCAACAGATAGATCGCGTGCGTGGCCTTCTCGTCAAGATTTCCAGTCGGTTCGTCGGCCAGCAACACAAACGGGTCGTTCACAAGCGCTCGCGCGATCGCGACACGCTGCTGTTCGCCGCCCGACAGTTCATGCGGAAACGAGGTGGCCTTTGACGCCAGGCCTACCTGCATCAGGAGGCGCGCGACTTTCGGGCCGATCGACGCGTGCGGGGCGCCGGTGACTTCGAGCGCAAACGCAACGTTTTGTTCCGCGGTGCGATCGGGCAGCAGCCGGAAGTCCTGAAACACGATGCCCAGCCGTCGCCGCAGTTTGGGAATCTCGCGCGCCTTGATGTTGAGCGATGAGAAGCCTGACACCTTCACCTCGCCCTTGGTCGGACGCTCCGACATCGAAATGAGCTTGAGCAAGGTGCTCTTGCCTGCGCCGCTGTGCCCGGCGAGGAAGATGAACTCCCCTTTGTTCAGCTCGAAGGAGACGTTCTTCAAGGCCGCGCCGGAGCGCGGATATTCCTTCGTAACATCGGACAAGCGAAGTATGCCGGCCACTACAACTCCAACGCTTGTTCGAGGTCCGCAATCAGGTCGTCGGCCGATTCGAGGCCGACGCTGAGGCGTACGAATCCGTCGGGCACTCCGGCGGCAGCGCGTTGCGCCGAGGAAAGTGTGCGATGCGACGTGAATCGCGGTTCGCTGACCAACGTATCGACGCCGCCGAGCGAGTTGGCATGTGCGATGAGCGCAAGACGCGAAACCATCGTCGCCGCCGCGTCTCCTCCACCGGCGACCACGAGTCCGACCATGCCGCCGAATCCGGTCATCATGCTGCGCGCGATCTCATGGTCGGGGTGTGTGGCCAACCCGGGATACAGCACGCGCGCGAAGGCCGACTGCGTGCTGGCCCATTCGGCGATCCGCATCGCGCTCTCATTCTGACGACCCACGCGGACATCAAGGGTCTTAAGTCCGCGCTCGAGCAGCCAGAGGGCAAATGCATCGGGTGCCTGTCCCCACACGGCAATCTTGTGTCGCACCTCATCGACCAACGCCTGTGCACCGCAGACGACGCCCGAGAGCACGTCGTTGTGCCCGTTGAGATACTTCGTTGCGGAATGAATCACGACGTCCGCGCCGTGTTCGATGGGACGCACATTGATCGGCGTGCCAAACGTGCCATCGACGACCAGCACGACTCCGTGTTCCTGCGCCAGCATGCGCGGTGGACGAAGGTCAACCACGCGCGTCGTGGGGTTCACCGGCGATTCGAGAAAGAGCACTCGGGTGTTCCGACGCATCTCGCGGCGCCAGGCCCTCGTCTCTGTGGGATCGATGAACGTGACTTCAACGCCCATCGCGGTGAGCTCCTGCTCGAAAAACTGTCGCGTGCCGCCGTACAACCACGCACTCGAAAGCAGATGATCGCCAGGCCGAAGGAGCGCGAGCATCGTGCTCGCGGTCGCTGCCGAACCGCTACCCGTGACGACCGCCGCTTCAGTACCCTCGAGCGCAGCCAGTCGGCGTTCGAGCGCGACCCCGGCGGGCGTGTTCGCGTTCCCGGCATACAGCATCGCGCCACCCGTGCCCGGGGGCATGACGTAGTTCACCGACGGGACTAACGGCGCCACCACCGGTTCGCCCGGTGATCCTGGCACGCGTCCGCCATGCAGCACAATCGTTGCACGATTCACAGGCTGTTCCGGTGCAAAAGGAGAACGGTCAGGCGTGAGGCTTGGCGTCGGTGTCGAGCTTGATGATGCGCACAATCTCGGAGGGCGCAGCCCCGACGACGTCTCGCAGAATCACGCCGCCGCGCGGCACCGACTCGTCGACCTGCAATACGGCCAACTCCGATCGTCGCTCCGATACGACACGCACCAATTCTCCATCGGTCACGAGACGAATCAGCGCGTCTTCTGGGCGCATACGCACCATCGGTCCGCGTTCGGTGTCATCACGACGTGTCGCGATGAATCCCATCACCTGCAGTGGTGGCGAAAATCCGCTGAATTTGGCCATGATTGTCACGATAAACCGCGCAGTGGCGCCGCGCCTACGGCGCCGCGCCTACGGCGCCGCGAAATCGGCGGGAAGGCGAAGGCTAAGCGGCAGTTGACGGATCGCTGGGACGTGCACTGCCCGGAACCGCAAAACCGGCCGCGTGCCGCATGAGCAAGCGGCGCTTGCACAGTCCCTCGGCCAAGATCTGCAGCTCTTCGACACTCGCGGCGATCGCCGACGCCACCTCGGATACCGACAGCGGACCGCGATCGCGAATCAACTCCCACAAGTCGCGTTCCATCTCGGTTACGCAGCCGTACAGTTCCGGCTGCTCGTCGTGCCACGCCATCAGGGCGAGGTCATGACGCTCCAGCGCGGACTCGATCGGATCGAGGTGTCCGTCGTGAATGCCACGAAAGAGCAGGAAGCCGCTCGGCCCATCGGCCTCGTGATAGCGCAGTAGCAGCTTGGCCACGATTTCATCGGCGCAGGAAAAATCGAGCAGATTGACCTGCGAGAAGTCGATCGTCGTCACGACCGGCTCACCGATCTCGACGACCTGACGTTCGATTGCGGTGCGCACCGCCGCGCCAGTTGGGCGCGTGACGAGGTTCGAGTACAGACTGGCAACGGTGCCGCGCAGTTCCGTGTCGCGGAGTACCGAGCTGACGTCGATGAGGTGACTCATGTCGCGCTCACGGTGCCGCTGGTCGCGAACGCGGCCGAGTGCTGGCGGATGCGGCGCGCGCGCGTGGAGCCGGCTCGCCGATGCGCTCCGGAATCGTGATCTGCATCTGCGCGCCAGGAAAGAACGGCAGCGATTCCGTCATCGGCACGTCTTCATCCCACTCAGGCGTAATGGCCAGCCGCGCGGTACCGCTGCGGACCGACAATTTGCCTTGCCATTGTCCGACGAAGCGGCGAATGCCGGCAATGCCCTGGCCACGACCTTTGTCGCTGTGACGAAAGCGGCTCACCGAGCGCAGAACCGCGTCTTCGAGCGCCATCGCGTCATCCCAGCGATCGCTGCGGCGATGACCAGGCGAGCTCTCCAGCGACTTCCGAAAACCGACGCCGGCGTCGCACACCGCGATGACAACGACTCGTCGCCCCAGTCGCCGCGTGTACTTGTACGTTTGCACAGCAACCCAGCCGCCTTGCCCCGCGTGCTCCACGATGTTCTGGCACGATTCGCTGAGTGCCATGCTGAATCGCCCCGTCACCGCTGTCTCCAGACCAAGCTGGCCGTGCAAGATGTCGGCGGCCTTGGCCTGAATACGACCAACGACGCCGTGCACATCATCCGTTTGCACGATGGGAGTGATCTCAAGCAGCACATCGGATTCATGCGCATCGCGCGCGCGCGGCACGGAACCGTGCAGATCGAACAACTCGCCGGCGAAGCGGAAGAAGCCCGTGCGCGACCAGTACGAAACCGTATCCGGATGCTCCGGCACCGCGAAACTCATCCGCTCGCTGCGCGATTGCGCGACGCAGAGCAGGGCCGTGAGGCCGTAGGGCGATGCCCATCGCGCGTGTCGCGCGTCGACGAGGATCTTTTGCCCTTCGGGCACCGGCGCGAGTTGCTCGATGACGTGTTCGAACGACTGCTCATCGAGCGATGGCGGTACGCTGATCACGGTGGTCACGTCGTACTGAGTTCTCCCCGCAGATAGGGCGCAAGCCCCGAGGCGCCGCGGTGCTCGACGTTTCGGGATGCCGCACGATTCGCCGCGGCTATGGCGTCCGTCAACATATCACCCGCGAGCAGTCGAGAGAAATGGGTTGCGCCCCACACATCGCCACATCCGGTCGGATCGCCGGGGCCGTCGATGCGTGGTGGAACCGACGGAATCAGTCCCGTACGCACCGCGCCGAGCGCGCCACTGCCACCACGAGGTGATGTGGAGAGTGATGAAGTGTGACCTCTGCGAATGGGAAGGTCGGACAAGCGCGAAAATCCCGGCGCCGCGACATAGACGACGCCGCGCTTGCCGAGCGTGACGCACAGGCACGACACACCCGCCGCCATCGCCGTCGCGGCCAGTGCCATCGGATCGGGCGCCATCATCGCCAGCTCGTCCTCGTTCACCTGCAGCACATCGAAACAGCCGCACCAGGCAGCGACATCGCTCAGCGGTTGCGCGACCCGCAATCCGTCGGCCTGCACCGACATCACCTTCATGTGCAGATCGCAGTAGATCGGACCGGCAAAATGCGCGCGCACCAGTTGCGTCGTTTCGAGATCGAGCTCCCATCCACTCAGAAAGTTGATGTAGAGCGCGTCGAGGCGCGCTGCTTCAAGCACAGGCTTGAGACCGAGCCAGGTCCACGCCGGTACGCCGCCGCTCAGATACTCGGCGCGTCGCTCGTCGTCGAGGTAGCGCAACTCAACGCGATTGTTTGGCTGCGGTACTTCGATCAGCGCGGCATCGGGCGCGATGTGCTTGAGCGAGCGCAGGTAAGCGCGCGCGCGATCAGCAACGTCAAAGCCGATCTTGGCAACAGGAACGATTTCCCAGTCGTCTGCGAGCGCCGCGTCTAAGGCGGACATCGAATACGTGATGCCGCCCCACTCTTCGATCGGAACCGCTCGCCGGTCGCGCCCGTGGATCACATCCCAGACGAGCGAACCGATGACGCCAAGACGTTTACGCGGTGGCGTCGACACGCCCAACACGTCAGTGGCCGCGTTGCGCGATGAACGTAGCGACCGCGCCCACCACGCCCGCCGTGCCGGGCAGTGTGCCCGGAACAATGCGGCATGCGTCGACGGCCGGTTTGAACGCGCGCCGACGTACTTCCGCGCGCAGCGGTCCGAACAACGCCTCACCGGCCTGCGTAACGCCACCGGCAATCACCACCACGTCGGGATTGAAGATGTTCAGGAGATTGGCCAGACCGGTGCCGAGGAAGCGCGCGGTGTCGCGCACAACTTCCGTCGCAACCGCATCGCCTTTGGCTGCGGCCTGATACACGGTTGCGGCGGTGATCTTCGCTACATCGCCCCCCACCAAATCGGGGAGAATCGATTCCTGATCGTACGCGAGTGCTTCTCTCGCCCGCTCGGCGATGGCCGTGCCCGAAGCGTAGGCCTCAAGGCATCCGTAATTGCCGCAGCCGCAACGCCGTCCCGTTTGATCGATCGTCGTGTGACCGATCTCACCGGCGACATCGCTCGAGCCGTGATACAGCTTGCCCTCGAAGATGATGCCGCCGCCAATGCCTGTACCGATGGTCACACCAATCACGTTCTTGGCGCCCTTCGCTGCGCCAATCCACCACTCTCCGTAGGTGGCGCAATTCGCGTCGTTGTCGAGCGCCGCCGGCAACCCCGTGAGCGCGGTCATCCGGTCGCGCAACGGCACGTTGTGCCAACCAAGATTCGGCGCAACGAGCACGATTCCCGCCTCGCGGTCGAGAGGTCCCGGCGCACCGATGCCGACGCCGGCGAACGCATCACGCGTCACTCCCGCTTCGCGCATCGTGTCGTCCACGGTTTCGTTCACCATGCGCGCCATCCGCGCGATGACGCCGTCCGCGCCTTCTTCCGCGTGCGTGGGTTCCGAACGCAGCCCGTGCTGTTGCGAGCCATCTGCAGACATGGCGCACACCACGATGTTGGTGCCACCAAGGTCGACGCCGACGATGAATTGGTTCTTAGGCATGGGCCAAAAGATAATGCCCAGGCCAACCCTGTGACTCCCCGGGCCACCAGCGTGTTTAACGCCGTCCGACGCGTCGCGTCCAATGCAGCATGACTGAATCGCTTGGCCTTCTCATAGCGCGCAGCCGATGGCTGTCCGCTGCGCTCGTTTGTCTCCTTGCGTCGACTGGAGGATGCCGCTCGACGGCCGAGTCTCCACTGTCGCCACTCTCGAGCGACGCCGATCTCCGCGGTCGCCCGCTGACACCACCGTCAACGGCGACCGCTCCCGGCTTGTCATGGTACTATCCGCCAAACGTTGGGTCGACGTGGGACACCGTCAGCCCCGCGCGACTCGGTTACGACACTGCTGCGCTCCGATCGGCGCTCGACTGGGCTGGAACGAAAAGGACGACGGCGGTGGTGATCCTGTGGCGCGGACGAATTGTCGCCGAGCGGTATTGGAACGGCTGGACGCCCGCGAAGGACTCCATCATCGCATCGGCCAGTAAATCGGTGTTGAGCACGATTGTCGGAGAAATGGTGCGCACCAACCGGCTCGCACTCGACAGCTCGGTGTCGTACTACTTGGGTGGCGGATGGTCGCGCAGCCCAGCGAGCGAAGCGCGCATCACGGTGCGACACTTGCTTGGCATGATGTCAGGACTCGATGACTCGTTGCGATACGTCGTCCCGCCAGGTACGCGCTTCTACTACAACACGCCCGCGTACTACAAACTGTTTGCCGTCGTCCAGGCCGCGAGTGGACAAACGATCAATGCGCTCTCGAAAGCCATGCTGTTCGACAAGATCGGCCTGACGAGTGCGATATGGATTCCCAACGTTGATAGCGGAACGCGTGGATGGATCTTGAGCTGTACGCCACGGGAGATGGCGCGCTTCGGCTTGCTCTCGCTGTCCCGAGGAACATGGAACGGCGCGAATGTGCTGGCAGACAGCGCGTGGTTCAATGCCGCGTGGCGCCAACTCCCGCCTGACAACGCGGCCTACGGTTACCTCTGGTGGCTCAACGGCGCGTCGAGCTACCGGATTCCCGGTCCATACACGCTCCCCACGCTGCGGGGGATGCTCATTCCCAGTGCGCCGCGTGATCTGGTGGCAGCACTCGGAAAGGGCGACAAAAAGATCTATGTGATCCCGAGCTTGGATCTTGTCGTGATTCGCCATGGCGAGGAAGCCGACCCGAACGGCGGCAATCCGATGGCGCTCTCGTCATTCGACGAGCAGTGGTGGCAACGACTGAAGCGCGCCTTTCGCTACTGATCGCCCGCGACGACCCGCATCTGCTCAATCACGGTTTGTGGTGCGATGTCTCGCATGCATTTCCAGTGACCCAGCGGACATTGCTGCGGGCCGTGCGCGTTGCACGGACGACAAGGCAGGTCGGCGATTTCAACAATCGCGCGTGCGTCGGCCAACGGTCCGAACCCGAAAGCCGGTACTGTTGGACCAAAGAGAGCGACGGTCGGCGTGTTCATGGCTGACGCCAGATGCAATGGTGCCGAATCGTTGGTGATGAGCACGCGCGCCCGCGCCAACACGGCCGCTGACGCCAGCAACGAAAGCGATCCGGTCGCGTCGATCACTCGCGGTCCGCCACGCTGATGCACGGCGTCGGCAACCAACGTCGCGTGGTGCTTGTCGGCCGGGCCGCCGAGCACAACGAGGCGAGCGTTGGTCGACCGCAATGACGGAATCACTGCCGATGCGAACTCGTGATACGCGGGCCAACGCTTCGTGGCCCACACGCTTCCTGGGGCCAGCGCGACGAGTGGTGTGTTGGGCATCACACCGTGCGCCTTGAACAAGGCGGCGACCTGCAACCGATCTGCCTCTCCCGGATACACCGACGGGCGTAGCGCCGGTACTGGCTCCGCGGTCGACGTCGAGCCGAGCTGCCACAGCCGCTGCGCATGATGCAGTGACGCGTCGTAGCGTACGCGACGCGTGTAGAGCAGTCGCCCGGCCGACGTGTCAAATCCCACCCGTTCACGAATGCCCGCGAGCCACGCAATAGCCGCAGTGCGTAGCGATCCCTGCGCGAGGTACGCGCGTGTCGCGCCCGTTTGCCTGACCTGCTGTGCCACACGACGAACGCCGCCCAATCCGCGGTCCGACTTGCGCTTGTCGAACACGATGACCGACGCCACGGCCGGATGGTTGGACAAGATCGCCGCATTCGCCGGCGTCCCAACGACGTGCACCGGCCCACGACTCGCCAGCCGCTCAATCAACGGCGTCGTGAGGATCATGTCGCCGAGGAAGGACGTCTGCAGCACTACTGAAACAACGAAGTGGTCAGTCATCAGTGTGAGTCCTCAGTGGTCAGAACATTCTGACCACTGACCACTCGAACTGAAAACTGACCACTTATCGCAGTTCATCGCCGTCAGTCGACCTGCAACACTGCCAGGAACGCTTCCTGCGGAATCTCGACGCTGCCAACCTGCTTCATGCGCTTCTTTCCTTCCTTCTGCTTCTCGAGCAGCTTGCGCTTGCGCGAGATATCGCCGCCGTAGCACTTCGCGAGCACGTCCTTGCGCAGGGGCTTCACGGTCTCGCGCGCAATGACTTTCTGTCCGATCGTTGCTTGAATTGCGACCTCGAACAGCTGTCGCGGAATCAGCTCTTTCAGCTTCTCCGCGACTTTGCGTCCCCACTCATACGCTTTGTCCTTGTGCACGATCACCGAGAACGCGTCGATCGCGTCGCCGTTGATCAGCATGTCCAATCGCACGAGATCGCTCGAACGGTATTCCAGCATCTCGTAGTCGAGCGACGCGTAGCCGCGGCTCACCGTCTTCATCTTGTCGAAGAAGTCGAGAATGATCTCGCCGAGCGGGAATTCCCAATCGAGTTCGACGCGCACGGTGTCGAGATAGCGCGTGTTCTTGTAAATACCGCGCCGCTCCATTCCGAGCGTCATGATCGGACCGATGTAGTCGGCCGGACACATGATGCGGGCGCGCACATACGGTTCTTCGACATCTTGCACCACGACGGCCGGCGGCATCAGTGCCGGATTCTCGACGAGCATCTCCGTGCCGTCGGTCTTCGTCACGTGATACTCCACGCTCGGCACCGTCGTGACGAGATCAAGATCGTATTCGCGTTCGAGGCGCTCCTGCACGATTTCCATGTGCAACAACCCAAGAAATCCGCAGCGGAAGCCGAAGCCCAGCGCCGTTGACGTTTCGGGCTCGTACTGCAGCGAGGCGTCGTTGAGCTTCATCTTCTCGAGCGCATCACGCAGCAGCTCGTACTGCGTGGTGTCCGTCGGATAGATACCGGCGAAGACGAACGACTTCACTTCCTGATAGCCGGGC
Source organism: uncultured Gemmatimonadaceae bacterium (assembly GCA_966096095.1). Lineage (GTDB taxonomy): Bacteria > Gemmatimonadota > Gemmatimonadetes > Gemmatimonadales > Gemmatimonadaceae > Gemmatimonas. The sequence continues at coordinate 74,830 of CBHTUR010000009.1, read as the reverse complement.
AGCGCTTCCGGTGCACGATTTTCGGCGTCGAAGATCGTGTCGCCAGCGCGCGTTTCGCGCACCGAACGCACCGATGCCAGCACGTAGCCAACTTCGCCAGCCCGCAATGACGGGGCCGGGACCTGACGCAGCTGCAGGTATCCCACCTCGTCCACTTCGTAGATGTTGTCCGACGCGCCGAACGTGATTTTGGTGCCTTTCTTGATTTCGCCATCGACGACTCGCACGCTCGGGATGGCGCCCCGGTACTTGTCGTAGTACGAGTCGAAGATCAGGGCGCGCAGCGGCCCGTTCAGGTCACCCTTGGGCGCCGGCACGATTTCCACGATGCGCTCCAGCAACTCCGGCACACCCGTGCCTTCTTTCGCGCTCACCGAAAGCACGTCCTCGGGTAGACAACCAATAAGGTCGCACACCTCTTGGCGACGGCGTTCGGGTTCAGCTCCGGGCAGGTCGATCTTGTTGAGCACCGGGATGATCTCGAGCCCCGCGTCCATGGCGAGGAAGAGATTCGAAAGCGTCTGCGCCTGAATACCCTGCGACGCGTCCACGACGAGAATGGCCCCTTCACACGCCGCTAGCGACCGCGAGACTTCATACGTGAAGTCCACGTGACCCGGCGTGTCGATGAGGTTCAACTCGTACGCCTGGCCGTCCTTGGCCGCGTAGCTCATACGCACGGCGTTGAGCTTGATCGTAATGCCGCGCTCACGCTCGAGGTCGAGCGTGTCGAGCACCTGCGACTTCATTTCACGTTTCTGCAGCGTACCGGTTTTCTCGATCAGGCGGTCCGCCAACGTGGACTTGCCATGATCGATATGGGCGACGATGCAGAAGTTGCGGATGTGGCTGAGCTGCAAGACAGGACGGGCTGAGTTCGGAGCGGCGATCGCTATAGCCTTGCAAGATAAACGGATCCGCGAGCGAAGTGGGGGCGCAAACGGCGGGAACTGCGGACTGCGGGAACTACAACGGCATGCGGGGCGCAGGAGGCAGGAACTGAGACAGGAGGCAGGGAGCAGGGGTACCGAGCGCCGGCCGACTACGAGGACTGAAGCCTGAGGCGCGCGGCACCGCGGCATGCCACCCCTGCCTCCTTACCTCTGTCTCTGTTCCTGCCCCCTGCTGCCCGCGCGCAGTGGCAGTTCCCGCAGTCAGCCGTTCCCGCGGTCAGAGGTTCCTCTCGATCGCGCACCGTGCGACCTTTAGCGCCTCATGTCATCTCGCGCCGATCAGCTCGATCCCACCGTCCTCGCCGCCCTGGGCCATCTCGAGCTCGTGGCGCGCTGGGTCGTTGACGGATTCATCACCGGTCTGCATCGCTCGCCGCGAAAAGGCTTTAGCGTGGAGTTCGCCGAGCATCGTCCGTACATGCCCGGCGATGACTTGCGCTATCTCGATTGGCGCATTGCCGGTCGCGCGGATCGCTGGGTCGTCAAACAATTCGAGGAAGAGACCAACGCGCGCGCCGTGCTGGTGCTCGACACCAGCAAGTCCATGCAATGGACGAGCGATCCGGCCCGGCTCACCAAACTCGCGTACGCGGAACGCATGGTTGCCGCGATTGCGCTGCTGCTGTTGCGACAGCGCGATGCCGTCGGGCTCGTGCGCTTCGATGCGGGATTACGCAATGTCATCCCGCCGCGCGCTCAGCGGGCACAGTGGCGGCGACTGGTGGCAGCACTCGACGAACCCGGTGGTGGCTCATCATCAGATGTTGCGGCGGCGATGATGCAGGCCGGCCGTATCGTAAGACGCCCCGGATTCGTGGTCATCGTTTCGGACCTGCTGGTGGATATCGAACCCGTGGCCGATGCGGCGCGTACCCTGCGCGCGCGCGGGCACGAAGTGCTGGTTGTGCACGTCATGGATCCGGCCGAGCGCGATTTCCCGGAGAGCGGGGAAGCAAAGTACCGCGATCCGGAATCACTGCTCGAAGTGCCAGCCGCACCCGCCGATGTGCGCGCCGCTTATCAGACAACGGTGCAAGAAGCGCTGGCGGAGTGGCGCACCGCGCTCGGACGAGCCGGCGCTCGCTATGCGCTCGCGCTCACAACGGAACCGTTTGGTCGGCCGCTCCGGCTGCTCGTTGGGTCTAATGGTCGGGGAGCGTTGATCTGAGTGTATCGCTCGCTCTCCCGCGTCGATCGCCGGCGTAACTGATGGCCTTTCTCGCTCCCGCCTTTTTATTCCTCGCCGCGCTCGCCGGTGTGCCGTTGTTGGTGCACCTGCTGCGGCGCAAAGTCGGGCGTACCGTCGATTTCCCGGCGGTCCGCTATCTCACGCGCATGGAGCAAGAGCACAGTCGCGAGCGCAAACTGCGTCATCGCCTCTTGTTGTTTCTGCGCATGCTCGCCGTCATCGCGCTCGCACTCGCGGCGGCACGTCCCGTTACGCGAATGGCGGGACTCGGTCACGCGCCGGTTGCGGTAGCCATTGTGCTCGACAACTCCATGAGCAGCAGTGCCGTGCAAAATGGACGCACGGTGTTGGACGATCTGCGTGCTGATGCCAAATCGCTGCTCTCCGCGCTCACACCAGACGATCGCGCCTGGCTCGTCACGGCCGACGGGCGCGTCGTTGGCGGATCGCTCGATGCCGTGTCGCAGGCCCTCGCGGCGGTCAAACCACTCGGCGGTCGAGGCGATCTGGGCGCCGTCACCAAACGCGCGCTCACGCTGGTTGCGAGCGGAGCACCACGCTCGCCCGCGGTGGCCATTGTCAGCGACGGTCAGATCTCGGCGTGGCAATCGCACGTTGCTGCCTCGGTCACGCCTCATTCGGCCGAGATCGGTGTCGCCGTCGACAGTGTGCAATCGACGGCCAACGCCGTCGATCCTCCGATCGTAGCTGGCGATACACCCGTGCGTCTGCTCATTCACGCGCCGGAAGGCGTTCGCAGTCACGCCGTCGTGGATGTGCGCGCGGAGCCGGCCCGATGGACGCCAACGGGTGACGTGGCCTTTCAGATCCTCGGCGCCGACTCGTCCGCGTGGCGCGTTGCACTCGATGGCCGCACGGTCGCGCGTGGTACCGCGCAACCAGCCAAAGGTGAAACGAGTTCTCGGCTCACTCAACATCTCGCCAGCGCGGCTAACGGATGGGTGCGCGGCAGCATCGAACTCGATGCGGATGATTTGCACGCGGACGACACGCGTTGGTTCGCTGTCCGCGTGGCGCCGCCGCCAGCAGTCTCCGCACGCAGCGAGTCCGGCCCATTTCTGGGTGCGGCGCTCAACACGCTGCTCGACGAGAAACGTCTGGCTCGCGGCGCGGCCAACGACCGCGCCGTAGTGACCGTCGCCGGGGCCGATGCGGCGGTTAACGGGGGCCCGGTGCTGCTCACGGCACCGACCGATCCGATCCGCGTCGGCGACGCGAATCGCACGCTGGCCCGCCTGAGCATTCCCTGGCGCTTTGGCGCCATCGCCCACGATCAGGTGTTGGCGCGCGGGCAACGCGCGTTGGACGGCGTGCAGGTTCGTACTCGCTATCCCTTGCAGTACTCGCCTGGCGCGGCCGGTGCGAAGGGTTTTGTTGACACGATCGCGACCGCTGGCGGAGCACCGTGGGCTGTCGCGGGTGACGGTTACGTGCTGATCGCCTCGCCAATCGATCCGGATGCAACGGACTTTCCGCTGCGCGCCGCCTTCGTGCCGTGGCTACTCGATGCGCTTTCGCGCCGTCTCGGCGATGACGGAACGCTGATGAGCGCGACACCTGGTCAGCACCTGGTCGATCGCACAATCTCGTCCGCCACCGCGCTCGAACATCCCGATGGATCGACCACGCCGCTGGCCGGCGAGCGACTCACGGTGCCCAACGAGAGTGGTGTCTATTTTCTGCGTCGGCAGGCGGCGCGTGTCGGCGCGATTGTCGTCAACGCTGAGCCCGAAGAATCCGATCTCCGCGTCGAGAGCGGCGCGAGTGTGGGGCAGGCGTTCGCTGCTCGCGTAACGGGTAGCCGGGTTGGTACGGACATCGTCGCGTCACGTTGGCAGAAAGCGGCGCTCGACCAAGCGGCCGGGCGCTCGCTGTTGGCTATTCTCCTCGCTATTGCCCTCATTGCGTTGTTGCTGGAAGCCTGGCTGTCGCGTGGCGTTGCCGTCTCACACTGAGTAAGCACTGAGTACTCGCTGATGGGACTTCCACGCCTTATTGATGCCGTTGACGCGCTGCCCGCGTTTTCGCGCGCGCTCAAATCGCTGCCCGCTCAAGGCGAATCGCTGCGTGTTGGCGGTCTCGCCGGCAGCTCCGATGCGCTGTTCGTCGCCGCACTCGCGCGAGCACTTCCGCATCGACTCATCGTCGTAGTCGCCGATCAACTTGGCGACGCTGAACGATGGTTGTCGGATCTCGATGCCATTGTGGACGATATTTCCGTTGCGCTCTATCCGCCGCGCGAAGGGTTTGGCGAAGTGGAGCCGCATGCGGAGGTTGCCGGCGAGCGAGTGGAAACGCTCGAGAAGCTTGGACGCAGTGGCGTGCGCTTGCTGCTCACCACCGCACGTGCGGTGCTGGAGCGAACACCGCTGCCCAAGGCCCTCGCCGGCGCGCGACTCGAGTTGCGCAAAGGCGATGTTCGACGGCCAGCCGACCTCGCGTCGCACCTCGAGTCGATCGGATTTGAGCGCGTCGAGATGGTGGAGGATGTCGCGCAATTCTCCGTGCGCGGCGGCATCTTCGACATCTACTCGTTCGGCATGGCCGAGCCGGTTCGCCTCGAGTTCTGGGGCGACGACATCGTCGAGCTTCGGCATTTCGACCTCGATACCCAACGGAGCACGCGCGACGCCGATCTCGCGCTCATACTCCCGGTGGACGGCCGCGTTTCCGAAGCGACAGAAAGCGCAGAGCGCGTCACGCTGCCTGAGCTCTTGCCGCCAGACGCGCTCGTCATCGTTCCGCCGGGTAGCTCGGTGCTGCCGGAACTGGTGCGCACATGGGATGAAGCCGCGCATCACATCGAACTCGCGCGTCGTCGTGGTGAGTCGTATGTCTCGCGCGAAACGCTCTTCGCCGCGCCGCCGCAGATGGCATCGACGCTCGCGCGATTCGGCACCGTGCGCATATCGCCGCCGCCGCAACGCGCCGTCAGCGCGTCGAGCGCCGAGATCGCGCCGGCGGGACCCGATCCGGACATCGCATTTCCGATTCGACCGCCAGAGACCATCTCGCGCGATCTGCGTGTGCTCCGTCGTTTGCAGCGTGATGGTCTCCACACCGTCATTCTCTGCGACAACGCTGGTCAGGCGGAGCGCCTCGACGAGTTGTTGGGTGAAGACGGCCCTGTGTCGGCGTCGTTGGCAATCGGCGTGTTGGGTGGCGGGTTTGTGGTGCCGAACGTGGTCCGCGTGCTTACGGATCACGAAATCTTTCGGCGTGACCGGCGCATGCGGCGCACGCGCAAGTATGCCAGTGGCGCCGCCCTCGAAACGCTCGGCGCGCTCAAGCCCGGCGATTATGTCGTGCATCTCGAGCACGGCATTGGTATTTATCGCGGCATCGAGAAGGTGTTCGTTCGCGACAGCACGATCGAGGCGGCGGTCATTGAGTACGAGGGCGGTGATCGACTGAACGTACCGCTCTACCGCATCGATCAGATCGAACGGTACCGCAGTGCGCACGATGTCTCCGAAGACGCTCCCGCCCCGCGGTTGCACAAGCTCGGTGGCAATCGCTGGAAGCAGCAGCGCGAAAAAACGCGCATGGCGATTCTTGAGATGACGCAGGAGCTCATCGAACTGTACGCGCGTCGAAAGGTGACAACGCGACCGCCCCACGCAGCCGACAGCGCCTGGCAACGTCAGCTCGAAAGTTCGTTCCTCTTCGAGGACACGCCCGATCAACGCAAAGCCACCGAGGACGTCAAACGCGATCTCGAGGGCGAACGCCCGATGGATCGCCTGCTGGTGGGCGACGTTGGCTATGGGAAAACCGAAATTGCGATTCGCGCGGCGTTCAAAGCCGTGCAGAGCGGCCGTCAGGTTGCGGTGTTGGTTCCCACCACGATCCTGGCCGAACAGCACGCGCGCAGTTTCGGCGACCGCCTCGCCGATTTCCCCATCACGATCGAAGTGATGAGTCGCTTCCAGACGGCCAAGGAGCAGACCGTGGTCGTCGAGAAGTTGCGCAAGAAACAAGTCGATATCGTCATCGGCACGCATCGCCTCCTCAGTCCCGATGTCAGCTTCGCCGACCTTGGGCTCATCGTGGTGGACGAAGAGCATCGCTTCGGCGTGAAGCACAAAGAACGGCTCAAGCAGCTCAAGCTTGAGACTGACGTGCTCACGCTCACGGCCACCCCGATTCCGCGAACGCTGCATCAGTCACTCGCCGGGTTGCGCGACCTGACGATTATGCAGACCGCGCCGCGCGATCGATCGCCCGTGCTCACGTTTGTGGAGCCGTGGGACGATGCCTTGATCGAAGAAGCGGTGTCCCGCGAGCTCGATCGCGGCGGACAGGTGTTCTTCGTGCACAACCGCATTGAGACCATTCAGGCCATCGCCGATCACATCCAACGCATTGTGCCGCGGGCCAAGGTCGCCATCGGTCACGGCCAGATGAAGGAGCGTGAGCTCGAAACGGTGATGCGGCAATTCGTGGAAGGCGAAGTCGACATACTCGTGTCGACGCTCATCGTCGAGAGCGGCCTTGATGTGCCGAACGCAAACACCATGTTCGTGAATCGGGCCGACCACTTGGGGCTCGCGCAGCTCTATCAGCTGCGTGGGCGCGTGGGGCGTTCGCATCGGCGGGCCTACTGCTTTCTGCTGGTTCCCGAACGGCTCGACGACGACGCCGAGCGTCGTCTCTCGGTGCTGGAGCATCATACCGAGCTGGGTTCAGGCTACCGCGTGGCCCTCAAGGATCTGGAGCTCCGCGGTGCGGGTAACCTGCTCGGTCCGGAACAGTCAGGATTCGTGCACGCAGTGGGCTTCGATCTGTACCTGCGACTGCTCGACGAAGCCGTCACGCAGATGGCCAAGGGGCCAGGTCAGAAGCCGTGGGTCCCGTCCGACGTATCGCTCGACTTCCCCAGTTACCTCCCGGACGACTACATCACCACGCAGGACGCCAAGCTCGATGTCTATCGGCGTCTCACCGCCATGCGCGAGCCCAAGGAGATTGAACGGCTCCAGAGCGAGGTGCGCGACCGCTACGGTCCGCTCCCCGCGCCGGCCCAGGCGCTTTTCGGCAGCGCCATGTTGAGGGTACTTGGCGCCGCCTTGGGGGTAGATGGGGTGCTTGTGCGGGCGTCGGAGGCCCGTGTTAGTTTCAGGGCTGATGCAATTCCGCGCCTCAAGGGGCTGTCGGCGGCGTTCCATGATGTCCAGTTCCAAGTGGACGTTCGTCGCACCCAGCCGCTAGCGCTCAAGCTGACCCGGTTGGGCGGCGCGGAAATGCTCGAGGGATTGGTGCGTGCGTTGCGCGCGCTGGCGCCCTGACGGCTAGGTACCGTTTCCGACCGGCAACCCGTGCCGTGCCGGCGGGGTCTCACCTCAAAACCTTCTTCACTCCGGTTCCGGAGTTCGACTCGATGAAATCGTATCGTCTGCCTGCGCTTGCTGCCGCCGCGTTTGCCATTGCTTGTGGTGCCGCATCCAATCCGGATGTGGCAGCCAAAGTCGGCAACAAGCAGCTCTCTACCGCCCGCCTCGCCGAGATTCTCGGTTCGTCGCAGGCGCCACTTGAAAAAGACGTGGCGCGCTCGATCGCTGAGCTCTGGGTGAACTATCAGTTGGTGGGTATGGCGGCCGCCAAGGGCGACTCGCTCACCGACAAGAAGACGATGGATGACGCGCTCTGGTCGCAGAGCGAGAATCTCAAAGTCAAGAAGTTCTACGACACGTATCAGAAGACGTGGGATACCGTGAAGTTCGGCTCGGACGAAGAGCGCTTCAACGCCGGCGAAGCCATGGCGGCGCGTCACATTCTGGTGAAGGTCGATCCGACGGCGACGCCCGAGCAGAAGGAAGCCGCTCGCAAGAAAGCGGAAGCGATTCGGGCTGAAGCCACGCCGGCGAATTTCGCCAAGCTCGCCGAGAAGAGCGACGAGCCGGGCGCCAAGGAGCGCGGTGGTGACCTCGGTTTGTTCGGGAAGGGTATGATGGTCGCCGAGTTCGAAAAGGCGGTCATGGACACCAAGCCCGGCGAAATTTCCAAGGTTACGCAGACCTCGTTCGGCTTCCACGTCATTTATCGTGAGAAGTACGACGAAGTGAAGGACAAGTTCGCGCCGATGGCCAAGCAGCGGAATACGCAGATCGCTGACAGCATCTACCTCGCGGCCGCCGAAAAGCGCGCGAACGTCGCGCTCGAAAGCGGCGCTGCGATCAAGGCCAAGGCCATTGCGCGCAATCCGCTCGGCGCCAACAAGGACAACAGCAAGCTCGCCACCTACAAGGGCGGCGAGTTGACGGCGTCGGAGTTTGCGGACTGGATCATGGCGTATCCGCCGCAGTCTCAGGTGCGTCCGCAGCTCATCAGCGCGCCCGATACGCTGGTCGAGAAGTTCGTTCGTCAGATCGTGCGTAACGAACTGATGCTGCGTGCCGCCGATAGCGCGAAGGTGAGTGTGGACACGGCCGAGTTGAGCAACATGTACCTCAACTACAAGAACGCCGTCTCGCAGACGCTCGCCGGACTCGGCGTCGACGGCGCCAAGCTCGCTGACAGCGCCAAGAAGGGTGGCGACAAGGCCGAAATCGCGTCAGCGAAGATCGAAGCCTACTTCGACAAGCTCGTGAAGAACGAAGCGCAGTTCATCGACGTGCCGTATCCGGTCGTGCGCGCCATGCAGCACAAGTACGACTTCACGATTTCCGAAGCCGCGATGGACAAGGCAGTCGAACGTGCCAAGTCAGTTCGCGCGACGGCCGATTCACTGAAGGCCAAGAATGGTCCGCCGGCGCAGCCCGGCGCGGCTGCAGGCGCGCCGCCCGCGGGTGCTCCGCCTGCCGAAGCGCCGCCTGCCACGCCGCCTGCCACGCCTCCGGCTACCAAGAAGCCGTAACCTGAAACCCCGACCACGCGGTCGGGTACAGAGCCAGATGATTCGCTCATCGATCTCACGTTTCCTGACCGGCGCCGCGATGTTTGCGGCGCCGCTGTCAGTTTTTCTCCTGCTCTCGCCGACGACTGCGCAAAGCGCGCAGCCGCCGGCCAAGGCTCCGGCCGCGCCAGTCAAAACCGCCGCCGACACGGTCAAGAAAGCGGTCGGAATTCCGGTCGACGGCATCGCCGGAATCGTTGGCGATCAGGTCGTGCTTGTCTCTGAGGTGCAGGCGGAAGCCATGCGACGTCGGAGCAACGGGCTGCAGATTCGTACCCAGGAGGAGATGATCAAGCTCCTGACCGAGGTGCGCGATCAGCTGCTGGAAGCGGAATTGCTCGTGCAAAAGGCGAAGGCCGAAAAGGTCGAAGTCAATGACGCCGAACTGAATCGCACCGTCGATGAGCAGGAAAAGAAGGTGCGGGCGCAGTTCAAGACCGAGCTCGAGTTCCGCGCGGCCCTCAAAGAGGCCGGTTTCGGCGGCTACGAAGAGTGGCGGAAGATGCAACTCGATCTGCTGAAGCGGGACAACATGCAGCGCGATCTGCTGCAGAAGCTCAAGCGCGACGGCAAGATGACCGCGGTCAACGTGAGTGAAGCCGAAGTCACGCAAGCGTACAACGAGAACAAGGACCGTTTGCCGCGGAAGGAAGCGCGCGTGGGATTGCGTCAGATCGTGTTGGCTACCCAACCGTCCGACGCGGCGAAGAAGCGCGCGCGCGCCAAGATCGATTCACTTCGCGCCGAACTCGAAAAGCATCCGGAAGATTTCGAGTCGATGGCGAAGAAAGAGTCGATGGACCAGGCATCGAAGGATCTGGGCGGCGACTTGGGATGGAACCGTCGCGGAAGGATGGTGGCCGAGTTCGATCGGATGATGTTCGCGCTCAATCCGGGCGTCATCAGCCCGGTGGTCGAAACGGCGTTCGGTTACCACATCATTCGGGTCGATCGGGTGCAGCCGGCCGAAGTAAAGGCTCGGCACATCCTGATTCAGTGGAAGCTCGACTCCGCTGACGAAAAGAATGCCCACACGCGCGCGGACTCGATTGCCAACGCGTGGCGCAAAGGTGCCAACTTTGACTCGCTGAGCGTGCGCTTTCACGACAATGCGGGTGGTGAGGAGCGTACGATTCCGGAGTACACGCGCGACTCGCTTCCGGAAGCGTATCGCAACGCGATCGAAGGCAAGAAGCTCAACGAGATCGTCGATCCGTTCGCGATCCCGAGTGGTCAGCCGGGCATCAGCAAGTTTGTCATCGCGCAGATCACGTTCCTCGATGAAGCCGGTGAGTACACACTGGCCGAGATGCGCGAGCGCATCCGTTCGCAGCTGTCCGAAGAACGCAGCATGCGCCGACTCATCGACTCGCTGAAAAAGCAGACGTACATCTCGGTTCGCTACGACCCCGCGAAGGCCGCTGCGGCGATTCAGCCGCAACACTGATTTAGGCCGGCCGAGCGTGACGCACCGCGCGCGATTCCGATTGGCGATTACCGTCGGCGATCCGCGCGGTGTCGGACCGGAGATCGTGCGCAAAGCGCTACTCGATCCGCGCGTCGCGCAGCTGGAATGCGCGTGGCGCGTGGTTGGGCCTGACGGCACCGAGCAGGACGTCGACGATTCCGTTGGGACGTGGGCGCCCACCGGAAACGCACTCGCCGACGCCGCTCGCGCGGGAAAGCTCGCGGGTGACGCGGTGCTGATCGCGGCCGATCTCGCGCTGGAGGGTGCGGTGCAGGGCATCGTCACCGCGCCGCTCGACAAGTCGGCACTGCTGGCTGGCGGGCACGACTTCCCAGGCCATACCGAAATGCTCGGCGCCCGCGCTGGCGTGCCGACGACGATGATGCTGGCCTCCGATCAACTGCGCGTGGTGCTGGCAACCACGCATATCGCGCTCCGCGATGTGCACGCCGCGTTGACCCCGGACGTCATCGAGCAGACGGCGTCCACGACGCGCACGGCACTCCAAAATCAGTTTGGAATTGTCGAGCCGCGCATCGCGCTCTGTGCGCTGAATCCCCACGCCGGCGACCACGGGCGCTTCGGACACGAAGACGATACGCTGCTCGCGCCGTGTGCTCGCGCGAACCGACTCTTCGGCCCCTATCCCGCCGACACCGTGTTCGTGCGCGCGCTGCGCGGCGAGTTCGATGCGGTGATTGCGCCGTATCACGACGTCGGGATGACAGCGATCAAAGTGGCGTCGTTCGGCGAGGCGGTGAACATCACTCTCGGCTTGCCGTTTGTGCGAACCTCGCCCGACCATGGCACCGCGCTCGATATCGCCGGTCGGGGCATAGCGAGCGCCGAAAGCATGGTCCGCGCCATGCAAACGGCGGTCACCATGGTCGCGCGCGCGTAGAAAGCGTCGGCGTCCCACACACCGGCCGCAAAACACACAGGGGCCGGATCGGTGCGCCTCGCGCTCGCGGATCCCAGCCCCTGTCTTCTGCCGACTTCCTCCTCGTTGTTAAGGCGTCGGTTCGTCTTCGATTTTCTGGATCTGGTGTTCGCCGGTCTCTCCCCGGCGTTGTTCGTACTCTGGGCGATTGCTGTACCCATATCCGCCAAACACTTCGCCGCCGCGCATGAGGTCGTTCCCGTATCCTCGTCCAATCGGGTATCCGGCTGCATCGCGCTTCTGCTGGTCGTGCATTGGAGCCTCCGTGCTTCAGGTGGCTGATCGCAGTACTGATCCGGGGTGCGGACGCCAAGCGGTCCCGCACGTGTAACCACGCTATGCCCGGAGCCCGATGTCGGCAAGGAAAAAAACCTGACAAGAGCGAGGTCGCCGGGACGAATGAGCTGTCAGGGTGGAGGATCGAGAAGCGTCACCCGGGCAGCAGGAGGCAGGAACTGAGCGAGCGGTAAGGGTGCAGGGGTGCCATGCCTATCGAACCGCAGGTAACGGCGACGATTTCGCGACCCTCCCCGGCGGAATGCCATCCCTGCGCCCTCTCATCTGTCTCGGTTCCTGCCTCCTGCGGACCGCATGCCGTTCGCTCAATCCTCCTCCCTGCATCCTGCGCCCTCGTCCTTAGTTAACAGCGCGATACCAAAGCACTTACCGTCTCCGCGCCATTGAATTTCGAACCCGGCTTCCGCTATCTTTTTAGGCTATGCAGATTCGCAACATCGCCATCATCGCGCACGTCGACCACGGCAAGACCACCCTCGTCGACAAGATGCTTCGCCAGGCCGGCGCCTTCCGCGAGAATCAGGTCGTCGAAGAGCGGGTGATGGATTCGAACCCGCTCGAAAAAGAGCGCGGCATCACGATCCTCGCCAAGAACACGTCCATCCGCTGGCAGGACACCAAGATCAACATCGTCGACACGCCGGGGCACGCCGACTTCGGTGGCGAGGTCGAGCGCATTCTGCGCATGGTCGACGGGGTACTCCTGGTTGTCGATGCATTCGACGGGCCGATGCCGCAGACGCGCTTCGTGCTGCGCAAAGCTCTCGAACTCGGTCGCACGCCCATTGTCGTCATCAACAAGATCGATCGCCCCGGCGCCGATCCGTTGCGCGTGCATGACGAAGTGCTCTCCCTCTTTATCGAGCTGGAGGCCACCGAAGAGCAGCTGAATGCGCCGGTCGTCTATGCCAGCGCGAAGCAGGGCATTGCCACGATGGATCTTGATGTGGAGCCGGTGAATCTCGAGCCGCTCTACAAGACCATCGTCGATACCGTGCCGCCGCCGCCGCACGACGATCAGGGTCCGTTTCAAATGCTCGTCTCCACGATCGAGTACTCGTCTTACCTCGGCCGCATGGCAATCGGCCGCGTGGAGCGCGGTGTCGTGCATCACGGCGATTCAATCACGCTCCTCCCGTTCGAAAGCGATAAGCCGGTGCAGCGCGGCCGCGTATCCAAGCTGTACGGTTACGAAGGGCTCGAGCGGGTGGAAATCAAAGAAGCGTCGGCCGGCGAAATTGTGCTCTTGGCCGGCTTTGAAGACGTCGATATCGGCAGTACGCTGACCGATCCGGACGCGCAGGAGCCGCTCCCCGGTATCAGCGTGGAAGAGCCGACGATCAGTGTGGACTTCCTCGTGAACAACTCGCCGTTTGCAGGTAAGGACGGCAAGTTCGTCACGTCGCGGCAGCTGCGTGAGCGCCTGTACAAAGAGCTCGAGCGCAACGTGGCCTTGAAGGTCGTCGACAGCGATACCACCGACGCATGGAGCGTCTCGGGCCGCGGTGAGCTTCACCTTTCCATTTTGATGGAAACGATGCGGCGCGAAGGATTTGAGTTCCAGGTCTCGCGTCCGCGCGTGATCACGCGCACCGGCGATGATGGTTCGAAGTACGAGCCGTTTGAAGAGCTCGCGATCGACGTTCCCGAGGAATTCCTCGGCACGGTCATCGAAAAGCTTGGGCCGCGCAAAGCCGAGATGATCGAAATGAAGAACCCGGGCCAGGGGCTTGTGCGCCTGCTGTACAAGGTGCCGGCGCGTGGTCTGTTTGGCTATCGCAGTGAGTTTCTCACCGACACCCGCGGCACGGGTATCATGCACCACCGGTTCCTCGAATACGGGCCGTGGGCTGGACCGCTGTCGGGACGCTCACGCGGCGTGCTCGTGTCGATGGAAAACGGGACGATCATCGCGTTTGCGCTGTTCAGCTTGCAGGAGCGCTCAACGCTGTTCGTCGCGCCGGGTGATGCGGTCTACGAAGGGATGATCGTGGGCGAGAACTCGCGTCCGGGCGACATGGACGTGAATCCGACTAAGGAAAAGAAGCTCACGAATATTCGCACCAAGTCGACCGACGAGAACATCACGCTTGAGCCGCCCCGCGAGCTCACGCTGGAAAGCGCGCTCGAGTACATCGAAGACGATGAACTGATCGAGATCACGCCGCAGAACATCCGTCTGCGCAAACGGCTGCTCGCGACCAGCGATCGTAAGCGCACCAATCGCGAAGCCAAGCGCGATCGCGCCTCGGCGTAGGGCACGCACGCGAGTTGTTCGCGCGGCGGCACGGGCACTCGTGACGTCGCGCAGGGTGGCTGGTCCTTGGAGGGTTACCGAACCAGCCGGTCCCTCGTCGCCCGCTGGCACAAATTCGATGGGACGCGCGTAACAAGGGCAGTTGCGTTGCGGCGCGTCCCGTCCGATACTTGCCCCTGATCGTTGCGTCGCGCGATGCGTATCGGTATCGTGACGCGAACGTCGACCACCGGAGCGCCGCCGGCGGTCATCCATTTCACATCGTGCAGGAGAATCGTCCCATGTTGGAGCTGTTCGGGTCGTCGTCAATGGACGCGCTCGAAGAGAAGGTGCAGTCCTCGATCTTCGCGTTGGCGGATGACGACGACTTCGATGACGAAGAATTCGACGACGAGGACGATCTCGACGACGATGACGACGAAGACGATGACGACATCGACTTTGATGACGACGACGATCTCGATGACGAGGACGACGACGACTTCGACGACGATGACGACGATGATGATGACGACTTCGATGACGACGAAGAGGAATTCGAAAGCCTCGACGACCTCGAAGAGGACTACGACGACAACGAAGACGACCCGGACGCGTAAGCCGGTCGTGGGTGGGCAGCGGTTGACGCCTCTGCTGCCTCTGGTTTAATTACGTGGCTCTGGTCGAATGGCGTCGCCGCGGACTTTCGTCGGCGACGCTGTCCAATCGGGCCTTTAGCTCAGGTGGTTAGAGCGCACGCCTGATAAGCGTGAGGTCGTAGGTTCAACTCCTACAAGGCCCACTGTCACAACACCCGCTGTAAACGCCAACACCCCGCCGCGGCCTGCCGCAGTGGGGTGTTTCGCGTGGCAGCGGTGCGACGGCCGAGGCGACGCTGCGAGCACACCACGCCGGCATGTTACAATTGCGTGTGCTTCGATCGCCGGATTATCACACCTGGCAGCAACGCCGGATCGCCTTGGTGAGTGACGTGTTGGTCGTCGCCACAAAGCCGGGCGTGTTTGCGCACGGGCATGATGACGCGGCGGCAGAGATGCTCGCGAATGCGGCGAGGTCCGCCAAGGCGCGAAGCGTGCTCTCGCTTGGCTGCGGCAACGGTTTGGTGGGGTTGGCCGCCCTCAAGGGGGGCGCTGGCATCGCGTACATGACAGACCGCCACGGACTGTCGATTGAGGCGACGCGGCGCACGCTGGAGCTCGCAGGGCCCGAGTACATCGAACGCGCGCTCGTCGAGTCTGGTCACGGGACGCCTGGCCTGCCGGCTGATATCGAGTGCGATGTCGCGTTCATTCGCGCGGTCCACGAACGATTGGCCATGCAACTGCTCATTCTCGACGCGCTCAAGTCGGTGCGACCTGGCGGGCGCATTTATATCGCGGGCGCCACCGAGGAGGGTATCAAGCCGGCAACTCGTTGGCTCGAGTTACTGTGCGGTGCCGCGCGCATCGACGCGCAGCGCGCGGGACATCGGCTCGTCTCCGCTCGCGTACCGGAGCGGATCAACGTCGCGTCACTGACGGCCAGCGACGACGATCAGAGATGGCTCGATCGCTCGCGTTTTTTTGAGATCCCCGTTGACGTGGCGGGGCAGTCGATTCGCGTTGCCACACGGCCGGGCGTTTTTTCGTGGGAACATCTCGACGAGGCGAGCGAGGTGCTGCTGCAGACCCTGGTGCCGACGCTCTCGCGCCGCACCATCGAGGCCGTGCTCGATCTGGGCTGCGGTGCCGGCGTGATTGGCGCGGCGCTCGCGCGCGCGTTGCCCTCGGCCCGTGTGACAATGATGGACGTGGATTTCGAGGCCGTTCGCTGCGCGCAGCAGACGATTGAGTGGAATTCGCTCCGCAATGCGCACGTCAGCCAAAGCGATATCGCCGCCGCCGCGTCGAACGACTTCGATCTCGTCGTCGCGAATCCGCCATTTCACGTTGGCAAGCACACCGTGT
Source organism: uncultured Gemmatimonadaceae bacterium (assembly GCA_966096095.1). Taxonomy (GTDB): domain Bacteria; phylum Gemmatimonadota; class Gemmatimonadetes; order Gemmatimonadales; family Gemmatimonadaceae; genus Gemmatimonas. Next base: position 58,864 of record CBHTUR010000009.1, on the reverse strand, counting down.
TGGATGTGCCGATTCAGTTCATGCGCGACGCGTTCGCGCACCTGCGCCCGGGAGGGGCATACTGGCTGGTTGCAAACCGCACACTTCCCTATGAGGCGGAACTGGAGAAGGAGTTCGGCAATGTTCGCACGGAGCATGACGGTGTGCGCTTCAAGGTGCTGAGCGCCACTCGCAACGAGTAGCCGCCCACTGCTCGACGCCGATGTTGTCCGCGACAACATCGAGCACTGTCGGCTCGTTACCCAGCAGGCTCGAGCAGCGCGCGCACCCGCAGCGGCAATTCACACCACGCGCCCGGACTGAGCGCGTTCAACGGCGGATCGGCGAGCGTCAACCCGCCGATCGCCACGCGCTCGAGTGCGACCACATGATGCCCTGCGGCGGCAAACATTCGCCGCACCTGGTGATATCGCCCCTCGTTCAATACGACGCGCACACGCGCTCCACGGCCCGGAATTTCCGCGTGTTCGGACAGCGCCTCGAACGCTTGCGCGATCGCCGGATGCGGATCACCGGCGAGCATGAGCGAGCCCCCAAGAAACTGTGCGCGCTCGTCTCCTCGCAACGCGTCGTGGAGCGTGGCGACATAGACCTTCGGTACATGCTGGCGCGGCGACGTCAGTCGGTGATTGAGCGCACCGTCATCCGTGAGCAGCAGCAGTCCGGACGTGTCGTGGTCGAGCCGGCCCACCGACGCCATGATGGGGGTGCGGGCACGAAAGCGCGGCGGAAGGAGATCGTAGATGACCCGGTGCACCGGATCGCTCGTGGAACAGACGTATCCCACCGGCTTGTGCAACGCGAGCAGGCTTCCCGGCGGCGGATCGAGCGGGACGGCGTCGACGCGCAGCTGATCGTGTGACAGCGCGCTGGTGGGATCCGCGCGGGAGCCGTCCAGCGCGGTGACACGGCCGTGAGCGAACAGCTGCTCCACCTCCCGGCGCGATCCGTAGCCCAGATTGGACAAATATTTGATGAGCGGAGCGCGCGCCACTACGCGTTGCTCCACGCGACGCACCCGCGCGACCCGATGCACTCTGGCATGGCGGGAACGTAGTCGATTGCGGTACGAGTTGGCGAGCGGAACCGGGGTGTGCCGCGTAGTATGCACAGAGACGGCTACGCACCAGCGCCCCACGGTCCAGCGAGGCATCAGAACCCGACGATGTGGATTGTACAACTCGCGCTGAGGCGCCCTTACACGTTCATCGTTGGCGCGCTGCTCGTCGTCATTTTCGGGGTGCTGTCGTTGGTTCGAATGCCGACCGACATTTTCCCGGAGATCGACATTCCGGTGGTGTCGGTTATCTGGACATACAACGGCATTCCACCCGAGGAAATGGAGCGTCGTTTCGGAACGCCGTATGAGCGCGCGGTCACGACGACCGTCAATGACGTCGAGCATATCGAGTCGCAGGCGCTGCCCGGACTCTCGGTCATCAAGGTGTTTTTCCAGCGCGGCGCAGAGATCCAGTCGGCAGTCGCGCAGCTGGCGGCGGTGTCGCAGAGCATCCTGCGCATCATGCCACCGGGCGCGTCGCCGCCGTTCATCGTGCGCTATAACGCCGCCAACGTACCCGTTTTGCAGTTGGCACTTGGCGGCGATTCACTGTCGGAGCAGGAGCTGTCCGACATCGGCACGAACGGCATCCGCACCAAGCTGGCCACCGTTCGCGGTGCCAGTGTGCCATCGCCCTACGGTGGGCGGGCGCGCGTCATCAACGTGGACATCGATCCGGAGCAACTGCTCGCGCGGGGACTCTCGCCGAGTGACGTGAGCGACGCGGTGAATGCACAGAATCTGATCTTGCCCTCCGGTACGGCTAAGATCGGCGAGCGCGAATACAGTGTGCGGTTAAACGGCAGCCCCGAAGTGGTCGAACAGTTGAACGAACTGCCGATCAAGACGGTCAACGGTGCGACCGTGCGAATTCGCGACGTGGCCTACGTGCGCGACGGTTACTCGGTGCAAACGAACATTGTGCATCGCGACGGCACGCGCGGCGCGCTGGTGACCGTGCTCAAGTCGGGCGGCGCGTCGACCATCGATGTGGTGAATCGCGTTCGGGAAGCGCTCCCGGGCATTTTGGCCACGTTGCCGACGGCGCTCAAAGTCGACGTGCTGGCCGATCAGTCGCTCTTTGTGAAGGCGGCGCTTAACGGCGTATTGATCGAGGCGCTGATCGCCGCCTGTCTCACGGCGCTCATGATTCTGCTCTTTCTCGGTAGCTGGCGCTCCACGATCATCGTCGCGCTGTCGATTCCGCTGTCGATCTTGTGCTCCGTCACCACGCTGGCCGCCCTTGGGCAGACCATCAACGTTATGACGCTCGGCGGATTGGCGCTCGCCGTCGGCGTGCTGGTGGATGATGCGACCGTTGGCATCGAGAACATCGATCGTGTGCTGGAGCATGAAGGGCGCGGCGATATCGAGCACGCTATTCTCGAGGGTGCCGGTCAGATTGCTGTGCCGACGCTTGTCTCGACACTCGCGATCTGCATTGTGTTCGTGCCGATCTTCTTCTTGAGCGGCGCCGCGGGATCGTTGTTCAAGCCACTCGCGATGGCCGTGGTCTTCGCGATGCTCGCGTCGTACGTCATCTCGCGAACACTGGTTCCGACGCTCGTCAAATACGCCTTGTTGAGCGAGCAGCGCGCCGCGGCTAACCGTGACCGTCGCCCGGGCCCGTTTGCGCGCCTGCATCATGCGTTTGAGCGTGGATTCGAACGTCTGCGCGCGAACTACCAGAATACGGTTCGCGGAATTCTCGAGGCGCCCGTATCGCTGTTGATCGGATTCGCCCTGATCGTCGTGTTGTCGAGTGGGCTCATTCCATTCCTCGGTCAGGACTTCTTTCCCACGGTCGATGCCGGACAGATCCGGCTGCACTTGCGCACGCCCATCGGGATGCGAGTGGAAGAGACGGCGCGCGTGGTGGCGGATGTGGAGTCGGCGGTACGACGCGTGATTCCGCCGAGCGAACTGGGCACGATCCTCGACAACGTCGGCATCACCAACAACAGCTCGACTAATCTGGCGTACAGCGATAATCCGACAACTGGCGTGACCGATGCCGACGTTCTGATTGTGTTATCGCCCGAGCACACCGGTCGAGTGAATACGTATCGCAAAGCGCTCCGTCATACGTTACGCGCCGAGTTTCCGCAGGTGGGGTTCTTCTTTCAGGCGGCCGATATTGTCGGACAGATTTTGAACTTCGGACTGCCGGCCCCCATCAACGTGCAGGTGGTCGGCACCGCGAAAGCGAAGAATTTTGAGATCGCACAATTTCTGGAGCGTCGGCTGCGCACGATTCCTGGAGCGGTCGACATCTACCTGCATGAGCGACTCGCCGCGCCGGAACTGCATATCGCCATAGATCGCACGCGTGCGTCGGCCGTCGGCCTGACGGAGCGGGAAGCCGGGAACGATCTGCTCATGTCGTTGGCGTCGAGCGGGCAAGCGGCGCCAAACGTGTGGCTCAATCCGCAGAATGGTGTGCAATACAGCGTCAACGTGCAGACGCCGCAGTTCAAGCTTTCGTCGCTTGAAGAGATCGGACGCACGCCGTTGTTGGGAGCCGCCGGCGGCACGCCGCAGATGCTGCAGAACGTCGCCTCGATCACCCGAAGAAGTGGCGCGGCGGTCGTGAGCCATTACGACGTTGCGCCGGTCTTCAATGTCTACGCGAACGTGCAAGACCGGGACCTCGGCGCCGTCGCCCGCGACGTGGACGCGGTGCTCGATTCGCTCCGACCCACGCTGCCGCGCGGTTCGACGCTGGTTATGCGCGGACAGATCGCGAGCATGCGCGAGTCGTACAAAGGCCTGGCCATCGGATTCGCGTTCGCGATTCTACTCGTGTATCTCGTGATGGTGATCAACTTTCAGTCGTGGCTTGATCCGTTCATCATCAGTTTTGCGTTGCCGGGCGCCATGGCCGGCATTCTCTGGGCGCTCTTTGCGACCGGTTCGACGATTAGTGTGCCAGCGTTCATGGGCGCGATCATGAGCATGGGTGTGGCGACGGCAAACAGTATTTTGATTGTGTCATTTGCGAACGAGCGCATGGCCGCTGGTCGGACCGCCTCGCAAGCAGCGCTCGACGCCGCCTCAACACGCCTTCGCCCCGTCGTCATGACCGCGCTGGCCATGATCGTCGGCATGCTACCGATGGCGCTCGGCTTTGGTGAAGGAGGCGAGCAGAACGCGCCGCTCGGACGCGCCGTAATTGGCGGATTGAGTTTTGCCACCATTGCCACGCTCTTCGTAGTGCCGGTGATATACAGCCGACTGCGCGCCGGACAGGCGCGCCCGGTGTCCGATCCGATGTCTGACATCACGATGCAATCCGCGACTGGGGACCTGGCATGACCCGTCTTATTCGAACGCGCCGTGAAGGGCGCGTCCTCATTCCGTTTCTCATCGTGCTGGTCCTCGCGGCAATGTTGGCCGCGGGGGCGCTGCCGCGGTTGCAGCAGGCGAAGGAGCGTGCGGCGGAATCTGCCGCGTCGACCGGTGTGCCCACGGTCTTCACCGAGCTGGTGAAGCGCGATACATCGGCGACGAAGCTTGACTTGCCGGCGACAGTCGCCGGATTGCACGAAACACCGCTGTACGCGCGCACGAATGGCTTTGTGAAATCGCTGCGTGTCGACATCGGCTCTGCCGTGCGCGCGGGCGATACGCTCGCGACGCTCGACCTTCCCGATCTCACCGAACAACTGCGGCAGGCGCGCGCGGTGGCAGAGCAGGCGGATGCGACGGCGGGACTCGCGCATGCCACGCTGACGCGCTGGAAGTCGCTGGCGGAGAAGGACGCGGTGACGCGTCAGGAGCTTGACGAGAAGCAGGCGGCTGCCAACGTCGCCGACGCAAATGCGCGCGCGGCGAAGGCGAGTGTCGCCAACCTGGGTGAGGTAATGCGTTTTGGCGCAATTGTAGCGCCCTTCAGCGCCATCGTGACATCGCGGACCATCGATCTCGGTACCCTCGTGTCGTCAGGCGCGGTAACAGGCAACCGTCCGCTATTCACGCTCGTCCAAATCGATACGTTGCGTGCGATGATCAACGTGCCCCAGAGCGCGGCCTCGACCATCAAGCTTGGCATGAAGGCCGATCTGGTCGTGCACGATCTCGGCAACGCGGTGTTTCCGGGTACAGTGGCGCTAACGTCGCGATCATTCGACCCCGCCACTCGCACGTTGCTCACGGAAGTTCATGTCAGGAACGCCGACCGGCGCTTGTTGCCGGGAATGTTCGCGCACGTGTCACTGACGGTGCCAACGAGCGGCAAAGGCATTCGCGTGCCATCCATTGCGTTGATCATTCGCGCCGATGGTCCGCAGGTGGCGCGCGTCCAGGACGGTGTGGTGCATCTCACCAAAATCTCGCTCGGTCGCGACTTCGGCACGACGCTTGAAGTGCTCGGTGGAATTGAGCCGGGCGCCGAAGTGGTGGTGAATCCGAGTGAGCAGATCGCCGACGGAGCAAAGGTGAAGGCGATTCCCCGCGGCGCGAAGCCGGCGGCCAAATAGCCGTCAGCTATACGCGCCGACTTCAAGCGGACGGTGCGCGGCGTCAGTCGCGCAATCCGTATTCGACTGTGGTCACCACGCGCAGTCGCTTCATGATCTGGCTCTCCTCGGTGATGCCCGCGGCCTGATCACGCGGAAGGATTTCAAACACGCCCTGGGTGGCCGTCCGAATTCCGCTGAGCGTGCTGCGCGAATCTTTGGCAAACGTTTCGGCGCCTTCACGCGCGCGCGCAGTGGCTTCGGCAATCATCGGCGGCTTGAACTCGTTGAGCCTCGTGAAGACGAACGTGGGTCCGCCAGTGCCGTATTCCTGTCCAGAGGAAAGCACGACGCCGTTGCGCACGAGCTCCGACACGCGCTGACTCGCCGCCTGCACCACATCAACGCGCGGCGAACGCACAACGAGTGTTTGCTTGATGCTGTAGCGCGATCCGTTCTGGTAGCCGCCCTGCGCCCGCATGTCCTGCACCGAGAACTCCTGCACCGTGATCTCGGTGCCGGCCGAGTCGACGCCGGTGCTTTTGAGGAATGCGCGCACGGTTTGCACGTTGCGTTCGAGGGTCGTGTTGGCACGAACCAGATCTTCATCACTGACCACCAAATGCAACGGCCAGATGGCGAGATCCGCCTTCACCTCACGCTCCGACACGCCTTTCACCGACACCGTTCGATCGCCGGTGCGAACGCGGGCTACGCCCGCACCCGCGAAGTAGCCGCCGGCCGCGATTCCGAGACCCACGATGACCGCCGCCATCGTCGGCGATTGCCTGATTGACATAGGGTAGGGGGGTATATAAGGTTGCCTACATCGGGTGCGGCGAGCGAGCGCGAACCCGACCCTTTACCGATCTACGAAATACACCCTTTCGGGAGCTACGATGTCAAAGGTTTCGATGCAGATCAGCGGCATGTCGTGCGGTCATTGCGTTGGGGCGGTGCGGAAGGCCCTCGAGGCCGTTCCAGGCGTCGCGGTGGAACAGGTCGCTATTGGGTCGGCCGTGGTGGAGTACGACGCGAGCACCGTCGATTCAGCGCGCATCAAACAGGCCGTCGAAGACGAGGGCTACGCCGTGACGGCCACCGCGTGAGCGGACCTCAACGGTAGCCTTACCTGCTGAGTTAGGAGGCCTCGCCATGTCGGCGGCGACCATTCGAATACCCGTGACCGGGATGACCTGCGCGGCTTGTCAGGCGCGCGTACAACGCACGCTGCAGAAACAGCCCGGCGTTGCCGATGCCTCGGTGAACCTCATGATGCATGACGCGACGGTGTCCTTCGATCCGACAACCATCACGCCAGAGCGGCTGGTGAGTGTCATTGAGGATGCCGGTTACGGGGCATCTCTGCCGCGCGCCGACGCGAATCCGATTGAAGAGCAGGAAGAGCGGGACCGCGCCGGCGAGCAGGAGTTCCGCGCGTTACGCGCCAAGGCGCTCGTGAGCGGAGTGGTCGGTGCGTTCATGATGTTCCTTGCGATGCCGCTGATGATCCCGGCCTGGGTGCAACTGGCGCTCACGGTGTTCGTGATGGTCTGGGCCGGGCGTCATTTCTATGTGCGCGCTTGGTCGGCACTGCGTCATCGCGCCACCGACATGAACACGCTGATTGCGATTGGCACCGGATCGGCGCTCATCTACTCGCTCATCGCGACGCTCTGGCCAACGCTCTTCACCGATCGAGGCGTCGCGCCCGACGTGTACTTCGAAGCGGTGGTGATTATCATCGCGTTCGTTCTCACGGGCAACGCGTTTGAGGCACGGGCCAAGACTCGCACCGCGTCGGCGCTGCGCGCGCTGGCTCAACTGCAGCCCAAGTCGGCACGCGTCATCCGCGACGAAAAAGAGTTTGATGTTGCCATCGAACAGTTGCTGGCCGGCGACATAATCAGCGTGCGTCCCGGCGAGCGCGTGCCCGTCGACGGCGTCGTCACGGACGGTGAGAGTGCCGTCGACGAGAGCATGATCTCCGGCGAATCGGCGCCGGTACGCAAGCAGCAAGGCAGCGCGGTCATCGGGGGAACGATCAATCGCACTGGCGCCTTTCGACTGCGCGCCACCACGCTCGGCGCCGACAGTGTGCTCTCTCAGATCGTCGCTTTGATGCGCGATGCCCAAGGGTCTCGCGCGCCCATCCAGAACTTGGCTGATCGTATTTCGGCGATCTTTGTGCCGACCGTTCTGGGTTTAGCAGTCCTCACGTTTATCGTTTGGTACGCGGCCGTCGATCACGCGCCGCTCGTTCGCGCGTTCGCGGCTGCGGTGTCCGTGCTGATCATCGCCTGCCCGTGCGCGATGGGCCTGGCGGTTCCGACGGCGGTCATGGTTGCGACGGGCAAAGGCGCGGAACTCGGCGTGCTCATCAAGGGCGGCGAGATGCTACAGCGCGCCGGTGACATTACGACCGTTGTGCTGGACAAAACCGGCACGGTGACCGAGGGAAGGCCGAGGGTCACCGACGTCGCCTTCGTCGACGATGTGCCATCGGCACGCGAGCGGGTGTGGTCTCTGGTTGCGTCGCTTGAATCGGTCAGCGAACATCCGCTCGCCGACGCCATCGTGCAATCGGCGCGTGAACGCGAGTCGCGGATTGTCACGCCGGTGCAGTTCGAATCGCTGACTGGGCGTGGCGTGATGGGTGAGGTCGACGGCGCTGCGGTGATGATCGGCAACCGCGCGCTGATGAACGATTTTTCGATCGACCTTGCCGTGTTGGCGGCCGAGATTGACCGCGCGGCCGCGCGGGGTGATACGCCGGTGTTGGCCGCCATCGATGGCGCGCTTCGCGCGGTGTTCTCCATCGCCGATCCGGTTAAGGCTACCTCGCGTGAAGCGGTACAGCAGCTCGCGGCGATGGGACTCGAGGTCGTGCTGCTAACCGGTGATAATCGCCAGACCGCAGAGTCGATTGCGCGCGCGACCGGCATTTCACGCGTTGTTGCTGACGTACTGCCGGCAGGCAAGGTGGAAGAAGTACGGCGACTACAGCAGGAGCGGCCGGGCCGCGTGGTTGCGATGGTAGGCGACGGCGTGAACGACGCACCGGCGCTGGCGCAGGCTGACGTCGGTTTGGCCATCGGCACGGGTACGGACGTCGCGATGCAGGCGGCCGACGTGGTGCTGATGCGCGGCGATCTGCGCAGCGTCGCGCACGCGATCCAATTGTCTCGCCGCACCATGGCCACAATGCGTCAGAACTTATTCTGGGCGTTCGTCTACAACGTCATCGGCATTCCGGTCGCGGCCGGAGCCCTGTATCCCGCGTTTGGTCTCACGTTGAGCCCGATGATCGCGAGCGCAGCTATGGCCTTCAGCTCGGTCAGTGTAGTCACCAACAGTCTGCGGCTGCGTCGCGCGCGCATCGCCTGAACACCACGCTCTTCTAACGCGACGATGCCTCCTTCAACCAAGCTCTCCGGCAGCAACGACATGGCCACTCACCCGGCTGCTCACTCGGCTACCCACTCGGCTACTCACGCGGAGCGCGATCACGCACGGCATGCCGTGGCGGTCGATCCGGACATCAAATCGCGCAATCTGAAGCGGCTCCGGCGTATTGAAGGGCAGGTGCGCGGAATTCAGAAAATGGTGGAAGAGGACCGTTACTGTGCGGACATCCTCACCCAAATCTCGTCGATCCAGCAGGCGTTGCGCGGCGTATCACACGAACTGCTGCGCAATCACCTGAAGCACTGCGCGGCGCACGCCATCCGAAGCGGTGACGAACACGCCACCGCGATGGTCGATGAGTTGGTGGAGTTGATGCAGCGTCACGGATAGCAGCACCGCGACGCTCGAAATTCACTTCGGCGCTGCCGGTGCCGACGTGATCCACGCGGTATACCAAACGTCGCGCAGCATTTCCGCGCCCGCTGCGAGGCGCGCCGAGACGAACGCCTTTTGTTCCGGCGTTGAAGTTTCGGCTTGCCACGGCGTGGCCTTTTCGATGTCGTAGACCTTCTCCAGCTGCGAGAAGCTGGTGCGCAAATACGCAATCGTCGCCTCGCGCAAATTGGGCAGCACCTTGGGCGCGTTGCTCATGCTACCAACGACGTCGGCCAGCTTGATGTTGCCCTGCACGTACCCTGACTCGAAGCGGTAGTGGAACCGATTGTCGGTCGTGTAACCCTTCGGATTCTCGCCCACCCACCCGTTGTGATTCTTGGTGGTGTGGTGCGGGTTCGATCCGTCGGCGATGTAGTGGCCAAGAATTCCGGCATCGTCGATGATACGCGCCTCAATCCAGGCGCGCGTGGTGCTGTCCGGCGCGATACGCCATAGTCGGAAGTCGCCGCGCAGGCGCTGCGCCTGCTCGAGAATGGCGAACGGCAACAATCCCATCGTGTTGACCGCGATGCCGGCGGCGCGCAGTGTGTCACTGTAGGCGAAGCGATTCGGTGCATTCAACGCCGCGGTCAGTACACTCGGCGACGCGAGGTCCATATCGATGTAGTGATCGGACGACGTGCCGGCGTTCAGCGCGGGATCGATGCTGCTTTCCGCGCGATCCTTCCAACGATCCGGCTCCGGATTGAGATAGCCGAGTTGCTGCGACGCGGCGCGAAAGAACGCGGGCATGTCGCTCGGCAGTGCGCCCGCCGCCGCAAGTCCTGTCAGGCGATGGCCAACATCGCCCCAGGCAAAAAGATTGACGGGCGCGGCGACGACGATCGCTGCCGTGAGAATTCGAAGCGCGTGGCGCAGGGCTGGACGAGACATGCCGAAAGATACCACGCGCTCCGGCCTAGTCGATTGGCAACCGAATTTCGACGCGGCAGCCGCCGCTTGGATGATTGCTCATCAAGAACAGGTAACGATCACCGTAGAGCATCGTGAGGCGCTGACGGGTGTTCGTGAGGCCGATGCCAAGCCCATCGACCGACGGTCGCGCCGCGAGGAATCGACCGCTCGTTGTAATCAGACCATCGAGACCCTTGCCGTTGTCTTCGACGACAAGCACGAGTGCATCGCCCTGCCGATTGGCTGAGACGGCGATAGACTGGCCACGGTGGCCGGGAGCCAAGCCGTGCTTGAGTGCATTTTCGACCAGCGGCTGCAGGAGGAAGGATGGCACGTTGATGTCGACGGCGGAGGAGTCCACGTCGATGTCCGCGTCGAGACCGCTGCCATATCGGACGCGCGCGATTTGGAGATAGAGCTCGACCAACTCGATTTCCTGCCAAAGCGGAATCGTCGATGACGCAGCGCTTCGTAACGACAAGCGTAACAAATCGCTTACGCGCGTGAGTGTCCGTTGCGCCTCGCGCACATCCTGTTCCATCAATTCCGTCACGGAGTTGAGCGCGTTGAACAGGAAGTGAGGATTGAGCTGCATGCGTAGCGCGTCCAACTGCGTGAGCGCGAGTTTCTGTTCCAGTTCCGCCGCGGCCCGGTCTCGTTCGCGATAGCGACGGACGAACTCGACCATATACGCGGCACCGAGTACCGCCCAATACAGCACCACCTGAAAATCCAGATGGTTGACCAATACCTGACGGACGGCGAACGCGTAGCTCGTGACCTGGCCGATCGTGGCAAACTGGTGATCGAGCCACGCGAGAAAGAGGACATTGGCGGTGCAAATCACGAGCATGCTCGCGATGTGTGTCGCGATCCACGGCCAGAGACGACCGGCTCCCAATTTGACCCGGTCGACGAGGCTCAGTATCACCTGCGACCAGAGGCTCCATACCAGCCACGCCGTACCCTGCCAAACCAAAGCGGCGCCGGCGCCGTAGTGCGTGCCGGAGGCGTCACCCACAACCGCGAGCTGTGTGGCCGCGAGCGCCCCGGGCACCAGCCAGACCAGAGCGAAGAGCACCCTCGTATTAATGCGGAAGCGGGCGCCTTCGTCGGCGAGTGTCAGGGAGTGGGACGAAGCAACCATATCGGCGCTGAGCGGCGTCAAAGGATCGGTGAGAGGCGTAACTGCGGGATGTTGGACATGCAGCCGTCAGGTGCAGCCACAAAGCTGCATCTGTTCTCTTTTCGCACAGATGCTACGATGAACTGGGTACGTGTATCGTCAACCGCACGATGCATGGTCAGGCATCCGATCAACCTGCGCGAATCATGGTGGAATCGCGAGTCTCCGGAGGAGCAAGCGTGCGAGTACTGATCGTAGATGATGAAGCGCTGGCGCGTCAGCGGGTGCGGCGCCTGCTGCAGAACGAAACCGATGTCGAGATCGTCGGCGAAGCCGAAACCGGTCGCGACGCGGTTCGCATGATCCGTGAGTTGCAACCGGATCTTGTGTGTCTCGATGTGCAGATGCCGGAGCTGGACGGCTTTGGTGTGCTGCAGGAACTCGACGGTGAGCATGTGCCGATGGTGTTGTTTATTACCGCCTACGACGAACACGCGCAGAAGGCGTTCGATGTGCACGCGGTGGACTACGTGCTCAAGCCGGTCGACGCCGATCGCTTCAAAGCGGCGTTTGAGCGGGCTCGCACGCAGCGCGCGCATGCCGTGGCGGCGGAACGACTCGGTGAATTGTTGGCCACCGTACGTCGCCTGGCCGACGGAAGTGCCACCAGCGAGTCGAAGGGCGAGGGCACGTCGGCGCCGAAGGATGCCGGCGGACGCTACGCGAGCCGCATTTTGGTGAAGGACGACGGTCGCATGTTCTTCGTGAAGACGACCGAAATCGACTGGATCGAGGCCGATCGCAACTACGTGCGACTGCACGTCGGCAAGATCGCGCACACGATTCGCGAGCGCATCAGCCATCTCGAAGAGACGCTCGATCCGCGCCTGTTCGCGCGCATTCATCGCTCGACGATTGTGAATCTCAATCGCGTGCGCGAAATGCAGCAGTGGTTCTCGGGAGATTACGTGGTCATTCTCGAGGATGGGACCCGACTGCGGCTTAGCCGGCACTATCGTGACCGGGTGGAGAAGCAGGTCGGCGTCTAAGTAGCCCATGGTGCGTCCGTTTGGCGGTGGACCTGAGTAAAATTCAGGATGACCGCCAGACGGGGGGCCACCGGTTCAGTGAGCAATTCAGCGGCGCCGAGCTGGCAATCGCGCGTCGTGCATTTATTGGTGCGGGCTCGCATGCGGCCACATGCGCACAAGCCCATCGATCCCGACTGGATTCGCCAGCACATGGGGCGTCCGCGCGGCCCACGGCGCTGGATGGCTCGGGTCACCGGCGCGGCAGTTCATGCGCTCGACCCGTTTGGGCAGTGGCCCGGTGGTGAGCACGTTACCTGGCCCAATCGGCGCGAAACGGCCCCCGTGCTGCTCTACCTGCACGGCGGTGGCTACATCGCGTGCTCGCCAGAAACACATCGGCCGCTCGTCGCCTCGTTGGTACGTCGTATTCGAGGCGAGGCGTTTGTGCCGGACTATCGCCTCGCCCCGGAACACCCATTTCCAGCCGCCCTCGACGACGCGCTCGCGGCCTATCGATTCCTGATTGAAGAACGCGCGATCGATCCGTCACGCATCGTGATTGCCGGCGATTCGGCCGGGGGTGGTTTGTGCCTCGCACTGGCCATGGCGATTCGCGACGCTGGACTCCCGCCTGCCGCAGCGCTGGTGATGTTCAGTCCGTGGACCGATCTCGCCGCCACGGGCGAGTCGCTCGATGAAAATTCGGAACGGTGCGCGATGTTTGCCGGCGTCACCATTCGACGCGCGGCGCAGTTCTATGTCGGTGACGCCGACGCGCGCCACCCGTATATCTCGCCACTCTACGGCAACTTCGCCGGACTGCCGCCGATGTTGGTGCACGCCAGTCTCGACGAAGTGTTGCGTGACGATTCGATTCGCATTGCCGAGTGTGCGCGCGCGGCGCAGGTGCCAGTAGAGGAACGGTTGTGGCATCACGTGCCGCACGTGTGGCAGTTCTTCGTGGCCGTTCTCCCCGAGGCGCGGCAGTCGGTGAATGACGCCGTGCGCTTCATCACGAATCATGTGCGTCCACACGATGACGCGCGCGCCGCCGCGTCGGCGTTACGAGGACGGTCGGCGTAGGCGAATGAATGTCGCGCGCCGCTCGCGTGACGAATCGTGACTCGTCTCTGGCCGGTGCGTCTTTCGGGCGACGCCGTGCTCATGACTACAGACTACCGACCGCCCGACTGGGCTCCATTGCAACGCGCACTCGCCACCGAGTTCGGCGCCGACGCGGTTGACGCGACGGCGGCGTTCTGGTTCATCGGGTTTATCGCGGGACCGGACGACGTTGGCGAACTGCGTCTCTACGAACACAGCACGACCAAGCGTCGCGTGGTGCTGGACCGCGAGGGCGGGGCGTATCGCTGGTATCACACCTTCGAAGGCTACAGTCGCATCAGCATCGAAGAAGCCCTGATCGAAGCGCTCGCGTAGCCGACATCGGCGTTTGCGACTGCAGCAGGGACGGGCGCCTGCCGACACTCTCGGCTGAGGGCGAGTGACCCTCCCTACGCTCACTTAGCCCCTGCGCGTGCCCAGCGACCTGACTGGCCTCTCCAGCGTCGATCGTACTCTTCCGCCCGCCGCAGGCAGCGTCGGCCGAGGCGACGTGTCGCCCTCGTACGCACTCACGCGCATTCTTCCGGTCGATCCGGGGAGCGTACCTGGCGGAGTCAGCCCGGCGGCATCGCCGTCGGCAGCACCGGGGTCTCCTCTCGGACGAAGTGGGCTCGACCTCATCGAGCTGCTGAGCACGACGGACCACGTCGTCATGCGGAGCGCCACGGGGACCGTTGCCGCTGAAGTCGGCCTGGAACAGGCGCGTCACGCGTTGTTGCGGAATCTGCCGGGCGATGCGCTGGCGGCGCTCGACGGCGTTTGGGAGCGAGCCCGTCGCTCCGAGGAGGGCTGGTATCTCCGGAGCGGCGCACTGACCGTACTCGGATTGCCCGGTGAAACTGAACGCGTCGCCGACGCCGGATTGAGTCTGCACCCTACGTCCGCGGCACTGCGATTCGTGCAGTCGATCGCGCGGTTTGCAATGGGCGATGTATCAGGTGCACGCGGCGCGCTGCAACCAGCGCTTGAGCGCGCGCCACATCAGCCAGTCTTACTCGTGCAGATGGCGCTCATCGTGGCGAAGCAAGGCGACGTGCCGCGGGCGCGCACGATGCTCGCGCAGCTTGAGCAACCGCTGGCGGGTCATCCGGCATTGAAGTGGGGGCGCGATGCGCTCACGCTTATCGTTGCCGATGCCGCGCGTAGCAATGCGCGCGGCACGCCATCGTCGGTTACGGCGCATCGCGCCACGCCGATTGTTACCTCGCCGATCGTGACGACGCCCATCGTGTCGACGCCCGTGTCGACGCCGCGGGGCACTACGGCCATTGAGGGAACGCCGCAGCGTGAGGTCGCATCAACGGCCGTTACCTCAGACAATGCGTTGATTCCGTTCGACTGGCCACGCACGACGCCGTCGGGAACGCCCGTGGTTGACAGCGAGATGCTCGCTTCCACCTCGGCCAAACTCGGCACCGCAACTCCCGATGTGGCAGCGTCTGCACTGGAGCGACTGGGCGCAAAGCTGACGAGCGGCACGCCAATCGACATTGCGCGAGACGTTCGCATGTTGCTGCGGGCGTTCAGCGCTGGAGGAACGCTCGCCGCGGCCACGACGCCAGAACAATCGCACGCCGCGCGAATTGTACTGACGGCAATTCTTTCGGCCGTGACACGCGAACCTTCGGACGTGCCAGGCACCGTGCGAACAATGGCGGAGTTGGTGGTACCATTGCTGCAGCACGGTCGGGCAGATGAAGCCGCGGCCACACTGCGTCGACAGACCGTGTTTGCGCGTGAACCAATCGGTCGCTTGCTCGCATCGGTTGTGCGCGGTGCTGCACCTGAGCCGTTGAGCGAACCGGCAAGCCGACTGACGACGCCGTCGAGCATCGACGTGTTTCCGATGGCATCGACCGACGAGGGGAGTGCCACCGTTCGCGGTGAGATTGAGCGCGGCCCAATTGTGCCGATTCGCATCGGTCTCGGACTACTTGAAGAAACGGCAGCGCAACGCGCGGCCGACTCGACGCTTACGAAAGCGATCGACGCCGAGTCGTCGCTCACCGGATGGGGGGCAGCACACGCGGCCGCCGAATCGCAGACTCCGGACTGGTACGCGGGTGGTACGAGCGTGCGGGTGGCGGCGATGATCTGCGTGGCCATCGCTGCCGGCGCGTTTGTGACGGGCCACGGGGCCATTGCCATCGGGCTCGGGCTGGGGGCAGCGTGGTTGGGCGTTCGGCGGAGTGGTCACGCGCCCGGTGCCACGTCTGATGCCGCGCCCGGCGAGGCCGACGGACCCCACAGGTAGGGGCAGAGGCAGTAAATTGCCCGCGGTCTCGCGGGCGCGCGATGCATTGGGCGCCGCGCGATCGTTTGCCTCTTCGCCGTCTACTCGACGCCTTTTTTCCGGGTCCGATCATGAGTTCGTCGTCCGCGCCGGTTTCCGCATTTCTTCGTCATCACTACCGCCACTTTAACGCTGCCGCGCTGATTGACGCCGCCGATGGCTATACGCGGCACCTCGAATCGGGTGGCAAGATGATGGTGACGCTCGCCGGCGCGATGAGCACGGCTGAACTCGGTCTCTCGTTGGCCGAGATGATTCGGCAGGACAAGGTGCAGGCCATTACATGCACCGGGGCCAACCTCGAGGAGGACATCTACAACCTCGTCGCGCACGATCACTACGAGCGGGTGCCAAATTACCGCGACCTGACGCCGCACGACGAGCAGAAGCTGCTCGACCAGCACTTCAATCGCGTGACCGACACCTGCATTCCGGAAGCGGAAGCGATTCGTCGCATCGAACACGCGATTCTCGACGAGTGGACGAGCGCAGACCAAAAGGGCGAGCGCTACTTCCCGCACGAATTCATGTATCGCATCCTGCTGAGCGGAAAGCTCGAGCAGTACTACCAGATCGATCCGAAAGACTCGTGGATGCTCGCCGCCGCGCAGAAGAATCTTCCCATCATCGTACCGGGGTGGGAAGATTCGACGACGGGCAACATCTTCGCGTCGCATGTGATCGATGGCAACGTGAAGAATGTGCACACCGTGCGCAGCGGTATCGAGTACATGATGTATCTCGCCGACTGGTATACGAAGACGGCGACTGATGACTCAACGATTGGCTTCTTCCAGATCGGCGGTGGTATTGCCGGCGATTTCCCGATTTGCGTGGTGCCGATGCTGCATCAAGATCTCAAGCGGGAAGAGGTGCCGCTGTGGGGCTACTTCTGCCAGATCAGCGATTCGACAACCTCGTACGGTTCGTACTCCGGCGCCGTGCCGAACGAAAAGATCACCTGGGGCAAACTCGGCATCGAGACGCCGAAGTTCATCATTGAATCCGACGCGTCGATCGTTGCACCGCTCGTATTTGCGCTCGTGCTGGGGCAATAACGTCGGCGACGACGCCGTCGCGTGCCTCGTCTCCTCGCGATGTCGCGCGTGACCGTCGAATACGCGACCTCAAGAGCGTTAATCGGGTCGTAAGGCCCGTGCCGTTTCATTCCGCAGGTCCGTTGTCTCGCGCACCGATGTTGCGTGCGCGAAGACGACGGACCTGTGTGCGTGATCGGTGTACAACCAGACTATGACTGAACAGACCGACAATTCCCGTTTGCACGCAGAGCGCGCCGCCTGGCGCCCGTGGGTGTTGCCGGTATTGTCGCTGGTGGTGTTGGTAATTGCCGGACTGGCCGTACGCGACGTGCTGCGCACGACCACCTATCGCGAAGTGATGCACAGTCTGGCGTCGATTCCCAATGTGTCGCTCTGGTCGGCGCTGTCGCTCACCGCCGTGTGCTATGTCGTCATGCCGATGTACGACTTGCTGGGGCTGCGCTACGCGCGCGTCTCGGTGCCACTTGGTCGCTCGATCGTGGCGTCGTGCTTTGCCTACGCGTTCAGTCAGACGCTCGGTTTTGCTGCCATTACGGGCGGCGCAATTCGGCTGCGCTTCTGGACTGCGAGCGGACTGACAACCACAGATGTTGCCCGCGCGGCCGCGTATTCTGCGCTCGGCTTCTGGGTTGGCATTCTCGGTGCCTGCGGACTCGCACTGACCTTTGAAACGTTGCCACCCGCGGTGATGGCCTACGCGCCGGCGGCAGTATTACGCGTCGTCGGTGTGCTGCTGCTCGTGCTGATCACCGTCTACGCGGTGATGTCGTCGCTTCGCGCGCGCCCAGTGAGCGTCGGAGGCGTTGACTTCGCGATGCCCGGAGTACGGCTCACAGCGCTGCAGCTCTTCGTGGCAGCGACCGACTGGATTCTCGCCGGCGCGGTGTTGTGGGCCCTGCTGCCGACGACGACGTCGCTCACGTTCGTGGCGTTTCTCGGGGCGTTTGCGCTAGCGCAGGCCGTCGGTCTCGTGAGTCACGTGCCGGGCGGTCTCGGGGTCTTCGATTCGTTGATGTTGCTGCTGCTGGCACCACACGCGAGCCCGGTGCTGACGCTTGCCGCGTTGGTTGCCTATCGCGCGATTTACTACTTGCTGCCGTTCATGTTGGCTGCGCTCGCGCTTGCGGGTCTGGTGATACGCCGCCGTCGCGAGACAATTGCGCATGTCGCACGCACCACGGCGCGGGTTGCGGGGAAGTGGGGGCCGACGCTGCTGCCAACGATTCTCAGCGGCGCCACCTTCGTGGCTGGATTGGTGTTGTTGCTCTCGGGCGCCACGCCGTCGGAGCGCGACCGCATGGCGATTCTCGATCGCGTCTTACCGCTCGGCGTCATCGAAATTTCTCACCTGAGTGGATCGCTGCTCGGCGCCGCACTGGTGGTGCTCGCGTGGGCCTTGCGTCGTCGTCTCGATGCTGCCTGGGTGCTCAGTGTGGCGGCCCTGTCGATTGGCATTGTATCGTCGCTGCTGAAGGGGCTCGATATCGAAGAAGCGGTGATTCTTTCCACGGTACTGGCCGTGCTTGTGCCGAGTCGCGCGGCGTTTCATCGGCGCGCGGCGCTGTTGGCCGAACCGCTCGAGCCCGAATGGGTGATTGCGATTGTCGCGGCAATCGGCGCGAGTATGGCGTTCGGCCTGTTCGCCTATCGGCACGTCGAGTATCAGAGTGAGTTGTGGTGGCGCTTTGGCAAACACGCGGATGCGCCGCGCTTCCTTCGTTCGACCATCGCCGTGTTGGGAAGTACGGCGCTGTTGGGATTCTGGCGTTTGATGCGACACGCGCCCGCCGAACCGATTCTTCCCGACGCGGACCAGATGCGCCGCGCGAGCGAAGTGATCGAGCACGCCGAGCCCACGCGCGCGAATCTGGCGCTGCTCGGCGACAAAGCGCTGCTGCTGGACGACGCGAATCGCGCAATGCTGATGTACGGTGTGGAAGGCCGCAGTTGGGTTGCGCTGGGTGACCCGATCGGCGACGAAAGCGCCACCGAGGAGCTCGCGTGGCAGTTCCGCGAACTCGCCGATCGCCACGGTGGATGGCCGGTGTTTTACGAGGTCGGAACCGAGCGTTTGCCGCTCTACATCGATCTCGGCCTTTCGCTCATGAAGTTGGGCGAAGAAGCAACAGTGCCGTTGTCGGATTTCGCATTAGAGGGCAATCGACGGAAGGGATTACGTCGCGCCGTGAAGGACGGAGAGAAGCGCGGAGTGACGTTCGAAGTTCGGCCGCAATCGGAGACCGGCGCACTGATGCCGACGTTGCAGCAGCTCTCTGACGCGTGGCTCGGCGAGAAGCGTGTGCGCGAGAAGGGATTTTCGTTAGGCCGCTTCACGCCGGAATACGTGGAGCGCTTCCCGATTGCGCTCGTGCGGCACGAGGGCACACCGGTGGCATTTGCGACCGTGTGGAGTGGTGCACACAAGGCGGAGCTGAGTGTCGATCTGATGCGCTGGACGCCGTCGGCACCATCGGGCATGATGGACTTCCTCTTTGTGAACCTCATGCTCTGGGGACGCGAGCAAGGATATCAGCGATTCAATCTTGGCATGGCGCCGCTGTCGGGGCTTGAACCACGCGCCCTCGCACCGCTTTGGAATCGCGCCGGCTCGATGGTGTTTCGGTTCGGCGAACACTTTTACAATTTCCGCGGCCTTCGTCACTACAAAGAGAAGTTCGATCCAATTTGGGAGCCGCGCTATCTCGCGTCGCCCGGAGGACTCGCGCTGCCGCGCATTCTGACCAACGTTGCCACGCTCATCTCGGGCGGGCTGGGAGGCATCGTACGCAAATGAATCAACTTCGCGCGCGCACTCTTTCGTTGGCGCTTGCCGGCGCCCTCGCGTCACTCGCGGTCGGCACGCCCCCTCTCCGTGCGCAGTCATCGCGCACAATCGACGTTGCGGACCTCCCGTTGACATTCGTGGCCCCGCAAGGCACGAGCGCACGCGTGACCGCCGTGGTGATGACGGGCGACGGTGGTTGGGCTGAACTGGTAAAGGACATTGCCAGTGGGCTCGCGTCGCACGGCATTGGTGTCGTGGGATTCAATTCGCGCGCGTGGCTGTCCTCGCCGAAAACGCCGGAGGAAACGGCCAGCGCAGTGGTTCGGGCGATTGAAGCGACGCGCGCGAAGTGGCCGGCCGACCGTCTGGTGCTGGTTGGATATTCACGCGGGGCCGATTTCGCGCCGTTCGTCGCCACGCGGCTCACGGCACCGTTGCGTGCACAACTGAGCGGCGTGGCGATGTTCGGCTTGGCCAACGCGGCCAGCTTCGAGTTTCACTTGGTGGATCTGGTGAGGGACACCAAGCGTCCGACTGACATTCCGCTACAACCCGAGTTGCTCAAGCTCAAAGGTGTGCGCATGCGGTGCGTATACGGACTCGACGAAAGCGAATCGGGTTGTCGCGACGCTCCAGCGGACTTGCTCGTGAAAGACGGGCGTCCCGGCGGGCATCACTTCGATCGCAACGCCGACGCGCTCGTGGCGCATGTCCTGGCGCTACTGAGCTCAGGGCAGTGAGTCGACGACGCGCGGAACGCGCAATTTCTGTCCGCTCTTGATCTCGTCGGTGGACAGTTTGTTGAGCTGACGCAGCACGTCGGGTGTCGTGCGAAATTTTCGCGCCAACGACGTGAGGTTCTCGCCGCGCTGCACCACGTACGGAACGTACTCGTCGGGTGTTGGCAACGGAGAACGCACGGCATCCACCGCCTGGTCCTGCTGTGTCATGGCTCGCCGGGCGGCCGAGCTGAGCTGCGATACGGTGTTCGCGTCGGCCCACTGCGCATCGTCAACGAGGAAGTCGACGGTCGCTTCCGGTGTGCGCAATTCGAGCCCACGTCGTGTTCCGCGCCACAGTGTGCGCGGTTCAAGGGTGAACGCCGCGTCGTAGGGATAGCTCTCGACGAGCAATTCTTCTGGTCCGTCGTCGCGCGGTCGCAAGAGCGGAGTGGGGGGCGTACCTACATAGAGCAGACGCTGATCCGTGGCCGTGAGTACGCCGAACGACTCGCGGTACATGTCGGTCCAACGTCGCTGCGAAGCATAGACCGTCGCGATGACGTACTCGCGCGGGCGAAGCTGCGCCTTCACTTCGCGCTGCGCGGACAGCCGAGCCTGACGTCGCGCGCCAACGGGAGGTACGATCGCGGCCGCCGCCACGAGCCCAATAACGGCCAGCAGTGCCGTGCTGCTCGAGAGCGCGATGGCGATCCGGGCCCACGGGCGTCGCAGCGGCAGGCTCGGCTTTACGCCACCAGCGGTGAGCCAGGCAAATCGCGATTTGGGCGCCTCCGAGGCCGGTTCAGGCATGGCGAACTATACACTGCTTACCCTAACGGGACTTGCCAATACGTATTTGCATCACCAATTTTGCCTTTGATGTCCCAACCCTCCTCTGGGCGACGCGTCACGATTCACGACGTGGCCGCCCGCGCCGGTGTCTCCCAGCCCACCGCGTCGCTCGTTCTCTCGAACCATCCTCGCGCGCGCGTTGCCGTGTTGACCCGGCAACGTGTGCTCGCGGCTGCCGCCGACCTTGGCTATCGCCCCAACGTCATCGCACGGTCGCTGACGAGTCGGCGCTCATTCGCGTTGGGCGTAATTGTGCCCGACCTGCGGAATCCGTTTGTCGCGGACGTTATCGCCGGCGTCGAACGCGTCGCGGCCGATGCCGGATACGCGGTGCTGCTCTGCGATCAGCAGGCGAGAGCGATTGGTGGGCATCTGGAAACGCTCCGTTCACGACAGATCGACGGCATCCTGATTGACGCGGTGGGCGCGGCGTCCTTGCCCGCCGACGCACTCGAAGGTGTGAACGTCGTGCTCATCGATGAGCCGAGTGAACAATGGCCCGGCATCGCAACCGACGCGCTTTCAGCCGGCCGATTGGCTGCCGAGCATCTCCTCGCGCAGGGGCATCGTGCCATCGCGTTTGTTGGTCCGGCCACGGACGTGCACACGTTTCGAATGCGCGAACGCGGATTTGCGGCGCGACTCCGAGAGGCCGGCGTGCAGTGGAGCAGTGAGCGTTGGCGTCGAGCACCGGCCACGGTCGGAGGCGGGCGCGACGCGATGCGCGCGTTGCTGCGCTTGCCGACGCGACCAACCGGCGTCTTCTTCGCCAACGATTTGATGGCCATCGGTGCGATCAAGCAGTGCCTCGTAGATGGCGTCCGACTTCCGGCTGATTGCTCGATCGTCGGCTGCGATGACATCGAACTCGCGCGCTACGTCACGCCGGAGCTGAGCACGGTTGCGGTGCCCGCGCGGGAGTTGGGCGCGCGAGCGGCGCGCCTGTTACTGCAACTCGTTGAACGGGCCGCGAAGCCGATGAGCGCCGATCGACTGCTGCCCGTGCGCTTCATGGCGCGCGGATCATCCGGACCGGTTCCACTGGCATGAATGACTTCATTTGGGTTCAACATCGCACCGAGGTTCAGCGGTGACCGACACAGCACGCCACGCGATCATTACGGGCACGGGGAGTTACGTGCCGCCTCGCGTCGTTACGAACGCTGAGCTCTCGCAGCAGCTCGGCGAGGACATCGATCCGTTCGTGCGCGGTACGTTGGGAATCGCGGAGCGCCGTTGGTGCGGCCCCGATGAGTCGACGGCCGATCTCGCCGAACACGCTGGGCGACGGGCACTTGAAGCGGCGGGCGTCGCGCCGGAGAGCATCGACCTCTTGATCGTCGCGACCGATACGCCGGAGTTCATTTCACCGGCGACGGCCTCGGTCGTGCACGGTCGATTGGGACTGACGAATGCGGGCACGTTCGATCTTAACGCCGGTTGCGCCGGCTTCGTGACAGCGCTCGACGTTGCATGGAAGTATCTGAAAGCGGATGAACAGTATCAGCGCGTGTTAGTGATTGGCGCGTACGCGATGTCGCGATATCTGAACCCCACCGACAAAAAGACGCTAACGATCTTTGCCGACGGTGCGGGCGCAGCGGTGGTGGAGTTGTCTGCGGAACCGGGCATTCTTGCGTCCGAATTGTTTGCTGATGGGAGGTACTGCCACGGCATGGGAATATTTGCCGGCGGCACGCGAACGCCCATCACGCACGAGATCCTCGATCGCGGCATCGAGCATCGCCTTCGGTTCGTGCAGAAGTATCCGGCGTCGGTGAACGAAGAGGGGTGGCCGCGCATCGTCCGCTCCGTTCTTGATCGCTGCGGCCACACACCGCAGGACGTCGATTGCTGGTTCTGGACGCAGGTGAATCGCTCCACAATTGAAGTCGTGATGAGCGGTCTCGCGCTTCCGATGAGTCGTGCGCACACGGTAATGCACAAGTGGGGGTACACGGGTTCCGCGTGCTTGCCGATGGCGCTCGATGACGCGGTGCGCAGCGGTCGCGTCGCTGACGGGCAACTGCTGGTGTTCACAGGATCGGGCGCAGGACTCGCCATGGGCTCACTGGCCATGCGCTGGCGCGGGGCAACTCATGGCGTCGCAGAGACAACGCGTGGCTGACCGCGCCGCGTCGATCGCGGCGTCGATGTCGGACGCCGCTCTTCAGCCGATGGCGCGGCAGCTACAGGCGCGTGCGGCCGCGACGCCGTTCGTGCCGGCGCTGATGGTGTATCCCGCCGGCGCTGTTGTTCCGTCGACCAGCATCTCGTGGAGCGATTGGTACGCGGCTTCTTCGGCCGTCGCACTGGAACTGCTCAAGCTGGGTGTGGAACGCGGCGACCGCATTGCAATTCTGGCCGGCAATCGTCCCGTCTGGCCCATCGTCGACATCGCCGTGCAGCTCGTCGGTGCCATTGGCGTCGGGATTTATCCAACGAGTTCCATCTCGCAGATCACTCAACTGCTGGAAGACGCGACACCAAAGGTGGCGTTCGCTTCCGGCGAAACGCACATCGCTGCGATGCGGGAGGCGATCGCCTCGGCCCACCAGGCGGCGCCGCATTCGCTGACGCTCATCGGTGAGTTCTTCGGCACGCGCCATCTCTCGGGAGATGCGGTCTCGCGCGCGTGGGATCAGTTGCTCGTGGACGGAGCAGAGCAGCTAGTGAGCAATGCGCCGGCGTCGCGCGCGCTGCGTGGCGAACTCGAGGAACGCGTGCGGCGACTCTCGCTCGACGATCTCGCGGCGCTGATCTATACGTCGGGATCGACAGGAGTGCCGAAGGGGGCCTGCATTTCGCATCGGTATCTCGCCGCCTCGGCCGCCTCGATTGTCGCGCGTCTCGATCTCAACGCGAGCGATCGCGCGCTGTCCTTCCTGCCGTACTCGCATGCCGCCGAGCGTGTGTTCGGCCAATGCACGCGCATCGCCACCGGAATGTCATCGGCACTGATTGAAGATGCGACTGACGTATTTACGGTGGCGGCGCATTTTGAACCGACGCTCTTCGGCGGCTTGCCGAGATTGTTCGAGCGTCTGTACGAAGCGGTGGAAGTTGCTCGCCGCACGGGGGCTGACCCCCGCGACGCGATCGCGGCGCGCATCGGAACAGCATGTCGGCTTGCAACATCCGGCGGCGCGGCAATGCCGATTGCTGTCGCCGAGGAGCTGGCCGCGTTGGGCCTGCCGATTCTCGGCGCGTACGGACAAACCGAACATCTTTGCGTCGCGATGAACGAAGTGCAGCATCTGCGATTCGATACGGTGGGCCGGCCCATGCCCGGCACGACGGTGCGCATCACGGCTGACAGCGAATTGCTGATTGAACGGAGCTCCCTCACGTTCAGTGGATACTGGCAGAAGCCAGCAGAGACCGCCGCGGCGTTTACTGCGGACGGCCGGTGGCTCCAGACCGGCGATCTCGCCACGCTGGAATCCGACGGGTCACTCCGCATTACTGGGCGCGTGAAGGAGTTGATTGCGCTCTCGACCGGACGCAAAATCGCGCCGTTGCCGATCGAAGCGGCGTTAGCCGCGTCGCCGTTCGTGGCTCACGCCGTTTGCTTCGGCGAAGGGCGCAAATACCTCGTGGCGCTCATCACGCTGCGACGCGATGTGGTGGAGGCGTGGGCGCGCGAGCGACAGCTCGATGCCGCCTGGCCCGGACTCGCGCACGCTCCTGCGGTACGCGCTCTGGTGGACGATGTCGTCGCCGGCGTGAATGGTCACCTCGCCAAGACCGATCGCGTTCAGCGAATCGCGATTGTAGACGCCGAGTTCAGCGTCGAGAGCGGCGCGCTCACCCCAACGTTCAAAGTCATGCGTCGTGTGATCGCTGAACGTTTTGCCGCCGAGTTTGCGGCGCTGTACGACTGATGCCGCCGCCCATGCAACGACCTCGATGCGCTCGCGCCCCGACTCAGGCGGGCGCGGGCCGGCCTTCTCTCTGTGTTCGTTCGACGAGTTCCTCGCAGTGTTCCGCCGTGTGTATCACCCGCAGTCCCCTTCACCTGGAGTTCGCATGCAACAATCGATGATTCACCGTGCCGTCGATCCGGCGGGCACGATCCACCAGCGGGTGCGCCGCCGCGTGGCGCTCGTGGCGCTTGGCGTGATGGCGTCAGTAATGGCGGCCGGTTCGTTGTCCGCGCAGACCGGCGGCATCGCCGGTATTGTCACCGATAGCGCGAAGACGCCGCTGCCCGGCGCGCAAATTACCGTCGTTGGCACGCGCTTTGGCGCCACGACCGGTATGGATGGCAAATACCGTATCGTCGCGGTGCCATCGGGCAACTACACCGTGCGGATTCAGCGAATCGGCGCCAAGGCGCAGACGGTTGAGAACGTCGCGGTGGCGGCCGGTAGCGATAAGTCGCTCAACTTCGTGCTTGAAGCAACGGCACTGCAGCTCGGCGGGTATGTCGTTTCTGCTTCGCGTCGGGTTGAGAAGATCACCGAAGCACCAGCCACGGTCACGCGCATCGATGCGGACGCGTTCAAGTACTCGGCCGGCAACTCGTTCATGGCGGCGCTCAAGGAAGTGAAGGGCGTCGACTTCGTACAAACGGGCATTGCGGCAGCGGGCATCAACGCGCGCGGATTTAACAGCGCTTTCAACAACCGCATGCTGCAGATGGAAGACAACCGCGTGGCGGTGCTGCCAGAGAACGGGCTTCCAGTTGGCGTATTCACGACGATTCCCAAGCTCGATATCGCCGGCGTCGAAGTGCTCATCGGTCCGGGCGCGGCGCTCTACGGACCCGACGCCTCCAACGGTGTCGTCACGCTCCTCTCGAAGGATCCCAAGCAGTATCAGGGCATGTCGGCCGAAGTCACGATGGGCTCCAACGGTGGCAACGTCGGCAACACGTTCGACAAGGGCATTCCAGGACACGTGCTCTATCAGGACGCGCAGGTGCGTTACGCGGGCGTGACTGGACACCTCGGTTACAAGGTCACCGGCGAAGCGTTGACCGGGCAGGACTGGCAGAACGTGAATTACTACGGTGTTGGTACGACGCCAGTGAAAGAGAATGGCACCGACTGGTCTACCTCGTATCGACGCGCCAGCGGCGCGCTCGTTTGGTATTTCGACAACGGTGCGCGCCTCGAATACCAGGGTGGGGCGAGCAAGAGCAACGGCGTGGGTGTCACGAGCGCCGGCCGCAACCAACTGAAGAACTGGGGCTACTGGAATCAGCAGGTGCGTTACACCTCCGATCACTGGTTTGCCCAAGCCTACGCGACGCGCTCGCTGTCCGGTGCCACGTTTGCCTTGAACGGGTTCACCACCAACCGTGTCTCATCTCGCTTTACCAACGCCAGCGACGACTCGGTGCGCAAAGCCTCCGCATTCCCGGCCGACGGGCATCTGTACGCGGCCGAGGTGCAGAACAACGTGGTCATTCCGGCGTTGTTCAACACACACCTCGTCACTGGCGCGCAGGTTCGTCAGGACGTGGTGAGTTCCAAACGCGTGTGGCTGACCGACGCTTTGACCGGCGAAGACATCAAGCTCAAGCAGATTGGCATCTACGCCCAGACCGAGACGAAGCTCAACGACATCACCAAGCTGGTGCTCGGTGCGCGCTACGATAATCCGGAGTTCTACGACAATCAGTTCAGTCCCAAGGCGGCGCTGCTCGTGTCGCCGACTGAGAACAGCACGTTCCGTCTGACGTTCAACCGCGCGTTCAAGTCGCCGTCGATTTTGCAGACGAGCTTCTACTACCGCGACTTCAGCCCGGGCGTCGGCGTGTTCGGCAACAAGGACGGCATCTTGGTCAAGAATGCCGCGGGCACGACGCTGCGGACGATTGCTCCCGTGGTGCCTGAGAAGAACAACACCTTCGAACTCGGCTACAAGGGCGTTGTGAACGATCGGCTGTATATCGACGTGGCGGGTTACGTCGCGAAGTACGAGTCGTTCCTGAGCCCGCTCGTCGTGGTGTCCAACTATCTCGCCACAACGCCGACGTACTCCTACAACGCGAAGACGGGCACGAAGTACGTCAACGCGGCCGGCGCCGATCAGATTGCCCTCACCTATTTCAACTTAGGTAAGGCGACGCTGAGCGGTGTCGATCTCGGTCTCAAGTACGTGGTGAACAATCACTTCAACGTGTCGGGTACGATGAGCGCGCTGAAGCTCGATTCGATCATTCCGAAGGCGGGAGACCCGGCCGAGGCGACGGCACTCAACAGCCCCGGCGTGAAGGCGACGTTCGGCGGCGATCTGCACGATCTGCCGCAGCAGATGTTCGGCGGCTTCACCTTCCGTTTCGTGAAGGACTATCGCTTCCTCTCTGGCGTGCATAACGGCCGCATCCCGGGCATCGCGACCTTCGATTTCTCGGTGGGCAAGCAGCTCGCTAAGGGCACGTACCTCAACTTCTCGATGCAGAATCTCTTCACCTGCACGAGTGGAGTGACGACGCCACCGGCGTTCCTCAACGCGGCGTTGCAGTCGTCGTATCAGAAGGGCTGGGGCTGTGGCATCGGCCGCAAGCACATCGAATTGCTGAACATGCCCGCGATCGGCGCGATGGGCTTCCTCGGCCTGCGTTTCGATCGGTAGGGGCTGATGCAGTAGCACGCACTTCGCCGGCCGCGACGACACTCTGAGTCGCTCGCGGCCGGCGAAGCTGCATTCTCCTCAAGCGAGGTAACGATGGGACGTGTCATCACCGGCATCGCTTCGTGCGACGCCGGCGAAAGGCCGTGGCGGCTCTTTCTTCCGGACGGCTACGATCCGATGCAGCCGCCCATGCTGCTCGTGTTGCTTCACGGCTGCACGCAGGACGCGGCGAATATCGCTCGCGGGTCGCGAATGGATGCGGTTGCTGAGTCGCACGGGTTCATGGTGCTGTATCCCGAGCAACCGGAGGCGTTCAATCCGAAGACCTGTTGGAACTGGTTCGAAACGGCCCATCAACATCGGGACGGCGGCGAACCGGCCATTATCGCGTCCATGATCGAGGACGTGCTTGCCGAGTATCCCGCCGATCCGGCGCGGGTGCATATCGCTGGTATCTCAGCGGGGGCCGCGATGGCCGGACTCGTGGCCGTCGCCTATCCGGAACGGTTCGCGACGCTCGCCAGCTTGAGTGGTGTTGCTTGGTGCGCGGCGTCGAACATGATGCGCGCCCTGACGGTCATGGCTAACGGGGCCGGTGCGGATGTGCCGTCGCCATCGTCGGTGATTGCGGGAATGGGACGACATCCGTACGCGTTGCCCACGATGGTGCTGCATGGCGGCGCCGACGCCGTAGTGTCACGGAAGAACTTCGAAGAGACCGTTGGCCAGTGGTGCGGTGTGCACCATCAGCTTCGCGCGCGCGCCAAACAGCCCCCTCTCATCGAGCACATGTTGCCGGCTGCCGTCGAGAATGGGTACATGGTGCATCGCACCGAATGGCGCGACGACGACGGAGCACCGATGGTGGTGAGCGTGCTGGTGGACGAGCTTGGTCATGCGCTGTCGGGGGGCTCACCCGAAGGTACCTTTACCGATATGCGTGGCCCCGACACCGCAGCGCTGATTGCGTCGTTCTGTGTGCCACATCGTCGTCGCCACGTTTAGTCGGCACGGATCATTTGCACCGCACGCTGCCGACACCACACGCGCTCTCTTCTTCGCTTCCGTGAATTCCGTAAGCCTGCTCCATGCGTCGTTCCCGGTAACGGCGGACGTCTTCGATCCGGTGGCGTGGTGGTCGCGCACCGACGGCGAACGCACGGCACTGATCGAGGCGTCCTCGGGAGCGCGACACAGTTATCGGGCGCTCGATCGCGACGCGGATCGATGGTGCGCGCGATTGCTGGCAGCAGGTGTGGGGCCTGATGACCGTATCGCAGTGTTGGCTCAGAACCGGCTCGAATTCGTTGCACTGTATTTCGGCTGCCTTCGTGCGGGCGCGATTCTCGTGCCGCTCAACTGGCGCTTAAGCGTTCCTGAGCTCGCGCGCGTACTGCACGACGCCGAGCCGGTGATACTGATTGGCGAAGACAAAATGCGTTTGCTGGCGGAGCAGGCAATCTCCGCCGCTGATGCGCCGCGGGAGCCCACGTGGTGGGATTTTGACTTCGCGCTTCCGGACGCCGACGCGGGTGCGCATCTGGCACGGCCGCCGCGCGACGGTTCCGACGCCACGATGTTGCTGTACACTTCCGGCAGCACGGGAACGCCCAAAGGGGTAGTTCTTCCGCATCGGCAAGTGCTCTGGAACGCCATCTCGACGACAACCGGCTGGCGTATCGGCGGCGACGATGTCGGTCCCGCAGCGACACCGTTCTTTCACACGGGCGGGTGGCATGTCTTTACCACGCCGCTCTTGTATCGCGGTGGCACCGTGGTGTTGATCGACGCGTTTAACGCAGACGATTACTTCGCCATGCTTGAACGATTTGGCGTGACCATGACCTTCGGAGTACCAACGCAACTCGCGATGGTGCGCGAAACGTCAAGTTGGGGTCGGTCATTGCCGCGACTTCGCACGTTTCTGTCGGGCGGCGCGGCGTGCCCGCAGCGTATCAAGGATGACGTGCGCGCGGCCGGCTATCGCATTCGCGAGGGATACGGACTCACCGAGTGCGGGCCGAATTGTTTTGCCAGCAATGACCAAACCGCGATCGAGAAGGACGGAAGCGTCGGATGGCCGATGCCGTTCTTGCACATGCGCCTGCGTGGCGATAGCGGCGCAATTGTCGGCGCAGACGAGGTCGGCGAGCTGGAACTCCGCGGCCCCCAGATGTTTGGCGGCTACTTCCGCAATCCGGAGCAAACTGCGGCCGTGCTGACGGACGACGGGTGGCTACGCACGGGAGATCTGGCGAGTCGCGATCGCGACGGCGTGTACACCATTCGCGGACGTCGCAAGGAGATGTTCATCTCGGGCGGCGAGAACGTGTTTCCGGGCGAGGTGGAAACGGCATTGCTCGACTGCGACGGCGTGCGCGAAGTCACTGTGATCGGCGTCACCGATGCGCGATGGGGCGAAGTCGGGTGCGCCCTCGTGGTGCGCGATCAGGCTGACCTCACCGAGTTGGCAATCCTGACCTTTGCCCGAACCAGGCTGGCCGGTTACAAAGTGCCCAAGCGCGTGTGCTTCGTGGATGCGATTCCGCGTCTGGGCTCCGGCAAAATCGATCGGCGCGCCGCCGCCGCGCTGATCTCGGAAGCATCGTGACGGCCACGACGCGACCGGCAACGCCGCCGTCCGCCGAGGAGTCGTCCGCGAAGGGATCGACCGTGCGCGGGACGTATGCGTTTGTGCGGGAGCGATTGGGCGACGCCGCGCTCAAGACCGTTCGGGGTAGCCTGCCGACCGCGCTGCGCGACACCTTGGACGGCGTTGCGGCGACAGAGGAAGTGCCGTACCACGCGTTGGTGGCGCTTTGGGATGCGGTAGACCGCGTGATGCGCGACGCGCATCCCGACTGGGCCGAGGAGGCCGGCGCGTTTGCAATCGACTCGGTCGGCGTGCAGCTCTACGGGGGCATTTTGCGGAAGTCAAATCCGCAGGCATTCCTGACCCAGAGCATCTCGCTGTTTCGACTGTATTATCATCCGGGTGATATCACGGTTGTCGAAGACGCGCCGGGGCGAGCGATTCTGCGCTTGGTCGACTTCGATCCTGTGACGCGACACTTCTGCCGTCGACAAACCGGTGGATTGCGTCGCGCGGTCGAACTGGCCGGCGGTGAATCGGCGCGTGTCCGTCACGTGCGCTGCGTCATCGAAGGCGATGCATTCTGTGAGTGGCAACTCGAGTGGCACGTACCCCGCGCGCAGCAGCCAGTGACGCCTCGCTAACGGCGTCACCACAACTGGATCTGTTTCCCGTCGCCCCCGTGGTCGATGTGCTCGACCCGCGTACGGTCGTCGGCACGCGCACTGGGGTTGAGCATCTCGTGCGTGTGCGCTCGCGCGCCAACGATGCGCCGCACCTGGTCTTTCACGATCGGCACGGCTGGTACTGCGAAGCGCATGGACCCCAGTGTGCAGCCGTGAAGCTGGCGCGCGACGCGGTGTCGGCATGACGTCGGCCCTCTACTCGCCGACGGCGGATGAGATTCACGCAACACGACTAGACGCGTTCCGACGGTCATTGATCGCGCGGGGCGTCGCTCCGGAACACGTCGTCGATTCGCACGATCTCCAACAATGGTCGATCGCGGAGCCGGAACGATTCTGGGCCGAGATCTGGCGCGAGGCCAATGTCATCGCGGATGGACCGGGCCCGGCGAACGCACCATGGGCCCAAGTGTTGGTTGGAGGCGATCGGATGGCGCCGCCCGATCCGCAGCTTGGTCCGCGATGGTTCACTGGCACCGAGCTCAATTTCGCCGAGCAGTTGCTGCGTCGACGTGATGGTGCAACGGCCATTGTCTCGTGGAGCGAGAGCGGTCCGCGTCGACGCACATCATTTGCCGAGCTGCGCATACTCGTGGCGCGAGCGGCCGAAGCCATGCGGGCGATCGGGGTGGCGCCGGGAGATCGCGTCGCGGGGTATCTCCCTAACATCACCGAAGCCGTTGTTTGTATGCTGGCGGCGGCCAGCATCGGCGCAGTATGGTCGTCGTGCTCGCCGGACTTCGGCGCGAAAGGCGTGCTCGATCGCTTCGGACAGATTGAACCCGTGCTGCTGATCGCGGCCGACGGATATCAGTACGCCGGAAAACGAATCGATTGCCGCCCGCGCGTGAAGGAGGTCGTCAACGCGATTCCAAGTCTTCGCGCGGTCTGGATTGTGCCGTGGTTGGATCGAGAGCCGGCGATAACCGAGATTCCGCGCGCCGAGCGATTCGACGCGGTACTCGCACGCTATGCCTTGGAGATTACGCCGATCTTCCGACGGCTGCCGTTCGATCATCCGCTGTACATCCTGTACTCATCGGGCACCACCGGATTGCCGAAGTGCATTGTCCACGGCGCGGGTGGCACCCTGTTGCAGCACTGGAAGGAACACGCGCTCCACACCGATTTGCGCGACAACGACGTGCTGTTCTACTTCACAACGTGCGGCTGGATGATGTGGAACTGGCTGGTATCGGCGCTCGCGCTCGGAACCACCATTGTCCTGTACGACGGCGCGCCGTTGGCGCCGGACCCGGCGATGCTCTGGTTGATGGCGTCGAATGAGGGTGTCACCGTGTTCGGCACCAGTGCGAAGTATCTCGCGACGCTCGAGAAGGAAGGCGTCAAGCCGCGCGAACGGTTCGATCTGACTGCATTGAAAGCGATTCTCTCGACCGGCAGCCCGCTCGCGGAACACAGCTACGATTTCGTGTATCGCGACATCGCGCCCCGTGTACGTCTCTCGAGTATCAGCGGCGGCACGGACATCGTCAGCTGCTTTGCGCTCGGCGATCCGACTGGCGCGGTGTACCGCGGTGAATTGCAAATGCGCGGTCTTGGTATGGACGTGGCAGTTTTCGACGAGGCGGGCAACGCCGTTCGGGCCACGCCGGGGGAACTAGTGTGTCGTTCGCCGTTTCCCTCAATGCCGGTGGCGTTCTGGAACGATCCGGATCAGCGCGCGTACCGTGCGGCGTACTTCGAACACACGCCGGGCGTCTGGCGACATGGCGACTGGGCAGAGCTGACCGAACACGATGGTTTGGTCATCTATGGTCGCAGCGATGCGACGCTTAATCCGGGCGGCGTGCGCATCGGCACGGCCGAGATCTATCGCCAGGTCGAACAAATTGCGGACGTGCTCGAGTCGATCGTGATCGAGCAGCAGTCGCGTGGGTCGCCCGGTGACTCGCGGGTCGTCCTCTTCGTGCGCTTGCGTGACGGCGTCGCGTTGAGCGACACACTGCAACAGGCGATTCGCCATCGCATACGCGAGTTCGCCAGCCCACATCATGTGCCGCGCGTGGTGCTCGCCGTGTCCGACATTCCGCGTACGATTAGCGGGAAGATTACCGAGCTGGCCGTGCGCGATGTTGTGCATGGACGCGCCGTGAAGAACACGGATGCGCTTGCCAATCCGGCGGCGCTGGAGTTGTATCGGGATCTTCCGGAACTCTCCGGGTACTAAACGCTGTTATTTCGTGTCGGGTCCCGCCGCCCACACTTTGGAGATCTTGCTCATGCGCTCCCTCATCCGTCCGATCGCGCTCGCGGCGTTAGTGCTGGCCGCTCCCGCGCTGTCTGCTCAGGCCACGAAGAAGACGACAGAGAAGCCGGCTCCACAGGCTGCCGCGCCGAAAACGGCCAGCAAGCCGGAAATGGCGAAGCCGGCCGCGCCGGCGGCTGCCAAAGCCGCGCAGATTGACATCAACACCGCCACAGCCGCCGAGCTCGAGGCGTTCCCGGGCATTGGCAAGGCGATTTCGGCGAAGATCATCGCCGGTCGCCCCTATGCGAACAAGGCGCAGCTGGTGCAGAAGAAGATCCTGACCCAGAAGGCGTACGACGCCATCAAGGACAAGCTGATCGCGAAGCAGTAACTCCTACCGCGCACCGGGGTTAGTTTCCAGACATGTACTCCGGACCGATCGGTAGCATTTTGCGAGACCCAGGAGACCAGCGGCAGCGCGCGTGGATTGGCGCGCTGCCGCGTTCGCATATCTGAGACTGTCGGAATTCGAACCGCGCCTTCGTTCAGTTCCGTTCACACTCACATATCGAGGTACGTCATGGCGACGCTTACCGCTCCCGAGGTTGGCATCGAGCACGATGCCTTCCCGATCAATGGCACCGACTACGTAGAGTTTTACGTCGGGAACGCCAAGCAGGCGAGTCATTTCTATCGCGCAGCATTCGGGTATTCTCTGGTCGCATATCGCGGTCCGGAAACCGGTGTGCGCGATCGCGCCAGCTACTTAATGCAGCAGGGCAAGATCCGTCTGGTGTTGACGACGGCCATCACGCCCGACTCTCCCATCGCCGCTCACGTGCACAAGCATGGAGACGGTGTGAAGGACTACGCGCTGTGGGTCGACGACGCGCAGTTGGCGTACACCACGGCGATCGCGCGCGGCGCGATTTCGGTCAAAGAGCCGGAAGTGATTCGCGACGCGTACGGAGAAGTCGTAATTGCGGCGATCGGCACCTACGGTGACACGATTCACTCACTGATCGAACGCCGTAACTATCGCGGCACATTCCTGCCGGGTTTTGAGCCGGTCACGCCGCACTATCAACCGGCGGACGTCGGACTCAAGTACGTCGATCATTGCGTTGGCAACGTGGAATTGGGGCAGATGAATCGGTGGGTGCAGTACTACGCCGATGTCATGGGGTTCCGCAATCTTATCACGTTCGATGATCACGACATCAGCACGGAATATTCCTCGTTGATGTCGAAGGTCATGGCCAACGGCAACGACAAGATCAAGTTTCCGATCAACGAACCGGCCACCGGCAAGAAGAAATCGCAGATCGAGGAGTATCTCGATTTTTACGGCGGTCCAGGCGCGCAACACCTCGCGCTGGCCACCGACAACATTCTTGAGACGGTCACCGCGCTGCGCGATCGTGGCGTTGAATTCCTGTCCGTTCCCACGAGCTACTACGACGAGCTCCAGGCGCGCGTCGGAACGATTGATGAGCCGATCGATCAGCTCGCCGCCCTCGGCATTCTCGTCGACCGCGACCCCGACGGATACCTGCTGCAGATCTTTACCAAGCCCGTCGAAGATCGCCCCACGCTGTTCTACGAAATCATTCAGCGCAAAGGCGCCAAGAGCTTCGGCAAAGGCAACTTCAAAGCGCTCTTCGAATCCATCGAGCGCGAGCAGGAACGGCGCGGAAACCTGTGAGCTGAAGACGTCATGCCATACTACCAAGCACTCGGCTCATTGCCGCGCAAACGGCACATCGTCTTCCGTCGCCCCGATGGCGGACTGTATGCCGAAGAGTTGATGGGGCACGAGGGATTCGTCGGCACATCGTCGTTGCTGTATCACGTTTCTCCGCCCACCACCGTCCTGACCGCGCGCCGCGTGGCCGACGTCAAATGGGAAGTCGACGAGGACACGTCGCTGCGGCACCGGCACTTTCTGACGTCACGCGCCAAGAAGGGCGGATCGGCCACCCTTGATCGTTTGCCGCTCCTTTTCAATCACGACATCGCGATGTCGTACGTGGAGCCAAGCGTCATCGACCGCCACTTCTATCGCAACAGTCAGGCCGATGAAGTGGTGTACGTGGTGGAAGGACACGGTGTGCTGGAATCGGTGTTCGGCGAATTGCCCTATAAGTCCGGCGACTATGTGGTCATTCACCGCAACATCACACATCGTTGGCGCCACGATTTTGCGGGCGGCGCGACCAAGTTGCTGGTGATGGAGAGCGCCGGGCACGTGCGAACACCCAAGCGCTATCGTAACGAATACGGTCAGTTGCTGGAGGGAGCGCCGTACTCCGAACGCGATATCCGGGTGCCGCAGCATGTGGAAGCGCGCGACGAGAAAGGCGAGTTTCCGATTCTCGTCAAGCAGTACAACGCGCTCAATGAACTCGTGCTCGATCATCATCCGTTTGATGTGGTCGGCTGGGACGGATACTTCTATCCGTGGGCGTTCAGCATTCATGATTTCGAGCCGATCGTCGGACGCATTCACCAGCCGCCGCCGGTGCATCAGACGTTTCAGGGCGACGGATTCGTCATCTGCTCGTTCTGTCCGCGGCCTTACGATTTTGATCCGGAGGCCGTGCCGGCGCCGTACAATCACAGCAACGTCGATTCCGACGAAGTGCTGTTCTATGCCTCGAGCGAGTTCATGAGTCGCAAGGGCATTGAGTACGGCTCCATTACGCTGCATCCGGATGGATTGCCGCATGGTCCGCATCCCGGACGCGCCGAAGCTTCGATTGGCGCCAAGTACACCAACGAGCTCGCGGTCATGATGGACAGCTTCCGTCCACTGCACGTTGCGAAAGCCGCCTTGCCCATCGAAGACCCGGCGTATCATCGGAGCTGGATCGACTCGCAACACGCGTCTTTCAATCCACCGGCGCCGTAAGGCGCGCTCCTTTCTTCTGGTTCGTCTCTCATGCCGCGTTTTTCAGCACGGTTCGCCGGCTTTCCCGTTTATCCGCTCGCGCACATCCCGGGTCGCAAGAAGGCGTTGCTTGAGGCTGGGGTGGATGTCATCGACCTCGGTGCTGGCGACGCCGATCTCGCGCCGCCGCCGGCGGCCGTGAAAGAGCTGCAGCGCGCGGCGGAGGTGCCGGGACTGCAACGCTACGGATTCGGCTTGGGGCACGTGCCGTATCGCGAAGCAATTGTCGCCTGGATGGAGAAGCGATTTGGACAGCGCTTCAATCCGATGACCGAGGTGGTGCCGCTGTTGGGGAGCAAAGAGGGACTCGCGCACGTAGCGTTCGCGTTCCTCGGCCCCGGCGATGTTGGCATCATTCCCGATCCGGCGTATCAGGCGTACTTGGGTGGCACGCTGTTGAGCGACGCGCAGCCGTACGTGTACGCGCTGCGCCCGCGCACGAACTTTCTGATCGATCTGGACGAGATTCCGACCGATGTGATGGCACGCACGCGGGTGCTTTATCTGAACTATCCCAACAACCCGACGGCGGCGATTGCACCGCGCGACTACCTCGAGCGCGTGGTTAAGACGTGCATCGAGCGCGATATCCTTTTGGTGTACGACAACGCGTATTCCGAGATGGGCTTCGATGGATACGTGCCGCCGAGCATCTTCGAGATTGACGGCGCGCGAGAAGTCGCGCTGGAGTTCCATTCACTGTCCAAGACGTACAACATGACCGGCTGGCGCTGCGGTTGGGCCGTCGGGCGTGCCGAGTTGGCTGGGGCGTTAACGAAAGTGAAGGGCTTCACCGACACGGGACAGTACATGGGCATCCAGTCCGCAGGCGTTGCCGCGCTCGAAAGCTGGGCTGAATTCGTGCCGCCCAATCTTGAAGTGTTCAAAGCGCGCCGCGATGCGGCCGTAACGGCGTTTCGCGAACACGGCTTCAGTGTAGAGGTGCCACGCGCAACGATGTACTTGTGGATGCCGCTGCCAGAGGGCATTCCGAGCGCGACGTTTGCCGATACCTTGCGCGAAGAGCACGGCGTCATCGTGATGCCTGGTTCGGGCTTTGGTGCCGGCGGCGAAGGCTTCTTCCGTATTTCGTTCATTCAGTCGCCGGAGCGCATTGCCGAAGCGGCGAAGCGCGCCGGAGTAGTGCTGCGCGATTTGCTGGCGAAGCGAGACACGTCGATGCGCGACGCGTTGTCGTTGGTGCAGGTGTGACGATGTCGCGACGGATGGACTGGTCGTCATCGACGCCACGGTTGGTTGGCGCGCTGCTTCTGGTGGCGTCGTGTCATCGCGCGCCAGCACCTCCGGTCGTTGCCGCGGTGCCGGAGCCGGTGCCGCCCAGCAACGCTGGTGTGAAGCCCAGCGCGCCACCGAGTGGAAAAGCACCCACCTCGGCTGTCGTGCCGAAACCGGCGCCGCCGCCGCGTCCACTCATCAGCGATTCGGCGCCAGATCTGAATCACGAGTTCCGTGGCGTCTGGGTCGCGACGGTGCAGAACATCGACTGGCCTTCGTCTCGCCACCTCACGACCGCACAGCAGCAGGCCGAATTGATTGCGCTGCTCGACAAGGCCGCCGCGCTCAAGCTGAACGCGGTGATCTTTCAAGTTCGGCCGGCCGCCGATGCGCTGTACGCGTCGAAGATTGAGCCATGGTCGGAGTACCTCACCGGAGAACAGGGGCAAGCTCCCGATCCATTCTGGGATCCGCTTGAGTTTGCCGTCCGCGAGGCTCACGCGCGCGGAATGGAGTTGCACGCGTGGTTCAATCCGTATCGCGCCAAGCAGCCGGGCGCCAAAGTGCCACTCGCCAAGACGCACATCGCGCGTACGAATCCGTCGTTGGTGAAGAAGTACAAAGACTACCTCTGGATGGATCCGGGCGAGCAAGCGGTTCGCGATCGCACGGTGCGTGTCGTACTTGATGTCGTGAAGCGCTACGACATCGATGGCGTGCATCTCGATGACTACTTCTATCCGTATCCCGAGCTCAACAAGCGCAAGCAGGAAATTCCGTTTCCGGATGACGCGAGTTTCAAGCGGTATCGCAAATCCGGCGGAAAGCTTGCACGCGACGATTGGCGGCGGCGCAACGTCGATCTTCTCGTCGAAGCGCTGCACGACGGCATTCACAAGACCAAGCCATTCGTCAAGTTCGGCGTCAGTCCGTTCGGTATCTGGCGTCCTGGATATCCCGAGCAAATCCGCGGATTCGACGCGTACAACAAGCTCTACGCCGACGCACGAAAGTGGCTGCGCGAGGGTTGGGTCGACTATTTCACGCCGCAACTTTATTGGCCGACCACCAAGACGGAACAGTCGTATCCCGCGCTGCTCGCGTGGTGGAGCAACGAGAACACGCTCTTCCGCCACCTCTGGCCAGGCAATTTCACGTCGCGCACCGGCGGCACCGGAAGCAGTGCGTGGCCGGTAAGCGAGTTGGTCGAGCAGATCCGTGCGACGCGAGCACAGCCCGGCGCCACCGGCAATGTGCACTTCTCGATGAAGGCGTTTCTGAGCAATCAGGCCAGCATGAACGACACGTTGATGGCGGGCCCGTACGCCGACCTCGCGCTCATTCCGCCCACGCCGTGGCTGCCCGCCAACAAGCCCGCGACCCCCACGATTCAACTGACGGAGCGATATGGCGGCCCGGCCGTCGCGGTAACCTCCGGTGACCGGCAACCGGCCTGGCAGTGGCTGGTACAGGTGCGGACCGATACCGGCTGGATCAATACCGTCGTCCCGGGCAGCACAACCGTCGTGCCGCTCCCGAGCGCAAACCTCGCCACCCGCGTTACTGTTCGTGCATTGAACCGATTGGGCGCTGAAAGCCCGTCGGTGACCCTCCCCGTCGTGGTGCAAGGGGCGGGGCCGTCCGCTGCACCCAAGTCGTCGAACCGAGGCCGACCGGATGTCCACTGAGCGCGTTCCATTCTTCTATCGCCTGACGGCTGGCATTCGCATTACGGTGCGGCCGTCCTACCTGCGCGATCGCTCAAATCCCATGCTGGGACAGTTCGTGTTCGCGTATCACATTCGCATCGAGAACACGAGCGATCAGGCGGCGCAATTGCGTACGCGCCGTTGGCTCATACACGATGCCGCGTTTGGAGATTCCGTTGTCGAAGGCGACGGTGTCGTCGGCGAACAGCCGCACCTGCTTCCCGGTCAGGTTCACGAGTACCGCTCGTTCTGCGTGCTCAAGTCCGCCCACGGTTGGATGGAAGGCGCGTATCGCTTCGTGCGCGATGATGGCTCGTCGTTTCAGGCCGTGATTCCACGCTTCACGCTGGTTGCTGAGCCGCACGAAGACACAGTCTCGTAACTCGCGACGCGGGGCTGTTAGCCGCTGATCTCGATCTCGTTGCGGAACGGCGCGTAGAGCGTGTCGAACGTGGCGGGCGATAAGAGATCCTTCACGAGCAGCGCCATCAACGCGGCCAATGCGGGTTCAGCAATCGGATCAAGCGCGTCCACAGCGTCGTGCTCGTCGGCGTGATTGTCTGTCCGTTCGGTGACGCGTACGAGTTGCATGAGTGGTCCCGCCAGCGCGTCGCGCTCCGGCTCGCGGCCGCTGCGCTCGATGGTGGAGCCGAGTACGGAGTCGGCTTCGGTCCAGGCGCGAGCATCGCGCATCGATTCGTACCGGAGCGTCACGCGCGCACGATCACTCGCGCTCAACCCAGCGAAACGGACGAGAAACGCGCGCACCATCGGCGTTGCCGGACCATAGGGCGCTCTGTTGTCGAGTACACTGAGATCCACGGTGTGACCGAGTGCGGCGAGTCCATGTAACACCGTCGGCATCGATGGACTCCATCCGCTGTCGCGAAGACGCTGCGAGCTCACACGCTGATTGGACGTCATACCACGCGGCGTCGGGTCGAGCGCTGCTGCGCCCGGCGCTGCAGCGCCCAGCGGTGGAGCGCCCAGCGGTGGAGCGCCCAGCGGTGGAGCGCCCAGCGCGCGCGAGATCGTCGATCGCTTGAGTGGCGTGCCGTCGGTGCAATTGAACACACGACACGCGCCTGGTTCGGTCGGATGCGCGAGCAGGTGGAGGATGGCTTCCACAACATCGTCACGCCACGAAAAGTTGGTCCAGCCATCGGTCGCGGCGTCGGAGATCGGTGTTTTGAAGCGCGGCGCAGGGTCACGAGCGGGTCCGTAGAGGCCGGCTGGACGAAGAATCGTGGCGCCGAAGCGTGACTGGTCCGCTGCGACAGGTTCGGTGACGACCCGCTGAATCAGCGATTCGGCTTCGATCAGCGCGCGCTGCCGCTCATCACGCGCCTCGAGTGCGTCGAACTCATCGACCCAGCGCCCGTCGGTGCGGCCGTAAACTCCGGTGCTCGAGGTGTAGAGCAGGGAGCGTACACCGAGTCGGCGCGCGAGCGAAGTGGCACCTCGAACGGCGGGCGGGTACACCGAGCGGTGATCGTCACCCGCCCGACGCCCAGGTGCGATGGCCAGCACGAGATGATCCAGGCGCTTCGGCAGCGCGCGCATCCACGTGGCCACGTCGGACGAGGCCTCCGCCTCGCGAATGTCGCCCAGCAACTCGGTATACGTCGCGGAAGACGTGAGCGAAGCGGCCGGAGGCGAGGCCGTCCGCCGCAGCGTCCACACCGTTGCCCCTTCCTGACCGGCCTGGGCCGCCACGTGCGCGCCAAGCCACCCTGG
This sequence comes from uncultured Gemmatimonadaceae bacterium, assembly GCA_966096095.1. Taxonomy (GTDB): domain Bacteria; phylum Gemmatimonadota; class Gemmatimonadetes; order Gemmatimonadales; family Gemmatimonadaceae; genus Gemmatimonas. Next base: position 17,886 of record CBHTUR010000009.1, on the reverse strand, counting down.
TCCGACCACCAAGAGCTTCTGGCCGATCAGTCGACGGCGCACTTAAATTTGTCCGCTGCTGCAGCCGCGACTGGCGTGGCTGCCAAACGAAGCTGGCGAGGGTCTTCGATTCATGAGTAAGCAGGACGCGATTGAGTTGGAGGGCACGGTTACCGAGTTGCTGCCGAACGCCACCTTTCGTGTGAGCGTGCAGAGCGGCCACGAGGTGCTCACCACGCTGGCCGGTAATATGCGTCGCAACCGCATTCGCGTGTTGGCCGGCGATCGCGTGACAGTGGAAGTGTCACCCTACGATCTTACTCGCGGCCGCATCACCTTTCGCCACAAGAACTGACCCGCGCGCGTGTGGCGTGCCCTCCAGACGTACTCGCACGACGCGCTCGTATCGCTCGCGTGACGGATCGCAGGCAAAATTGAAACGGCCGACGCCTCGCGTCGGCCGTTGTCGTTGCGGCTAGCGAATACCGAACGCCATCCACGCGACTGCGCTGGCGACCGCGACGGTCGCACCAGCAACGACTACCATTCCGACAAAGCTTCGCGGCGCGAGCGCGCGACCGGCTCGCATGTTCGCGCGATCATTTCGACGCTCTTGAGCGAGTTCTTCACCGCTCAACAACGTTAGTCGCGGTACGCGAGCATCTGACTCATCGCGATGCGTCGCGTTGCCTCGCGCGGGTGTCGGTAACACCACCGACGGCATCTGACGCTGCATCGAAGGCACGGCATCCGGCGCGCTCGGCGTCGCGGAAGCGGTGTTGACCTGCGGTGTAGCGAGTACCGTTGACACTGGTGCGGGTGGCATCAACGCATACGCGGCGTCGAGGTCGGTCGGCGTTTGAACCCGCACGCTTGTTGGTGGCGCGTGCGAGGGCACGAGCAACTCAAGTGCGGCCTCGTTCGGCGTGCCGTACTCGATCTGAAATCCGAGCACATCCGCGCGGCCGCGCGCCGCCGCCGGACCAGCGACGTGGTGCGGGCTCACGGATTCGTTCACGTGAATGTTCGCGTGAATGTTCGCGTGAACGTGCGCCGGGGTATCGGTGTCGTCGACCAAGTCCAAAGTTGTGTTGCCGAACACATCATCCGGACTGACGGCGGAATTCGCCTGCGCCGGCGTGAGCTCAATCAGCTCGAGCGGCGCGACGTCGACCATGGAGATATTGTCGATCGAGATCGGAGCGATCGAGAGCGGCGCGATCTCGATGTTGTCAATCGTGTTCGCCTGCGCCGGCGAAGGGGCCGACTCAACCAGATCGAGTTCGACCGGTGTCTCGCTCGACACCGCACGCACGCTCGACGGCGTCGAGCGAAGCAGCACCTCGGTGAGTTCCACCGCGTCGCGGAGCGCTGCGTCATCGTCCACCTGCGCATCCACCTGCGCATCCACCTGCGCGTCCACCGGCGCGTCTACCGGCGCGTCTACCGGCGCGTCTTCAGTGAGACCGTCGGTCGCGCCAACGACCACTTCACTCGTCTCCGCGGGCGCAGCTGTCTCGGGAGCCACTTCCGGCGTGAGAACGCTCGGCGCGTGGAAGCGCGCAACGCGCTCGAGCAGAATATCGGCCACGTCGGTCGGCTGATGGTGCAGCGCCAGCAACGCATGCAAACGCAGCAAATACGGCTCTGCGGTACTCGGCTGGCCGGCGACCATGGCGAGGCGACCGGCGTTCTCCAGCACGGAGCTCAATCGCAGGTCTTCGTCACCAACTTGACGATCCATACTCGAAATAGCGCGATCGATCAGGCGCAGCGCTTCATCGCTTCGGCCGTGGCTGCCCAGCATGACTGCCAAATCGGCCCGCGCGCGCGCGACGGAGAGCGCATCTTCGCCAACCAACGCAACGCGAAGCGCGCAGGCCCGCTGCGAGTGCTGAATGGCAGCGTCGATCTGCCCCGCGTGAAAACAGGCGTGCGCCAGATTGTTGAGTACCAACGCCAACGCCTCGTGCGACCAGACGCCTTCTTCGCCATCAACGGCTTCGACGGCGTGCGAGAACGACGCGACGGCATCGGTCCACGCGCCGACGCTAGCGAACTCCAGTCCGCGAACGTTCTCGTCGTTCCAGTCGGCCCGCTGCATCAGCGGCTCGAGCTCAGCTGTTGATTGTCCGATCATTGCGTAGGGTTGACGCCCCGTTTGAGCGATGGTCACCGTGGGATGCCAGTGGTGTAACGGTCGTGCTGGGAACGACTTGCACGGCTGTGCCAGCCTTGTTCATGAGCCCGGCGCCGAGCGGACGCAGAATATGCGTAAGTGCTCGAAATCGCGCGACAGTTGAGACCGTATCCACGGGTGAGATTCCCACGTCAGAATGTGGAAACCTCCGTTTGACCGGCGGTTAGCAATGCATAGGTTAGCTGGATCACCATCTCGCCCCGCCATGGCCCGCCTCTTTTACCTCGCACTGCCTCGCTGGCTGACCTCGACTGGCTACCCGGTTCTCCGGGGCGCCGCCGTCGCGACGCTACTGGGCGCGCTTCTCGGCGCGTGCGGCAAAGACGACGGGAGCGTGACAATCAGCGGCGACGTTGCCGGTTTGGACACGATCGGACTTCGCGGCGATGCGCTGATTGCAAACGCGGGGAAGCTCCCCAGCGCGACCGATTCATTGCGCGTCATGACGGATCTCAAACTGTCCCGTCCGCGCGGTGCGACCGGCGCGAAGGGTGGAGCAACCTCCACCACGAGTGGAGACGCGGCTGGCACGTTGTCATTGCCTGGTGTTAATCCGATGACCGCTCGCGCTCAGGCGCGTGGCGATTCAATGGCGCGCGCTGAAGCCATGCGCCTCGTTGGGCGCACTGCCGGCAGCAACTCACGCGGTGACTCTCTGCGCGGTGTGATCACGTTGCTCGGTGACTATCCGGCGCAGCATGCCGCCCTGACGGTGCCGGGGGGCGACGTGATCTCGCTCAGTGGAATGTCGACTGTCGCCATGACGAAGTTGCGTGGCGCCGAAGTGATGGTGCACGGCGTGCGGATTTCGAAGCGCGATTGGGTGGTATCCGACTTTGTCGTGCGCGCTGCGAACGGCGCGCCGGCGCTCGACGGCAAACTCGAAGGAGATCCGCAAAGCGGTTGGACGCTTGTGCTCTCCGACGGCAGTGGGCGCAAGCGACTCGCCAGCTTGCCGGCAGCGCTGCAGGGCCGAACAGGCGTCCGCGTCTGGATTGGTGCCGCGAGTAAGGACGCGCCCGGCTACGGCGTGATTGCCCGTTAGGCGTCCGCGAGCGAAAGCGCGCCGGTCATTACCGCCACCGCGTCGGCCATCGACACGGCTTTCGGATCGAGAATCGCTATCCGTTTGCCGAGCCGCTGAACGTGCACCCGGTCGGCAATCGCAAAGACGTGCGGCATGTTATGGCTGATCAGAACGACCGATAAGCCTCCCTCACGCACGCGCGAAATGAGGTCGAGCACCATCTGTCCTTCGCGCACACCCAGCGCAGCAGTTGGTTCATCAAGAATTACCACGTGTCTCGCGAAGGCGGCGCTGCGAGCCACCGCCACGCCCTGACGTTGTCCTCCCGACAGTGTTTCAAGCGGCTGCGACAGCGACGCAATGCGAATATCGAGCGCCGAGAGATGCTGCGCGGCTTCGCGGTGCATGCGTTGGTGATCGAGCAGTCGAAGCGCGCTCCCGATAATTCCCCGGCGACGCAACTCACGACCGAGAAACACATTCTCAGCGATCGTGAGCGCGGGCGCGACGGCGAGATCCTGATACACCGTTTCAATGCCGAGTGCACGCGCGTCGAGCGGCGAACGAAGTCGCACGTGCTTCCCGTCCAGCCAGATCTCGCCATCGTCCGGAATCGTAGCACCCGAGAGTGCTTTGATGAGCGACGACTTTCCCGCGCCGTTATCTCCGATGACGGCCATGATCTCGCCGGCTCGCACCTCGAAGTCGGCGTTATCGAGTGCCACAACATGGCCGTATCGCTTGTTCAAGCGGCGCGCTTCAAGCACTACGGGTGCGTTGGTCGTACCGCTCATGAGGACCGCCGCGACCATTGATCGACCGACACGGCGACAATCACCAACACTCCCGTGACCAGCACCTGATAGACCGACGAAACTCCCATTAACGTGAGTCCGTTGCGAAACACGCCGACAATCAGTGCGCCCACCAGCGTCCCGGCGAGCGTGCCGCGTCCGCCGAAGAGACTGGTACCGCCGAGTACGACCGCCGTCACCGTGTCGAGATTTTCCGTGGAGCCGGCCTGTGGGTCACCGACGCCAGTCCGTGCGATCGAGAGCAGGGCCGCGACTCCCGCACAGGCTCCACTCAGCGTGTAGGCCGCGAAAAGCACTCGCTCCGTATTGATGCCAGCGAGGCGAGCCGACTCGCGCTGATTGCCAACGGCGTAGATGTGACGACCGGCCGCCGTATCGCGCAAGACGATCCACGCCACGGCGTACAACGCCAGCATGAGCACGACACCGTAGGCAACCGGCGCGTTGCCAAGGCGTACGGCATGCGATAACCACGTCAACATGGGCGGGACGTCGGAAATCGTTTGCGAGTGCGACAGCAGCTGCGTGATCGCAAACGCGATGTTCATTGTTCCGAGCGTGACAATGAATGGTGGCAACCTCAGTCGCGTAACCAACGAACCGTTGATTGCGCCGGCACTGGTCGTCACCAGCAGACCGCTTAACGCTGCCGCCAGCGGTGAGACGGAGGAGGCGGTGGCCAGCTGCGCTGTGACGACGCCACCCAACGCCATGATCATCCCGCACGACAGGTCGATGCCGGCGGTAAGTATCACAATCGTCTGACCGATGGCGAGGACGCCGACGACCATGACCTGCTGCAAAATGAGCGCGAAGTTTTCAAGCGCCAGAAATCGCGGCGACTGCGTGGCGAAGATCGCGCACGCCAACAAGAGCGCGAGTACTGGACCGACCGTGGCGAGGGCGCGAGCCCTCAACGCTCACCCCAACAGACTTTGGCCGCGCTATCGGCGCTAATTGCCGGCACCGACGACACCGGCGTCGCGGTGATCAATTGCACGCCCGTGTCCGTGTAGCCGCTGGACTTCGTGCCGTTCTTCGCAAAGGCCACGGCTGCCGCGACACCCATCTCGGCCATCTTTGCCGGATACTGCTGCGCGGTGGCCGCGAGGCGCCCGTCGTGAATGGCCTTGATGCCCTGGCATCCGCCATCGACCGACACCAGCAGCACACCTTTTGATTTTTGCGCCTGCTCCAGTGCGTTGAACGCGCCCGCAGCGGCTGGTTCGTTGATGGCGTACACCACGTTGATGTCCGGATGCTGCTGCAGGCAGTTCTCCATCGCGGTCTGACCTTTGGCGCGATCACCATAGGTATCCGCCATGCACACTACCTCGGCCGGATGCGCCAGTTCATTGCTGCTCTTGGGGTTCGTTGCGAGGCCCAAGCCGTTGAGAAATCCGTTGTGCCGTTGCGCGCCTACGGGATGACCGGGCAGCAAGTCCAACGTCGCGACCCGTGCAACGGCGTTACCAAGGGTCGCCTTCGCGTAAGCGCCAATCAGCTCGCCGGCTCGGTAGTTATCGGTTGCGAACAGACCATCGGTTGCGTCGGCCGGATCGGCGGGACTATCGAGCGCCACCACCATCACGCCCTGCGCCCGCGCTTTTTGAATCGCCGGCACGATCGCCTTTGAATCGTTGACAGTAATGAGAATTGTCTTGGCGCCTGCCGCCACCATATTCTCGATGGCGGTCACCTGCGCTGCGTTGTCTCCATCGTTCTTGCCCGCGCCGCTTAGCAGTCGGAAGCCCGCCGCTTTCGCACTGGCTTCGGCTTGCGCCTTCATCGAAACAAAGAACGGATTGCCTTCGGTCTTGGTAATAAGGCCGACCGTTGGCGTCTGGTCACCGCGCGCGCACGCGGCGGCGAACAACAACGAGAGCATCATCACCGATGCGTGGGCGCGCAGGCGCGTGCCAGCGTCGGCACCGCGGATGTTTGTGACCATGGTACGCGCTGGCGTCATGCGTGATTCGCCCACGATGGTTCGCCTTTCGTGTACGGAACGCAGGGATCGAACCGTCCGGGCGTTTCGACATAACGCAGCGCTTTCGTCATGCCGATTTCCGACGTGAAGTATCCGATGAACGTGAGTTCCTTGATCATCCTGAAGTAATGCGACGGTGCGTTGGCCGCTTTCGAGTCCATGTACGTTTTCGCTTCTCGGTCGAGCGATTCCAGCAACTGCAGCCGTTGCGCCGGCGTCGCCTTTTGGAAGGTGGTGTTGTGGAGCTTTGCACAGGCCGCGTCGAGTGCCGTCATGCCATCGCGAAATACCTTCTGATCGGCCGCCGTGTAACAATCGGTGACCGTCACCGCGATGTACGCGCCCACCGCAGCGGCTTTGGCACCAGGGCTCTTGGCCGTATCCGGCAAGATCGTATCGGCAACATCATCAAGCCACGCCACATCGGCGGGCGTGAAATTGCCAATGTTCTTCCCCGATTTTGATGCGGAAACGGCGGCCGACCGATCGTTGCCGCAAGCGGCAAAGACGGAACTGCCTCCGACAAACGCCAATCCGCCCAACATCACGGTCACGCGCTTGATGGCGTCGCGTCGGTGCATCCGTTCGCCGTCGAGCACGGCGTCGGACGCGCTTTCGGAAACCGAAGATTCACTATTGAGTGACATGTTCGAGCGCTCCGGTCAGAGATTGCGACGATTGAGTTCGGCGACGGCGTAGTCGGCAGCGCGCGCAGTCAGTGCCATGTACGTGAGCGACGGATTCTGGCACGCCGACGACGTCATGCATGACCCGTCGGTGACAAACACGTTGGGTGCGTCCCACACCTGATTGTGCTTGTTGAGCACCGAGTTCTTTGGAGAGGTGCCCATGCGCGCCGTGCCCATCTCGTGAATACCCATGCCAGGAAATGAGCCGTTGTCAAACGTGCGCACGTTCTTCACGCCGCACTGTTCGAGCATGTCCGCCATATCGGCCATCATGTCTTTGCGCATCAGCCGCTCGTTTTCACCAGTCGCGCAATCGATTTTGACGACGGGCAGGCCCCACTTGTCCTTCTTCGTTTCGTCGATACCGATGGTGTTGTCATGGTTGGGTAGCATCTCGCCGAAACCGTTTGCACCAATGCCCCACGCACCGGGCTCGGTTGCCGCATCCTTGATGGCACCCCCGACGCCCAACTCGGCCACCGCTCGCTGCCAGTCGGAGCGCCCCGCGCCGCCCTGATAGCCGAAGCCGCGAAGGTATTCGCGCTTGTCGCCAAAGAGATTGCGATAGCGCGGGATATAAAAGCCGGTTGGTCGTCGGCCGTACACCGTTTTGTCGAGCAACCCGTCGATGGTGCCTGAGGCGCCGAGACGAAAGTGATGATCCATCAAGTTGTGCCCGAGCTCACCGGAGCTGCTGCCAAGTCCGCCGGGCCAAACATCGGTGGCGGAGCGGAGCAGGAGCCACGTGGAGTTGATTGTCGACGCGCAGACGAAAATGATCTTGGCTTTGTAGTCGGTGGTTTGATTGCTGACCGCGTCGAGCACGCGCACGCCGCTCGCGCGCTTCTTGTCGTTGTCGTACAGAATTTCCGTCACGATCGACCACACCTTCATCGTCATCTTGCCGGTCTTGGCCGCCGCCGGCAGCGTCGATGACTGCGAACTGAAATACGCGCCGAACGGACATCCGAGCCAGCAGGCGTTGCGAGACTGACACTGCGTGCGGCCCTCGAGCGGCTTCGTCAGGTTGGCCGTGCGTCCGGGAATGATCCGACGGCGGCCGCCAAACAGTGTTTTGAGTTTTCCCGCAACCAGTTCTTCACCGCAGTTGAGCGGCATGGCGGGCTGAAATTTGCCGTCGGGAAGTTGCGGCATGCCCTCGGCAGAGCCGGCGATGCCCGCAAACTGCTCGACGTAGTCGTACCAGGGCGCCAGGTCGGCGTAGCGAATGGGCCAGTCGGTGGCGATGCCGTCCTTGGCGTTGGCGGCGAAATCAAACTCGCTCCACCGATAGCTTTGTCGCCCCCACATGAGCGACTTGCCACCAACGTGGTACCCGCGAAACCAATCGAACCGCTTCACCTCCGTATACGGTGATTCGCGGTCGTCGACCCAGTAATCGAGATTGGTTTCGTTCAGCGGATAGTCGCGCTTGAGCACCGGATAGTGCTCGATCATTTCCTGCGTGCGTCCGCCGCGATGCGGATAGGCCCACGTAGGCTTGAACGCGTTCACATAGTCTTTGATGTGCTCAATGTTTCGACCGCGTTCGAGCACCAGCACGTTGAGTCCTTTCTCGGTCAGTTCTTTGGCGGCCCAGCCGCCGGAAATGCCAGAACCGACAACAATTGCGTCGTACTCAGTCGTTTGCATCGCGCGCTCCGCAGTTTGACCACCGCGCGCGGCACCACTGACGGCGCCGCGAGCGGACCAAGGCGCGCAGGAAGGCGGCGCGCCGGACTACGCGGAGTATGCGGAGCCAACACGATTGGCGCCATATCTCCGCGTCGTTCCGACGCGCTCAGCTCTCGCGGATCGCTTGCATCGGTGTGGCGCGGTACACGTCCCGGCTGGTCAGCCATCCGATTGCCATCGTCAGCGCCAGCATGCCCACGCCAATGGCGAATGTGGCCAGCACCGCCGGATCGAACGGATCCTTGAAGATGTAGTGCGTGATGCCCCATGCGGCCGCAAACGATAAGACCATTCCGGTGAGCGCACCGAGCGCGCCAAGCGCGCCGTACTCGGCCAAGAGCACCCGCATCACCTGCGAACGCGACGCGCCCAACGTGCGGAGCAGCACGCCTTCGCGCAGCCGCGCACGTCGCGTTGCCGCCACGGCGCTGAACAGCACCGGAATACCCATTGCCAGCGAAAACAGACCGAGAAAGCGAATCGCCAGCACGACGCGATTCACGATCGAACTCACCGTCTGCCGAACAAGCGTCAGATCCAGACTCGATACGTTCGGGAACCGGCGCACCACATCGCGTTGAATCGTCGCAATGTCCGTTGCCGACGGCACGTTGGCCACAAACACGAATTGTTGCGGCGCCTTGCGAATCGCTTCAGGTGCGAACACCACGAAGAAATTGGCTTCGAATCGCGCCCAATTCACCGTGCGGAGACTGGTGATGATCGTCTTCACCGGAACGCCCTGCACGTTCCAGGTCACCGTGTCGCGCAAGTGCACACCCATGTCGTTGGCGACGCCTTCCTCGAGCGAGATTTCGAACGGTGCGTCAGGATGCGCTGAGCGATTCGCGACGCGTACCGCGCTGTCGGCAAACCAACTTCCGGATTTGAGTTTTTCGGAGCCGACAATATGCTCCCGATAGGTTGAACGATACTCGCGCCGGAGCGTCCACCCCGCGCGTCGAACGGTGGTGTCCTTTTGCAGCTGCGCCACACTACGACCGTTGATGGCGTCCACGCGCATGGTGACGATGGGCGTGCGCTGCACGATTTCGTGCTTGCCGGCTCGCAACAGTGAGTCGAGAGGATCGGCCTGATTGTCCTGGACGTCGAAGAAGAGCAGGTTGCCCGCGCTCGCTTCGGCGGTGGCCTGAACACGACCAAGCAAGTTGGCCTGCACGAGATAGACCGTGCTGAGCAGGAATGCACCAAATCCCAACGCGAGCGTGACAGCGCGCGTCTGGTTGGCCGGACGATGCAAATTCGCGACCCCCTGTCGCAACGTGAACGGCCACGAAGGGCGCGCGGCGCGACGCGCCAGAGCGATCAGCAACGTCGCCGCGACCCACAGTACGGCCACCACGCCGGTGATAGACGCGCTGATCACTAAACCCTCGCGCACATCGCCAATGCGCGCCAGGATGATCGAAACCAGACTGCCCACGAGCAAACCGTCGACGGTCAGTCGGGCCACGTCCTTCCACTCGCGCGGAAGCGCCGCCGGGTCGGCGTCGCGGCGAATCGCCTGCAACGGCGAGACACGGCGAAGGGCGAGCAGCGGACGCAGCGCAAACACCATCGCAACCCACACGCCGGTCGCGAGGCCCAAAATCAGCGGGCGCGGCTCAAGCGCAATTTGCACGTCGATGGGGAGAAAATCGGCAACCACGCGCGGCAACAAGAACTGCACACCCACACCCATGAGAACGCCCGTCAGCGCACCGAGAAAGCCCATACTTACAGCCTGCACCACATAAAGGGCGAGCACCTGACGACTCGTGGCGCCAAGGCATCGCAGCACGGCAACGGTATCGATTTTGGCGGAGACGAATGCGTTGACGCCACTGGCAACGCCGATGCCGCCCAGAAGCAGCGCGATGAGGCCGATGATGCTGAGAAAGTCTGCGAGACTGACCACCGTATCGGTGAAGTCACGCTCGGTATCTGCCACGGTGCGTACGCGGACACGCGTGCGAGGAGCCGGCGACTGCAGTCCAGTTGCTGCGGCACTGTCACCGGCGGTTGCCGCCGTCACCGTTGTCGTGGCGGCACCTGGTGCAGGAGACACCGTCGTATCGGTGTTGTCATCGCCGCCGCCACCGCCACCGCCCGCGCGCCCCCTACGATCGCGCGCCTCTTGCGCCTCTTGCAGCGCCGCCGCACGAGGATCGATACGTCGACGCAGCGTGCGCGCAAAGATTGCCGCTTGCGGTCGCGCCGAAATGGTCGGCGGCAACTTGAGCACCGCGCTGTACTCGGCACGGCTGCCAAAGCGCAGCAAGCCCGTGGAACCCATCCAACGGTCTGAGACATAGAGTCGCGGACCGATGACCGCCGTGATGCCGGCGTCACCTGGCACATTACCCAGCGTACCGGCAATGCGGAAACGCAAGAGTCCAAGCTTGATGGAGTCGCCGACGACGGCGTCGAGCGCAATCAGCAGCGATGGATCGACGAACACCACGTGTTCCTGATGCACCGTCGCCCACGCGCTGGCCGGAACAGTTTCGATGCTGCCATAGAACGGATATCCGGGCGAGACGGCGCGAACCTGCACCAGACGCGTGCCTCCGGTTCGTTCGGCCAGCGCCATCGACGCGAACGTCGTGATTCGGGCGGACGATACCCCGGTCGCGCGCAACGAATCGACGAGCGTGTCGACCACAGCGGGCATCTCCGCCCGCGCTTGCAGCGCAATGTCTCCGCCCAGCAAGGTGCGCGACTGTTCACGAATCGACGTGGTGACGTTGCCGGCAAACGAATCGATTGCGACGAGCGCCGCGACACCAAAAGCGATCGACGACATGTACAGCAGCAGTCGCCGTCTCGCCGTGCGGCTCTCGCGCCAGGCGAGACGGAGCAGGGCGCCTGCGGTCATGCGATGACCATCGCGGGATGACGCACGTCCTCAACCACGACGCCATCGCGTAAGCGAATGGTGCGCTGCGTTCGTGCGGCCAGCGCTGCGTCGTGCGTGACCAGCACGATCGTGCAGCCACGCTCCCTGTTCAGCGATTCAAGCAACTCCACGATGCGTTCACCCGTGGCGCCGTCGAGGTTGCCGGTGGGTTCGTCGGCGAACAGGATGCGCGGGTCGTTCACAAAGGCGCGCGCGAGCGCCACGCGCTGCTGTTCGCCGCCCGAGAGCTGCTGTGGAAAGTGATGGCGACGGTCGCCGAGCCCGACGCGGGTCAGTAGCTCCGTCGCCCGCGCGGCGGCATCTTTCGCGGAGGCGCGGCCGGAGAGTTCAAGCGGGACTTGCACGTTTTCCTGCGCCGTCAGGGTCGGGATCAATTGAAAGCTCTGAAACACAAACCCAACTTTCTCACCGCGTAGCGCTGCACGCTGGTCCTCGTCGAGTCCGCCGATATCAGTTCCGTCCAGGCTCACCGTGCCCTGCGACGGGGTATCGAGACCCGCCAGAAGACCCAGCAGCGTTGTTTTCCCGCTGCCGGATGGACCGACAATCGAGATGAACGCACCAGCGGGAATCTCAAACGAGACATCATGCAGGACAGTGAGTGGCTGAGTGCCGCTCAGATACGACTTGGTCAACCCACGGGCGACAAGCATGCGATTGATACAGAAGTTGATGTGGGGCGGGGCGATGATTGCTGGCGTCGCGGGCACGGCCTGCGCTGGCCGAGATACCGGCAACGCCTCGACCGCTGGTTCGACGACCGGTTCAACGACGGCTTCGACTAACGCGGCGACGGCCGACGCTGCGAAATCTGCGCTCGTGCAATCAACCGGCGCGAGCGCCACTCCGGCAACTGCAACGTCGGGCGTCTCGGCCAATACCCCCGGCGCGCGGAAACGAGTCGTGCTGTTGGGCACGAGTCTCACCGCTGGGTTGGGACTCGATCCGGACAAGGCGTATCCCGCCTTGCTGCAGAACAAGGTCGATTCTGCCGGATATCCCATCACGATCATCAACGCCGGGCTGAGTGGGGAAACCTCGGCCGGTGCGCTGCGACGCGCCGGTTGGGTGTTGGATCAGCCGGCGGCCGCTGTCATCCTCGAAGTGGGTGCCAACGATGGACTGCGCGGCGTCGATCCTGATTCGACGCAGGCCAATCTGATTGCGCTGATCAACACCATTCATCGAACCCAGCCTGCCGCGCGCGTGCTGCTCGTGCAGATGGAAGCGCCGACCAACTTGGGCCGCAGCTATACCACACGCTTCCACAACGCGTATGTGGTCGCCGCACGCGACACGAAAACTCCGCTCCTGACGTTCTTGCTGGAGAAAGTGGCTGGCGTCGCGCGTTTGAATCAGGCCGACGGCATTCATCCGAACGTGGAGGGGTCGAAGCTGGTGGCCAACACGATGTGGAAGTCGCTCGAACCGACGTTTGCCGAACTCGCCAAGTAAGCTGCTCAACTCCCTCACGCCGTTTCCGATTATGCTGCGCACGCTCTCGCCGCTGTTGACGCTACTCTCTTCGGCTGTTGCCCCGTTGCTGTCCATGCACACGCCCGACGAACTCCGGGCGCGCTCGCCGATGACGGCCCAACAGGCACAGCCGCTCTCGGCGCTGTCGGAACCATCGCTCTCGCCCGACGGAAAAGAAATCGCGTTCATTGCCGGCGGAGACATCTGGACCGTGCCGGCCACCGGTGGCACGGCGCGATTGCTCGTCGCGCATCCGGCAACGGAGTCGCGACCACTCTGGTCACCTGATGGCAGTCGCATCGCATTCGTGTCCACTCGAACGGGCAACGGCGACATCTACGTGCTCGATATTGCCACCGGTCGGCTGGTTCGGCGCACGTTCGACGACGGTCGCGATCAACTCGATAACTGGTCGCGCGACGGCGCGTTTCTCTATTTCTCGACCAGCAGCAGCGACATTTCCGGCATGAACGACGTCTGGCGCGTGCCGGCGAGCGGCGGTCAACCGTCCGTCGTCGCCGCTGATCGCTATGCCACGGAGTATTGGTCGGCGCCATCGCCCGACAACAAGACGCTGGCGATCACCGCGCGCGGTACCGTGTCCGGCCAGTGGTGGCGACATGGCCATTCACATCTCGACGAAAGCGAAATCTGGTTAGTGCGCAATCTCGATGCGGCGAGTCCGTCGTACGAACTGTTTGGCAAAGACGGCGGAGCGAAAGAAGCGTGGCCGATGTGGTCGTCTGACGGCAAGGTCGTGTACTTCATGAGCGATCGCAGCGGCCAGGAAAATCTGTGGGCGAAGCCGCTCGCAAGCGACATCGCCAATAACGCGGGTCGTCAGCTCACGAATTTCAAAGACGGTCGTGTGCTCTGGCCGCAGATCGCGAACGACGGTAGCGCGATTGTGTTCGAGCGTGACTTCGCGATCTGGCGCTACGACGTTGCTTCCGGCAACAGTGCGCGCGTTCCCATTACGCTACGCGGTGTCTCCGCCGAAGTGCCTGCTGAACGTCAAACGTTGGCGCAGGGTTTTGGTGCACTGGCGCTCTCACCGGACGGACGAAAGGCCGCGTTCGTGGCGCGAGGCGATGTCTACGCTGTGGGCACCCGCGACGGTGGAGATGCGGCGCGACTCACCGCGACGCCCGATGTTGAGAGTGAGCCATCGTGGTTTTCTGATAGCCGCCGAGTGGTGTACGCCTCGCTGCGCGGCACCTCCTGGAACATCTACGTGCAAGACGTCGTGACGCGCGTGGAACGCGCGCTCACGACGGGAGTGGCGCGAAACTACGGTCCACGTATCTCGCCGGATGGCAAGTGGGTGGCCTATCTGCACAACGGCGCTGAGCTGCGCGTGGTCTCGGCCGAGGGCACCGACGATCGCCGAATTGCGCAAGCCGTGTTCGATGAGCCGCCGTTCGGCGGCGGTGCGGCGATTGCCTGGTCGCCTGATTCGCGCTTCCTCGCCTATGTCGCCGATGACAACGGACGCTGGAATAACATCTGGGTTGCTGGTCTCGATGGCGCGGCGCCACAGCGAGTGACATTCGGTGCCGATGCGGGCGTCGGCGGCGTACAATGGTCGGGCGACGGCAAGTTCTTGCTGTATCGGTCGGCGCAGCGCACGGAGACGCCGCGCCTCATGCGCGTCGATTTGGTGCCGCGCACGCCGCGCTTCCGCGAGGATCAGTTCCGCGATTTGTTCGGCCCGATTACAACGACGTCACCCGGCACCACCACGCCGCCGCCCGCCTCACCCGCCGCTACCGGTGCTCCCGTCGTGACGATACCGCGCGATTCGAGCGCACGGCCGGCTGCGCGCGCGCCGGTTTCGATCGACTTCGACGGTATTCGTCTGCGAGCGAGCATCGTGCCAACGCAGGGACTCGAGGTCGGTACGCCGGTCATCAGTCCCGACTCGCGAACCCTGGCGTTCACGGCCGTAGCTGGAGGGCAACAGCAGGTGTACGTGTTGGCGCTCGACGAACTCGCGCGTGAACAACAGTTGCGCACGCTGACGACGTCGAATGGCGGAAAGAATGCGCTGCAGTTTTCGGCCGACTCGCGTGAGCTCTGGTATCTCGAAGGTGGTCGCATCACCGCGATCACTGTTGAGTCGCGTCAGTCGCGCAGCGTGGCCGCGTCGGCGGAATCGGAAACGTCGTTCGAGGCCGAGAAGCGCGCCGCGTTCGATCAAGCGCGCTCGTATTTGGCCAATAACTTCTTCGATGCCACCATGCACGGCGTCGACTGGAACGCGCTCGCGACCAAGGTTGAACCCTATGTCGCGGGTAGCCGCAATCCTGACGACTTGCGACGCGTGATGTCGTTGATGATCGGCGAACTGAATGGTTCGCACCTGGGCATTAGCGGGGCAACGACTGGTGGAGTTGTGATTCCAGTAGCCCGACTGGGTGTGCAGTTCGATCGGATCGCGCTCGAACAGCAGGGGCAGTATCGAGTGCGCGAAGTGGTGGCCCAGGGACCGGCGGCCGTCGCCGGCATCGGAGTCGGCGAGATGATTACGGCGGTGGACGGTGTGACGCTCTCGAGGGCCGTGACACTGGATTCGCTGCTCATGGGCAAGGTCGGGCGCAAACTCACCGTGACCGTTGTCTCGGCAACCGGTGCACGTCGCGAGCGATCGTTGGCGACGACCACCCTGGGTAACGAGAAAGGACTGCGTTATCGCCAATGGGTCGAGGCGCAGCGCGCCTACGTCGCGAAGATCAGCAATGGGCGACTGGGCTACGTGCACATGTTCGACATGGGGCAGCCGTCGCTCGATCAGTTGTATCTCGATCTGGACGCGGAGAACCAGGCGCGCGAAGGCGTTGTGGTTGACGTGCGCAACAACAACGGCGGATTCGTGAATCCATACGCCATCGACGTGCTGGCGCGCCGGAGCTATCTGCAGTTCACGTCACGCGGCTCGATGGCTTCGCCAGCGCGCGGTAATCTGGGACAGCGCACTCTGGAACGTCCCACCGTGCTGGTAATCAATCAGCACACGTTGTCTGACGGCGAAGACTTCACCGAGGGCTATCGGTCGTCGGGGCTCGGGAAGATCGTGGGAGAACCCACGGCGGGCTGGATTATCTTTACCTCCAACGTGCCGTTGCTCGACGGCTCGACCCTGCGCATTCCTTCCACTCGTGTCACCGACGCGAAGGGCGCGGACATGGAACTCCATCCGCGTTCGCCAGATATTTCCGTGGTGCGTCCCATTGGTGAATCGTACAGCGGTCGTGATCGTCAGCTGGACGCGGCGGTGCAAGCCCTCCTTGGCTCATTACCGCGTAAGTAATAACCGATCTGGTTGTCACATTAGTTTGCCGGTCTACGAAGTTGGCGACGCCGCTGACTTCCATTCCCCCACGCTATGTCGTCGCTGCTGGTTCTGCTCGAAGACTGCATCAAACTGGAATTCGGTCCCGGCGAACTCGCGGCGGTTCGCGCGGTGGCGGCGGAGCGTCGAGATACGTCAACGACTCTGCAGAAGACCGCCGCGCTGCTGTCGGCGGTGGCCGAAGTGCGACGCAAGCGGGAGTCCGAGGTCTATCGATGGTTCGGCAAACTGCTCGTCGAACCGATGCTCAGAGAGTTCCCGCAGCTGATCAAGGGCTACTCGTCAACACGGTCGCTGTTGCTGCAGTGCCACCAGCTCGCGACATCAGCGATGACGGTCTTTCTGCCGGGAACGCCGTGTCCGGAGCTCTGGGCCGATTTGCTGGACCAGGATTCGCTCCGCATCGGATTCGACGGTCCTGAAGAGATCGCGCAGCTCATCGAGGGGGTGGTGCAGGGATTTGGCGTGCACTACTCGGAGTTGGTCGAGGTTTCGCGTGCGACTCCGCCGCCTCAGCTGGCCGAACGACGCCTCATCGACGTGCGGGTGCTCCCCGATCGACGGCACGGGCCAGGAGCGCCGCCGGCGGCGCCGGTTGGCGAGCGCCGATCGGGGGTCGTTTCGGGGATTACGACGTTCCTTCGCTAGTGACCGGCCACGGCGAGAGGGAGCCGGCGGGGTTCCCCTCGGACCGGGGTCTCTCTATATTTCGAGGCTGTCCAGCAAACCCGTGCGACAAAACAGGTTAGCACCTGTTCGGTGAGGAGCGACTTGGCCTGCCGATGGCGCATGACTTTTGAATCCAGTACGAACAGGTACGAAGGCATGGCCTTTTCAGCGACTCAGATCCGCCGTGGTATGGTCCTCGTGTTCGAGGGCGATCCGTGCCGCGTGGTGGAATTCCGTCATCATACGCCGGGCAACTTGCGCGCGATGGTGCAGGCGAAGCTCAAGAATCTGCGCACCGGTTCGAGCTTCGAGCATCGGTTCCGTGCGGCCGACACGATTGTGAAGGCGGACATGGAAACGCACGAACTCGAGTTCATGTATCAGGGTGGCGACTCGTACCACTTCATGAACATCGAGAACTACGATCAGCTCGAGATGGACGAAGAAGCGCTGGGCGACGCGGCTCCGTGGATGCAGCCGGGCATGAAGATCATCGCCGAGTACTACAACGGTCGTCCGATCGGCATTGACTTGCCGAATTCACTCGTGCTCGAGATCGTCGAAACGGCGCCGGTGGTGCGTGGCGCAACGAAGAACGCGTCGTCGAAGCCGGCCAAGTTGGAGAACGGCGTGACGGTGAACGTGCCCGAGTTTGTCGAAACCGGGACGCGCATTCGCGTGAATCCGACGACGGGCGAATACCTCGATCGCGCGAAGGATTAAGCGATTCGAAAAGACGCGATCGCCTTGCAAATGCGGTCGCGTCTGGTTACGATTTCCGACTCCCCATGAGAGTCGCGATATCGCAATCTGCGTAGCGCGAGTCGTCTGATCGGTTGGGAGCCCGAACGTGGTCGTGTACTGCGGCGCGTTCGACACGGTGGCCGTAGCTCAATCGGTTAGAGCACCGGATTGTGGTTCCGGGGGTTGCGGGTTCGATTCCCGTTGGTCACCCCTTGTTGGTGCCTCAGCTGTTCCGCGGTTGGGTTCGGAAGCGCTGCCCGTGCGGGGCGCCGCGGAGGTCCGTAGCTCAATTGGTAGAGCACCGGTCTCCAAAACCGGCGGTTGGGGGTT
>CBHTUR010000008.1:0-137630 GCA_966096095.1 uncultured Gemmatimonadaceae bacterium | reverse complement strand
CATCGCCAACACGGCCGACGGAACAGGCGTTGAAGCCATCATCACGCTTCCCTACCGCACCAAGCGTCGGGCCGCCGCGCCATCGCCGGCCGTCCGGCGCGCCAGTTGATGCCCACCGTTGCGGCGCGGTGAACGCGTAATGATGCCCTCGTTGCGCGTGCTCATCGTCGACGACGAACCGTTGGCGCGCGCCGGGCTACGGGCCATCGTCGCGGCCGAGCCCAATGTCACCGTGGTGGGTGAATGCGCAAATGGCGCCGAAGCGGTAGAGCGACTCGCCCTGGGCGATATTGATCTCGCGCTGGTCGACATTCAGATGCCCGATCTCGATGGCTTCTCGGTGATCGATGCGGTTCCGGCCGAGCAGCGCCCGGTGTTTGTGTTCGTCACTGCACACGACGACTTTGCGATCCAGGCGTTTGAAGCGAATGCGATTGACTATGTGCTCAAGCCGTTTCGCGACGAGCGCATTCGTCAGACGCTGGCCCGAGCCCGCAAACAGGTTGAGCAACGCCTGGCCGGTGACGCGCGCGCGGTGTTGTCGGACTTGATGGCGCGTCGCGCGGCGGCCGGCGACAGCGCGCGCTTTCCCGACCGCATCGTGGTGCGATCGGTGGGGAAAGTCAGCTTCGTGCGCGTGGCCGACATCGTGTGGGTAGGTGCGGCGGACTACTACGCCGAACTGCACACGCGCGATGGTAAAACCCACTTGGTGCGCGAAACGATGCAGCACCTTGAATCCCGACTCGATCCGACTTCGTTCGTGCGTGTGCATCGCACCGCCATCGTTCGGGTCGATCAAGTGGCCGAGCTGCGCTCCTTCGGCGGCGATCGGAGCATGGTGGTGCTGCGGGACGGCACGCGCGTACCGCTCAGCCGTTCGCGACGAGAAACCATCGAGGCGCGGCTCGCGGATTCCTAAGACGGACGGTCGCGCGCGAGCGTCTGCGCTGCGATACTGATTCGCTATCGACGTCGACGTGAAATGGCTTCGGCGCCGCACTCCCCTTCACCGATGAGCGCGTGACGCACTCCGACACCGCGAACGTGCTGCGCCGCTACTTTTGGCTCGCGTTCGGCCTGACATGGGGCGTTGGCCTCGTCGCGCTGTTGCTGGGCGACATTCGGCCAGGTGGTGGCGCGCCGTTGCACCCGCTGCATTACCTCGCCGCGTTTGGCCCGACGATTGCCGGCATCGTCATGACCGCACGCGTCGATGGCCGTATCGGTTTGAGGCGACTCTTCGCGCGATTGATTCCGCGCCCGTCCTCGTGGCCGTGGTACGTCGCGGTCGTCGTTGGTTTTCCGCTCGCCAACCTGCTCGCCGCGAAAGTCATCGCGCCCGAGTCGCTCGCCGCACTGCCGCCGTGGCCAAGAATGGTCATGATGCTTCCACTCACGTTGGTCACTGATACGGGACCGCTGGGCGAAGAGTTCGGTTGGCGCGGGTTCGCCCTACCGCGCATGCTCACGCTTCGCTCACCATTCGGCGCTGCGGTTCTGCTGGGCATCATCTGGTGGGCGTGGCATTTGCCAACATTCTTCATTCCGGCGCTCTCGCAGAGTCACCTGTCCATTCCGCTTTTTCTCGTGAACAGCGTCGCGCTCAGCGTAATCATGACCTGGTGCTTCGTTCGCACCAACGGTGATCTGCTGCTGATGCTGCTGGTGCACACCGCGGCGAACTATTGCGGGGCGCTAGGCATTCCGTTTACGGCCGAAGTATTGGCCGAGGTCGTCTGTGCAGTGTTGCTCATAGGCTTCTCCCCGGCGACACTGCGCGGCGCGGATGCGACACGCTACCGCGCAATGCCGAAGCGATAAACCGTGCGTGACAAGAACGGTTCGCCGGGGCGGATCACCGGCGACGGAAACCGCGGACGGTTGGGTGCATCGGGAAAATGCTGGGTCTCAAGGGCGATGCCGGCGTGTGGCACAATGCGTTCGCCTCGCTTGCCCGTGAGATTCGGCGGAAACACGTTGCCCGTGCATACTTGCACACCCGGCATGGTGGTCAGCACTTCCAGCGAGCGCCCGCTGCCGGGATCGACCAAGCGCACGGCCGGCGCTACTTCGATTTCGCGCGGGTCGATGGCGAACGTGTGATCGTACCCGTGGCCGTGGCGCAGCTGTTCATCGGCGTCGTCGATGTGCGATCCAATCGCTCGCGGCGTGCGAAAGTCGAACGCAGTTCCCTCCACCTCACGCAACTCGCCAGTCGGAATCTGCTTCGCGTCGACGGGAAGAAAGCGCGACGCGTACACGGTCAGTTCGTGGCCGAGCACATCGGTTTCCGGAATGGCTGACAGGTTGAAATAGGAGTGCTGCGTGAGACTGACCACCGTCGGCGCCGTGGTCGCGGCAAAATAGTCGACGGCAAACTCATTTTGATCGGTGAGCGAGTAGGTGACACGCACCGTGAGCGTGCCCGGATAGCCCTCGTCGCCGGCAGGACTTTCGTACGCCAGCGTGGCCCCGACGGCGTGACGCGTGGAAAAGGTGCGCGCCTGCCAAATGGCGCGATTGAACCCGTGCGCGCCGCCGTGCAGGTGGTTGTCGCCATCGTTTCGCGTGAGGGCGTAGCTGCGCCCATCAATGGCGAAGCGTCCCATCGCAATCCGATTGGCATAGCGCCCAACCAACGTGCCGAGATAGAGCTCGTCGGCCTCGTAGCCCGCGAGTGAATCGAAGCCCAGCACAACGTCTCCCGGCACGCCATCGCGATCGGGCGCCTCGAGCGAACGCACGATGCCGCCGAGGGTGAGGACCTCGACGCGCATTCCGTGCGCGTTGCGAATCGTGATCTGATCGACGCGGCGACCGTGCGAATCGATGCCAAACAGCGCCCGCGTGGCACTCTGTTTCGCGCTTGGCGGCGCGCTGCGTCCGGAGCGCGTACTCATCGCGCGCTCCTTTCGGCGAGCGTGTGTCGGGTCTCGATCACGGTGTGGCCGAATACGCGTAGAGACCAAACATCGTACCGACAAACCCAGTCGCTGTTTTCGTGCTGAGCATACGTGCGTCGACGCCCGAGAGCAGCGAAATCCACGACTGGGCACCGACACGATAGGCGAAGCTGGCCGTCGCGCCGGAAACGGTAATCCGCAACTCGACCGGCGTATCGGACGTTGGCATCGGCGCGGAAGCCAATACTCGCGCAGACTCACCGGTACCAGCGCCTGCCCGTTGTTCAACCTGCAAGCGCGCGGCGCCACCGACTCGTGTAACGGCCAGCAGGAGGTAATAGGCGTCGTTCTGAAATGCGATCAGCCCGGCCTCGTCGCCGTCCGCGCGCGGAACGTAGCGCATCGATGTGGTCGCAGTGGCATTCGCGTGTTGCTGGCGCCGACCGATAAACGACGGTTGCGCCCGCGCGCCAATATCGGCGTGACGCGCTTGCAGAGTGATCGCGCCGCGAGTCGAAGTGAAATCGTACCACGACTCGCGCGGGGTGCGAATCAGATTCCAATACGGCGCGAGCGACGGACCGTCGAACTCATCTCGCACGGTGAAGTTGCCGTGCGTGGGAAACGGTGGCGCCGGCGTTGACGCGAGCTTCGGTCGCGGCAGTACGAACGGCACCGTCTGCGTGTCGGTGGTGATGATTGGCCAGCCGTCGCGCCAGTGCACCGGCATCAAGAACGTTTCACGGCCGATGTTATAGAAGTCGCCTTCGTATGGACGCGTGCCGAGGAAGATGGCCCACCACTCGCCGTTGGTGGTCTCGACCAGATTCGCGTGACCCGTGGAGGTAACCGGGAACGCGCGATCGCGCGGAAGATGGCGCTGCGTCAGAATCGGATTGCCGGCATACGGCGTGTAGGGACCACGAACTGCTTTGCTGCGCAGCACGACTTGCGAGTGGCCTTCCGCCGTGCCGCCCTCGGCCGCCGTCAGATAGTACCAGCCATCCTTGCGGAAGAGGTGCGGTCCCTCGATCCAAATTGGCTTGCGCGACAAATCGACGCCGCCATTCACAATCAACGTGCGCTCGCCAAACGTGCGCAGGGTTTTCGCGTCGAACTCCTGAATCCAGATAGCGCGATGCCCGTCGTAGAGCGGCGTGCCGATAGGAGCGCCATTGTTGAGCACGTACGCCTTGCCGTCGTCGTCGAAAAACACCGAGGGATCGATACCATCGACGTCGCGCAACCAGACAGGATCGCTATACGGGCCCTCAGGGCGCGAGGCAGTGACCACAAAGTTGCCGCCGCAATCGACGCACGTGTTGAACACGTAGTATGTGCCGTTGTGATACTCGATGGTTGGCGCAAACACGCCGCGCGAAATTCCCAGAGAATCGAAGTTGAGTTGCGACGGACGCGAAATCACGTTGCCGATCTGAGACCAGTTCACCAGATCGCGCGAGTGGAAAACTGGAATGCCCGGGAAATACGTGAAGGTGGAATTCACGATGTAGTAGTCGCTGCCCACGCGCGTCAGCGCAGGATCCGGATAGAACCCGGCGAGAATCGGATTGAGAAACTCTCCCGACGTCGGCGCACGCTTGGCATTGATCGCGTCGTGTCCGGTGTACTCAAACCAATCGAAGGTGGCCGGTCCTCCCGCCGAGCGATGAAAGCTCTCCGGCGGCCCGAGATAGCTGTTGGGCAGGTCGCTCGTTTCAATCACCAGTCTTTGAAGCACGACGCCCGGATCGACGTACCAGAACTTGAGCGTGTGTTTACCGGCCGTTGCCACCCGATGACGCGTAATCAGGTCGCGAATGTTCTCCCCTACTGATTTTTCCCAGCCTGCGTTCGATGAATCGGCAGTGGAATTCACGACCTCGGGCGCGTCGTTGTCGAACGAAACGCCGTAGCGCAGCCCATTCTTGAGTCCGCGCACGTTCAGCGACGGTGAGAGCATCGCGTGCACGCGGACGGTACCACTGTCAAACAGCGTGACGTCGTACTCCAGGTGGGGCGAGGTGGCCGTGAGTGGTAACGACGGCGCCGAGATCGGTGCCGCGCGCATCGCCGACAAGGTGCGACCAAGGTTTGGGATGCGCTGCCAGGAGATGCCACTGGCGTTGATGCGCCGTGATGTGTGCTCGGCCTCCATGGCCACGTAGCCGTTCGCGGCCACGAAGCCGGTCACGTCTTCCGGACGCGGCGACGCTGGGTTGTTGATGACCGCCGTGACGGTGCTCTTGGCGCCCGTGCTGGCCGTGAAGACAATAGGAATTCTGGTGGTGCCGAGCGGCGCGCGCGTCCAGTCAACGCGCACCGCAACGCGAGTTTCGGTAGTGACCTGCCCCGTCGCTGGTGACAAGGTCAGCCACGGAGCCGTGGCCGCTGCAGTGAAGGTGAACGCGCCGCGACCGCGATTAAACACGTCCACATAGTGCGTGGGCTTGTTGTAGGGATCGAACATGGGCAGCGTCGGTTCGCGTGAAGTGAAACCGGCCGGTTGCCCGCCAGCGAAAGACCCCCCTCCAGGGCCTCCACGCTGTGGGGCCGGCCGGTTCACCTCAACCACAGCGACGCCCATGTCGGCGGCATCCGGTAGTTGAATGACATCGACGCGCGGCATGACATTGCGCGGCGGTTCCTGCCAGTAGGTGTACCCGATGTGCGTTTGGTCCATCAGGTGATTCCACTTGCCACCAGCGATTTCGTGGTTGTAGCGCCGCGCAATCGCCACGTCGCGTTCAAACAGCGCACGCGCACGCTCGGCTAGCGCGTTCGTCGACGCGCGTCCCTGCGTGGCATACAGGCGATTCTGTCCGACGGTTATGTAGAGTTCCGTTTGGTTCGCGAGTGCCTGGATCGGATGTTGCACGAGCTGGAAGTATGCGTCGCGCTGCGTCACAGCCATGAGCGTGGCAAGCGAGTCGGCGCTCGTGCGCAGGGCCGCGAACTCACCCATCACGCGCTCGGCCTCACGGAAGTTGACGAGACTGTATGTGTCAGGATCCAGCAGCTCGGGCTTACGTCGGCCCGCGAGCGTGAGGTACTGCGTGACCAGCTTCGCGATGGCCGGAGCGTGTGCGTCACCGAACTGCTGCGCAGCCCATGCCTTGGTGTACGACGGCAGCGAATCGGCGGGGAATCCGGCCGGGTTCCAGGCAAAGTCCAGAAAGAACTGGATCGGAAATTCCATCGGCTTGATGTCGCCGACATTTACAATCCAGATCCGGTCCGCCCCCAATGCGTGTGCGGTTTGCATCTGCTCCCAGACACGCGCAATCGGATTCGTGTTTAGCCACTTGTAGTTGCGGGGGCCACCAACGTAGTCGAAGTGATAGTAGACACCGTAGCCGCCGCTGCGCGCTTTCGCGCCTGGTTCGGGCAGTCGGCGGATGTTTCCCCAGTTGTCGTCTGCGAAGAGCAGCGTGACATCATCAGGCACGCGCATGCCGCGATCGTAGTAGTCCTGTACTTCCTTGTAGAGCGCCCAGAGTTGCGGCGTAGCCGACGCGTCGCGATGCGTAACGTCGGCGATGATTTTGCGCTGATCGGCAACAATGCGCTCGAGCAGAGCGATGTTGCTCCCCTCGGTCATCGGCATATCGCCGTCACCACGCATGCCAACCGTTACGATGTTCTCGCGGGTTCCCATGCGCTGGATACCGGCTCGCCAAAACGCGCGCAGCGTGGAATCGTTCTGCTCGTAGTTCCACGGTCCGGTTCCGTAGCGCTTCCACTCCTGCTGGGCCCGCGTGAGCGGCTCATGATGCGACGTGCCCATCACGACGCCGTATTCATCGGCCAGCACCGCGTTGAGCGAATCATCGTCGGCAAACGCGTTGCCCCACATGGCGGGCCAGAGGTAGTTGCCCTTGAGTCGCAGAATGAGCTCAAACACATGCTCATACGCCTTGTGGTTCACGCCACCAAACTTCTCGCGCGTCCACCCCGAGAATCCGGGCGCCTCATCGTTGATGAAGATGCCGCGATAGCGTACTGCTGGCTCACCCATACTGTGTGTGCCCGGCGCCACGAACAACGTGGGGTGACGAGGCAACGGAACGTCGGCCCACCAACTCCATGGCGACACGCCCATCTGCGCCGACAAATCGTACAGGCCGTAGATCGTTCCGCGCTTGTCGCTACCCGCAATTACGAGTGCCCGCGTCACGCCGGGCAACGGCGCGTCAACGATTTGCGTAACGAACGTCTCCCACTTGCCCCGCGCCGCGCTCACGTCCAATCGGCCGGCGCGCACGAGCGAATCGATGAGCGCACTGCGGCCGATCGTTCCCGCAATCACCACTTCGTTGCCGCGCGGGGCGCGATCGGTGATGAGCGCGCTCTTCGCGCCGGAAACCGCCGCGAGATCGGCGGACACCGCTCGCGCAGCGCGCACGACGCCAGGATACTCGCCACTCCCGACGTAGAAGGTTGCCGCCGAACCCTTCGCAGCAAGCGCGATCCCGCCAACCACCGGCGCCGTCGTGACGTACGCGGCTCGTGTCGGAACCACTGCCGCGTCGGCGCGCGGCACCACTGCCTCGGTCGGTGCGGACATCGACGTCCCCACAACGAGTGGCAGCGAAATCAGACCGAAGAGAGAGCGTGATGACATAGGAGGAGAGCGTCTTCGTCGCGTCGGCGCGAGCGCTATTTGCCCGCCAGCACGTTGTTGACCGCCGTATAGGCCGGCTTCGCCTGAAACGCGTTATCGAACAGCAGCGCCTCTCCTTGTCCTGAGAACGTGCCGGGCACCCAGGAGAGCCGGTCAGTGAAACCCCAAGTGACGACCATGTCGCACGCCGGCTGCTGCAGGCACAGGTTGTAGATGTCCCGATAGTTCTGTGCTTGGGTGGCCAGCGCGGCCGTCGTTGACGGGAGTGGAAGCCGGATATCGAGTTCAGTGATCTGGATTTTCAGACCGAGATTGGCGAAGCGCGAAAAATTGTCGGCGATTGATTGCAACGAGGGCAACGCCCCGGCAATCAGATGCATTTGCATGCCCACGCCATGCACGGGCACACCGCGCGCTTTGAAATCGGACAGCATGAAGTAGACGCTGTCGGATTTCGCGTTCACGGGCTCGATGTTGTAGTCGTTGTAGTACAGCGGCGTGTTCGCGTCGGCCGCGTAGGCGGTACGAAAGGATTGCTCGATGTAGGCGCGCCCAAGTCGATCTGCCCAGAACCCCGAACGTAACGTGGGCGTGCTGCCGTCAGTGAAAGCCTCGTTCACAACGTCCCACGCGGCCAGCCGGCCTTTGAAATGCGTGACGACGTTCGTGATGTGCTCATCCAGCAGCGCGCGTGCTTCGGCGGTGGTCCAACTGCCGCTGGTCAACCACGACGAGAGCTGGTTATACCACGCCAGGGTGTGTCCGCGCACGACCATGTTATTCTGAACGGCAAACGCGACCATGGAGTCGGCGCGTCCATACCGAAACTCGGCGCGCGACGGTCGGACCGACGAGAATTTCATCTCGTTCTCCGGCGTCAGCGCGTTGAACTCGCGCGCGAGCACGGTCATGTACATCGCGCTGGCCGCGTCGGTCGAATTGAAAAGCGATCCGGCCGCAGCGCCAACCTTGAAGCGCAACGCGCGCGTCTCGACCAGCTTGCGGAGCGCCACTACCGGCGTCACCGGCGTCGTATCGACCGGTGTTTTCGTGGTGGGTTCGGTGGTCGCGTCACCACCGCCTCCGCAGGCGCTCACGCCGAGCGCCGCGATAGATGCGCTCACTCCAACACACCAACGAAATCGTCCGCCTGCCATCAACGTCCCGCCTCGCGCTGTGACTCCACTCCCTTCAGGTCAGCAGGCTTAGCCGCGGGCGGGCGCGGCGCGCGAGCGCGCGCCATGATGGCATCGAACGCCGGCTTCGGCTGATGTCGCCGGTCGAACACGAGCGGATAGTTGGTACGACCACGCACGGGCCAATCGTTTAACCAGGAATCGCCGTCGGCCACTCCCCAAAACGTGACGCGGTCCATCACATCGCGATACTTGAGATAGACGGCGAACAGCGCCGCGTAGCGCTCCGCCAACGCGCGCGAGACCGAGTCGGGGAGTGCTGCCGTGTACGGATTGATCGCGGCATTCCCCTCGACCCGCAATCCAACGTCGGCGCCGCGATTGGTCGTGGACGCCGGCAACACGTCAACATCAAGCTCCGAGATGTTCACGTGCACGCCCGTCGCGGCAAACAAGGCGATTGTGGAATCTTCCAGCCCGATGCTGGGCCAGTCCATTTTCATATGCCCCTGCATGCCGATTGCCTTGACCGGAATGCCTCGCGCCAACAGATCGCGAATCAGCTTGAGCGCGCCGGCGCGCTTATCAGGGTTCTCGAGCGAATAGTCGTTGTAGTACAACTCCGCTTTCGGATCGACCTCGTGGGCGTACTCAAACGCCTTGGCGATGTAGTCGTCGCCGATGATCTGGCGCCAGAGCGAATTGCGCAGGGTGCCGTTCTCTTCAAGCGCCTCGTTCACGACATCCCAGCCGTGAATACGCCCTTTGTAACGACCAACGACCGTCTGAATGTGCTCGCGCATCCGACCCAGTAGGGCATCGCGCGTCAACAGCTTGCCGGTTGAATCGCGAAATACCCACTGGGGCACCTGGCTGTGCCAGACCAACGTGTGCCCAACGATGAACATCTTGTGCTTCTCGCCAAACGCCACGTAGGCATCGGACGGCCCGAAGTCGTACCGACGAAGCTCGGGATGGACCAACGCCCACTTGAGCACGTTCTCTGGTGAAATCGTGTTGAACTGCTCGCCGATGACACGAAGCCCTGCCGAATCGCGCGCACCAAACTGTGCGGGATTTAGGGCCGCGCCCACGTAGAAGTCGCCCTTGAGCGCGTCTTTGAGCGTCGAACGCGTTTGCGCGCCGCTCTCGACCGCCGCAGTGCGTGAAACAGAACTGCATGCTGTGGCGACGCTCGCGACCGCCAGCAGCAGCGAAGCCCGCACATACCGTCGGGTGGTCATGCGACCGCCGGCGTAGCCAGCGCGCGCCGCCGCGCGTTGAGTTCGTCTGTCATCTCGATTTCGATGGACTTCGAAATGCGATAGAACACGAGGCACACAATGCAGAGCGCGAATCCGAGTGCGGGAATTAGCCCCACGCTCAGTTTGATTCCGTTGAGGGCCTGTTCTGTCTGGACGGCGTTGGGTACATAGCCATAGGCCGCGAGCACCCAGCCACCAATCGCGCCGCCAACCCCAAGTCCGGCTTTGAGCCCGAACACAATCGCCGAAAACACCACTGCCGTCGCGCGCCGCCCGTTCTTCCATTCCGAGTAGTCGGCCACGTCGGCCATCATCGCCCACAAGAGCGGAATGGTGAATCCGTACGCAAACTGCCGCAGCATTTCCGTAGCGACGATCACCGGCACGGCATCGGCCGACAACAGCGCGAAGGCCGCCGTAAACACGACGGTCGCGCTCAGACCGGCGATGAACAGATTCCGCTTTCCGTAGCGCAGCGCCAGCGGTTTCGAGAGCAGCACGCCGAGAATCGTGCAGCCGGTACCGGCGACGTTGAAAATACTGAACAAGTCTTCGCGCTTGACGAAGTACTTGAAGTAGTAGAGCATCGCGCCGCCGCGCAGTGCGAGCGTGATGAAGAGCACGATGGTCAGCACGAACATTACGACCCACGGCCCGTTTTTCAGCAGATCGGCGAAATCCTGCGCGATGGACGACTTCTGCTGCGGATCGGGCGCGATGCGTTCTTTCGTCGTGAAGAAGGTGATCACGAAGAACACCACTGCCAGCGCGGAGAAGATGCCGATGGTCGTGCGGTAGCCCACCGCATCGTTGCCCGCGCCAAAGTAGTGTACCATCGGCAGCGCGAGCCCCTGCACCACCAGCGACGCCAACATTGCGCACACAAAACGGTAGCTGGAGAGGCTGGTTCGTTCGCCCAAGTCACCGGTCATCACGCCGCTCAACGCCGAGTACGGCAAGTTGTTGGCTGAGTACACCGTCATCAGCACGATGTAGGTGACGTACGCATACACCAGCTTGCCCGACGCCGACGTATCGGGCGTCGAAAACGCCATAAAGCCTGCAATGCCGAACGGCACGGCCGTCCAGAGTACCCAAGGGCGGAATTTGCCCCACTTCGTATTCGTCCGGTCGGCTATCACACCCATGAGCGGATCGAAAATCGCGTCGTACACACGCACCACGAGAAACAGTGTGCCCGCCGCCGCCGCCGAAATACCGAACGTGTCGGTATAGAAGGCCAGCTGGAAGATGAGCATCGTCTGGAAGATGAAGTTCGCTGCGGCATCGCCAATGCCGTAGCCAATCTTCTCTTGCACCGACAGACGAACGGAGTTCGACATAAGGGTCGTTTCGGGTGAGGTGTGACCGCTGACGCCGCGCGCTACGGCGTCACGATATGGCTGCACTACGACGTTACGGCGTGACGGTAAGCGTGAGCGTCGTCAAATCGACGTCGCGTGAAGACGTGCCCACCATGATGGCAAAGTCGCCCGGCTCCACGACGTACTGCAGGTCGATGTCGTGGAACGCCAGTGCATCGCGGGAGAGCGTGATGGTCGCGGTTACCGTCTCCCCCGGCTCCAGCCAGACTTTCTGAAAACCCTTGAGCTCTTTCACTGGGCGCGTCACGCTACTGATCAGATCGCGGACGTAGACCTGCACCACTTCCGCACCAGCGCGCGGGCCCGTGTTGGTGACCTCGACCAGTACCTGCGTCTCGCCATCGCGCGTGATGTGCGTCTGCGTCAATCGCGCGTTGCGCAGAGAAAAGGTGGTGTAGCTCAATCCGAAGCCGAAGGCGTACAGCGGCGAGGCGTCGTCAAACAAATAGCCGCGACGCGCCGAGGGCTTGTGGTTGTAGAACACCGGCAACTGACCGACCGAGCGCGGCACACTGATTGGCAACTTGCCGGCCGGGTTCACGTCGCCAAAGAGCACGTCCGCCAGTGCATGTCCGGCTTCCTGCCCGAGATACCAGCACTCGAGCACGGCGTGTGCCTGCTCGTTGACCGCGGTGACGGACATGGGACGTCCGTTAAACAGCACAGCCACCACCGGCTTCCCCAGTGCCACCAGCGCGGCGAGGAGTTCGTCCTGCTCGTGCAGCAGATCGAGACTCGTGCGGTCGCCCATGTGCGTACGCGACCACGCTTCGCGCGATGTCTGTTCGTTGCCGCCGATGGCGAGCACCACAACGTCGGCATCACGGGCTACCTCTACGGCGTCAGCAATCAGTCGCAGATTTTCATCACGATCGCTGTGCACCACCTTATCCTGCTGCCACGATCCACCAATGGTGATACGGCATCCCTCAGCGTGTACCACACGCACACCGGTGCCCACGCGCGCCTGAATGCCTTCCAGTACGGTCACGCTGTGCGAAGGCACTCCGCTGTAGCCACCAAGCAGCGGCCGGTTGGCGTTCGGCCCGATTACGGCAATGGTCTTGAGCGCGTCGACCGCAAGCGGCAGCAACGCACCGTCGTTCTTGAGCAACGTGATGGTTTCGCGCGCGGCCTCACGCGCCAATGCGCGATGAGCTTCGCTGCCGACGATGCGCGCGGCGTGCTCTGGGTCCACGTACGGATCGTCGAAGAGCCCCAGGCGGAACTTCCAGTACAACATCGGACGCACGAGATCATCCAACATCTCCTCGCGCAGCGTCCCTTCCTGCACCAGCTCGACGAGATGCAGATACGTGTCTGGCTCCGGCAATTCGATATTTACGCCGGCCCGTACCGCCAGTGCGGCCGCATCTTTTTTGTTGGCTGCGACAAAGTGTCCGTGCGTGTCTGGGCGATCGTTCAACTCCCAGATCGAGTAGTAGTCGGACACGATAAAGCCGCGAAATCCCCACTCACCGCGCAGCAGGTCGCGCAGCAACCAGCGGTTGGCATGCGACGGCACGCCGTCCACTTCGTTGTAGGACGCCATCAGGCTGATTGCACCTGCCTCGCGAATCGCGGCCTTGAATGGCGGCAAGAAAACTTCGCGCAGTTCACGCAGCGAAACGTTGGCAGGGGCGCAGTTCTGTCCGCCTTCCGGCTGGCCGTGCGCCACGAAGTGTTTGAGCGTCGCCATCACGCGCGTCTTGTCGCCGAAGGTGGCGTCGCCCTGAAAGCCGCGCACCGCAGCCACGCCCAGACGAGACACGAGATACGGATCTTCGCCGAACGTTTCCTCCACTCGGCCCCACCGCGGGTCGCGGGCAATATCCACCACCGGCGTTAACGCTTGATGGGTGCCGCGTGCGCGCGCTTCGGCGGCGGTCATTTCATACAACGCCTCGACCAGTGTTGGATTGAACGTCGCGGCGAGTCCAATGGGCTGCGGAAAGCTCGTGCCACCCACCGCCGCCTGACCGTGCAGACACTCCTCGTGAAACACGACCGGAATGCCAAGCCGACTCTCCTCGAGGAAGAACCTCTGAATGGCATTCGTCAGCTCAGCTTGCCCGCGCGCATCCTTGCCGTCCTGCGGCGTCACTGGCGTGCTTCCGGCATCGCTAGGCCGTCCTACTTGTCCGAGCCCGACGCCGTCGCCAAAAGCCGCGCGCGCTTTCGCCACATCAAAGTTGCCGTGCGCATCGACCAGCTTGGTGGCCTTCTCCTGCCAGACGCACATCATTTGCGCTGCCTTCTCCGGCAACGTCATGCGACGGAGCAAATCGTCTACGCGCAGCTCAATGAGCAACGTCGCGTCGCGATACGGTGGAGTTGCGGTCTTGGTTGAGCCGTTCATGCGTGCGTCTATCAGTTGCGACCGGTTGCCCGGTCATTGGTGAACAAGGTGAGGTCTACCACGTTAGCCATGGCTCGATGGCCGGCTTCGCTCGGGTGCAGATGGTCGCCGCTGTCGGTTTCCGGCTTAAGACGCGAAGGGTTTGCCGGATCGCGCAACGCCGCATCGAAATCGATCACCGCATCGAAGGCGCGACTCGTCCGAATCCAATTGTTCACGGTTTGCCGAGCCGCCTCGTGCTCCGGCGAGTCGTACTGCGAACCGCCAAACGGCAGAATCGTGGCGCCGTAGACATACAGCCCCCGGGCGCGCGCATCGACGATAAACCGCTCATACGCGCCAATCAGATCGCGCGCAACGGCAACAGACCCATCGGCCCCGCGCGCGCCGCCGATGTCGTTTACCCCTTCAAAGATGACAACCCAGCGGGCGCCGCTCTGCTCATACGCATCTCGCGCAATGCGCGACACCGCCGTAGGACCCAGTCCGCCACGCACGACGGCGTTGCCGCCGATACCCGAATTCAAGACGGCCACTCGCGCAGTCGCCGCGTTCGCCTGCAGACGGCGCGACAGTTCGTCGGGCCAACGATTGTTCTTGTCCGTGCCGGAGCCACGACCATCGGTGATCGAGTTGCCGATGATGGACACCGCCTGCGCGCCATCATCGACTTCGACGTCGAGTCCGTTGATGTAATACCAGTGCTCGGTCTTCACCGCCTCGGTCATGGCAGCGTCACGCTCGTGACTCCCAGCCGCGAGATATGAAGTCGTTCTGGAACCGGGGTGTCCGCTCAGATCGACCGGCGCACTCGAGATCATCATCGATACGGTCAGGTCGGCGAGTGGTGCCACCGCAAAGTCGATCGCGTCGCTCACCACCGTTTCGCCCGGTGCGAGCGTCAGCGACGCGCGACCGCTAAATGTCAACGATTGTGCCCGTGCGGCCTCGATCGCGGACATCCCCGCGCTGGGTGCGATCAGCACTGAGGCGAGCACAACTGGTCCATTGCCGAAAAGATTGGTGAGACGCAATCGAATGCGGCGACCACCAATTGAGACGTGAATCACCTGACGCAGCGTACTGCCTGTGAGTCCTGGCGCCGGTGGCTTGTTGCGATCTTCCACGAGTTGTGGTGCCGCCGTCCACGTTCCAACCCAGCGCGCACGCGCGTCTGCGCTGGTGCGCGACGGCGTGGACCGAACAACATGCGCACACGCCACACCGAGAACGCACACGCAGCAGATCGCGGTGGCTAATCGCAACACGCGACCATAGTTTGCTGTGTGTGGCCCTTTCTCGGAGACGCTCATGAGATCGATCGAACGCTGCTTAGTTGTCAGTGCGACCATGTGCTCCATCATGCTCTCTGCCCCGTCGGCGCACGCGCAAGTCACCGGCGAGACATCCACGCAACCGCCAAAGCGGCCGAAGCCGAACGCCGACTTGATCACTGCCGAGCAGCTCAAGACGGTTACCTACCCGGACGTGTACTCTGCCATCGAAGCGCTGCGTAGCAACTGGCTTCGCGCGCGCAACTTGAATCCGCCCGGTGGTTCGGCCATCAACCCTACCACCACCTCCACGACGCGTACATCAACGGGTGGAAGCCCCGCCACCGGACTCGCCGCCGGTCAAACGGGAATGCCGCGTGATGCATCGGGAATACAGGTCTATCTCGACGGAACTCGCCTCGGCGGTATCGAAACGCTCAAAGGCATTCCGATTACCAGCGTGTGGACGATTCATCGGATCAGCGGCACCGATGCCCAGGCACGCTACGGCATCGGACACTCCGACGGTGTCATCTTCGTTGCCACCGGTCCGGGTAAAGAAAGCGGCAACTAAACACTGAACGTCACCGCGCGCCGCGGAATGCGCTGCGCACCAACTCCCGTCGGCGTGCTCAGGTTCGCCGGCGGGAGTCAGTGTTTCCTGCATCATCTGCAGGCAGAGCGCACTCAGTACCCCGGATTCTGCGGGTACTTGGGACCGTTCACAACACCATCGATCTGCGTCTGCGGAATCGGACGCAGCGCATGCCGAAGCGCGACGTTGACACCGCCATGTGGATTGTACTTCTTCACGCGATCCACGAAGAACTGCGCGCCGGGGCGCACGAGATCGTACCAGCGATTGAATTCACCCGCGAGCTCGCGTTCGCGCTCGTCCATGATGAAGTCGAGATTGATCTGACCCGCCGTCACCATCTGACGCGGATCGCTCTTGTAGGCCGGCGTCGCAGCACGCACCCGCAACACGTTGATCATCTGCGCCGCTTCCGCCGTGTTGCCCAACCCGAGATCGGCTTCGGCCGCGATAAGATAGATCTCGCCGAGACGCAGCAGCACTTGCACCTTGCCGCCTTCCTGCGCCGTGAGATTCGCGCGCAGGTTGTCCTGGAATTTCTTGAGTGACGGATAACGATCCCAGCTGATGAATCCGTCGGTCGCGCCGGTGCGATCGCCGCAGTAGACGCTCGGATCGGCGTATCCGTTCGGACACATCGTACGGATCATGTACTTTTTCGACTGACGATACGTCGTCGTCTGCGGCGCCAGCATGATCATCGCCGTCGTATCGCCGACCGCCACCACGTCGCCACTGGAGCAGAAGGGGCAGTTGGTCGTCGGATTGCGCTGACCACCCACAGTGGCCACCCACACGGTCTGATACGAGCCGTCGAAGCGCGTATCCATGACATCGCTGGCGTACGGCGTTCCCGCCCACCGGTTCTCGAACAGCTTGAGCCCGTACTGCGTGGGCATCAGACGACGGAACGGACGGCCGTTGTTCAAGTCACGCGGAATACCAACGCCAACCGCCGCGTTGTCGTACTGCCCGAGGTAGACGAGGTGCAGATAGTTGTACTGATCTGAGCCGTCGTACTGCGTCAGGTCGTACGAGAAGTTCACCGTGAAGATGAATTCCGACTGCGCCGAGTTGTAGCCGGTATTTTCGCAGTATCCGGCGCGTCCCGGATCCGCCGCGCGCGCCGCGCACCACAAGTCTGCATAAACCGGCGTGAGCGAGTACGTACCCGAGTTGATCACCGCTTTCGCGTCGGTCAGCGCGGCCGTGAAATCGGCCTGCTTGTTTGGCGAGTAATCGCGATACGCTCGAGTCAAATACACTTTCGAGCGCAGGGCCGTGGCCGCACCGCGGGTGGCACGGCCGCGATCGGCTTGCGTCACCGGCAGCAGCGAAATGGCGCTGTCCAAATCGGCCAGAATGGCCTTGTAGACTTCGGGCGCGGTATCACGCACCGCCTGATCGACCACACCCTTGTTCTCGTGCATCGAGAGCGTCACGCTGCCAAACGTTTGCACGAGCATGAAGTACTCGAACGCCCGCAGAAAGTGCGCTTCACCCAACAACGCATTCTTGGTCGACGTCGGAATGCCCGTGGTATTGGGACCACGATCCAGCGCGGCGTTGAGAGTGTTGATCATCTGGTACGCCGGGTTCCACGTGTTCGCGAGCGGTGCCACGGTGCTGTTCAAGCCACCGGTGTATCCACCGAATTCGCGGTTGTTGGAGCCCGCCTGATCGGCGTCCGACCAGGTGTCGGTACCGGCCTGCGCCAGCGAGATGAGCTGCTCACGCCCGTAGTAGCTGCGCAGCTGGCTGTAGCTCGCAATGACGGCCGAGTTGAGACCGTCCGGCGTCGAGTAGTACTCGCTGCTCACGCCGGTAATGAGTTTCTCGTCGAGCTGCACGCACCCGGAAATGGCGGCAAGCCCCAACGCGAGGATGCTAAGAAGTCCGTGCTTCATCTGAGTTCTCGTCATCTGAGTGGGTTCGCTTACCAGGTGATGTTGCTGCCGATCAGCAACGTGCGCATGGTCGGCGCCGCACCGGCCACCTCGGGATCCGTGCCGAGGTACGACGTGTGGATGTACGGATCCTGAGCCGTCGCATAGAAGCGAATGGCCTGCGCACCAAAGCGCGACACGAGCGTGCGTGGCATGGTGTAACCCAACGTGATGTTGCGGATGCGCCAGTGCGATCCGTCGGTGTAGAGGCGCGTGGTGGCGTAGGTGCGCTCCACCTGCCCGAGGTTCGGCGCCGGGTTCTTGTTCGTCGGGTTGTTCGGCATCCAGTAATCCATGTCCGCAATCACACCGAGACGACCGGTGTAGCTGCGCGGCGTGCCGTCGATGAACGTGTACTTCCACTTCCACGTCACCAGCCCGGAGAGATCAAAGCCATTCCACGCAACGCGGTTGAACAAGCTTGCGGTCCACTTGGGATAGCTCGTGCCAACGATCATGCGATCGTCCGCATTGATCTTGCCGTCGCCGTTGACATCCGCCACGCGCGGATCGCCGGCCTTAAACGTGGAGCCCGTCGCGTTGAACGACTTCATCAGCACCGAGTCGGCGTATTGCCACACGCCGACATACTTCCAGTCGTAGAAGACGCGGCGCTGCGGATCGCCCGCGAGGTTAATCGGCTGGCCGACGAACCACACATTGTTCACGTCCGACGCCGATCCCGACTGCAACGCCGTGATCTTGTTCTTATTGGTGGACCAGTTCAGATCGGTCGACCACGTCACGCCGTGCCAGTTCTGAAGATTGACCGTCGACAGACCGAGTTCGAGACCGCTGTTCTTGGTCGAACCCACGTTCTGCAGCGTTGACGTGAAGCCCGACGTCACCGGCAGCAGTCGCGTCAGCAACAGATCGTGCGTGTTCTGCACGTAGCTGTCCACCGTGCCGTTCACTCGGCTGCCCAGAATCGAGAAGTCGAGGCCGAAATTGCTGGCGTCCGTCTTTTCCCACGTCAGATCCGGATTCGGAATCGTGCCGGGCTGATAGCCACGCACGCGCGTCGTACCAAACGTGTACAACTTTGAACGCAGCGTGCCCTGCGTCTGATACGGGCTGATCGACGTGTTGCCCGTCGTGCCAAAGCTGTAGCGCAGCTTGAGTTGATCGAACCAACCACGATCGCGCAGCCACGGCTCGTCACCCACCTGCCAGGCCGCCGACCACGAGGGGAAGAACGCCCACTTGTGCCCCGGCGCCAGTCGGCTCGAACCGTCCGAACGACCTGTCGCCGAAATCGTGTAGCGATCGAGCAACGTGTACGACAAACGTCCCATGTACGATTCGAGCGCCCATTCGCTGATGAGGCTCAAGTTGTTGCCGGCCGTGCCAGAGCCCAGATCGTACCAGAGCTGCGTGTTGTAAGGCAGGCTTGTGGCGTACAGTGAGTCCTTCGTGAACTTGTCTTTCTGAATGCTGTAGAGCGCCGTCGCGTCGATGTGATGAATCGACCCGAAGTCCTTGTTCAGTTGCAGCAGGTTGTCGAGCGTGTACGCGAAATCCGTCTGATTGCGCAGCATCGCCTGCGGCGGCTGGCCCTGATTGGCGCTGTTCGCGCTCGGATTCGAGCACGGACCATGCGTCCACGGATCGTTGTAGCAACCAAGATCG
The DNA here is from genome assembly GCA_966096095.1 of uncultured Gemmatimonadaceae bacterium. Taxonomy (GTDB): domain Bacteria; phylum Gemmatimonadota; class Gemmatimonadetes; order Gemmatimonadales; family Gemmatimonadaceae; genus Gemmatimonas. The sequence continues at coordinate 118,511 of CBHTUR010000008.1, read as the reverse complement.
CTGTTCGAGTAGTCCGGGCCGAAATTCACGCGATAGCTGAGCCACGGACGCAGTTGCAACTCCGCGTACGTCGAGGCGAAGGCGCGCGTGGTGGTCTGCTCGCGAATCATCGACCGCGCTTCGAGCACCGGGTTGATGTTTAGCGGATCGTCATCCGGACGCGGATCGAGCAGCCCGGTCGAGTCTTTGGTGGTGTAGTTGTACGGCACACCGAACGGCGTCATGGCGGTTGCGTAACCGAACGCTCCCTGCCCTTCGCCCAACTGCTGGAGCGAGCGCGAGAGTGACACACTGGCGCCGACCTTGAAGTACTTCGACACGTGATCGATCGTGGCGAACGCATTGCCGCGCGTGCTCGCCTGCCCGGGAATCACGCCCAACTGATTGAAGTAGTTACCGGCAATGGAAAAGCGTGTACCGGCGGTGGAGCCGACCACGCTCATCTGGAAGTTCTTCTGGGCGCCACTGCGCAGCACCGCCTTCTGCCAGTCAGTCTCGAGATTGTTCTGGTACGCGTACATGCGCTTCGACGTCGTCGTGCCCGGCACAAACGACTGTCCGGCCAGCACCTTGGCGAGCGACGAGTCCTGTCCGTTGAACACGGCCGCGTCCTGCAGATACTTCACGAACTGCTTCATGTTCATCATGGGCACCAGCTGAATCGGATCCTGCGCACCGTAGTACGAGTCGAGCGTGTACTGGGTGTGCATCTTGCCGTCCTGGGAACCCTTCTTCGTCGTAATCAGAATGACGCCGTTGGCACCGCGGCTGCCGTAAATCGCGGTCGCGGAGGCGTCTTTGAGTACGGTGATGCTTTCGACGATGTTCGGATTGAAATCCGCGATGCCGCCGTTGATGGGAATACCGTCCACCACGTAGAGCGGCTCGTTGCGATCGCTCGACATGGAACGCACGCCGCGCACGCGCACTTGCATCGAGGAGCCGGGCTCATTGGAGTTGGTCACGATTTCGACGCCGGCCACTCGGCCCTGCAGCGCCTTCATCGGATCACTCGTCGCCACGTCTTTGAGCTTTTCGCTGGTAACGGTCGTCACGGCGCCGGTGACGTTGCGCTTTTCCTGCGTGCCGTAACCGACCACGACGATGCCGGCGAGGTTAAACGGCGACGCGGTCAGCGTGAAGTCGGACATCACGGTTCCGTTGGCAACCACGGTGACCTGATTGGTCACCATGTTGTAGCCGAGGAAGCGCGCCTGCACCGACCGCGGTCCGACGGGCGCGTTGGTAATGGCGTAGCGACCGTTCGCATCGGTGGTCGCACCAAGCGACGTGCCGACCACGATCACGCTCGCATTCGGGAGCGGTCGGCCGGAATCCACCGTGACGCGTCCCACGATGCGGCCGGTGGCCTGCGCGTGCACGGTGGAAACCGACACCACGGTGAGGAGGAACAACACGATCCAGCGACGCATCAACGGATCCTCCGTGACTCGGGAGAGGCTGCGCGGAAGTGAACGCAGAGGGGCGCGGCGGTCCGGGCAACGGACCGATCGCACGAGGGGCGGTGAGAGCAAGGCGTGGTCAATGGAGGGATTCCCCGAGGAGATGTCGCAGTCGACGTCGGGAACGGCGGTGGGAAGAACGGCGGGGGGAAAAACGGGGGGGAACAGCAGGGGGGAACAGCGGAGGGGGTCGTGCAGGCAGAACAGGCGGGGACAACAAGAGGCGCACAGCGACTGCGTTGTGGTCGAGTCAGTGGAGGGGTGGGAGCCGAAACGCGGCCTGACTTGACATGGAGCGAGAACTATCGGAACGTTCCAATGTACGGTGGAACGTTCCATGGAACGTTCCATGGCCGAAAACATGTGGCGGTGATTTCCACGTGTCAACAGCCACCCACCCCGCCCGCGTCAACCTCCCGACGCACTCCGAACTTTTCCAATTCGTTCCAAGCGCGTTTTCCAAACCGTTCCAATCGCGGCACCACCCCGTATCTATCGTTGATCGGCTGGCGTCACTCCCCTCCCGCGACGCCGCCCTTCCCGTTCTCCGACGTCATGTCCGCTCCCAAATCCGGTCGGCCGACCATCATCGATGTCGCCGCGTCCGCCGGCGTCTCCAAATCGCTGGTGTCGCTCGTCATGCGTGGCGCGCAAAACGTCAGCCCGGAGAAACGCAAACTGGTGCTCGCGACCGCCGCCGACCTCGGCTACCGGCCCAACGGCGTCGCGCGCACCCTCGTCCAACGACGCTCCCACTTGTTGGGCGTGCTGCTCTCCGACTTGCACAACCCGTTTTACGCCGAAGTCATTGACGGCGTCCAGGCGGAAGCCGCCGAGCGTGGCTACAGCACGATCATGACCGTCGTTGATCAACGCGAGCGCGCCGAACGTCGCGCCCTCGATACGCTGCTCGAACTCCGCATTGATGCGCTCATTCTCGCGAGCCCGATGCTTGAGTCGAATGGCATCACGGCCGCCAGCAAAGAAGTGCCCGTCGTTCTCGTCGCGCGGCGCTCCCGCGTGGCGACGGTGGACAGCGTCACCAACGACGACCCCACCGGCGCGTCGCTCGTCGTGCAACATCTCGCCGATCTCGGACACCGACGCATCGCGCACATCGATGGTGGCAGCGGCTCCGGCGCCGCCGAACGTCGCAAGGGATACGAGCGGTCAATGCAGAAGCGCGGACTCGATCGATTCGTCCGCATCGTTCCCGGCAGTTACACCGATGAAGGCGGACGCCACGGCATCGCGGCGCTGTTCGATGCACCGGATCCGCCGACGGCGGTGTTCGTTGCAAACGACTTGGCCGCCATCGGCGCGTTGAGTGCGCTCGACGAACGCGGCCTGCGCGTGCCCGACGACGTTTCCATCGTTGGTTACGACAACACGGCGCTCGCGGCAGTCAGTCAGATTCACCTCACCACGGTCGATCAGCCGCGACCGGACATGGGGCGCACCGCGGTGAAGCTCGTGCTCGAACGATTGTCCGGCAAACGGGATGTGGCGAGCCACGTTCTCATTCCACCAACACTCGTCGTGCGCGGAACGACAGCGCCGCCGAAGCGCGATCGCTGATGCCAATGCGAACCTGGATCCGCTGGTCACATCGCGCGATCGTTGCGACAACGCTCTCCGCGAGCGTCGCTCCCTACGTTGCGACACCGATCGCGCCAGCCATCGCGCCAGCCATCGCGTCGTCGGCCACTCGGCCGTCCACCGCCACTGAAGACGGTTACGATCTGTGGTTGCGCTATCGCCCGATCACGCCGACTGCCACGCGCACTAGCTACCGCACGGCGCTCGCGCGCGTGGCGATTCCCGACACGTCAGCGACCTCGCGCGTCATTCGCGACGAACTGACGCGCGCGACCTCAGGCTTCTTCGGCGCGCCATCCACGTTTGTCGCCCTGCCGGCGACGCCAGCAGCGCGACGCGGCCTCGTGGTCGTGGCACTCGCGTCGACGCTCGATACGCCGACGCGACAATCGTTCGCGGCCGATCTCGCGCGAATCGGCACCGAAGGCTTCGTGATCCGTGCGGAGGCGTCGTCGCGCACACTCTATATCGTCGCCAACACGGCCATTGGAACGCTCCACGGCGTCTTCCAGTTGCTTCGGCTCGTTCAAACCGGTGCCCCGCTCACGTCGGTGCGCCTGACGTCGGCCCCCCGTATCGAGCGGCGCGTGCTCGATCACTGGGACAACCTCGACGGCAGCATTGAGCGTGGTTACGCCGGCAAATCGCTCTGGCAGTGGAGCGAACTCCCCGCCGTGCGCTCGCCGCGCTACCGCGACTACGCGCGCGCCAACGCGTCGCTCGGTCTCAACGGCACGGTGCTCACCAACGTGAACGCCAATGCGACGGTGCTGTCGTCGATGTACCTCAGCAAAGTGCGCGCCCTCGCGGACGAAATGCGCCCCTACGGCATTCGCGTCTATCTCACTGCGCGCTTCAGCGCGCCGATCGAACTCGGCAAACTGCCCACGGCCGATCCGCTCAACGCCGATGTGCGCGCGTGGTGGACTGCGAAGATCAATGAGATCTACGATTCCGTGCCCGACTTTGGCGGCTTCGTTGTCAAAGCGAACTCGGAAGGACAGCCCGGGCCGCAAGATTATCGACGCTCGCATGCCGACGGCGCCAACATGCTCGGCGAAGCCTTGGCACCGCACCACGGTGTGGTGATGTGGCGGGCGTTCGTCTACAGCAACGAAGTTCCCACCGATCGCATCAAGCAGGCCTACGACGAGTTCGTGCCGCTCGACGGCAAGTTTCTCAGTAACGTGATGGTGCAGGTCAAGAACGGTCCGCTCGATTTTCAACCGCGCGAACCGGTGCACCCGCTCTTTGGTGCCATGTCCAAGACACCATTGGTGATGGAGTTCCAGATCACCAAGGAGTATCTCGGACAAGACACGCACCTTGTCTATCTGGGCCCGCTCTTCGAGGAAGTTCTGCGCGCCGACACGTACGCGCATGGTGCCGGCTCGACGGTCGCGCGCGTCATCGACGGCTCGCTCGATCACCACGCGATGAGCGGTATCGCTGGCGTGGCGAACATCGGCGATGATCGCAACTGGACCGGCTCGCACTTCAATCAGGCCAACTGGTACGCCTTTGGCCGACTGTCGTGGGACCCGCAGCTCTCCGCATCCGACATCGCCACGGAGTGGATTCAGCAGACGCTCACGCATGACACGCGCGCGGTGGCCGCGATTCGACACATCATGATGATCTCGCGCGAGGCCGTGGTGAACTACATGACGCCGCTCGGACTCGCGCACATCATGGCCACGGGTCATCACTACGGTCCTGCGCCTTGGGTGAACAACCTGCGTCCCGACTGGACCCCGGTCTACTATCATCGCGCCGACACGGTTGGCCTGGGCTTCGATCGCACGGCCTCAGGCACCAACGCCATCGCGCAGTACGCGCCGCCCATCCGTGATCGTCTCGCCAACGCGGCAACGACACCCGACTCTGTCCTGCTCTTTTTTCATCACGTGCCTTGGACGGCACGTCTGAAATCGGGCCGCACGTTGTGGAATGACCTCGTCTGGCACTACGACGCGGGCATCGACTCCGTGCGCGCGATGCGCGAGCAATGGCGCAAAGTCCGCGGCGCTATCGACAGCGCCCGCTTTGCCGACGTTGATGCGTTTCTGACGATTCAATCCGCTGAGGCCAAGTGGTGGCGCGATGCGGCGATCTCCTACTTCCAGCCGTTCTCCAAACAACCGCTTCCGCCGGGCGCACAAGCTCCGGCGCACCCGCTCGACTTTTATCTCCGTTTGCGCTGTCCAGCCGATCCACGAAAGCCGCGCTGTCCGGCGATCGACTGACCCCGCTTGCTGAACATCCTACACATTCTTTCGGGACTTCTGCGATGACTGCAGCTGTGCGCGACGCCTACACGCCGACCGCAGCCGACCGTTTCACGTTCGGCCTTTGGACTGTTGGCAACATCGGCCGCGATCCCTTTGGCGACGCCGTGCGTGCACCACTGGCGCCCGGTTACATCGTGCAAAAACTCGCCGAGCTCGGCGCGTACGGCGTCAACTTGCACGACGAGGATCTGGTGCCACGCGACGCGTCGCCATCCGAACGTGATCGTATCGTGCGCGAGTTCAAGGCGGCGCTCGCCAGCAGTGGCATGAAAGTACCGATGGCCACTACGAACCTGTTTTCCGATCCCGCGTTTCGCGACGGGGCGTTCACCAGCAACGACCGACGTGTGCGCGAGTACGCCTTGCAGAAAACCATGCGCTCGATGGACCTCGGCGCCGAGCTCGGTGCCACGACGTACGTCTTCTGGGGCGGACGTGAAGGCACGGAAACCAACGCCGCGAAGGATCTGCAGGGCACGTTCGGCTGGTTCCGCGACGCGCTCAATTTCCTCTGCGAGTACAGCATGGCGCAGGGATATGGCTACAAGTTCGCGCTCGAGCCAAAACCGAACGAACCACGCGGCGACATTTTCTTACCCACGATCGGTCACGCGCTGGCGTTCATTGAAACGCTTGCCCATCCCGAGATGGTAGGCGTGAATCCGGAAGTCGCGCACGACGTAATCGCCGGGCTCGATTTCTCTCACGGAGTCGCGCAGGCGCTCGACGCCGGCAAGCTCTTTCACATCGACCTGAACGCACAGAAGCCGGGCCGTTACGATCAGGATCATCGCTTCGGCAGCGAAGACATCAAGGGCGCGTTCTTTCTCGTCAAACTGTTGGAAGACGCTGGCTACGAAGGCATGCTCCACTTCGACAGCCACGCCTACCGCACGGAAGACGAAGCCGGCGTATGGGATTTTGCACTCGGCAGCATGCGCACCTATCTCATGCTGAAGGAGAAGGCCCGCCGCTTCAACGAGGACAGTGAAATTCAGAGCTGCGTGCGTGAGCTGCAGTCGCGCGGCAGCGGCGATCGCGGCGGGCTCACGTTCACGCCCGACGCGGCGACGGCGCTCAAGGCCAAGACCATTGATGTCGCGTCATTGCGCACGAAAGGCTACAGCTACGAGCGACTCGATCAGCTAACGATCGAGCTGATCATCGGAGTACGCTGACGTGTCGCGTGCGTGCTTCCTTGGCATCGACGTTGGCACGAGCGGCGTCAAGGCAATTCTGGTGGGTATCGATGGCAAAGTGGAGGCGGCCGGCACCTCACCGCTCACCCTGAGCACGCCGCATCCGGGATGGGCCGAGCAAGATCCCGAAGCCTGGTGGACGGCGACGGTTGATGCGGTGCGCGCGGTGCTCTCGTCGTCGCCGGGTGCAACGGTCGACGCCATCGGACTGTCGGGACAGATGCACTCGTCGGTGTTTCTGGATCGTGATTGTCGCGTGATTCGTCCAGCACTCCTGTGGTGCGACGGTCGCACGACCGCGCAGTGCCAGACCATCACGGAGCGTGCCGGCGGCGAAGACATGTTGCGCGAATGGGTGCGTAATCCGGCGCTCGAAGGATTTACGCTGCCCAAAGTGTTGTGGTTGCGCGAACACGAGCCCGACGCATATCAGCGTCTCGATAAAGTGCTCCTGGCCAAGGACTTCATTCGACTGCGTCTCACCGGTACGATGGCCAGTGAACCGTCCGACGCCTCAGGCACGTTGATGTTCGATCCGGCGCGCATGCGCTGGAGCACAGAACTTTTGCGTGCGGTCGATGTGGCGCCTGGATTACTGCCCGACGTGGGTGGTTCGTCGGAGGTGCTTGGCACGGTCAGCGCCGACGTCGCCGCGACGCTCGGGCTGCGCGCGGGTACGCCCGTCGTTGGCGGCGGTGCGGACAACGCCTGTGGCGCGGCAGGCGTCGGAGTCACCACGCCGGGCGAAGCCGTGGCGAGTTGGGGCACGTCGGGAACAGTGCTCGCGCCGACCGCCCAGCCGTTAGTCGATCCGCTGCTACGCGCGCACACGTTTTGTCACGTCGCTCCCGGCGTCTGGTATCTGATGGGCGTTGTGCTGTCAGCTGGCGGCGCCTTCAGCTGGTTTCGCGATCAACTGGCGCGCGAACTCGCGCACTCCGACACCGCGGGAGCCGATGCGCAGCTCGATCGCGAGGCGGCCGCCATCGCGCCTGGCGCCGAGGGCGTCACGTTTCTCCCGTACTTGCAGGGCGAACGCACGCCACATCGCGATGCGTCGGCGCGCGGCGCGTTTATTGGCTTGTCGCTCGCGCACTCACGGGCGCACATGACTCGCGCCGCGATCGAGGGTGTCTGTTTCGCCATGCGCGATTCGGTCTCGATTCTTCGCGAACTGGGGCTCTCACCCGATGGCTTGCTGCTTACGGGCGGCGGCGCGCGCAGTCCGCTGGTGCGTCGTCTGCAGTCGGAAATCTACGGACTTCCGGTGACCACCGTGAATCGCGAAGAGGGTCCGGCGTACGGCGCCGCGCTGCTCGCTGCCGTCGGCGTTGGTGCGTTTGCCACGATCGATGATGCCGCGCGCGCGACGCTCACGCGCGCACCCCTCGAATATCCCGAAGACGGCGTGCACGGCGCCTACGACGTGCCCTACGCCCGATTCAAAGCAGCCTATTCCGCGCTTCGTCCTGTCGTCCAGCTCTGAGGTCTGATCATGTCGCGAGTGGTGGTAGTAGCGGCGATGCTTGGAACCGCGCTCGCCGGTGTGGCGAGCATCGCACCGGCCGTCGCAGCGGCGCAACCGGCGTCGGGCGTCACGCCGGAGCAACGACAGGCGATGCTGCAGAAGCAACAACTCGCGACCAATGCCGACCGACAGCGAATGATGGCGCTCGTCGGTGTCAGCGAGCCGACGTTACCACCGCCCGCAGACGATCCGCGGCGGCCGGCCAACACGTCGCCGCGACCCAATACGCCAAACTGGTACGATGCGAGCGGAAATTTCTTCGTGCGCTCGTCGTGGGGCGCGTGGACCAACAACGATGAAGCGAAGAGCGGATCGTACACGCTGCCCGACCCGCTTCGCCTGAAGAACGGTCAACGGGTTACCACACCGGCCCAGTGGTACACACAACGACGACCAGAAATTCTGGCGGACTTTGCCAACGAAATTTACGGGCGCATTCCCGAGCGCCTGCCGCGCGTGAGCTTTGCGGTTGCAAGCGTGGATTCCACCGCGTTTGCCGGCCAAGCCGTCATCAAGCGCGTTACCGGTTCCATCGATAATCGCGAGTATCCCTCGGCGTCGCCGCGAATCGATATCACGATGTATCTGCCGCCGCGCGCGCGCGGCCGAGTGCCGTTGGTAGTCGTCGTCGGCGGATTCTTTTCGCCGCCGAACACACTGCCGTCGCCCGTCGTCCAGGTGCTCGCGCGCGGATGGGCGATGGCCACTGTGAATACGGGAAATATTCAGGCCGACAACGGCGCTGGATTTTCCGAAGGCATCATCGGTCTCTCACTCAACGGTGCCGCGCGTCAGCCCACCGACTGGGGCGTGCTGGCCGCGTGGAGTTGGGGCATGTCGCGTGCACTCGACTATTTCGAAACCGATTCCGCCGTCGACGTCAAACGCACCGCTATTGAAGGTCACTCGCGCTGGGGGAAGACCGCACTGTTGGCGGGCGCTCTCGACACCCGCTGGAGCATCGTCTGGCCCAGTTGCTCCGGTGCCATGGGCGCCTCGCTCGAAATGCGCGACTGGGGTGAGACCATCGACAACGTGCTGGGTGCGGCGGAATACCACTGGATGGCCGGTAACTTCTTCAAGTACGCCGGCAAGTGGAACAGCATGCCGGTCGATGCGCACGAGCTCATCGCGCTCGTCGCACCGCGTCCGATCTTTGTTACGGGCGGCACCAACGATCAGTGGTCCGATCCCAAGGGTGAGTTCCTCGCGGCGAAGGCGGCCGAGCCTGTGTATCAACTGCTCGGCAAGCATGGCCTCGGCGCAACCCAAATGCCTGCACCCGATGTTGCGCTGACGAGTGGCGAGTTGGCCTTTCGCAATCACGAGGGCGGACACACCGATGCCATGGACTGGCCGGTGTTCCTCAACTTCGCCGCGCGCTACTTCACGCCGGGCAGCAACAATCTGCGGGTCGCGCGCATTTTTTCCGACGGGATGGTGTTGCAGCGTGGACAACCCGTGCGCGTCTGGGGAACCGCGAACGCCGGCAGCGTGGTGAGTGTCTCCGTGGGCGCGACTCGCGCTCGCGCGACGACTGCCAAGAGCGGAAGTTGGACCGCAACCCTTCCCGCACTGCGCGCCGGCGGGCCGTTGACGCTCACTATCACTTCCGGCAGCGACACCATTCAGCGAAACAATGTGCTGGTCGGTGATGTGTGGGTTGCATCGGGCCAGTCGAACATGGAATTCGCGGTATTCGGCGAGCGGAACGCGCAGCGGGAAATTGCGGCAGCTTCGGACAGTGGCATTCGTCAGTTCAAAATTCCGAACGCGTGGGCGGAGTCACCGCAGGACACCTTGGTTGGCGGAGCATGGACCGTGGCCGACAAGGCGCACGTTGGCGCGTTCACGGCAGTCGGCTATTTCTTCGCACGCGAGCTGCGCGCGAGTACCAAGGTGCCGATCGGCATCATCAACAGCACGTGGGGCGGCAGTAACATTGAGTCGTGGATGAGCCGGCGCGCCTATGGCTCGTCCGACAGCGCGCTCAAGCGCGTGCGCGACGATCAGAACGCGCAACGCGATCGCACCATCGCGGCCCTGCGTGCACGGATCGGCACACTCCCAACTGTCGACGGCGGCATGCAGGGCGGTCGTGCGGTATGGGCCGACAGCGCGCTCGACGAGAGAGAGTGGACGTCGATACCGGTTCCTTCGTATTGGGAAGGCAACGGCTATGACGGACTCGATGGCGTTGGTTGGTATCGCACCTGGTTCGATTTGACCGCAGCGGACGTGCAGAATGGCGTGACGCTCAACATGGCCGCAATCGACGACGACGACGTGACGTGGGTGAACGGCTCGGAGGTTGGTCGCACGGTGGGTTACAACGTACCGCGCAACTACAAGTTGCCTCCCTCGACATTGCGCGTGGGACGCAACCAACTCACCGTGCGCGTCACTGACGGTGGCGACGGCGGCGGCATCAACGCACCAGTGCGGCTTCGGATTGGCGACAGCGCACCGCGCAGCCTCGCTGGCAACTGGAAGTTCAAAGTGGGCGTAGCCAGCGTGAGCCTTGGCGGCCAGCAGATCAACAAGATTCCCATGGTGTTGCACAATCAAATGATGAACCCCATCACGCCGTTCGCGGTGAAGGGCTTCATTTGGTATCAGGGCGAATCGAACGCCAACAATGATGAGCAGGCACGCGCGTATCGCGCGCAGTTTCAAAAGCTCATCACAGCGTGGCGGGCGGACTTTGGCGGCCCGACACCGTTGCCCTTCCTCTGGGTACAGTTACCCAACTACGGCGCGGTCGATGCAACGCCACCGCGCACGGCGGGCTGGGCGCTGCAGCGTGAATCGATGGAGGCCGCCCTCGCCATGCCAAGCACGGGCCAGGCCATTACGATCGATATCGGCGAGGCCGAGGATATTCATCCGCGCAACAAGATCGACGTTGGCCAACGACTGGCCCGAGTGGCGCAGCGCACGGTGTACGGCTTGCCGGTGCAAGATCACGGCCCCACGTACCTGCGACATGCCGCGAAGGGCGACACCATTGTGGTCACCTTCTCGCATGCCGGGAAAGCGTTGGTCAATCGCAACCCCGACGGAAAGCTCGCGGGCTTTGCAATCGCCGGCGACGATCAACGCTTCGTCTGGGCGAACGCACGAGTCGACGGCACGCGGGTGCTGGTGTGGAGCGACCAGGTGAAGCATCCCGTCGCAGTTCGTTACGCGTGGGCGAACAACCCGGGACCCTTGTCGCTCTACAACGCCGACAAACTGCCGGCCGCGCCATTCAGAACGGACAAGTGGTGACGCTCGACTGACGCGCGTGAATTACTATCCGAACGGGCGCTCCCAGGCGCCCGTTTGCGTTGAGCGCACAATCGCGTCGAGCACGGCCATGTTGGCGATTGAATCGTGCAAGGAAACCGGATAGGCGCGACCACCGCGCACAGCCTCCGCAAAGCGATTTGCCATTTCGGCGTACTGGTCGACGGCCGGTATCTCCAGGCGCTCACCCTCGGCGCCGAGTGTACGACCGTCGTCGATGCGAATGGTGGTCGTCGCACCGCGCGGCGCATTGAACGGAATCGCGACCTCGATGCGCCCCGTCGTGCCAAACACTTGCAGTCGCTGATGTGGTACCAGCTGACCAGCGCAGACGAAGGTGGCCTGTCCGCCCGGAAATTTCATCAGGACTGAATCCACGCGATCGACGCCCAGAACGGGATCCACCTCCAACTGACCGACAACGTGCGTTGGCTCGGCACCGAACAATCGGCGCGCGATTGTGACCGGATAACAACCGATGTCCATCAACGCACCACCGCCCCACTCCGCATGACTCCGCACGTCGTCGGGATCAATCCGGAAATAACTGAAGTGACCCGTCACCACGCGCAGCTCGCCGATGCGCCCGTCGCGCACCAGCGACTGCACCACGTCCCACTGCGGATGCGAGTGCACCATGAATGCCTCGCCAATGAAACGCTGCGTGCGAGCCGCGACGTCAACCAACGACTGCGCTTCGTGCGCCGAAAGTGCGATGGGCTTCTCCACCAATACGTGCTTGCCTGCTTCGGCCGCTCGAATTGACCATGGAACGTGCAAATGATTCGGGAGCGGATTGTAGATGGCATCGATGTCCTCCGCCTTCACGAGCTCTTCGTAGCTGCCAAATGCGCGTGCGATACCAAGCGACTGCGCTGCCGCCGTGGCTTTGGCCAGGTCGCGCGACGCGATCGCGGTCACAGTACCCGAACCGCTGGCGTTGATGGCCGGAATCACCGTTCGCAACGCAATGTTGGCGGCGCCGAGCACGCCCCAGCGAAGGGGGCGCTCAGGGCTGACCTGTTCGACCGGTGTGACCACGCTACTTGGCGCCGATCATGGAAGCGCTCTTGCGTGCGCGAATATCCGCCGACGACGCGCCGACCTCGAACTCCACCGTGTCGCCCTCAAGCTTCCACGTATGCGATGCGCTGTCCCAATAACGCAACGACGCCACAGGCACTTTGAAGGTGACGCGCGTGCTGGTGCCGGGCTTGAGCATGATGCGTTGAAAACCTCGCAAGTCGCGATTGCTGCGCGGAATCGCGGAGTTGGTATGCCGCGCATACAACTGCGCCACCTCTTCACCTGCCCGCGAGCCGGTGTTCGTGACCGTGATCGACACGCGCGCGGTATCCGACGCGCGATAGCGAGCGCGATCGACGGTCAGGCCGGAGTAGGCAAACGTCGTGTAGCTCAAACCGTATCCGAAGGGATAGAGCGGCGTGCCGTTGAAGAAACGATAGGTGCGACCGGTCATGCGATAATCGTCAAACGCGGGAAGATCGTTGACGCTTTTGTAGAACGTTACCGGGAGCCGACCGGCGGGATTGTAGGCGCCGAACAGTACATCCGCGATGGCGGTGCCCCCCGCTTGGCCGGGATACCACGCCGCGAGAATCGCCGGCACTTTGTCCTGCGCCCAGTTGATCGCCATCGCACTGCCGCTCATTAGCACGAGCACCACCGGCTTGCCCGTCGCGACGATCTTCTCCATCAACCGCTGCTGCGCATCGGGCAAATCGAGAGTGGTGCGATCTCCGCCCGCGAACCCGGGCAGCGTGATCGGCATCTCTTCACCCTCGAGACGTGCGGTGAGCCCGAGAAACATCACCACGGCGTCGGCCTGTTGCGCTACCCGCACGGCGTCGCTCTCGAGCTGCGCCGCCGGCTGCGACATGAACATCTGCAACTGCGCATCACCGTCAGATTCCTCACCTTCGACCACCACCTTGTAGGCTACCCCCGCCTTGAGCTCGATCGGCGCGCTTTGCTGCAGCCTCGGATCCGGATACTCGTCACCACGCGACGGATAGACCGATCGGGCGCGCAACGAATCGTCCACCAGCAATCGATACTTCATGGTGCCGATCAATCCGATGCGGTACGCGCCGCTCTCCTTCACGCGCAGCGTGGTGGTCCAGCGCACGCCAAAGTTGTCGGGATTGAGCTCGCTGCGAGGCGCACCATCGTTCCACTGACTGTTAATCGTGCTGTCAACGCGCGTTTCGATGGGCGCGCCCGAGAGCTGCCGATTAGTGAAAATCTCCATGCGCACACCGGGCTTTCCGTCCGGGGTCGTCAGCATGCCTTTTCCGTCGTTGTCGAGCACGGGAAATCCGTCGGTCAAATCGGATCCACGTGCGTACAGCACGCGCGTGTTCTTGCTCACCGCTTCACGGATTCCGCGCAATGGCGTGACCGGGTCGGAGGGCTCGCCGTTATAGTTGCCCAGCAACATGCGCGCTTCGTTGGCGTTCGGTCCAATCACGGCGATCGTTCCGAGGTCGCTGCGCAGCGGCAACACGCCGGCGTTCTTGAGCAACACCATCGATTCGCGGGCAACGGTTCGCGCGAGCGCCTTATGCGATGCCTCATCGAGGGTGCTAAACGGTGTGGACGTCCATTTCACGTGGGCCGGGTTGTCGAACATACCCAGGCGAAAGCGGGCCAGAAACAAACGGGTCAGCGAGACATCGACTTCCGCTTCCGTAATGAGTCCCTGCGGTACGGCCTCGGCCAGCGACGGGTAGACGCGGCCGCAGTCGAGATCCGTGCCACTCTTCACCGCCAGTGCCGATGCGGCCGCCGCTGTCGGAGCGACCTTGTGCCGCAGATAGATGTCATCGATTGCGCCGCAGTCGGAAACGATGTAGCCAGGGAATTTCCACTCACCGCGCAAAATGTTTTTGAGCAATGGGTCGCTGCCGCAGGCCGCGAATCCATCCACTCGATTGTAGGCGCACATCACCGAGTACGCGCGCCCTTCGCGAATGGCGGCCTCGAAATGCGGCAGGTATGTCTCTCGCAAATCGCGCTCACTCACCTGCGCGTCGAACGTGTGCCGACTCGACTCGGGACCTGAGTGCACCGCGTAATGCTTGGCGGTCGCGACGGTCTTGAAATACTTCGGATCGTTGCCCTGCAGTCCGCGAATGAACGGCACCGCCAGGCGCGCCGTCAGAAACGGATCTTCACCGTACGTTTCCTGCCCTCGCCCCCATCGCGGGTCGCGAAAGATGTTGATGTTGGGCGACCAGAACGTGAGCCCCTGATAGCGCCCGTGTGAATCGTGTCGCAAGTACTCCTGATACTTGGCGCGTGCCTCATCGGAAATCACCGTCGCCAGTCGGAACATGAGCGCGTCATCCCACGTGGCGGCAATGCCGATAGCCTGCGGAAAGACCGTTGCGAGTCCCGATCGCGCGACGCCGTGCAACGCCTCGTTCCACCAGTTGTAGGCCGGCACACCCAGGCGCGGAATCGCGGGCGCGACGTCCTTCATCTGCTGCACCTTTTCAGCCAGCGTCATGCGCCCGACCAGCAGCTTGGCGCGCGCCTCGAAGGAGAGCGCTTCGTTGAGCCAGGGCGTGCTGTCGGCGGCGCTGCGCTGCGCCTCCGCAACCCCCTGGGGCACCATGAACGCGGAGACCAACAGGCCGATCGCCATCGCGATCTGGAAACGACGCGCCAACGCGTCACTGGGCGGGAGGAGGGGGCGCATGACCGCGGGAGGTGGGGGTTTGCTGCGGGCGACTCAAGTCATAATATGACTTGATCTCATATCGGCAAGCGTCCGCAGTCTTCGCCCCACCATGCCTGCGTCTATTACCCCGCTCAACCGCACCAACCTGGCCGACGACATCGCGCAGCGATTGCGCGCCTTCATCCGCGACCAGTCGCTGAAGGCGGGCGATCGACTGCCCGCCATCGCTGCGCTCGCCACGTCGTTCGGCGTGGGCGCCCCGACAGTTCGTGAGGCGCTGAAGACGCTTGAAGCGGTGGGCATTGTCGACATTCGCCACGGATCCGGCACGTTCGTCGGTCGTGCCGACGATGCCCTTGTTATCAGCAATCCGGTCTTTCTTGGCACCGCTTCCAAGCGACTCTTGCTCGATCTCGTCGCCGCACGACGCCCCATTGAAGTGCTGAGCGCCCAGCTGGCGGCGCAGCATGCCACGCGCACGCACCTGCGCGAACTCGGTCAACTGCTGGCGCGCGCCGAAGCGCACATCAGCGATGACACCATTCTCAACGAAACCAACCTCGCCTTTCACCGGCAGATCGCGGCCTCGTCGGGAAATACGGTGGTTCGCCAACTGCTGGAGGTGCTGACGAATACGTTTGCCGCCGAGCAGCGCATGATTCTCAATATTCAGGATCGGCGCCAGGAAGACCACGACGAACACCGCGGCATTCTCTTCGCGCTCGAACAGCACAACGCTGCGCTCGCCGCTCGCCGAATGGCGGCGCACCTCGCCAACGTCGAGCGCATGATTCGTCGCTGGAATCCTGCCCGCTCGCCGCTTGTGACGGCGTCGCTCACGCCAGCGCCGTTCCCACCCTCGCATTCACGCGCCTCATGACCGAATCGGTCCCCCTCTTCAGCCTCGCGGATCGCATCGCCATCGTTACCGGCGGATACGGCGTGCTTGGCGGTAGCATGGCCGACGCACTCGCCGCGGCCGGCGCGACCGTCGGCATTCTCGGACGCGACGGCGCCAAAGCACAGCGTAAGGCCGATGAAATCAGCGCCCGCGGCGAGCGTGCCTTCGCCGTCACCGCCGACGTGCTCAACGAAGCTTCACTGCGCGCGGCCGCTCGGGCGACTGTCGAAGCGTACGGGCGTGTCGACATTCTGCTGAACGCCGCGGGCGGCAATGTCGCGCGTGCACGCACTGATGGCCAAATGCCGTTCGCCATGCCGTTCGACGCATTCGACGAAGTGCTGCGCCTCAACTTGCACGGCACCGTCATGCCAAGCCTCATCTTCGGCGAAGCCATGGCGACTGCCAAGCGTGGCGTCATCATCAACATCTCATCGATGGCGTCCACGCAGGCGCTGAGCGGCGTCATGGGATACTCCGCCGCCAAGGCCGCCATTGACAACTTCACCCGCTGGCTTGCGGTCGATGTCGCCCAGCAGTGCGGCGACGGCATACGCGTCAACGCCATCTCGCCCGGATTCTTTCTCTCAACGCAGAATCGCGCGGTGTTGATCCAGCCCGATGGCAGCTACTCGGCGCGCGCGCAACGCATTGTCGCAAAGACACCGATGAAGCGATTCGGTGAACCACACGAGCTCCACGGCGCGCTCCTGTTTCTCTGCAGCGACGCGGCGTCGTTCGTGACCGGCGTCGTGATTCCCGTTGATGGCGGCTTTAGCGCGTTCAGCGGCGTTTGATCTCTCACCTGATAGCCTCGGTTGCAGTCACATGAAGCTCGGCCTCGGTTTGTATCGCAGTCTGCTGACGACAGACAATTTCCAGTTCGCCAAGCAGGCGGGTGTCTCGCACCTCGTCGTGCATCTGGTCAATTATTTCGCGGGCGCCACACCCAATCTCACCAGCGGCCCGAATCGTCTGGGGTGGGGAGTTACGCAGAATCAACAAAATCCGTGGACGCTCGACGATCTGCTGAGCATCAAGGCCGAGATTGAACGCAACGGCTTGGTGTGGGAAGCGATCGAGAACTTTGACCCGTCACATTGGTTCGACATTCTCCTCGACGGCCCGCAGAAGGCCGCACAGATGGAGCAGCTGAAGCGCACCATTCAGATGATTGGTCAAGCCGGCATTCCGGTGATGGGCTACAATTTCAGCATCGCCGGAGTCTGGGGATGGACCAAGGGCCCGTTTGGCCGCGGAGGCGCAAAAGCGCTCGTCTATGATGAGTCGACCACCGACATCTCTGTGCCGATGCCCAACGGCATGGTGTGGAACATGGTGTACGATCCGTCGGCACCTGACGGCATCGTCGGACCGGTCTCGAGCGACGAACTGTGGCAACGCTACGAGTGGTTTTTGCGCGAAATTCTGCCCGTAGCTGAGGAATGCAATGTGCGTCTGGCGCTACACCCCGATGATCCGCCTACCGATTTTTTGCGAGGCACGGCGCGACTCGTAAATCGGCCGTGGAAGTATCAACGCATGCTTGATCTCGTACCCAGTCGTGCGAGCGCGCTCGAGTTCTGCCTCGGTTCGTTGGCGGAGATGCCGGAAGGCGATGTGTACGACGCCATCACTCACTTCGGCCGGCAGGACAAAATCGCGTACGTTCACTTTCGCAACGTGAAGGGGAAAGTGCCGCACTATCAGGAAGTATTTGTCGACGAAGGCGATATCGACATGATCCGCGCAGTGGCGCTCCTCAAGCAGATCGGCTACGACGGCGTCATCATTCCCGATCACACGCCAGAGATGACTTGCGGCGCACCGTGGCATGCGGGCATGGCGTATGCCTTGGGCTACATTCGCGCCGCGATGCAGGCTGTCGAGCGACTTGGCGTGGGTCCCTACACGCTGGCCGCAGGCTGACGCGCATGCGACTGACCTTGCGGTGGTACGGCGTCGACGATCCCGTGCGTATCGACTACATCGCGCAGATTCCGGGCGTGGTTGGCATTGTGAGCGCCGTCAATGGCTTCGATCCGGGCGTCGCTTGGAGCGCCAGCGCCGTGCAAGAGTTGAGCGCGCGCATTCAAGACGCCGGACTCGCCTGGGATGTTGTGGAGAGCATCGCCGTGAGCGAGGAAATCAAGCTCGGCGGCGCTGATCGTGACCGGCACATCGACGCGTGGTGCGAGAGTTTGCGGCGCGTCGCTGACGCCGGGGTGCCGGTGGTGTGCTACAACTTCATGCCGGTCTTCGACTGGATGCGAACGGACCTCGCATTTCCGCTCGCGCACGGCGCAACGACATTGCGCTACGAACACGACGCGATTGCGAGCTACAATTTGTCGCGCGGAACCGAAGGGCTTCCGGGATGGTCCACGCGGTTCAGCGCGAGCGAACTCCAGGCGTTGCTCGCGCGCTGGCGAGGCGTCAGCGCCGAGCAACTCTGGGATGCGCTCGGATATTTTCTCGAGCGCGTTGTCCCGGTCGCCACGTCAGTGAACGTGAAACTTGGCGTGCATCCCGACGATCCGCCTTGGCCGATTTTTGGCATGCCGCGCATTCTCGGCACGCGCGATGCGTTTCGCCGGTTGCTGAGGCTCGTGGACGCGCCCGCCAACGGGATCACCTTCTGCACAGGTTCGCTGGGCGCGTTGGCCGAGAACGATTTGCCGTCGATGTTGCATGAGTTCACATCACAACAGCGCGTGCACTTCATGCACTGCCGAAACGTCGCGCGGAGTGGTGCGCGCGACTTTACGGAGGTGCCACATCCGTCGCGATACGGCGACGTGCCGATGCGCGACGTGATGCAGGTGTTGCGAGCGAGCGGCTTTACCGGTCCCTTGCGTCCCGACCACGGGCGCATGATCTGGGGAGAAACAGGACGCGCCGGATATGGGCTGTACGATCGCGCGCTTGGAGCAACGTATTTGCTGGGATTGTGGGAAGGCGTGGCGCCATCGGCCTAGCAGTCCCCGTTGCGTGACCGTTCGTCCTCGCGGTGCCGCTGTTGACCACGCCACACGTGACCGACAGCGCGTCGGGTCGACATTGTTCGGCATGATACGTTCATTCTCTGTTGCCTCAAGCTCGCAACGCGCGCATCGCACTGCGATGCTGCTATGGTCGCTCGGAGCGTCGGTGCCTTCAGTGGCGATGCTGCCCGCGACGGCGCTCGCGCAGGCGATCAGCTCGCCAAGCTCGGCACCCCCGGCGTGGACCGGCGATCCAATTATCGACTCGGCATCGGTAGCGCGGCTCGCTTGGCGTGATGCCGCGCGTGCAACAAGTCGTGCCGAGGCCATCACAATGGCGGCGCGCGCCGCGTCGGCATGGCCGCTGCAACCCGCGTACTGGCAGGGGCTCGCGCGGTTGGCAGCTCGCGCGCAGGACACGGAGCAACTGGCCCGAGCAGTGCGCGCGCTCGATGCGATGGAGTTGGCGTCAACTGTCTTTGAAGACACGACCGTCGCGATGGCGCTGCCGACCGTACGCGACAGCTCCGGCATTGCCGCGATGCGAATGCGCGCGCGCGACATCGTCCGTGGTGAAGTCGTCGCCACGATTGCCGATACTTCGTTCTTTGCCGAAGGACTCGACGTTCACGTGGCATCCGGCACGGTCTTCGTCGCGAGTATCCGACGCGGTACGGTTGTCGTCGTGCGCAACGGCGTGACGCGAGATCTCCGGCTTGATCGCGACCCGCGGATTGGTGCGGTGTTCGGCGTGCGCGTTGCCGCCGACGGAAAGACGCTTTGGTGCACCACGACACCGCATCCCATGCGCGCGCCGCGCGCAGATGGTGAATCGTCAACCTCGGCGGCGCTGCTCCACGTGCGCGTGTCGGACGGTGCGATACTCGATTTCGTGGCGCTCCCGCCGAGCGATCATCCCCGCGTTCCGGGTGATCTCGTGCTGCTCCCCGACGGGAGTGTGCTGGTCAGTGACTCCGACGGTGGCGCGTTCTTTCAGTGGCGTCCGAGTACTCGTGAGTGGCGACCGTTTGCCGATGCGCGCTTCCGCAGTCCACAGGGCATGGCCGTTGTCCCCGGTGGACGAAGTGTCATCGTGGCCGACTACTCACACGGCCTCTTTCGCCTCGACCTGACCACCGGATCGGTCACGCGCATTGCCGATCGCGACGATACCACCGTGCTCGGACTCGACGGCATGGCCTGGTATCGCGACGGTGTGATTGCCGTGCAAAACGGCGTCGAGCCGGCGCGGATCGTTCGCATTTCCCTCGACGCTGCACTCACGCGCGTGCTCGCACTCACCGTGATCGACCGGCAGCCGACCTTCGCGCCCGAGCCAACGATCGGCGCGATCGTCGGCGACAGTTTCGTGTACGTCGCCAACAGTCAATGGAACGCGTACGACGATCGCGGCCAGCGTCGTGCTGGAGTTTCGCTCACGCCGACACACTTGGTGTGCGTGCCCATCCTCGTCAACCGCTCAGTCCCCGCGCGGTGTCTCGCGCCGAGTAGCGCAGCGAAGCGCCGCTGAACCATCGCGCGGCATCCGGATCGTCTCTTCAATCCAACCGCGATGTCCCTCGATGCCGACGAACAGATCGACGCTGCCTCCGAACTGGTGCTGCGCAACTGCGCCTACATCGAACAACCCGAGCGAGAACGTCGCCAGCAGACGCCACTCACCGCGTTCCTGAACAAACAACCCGCCACCGCTGTCGCCGCCAGCGGCGAGTCCTTCCAGCTCTTCCGGTTCGGCGGTGCCCATCGCATTGCGTGTTCCGGGCACGCCGTCGTCGAAGTCGAGCAACAGCGCGTTGGACGGTAGCGCCGTCTGGCGCCATTGCCCGCCGATTTGATCGATTCGATTTCGTGCGCCGCGACGTGTGCCGGCCGTATCGCGCGCGCCTGCTCCGCCAACTCCGAAACCGACCATCGTTACGACCATCCCCACAACTGGTGGCGACTGTGCGAGCGGCATGGGTTTCACGCACGACGCAGTTTCAAGCTCCAAGAGCGCCACATCGTGCGCGGTGCGCGCGAGCGCCGCCGCCGAGGGCATCACGGAGTCGTACAGCACCACCCGGCGAAGGTGATGCGTACTATCACCGACCACGACGCTGATGGAGTCGATTGAACGCCCTCGAACGACGTGCGCGGCTGTAATGACCCACGTCGATCCGACCAGCACGCCGCTGCCGGCGCTTGCATCGGCGACGAGAACTCGCGCCGCCGCCGCGAAGTCCGGCGATGCGCCGAGGGCGAGGTAGCGCGCCGGATCCACATCGGCGCGCGTGATGACAGGCGCATCGGTACGCGCCGATAGAAGACCGACCAGGCGAAGGTTGATGACAAGCGCAACTAGGGCGTGTCGCCGCGCACGAATAGCTCCGTGCGCGGTGAGAGGTCGCGAGGCTCCTCGACGCATCATCGCGCGAAGCTGACCAGCGAGTAATCGCGCTCGCCTTGCGGAACGGCGACGTACACCTGGTTCGCGCCGAAGCCCACAATGCGTGCCTTTGACGGAAGCCCGATGGTTTCGCGCCACTCTGCATCGGCGCCGAACAACTCGATCAGCTGACGCTTTGCCGCGGCGGACATAATGCGATGGACCCAAACACTGCCGTCCGGTCCGAGCCGCGTCGCATCGCGCGCAAACGGAGCCATCGTCGCGGGATACGCGTCATCGGGGAGCGTAAGTGAGCTGTTCAGTCCCGAGATGTTGATCGACGCCAGTGATTGACGCTGTTGCTTCTGATGTGCTTCACGATCGGCGTTGGAGACCGCCACAGCTGGCAACATCCGTATCGAGCCTTGCACCACGCCCGAGCCTTGGCCGCGCTCCACGCGGAACGGTTCGCCGCGCACGACCACGAGCGATCCGTCAGGCGCGACAGCCCAGTCATCAACCGGGGTAAAGGGCACGAGCATCGTGTAGCCGATGGCCCCTTCGCGTACCTGGCGCATGGGTTGGTTGCGGAGCGTGGCCAATGTCGTAGTCGCGCCGCCGACGTCGCGGCGTTGAATGCGCGCGCCTGATGCATCACGTGCGCCGTCGAGCCAGTACAGTCGACCGGTCGCATCAGCCACGTACAGATCGCTGTTCATGCCAATGCGCATCGGACCAGCCGGCGGCGCGAGCGACGCGGGTGCATCGGTCACCGTGCCGTCGGCCTGCACCTGCATGAATCGTGTTCCCTGTCGATCGAACACAAGCGTGCTGTTATCGCTGGCGGCAACGAGCGTTCCGGGCACGCCGAGACCGCTGATCGGTCGACGAGTGCCGTCGCGCGCGACGCGCCAAAGGGTTCCGCCTTCCGGATCAGAAACCAGCAGCGACCCGTCAGTCAGCTCGCGCACGGCCGCGATACTCGTGAACCGATCGCGTGCTCGCGCACTCAGTACGGGCGCGCGGGCGCCGTCTGACGAATTCGGGTCTTGCGCGCCAACCGAACGGATCGGCGGCAACAACACGGATAGCGTCGTCACGGCGATGTTGAACTGCCTGACTCGATGGCGATGTGCTCGAAGCATCTTTGATTCCGCGGAGTGTGGAGGCGGGAAGTCGCCAACCGCGTGTCGGTTGATTCCCGGCAATTCGACACACGAATGGGCGCCTGGTGCACGACTGGTGGTGAACGGTGTGTGTTCGATGATGAACTGGAGCGTCGGGGTGATCGGCGAAGCGCCACATCGCCGCCTCGGTTCACCACGCCGAACTCCCCGTTCGTCACGAAGCCGCAGAATGACGCCGCGAGTCTCGACATTGTGTGGCATGCAATCTGCCGATGCCGAATTGGACGAAACGCTCGAGCCACTCAAGGCCGCCGTCGCCGGCCGCTATGTCATCGATCGTCGGCTAGGCGAAGGCGGCATGGGGCGCGTCTACCTCGCACACGATGAGGCGCTCCAGCGGCGCGTGGCCATCAAGGTGATCCAGAGCGATCATGCCGCCAGCGCGCAGGTACGCGCCCGGTTTTTGCACGAAGCGCGCGTCGTGGCCTCGCTGCGTCATCCGGCAATCGTCACCGTCTTCGCCGCGGGCGAAAGCGACGGCATGCTGTGGTTCGCGATGGAGTACATCGAGGGCGAAACACTGCGCGACGTGCTGACTCGCGAACACGCGATGAGTGCCGATCGCGTATACGAGATCCTGTTCGAACTCGCCGCCGCTCTCGACGCCGCACATCGATTGGGCATTGTCCACCGCGACGTCAAGCCGGAAAACATTTTGGTGGAACGCGGTACGGGTCGTGTGCGCTTGGCAGACTTTGGTATCGCGAGAGCGCGGATCGTTGGCGGTGAGCAGACCGGTACCGGCATCCTCGTCGGCTCTCCGCGCTATATGAGCCCGGAGCAGGTTGCAAGCGACGGCACGCTGGACGGCCGAAGTGATTTGTACGCGCTCGCGCTGGTGGGACACGAGTTGCTGACCGGAAAGCCCGTCGTGCGCGCCACGTCGCCCGCCGCCATGCTGGTCGAGCAGCTCACAACCGAGGCACCGCCGATTCGAGACGTGTTGCCCGAAGTCCCTCTGCCGCTCGCGCAGGCCATCGATCGGGCGCTCGCTAAACACGTCGATGCGCGCTGGCCTGATGCTCAAGCAATGCTGCGTGCACTGGGCGCCGATCAGACGAGCGCGGTTGAACGCGACACCATCACCCTCTCAAGTGGCACGAAGACCTCAACGCGCTTCCCTCGGCGGCTCGTTGGCGTGGTCGCGGCGCTGTCGGTTGCCGTTGCTCTTGTGATCGCCATCCTGCTATGGCGGGAACGACCGGCTTCCGATAAAGCGCGAGCGCTGGTTGTGCTGCCATTCGACGTTCCCAGCGGTTACGCCGACGTTGCCTGGTTGCGCGAAGGCGCGGTCAATATGCTCACCCTCGCATTCGGTCAGTGGCACGACCTCGACGTCGTCGACTTTGAACGCACGCTTGATCTGATGCGTGCCTCGAATCTCACGTCCGGTCGAGTGTCGCTCTCCGAAGCGATGGCGCTGGCCAAGCGCGCCAACGCAGGAAGCGTCGTGCTCGGACATCTGGCTCCGAGTGGCGACTCACTCGTCATCGTCGCGCGTCGCTATGATGCACGCGGCGCACTGTTGCGCACGGCGCAGGTGGCATTCGCTCGGAACGCCGATCCGCGTGCGGCATTCGACGTGCTGGCAACCACGATCCTCGATGTACCCGCCACCGGGTCGCTCATCGCCCTGACGAACGCCACGACCTCGTCGATCGAAGCATATCGCACTTATCTCGAAGGTCTCAGCGCGCTGAATCGCTGGCACCTCGACCGCGCCGACTCGCTTTTCACCCGCGCGGTGGTACTCGACTCCACGTTTGCTCTCGCGTGGTATAAACGAGGACTCACGCGAGGGTGGAATGGATTCGGCGATTCTACGCCCTCCAGCGCCGAAATTGCGCTGCGACATGCCGCCCGACTGCCCGAACGAGAGCGACGACTCGTGGCGGGACATCGCTGGCTGTGGAGCGCTCTCGCCGACGGCGACTCCGCCGTGAGGCTCACTGCGTTCGATCGCGCGATCAACGAGTACCGGGCGGCGTTGCTGCGCGACGGCGCGTCGGCAGAAGCGTGGTACGGCTTGGCCGACGGCCTGTGGCACGCCGCACAATTCCGCCCCGATTCCGCACTCTATCCGTCGTTGATGCTTGAATCACGGCGCGCATTCGAGCGCGCCCTCGCCATCGATCCTGAGCAGCATCTCGCGTACTCGCATCTGGTTGATTTCCATCGACAGCTCGGCACGACGGCGTCGGCCTGGCTGTTCGTTGGCGACAAGATTGTGCGCGAGGACAGCATTCGTGACTCCACGGTGCGCGCAACCGCGCGTCGACGTGAGCGCGACGCCGTCGTCGCCGTGGCCGCTCAGTGGGCGAACGCTGATCCCGATTCTCCACGTCCATGGCTGGCGCTCGGACAGGCGCTTTCATCGGCAGGTCGACCAGACTCAGCCGCCGCACTCTTTCGTACGGTCGGCAACCGACTTGGTGCGGAGTCGCAGGGACTCGCGCTACAATCGGCATTCTATGACATCGTCGCTGGGTCGGGCGGTACCGCACGCACGCTCCGCTCAGCGCTCGGTGATGGCTCGCTCCGTTGGTGGCCGTCCGCGCGCACCGCGGCACCGTGGATCATGGCGCTCGCGGTATCGTCGGCCGCGGCCGCGGGCGACGCAGAGCTAATCGACAGCCTCTTCTCAGCGTGGGGGCGCGCCGAGCAGCGCGTTGAGGCTGCGGCCACGCATGACGGGAGCGCCAGCCTCGCGACATCGGTCCTGCTGTCGCAGCAGCGCGGCATGCGAGCAACCTTGGCCCCGTGGTGGCGCATCGTCCTGCGTGCCAGCATGGGAGAACCATTGACCACGGCGTCTCGACTACAGTTGCGACGGCAATCGTTGGCGTTGCTCGCCGTCCCGACATCTGAGAATACGTTCGTGTGGTCGTTCGCCAGCACGGCATATGCAGCGTGGATGCTCACCGGCGACACGGTGCACGCGGTCTTGGCCCGGCGTGGCAGCGAAGGCGCCACGTGGCCCGAGCTTGATGCCGCGATGGCGCTGAGTCGCGGCGACACCATGGCGGCGCGCACCGCCAGCCGTGCCTTTCCCTCCGTGGCGAGAGTGCGTAGCACCAATCTCGGCTTGGCGGGACTTCGCACGATGCAACGTGCGCTGGTCCAGCTTGCGCTCGGAGATAGTGTCGCCGCGCTGAATCAACTCGAGTCGCTTGAGCCCGCGCGCTTTGCCATCAACTTTCTCGAACCGGGACTAACGTGGTACGTGCGCACGCTCGATCTGCGGGCGGCGCTTGCTGAGCGACTGGGGCAACCCGAGTCGGCCCGCCACGCGTGGGAAGAACTCGCCACGCGCTGGGCGAGCAACGATCCTCTCACCGCGCCGTCACGAGACGCCGCGCAGCGAGGCTTGCAGCGGTTGGCACGTGCGTCACCATCGCGGTGACCTCCGTTGGGAATCACGCGGTCGCAGCCTGCGCACCACGCGCTATACGCTATGCGCTATGCGCAATACGCTTGCGCCCGCGCGCGTGAGGATGCAACGTCGGGAGGCGGCCCGTCGCGCCCCGCGCTAATTCCGTGAGCGACGTGTGCACGGAGGTGCGCATGTAATGCGCGAGGAACTGCGCCGAACGCGTTCTCAACACTCGTCTTCCCAACGACGCATGATCACGACTCGAGAAATCAGACCGGGCGTGGTGGAAGTCACCATTCGCGCCGTCGCGTACGGTCAGGCCGGCGCGCACTGGAAGCAGACGCTCTCGGGCAAGAGTCACGGAGGTTACGGCCGCATCTACATCCAGCGATTCGGCGCAAATCAGCGTCGCTATTGGTCGTGCTATGAACTGAAGGACTACTACCGCGGTAACCCCGGTGCGAATCTCGACGAGTGCCCTGGCGCGATGTTCATCTGGACGGCGAACAAGGCCGCGCACGTCGAAGCCATCGACGCCATCGACAATCAGTCACTCGGCCGGGCACTCGGCGCGGCGCTGCGTCAGTATCCGCAAGCTGACGAGCGCGATTTGTGGGAAGTGCTTTTCCGGTTTGCGTAGCGCGCGGCACTGCAATCGCGGAGCAAGTTTCCGTCGGCAAGTGTGACGCACGTCTCACCCTCCCAATTGAAATCTCGGTGCGCGTCACGCCAATTGCGTGAGTACGCAAGCTAGGCGCCGTCACGGTCGAGGCGCCGAGTGGACACGCCGAGTGGACACGCCGACTGGGAGGAAGTGGTGATGACGATCTCGCCGATGAAAACGACCTACACCCGTCGCAGACTCCGCGGCGCGTTGGCGGCCGCGCTGCTGATGGCGAGTAGCGCCATCAGCACGTCATGCGCAACACCGCTTGGTCCCGAGGGAAGCCGTGACATCACGCTCCTCGTTGCACCGGAAAAGGTGCCGTGCGTGGGACTCAGCAACCAATCGTGCTTGTTGGTACGTCAACCGACTTCGCCCAGCTGGGAAGTGTTTTACGACAACATTTCCGGCTTCAACTATCAGTCGGGGTTCGACTACGAGTTGGTCGTACGCGTGACGCCCGTGCGGAACCCTCCCGCCGACGGCTCGAGTCTCTCGTTCCGGCTCGTGCAGCAGGTACGAAAGACGCGCGCGATAGGCTAGACGCGAGCGATTAGAAGCAACTCACCTCGCCGCGGCACGCCCGCAATCGCTCCCGGCAGGTACATTCGTGGGATGCCGCTTCTTTCGGGCTCCCGTCTTGGTACCTACGAAATCGCCGGCTCGCTCGGTGCTGGCGGCATGGGCGAGGTGTATCGCGCGCGCGACCCACGCCTGGGACGCGACGTCGCCGTGAAGGTGCTGCCCGATGATCTGGCCTTGGACGTTGAGCGCTTGGCGCGCTTTGAGCACGAAGCGCGCATTCTCGCCAGCCTCAATCATCCCAACGTTGTTACGATCTATTCGATCGAAGAGGCGAAGGGCACGCGTTTTCTCACCATGGAGCTCGTGGAGGGCCGAAGCGTCGCAGATCTGATCGCGCCACAAGGTCTCGCGTTCACGCAAGTACTGGACGTGCTCATTCCGGTGACGGAAGCACTGGCTGCAGCGCACGAAAAAGGCGTAATCCATCGCGACTTGAAGCCCGCCAACGTGATGCTATCGCGCGAAGGGCGCGTGAAGGTACTCGACTTCGGGTTGGCCAAAGTCCTGGGTGGCGCGGAGAACGTCGCAACGTCGAGCCTCGCCTCGATTTCGAATCCGCCTTCCGTCGCCGGTGAAGTGCGTGGCACGGTGCTTTACATGGCGCCGGAGCAGTTGTTTGGAGAAACCGTTGATGCCGCGTCCGATCTGTTCTCGCTGGGCATCGTGGCGTTCGAGATGGTAACCGGACAACGGCCCTTCGTTGGCAAGACGTTTTGGGAGATCACCGCGGCGATCATGCGAGAATTCGCACCGCCGATCTCCTCCGTTCGCGAAGCCGCGCCCGCCGAGTTGGAACGCATCATCGGCCGCTGTCTGCAACGAGAGCGCAGTGCGCGCTATGCGAGTGCCAACGCGTTGCTCGTAGACCTGCGCGCGCTTCGACGGCAGCTCGACGGCGAGTCGCTGCCACCCACACGACACGATGTGCAGCACAGTGCGTCGATCGCCGTGCTTCCGTTTGCCAACCGCAGCGCCAACGAAGAAGATGTGTACTTCTCGGACGGTCTGGCCGACGAACTGTTAGGTCTGCTCGCAAAGATCAAAGGGTTGCGGGTTTCCGCGAGGGCGTCGTCGTTTCGCTTTCGCGGCACGGGCGTTGCGCTGTCCGAAGTGGGTCGCGCGTTGAACGTGGCGACGCTGTTGGACGGCAGCGTACGACGCTCCGGCAATCGCGTGCGTATCAGTGTGCAGCTCATCAAAGTTCCCGACGGATACCATTTGTGGTCTGAGACGTACGACCGCACGCTCGACGATATTTTCGCCGTCCAGGACGACATCGCCCGCTCGGTGGTCAAAGAGTTGAGGAGCACGCTGCTGGGCGAGGTGGCCGATTCGGGCGCCTCCGACCGTGCGCACGCCGAGGTGCATCAGGCGGCGCGAGGCCGCAGCCGCGATGCCGAAGCGCACCGTCTGTATCTGCTTGCGCGGCACTTCATGGATCAGTTCAATCGCGAAGCCACCGCAAAGGCGATCGCATATCTCTCGCAAGCGCTGGAACGAGATCCGCACTTCGCGCTGGCGTGGACTGAGCTCAGTGTGGCGCACATGCGGGAAGTGGGTTGGGCGTTGGTTGCGCACGCCGATGGCGCGGCGCGAGGACGTGCCGCCGTTGAGCGTGCGCTTGCCTTAGAACCTGAACTTCCCGAAGCCCATACCCAAAGCGCGTGGATCAAGATCTTCTACGATTGGGATTGGGCAGGTGCCGAGCGGTCGTTGGCCCGCGCGCGCGAACTGGCACCCGAGAGTGCACCCGTGCTTCGCCTGTCCGGTGTGCTCGTCAGTGCTATGGGACGTCCACAAGATTCCGTTGAAATCATTCGGCGCTCGCTTGAGCATGATCCGCTGAGCGCGGCAGCGTATCACAGCCTCGGTCTCGCCTTGCACGTCGTTCACGCGTTTGACGAGGCTGAAGAAGCCTATCGGAAATCGCTGGACCTCGCGCCGCAGCGCATCGCGACCCACGCGCATCTCGCCATCAATCTGCTGGCGATGAATCGCCTCGACGAGGCGCGCGCGGAGGCCACGCGTGAGCCGGAAGAAGGTTATCGTCTGTGGGCACTCGCCATCATTGAACAGGCGTTCGGCAACCGGGCGGCGTCCGACGAAGCATTGCACGCGCTCATCGAGAAGCATGCCAATGCCTGGGCAGTGCAAGTGGCCGATGTCTTCGCGATGCGCGGCGAACCCGACGAAGCATTTCGCTGGCTGGAACTCGCGCATGCGTTTCGAGACACTGGGCTGGCGCACACCAAGAACAATCCGCGGCTTCGAGCACTGCACGACGATCCGCGATGGTCGACTCTCCTCGAAAAGATGGGACTGCACGCATGATTGGATGCCCTCGAAGTGCTGCTCGTCAAGCAACGCCGGGTTTGCTGGCGCTTGTCGCCGCGCGTCTCGCGCCACGCGCCCTCGTTATACTCACCGCGTTCGCCGCGCTAGGAGCCGACGCGCGCGCGCAATCCGCTGGCGTGGCTCATGCGCCAGACTACAGCTCGACCCAATCGTGGCTCTGTCGTCCCGATCACCTTGGCGCATGCGACGTGGATCTGTCCACTACTGTGCTCAAGAGCAACGGGCAAAGCGAAGTCGAACGGGCGGTGGTTAATCCGAAGGCGGCCATCGACTGCTTCTACGTCTACCCAACCGTCTCGACGGACACGACCGACAACAGTGATCTGACGCCGGATCAGGCCGAACGCACGGTGGCACGCTTGCAGTTCGCCCGGTTTGGCACGCAATGTCGCCTTTTCGCGCCGGTCTATCGGCAGGTTACCAACAAGGCCGTCGGTCGCGCGATTGCCACCAACGGCGCGCCTGACTTCCTCGGCATCGCCTTCGACGATGTCCGCGCTGCGTGGCACTACTACCTTGAGCACGACAACAACGGGCGAGGCGTTGTCCTCATCGGTCATTCGCAGGGCTCGACTATCCTCACCGAACTGATTCGTCGCGAAATCGACGGCACACCAACGCAAGCGCGAATCGTCTCCGCCCTGCTCCTGGGAACGCCCGGCGGCATTGTCGTTCCGCGCGCGCGCGATGTTGGCGGCACCTTTGGCAGCATGCCGCTCTGTCGCGCCGTCACACAGACTGGCTGCGTCGTGGCATACTCGGCGTTCCGAAGCACGGCCCCGCCTACCGCGAGTTCCTTCTTCGGACGCTCAAGCGACACGACGCGAGTTGCCGGTTGCACTGATCCCGCCGCGCTCGCCGGTGGTGAGGCACCGCTCAGCGGTTACTTCGATGCCAAGGGCGCCACAGCACTCGCGCTCGGACCAACGGCGCCGTGGACGTTTAACGGACAACCAATCGCAACACCGTTCGTGAGGGTCGACGGACTACTCAAGGGACGCTGCACCAGCAACGCTTTCGCCTCGTATCTCGAAGTAACGGTGCAGCGCGGTGCGGGCAGTCCGGCCAGCCGAGATATCCAAGGCGACTTGATTGAGCAGTTCGGATTGCATCTCGTTGACGTTGAGGTTGCGATGGGCAACTTGGTCGATCTCGTTGGCCGACAAAGCGCGCAGTTTATCGCCCGCGCGCCGCGTCGCTAACGATACGTGCGCGGTATCGACCTACTCTCGGCTCGTTCACATGAACGATGACCGCGACGTTGTCCTCGTTCAGGCCACGCCGGCCGACCACGACGTGCTGGCGCGCTTGCTCGAACTGTACACGTACGATCTGAGCGTGGTCTTTCCACGGGTTACACTCGGCGCCGATGGTCGGTACGGTTATCAATCGCTGCCGATGTATTGGAGCGAGCCGGCTGCGCGTTTCGCATTTCTGATATATCAAGCATCGAAACTGGTCGGCTTTGTTCTCGCGACCCGTGGCTCGCCGGTGTCAACGTCGCCCGATGTGTACGACGTCGCGGAGTTTTTCGTGCTCAAGAAGTTTCGTCGTTCCGGAATCGCCAGTCGCGCCATCGCTCTGCTCTGGGAGCGCATGCCCGGTGCATGGACGGTACGGGTATCGGCGCGCAACGTCGACGCACTGCCGTTTTGGACGCGCATAGTCGCTGCGCACGCCGCGCGGCCGGCGGTCATCGACACGACATCGGAGTGGCACACATTTTCGTTTCATACAACGCCGTCCTGAGCACTTCCCCATGACGACCGTGCTACCTCCCTCCACCGATCTCGTTGCCGCCGAGGGCTACACGCCAACCGTCGGCGCGCTCGTCGCAATGATGACCTACACGCGCGCCACCACTGTCGCGTCGGTGACTGGCCTCTCTACTGCGGAGTTGGATCATCAGCACGACGCGACATCCAATCCGATTGGCACACTCTTGGGTCACATGGGCGCCATCGAGTGGTCGTTGCTGGCGTTTACCCTTGAAGGTGGACAACCCGGCGCGGGAGAGTCGGCCGAGTGGGGACCGCTCATTCGACTCGGCGCCGACGCCTGGGCGGCAACGGCGGGGCGTTCACTTGAAGATCATCTCGCACGCCTTTCAGCAGTGCGCGAACGCACGTTGCTTCGGCTCAAAGACGTGGACGACGAGTGGCTCGCGAGTCACGCTACGTTGCCGTGGATGCGCAGCACCACCACTAACCTGTGGGTGTGGTATCACGTGATGGAAGACGAGTTGAGCCATCGCGGACAGATTCGCTGGTTGCGCTCGCGATTGCCGAAGTCGGAGAGTTCGGGATAGCAGAGCGTTCGGCGCTGCCAACGGCTCGACGCGCCAACGCCAGCGACCCCGACGCGCACGCCGCCGATGCCAGCGCAAAGGTCGGCACGACCGTGAGCACGTCGCCTACGCCGAACGACGCGATCCACGAAAAGATGGTGGCCAACACCACGCCGCCCGCCGCGCCCCATCCGACAAATCGCGGCATCGACATCTGCTCGAATCGCCGACGTCCATCGATCAGCGAGAGCAGCACGGAAAACGTGATGCCGGCAAGAAACCCGAACACGAAGAACACGAGCGGAAACGGCGCGTCGGCCTGAAAGCGCGTGATGATTGCCAGGCCGAAGCCTGCCACAGACCACGCCAGCCCCCACGTCAGTCCCATCCCGATCGTGCCGCGCAAGCGGCGCATCAGCTGTCGCACCGTTATCCTCTCCGAGATTCGACTCCGCCGCCCGGTTCAAACTTTGTCTTCGCCAAGCGCTTTGCATTATAAAGTAAATCAGGTGGCCCCGTCAACGATGAGTGAGCCGGTGCTCGTCATTGGCGGTACCGGTCGCGTCGGCCACCTCGTGGTGAACGAGTTGCTCGCGCAACGCGTACCTGTGCGCGCGCTCTCGCGCCGTCCCGATTCGGCAACACTGCCCGCCGGAGTGGACGTCGTGCGCGGTGATCTCACCGCTCCCGGGTCACTCGAACAGGCGCTCCGCGACGTGCGCTCGGTCTTTCTAGTCTGGACCGCGCCGCCGCAAACAATCGAAGTCGTGGTGGCGCGCCTTGCGCAACAGGTTGAGCGTCTCGTGCTGCTGTCGTCACCGCATCAAACGCCGCATCCGTTTTTTCAGCAGCCCAATCCGATGGCGGCGATGCACGCGACGCTCGAAGCGAACCTCAAAGCGTCCGGCGTTCCATCTTCGATCATTCGCCCAGGCATGTTCGCGTCGAACGTTTTGCACTGGTGGGCGCCGCAACTGCAAACAGGCGACGTGGTGCGTTGGCCGTACCGCGATGTCGAAACGGCACCGATTGACGAACGCGATTTGGCTGCGGTCGTCACGCACGAATTGCAGCGTCGCACCTCTGAGAACCACGACCACGTGCTCACGGGGCCCGAGGCCCTGTCGCACGCTGAACAGATTCGCATTATTGGCGATGCGATCGGGCGCCAGCTGTCGTTTCACGAACTCTCACCCGCCGCGTTTCGACACGAAACCTCTGCTACGTGGCCGCCAGCCGTCGTCGAAATGCTCCTCAACGCATGGCAGGCCACCGCTGGCACGCCCGCCTACGTCACCACGAGTGTTGCCAACGTGCTTGGTCGCCCCGCCCGTTCATTCCGACAGTGGGCTAGCGACCATGCAGACGCATTCCAGCGACGCGCACCGTAGTACTTTCGCGTCGATCTCTCGTCTCCCGCTCGCGCGAACCGCTACCGACCGCCGCGCTCGCGTGCCGCTACTCCGGCACGCGAGACGCTATGTCCTCGCAACGCGTTGGCGGCGCTGCCGTCAGTTGCTCGCGTCGGCCGGCGTCGGAAACTGTTCCTCCAGCCACGAATTCCATCGCGGCGTTTCACGCGCGACAATGTCGGCGGAGTCGTTGCCAAAGAGATAGAAATTCACAGCCACCGATGTCGGCCCGCCGGGAAACGTGAACGCGCCGAGTGCCGCGATGCCGGGTGCGGGCGCATCGAGTCGAAGCAACGCGTCGGCTGGATCGTCGGAGAGAAACTCCACCACACCGCTGAGCGGCGGTGCTCCGGCCGGTGCGCTCCAGTTGTCGCCATTGCGAAGCCCCTGTACACCGAGCGCCGCCGTCAACGCGCTCCACGCTTCAGCGTCGGTCATTGCAACCTGACTGGAAACTTGCATCAGCGTGGCGAACTGACCCCGGAAATGCGTGAGGTAAAGCTGCAGCGTGCGGAGGAACGCCGGCATCGCCGACGCCGCGCCTTCAAGCTGATTGTCCCACTCATCGCTGTCGGCAAAGTGCGAGTAGACGATGCGCAACTTGCACACCCCGCCGCCGACCGCCTCCACATGCCACTCATCGGCTATGCGCGGCGCACCTGGCGTCCAACCGTCGTATTGCTTGCTGAACATGTGCGGCGGATTCCAGTCCTTGAGCGGCGTGCGCACTTCCATGCCCGGACCAAACGTGCAAGTCATTGCGACGGGCTTGCCATCCTGTTGTTCGAAGGACGCTGGCACAAACCACGACGACACACCGGGACCGGTCGCAATGGCACTCCACACTTCTTCCGGCGTCCCTGGCACTTGCACTTCGAGCTGGACGGAACGCCGTCCCGAGGCCTCTTTCTTCACGCTCATGATGACTCCTTGGAGTGAGATTTTTGCGGCATTGGATGCGCGACGACAACCAGGCGATGCGCGCGGCCGCCAGGTGCGGATTGATCGTGATATTTCGAGACGAGCGCGGCGATCGATTCAGCGAGTTCGTGACTGAATGCGGCGCGATCAGCGGGCGACCGGAATCGCAGCTCCGTGTCGATTGAGAGCGTTGCCAGTTGCTTGCGCGCCGCGTTGGCGCGACGCACGAGTTCAGCAACCTCGCGCACCATGCGCGCGCCCAGCGCAATGAGGTAACTCGCCGACAGACGATCTACTTCGCGCAGCGGATCCACAGCCACCGCCCCCATTGCGCTCGGCGAAACGACATACGACGCGGCCGAAGCGATCAGCAACCGTTCGGTGAGCCCGCCCCACTTGCGCTCTTCCGCGATTCGCACGAGACCGTGCGCCTCGAGCGCATTGAGATGGTAGTTGACCTTTTGCCGCGCCAACCCGACGCGATTCGCCAAGGTCGCGGCCGACGCAGGCGTGGCCAACTCGGCGAGCAGGCGACTTCGAATCGGATCCATCGCGACCGTCGCGGCGGCCGGATCGTCGATGACTTGGATATCGAGCATGGCCGCATGGTACCTTTGACAACTTTTTTTGTCAATAGTCGATTTTCGCGCCTTTCGGGGCTGGCGTCACCGTGCTCGCGCGCGAGATTCCAGTTATGACGTACCGCACCCGCCGACGTCTCGGCTCGGGCGCGCTCGCGTCAGTCTCCGCACGTCTCCCGCGCCGCTATGCCAATGTCTTGGCCACTCGTTTGGCTCTTGCTCCTCGTTATCGCGTCTCGCTCGCACGCGAGCGCGCGAGCAGTGCGCATCACCGCGCCTCGTCTCAAGTCGCTCGCGACCAGAGTGCGCCTGATCGAACCATGGCCGCGTGAGTCGGACTATCCATCGCACTTAACCTGGCGCTCGTCGGCCCTGAGTTGGACGGCGGAGTACCTCGCGGTCGCCGGAGTCATCCTCTCCTCCCTCAGGGAGATGCTCCACTCGTTCTCCTAAGCACGGACTCGACGGTGCAAGCCATGCGACGTGTCGGCCAGATCCTGATGGGAATCGGCGTCTCGGTGGGTGTCGTCACTGGCATCGCCATGTTGGGACATCTCGGCGTCGCTGGCGCGCCGTGGCTGGTCAATGTTGCGCTCGCGAAGCTCGGGCTCGCTGCCTCGCTTGGCTTGATGGCTGGCGGTGCCGGCGCAATTCGTGTCGGCAAAATTCGCGAGCAGCGCGCACTGTCTAGTGCGACGGATACCACAAAACAACTTGAGCCGCCACGCAAATGACTCGACTTCACATTCCAAACGCTTTGCTCATCTTCGGCGGTATCGGCCTGCTCGCGCTGGCGCTGATGCAACTGTTCCTCAAAATCACCGAGGCGCCGATCATGGGGAAACGCATCAATCGCGGCAGCGACAAGTATTTTGAGGAGCGCGAACGCGAGCGCGAGGATCCCGAACGGTCCGACCTGACCATTACAATGGATGGCATCGAAGTTCGCGAGGATCCCGACGCGGCGGCAATGCGCGATCTCGTACCCAAGCGATGGAGCCGCTTTAGACGGCGCTCGTAGTCAATCGCGTCATTGGATCTCATCCGAAAAGCGCGCCACGCGCTGTCGTTCGCGATTAACCGACAACTGCAGTACGTCGGCCCGCGCGTAGTGCCCCGCTACGTCAAAGTTCTGACGCTCTTCGCGGACCCGTCGATGCTCGCAGCGGGCGATGATGAGGCGCTCTTCGTGCGCCACGGGCTCCACCAGCCATGAACCGTCTGGCGACGCAATACAGGTTCCTCCCTCCCCCATTACGGCTGGCGCGTTCGCGCGAATGGCATCGGCAAACGGCACGTCGTCCCGAATATCACTCGCCCGCAACAACCCACTCACGGACAACACGTAGGATCGGCATTCGCGTGCAACGAAGCGTGTGATGTGCTCGGTATTGCGCACGCTCCCGGGCCACAACGCCACGTGCAAGTCCTCCCCCTGCGCGTAGAGCGCCGCACGGGCTAAGGGCAGCCAATTCTCCCAGCAGTTGAGCGCGCCCACCGTGAACGCGCCGAGCGGCTGCGTGCGCAATCCGTGTCCGTCGCCGGGTGCCCAACTCAGTCGCTCCTCGTACGTGGGCATGAGCTTGCGGTGCACGTTGCGAATCTCACCCTGTGCATCGATGTAGACGAGGCTCGCGTACACGCTGTGGCCACCGCGATCAACCGGGCGTTCGATGATGCCGAGAATCACGGTGATCGCATGCCGTCGTGCCGCTTCGCATACGGGCGTCAAGTGCCCCGCCTCAATCTGCACGGCCTGATCGAGATAGTGCGCGTGCAATGCCTTCTGGATCGGCGCGTCAAATCGAGCGCCATCCGTCAGCTCAATCCAAAACGGATAGCCCGGCACGAGGGCTTCGCTGAACGCCAACAACTGCACGCCCTGTATCGCCGCCTGCTCGATCCACTGCACCACCTTTGCCAGCGTCGCAGCGCGATCCAGCCATACTGGCGCGATCTGCGCACCGGCGATCTGCAACATGTCGGACGGTCGAGAGAGACTCATGCGTAATTCGTCGGAAGTAGCGAGGATGACGGACCTATTCGTCCGACCCGTACGGGCGCACGCGATAGCGAAACTCGAGCAACGGCTTGAGAGGGGCGGCCGGTACCACACCGTAGGGCGGATCAACCGAGTTCGGTTTGTACCACTCGCTCCAATCGGCCTTCGGGTTCGGCGTGCGCGGAATCGGCGGGTTGAACATCTCGTCGTGCAGTTCCGTCATGCGCACCACGATAAACCGACTTCCCGAGCGCCACATTGGGCCCTGCACGACCGGAATCACGGTGTAATTCCCTTCAACGCGACGCTTGTCCCACAACACGGTTCCTTCAGGTCGAGAGTTGGCGGTCTGCACTTCGATGTTCAACCAACGCGAAGAGGTATCGGTCGGCAGTGACGCCGTTGATATGCGGAACTCCATTTCAAACGTCGCCATCGCACCTCCGTATTCGAGCGGTGCCTCTCGCAAATTCATGAATGCGTAGAGGCCGGCGGCGATCAGCGCTATCAGCCCCAGTACGCCAAACGTGCCCGAGCCGATAAACGCAAATGCCTGCCCACTCGGCGCCGAACGTGCATACAGCAACAAGCCGACGACTAAGCCAATAACGGCGCCGAGGATGCCGACCGCGACCATCAGATATCCCTGCGCGCCCTCGCGATTGGACGCGTGAGTGACCGTCGAAAATGTCACTGACACGACCACGCCGATGATCAGGCCAATGACCGCCCCGCCGAGTGCCCACAGCAATCCCATGAGACTGCGCATCGGGTTGGACTCCAGGAAAAATCGTGAAGAAGACTGAATGAAGTTCGATGGACCGGAAAACAGCTTCAGATTTGCGGTCGATGCGTGTGCGCGTCGGTATGCTGCTGGAGCTGATGCGCGACCGACACGATGAGATCGTCGTTGAACAGGTTGCCGGCAATCACGCCGCACGTCGGCATGCTGTTGAACGTTGGCGGCGTGGTGGTGTCGCGCTGTCCGCCACGGCCTCCACCGCCACCACCGCCGGGCGCCGTGCCAACCCGCGGCTCAAACTTGTACGGCACAACAACGCACGGATGACCCGTCTGCGAGTGCAGCCCAACGTCCCATCCGGCCGCCGAGGGAACATAGAGATCCACGTCCTTAAGAAACGTCGCCATCTCAACCATGTGCATATGTCGGCGCCGTTGCGATTGAATGAAATCGAGGACACGCGCGCTGCGACCGTTTGTGCCAGGCAAGCTCACCATACTCGCCAACTCCGGAGGCACGGGCGTCGCAGCACCGCGTCCGCCGGCCGTGTCTGGTGCGGCGCCTCCGCCGCGTCCGGCGGTCGCAGCGCGCGCTGCTGCTGCTTCGATTGTGGCGATATCGACGCCCAGCTCACGTGCCTTTTCCTGCACGAAGTAGTCGAAGAACGCGGTCGATTCTCCGCCACCCGCTCCGCCGCCGCCTGCGGCCGGCTGCGGTCGCGCCGCAATTGTCGTTGGATTCGCGCCTATCGCCCGGAGCTGATCAACGAACTCCTTCGGCGCACCGGCGTCCACGCCAATGCGCAGTTTGCGCATCACAACCTGCCGGTCGAAATGAAATGGCGTCATGACCGTGGACGGATCCTTCTCATCAACGCCGTGCACTGCATTGAAGACCATCGCGCAATCCTCGATCGTGCGACAAATCGGTCCGACGCGATCGCGCGACCAGGCGAGCACCATACCACCGTGTCGGCTCACGCGACCGAATGTCGGGCGCAACGCACTCAACCCGCATTCGCGTGAAGGCGACACGATGGATCCCGACGTTTCCGTGCCAATGGCGAACGCCACGCACGCGGCAGCCGTGGCCGACGACGGACCCGCCGACGAGCCGCTGGAGCCGCGACGCGTATCCCACGGATTGTTGGTGCGTCCGCGAAACCAGACGTCATTGTTCGCAAAACGTCCCGTCGCGAGTTTGGCAATCAACACGGCACCGGCCTCGCGCAGGCGCACGGCAATCTCGGCATCCTCATCAATCACGCGGTGTTCGAACAGCTCGGAGCCCCACGTCGTTGGCGCGCCTTTCACGGAGAAGAGATCCTTTAATCCGTACGGCAGGCCGTGCAGCGGACCGCGATACTTTCCGGCCGCCAGCTCCTTGTCGGCTGCGGCCGCTTCCGCCCGCGCTTGCGATTCCAGAATCCTTACCGCGCACAACAGCGTCGGGTCGAGCTTTTTGAGTCGCGCGAGATAGATGTCGGTTAGTCGCGTTGATGTGAGGCGACGGGCTTTGATGAGCGCCGAGAGCCGATGCGCGGGAAGATACGCAAGCGCTTCATCCGACGAGGGCATCGCGCCGGTCCACGGCGTCGGCGCGTACACCGCGCGCGTGAAAGCGGCCGCACCGCGTTCGCGCATCAGCTTCTCGTAGAGTGCGCCCGTTCCGCCCGGATACACTTGAAACGTCCACGACATACTCTCGCCGAGGGGGATCGCAGGCAGTGGTGGTTGCGGTGCACCGCCGGCGCGACCTTGCGCGCGCGCTACCGTACTCACGCCCACGGCGCTGGCCGCGGCGGCGATGAGCGACATGAACATGAATTCCCGGCGATCGATGCCGGTGTATTCGTGGACATCGTTCGCGACGTCTTCGAGTTCGTGTTGCGTCTGCTGCAACAACGCGGACAAGCGATTCATCGGACAGCTCCCGTTTCTGAGGGATGGACTGGCCTCAAAGCTACGCCCCAAACGCGTGCGTCGCCCGCGTGCCTTCCGGGAACTTCGGCCGTCGTAGACGGATACGTGTGCTGGTCGCCCCGGTCTACATTCCTCGATCGTCGTTCCTCGGTCTTTCTTTATGCCGCCCTCCGATTCGCATGTCCTGCGTCCACTGCTCCGCAACGACGTCCCCGTCGTGGGAGAGATGGCCGCCGAGTTCGCGCAATACCTGCGCGAGTTGGGTGACACCACCGAATTTCGTCTCAACGCCACCGCGCTCGAACGCGATGGGTTCGGCGCGAATCCCGCGTTTCACGGTATCATTGCGGAAGGCCAGCAGGGGGCCGATGGATATCTGCTCTACCACGACGGTTACGACACGGACGCCGCGAGTCGCGTGCTATTCGTGGCCGATCTCTTCGTGCGTCAGCGCGCCCGCGGTCTCGGGGTCGGCAAGGCGTTGATGCGCGAGGCGGCCGCAATCGCGACCGCGCGCGGAGCGGGTCAACTTGTGTGGACGGTGGACGTGCGAAACACCGAGGCGCGTCGGTTCTACGAGCGGTTGGGGGGCGGCGTGGTGGATGTCCTGCACCTGATGGCAATGACCGTCTGAGGCTCCGCTAACATCGCGTCGCGGAGAGCGTCTCAACGGGAACCCCATCGGTCCCCCTCACGCCTCCCGAATGCGACGTCCACCTCGCGTTGCCCTCACTGCGTCAATTCTGGGAGTCGTCGTGGCGTTGGCGGCGTGCCGTTCGGCCACGCTCGTCGCCAGCGATGCCTCCGTCCCGGCCACGAGCGACTCGTCCACGATTCGCAAGCCGCGCGGAGTGTTCTCCAGCGCCGGCGCAACGTCCACGAGCGTATTGAACAGCACCACGAACCGCGGCGTGCTGATTCGCGTATACTGGCGCGAGATCGAGACAACCGAGGGATCGTTCAATTTCGCGGCAATCGATCAGCAGGTTGCGGCGGTGAAAGCGGCGGGCAAGCAGTACTCGCTCGCGGTACTGGCCGGAGGTATCGGTTCGCCAAGCTGGCTCATTGACCAGCGCGGTGTGCCCTATTTCAACTACCTGTTTCGCGGCGCGCCGTTCAGACTACCGCTGCCGTGGAACGACATCGCGTTGTCGTATCTCGGGAAACTCGCGACGGCGCTTGGCCAACGTTACGCTGCTGATTCGTCACTCGCGCTCGTGTACGTGCCGCAGATGAGTGCGAACGGCATCGAGGGGCATCTGAACGGATTTTCACAGTCCGAGTTCTCGGCCGCAGGATACAGCGAAGCAACGTGGGTGAACGCGACGCTGCGCAACGTGAAGCAGTTTGCGATGGCGTTCGCGCAAAAACCATTGGCGATCGAAGTTCACGAGCTGTTCGGCTCGGCGGCGCCGGCCGCCGACATCATCAACGGCGCCTGGAATGATTCGACCTTGCATCATCGCGTCGGCGCCGCCATGTGGTGGATCTCGGGAAATTCCACCTATCAGCCAGCGCTGCTGTCGGTGCTCGAATCGTTCCGCGGCGATTTGTACTGCCAGATTATCGATCGCTCGGACAACGCCGGAAGCTTTCCGCTGAACGACTACTCTAAGGTGTTCGCCCAGGCGAAGGCGCTTCGCGCACGGTACATTGAGCCGTGGGATGTCGAATTTTCCGACACGCGATGGAGTGCACTGTTCCGCGACTTCAATTCGTTCGCGGATACGCTCAGGAAGAACTGACGCCACACGCGACGATCCGACGGAGTGCTGCCGTCGTCGCCGATGCGTTATCAGCACCGCGCCGCCACTACTGGAGCACACCGATGCGTCACATGCTCGCTGTCACGATCTTCGTGAGTTCGGTTGGAACCTTCAGTTCGCCCTCGACGTCCGCGCCCACGCAGCCGGCCACTCACGGAGCGAACGCGGCACTAGGCGTCTGGCGCGGCTCATCCATGTGCCTGGTTCGACCGTCCGCATGCAACGATGAAATTGTCGTCTATCGCATCGCGGCGACGTCGCGCGTCGATAGCCTCACCATCGACGCGCGCAAAGTGGTGAGCGGAGTCGAGGAGGAGATGGGTGTGCTATCGTGCGGCTACCAGCGCTCGACCGCAACGTTGTCGTGCCCGATCCCGCGCGGGCTCTGGCAGTTTCAGGTGCGCGGCGATTCTCTGCTGGGCAGCTTGCGGCTGAGCGATCAGACCAAATTTCGCGATGTCAAAACCCGTCGATCGAATTCGTGATCGGCGTCGCGCTTAGCGATTTGCGCTGCTCGCTGCTCGCTGCTCGCTTCTCGCTCCGCGAGTGACGCGTGACATCGTCTGATGGTTGAATGCATGGCAATCACATCGCCAGTTGATCGCGATGTCAGGAGTATCCTGGCTGGACCCGGAGGTGACGATGCACCGCGAAACGTTTGTGTCGACGTGTTGCGCAATTGGTCTGACGCTGTTGTCGGCGTGTGGTACCGACCGTGCAACCGGAACTGGCGTCGATCCGTCGGTCACCACGAACGCGGCGGCGATGCAGGGCAATTGGCAGCAGCCCGTCACGATACCAGGGGCCGCCTTTTCCTTTACCGTCACCGCGCACGATTCAACGGTGAGCGGAGTGGGATACTACGCCATTGAAGCGGGGCGCTCTGGCACCATCACCGTGACTGGCGTTGCCGGCGTCAGGCAAACCACGCTGGACTTCGTGTTCGATTACGGCACGGAAGCACACTTTCGGGGGCCAGCCGTTTCCGGTCCCATTCTCGACGGTGCCTTAAAGTACGGGCCGCCCAGCGCGCTTAATCCCAGCTTCGCAGTAACGCTCGTCAAGCAGTGAGTCGATAGGGAGCGATCCGCGCCACGGTCTTCTCGCCGGATCGCATCACGGCCCGTAAAATCTCTGTCGTTCAGGAGAAACACTTGCCGGAGCCCGTGCGGGCCCAACGGTGAGTTACGCGCGCCAACCCATATCCTCAGGGCATGCCCAGCCACATCTATCTCCCCGTTCCCACACCGGGGCTGCAGAAGATTGCGCTTGATCTTCAGTCGAAGATGAACGATCTCGCCGCCGGTTCATGCGGCGCGGCGCTGCGCAATGCATCGGACAAGGGACGCATGAAAGGCATCCGGAGAGCGTTCGGCGGTGGATGTCTTCGCGGGGTCGGCAACGACGATGTCCTCTACGTCGTGATTCACGGCACCGGCGCAATCGGCATGGAGCGCGTCGGCGCCGATCGCAATACCGCCAGCGAAGGCGTGGAACGTCCCGACAATCTGATGCGTCCGCTCGGCGCTCCCGATCTCGTCGACAACAATCCGTCCGTCTGGAAGACGTACACGGCCGAATCGCTGGCGAAAAACCTGAAGGACGAAGGTTTACCGGTGGGGCATAAGTTGATCGAGTTGCTGGCGTGTGGCGCGGGCCTCTCAGACGACGAGGACCATCGCGCGCGAGAGCTCGAAGTGAACGTGAGCAAGAACCAGATCGCGCAGAACTTCGCCGGAAATTTGAAGACTGCGAAGGGCGGTATGGCCGCCAAGGTGAAAGCCGCCGTCGACGAGCGCGTCGCGGCAGCGGAGGCGCGGGCGAAGAAGCCGCATCTCAAGATGGACCAGTCGCCGAATCTCTCGCGTTCGTTCGGCGATCGATTTCATACCGCGCTGCAAACCTTGGGATACTCGCACGTTACCGTGCACGCCTACAAAGGCAACGTGAAGGCCGGCCTCAATCACGCCGCACCGGGTGCCGCCGCCGCGGCGTTTACGATTGAATCGATGTACAAAACGGGCCAGATGTCCACGTTTAATCCGAACGAGGACGGCATGCGCGAGATATATCCGCGCCCTCTTCCGCACTAAGCAAACGGTACCATGCATATCGGTCTCATCGGCGGCATCGGCCCCGCCGCCACGCTCGTGTACTACCAGCGTTTGTGCGCGCGCATGCGTGAGCTCAATACACCGCTCGAGCTCACTATCGTGCAGGCCGACGTCAACACGCTTATCCGTCACAACCTCGCCGATCAGCGAGAGGAGCAAGCCGTTATCTATGCGGCGCTCATCGATCGGCTCAAAGCGGCTGGGGCCGACTGCGCCGCCATCACGTCGCTCGGCGGACACTTCTGCTTCGAGGAAACAGCGCGAATTTCTTCGCTGCCGCTCGTTTCCGCAGTCGCACCACTCGATGCGCACTTCGTCGGCGCCGGGGTGAAGTGCGTGGGGCTGCTCGGCACTCGGGTTGTCATGCGCACCAAACTCTATGGGCAATTGCGCGAAACCAGAGCCGTCGCCTGCGATGACGACATCGAGCGTTTGG
This sequence comes from uncultured Gemmatimonadaceae bacterium, assembly GCA_966096095.1. Classification (GTDB taxonomy): domain Bacteria; phylum Gemmatimonadota; class Gemmatimonadetes; order Gemmatimonadales; family Gemmatimonadaceae; genus Gemmatimonas. Next base: position 74,819 of record CBHTUR010000008.1, on the reverse strand, counting down.
GACAGATGTATCAGGACATCGCTGTGACCGGCGTCTGCACCGATGAGCAGCGCGCGGCGCTCTTTGCCGCCGGCACGCGCATGGTGCAGGAAATGGGAGCCGAAGCAATCGTGCTCGCGGGTACCGACCTCGGACTCGCCTTCGACGGATACAATCCCGGCTACCGGGTCATCGATGCACTCAATGTGCATGTGGCGCTGCTGGCCGATCTTGCCGCCGGACGAGCCGTGTTACCAGTGTGAGAGAACAATGGCCATCGACGAAGGACTCACCGAACGCATTCGCGAGGCACTCGGCCGCACACGCATCGATGAACGCCGCATGTTCGGCGGCATCGCGTTCATGCACCGCGGATACATGTTCATCGGCATATCAAAAGATCGATTGATGGTGCGCGTCGGTCCCACGGCGTACGAGGCTGCGCTCAAGAAGAAGCACGTACGGGTCATGGATTTCACCGGTAAGCCGCTCAAGGGCTACGTCTATGTCGACGCGCCGGGCTTCGAGCGCGACGAGGACTTGGCTGCGTGGGTTGAGGCCGGCCTCACCTTCGTGAAGAGCCTGCCCGCCAAGAAATAGGGGAGCGTTCCCCCCCCTTGCGCGCCGGATTGGGTCGCTTATTATACCAACTAGCTAATTAACCTATCGGTAAATCATGTCCGACGACGACCTCAACCTCACTTTCGCCGCGCTCGCCGACCCGACCCGTCGGGCGATCCTCGCGCGCCTGCGGAAAGGAGAGGCCAGCGTCAACGACATTGCCGAGCCGTTTCTGGCGCGCATGACCCTACCGGCGGTGACCAAGCACCTCAAAGTGCTCGAAAAGGCGGGGCTCATCACCAAGACCCGCGACGCCCAATACCGGCCGTGCAAGCTCAACCCGACGCCGCTCATCCACGCCGCCGGATGGATGGACGACTACCGCCAGCATATGGAAGACGCCCTCGACCGCTTGGGCGATTACCTGAAAACGATGTCCGCTCCGCCCGACGCAACTGTCACGCCCATTGCCACTCACCACCCCAAGAGGAAGCCCAGTCATGACCGCCACCGCTAACGCCGCCGTCGTCGGCACGCTGCACGACGATCCCGCTAACGTCATTCGCATCAAGCGCATCTACGACGCCCCGGTGTCGCTCGTGTGGGATGCGTGGACCGACATCAATCACGTGAGCAAGTGGTGGGGGCCACGCGGCTTCACCATTACCACCAACAGCAAAGATCTGCGCAACGGCGGAAGCTGGGACTACATCATGCACGGCCCCGACGGCACGGACTGGCCAAACTTCACGCGGTATCACGAAGTCGTGCCGCGCGAACGGCTCGTGTATGACCACGGTGCCAGATCGGCCGATGCGAAGCCGATGTTTCGCGTCACCGCGCTCTTTCGCGATCTGGGCGGTAAGACGGAACTCGACATGAGCATGTCATTCGCCACCCTCGAGGAAGCCGAACAGTCGCGTCACATTATCAAGACGCACAACGGCAACTCGACCTGGGATCGACTGGGCGAGTATCTCGAGGAGGAGCAGACGAAAACCAACATCTTCCTCATCAATCGCAGCTTCGCCACCAACATCGAAACGATGTACGATCTGTGGACGAACCCGGAGCGCCTCAGCCAATGGGTCGCGCCAACGGGCTTCACGATGCAGTTCCAAAAAGCCGACATTCGCGCCGGCGGCGAAGGCCGGTACTCCATGACCAATGGTCAGTTCACGATGTATGGCCGCACCTCGTATCTCGAACTGCGTCGCCCCGACCTGTTGCGCTACGTGCAGTGGTTCACCGATGCCGACGGCAATCTCTCACGTCATCCGGCCGCGCCAACCTGGCCGGAGAAAATGCAAACGACGGTGCAGTTCACCGCCGAGGGGTCAAAGCAAACGCGCGTGACCGTTCGCTGGGAAGTCTACGGTGACGCGAGCAGCGAAGAGCGCGCAACGTTCAATTCGGCGAAGGCCGGCATGACGGGCGGTTGGACCGGCTCCTTCGACAAGCTCGATGCCGTCATTGCGGCCTGACGCTACGCGCCGTCATCTCGTTCGGGAATCACGCGGCCTTCCGCCTGATTCTTGAACGAGCCTCGCCGGTCGGTACCATGTCCGAGCTGCAGCGCGCCTTCGTGCACGACGCGCTGCAGCACGATATCGACCAGCGTGGTCTGATGCGGCACGATCGCCGTCGCGAATTGCGTGGCCCGCGCCTCGTACTCGGCGGGTACGTAGTGCGCAAATCCCTCTGACGGCCGGCCTTCGACCCGAATGCCCAAGTCGTCGATGCCGACTGTTTTCCCGCGCCATACGTCGCCCGATCCCGTTGGCCCGACGGCTTCGCTCCCCATCAGCAGTTCGTGATTGACGAAGTAGGTGACCGTGTTCTTTGCGCGTGAGTTGGCCTGACGGTCCTTGAAGAATCCCTGCGGCAGATTGTTCGGATCGCTCTCGGGACCGGTGAGCAGCAAATCGAAGTTGTTCACCGGATTGCCATCGGAGTCGGTCACGCGAAACACCAGCATACTCATCGCATCGTGAATGAACTTGCGATCGGGCAACACCGTGACCTTCTCGAGCTCGCACCGCTCCGCAACGTAGACAGCCGCCGATTCGGTATCGAACTGGCTACATAGCCGATCGTACTCTGCGCTCGTGGTAACACCGAGCGCCGAGCGAATGGCGTTCACCACTGCTGGCATGGATGCACCGTTCGCGCGCACTGAGCGCATGATGCCCATGTCTTTTCCCGAGTGCGACGCGCCTTCAAGCAGTCGAAACGCGGTCTTGGGGGCTTTGGCAATCGTCTTCGGGCGCAACTCGAGCGGCGAGCTGGCCGGATCTTCGGCCGTCGCGATTGGCTGTTGCCGAAGACGCACGAGGCACGCATTGAGATTGGCCGATGCACAACGCACTACACCGTCGCTGCCGTTCTCGCCGGTGTAGCTGTTCACATGATCGTACAGCGAACGGTCAATCGATTGTCCGCTGATGACAAATGGGAATACCGGCGCCGACGGATTCTGCGCAAACTTTCCACGAATCCAGGCCTCATTCAGCTCCCACGCTTCGGGACTGCCCAACTCGAGCCAATCGAGCACGCCCTGCCCTGGTTCCACGCCTTCAGCCCACGACTTCAGCTGACTAACCCTACTCTTGCCGAGCTGCGCTAACGCACTGCCAAAGTTTGCGGGCGCCAGCATGATCAAGTGCGACATCGGGCAGCGATTGTCGGCCCCCTGACTCGCGTAGTAGCGATACCACCATTCGCGCGCGAGCGGACCGCCGGTGCTGTGCGTGATCATTGTGAAGCGCTGACCGGACGCGATCGCGTCGGCAAATTCCGTGCGCACAGCCGATTCGAGTGCGCGCGAGAGATCGTCCATTCGCACCTCGTCGTGAAACGAGACGTATCGCGCGAGGCGAATCTCCTTCAGTTCGATCGTGTCGCCAGCGATATCGCCGGACGCCGCTAGACGCTCCGGAAGTCCGCCGTACGTATCAGTGTTGCTGACGGACCAGCCGTGGAGAAAGACTACGAGTCGATTGGCCATTGTTCCCCTCGTCGGGCATCAAAGCGTGTTGGACTTTCGATGATCGCTGACGCCGCGGCACCGCTCAGTGCGTCAGCGAATAGAACACGTAGTTGATACCGAGTTTATACGCCTCGTTGCTGACATCGATGGCGTCGCGTCCGGTCGACGACCACACCCAGTAATCTTTCACGTCTTCGTTAACGTCGCAGATCACCATCAATCGACCGTTGGGATCGTTGTTTTCAAAATAGCCCCAGTACTCCGCCACGCCGCCGTATCCCCGATTCTGGTTTCGCAGCAGAGCTGATGCATTACGAATCTGGAAGAACGAATTGAAGACCGGGTGATTGTCCGGCACAACGATGGGACGAAGTTCCGGAAAGATGGCCTTGAGGGCGGCCACCGCATTGGAGGTCGCCGAAGCGCCACGCCAATCATCAACGATGAGAAACCCGCCTTTCAAGAGATAATTACGGGCGGCCTTCGCCTCGGCTGCGTTCACGGTCCATCCGCCAGGCTCGGTCAGATAGGCGACCGGAAACTTTGCCAGCTCGGGATCATCGAAGCGATAGATGTTCGCGCTCACGTGCGTCTTCGCGGTCGAGAGCCCATTGATCATCTTGGCCAGATTCTCCTCCGGATGCGGAAAATCGTGGGCCCATCCGACGCTGAACTCGTTACCATACGGCGCCGACGCCGCGCAGTAGGCGAAGTACCCGGAATACCAAATGCGCGCGATCAGCACTTTGCCGTCGTACGGCTCGTTGTGCATGAACGGATTCGTCCAGTAGGGCGATCGTCCATTGGGCGCGATGGAGCTTTCGTCCCACGAGCAGCCGCCGCCACGAAATCTTTGAGCAGCCATCGGCGACGCCCCGAAGTGCGCGATGAGTTGCGCGACGACAAGCGTCAGCGCACCGATCACGGAACCGCGAAATTTTCGCGCGCGCACCGTTGTCCTGGCCGGAGGATGTTGAGCTCGTGAGAGCATGAAACGCATCAAGGTGGCCCGGTCGTCGCGGCCACCTTGATGAATACGCCGAGGAAGCCTCAGGCGTTATCCGGCCAGCGGCGTCGACACACCGAGCTTGAAGCCGTCCAAATCCTTGAACTGGAACATGCGTGCGCCCCACGGACGGTCAGCGGGCTCGCTCATCAGCGAGCCGCCAGCCGCCTTGATTCGCGCCGCAGCCGCGTCGACATCGGCCGCACTCGGTACGTTCAACTGCAGATAGAATCCCTGACCCTTGATGCGATCCCACCCCAGTTTGCCGTCGTCCTGGTTGAGCACAATGCGAATGCTGCCGGACGCGACCACCGCGCCGACAACCTTGCCTTCGTGTTCAAACTTCATCTCGACGGCGAAACCAACGGCTTCCTCGTAGAAGCGAATGGACGCGTTGATGTCCTTACAGGTGAGAGAGCACCCGAGAGTGGTGGCGTTAAGCGCAGATGCTGAAGCAGACACAGCGACCTCGGCGAGAGTATAAAGAGAGGGGCCGATTGAAATTGTCGGCCGCGATACATTACCCCGGCTGAGCAGGGCGCGCTACCGGAGATTCGTTACGATCCATTCGTACGGAACGATTGACGTACCCGCTCCGCGAACCCGCTCAAGGAACACGCTGTCGGCGAACGACGGGTCGTCCCCTGTGACAACGTCGGCCCGTCTCACGCTCATTTTCACGGTTATGAACGACTCGAACTCGATTGGCGAGCAACGCGGGTACGCCGTGCGCTGCGAGTGGGGCGTAAATGGAGTGGCGACACTTGCGCCTACGGTCGACGTCCTGATCGTCGTCGACGTACTGTCGTTCAGCACCTGCGTCGATGTCGCCTCTATCGCTGCAGCAGCTTTCGCCCAATCAGCGCCTAGTCTTGCCTTCGCCCAATGGGGCGACACTCTCTCGATTGACGGGGGGCGTATCGACGCCGATCCGATTTGGTGACATTTTTGAGCGGCTGCACCTCAAGCCGTGAGCTCGTCGATCGCGGCTGGGCTGATGATCTCGATATTGCGTACGACCTGAACTGCAGCCACTGTGCGCCGATCCTGGAGGCTGATTTGAGTTACGCTGATTTTCAGCGACGCTACGAGCAAGACGGCGATGATGAGTATCGCCGGTATGCGGCCATGCGTCCGCAGGCGCTGATCGACTTGGTGCGCGCCGGCCGATTTGGTGAGCAATACACGATCTGGCGCGTGATCGGCGATACCTCTTCGCTCGAACTCGCCGGATGGGTGCTCTTCGGCGTCATTGATAGCGGCGTCGATTATCTGAACCGCTATCATGCGGCGAGCGCACTACTCAAGCTGCTGCGCGCGCCCGATCTCGAGGCGCCCGACCTCACCGTGAATACGCCCAAACGTCTGGAGAACCTCGCCGCAGTAAGGCGCGCGCTGGAAACGCGTCTTGGTTCGGCGTGAGCGCTTCACTGGCGCGTAGACACGCGATTGATTTCTCCGCGTGACGTTTTCTCCTCGACTGACAACGACAACGAAGCGCTACACGGGCCAACCGCGCTAATGGACAGCGACAAAGCACTCCGTGCTGTGCTACTGGCCGATGGCGCCGTGGTGCTCGGTCGCGTGGGTCGCGAAATCGAACAGTCGCTGGCCGTATTGCGTGCGTCGCTCACCGACGAAGAGCGAATCGACGCCGAGTACCGCTGCGCCGACGCGGTCTGGCGATACTTTGTGCAGCGCGAAGCGATGGGTGTCATGTCGCACGCGCAGGTTATCGAGACCTTCGCGATTCCGGCGTCAGTGCTGGCCAAGGTGGGTGCCAAACGGCCTATCGCGCCTCTAAGCGACTCCGATTCACCTTCGTCTCCGATGTAACGAAATGTGAGAGCCATTATCGACGCATAACAGGGCGCGTGTGGTGCGAAAGCTTTCACAAAATGGTAAGTGCATGCGCGGCAATTGATTTGGCGTGACATCGAGTCGCGCGTGGCAAGGCACGGCATATGCCATGAAGGGGAGTATCCGATGACGCGTGATCCAGCGCGTGCGTCGCCTCCACCTTGGCCTCGAGCTCTCCATGCTTCGTAATTTCCGTCTTCTCGTTGGTAGCCTTGCAGTTGCCGGGCTTCTCTCGGCGTGCAGCCAGGACGCCGTTTCACCCAACGGTGCGCTGACGCCCCGACTCTCGGGTGGTAGCGGTGGTGGAGGCGGTTCGACGAGCGGTGGTGGGTCGACGGGTGGTGGGTCGACGGGTGGTGGCTCGACGGGTGGCGGCGGCGGCAAGACGAGCTGCACGAACACGCTCTCCGTCTCGGCTGCGGCCACCGAAGCGCTCACCGGCAACAGCTTCTCGGCCACGTACGTACTGAACTCCTGCCAGTCGAAGACGCGGGTGTCGATGCGCGCGACCGACTTGTCGACCGGCGCCGTGGTGTGGCAATCGGTCGCGGACCTTGCCGGCACGATCGCGATCTGGACGCTGCCGTACAACCTCACGACCTATCGCATCGATGCGACCGCCGTCGCCGGTTCGACCAATACAGTCGTAGCCACCGCCTCGACCACCGTGTCGACGCTCGATCCGCTACCGTGCACGCCGTTCGTGCACGAAACGGCGACCAGCGGCTACTGGGGCATCTACGCCGCCATCTGGCTCGCCACGGATGCGCAAGACTGCGGTTTGGGCGGAACCGTGAGCCTGCGCGTGCACAACATGAACACCGATCGCGATGAACTGAACTATGCGAACGTCGGCATGTCGTCGTTCATCGATTTCGAAGGTCCGATCGTGTCCTACGACACGCCGTATCAAGTGTACGTCGAACTCCGCTCACGTTCGGGCGAATTGTTGGACTCGAAGCAAGTCGATATCCGCTCGGCGGTGCTCAAGTAACGCCACGATTCCGGCGTTCCTCCACGATGATCCGTCGCGAATGTCAGCGGCGGATCATCGTGATGTCCAGCAACTGCTGACGCACCGCCGTGGCCTTCCCTGCCCGCTCCAACGCGGACCAGAGACGGGCCACGGTTTCTGTATCGACGAGCCCCGCGGGGGAGCCGCCCACGGCGGGCGTGCCCATCTTCTCGCTCGTACGGAATGCGTCGACCGCGGTCACCGTTTCGATGGTGAACGTATTGGCGTCCGTCATACGAGGGCTCATCGTTTCGCCAGCCTTGTAAAAGCCGAGCGCGTTGAGCATCACCTTGAGTTGATAGACATCGCCGCCCGAAAACTGCTGCAAGGTGCGATAGCCCAAGGTTTGCGAAACAGCGTCGTATATGCGTCGCAACTCGCCCACCGGATTTTCGTTTTCGCAGACGTTGATGTTCACCGTCTGGCCGTCCGTGCGCCGCGACATGCCGGGTCGGGAATCCGCCACGACAACGGCGGCTGACGTGCGTAGTCCATGGCGCTTGTCGCCGCCCAAAATGAAGCCAGCCTCGATCGCGTCGATCAAGCGGTCGGCAAGATGATGCGGCGAGCCCTCGCTCGCTTCAAAACTCTTGGCCACCGCTTCGATCACTTGCGGACCAACGAGGATGTTGCCCTGCGTCACGTAGTTCTTGCCGGAGCGATGACCCGCCCACGCGTTTGGCCCAGTGCCGGTGTGCTGCGCCGACCGTCCGTCGATCGCGATCACGCCAATCTGTCGCGATTGAAATCCGCTGTCCGCAGCAAGCAGTCGTTTGAGCGCGGCGTCGGGCGCTTCGCCCTTGGCGAGCGCGTCGAGCAATTCGTTGCCATACTCGGTGCGGGTATTCGCCTGCGTGGCAACCGCACCGACACCTTTGCGCACCCACGGTACGCCGTTGCCGACGCACGCCACGCGAGTCGTGACGGCGACCCCTACTTCACCCGTTCGCGAATCGATGGCGGCGATGCTGAACGTGTGAAAGTTGAGCGAGTCGCGCCACGAATACGGCTCCTGTGCCGACGCACGAGCGGCGCCAGACGAGAGCAGAGCGGAGAGAGCGAAAGCGTACGGTCGGCGCATGGCAAGTGTCGATGGCGGGGTGGTCGGAAAACTCCCACAACGCCGACGAAGATGTCACGCGAGACGAGTGTGCGCTACAACGTGCTACATCTTCGCCAACTTGTGCTTGACGTATGCGACAACCGCATTCGCATGACCGTGGCCCATGCCGTGCGTCGACTTGAGCGCCGTGACTGCCTCCATGTGCGTCTTGGAATCCAGCAATCGTACCGCTTCATTCAGCCAGTGCTGGATTGGTCGGCCGTATTGCTTCTCGATGCTGGCGAAATAGCTGGCCGGCCCCATGACCTTCGTTCCCGGAGCGGGAGGCGGCGGCGCGACGACGCGTGGCTTGGGCATGCTGGTTTCTTACGGTTTGGGTAAACGGCGAGGCCGACGGGCTCGTGGCGCGACGAGTTGGGCGCGAATGGCGTCGGCCAGCCATCGCTCGTACCGCGCGGGAGACCACCCGCCGACATGGACCAGATTGTGGTAGAGATCGCGGCTCGTGAGCGCCCACAGCACGCGACGCGCGTCGACGAGTGACAACGACGGCGTCAGGCGCCCCGCCGCCTGCAACGCGCGGAGCCGATCACCTTGCATGTCGTAGCGGAGCTGTTCGAACTCCTGCTCAATCTCGCGCAACTCCGTCGCAAACATCGATGCGCCGCGGACCAGTCCCAACGACTCGCTCTCGCCTTGATAGATCGCGCGAGCAATCTCGGCGCTGCGGATAACGGTCGATACTGGATCGGTCTCCGCTTCCAGACGCGCGAGCGCGTCGCGGAACTGCGAGCCGAACAGTGCCTCTTCCATGAGCGCGCGCAGGAGTCCGCTCTTCGATGAAAACGCCGCGTACACGGACGACGCGCCCACACGCGCCTCGCGGGCAATCTCCGCCATGGTCACGCGGTCCACCCCATGTCGCGCAAAGAGCACACGCGCGGAATCGAGCATGGCTTGCCGGGAGGCGTCGGCCTTGGCCGTTCGCTTGGAGGAGTCGTAGTTGCGCGCCATTTAACTAGAGTATACTCTCACGAAATGTCTACCACCAGCCCCTACTCCGTTCGCGCGACCGTGGCGCTCGCCAGCGTCGCCACGGCCGCGTTGATCGCGCTACACCTCACCGATCCGCAGCTCGATCCGTCGTGGCGCATGATCAGTGAATACGCCGACGGGCGTGTGCCGTGGTTGTTGTCCGCCTTCTTTGCTATGTGGGGTGCGGCGTCCTGGACCACGGCGTGGACCCTCTGGCCACGCGCGGTGTCACGTCGGCGCAAGATCGGCACGATCCTGATTGCGCTCTCCGGCATCGGTGAGGCGATGGCGGCGATTTACGACATTCACCATCCGCTGCACGGCGCCGCGTTCGCCATCGGCGTACCGTCACTGGCCCTCGGCGCGATGCTCATCGGCGGTAGCGTCGCCGCGCCCGCTCGACGCCGCCGCCTGTTGATGGTCGCGCAACTGCCGTGGATCAGCGTGATCCTGATGGCACTGTCATTCGCCCTACTGATGAAATCTGCTGGTGCAGCGGGCGTAGTGCTCAAACCCGGCGAACCGTGGCACACGATACCGACGGGCGTGATCGCCGTGATGGGCTGGGCGAACAGGTTCCTCGTGCTCTGCTATTTGCTCTTTCTGGTGGTGGCGGCGCGCAGCGCGATCGACGAGTGAGTCGATGATGCGGCGCGCCACCCGAGGCATCTGGAGACGAACGTCGATACGGCGATCGTGCGTGGCGTTACTGTTTGCGCACGCTCACCACGTAGCGCCCGACAGCCGTGCCGCCGACTCGCGCGTAGTAAGTACCGGGCTGCAAGCTGAGCGACAGTCGTGCGCAGTAGTCGCCGTTCGCCGAGTCGAGATCGTCCGATTGACCAAGGCTGGCGCCTGCCGCGGACAGCAACGCGAGATTCGGATCGGCCTCGTTGGCCACTTTGCAGGCTGCGCTCTGTCCGGTCACTTGAATGATGTACGTGCCGGACTGCGTCACCCGAATGCGATAGAAATCCTGATCGACGACCGACGTGATATCGCCGTTGACGTACCCGTCCACGAGCAATTCATTGGCCGTGTCGGTTGCGCCATTGGGCTCCACTTCAAATGTGTTGCGAATCTCGAACGTCGCCGGGTACACGTCTGCACCGGCGACAGCAATCACTGCCGGCACGGTGGTTACTGCGAAGCGGCCGAAGGCGCGACTGGGAAGGCCAATCACGCCATCGCCCCCTTCGTCTTCGCCCGCGAACACCCAGTATTGTCCGTCGGCTAGGCCACCAATTTCATAGGAGCCGTTCGCCGCCGTTTGTACGGTGCGCACGACCGCACCAGTCGTCGCATCGATGAGGCGAACAAACACGCGTCGAGCCGGACCAAAGCTGGCGGACATTGCGTTTCGCGCGTTGACGAGCCCGAATCCGTACGTGTTGTCGCGCCCGGTCGAACCGAGATCGACAGAAAAGTCGACGATGCGGGAGCGCAATTGCGCGTACGTCAATGACGGTTGCGCGGCGAGTACGAGCGCGGCAATGCCCGTCACATGCGGCGCGGCCATCGATGTGCCTTGCCACGAATCAGTTCGCGGTTGACCCGTCTGATAGTTCCACGTGCTCGACAGAACGCCACTCGTGAAGCCCGCGCTGGTTTGGCCGCCGGGGGCGGCCACAACTACCGTGGGGCCGAAACTCGAGTACGAGGCCTTGTTAAGCGACGGCCCGAGCGCGGACACGGAAATCACGTCCGGGTACGACGCAGGATACTGCGCCGTAGATGTGTTGTTGTTGCCAGCTGACGCGACCACGACAATGCCCGCGGCCTCGGCCGCCAACACCGCGTTTTGCATCGCGGTGTTAAACGAACTCCCGCCGAGGCTCATGTTGATCACGCGAGTCGGTGGTCCGTTCAAGGTCACCGTGCCGCCGGCGCCATTGTCCGCAGGTAGACCGGCCGCATACAGAATGCCTTGCGTGACGTCGAAATTCGATCCGCTGCCATGAACGCCCAGCACTCGAATCGGACGAATCTTGACCGCCCAATTCACGCCAACGATGCCTAAGCTGTTGTTGCGCGTGGCGCCAATGGTGCCCGCCACATGCAGTCCGTGATTGCCGCTCGCGTCGGTGCCGAGCACGCATGTGTTGCCACTATTGAACGACACCGAGTTGGGCTTGGTAGGATCGGCGTCGGGCCCGTCACCATCACCGTTCGTGCTCACGGTACCGCCGGCACACGCTGCGACCGTACCCACGGGCACGAAGTCGTATCCGTCGTTCGTCAGTTGACCGTTCATCGCGGGATGATCGAAGCGTATGCCATCGTCGATGACGGCCACAATGATGCTCGCGCTTCCCGTCGTGGTCTGCCACGCTTGCGGCAGCCCGGCCATGTTGTAGTGCCAACTCTGATGAGGGAACTGTGCATTGTCAGGATAGGCGCCCGGCTGCGGAAAGATCTGCGTGTGCGATTCCCGCCAAAGCGGATTGAGTGCGCGCAGTTGACCGTCGCGATCATCGTACACTCCACGCAGATACGCGTCGATCGGCGTGTCAGGCACGCGATCGGTGTGAACCACACCGTTCCGTTCTACCGCTTGAACACGCGGATCAGCGCGCAACGCACTGATTGCCTCGGCCTCGGTCACGCCATCTTCGAGACGTACGCGCGCGGTGCGAACCACCGGTGACACGCCCGTCACCCGAACCATTCGTCGCGCGACAAGCGGCTCCAGCGCCAATCGCATCGAGCGTCCAACGCGCGGAGCAGCGGCCCGCACAGTCGCGGTACCAGCACTCACCGCCGGTGCTTCGACCGCGTCGCTTTTATACGTGACCAGCAATTCACCCGGCACATAATCGGTGCTCGCCACTGCGGAAACCGCAGTGACTCCGGTCGACGTGGCACTGTTGGACGGCGCGCCATTGGCGCGCGCCGCACGAACCGCACCAACACCAGCCGAGGCGTTAAACGGCAAGACAGTGACCGTGCCGCGTACGATACCATTGGGCAATACCGTGACGGCAAAGTCGGCTTGCGCTGAGGCCAGCGCGCTGCTGGTGGCACGAACGCCGCCGCTGCCGGCGTTTCGCCCGGGGGTATAGGTCGTGCTTGCGTTGCCACTGGCGTCACTCGCACCGAGAGTCGTAGCGAGCGTGCCTCCACCGGCGGTAACGGCGAACGCAACCGGCACGCCACTCACGCCATTGCCAAACGCATCGCGTACGGCAGCCACGAGCGGCTGCGCGGCGACACTGTTGGCCAGCACGCTCTGACCGCTGCCTGAAGCGACCACCAGTTGCGAGGCGTTCCCCGCAGTCAGCGTGAACGACTCACTCGTAACATTCCCCACGCTCGTACCAGTGAGCTGTATGGTGCGTGCACCAATCGTGCCTCCGAGGGCGAGCGTGCTGAACGTCGCCACACCGGCGCTGGCCGTGGCGGTGGAGCCAGCGGTCACGCTTCCGCCACCCGACGCAATCGTCGCGGTCACCACCGTGCTGTTGTCGGATGCCAGCAAATTTCCGCGAGCATCCTGCACCTGCACGACGGGCTGCGTTGTCAGCGCCACGCCGGCGCGCGCGCCGGACGGTTGTCTGGTAATGACAAGCTTGGCTCCGCGCTGACGTACTTGCACCACGCGCTGCGCCGACTGCGCATCGATCGCTGCCGAAATCGTCGCGGCACCTTCGGCAATAGCCGTCACGATGCCAGCCGCATCGACCGTCGCGACATTCGGAGTCTGCGACGTCCATACCGCAGTCTTGCCCGCGATCGCGTTGCCTCGTGCATCTTTCGCGACCGCCGTCAGACGCACCGTGTCGCCGAGCGCGCGAATCGTATCGGCAATCGCCGTCAATTGCGCCTGCGCCACGACCTGTTGCACCGTCATACTCGCCGAGCCGCTCACGCCGCCGCTCGACGCGGTGATCGTGACGCTACCGTTTCCGTTCGCCGTTACGACGCCACCGGCCACCGAAGCCACGGCGTCATTCGATGAACTCCAGGTGATCGCGGCAGAAGAAATCACTGCACCTTTCGCCGATTTCGCGACGGCCGTCATCGCCGCCGTCTCGCCAATCGAAGACAGCGTGTTTTGCGCGGCGCTGACTGTAATCGTGGCCACCGTGGGTGGCGCAGTCGGTCCGTCGCCCCCACCGCCGCAGGCGACCGTGGAAAGCGTCGCGAGTGCTCCAATCGAACCGGACAGTCGGCTCGCCAAGCGAGTATGTGAGAAGCGCGGCGTACGAATGCGAATCGGCATAGCAGATCATCTCGGGCGAAGACGCGTGACTCGCGCAGTCGTTAGGTACGGACAGACTCCGCGCGTGACCCTCCGTGGCGGGTCGGACACTCTACACGCGTGAAGCATCACCAATCTCCCTCATCGCTTCGTCACACGTGCAATCGTCCCCGACGGGTTCGCGTTTGCGTAGCGCCGCGCCGCATGCCCGTCCAGATTGTCACATCGACCGCCGAGCTCGTCTCGGCGTTGCGTCGACTACTTCGCTCACAATCCGTTTACTCTCTCCATGCCAGGACCGGCCCGCACGGGCGTGTTGTTCTACGCCAAGAACATGTCAGCAATGTCGGATTTTTACGAGGCCGTGTTGGAGATGCGAACCGTGCGCGCTGACGAGGAGCACCGCGTACTGGAGTCGGCCGACGCGCAGCTCATCATTCACGCAATCCCTGAACCTTATCGGAATGACGTGGTCATCACCGCGCCGCCGGTAGCGCGTGAGGCTCAGGCAATCAAGCCGTTTTTCACTGTCGCCAACCTCGATGCGGCCGAACGCACGGCCACGGAGCGCGGCGGTTTGCCGTGGGGTCCCATCTGGCCCGGACCGGGTATGCGTGTGCGCAACGTCTGCGATCCCGAAGGCAACATCGTGCATCTGCGAGAAATGCTCGACGCCAGCCGCTGACCTGATCACCTTGACACACTCCCCGTCCAGCGAAGTCGCCGCACTCCGTTGTAGCGCGCTTGCGTCTATTTGTTGGCGACCTTCACCATCACCGGTCCGTTGTCGCGATGGACCGGCGGCAAACTGCTCAGGTAGCGATAGATCGAACGCAGATCGTCTTCGGTGAGTCGTGAAAAGGCCTGCCATGGCATGGGAGACCCGTCGATCACGCGCCCCTGACGGAAGCGCGCGACGAACTGATCTTCAGTCATCTGACCAAGTCGGCCGGTCTCTTTATCGGCCGTGATGTTTGGCGGAGACCAGGTGCGAGACGCATCCGCTTCGTCGGTGAAGTCCTTGGTACCGGCGAATCGCGGCCCCGTAAGCTCACCCGTCATCTGGCTACGCTCAGTGTGGCATGCCCAGCAAAGCGACACCGACTCGACGAGGTACTTCCCGGTCTCCACTCCAATGGCGCGCGGTGCCACGCTCGGCGGCGGTGACGACGGGCCGATGGGATTTGCCAGCGCGGTCGCCTTGACGACCTTGCCCAGCAAATTGAAATCGTGCGGCGGAATGACGTTGTGTACTGGTGGCAGTGTGCGCAGATAACTCACCACCGCCGCCAGGTCGTCGTCAGACAACCCCTGCATCTCCATGAATGGCAAGAGGGCGCGTCCATCATGCCCCACGCCGTTTCGCAGCGCCCGCGCAATCGCGCCGTCGGTCACCGCACCGAGTCCCGTTGCCGAATCGCCCGTCAGATTGCGCGTGTAGAAGTTGCCCGGCGGAATGGCGAACTTCACGCCACCGACCAGCGGCACATCGACGCCTTTCATGTAGTCGGCATGTTGATTCGGATCACCGTGGCAGGCCGCACAAGGCGCCGCGTCGCGCACGATGTAGTGTCCGCGGGCAATCACCGCCGAGTCGGTTGACGCGTGCACATTCGGATACGGCGGATCAAACGTGAGATGCTGACGCGACGCGACATAGGCGCTTCCGCCAACGATGCACGCCAGCAGCAACGCACCAAGGATCTTGAGGATTCGACGCATGAGGTGAAGGAAAGAATGTTCGAAGCAACGCCGACTGGACTACGTCGCCCAGCTCACTGCGGATGTTGGACCGAGGTTGAGTCGGCCGACGTGATGCGCTCGCGCTCGCCGGTTCGCTGTCGAGGCCAACAGAATCCCGTCAGTCGTTCGATTCGCTCGACGCTGGCGTCGAGTGTGCCTTGCACTGGAAACGGCTCCGACGCCTGCAGCAACGCGTCGACGCGCTCGTGTCGGTCGGTTCGCACGTTTGTATACTGCGCCGTACCCGACAGCTTCACCGCGTCGCCGGTCTCGAGGTCAAGCACGATCATCGCAAACTTTGGCGAGGCGCGCAGATTGCCGACACTGACAAACATGCCGTCGCCCAGATACTCGGTCCACGCCAATCGCTGACGTGTCGCGTCGTAGCGGAGATACCCCGGTTGTCCGCCACGATGCGAGGCGTCAGCGACACCCGCCGGCGAGATGGTGATCAAGAAGGCCGTTTCGCCATGAGCAATCGTGGCCACGACCCATGGATCGTCGAAGGCGCACACGCTGACACTTGACGGACCGATGTGTGTCTCGTGTCCCGTGCTGCGCGTGGCAAGGATGTACTTGCGACAATTGGTGAACGCCACGGGGCACGTCAGTTCGAGCGCGTCAGTTCGCTCGATCGGCGTACCCGCGATGCGCGAGCGCCGCGCGGTCGCGGGATTGATGACAATGCCGCCCCATGTGCGTCCGGGTAATCGGCGACGGAGTTCGGTCGGCGCGACTACCGAGATCGCATCGCCCGATTCACTCGCAGTCACGAGTGGCGGCGGTCCCGACAGTGCGGCAACATGCAATTCCCCCTCGTCGCCGGCGCTGCCGCTCGCCAGCACCACAAGGTCGGCGCCGTGCGCGTAGTCGGTGACTGGTCCCACCCACGTCGATAACCGATCGGCGGCGCGAATCGAGTTCGCCTCGCGCTGCACTTCGCGTTGTCCGTCGTGATACTGCAGAGGCTTCATCGGAATCTCCCCGCTGGCGGTTACCTGCGATCCAAGCTGCGGGCCGATTCACGATCCTGCAACGGCCAGAACGCCACGCGCGCCGTCAACGCGCTGCAGTTTTTGCGGTACTTTTCCGGGCACGCAATTTGACCTCATCTCATTCGCAGGCCGCCCGGCGCTTCCATGACACCTTCCGGTTCCCGCGTCACGATTCATATGGTCGCCAGTCTCGACGGATTTATCGCGCGTCGCGATGGGTCGGTTGACTGGCTGGAGACTGCCGATCAGTACGCATCCGGTGTGACGATGGATAAAGAGTTTATTGAAGCCTTTCTGGCGTCGATCGACTGCTATGTCATGGGTTCTCGCACGTATGAGACGGCGCTCGGGTTTGAAGCGAAGGGGTTCGGGTGGTCATACGGAGACAAGCCCACCTACGTGCTCACGTCACGCGACTTGCCGCGCACGCGAGCGTCGGTGCACTTCCACGGCGGCGACCTGAGCGCGCTGGTGCGTGAGACGCTGCGACAGCAACATGCCAACATCTGGATCGCCGGCGGTGGCCGACTGGCGGCCGAATGTTTGAAGCGAGGTTTGGCCGACGAGATCTATTATTCGATCGTTCCGATCGTTATCGGCGATGGCATCTCGTTCTTCGAGCAACTCGATCGCGATGTGCCGCTGCATCTGGCCGATGTGAAAGCGTACCAGAACGGCATGGTCGAGCTGCGCTATGAGGTGAAACGCTCCGGCGACATGTGACCCTGATTTAGCGCGACAAGATCGCGATGATTTCATCCAAAGTTTGCGTTTTCGCGAGGTCGCGACGCATCGCGGCGTCAATGTCGGGATCGGCATTGAGCGATTTCACGCGCAGCAGCAGCTCATGCACGGCGTCCGGTGTTCCAGAGGGTGTGTAGGGAACCACCCGGAAGGTTACCGGCTCCATACCCTGGCCGCGCACGAGTAGACCGAGCGCGCTCCGTTGCATTTTTAAATCGCGCAATTCGAAGATGTCAAAATGCGAATCGATGACCAGCGGATCGGCCGCACGACTCAGCAGATAGTTGCTGCTCATGCGCGTGAGTTGCTCCACACGTTCGACGATGTGAACGCTCGCGCTGTCCCGCACCAGCAGCGCGGGGAGAAAAATCGACTCCACCGTCAGCGGTCGGTCACTTTTGGGGCGCAGCACACACAACAACGAAACGACGCTCAGCACGGCGATCGTGAGCGCGATACCCGAGGACGCGACGCGTTCGCCGATAGGCAGACCGAAGCCGCGCCAGGCGATATGCAAGAGGACGAGCACGGGCGTACCAATCACGACGGACTGCAGCAGCACGCGCACGAATCCATCGGCGTGTCGGCCGGTGAGTTGGGCGAGACACGCGATTTGTCCGGCAACGGCGAGCACGAAGACGACGGTGGTGGCGAGATTGATCGCGCTCCACGCGAGCGGATAGCGCTGCTGCCGCACAGCGGCGACGAGCAACGCGAGCGCCAGGACAACCCAGAGCGCGATCATGCCCGCGGCCAAAAACGCTTGCGCGAGTCCGTTACCAGCGGGATCGCTGGCTCGGAGTTGGACGACCGTCGCGCTGACGGCGAGCGTCAGCAGCGCGGCGACGAGGGTGAGGAGTCCGAGAAACATATCAAACGAGCTGAGCCGAAGCCGCTAGTGCGCGGCGCAATTGGTGCTCGCCACAATAGCTCGCGTTGCCGTAACTCGCGAGAATTTCACTCCCGCGTTGGCGGCGTGACGTCGCCGATGCCGCACGACGTCACGCCACGAACTCGCTCACCACTTCGGCTGCTCCACACCAAACTGCGCCGAATACTCGGCGTTGAGACGCTGCCAGCCTTCGAACTTCATCACCTCCATGCCCACCATGCGACCGATTGCGTCGTCGGCCAGGTAGTGATCGAGAACATCGAGGCAGATGTGCCAACCGGCCGCACCCATCGCGATGAAGCGATTGTCGATGCTGGTCCAGAGCGTCAGCCGGGTGCCCTTCCCCTGCGGCTCCAACTCCCAGCGCATGCTATTGTCGCCCCAGTTGTATTCGAGCACGCGCGGCGCATCGGCGCGCGTCACGCGACTGTCCGTCACATGCGGCGCGTGAGCGCCGACGGTGGTGAGCATCAATGGCGTGCCAACAGACGCGAGGCTCGCACTGGCGTCGTACGGCGCCCACTCGCGCAACTGCGCCGGTTCCGTTAGCGCGAGCCACACCTTGTTCGGCGCATGACGCAATTCGCGCGTCAGTACCAACGTCCACTTTGCTCCATCCTTCTGCACCTCGGCGCCGGTCGCCGGTCCTGGGGTATAGCTCACGCGCGTGCTCATGACTTTCTCCGTGGTTTCTTCTTGGGTAAGGGTCGTGCTGCCATACGATCGAGGTGCCGCTCCAGCGCATCCACGTGCCGGGACCAGAAGCGACGAAACGGTTCGAGCCACTCCTCCACTTCCTGAAGCGGCTCGGCGCGCAACCGATAGACTCGGCGCTGTGCGTCAACTGACGCCTCCACGAATCCCGCTTCGCGCAGGACACGCAAATGCTTGGAGACGGTTGGCTGCGTCATGCGCAACCGATGTTCGATTTCGCCCACCGAGTGTTCGGCGCTGGCGAGCAAGCTGAGAATCGCCCGGCGATTCGGCTCTGCGATGATCTCAAAGGCAGTTGGCATGCCCTGTATATACTACGTATCGTATATACGTGTCAAGGTATGTTAAATATCATTTTCCGCCGCGGTCGAGGCTGGCTTCGGACACGCCGTAGCCAGCCCCGACCGCCATCTCACGCGTGGTTCGCGGTCAACGGATCGATCACCCGCTTCACTTCGCTCACTCGATTGGCCGGCAGCCCCGCCCGCTGCGCGTGCTCCCGCACGAGCGACTCGCTGGCCGCGAGATATTCACAGTAGATGCGATCGGCTGTCACGTGGCTCTTCACCCACTGAATGCTGGTCCCGATGTCCTGCAGTGCCTTCCCCGACGCCTGCGAGGCCGCACGCACTTCGGCGTCGGATAGGTTGCCTGCGCCGGGAAGGTCGCGCTCGATCACAAAACGATACATGGTGCTGTCTCCGATTGACTGAGAGGGGATGTTGCTGATGATCTGACACGGAACGACATCAGTACTGCTCGCGCGGTTCAGCAATGCACGCGAGGGTTCCACGCCGCGAAGACGCCGCTCGGATTCAAGCGATGCGTCCACACATGCAGCGCCCAGACGCCAAATACGTCGTTGGCACTGAACGGCTGTCCAAAGAGCACCGGCGGCGCGGCCGTCTTCGGATGCGCCGTGAACGGCACGATGAACTCCACGCCAACCAGACTCATGTTGCCATCGTTCCCCGGTTCGTAGATCAGCGCTTCAGGACGCAGGGCTTGCGGCAGGCTGTCGATCAGCGAAGCGTTGGCCCAATGCACACCCATGGCCCCGACATCGCCATTCGACATGCAGTCGGTGAGCGCGACGTCGTATCCGGCGGAGCGTGCTTGCGCCAGACTGGTGAACGGCTCCAGTGCCGCGCGCAACGCCACTACTTCCTCTGGAAGTGTGGCCGCTGTTGGCGCAGTGGCCGCGTCATCTCGACACGCCGCGAACCATACGAGCGGCACGAGCAGTGCACCGAAAAAATAGGATTTCGAGAACGTCATATCGTTGAGTTGGGGTGACATGCCGTCGCGCGTCGACGGCAGAGCACACAACCAACCGCATCGATGCCGCGTAGCGAATGACTCCGCGGCCGGGTATGTTGACTGATCGTCCCGGCACTCTTCGGGAATCGCCGCTGTGCGTCCCGTAGCACTGGAGTGCAGTCGTATGGATCCGCTTTCGGACGTGCTCCGCGCGGTGCGCCTCAACGGCGCGTACTTCTACCGCGTCGAAGCATCGGCGCCGTGGTCATACTTCACGGCCGGCGCGCGAGAACTCGTGCCGCGCGTGATGCCAGACGCCGAGCATCTCATCTCGTATCACATACTCCTGACTGGCAGTTGCTGGGCGGGCATCGCGGGCGAGCCGCAGGTGCTCATGCTCCCGGGCGACGTGGTCGTGTTTCCCCAAGGCGATTCGCACCTCATGTCGAGCGCCGAAGGGCTGGGAGCTCGTGCGCCGCTTGAATCAGGTACGCCGTCACAATTCCCGGATAAAGTGTTCCTCGGCGACGGCTCCGAGCGCGACACGGCTTTTGTTTGCGGATTTCTCGGCTGCGATGTGCGACCCTTTAATCCTCTCTTGTCGTCCTTACCGCGACGGATGCACATGCCCGGCGCGGCGGCCGGATGGCTGTCGCAGTTTCCGCGCAAGGTAGTGGCGGAGTCGCGCACCGGTGGCATTGGCAGCGCGACGATGCTCACGCGGATGGCCGAGTTGATGTTCATTGAAGTGCTGCGCCACTACTTCGAGGAACTGCCGACTCAACAGACGGGATGGTTCGCAGGCCTTAAAGATCCGGTGGTCGGACCAGCGCTCGCGCGTCTGCACGAACGACCGGCGCATCCATGGACGTTGCCGGAACTCGCACAAGGAATTGCTTCGTCGCGAACGGTTGTGGTCGAACGATTCACGCGAATCGTGGGCATGCCGCCCATGCGATATCTCACGCGCTGGCGCCTGCAACTCGCCGCGGAGTTGCTGACCACGGGTTCGGCCAAGGTCGCCACGATTGCCGCGCATGTGGGCTACGACTCTGAGGCGGCCTTCAGTCGCGCATTTAAACGGGAAACCGGAACGTCGCCCGCACATTGGCGACTTTCGATCAAACGATCGGGACTTTGAGTCATTTGTCGCGGCCCGGGCTCCGGCCAGTATTCGCGCTCACGTAGGGCCGGACGTACTGCGCGCGAGGAACGCCAACGCGGCGAGCGGTGCGGTCAGCACTTACCATCTCCCGCATCAGGCTTGACTCATGACTTCAGCTTATCCGCTCCGCGCTCGCCGCGCGCTTTCGTTGCACGCGCATCTCGCAATACTCTCGTTAGGGCTCGGTGTGAGCCTAGCGTGCTACGACGCACCAACATCGTACACCGCGAGTGCGAACGATTCCGGCTCATTCAGCCTCGCGGTTAGTACCGACACGCTCGATGTGCAAATTGGCGCATCGGCGCGGGCCACTCTCAGAACGATTCGCACCGGAGGATTCGTCGACAGCATCTCGCTCTCCGTTGCCGATCGCCCCAATGGCCTCCTCATTGAAGTTGAACGTGCGGCAGCGCCGGACAGTGCTACGCTCACGTTTACGCCGGATTCAACAATTGACGCCGGGGTGTATGTGGTTGTGGTCCAGGCCCGTTCGGCGCGGATCGGGCTGCGCGAACGCCGCATCGCCGTGCGTGTGCTCGCCCCAGCGCCGCGCCCGCCGATCGCCGATCGCGCGTTCAGCGGCAACCACAACTGCGTCCTGACGACCCTCGGTGCGGCATACTGCTGGGGTTCGAACGCCGCTGGGCAACTCGGCAATGGACGCACCAACTTCGCCGGCGTTGGCGTGCCCACGGCCGTCGTTGGCGGACACGCCTTTTCCTCGCTCTCCATCGGCAAGACTGGCGCGACGACCTGCGGCGTTCGCTTCGACGGCGCTGCGTTCTGCTGGGGCAACAATGCACAGGGGCAGCTGGGCGACGGCACGCTGATGCAGCGTTCATCGCCCGCACGCGTACGCACCGATTTGAGGTTCTCTTCGATCGCAGTTGGCGCGAGTCATGTCTGCGGGATCACGTTCGCGCACGACGTCGCCTGCTGGGGCACTTCTCCCAACGGTGCTTTCGGTGACGGGACCACGGGTACGCGACTCGTTCCCGAGCTTCTCACATCGTCGTCGAGGTTTTTGCAGGTCGTCGCTGGCGAAGATTTCACCTGTGCGCTCTCCGATCGACGGCTGGCGACGTGTTGGGGACAAGGACGACAGGGTCAACTGGGCGACGGGCTTGCCGAAAGTCACACGACTCCGATCACGGTCACCGACTCCATCGAGTTCACGTCATTGGTCGCCGCGCAGTTCGGCGTGTGCGGACTTACCGAAAATGGACGCGCGTACTGCTGGGGCAACAACGATTTCGGCACCGTCGGCGACGGCACGCTGGGATTGGAGGGCGGCATTTCGCGTCATCGCTCACCGTCGCGTGTGCTCGGTGTGCCCGCGTTCTCCCAGATTTCCGCCGGCTACGAAACGATGTGCGGCATTGGCGTCGACCGCGTGTCTTACTGCTGGGGTTACAATGCATTCGGTGAAGTCGGCGACGGCAGTTTTGAGCATCGCGCGATACCGACGCCGATTGACGGAGCGCTCGAGATTCGATCGCTCGCGGCCGGTACCGCGAACGGCTGCGGGGTGACGTCGGCGCGCGCAATCGTGTGTTGGGGTGATAGTCTTCACGGCGCGTTAGGCGATGACAACACCGTTGAAGCACCGCGGCCCTCGCCCGTTCTGGTGCATTGGCCGATCCAAAGGTCGGTCACGGTCGATCAGCGCGCATCTGAGCTGAAAATGAAATGAGACGATCATCGATGCAGGGCGTGTGAGGGTGAAGCCGCGGCTGCGAAACCGATGGCCGTTGTTCAGTTGAACTGTCCGTTGCAACTAGATGGCGACCGAGAAGGCGAGCTCGGCCGAGACGGTTGGCGGATGCGCGGCCGCCCGCTATCGTCAAGTCGACTTCTCTGACGGATGGCGAGAATGCGAGGCGCATTCAAACGGATCGGTGCTCGGGTGGTTGCGACCACCATGTTCCTCGGTTGCGGCGGCGCGGAGCGCACGGCGCCCGAGACGCCCGAGCCCCCCGCGTCGCCCTCGATGCGGCTCGTGACCACAACTACCTCGCTCGTCGCCGCGCGCAGTGCGAACGCCATCGTCCGGCTTTACATCAGCCGTGGCGGAGCATACAGCGGCTCCGTCGCCATCTCGACCTCGCCGCTGCCGCCGGGTGTCTCCGCGTCGCTCTCGCGTCCGTCGCTGGTGCCGGCGAACGACACGAGCGTGTTGAATCTCGAAGTCGATTCAACCGCGACGCCGGGCAGCTACTCGATTATGCTGCGCGCGGCGGGAGAGTCCGGGCTGCGAGACAGTGCGGCGCTCTCGCTGAACGTGCCAACGCCGATGATCAGTGTGAACATCGCCCCGCCAACACAGAGCTTGGTACCGGGCACAAGCGCGCGATCCCTCGCGGTAAACGTGGCACGCGCAAACGGTTTCTTCGGGCCGGTCACGCTGAGCACCTTCGCCCCGGCGGGTGTCACCGCAACGCTTCAACCGGCCACGATTCCTACCGGCGTGCTGTCATCCACGCTCGTTGTTTCCGGACACGATACGCTCCCGAATGGACCGGTCACGGTGCAAGTGTTCGCATCGGGGTTTGGCGTAGCGACGACGTCGATGTCGGTCGTCATGAACGTGGCCGCGGAAACACGAATCTTTCCCAATGAATCGCGGCCGCAAATCGCCGCGGGCTCGCGGCTGCAACAGACCATCACGCTCACGCGCAATGGAAATCTCCAGCGCAACGTCCTTGTCGGCGTGCTTGGACTCCCTCCTGGTATTTCGGCGTCGGTGTCTCCCGCCGTCGTGACGTCGACCCAGCACTTCAATGATCTCATCCTGACGGTTGACGTCGCCGCGGACGTGGCGGTGGGCGTCTATCCCATCACACTCACGTCGACCTTTCAGGGAAGCGACATCGGGCGCTACGAGATCGGTATGCTGTTGAATGTGACTCGACCTTGACCGTTCGATTCGACTGTTGCGTCCGAATGCGGCCAGTCTCGGCGAGCACCACCGCTAGTTTTCCCGCATGACCACGCTCCCCGAGCAACTCACGCGCTGGCACGACGCGGTCGATGCGCGAGATCCCGCGTTTGACGGTCACTTCTACGTGGCCATCACGTCGACGCGCATCTACTGCCGTCCCGTCTGTCCTTCGCGTCAGGCGCGTCGGGAGAATCGCCGGTTCTTTACGTCGCGCGATGACGCGCGCGCGGCCGGCTTTCGTGCTTGCAAGCGCTGCCAACCCGATCTCCGGCCCGGTGAGACCGTGCTCGACGCGCTTCCGCGCATCGCTCATCGCACGGTGAGCGAAATCGAGGCCGGCGCGCTCAATGGTCAAAGCGTTCGCGCGCTTGCGCAGTCGCTCGGATTGAGTGATCGCCATGTGCGGCGAGCGGTCGAGCGAGAGCTCGGCATCTCGCCATTTCAGCTCGCGCTTGCACATCGCCTGCGCACCGCCGCGCAGTTACTCCGAGACGGGCGCCTGACGGTAACGCAGATTGCCTACGACAGCGGATTTCAAAGCCTCCGCCGCTTCAATGCCGCGTTCCGCCAGCACTATCAGATGTCACCCACGGAATGGCGTGCGCACGACCGGCTCGAGTCAGCCAAGAGCGCGTGAGCACAAAGGGGAGCGTGGGCAGAATGTTCAGCTGCTGAATCCGAGCGGCGAGGGCCCGCGCCCCAGCAATGTCGCCGCGATCGGCATACGCCCGCGCGATTGCCAACATTACAGCAGGATTCTGCTGATCTGCCAATGCCAGTTCGCGCAACGCATCATCGGCACGATGTTCCGCCAGCAACAAGAGACCGTTCAGCTCGTGCGACTGGCGAACGCGGGCGTCATTGCGGCGCTCGGCCGCGCCATCGGAATAGACCAGCGCTTCGTTCCGCGCGGTCAGCAGCTCGCCGCGTGCGAGCGCGACGCGCGCCAGATCGTAGTGACGCGCGAGGGCGTCGTCCTGCTTGACCTCTTCGGCGGCACCTGATGCACTGATCCAGCCGTGCGCCGTGTGATACATCCGTTCCGCCGCCTCGACGCGCCCCCACGCCAGCAAGATGTCCGCCGAGGTAATCTCGTCGGCCGACCAGTTGAGCGTATCGTGCACCGCCTGAGCCAGCGCTGAACGCCGCGTCATCGCGCGTAATGCGGCGGCCGTGTCGCCACGATCGAGATGCGTGTAGGTCAGGTTGAGGAGCGCCGCGCGCCGCTCTCCATCGTCGCGCGCGCCACGATAGAACTCCTCCGAGGCCGCGATCGATGCCTCGTAGCGTCCCGCGTACATCTCGTTCGCGGCGATACCGGCGAACGAGCCCGTAAAGTGAGGATCGACCGAGAGCGCTCGGCGGTATTGAGCGATGCTCTCCTGGTAACGGCCGGATTTGAGCAACAGCTCGGCGTACGAGTCGTAGGGATTCGGATCGGTTGGCGCGAGCGCGATGTACTGTTGAAACGTCCGTTCGGCGTCGGCCCATTGTTCAACGGCGCGATACGCGTATCCCAGCTGGTTGTAGGCGAGCGTGTACGACGGATTGATCGAGATAGCCGCCCGCAATTCACGAATAGTACAGTCGTACTGCTGTTGTACCGTGCACGCGTTCGCCAGCGTCCAGTGTGCCCGTTCGTCGTTGGGATAAGCCGCGACGAGGGAATCGGCGAGCAGTCGGGCGCGGTGCGGATCGTTGGCTTTGCGCGCCTGCAGTCCTGCGATGAGCAATCGCTCGCCCGTCGACGCGCGCCCCGCCAACATTACCGCCCGCGACAGATGGACAGCCGCATCGATCGCCGACGGTGCCGTGCTGGCAAGGCTGTATTCAGCGAGCGCAAACGACGAATCGGCGCGCGCGGCGTCCTGGAAGGCCAGATACGCCTCGTGGGTCTGCAGATTTTCGTTGAAGCTTCGTCCGTGCAGAAAGTGTTCGCGGGCGGCGGTGCTGGTCGTACTCAGAGGAATCTTGCCGTCCGTGGCGTGCTCGATCGTTGCCCCGCTCGGGTGCGCGGACGGCGTGCCAGATGAGCAAGCCAGACCGATCGTGAGAATGATGGCCGTGCCAAGCATGGTGCTTTCGAGCGGCGCCGGCTGGCGCGAGGCAGTGCGGGGAGACATACGCAATCCGGTTCGGGTTGCGCGGATCCTAGGTCAGCGGGCTCCGTTGCGCGCGCCGGTTTCGGACGCGCTTGTGGTGCGGCGATTCGGCCCCTGGCGCAGATTGCAGGGCATGAATCATCGGGTCTCCCGTTTCGGCTACTTCGCACGCGCCCTCGGCACCATCGCGGTGGGTCTGGGAGTCCATTCGGGTGTCAACGGCATGAATGCCGATGTTCGCGACGTGGTGGGAGATGCTTTGTGGGCGATGATGATGGTGTGGTGGGTGAGCATGCTCGCGCCCGCCGCTCGCTGGTGGATTCGTGCGGGAGTGGCGCTGGCGATTTGTTATGGTGTGGAGACAAGTCAACTCTTCCACAGCATCATGCTTGATCAGTACCGTGCCACCGTACCCGGTCGACTCGTGCTCGGCAGTGGGTTCGCTTGGCGCGATTTTGGATCGTACGCGATTGGTGTCGCGTGCGCAGCCGCATTCGACGCCTTGCTGCGTCGTCGAACGGCGCGCGCTGACTGAGATCGATACTCGTGCTCAACGCCGCCACTGCCCCGCCTCGCCGTTCGTCGCGCCACGCCTTGATCGCAGGCGTGGATCTGGTGCTGTTGATCACCTACGTCATCCTGCAGGAGCCGGGCGGCGCCACAGGCTTCATCTGGCACGAGTGGGTCGGAGTGGTCTTCATTCCGCTGTTCGTACTGCACGTCGTATTGTCGTGGAGTTGGATTGCCACCAACTGGCAACGCGCAATTGAGAACAGCGCGCCACGCGCGCGAATCAACTACATCCTCAACACCACGCTGTTCGTGTTGATGGCCATTGTAGGCGTGACGGGTCTCGTGGTGTCCCAGTATGCGCTGCCGGCGATCGGAGCGGGTTCACACGGCTCGCGTCGCTGGGAACAGTTTCACAACTTCTCGGCCTCACTCGTCATTCCAGTAGTCGCATTGCATCTTGCCCTGAACTGGAGCTGGATCGTGCGCGCAGTGCGTCGCTATCTGTTCAGGCGCGGGGTCGCCGCCATCTCCGACCCACCGTCATCATGACGCGCCGAGTACATCGGATGACGATCATGCAACGATTGCTCGCCATCGCGCTCGTAATCGTTGCGCTGTTGCCGATTTTTGTGTTCGCCACAAATCTCCCGCAACGCAGACTCCTGCGCGTAGCGCGGGCACGTGTTCGTGAGCACGAGCGCAACGGGCAACGCGGCGAAAACGTTCAACCCGAGCTCCCGGATAGCGTGCGGCGCGAGCAGGTGCGCATTCGACGCGCCGAACGACATCCGTCGATGAATTCGTTCGTACTCTCGATGGGCTTTCAGTGCGTTATGCTCATCGCCGTCGGCGCCGCGGGCCGCAAGCTTTTCACCTTGCGACTCTGAAGACGGTGCGATTGCACGACGTCGCGCGGGCTACACAGACTGCACGGTGACAGCTGTGCCGTAACAGAGCACTTCCGTTACGCCATCCATGATCTCGTTGGCGTCGTAGCGCACCCCAATCACGGCGTTGGCGCCGGCCAAGTGTGCCTGCGACAGCATGGTATCGAACGCCTGCTGGCGCGCATTCTCGGCCAATTCGGTGAACAACGAGATATTGCCGCCAAAGATCGTTTGAAATCCGGCGCCAATGCGCCCGATCACCGAGCGCGATCGCACGACGACCCCGCGCACCACGCCGTGTGAGATCGTCACGCGGTATCCCGGCAGTTCGAACGCCGTTGTAGTCATCTCATGCGGAACGTTGAAAGCCTGCGAATGAATGACGGAGCTCATAACGGATCTCGGTTGCAGTTCGGGCTCAAGTGCGCCCGCGCGGTCGGGCACGTCGAAGGCCGTGTCGGAGTAACATACGGCGTGGCGCGCAATTCGTCCTCGCCGCACGGTCCGTGGTCCAGTTCGCCGATGCTCCCGCCCCCGACGCCGAGAAAGTTCATGCTGCCTCACCTTCGACTCGCTGTTGTCGCTTCCCTTTCCGTGCTGGCGCAACGCGCGGTGCGATCGATTGCGTCGAACGTCCGTCCAACCGCGCCGATGCACGCAGCGCGGATGGCGCACACGACCTCCGTGCTGGCCGACGGACGCGTGCTGATACTTGGCGGGTTCACGGACGAATCTCAGGCGGCGGCGAGTGCCGAGGCGTATGATCCGCGCACGGGACAATTCACGCTGTTGTCGCGTCTGCGCGCGCTGCGTCACAGTCACACGGCCACGGTTTTGCAAGACGGTCGGGTGTTGGTGGTCGGAGGATACGGCACCGGGAATCAGGCGCTCACGAGCGCAGAGCTCTTCGACCCAACGACGAACAGGTTCACGCCAACGGGGTCGCTTGGTACGCCGCGGGCCGGACACGTAGCGACGCTGCTCGGTGACGGTACCGTGTTGATTGCCGGCGGCGTTGGGCCAGACTGGACGTTTCTCTCCAGCGCCGAACGCTTCGATCCGCGCACTGGGCGATTCACTCCAACGGGCTCGATGGCCTTTCCTCGTGAAAGCCACGCGGCCGTTCGACTCGCCGACGGACGCGTGTTGATTGCCGGCGGCCATGCGGGGCGGCGACAAACGCTTCGGCTGTACACGTCGGCCGAAATTTACGATCCGGCGCGCGGCACATTTCGCGCAGCCGGCGACATGCAGGTGCGTCGTCACAAGCACGATGCCGTAATGCTGGCCGACGGTCGCGTGCTGATTTCGGGCGGCTCTGACGAGCGCGATAGCGAAGGCGCGTATCGATCGACTGAACTCTTCGATCCGCGCACCGAACGCTTTTCGACCGGCCCGTTGCTGCAACGGGCGCGATACAAGCACAATGGATCGTCGGTATTGCTGCCTTCCGGCGACGTGATTCTGGCCGGAGGGGCGACCACGGTTGAGCGATTCGATCACGTGCGCGCGCGATTCGAACCGGTAACGGGTGCCGACACGCTCACCGGTCAGTTCTCATCAGCCGCGCTGATGCGAAATGGGCACGTTCTCATTACCGGCGGATACGGTCACAACCGCGGGCCGCAATCGTCGGCGTGGATCGTCGAGCCATAGTCGTTAGCGTAAACGCCACACGGTAAAAACCGCGCGGGCGCGTCGCTGCGATTCTGCGACGCGCCCGCTGTAATGTTGTTCAACCGCTCGAGATCAGCCGCCGCGCACGCAGCGAACGGATCGAGCCTGCGTCACCACCGTACCGATGTCGTCGCTGAACCCCGTGCCGAAATTGATCACGTACGCGTTCGTCGGGAAATTCTGCAGCGGCGACGACGACCAGAATCGCGTCGCGGGACGTGCTGCAAAGACCGCGGAGATCGATGGGTTGGACTGCGTGACGTCGACGATGCTCATCAACTCCTTGCCGCTCGGCAAGCGCCAATCGGAGTTGCCGTCAAGCACGAGGGCTTCGCAATACGCGAGTGCGTTGCTGAAGGTCATGTCGGTCGGTGCGACACCGCTCTGCCACACCAGATTCGTGCGCGAGTCGGTAACGCTGCCACCGTTCACAGACAGACTGCCACTAAACGTGGTGCCGCGCACGCAGCGAACGAGTCGATCGGTCGCGTCGGTCTTGCTCAGTGGCGACGTCACGGGATAGTTGGTGTTCATGCCGAACGTTTGCGTCGGCCCGCCCGGCCGATCGGTCGTCGTCCAGAAGTAGGAGTTTTGCGGAATACCTGGAAACGCGGGTGTGGGGAACGGGGGACCGACCACACCGAAATCGGCGATACTCACCAACTCCAGATACGATGGCACGCGCCATCCTCCAAGGCCGTCGAGCGTGAGCGTATTACAGTAGGCGGTTGCATCGGCGAAGTTCATGCCGGTCGTTGGGGCGTTGCGCTGCCACACCAGCCCTGTCACCTGATCCTGAATGCGCGCACCCACCTGCGCGTATGTCGGCACGTTAATGAGATAGTGACCATCCTGACCGGCCGGTCCGCCCGGGCAGGCGATGGTATTGGCAAGATCGGTGCAGTAGCGTGCAAACGAGTCGGGCCACTTGGCCTGAATGACGCTGAACGACGCCGTGACCGATGTAGCGGCGTTCATCGTGACGATGCACGTACCGGTGCCGGTGCAGCCACCACCTGTCCATCCGGTAAACGCCGAGCCGTCCGTCGCACTCGCGGTGAGCGTGACAGCCGTGCCAAAGAGGTACGGCTCCGTGCAATCGGCACCGCAGCTGATGCCCGCCGGCGACGAGGTCACGGTGCCCGCGCCGTTGCCCGACAATGCGACGGTCAGCGTGCTGCTGGTGAGCGTGAACGTCGCCGTCACTGTTGCGGCTGCAGTCATCGTCACGATGCAGGTGCCCGTGCCTGAACAGCCGCCGCCCGACCATCCCGCGAACTGCGATCCCACCGACGAGGCCGCAGTGAGCGTGACCGCAGTGCCACTGCTGTAGGGTGACGAGCACGTGGCGCCACAGTTGATGCCCGCTGGTGACGACGTGACGGTACCGCTGCCATTACCCGCCTTGCTCACGGTCAGCGCGAACGATTGCAGCGTGAACGTGGCCGTCACGGTATTCGCCGCATTCATCGCCACCGTGCACGTGCCGGTGCCAGTGCATCCGCCACCCGACCAACCGGCGAACGTCGAACTTGCATTGGGCGTGGCCGTAAGGGTCACCGACGTGCCGGCGTTGTACGGCTCCGTACAATCGGTTCCACACGTAATGCCCGCAGGTGATGAGCTCACCGTGCCGGTGCCGGTGCCGGTGAGCGCGACGGTCAGCGCGAAAGTTTGCACGGTGAACTGTGCCGACGCCGACGCGGCGCTCGATCCAGCGGGAATGCTGCACGTTGTCGAAGCGCCGCTGCACGCACCACTCCAGCCAGCAAACGTCGAGTTCGACGCGGGGGACGCCGTGAGCGTGACGGCGGCCGTCGTGCTGAATGAGGCCGAGCACGTGCTGCCGCAGGAGATACCGGCGGGAGACGAACTGACGGTGCCCGATCCCGATCCGGTGAGCGAAACGCTCACGGTGCGAGTGGTGGGTCCGGGATCCGTGGTATCACCACCGCCACCGCAGGCGGCCAGAAGCACCACAGCAATAGCGAGACAGCGCGCAGCGGGAGCGTGCATACATCCTCTGGGAAGGAGCCAATGGGTCGCCGGCGGCCACGACGCGCCGACCTGCTGAAATTCGATGCGCGGGAATCTTCACCGCGAAGTCGGGTTACGGCAACCGCTCTTTCACCATGCGTTTGAGCGTGCCGTCTTCCAGATACCGTCGCAAATACTTGCCGGGACAGTCGCTGTCCGCATACTGGTAGTGCCCGCCAATACTCTCCAGCGGAAGACTGAACTTCTGGAGCGCCCACGCCATCATGTCCGCAATTCCGGCGAGCTGAGCTGGTGTCGGCTCCTGCTCGTTGTAGTTGCCGATGATGCTGATCAGAAAGTGGCCCGACGGATCATACGTGGTATTTGTCTCGCCCGTGTAGTGCCAGTCACGTCCTTCGAACGCGCGACCGTCGAGGTCCAACAGATAGTGATACGGCAAGTCCCACCAGTTTCGATCGCGCGCGCCCCACGTTTGCAGCGCGCGCAGTCGCGCCGCGGGATCGTCCGCGCGCGTAAGCGTCTTGGCATCGCCGGTGTGATGCAACGTCACGTGCGTGATGGTGTGTGGAATGCGCAATCGCATCGCCGCGCCGCCTGCGCTGTCCGCGTTGGCGATCGCCGGCGGCAGGGACGCAATCGTCGCGACTTCCATCGCGACCAGCCCCGCGCCGAGTTCACCAGGCCCGTAGATCGCCACAATCGCCACATGAAAACCGCGCCAGTTGAACGCGGCACCTTCGCGCACCGCTCGCTCCACGCGCTCCACCCCCAAGGCCAGTCGCAATCGCGCGACATCCACCGGCGCGCGCCCTGCCACCGCGGCGGAAGAATCAACGGACGTACTCAGTACGGTGATGGTGAGATCGTGAAAGCGGAGCGTATCACCAGTCGGCTTGTTGCGACGAATTGCATCGGCCGCGACGCCCAGCGGCGGCATGGCCTCCCACGCACTGTGCGCGACGATTGGCGGCTGCGGTATAACGTCACGCGCCGCGATCCGCGGCGTCGCGCTGAGCGCGCCGAAGGCAACCACGAGCGGCATGCGCCGCATGAGAGAGTGCGAGTCCAAGGCGCGCATATGTTATGTGAGCTTGTCGATCACGCCGCCGAACGTCATATCCTGGTGCGTGCCGCATGGTCGGTGCGGCCACCGATTTCGCAAACTATCACCGATCCGGCATCCATGACCATGTCGGTTGCAGTTCGATTTCACGAACCTGTCCGGAGTTGATCGAAATGTTCACGCTCCTCGCGGTGCTCGTCGCGCTCTTGAATAGTTCCGGCCAAGCCGCTTCCGCCAATGGGCGACGCGCTCTGCCGCTCGACTACCGTTGGCGAATGATCCGCGATTCGGCAGACTTTCCGGGCTCGTACAACTTCCCCGTGTTTGTCGTGGGCGACGCGATGTGGGCCTTCCATCCTCAAGGCAACTATCTCTCTCGTGACGGCCGCCGTTGGGTGAAGACGTCGTTGCCGTCGAGCGGACTCAACTCCGGCTATCAGAAGTTCGTGCGCCTTGGGGACGCGGTCTACGCGCTTGGTACGATGACCGGCAACTATCTCGACTTGCATCTCACCTCGCGGATCGTGCGCACTCGTGACTTTCGGAGCTGGGAGGAGATGGCGCCGACGTCGAATCTGCCCGCGCGCGTGTTCTACGGCGCGGTGACGTTCAAGGATCGAGTGTGGCTGCTCGGCGGATTCGACGGCAAACGCTACTACAACGATGTGTGGAGCTCGCCCGACGCCGTGCATTGGACGCGCGCAGTTGCCACTGCCGGATGGAGTCCACGCAACATCGATCTCGCCGTCGTGTTCCGCGATCAGATCTGGGTGGTCGGTGGCGGTGTGATCGACGGTGAGCGCGATCCGAATCCCAACGCGCGACGTGAGGTGTGGTCGTCGTCGGACGGTGTGCGGTGGACCAAATTGCCGGATCGCGCGGGCGCGGCCTGGGGCGGCATGCCAGTCGTATTTGACGGGCACCTCTGGCTGGTGGGCGCCAATCGCAATTCGACCTTCGCACCGGCGTCACTCGTCACCGCCGACGGGATCACCTGGCGCGAAGAGTCCGCACCGTGGTCGCCCCGCGGTGCGCCAGCAGTCTGGGTCTTCCGCGACACGCTGTTCATGACCGGCGGCAAATACTCCGTGAACCAGCGTGGCACCCAGCGCTTCCTGTACCGCAACGACGTGTGGCAGCTTTTCAAGTGAGCGCGGCAGTCAACTGCCGCTTTACGTGAAAGTCATCGACATTCGTGGGTGGCCGCGCTTCATTCAGTGTCGCCTCCAGCGCTGACCGATCGCGACACCCTCAATTCTCACGCCGCATGCAAATCACCGATATCCCGTTCGGCGTAACCGACTGGCGCGAGGTCGAACCCACGTTGCACAACGGAACGACCGGCGTGGCCGAGTGGCGCACGCGACAGTTCGGACCAATACGCGTGCGGATGGTGACGTACAGCGCCAATTACCTCGCCGATCACTGGTGCGAGAAGGGCCACATCCTTTTGTGCGTCGCCGGTGTACTGGACACGGAGTTGAAGGACGGCCGAACCTTTCGACTCGAGCCGGGCATGAGTTATCAAGTGGCCGACGGCGCTGAGCCCCATCGATCCAGAACAATTTCAGGCGCCACGATATTCATCGTTGACTGAGGGTCCCATAATGCAAGAATTGCCGCGGAGGTTTGTTCCGGTCCTGTGCGCGGTCACCGTGATGTCGGCAACTGGTGCACCGTCTGCGATGTCGGCGCAGAGCAAGACGGCAGCGACGCCAGCAGCGACGGCGAACACGCTGCGCACGGTCGAATCGTTGCTCGCGCGAAACGATTCGCTCGGCGCGCTCAACGTGCTCGACTCTGCCATCGCGCATGATCGACGCAACGGCCCACTCTGGCATCGGTACGGGCAAATTGCCTGGGGGATGTCGAAGACGGAAAAGGGACCCGTCATGCGCCCAAACATGATTCGTTTGCGCATGCGCGCCGACTCCGCCATGCGCAACGCCGTCGCGTTTTCACCGGATAGCGCCGAGTACCATCTCGATTTGGGACGCTACGCGCTGGAAACGAACTTGTTGCCCGTTCGCCGCGGTGCGAAAGGAAATTTCGAGGACGGGCTGAAGCTGGCGCGCACGCAGAATAGACCGGCGTACACGGCCGACCTGCTCGATCAACTCGGAATGTTTTCGTGGCGCGACTTCGACGACGTGAATCATCGCGCCGTGCAGAAATCGGCCGATGAATACGCCAGCACGCCCTCGCCCAAGCGACCAACCGAGCTCACGTATGAGTCGGTGCAACCAGGCCACGCTAGCAGCAAGATAGGTCCGAGCGAGGCCATCGCCCGACCGGGCGAAGTGCTGCGCGATGACTACGCCAAGTTCTATCGCGAGCGGTTGTCGCTCGTCACGCCCATAACCGGCGAAGCTGAGTTTGCGCTCGCGTTGCGCAATTTTCGGGAAGCGTACGCGCTCGACTCCACCAATCTCCGTGCGCGCAATCACTTAATGATGGCGCTGGCCGATCATGAAAACTGGCCCGAACTTCTGACGATCACAGCGCGCTCGCTCAAGCTCGACGAGAACGACATTGACGCGTGGCTCGCGCGCGGTGTGGCCACGGCGGGGCTCGACGACTACGAAGCCGCTGCGGCCGCCTTCGACAACGCGCTCCGTCGCATGACACCGCAGCAGCGATCGTCGTTCACCGATCTTCGCCGCATGCTGCGCCCGTACAAAATCGGAGCCGAGGGTCGGTACGCCGACACCGTGCGTTGGGCCAGTCTGCCGCCTGCCGAACGGCGACGCCAGGAAGCCCTTTTCTGGAATCTCGCCGATCCGCGTCCGAGCACGCGCGTGAACGAAGGGATGGTGGAATTCTTCTCACGCGTGGCGTACGCCGACTTGCGATTTGGCTCAGAAGAGTTTCGCGTTCGCGGCGCCAACAGCCCGCGCGGCGAAACCTGGGTGCGCTACGGCAAACCGGACTTTCTCTACAGCGTGCCGCGCGAAGGTACTAGCATCGTGTGGCTCTACTGGAACGCGCAGCTCGCATTCGTCTTCAACATGGCGCCCACCTTTGGCACCGCGAACTACGGATTCGACGATCTCGCCAGCATCGACTCGATTCACGCCGAGCACCCCATGGGGTGGGACAATTTGATGCTGGCCCGGCGCATCTGGCCGATGCGCATGCGCGTGTCGCGCTTCCGCGCCGGCGCGGACTCGATGGACGCTGTGATCACGGCAACCGTGCCCGTGCGCTCCTTCCTCGGTGACGCCGATCTCGCCGGAAGCATGCCGATCAACGTGCAGCTCGACGTGAATGATCCGGCCGCTCGAATTGTCGGACGCGAATTGCGGACCGTCAACGTGCGCAAAGATTCACTCCCGGTTGGGATCAACGGTGCCTGGGTCCGCCGCCTCGGGCGCGGGCTCAACATCGTGCGCGTCGATGCGGATCAACCCGATGTCCGTCGCGGTGCTTCGGCAAATGTCGATGCGCTCGTCGATTCCAGCAGCGGGTTCGGCATCAGCGATCTGCTGTTCGGCACCAATCCTACCGTGAGCGGCGGGAAAGCACCCACGCGGTGGACCGATATCAGCATCGCCCCCACCACCGGCGTGTTTCCGTGGGCCAACGCGATTGGCGTCGTGTGGGAGAGTTACGACCTGACGCCGCAAGACGGTAACGTGCGATACAAGGTGCACGTGAGCCTGTCGCGCACATTCAAGTCGACCGTCGTTGGATTCCTGGCCCGAATCGCCGCGTACTCCAAGAACGCCGTCCAACGCGACGGCAGTGCCACGGGCAGCGTCAGTGTAGACTACGAACAGATTCGCGCCGCGTCGCCAACGATTGCCGACTTCCTGTCGATCAACCTGAACGGCTCCGTAACGGGGGCGTACAAGCTGACTATCGAAATCGAAGATCTGGTATCCAAGCGAAAAGTCAGTCGTTCGGCGCTGCTCGAACTCACCAAAGACTAGTCGAACGATTCGTTTTCTTAAGGCCCTCCTCTGAACACCCGCGCGAAATCCAGACCGCTAACATGACCGACCGATCGATCGAATCCGTTGGCGCTGACAGCTACGCGCCGCACGTGCCGGCGCCGTACGTGGCGGCCGTAGTGCAGGCGGCACCCATCGCGTTCGACGTGGCACGCACGCTCGAAAAGACCGCCGATCTTTGTAGTGATGTCGCACGGACCGGTGCGTCGGTCGTGCTCTTCCCCGAGGCGTTCATCTCGGCGTATCCGCGTGGACTCGACTTCGGCGCCATTGTCGGCTCCCGCACGCCGGAAGGGCGCGAGCAGTTCCGCCGCTACTGGGAGAGCGCCATCGATGTGCCAGGTCCCGCCGTCGATCGACTGGGGGCGCTTGCCCGCGATCACGGCATGCATCTCGTCATCGGCGTCATCGAACGCGATCACGGAACGTTGTACTGCAGCGTGTTGTTCTTCGGTCCTGACGGTCGCTATCTGGGCAAGCATCGTAAACTCATGCCCACCGCCAGCGAGCGCCTGGTGTGGGGGTACGGCGATGGATCGACGCTCCCGGTGTTGGCGACAACGCACGGCCGCATTGGCGCGGTGATCTGTTGGGAGAATTACATGCCGCTCCTACGCGCCGCGATGTATGGACAGGGCATCGAAGTGTATTGCGCGCCAACCGCCGACGGCCGCGAGACCTGGCTGCCCACGGTGCGACACATCGCCCTCGAGGGACGCTGCTTCGTGCTCTCGGCCAATCAGTATTGTCTGCGCAAGGATTATCCGGCCGACTATCCCACGCGCATGGACGACGCGCCCGACGCCGTGTACTCAACGGGCGGCAGTTGCATCATCGATCCGCTTGGTCAGGTTATTGCCGGACCGAACTACAGCGGCGAAGCAATTCTCTCAGCGGAAATCGACCTGCGCGCGATTGCGCGGGCCAAACTCGATTTCGACGCCGTTGGACACTACGCGCGTCCGGATGTGCTGCAGCTGCATGTTAACACCGCTCCGCAGCGCGCCGTGCAGTTCGATGGCGGATTGACGAGCAACCCGCACGCCACCACATGAAACCGCTCGAAAAATTGGGCGAAGCCTTTACCCCCGACGGCACGAAACTCGAACTCTTTCGCCACGATGGCGCGTACCTGATTCGGGCCGACGGTGTCGAGTTGATGTCCACACGACGTCACCATTCGGAAGACCGTTTGGCTGAAGTCGCCTGCGAACCGCTGCGGCATACGCCGAAGGCCCGCGTACTGATTGGTGGACTCGGGCTCGGGTTCACGCTGCGTGCCGCGCTGGCTGTGCTGCGAGCCGATGCCGAAGTCGTGGTAGCCGAACTGTTGCCCGAAGTCATCGCGTGGAACGCCAATCCCGACTATCAACTGTCCGCGACGGCCATGAGCGACCCGCGGGTGCGCATAGTACCAGGCGACGTGTCGGCGTTGTTGCGGAAAAGTCGCGATGCATTTCACGCGATCATGCTTGACACCGACAACGGGCCCGAAGGGATGATCATGTCGGAGAACTCGCGACTCTACAACCTCCGTGGCATCGCTGCGTCGATCGACGCGTTGCGAGCCGGCGGCACGATTGCGTATTGGTCCGTGGGCGATGATCCAGATTTCGCGCGCTCGCTCGAGCAGTGCGGCCTGGCGGTGGAAACGTTGCGCGTGCGCGCTCACACCACCAGCGGACCGTATCACACGCTATACGTGGCCACGCGCGCGAACCACAAGCGCAAAGCGTAACTGCCCGCGACTATCCTTCGTCGCTGCTGAGGTGACCTTCACATGCCCGCATTGACTCGCGTATTCCTGAGAGCCATCGCCCGCCGGTGCTCGCTCGCATCTGCTGCGTTCGGGGGCGTAGCACTCATGTCCGCCGCCATCGCCAGCGCAGCCTGCCACAACGCCACCGACCCGGCCGAGCGTGGCATGGCTGGCGTGGTGTACGTACTCGACGCTCCGTTGTGCAGCAGCCGCCTGCCGGTTGAGTTCCGAATCGACAGTGCGCTCGTGGGCGTCGATACGTTTACGGTGCATCTCGCACCCAATCACGGTACCTCGCAGCGCTTTCCCATCAACGCCGGCCGCCATGTTGTCGGCGCTCGGGTTTCGGGCGGGCTCGTCTGGTCTGACACGTCGGTCACTCTGCTCGGCGGGCAGACCTTCACCGATTCGCTGCCGTTTTACTGCTCCTGAACCCACGGCAACTGCTGGAACGCGTTGTGCGGGGAGTATCGTGGAGCCCGACGTTCGCTCCTACAATCCGGGCGTGCGCGGCACATATTAGGCGCCATGCGCCTTCTTGCCGCAGCCACTCTCTCCATGTCTCTCTGCGCCGGCGCGCTGCACGCCCAGCGCACGGCACGCCCGGCCACTGCCGTGTCGACACCGCAGCTCGACTATGTGGTCGGCGCAGACCTCTCGTTTCTCGCTCAGGCCGAAGCGCGTGGTTCACGATTCCGTGACGACGGCGTGATCAAACCGGGACTGCAGCTCTTTCGCGATCACGGATACAACTGGATTCGGCTGCGACTCTTTCACACCGTTGCCAACAGTCCGGATCCGCTGCCGAATGACTTGGCGTACACCATTGCGCTGGCGCGGAACGCCAAGAAGCTCGGATACAAGTTCCTGCTCGACTACCACTATTCTGACACGTGGGCCGACGGCGGCAAGCAGATCACACCAAAGGCGTGGGTTGGATTGAAGCCGCCAGCGCTGATCGATTCAGTCCGTGCGTACACGAGCGCAACCATTCGTGCCTTTCGCGACGCCGGCGTGCTACCGGACATGGTGCAGATTGGCAACGAAATCTCACCCGGCATGGACTTCCCGCTGGGCAAGATTCCCGAGCACTGGGATACGTTCGCGGCAATGCTGCGGGCGGGAATTCGCGGAGTCGACGAAGGTCGCGGCACCGCACCGCGTCCGCTCATCATGATTCAAATCGACAAAGGCGGCGATCG
Organism: uncultured Gemmatimonadaceae bacterium; assembly: GCA_966096095.1. Lineage (GTDB taxonomy): Bacteria > Gemmatimonadota > Gemmatimonadetes > Gemmatimonadales > Gemmatimonadaceae > Gemmatimonas. The sequence goes on along the minus strand of CBHTUR010000008.1, from coordinate 35,502 downwards.
CGGCGCCACCAAGTGGTTCTTCGACAACATTCTCGCGCGCGGCGTGCAGTTCGATGTGATTGGCCAGTCGTATTACCCGTGGTGGCACGGCACGATGTTCGACCTGCGCGACAACCTCGCGTTCATGGCCACCACGTACAAGAAGCCGATCGTCGTCGTTGAAACTGCCTATAACTGGCAACCGGCGGAGTATCGCAGCAGCCCGCCACCGTTTCCCGAGTCGCCCGACGGGCAGCGAGCGTTTCTCGACGCCGTCAATGACGCAGTCATGGCCACTCCCAATGGACTCGGGCGCGGCGTGATGTGGTGGGAACCAGCGGTCGAACCGAGTCCCATCTATGCGCGCGGCATGTTCGACGACAAAGGCAACGCGCTTCCGGTCATCCACGTGTTCGACAAGTACACGCGTGGCGTCCCACCCAAACCCTGATCGTTCGGAGCCAAGCTATGCGTGATCAGCGTTCCCGCCGGCAGTTCATGGGCGAAGTCATGGGACTGACTTTCGTTGCTGCCGCAAGGCCGTCGTGGCTTGGCGCCAGTGGCGTTGACAACTCCGCCGCACTCGACGCGGAGCTCGTGGTGCTCAACGCAAAGGTCTACACCATGGACGCCGCCGCTCCGCGCACGCAGGCGTTTGCCGTGCGCGACGGGCGCTTTGTTGCCTTGGGCACCACCGCAGAGATTCGATCGCTCGCTGGCAAACGCACGCAAGTGATCGACGCCAAAGGCATGACCGTTGTGCCCGGCTTCATCGATACGCACAATCACGCCGGCGGCACCACACTCCTCTACGAGGTGCTCGTCGGCAATCCGTTCGAGGTGGAGTTTGTTACCATCGCCAGCATTGTCGAGAAGCTCAAGGCGAAAGCGCGCACGTTGCCGGCCGGCACGTGGGTTGAGGGCTACTTCCACGACGACACCAAACTGAAAGACAAGCGGCAGCTGACGGCCAGCGATCTCGATCAGGTCTCGACCGAACATCCGGTTGTGGTTCGGCATCGCGGCGGCCACACCTCCTTCTACAACCACAAGGCGTTTGAGCTGGCGGGTGTCACGAAAGCCACGCCCAATCCCGCGGGCGGAACCTTCGATAAAGACGCCAACGGTGAGTTGAACGGACGCGTCACCGATCGCGCGATGGGTGTGCTGAGCGCCGCTGGCAAACGGCCAGAATTTTCCGAAGCCGAGCGCGAAAAGCGGGAGCGTGACGGCATCGCGCATATCAGCAAACAGTTCGCGCGCTATGGGCTTACCACCGTTCATCACGAAGGCGGCGATCTCGCGGCAATTCAGGATGTACGTGCGCGCGGCGAACTGCGCCATCGCGTGAGCTACGAGGCACAGGGTCGCGTGCTTGATAACATGATCGCCAATGGCATCCGAACCGGCTTTGGCGACGAGTGGATTCGCTTCGGCGCCACCTCGGAGTACACGGTAGACGGCTCGTTCTCCGAGCGGACGATGGCCCTCAGCACGCCCTACGCCGGCGGCACCTACAAGGGCAACGTGACCGTTACCCAGGACACGCTCGACGCGTGGGTGGAGCGCGTCCATCGCGCGGGCATTCAGGTCAACTGCCACGCCAATGGTGACGTGGCCATCGACATGTATCTCACCGCGCTTGAGCGTGCGCAGCAGAAAGCCCCGCGCGCGGATTCACGACCGAAAATCACACACTGCACGCTCATCACGGATGATCTCGTCAAGCGCATCAAAGCGCTCGACGCGATCCCGGCGATGTTCACTACCTACGCGTACTACAACACCGACAAGTTCCCGTTCTACGGCGAGCCGCTGATGAAGCGGAGTATGGCCTATCGCAGCATGCTCGACGCCGGCGTAAAAGCTGCGGCTGGCTCGGACTTCAGCCCCGGTCCGTTCGCCGCGTTGATGGGCATTCAGGGTATGGTTACGCGCACCGGATGGGACGGCACCAGTTGGGGGCTCAACCAACGAATCAGCGTAAGTGAAGCGATTCGAGTGAACACGCTGCATGGCGCTTACGCGGCCCACGAGGAACGCAAGAAGGGATCGATCACAGTCGGCAAATTGGCCGACTTCGTCATGCTCGCCGACGATCCGCACACCGTCGCGCCAGAGAAGATCAAAGACATTCAAATCGTACGGACGGTCGCGGGCGGCACCACCACCTATCAGCCGTAGCACACTGGCGTCAGGTCGTCGCAGTCGACACGCCTCACTTGCGCCAGATCACTACGCTTCCGCAACTCGGACCTTGCATGCCTCGACTGAATTCGGGCGGCACGATCGCGCCGGCATAGATCTCGATGCCGGCCACGCGCGACGGCTTGATCCAATCGTCAACATCCTCCGCGCTCATCTCGCCCATGTATTGCCCGTCGAGGTAAATCGCGGGCTCGCACCACTCGTTGAAGGAGCCGTGCAACTGAATGAGCGTGAGCCCCTTCTCCGACTCGGTATAGTGCTCGACCCGCATGCCGGGAATGGAGCGGAACAAGTCTGACAGCAGCATCGGGTGTCGCAACGCGATGTCACGCTGGGTGAAGAAGCGACCGATACCGTAGTTCTTGCGCCGCAATTCGAACGCGCCCATATCGCGATTGAGCTTGCGCGTTGCCTTCACGCGCACGGTGTCGAGCACGGCCCGCAACGTGTTCATCGTGACACGCACGGGTGCGCCATCTGTTACCACGGCAACCGGTCGACGATCGGGATAGTATCGAATCGCCCGCACCTCCAGCATGCGTGTGCCAACCGGCGCGTCCGTCAACGTCCATTCTCCCTTGTCGTTCGTGCGCGTGCGCGGACCGCCAACAATACGCACTTCGGCTCCGGCAATCGGCCAACCGCCCTCGTCCGTGAGAACCGTGCCAGACACGCGTCCGCTGCCCGCGCGCGAGACGCCGACCGTGCTGTCGGTCGTCACGGTTCGCGCCGAACCGACAAACAAATCTTGCCGCATGAATCCGCTCATCGGCATTTCGAGATCGAGCACGTCGGTACTGTCCGACTCATGATCGGCCACCAACGACACAAATCCCGGGCGCGGCACATCGCACAACGCATACCAACCATTTTCGGTCACGCGCGCCGCCAGACGCGCCGTGTGTCTCGACACGCCGCCCGGCGAAATGGACATCTCCATCCACTCCACGGCAACGGTCGTGCCGACGGCCGGCTTGCCGTCGCTCGCATTGCGCACCACGCCGATCAGCACCGCGCCCGCGTCGCTGGCGTTCGCCGACGATAGCGGGGCCGCGACGCTACTCGTGGCCCCGGGCTGCGCCGCCGAACAGATTGCACGTCGCACGCGCGCGGCCGATGGAATCGCCAAGTCGACGCGCACCGCCTGACCGCGCTCAACGTGGACCGTGCGCGCCGGCGCCTCGATGCCAAGCGAATCGAGCACCGGATGAAAGAACCCGAGCAGGTAGTGGCCCTCGGGCACGTCGTCGAGTGTAAAGCGCCCCAGCGTGTCGCTCGTGGCCGTACGCGCGCCCTCGCCGGCACTGTCCACCAGTTGGACGATCGCGTGCGCCAGCGGCCGATCCGTGAGCGAGTCGCGCACCACACCGCTCACGCGCGCGCCCGCGCGGCGAGCTACCGTTGCACTTGCGACAACACGCGACTCCTGTGCCAATGCAGGAGGCACCATGGCTCGCGCCCAGAGCGGCGACGTGCCAACGAAATTCGTCGCAGTGAGCAGCACGCCTAACGCGAGGTCCCGGCCGAGTCGACGGGTCATGACCTGTAGACGATGCCACCCCGAGGCTTATTTCGTCCAGACCACCACGCTGCCGCAGCTCTCGCCGGCCATGCCGCGTGAGAACTGTGCCGGGGCACTCGCCCCCGGATAGATCTCGATTCCCATCACCTTCTTCGGATCGAGGTGCGTGTCCACGTCCTCAGCTGAAAGCTCAGCCATATACAGCCCGTCGATGTAGAACACGGGCTTGCAGTAGTCGTCAAACGTGCCGCGAATCTGAATCTCGGTCAGCCCGAGCATCGTGCGCTCAACCCGCATTCCGGCGGTCGATTTGAATAGGTCCGACACCTGAAAGGGTGCGCGACGCGCAATGTCCTCCGCCGTGATGAAGCGGCCAATGCCGCTCGTCCGACGTCGGTCCTCAAAGCCGCTCTGGTGTCGGTCAACCAATCGCGCCGCGCGCACGCGAACGGTGTCGAGCATCGCTTTCAAGGTCGAGAGCCGGGTGTCACGCGCGGGCGCGTTGCTGATCACGTTCACTGGCCCACGCTCGGGCGCGAAGCCGACCGCGCGAATCTCAGCCATGCGCGTACCGCCCGGTGCGTTGGCAATGGTCCATTCACCGCCTTCGTTCGCGCGCACCACGGTTGTCGCGCCGATGCGCACCTCAGCGCCCGCTAGCGGCTGCTCACTGCCGGCCTTCAGCACGCGTCCGCGAAAACCGGTAATGGGCGCGCTCGCCGAGCCGATGTAAAAATCCTGCCGCAAGAAACCGCCTGCCGGCACCTCGATCTCGATGCGATCCGTGCTATCGGTTCCGCGTTTTGCCAGTAACTCGACGGTGCCAGGACTTGGCACGTCGCACAGCGCGAACCATCCGTTGGGTGCCGACTTTGCGGCGATTCGCTGGACGCGGCGACTCATGCCAGCCGAGGTGAGTGCGAACTCCAACCATTCGGCGGTGATGCTCGCGGTCTCCAGTGGCTGTAGTGCGCGCGCATCGCGCACGATGCCCAGCACCAACGCGCCGGAATCAGCGCGCGCCGTTCCGTCGCGACGGCCACCGCAAATCGCCTGACGCAATCGTGCCGCCGATGGGATGGCCAGATCGGCGCGCACAGGACGCTTGCCGCGCACTTCAACCGCACGCAGCGTCGGCTCGAGCCCAAGCGAGTCGAGCATCGGGTGAAAGAATCCGAGTGTGTAGATGCCGTCCGGCACCTCGGTCAGCGCGTAGCGCCCGAGCGAGTCTGAAGTCGCTGAGCGATTGAAACGCCCATCATTGTCAACGAGTTGAACCGTTGCGCCCCGGAGTGGTGTGGCAGCGAGGCTGTCGCGAACAACGCCACTCACCGTAGTCTGAGCGCGCGCCGTACTCGTCGCACCAACCCATCCCACGAATAATCCCACAACCAGCGCGCGCACTGAGCCCGCACGATATTTTCGGATTCGTTGCATTCTCAACTCTACGGCTTGCTCTCCCACCTGTACACCGTGCTGACCACCAGATCGCGCTCCGTCGCGTTCCTTGCCGCGCTGGTCGTGGCCGCATCGCTCGCCACACTCGCCGCTGGACCGCAAACGATCGACTCGACGCCCCTCATTCGGCGAACCGAATATGGCGTTCCTCACATCACGGCCAGTGACTTCCGTGGCATCGGCATCGGCTTGGGATACGCGATGACGGAAGACTACGGCGAACGCATGATCAAGCCGTTGCTGCGCGAAAAAGGCTGGATGGGACGAACGTTCGGCCGCGACTCGATGGCCAGCGATTTCGGCGCAGAACTTGTGCATCAACGCGTGCAGGAGACGTATCATCTGCTCGACGCAGATACACGCGCGATGTACGAAGGCTTCGCCGAGGGCGTGAATCGCTACATTCGCACTCACGGCGACAAACTTCCTTCCTGGGCGCAGCCCATCTTTACCGCGCACGACATCGCCGCCGGCGACATCGGCTCCGCGGGTATCGCCGCCGCGCAACGATTGGTGTTGCGACGCCTGGCCGCCGACTCGGTTCGCGCGCGCTCCGGCGGCAACGAAGAGGCCGCGGCCCCCTCCGATTCCGCGCTCGCCCCCAACGAAGATGGATCCAACGCCTGGGCCTTCGCGCCCAGTCGCACCACGTCAGGCCGCGCCATTCTGCTGCGCAATCCACACCTCGCGTGGACAGCGGGCTATTGGGAAGCGCATGTGACCGTTCCGGGCAAGCTCGATTTCTATGGCGACTTCCGCATCGGTTCCGCGTTCGCTGTTGTCGCGGGCTTTAACAAAGATCTCGGTTGGGCCACGACCAACAACGCGCCCGATCTCGACGAAGTGTACGAACTCGATCTCGATTCGACCGTCGCCGATCACTATCTCTTCGACGGCGTTTCCGTGCCGATTCGTTTGCAATCCGCGACCGTGCAATTCACATCGCCCAACGGACTGCAGTCGCAGACGCGTCAGTTCATGACGACGCCGCTCGGTCCCGTAGTGCATCGCACCGCGAAGAAGTTGTACGTCGTGCGCGCCGGTCCCGACGGTGAGTATCGTGCGGGGGCACAATTTCTGGCGATGATGCGCGCGCACAACCTCGCGGAGTGGAAGCAGGCGTTGGCCATGCGTGCGCGTGCCACGTCGAATCTCACCTACGCCGATCGGGCGGGAAACATTCTCACGATCTGGATGGCGAGTCTCCCTAAGATTCCGCACAAGGCAACAGGCGATTCGATGTTCACGCACGCCAGCACGTCGGCCGATATCTGGACCTCGCTGTTGCCGTTGGAGCAGCTGCCGCAGACGCTCAATCCGAAGGGCGGCTACGTGCACAACGAAAACGACGCGCCGCACTACGCCAACCTCAACGCGCTGCTCGATACTGCCAAGTTTCCAGACAACGTCGAACGCGGCCCGCTGGGCCTACGCAGTCAGCACGCGCTGCAACTCATTTCTACCGCGCGCAAGTTTTCACTCGAAGACGTGATCAAGACCAAGCACAGCATGCGCATGCTCCTTGCCGATCGCGTCAAGCCCGATTTGCTGAGCGCCATCAAGCGCGAGGCGTCGCCCTCGCGTCAACTCACCACTGCGCTGAAAGTGCTCAGCGCATGGGACAACTCCGTTGGCGCGGATAGTCGCGGTGGCGTGTTGTTCGAAGCCTGGTGGCGACGCTACGCAGCGCTCGCGCGCGACTCGGCCTACCTCGAACCGTGGTCGCGCACCAAACTCACGACCACCCCACGCGGAATTCGCAAACCAACCCTCGCGCTCGAAGCGTTAACGTGGGCCGTCGATACGGTCGCCGCGCGCTACGGTTCAGCGGATGTTGCCTGGGGTGATATTCATCGCGTGCGACGCGGCAAAGTCGATGTCCCAGTGGGAGGATGCAGCGGTCTGTTGGGCTGCTTCCGAGTATTGCAGTACGAACAGGCGCCCGACGGCAAATTGCTCGCGAACGGAGGCGACGGTTGGGTGCTCGCCGTGGAGTTCGGCGCCAAAGCGCCGCGGGCCTTCTCTGTGCTCGCGTACGGCGAGAGTGCCGACAGTACGTCGGCCAACTTCGACGATCAGGCCGCGATGTTTGCCAAAGGTGTCTTCAAGCCGGTGTGGTGGAACGAGCGCGACATCAAACAACACACTCAGCGCGAATACCGCCCCTGAGCTTTCCTCGACTCAAAAAAAAGCGGGGCGCGATTCGAAAGAATCGCGCCCCGCTTTGTGTCGGCTGCGGTCGAACTCAGTCGCCGAGCACGGCGGCGCCAGCGGGCGCCTTCTCCGTTCCGTACGTCACCGACGACGGCGGCACTTCGGCGCCGAGGCGCGTGGCAATGGCGTAACCGCCGAACGAGAGGAACGAGACCGCGATCACGAGGATAGCGCGGTTGATCGTCTTCATCGTTGAAGCGTCGTGCTGGTCATCGCAGAGTTCGTTCCACATGGCGGTTCTATGGTTCAGGGTATCTGGAGTCGAAAGGGGAGTTGTCCTCTCCAAATATCGGCAGTAAGCAGCCTGAACGGGAGCGGCGGTCGGTTTTGAGAGGTAAATTTCGCCAATTCTCCGGCCCATTCATCACAAATCTGCTTTCCATGATCCCTGTGCGCGCCTCCAATTGGGTAGACCGTAACGACCCCATCGAACCGGCCCTCGCGCGAGTGCTCGGACAGACGCTTGGCGTTCCGGCCGACGACCCGCGTCTGACTACCCACGCGCTCACCATTCGCGGACTCGTTGAGGCGTACGGCAGTGAGGTACACGTCGCGCGTTTGCTGCGCGGCATTTTCGCCGAGTTCGGTCAGGGCGAGCCCACGCGCGAGGCGGCGTATACCCTGGGCATCGCGCTCTGGCATATCGCCAAAGCAGGGCTCGTGCGCGATGCCGGTTTGCGGCATGCGCGCGAGCTAGCAAAGCAATTGCCCCCCGAGCCCAAACTCGCCGCCAAACTCGAGCGCGCGATTCTCAACGCACCGGAGTAGACGCTCGTGCGAACGCTGCGACGGCGAATCGTGTTAGTGCTTGCAGCGGTGGTCGGAATTGCGACGCGAGGTGGCGCGCAACCAACCTCCTCGAATTCCGTCGCATCGAACTACTCCGCTCCAACCGAGAGCGTGACGTGGGATTTCACGCTCGGCGTTAATACGGGCGCGAGCAATGCGCGACGATACAACACCGACGGTTCGATCTCGTTCACGACGTTGATCGGAATGCGTCCAGCTCGAAGTGCGCCGTTCGTTTACGCGATCAGTGCGCAGGGACGTGCGCAGTGGTCGGACCTCTGCCTACTGGCAAGCCGAGTTGAGAGCCGGTGCCTTCCGAGTCTTCCGACAATGGCGTTCTTCGGGGTGCTCGCTGGAGCCTCTCGTACCGGCGAATCGTTTGGACAGCGATTGCTTCTTGGTCCCGCGTTGGTGCGAAGCGAGGGTCAGTTTCGCTTGAGCGCCCAGGCGCACGCGGACCTTTCATTGGGCTCGACGCACGGCGCGCTAGTGTTTGCGATGCGCGGCAGTCTCGTGCCCTGGACGCATGGCGAGGTCATTCGATTACTGAGCTACGAACTCGGCCTGCGCAGCCGTTAGCGCACGTTCGCCGTTGACGCAGAGCGAGCGGAGCAATGCGGACTCGATGCAAACGCGAGTCTTGTGCGGGCGGACACGTCTTCGATTTTCATGTTGTCTCCGCGCCTCTCCGCCATCACCGCGTCCTCTGCGCTTTGGTGTGTGACCGAGTCCGCAAAATCACGAGCACCGTGGAGCCACGAAAGCAACCGAATCGCAGCTACAGCTCGCGTCGCAAAATCTGGGCGAGCTTCTCCACGTCGATGTTGCCGCCCGAGACGACGCACACGACTTTGCCACCACCGGCTTTTCCGGAGAGCGCCGCCGCGACCGACGCCGCACCCGCACCCTCGGCAATGACGCGATTGCGTTCGGCCAACAGGCGAATGGCGTTCGCGACTTCGGCCAGCGAAGAGACGAGGGCGCCGTCGAGCAGTGAGCGGATGAGCGGCCACATCTCCTCCAGCACACTGCCGCTGCCGATGCCATCCACGAAGCTTGGTGAGTAGGTGATGCTCGTGCGCCCGCCCGCCGAGAGCGCCGCCGAGAGCGCCGCCGATGTTTCAACTTCGGCGCCGTAGACCCGCGTCTCTGGTTTGCGTGCGCGAACGGCCGTGGCGATGCCGCCGCTCAAGCCGCCGCCACCGTAGGGCACCACAATCGCGTCCACGTCGGGAAGATCCTCGAGGATCTCAAGACCGATGGTACCGTTGCCAGCCATCACTGCCGGATCACTGACTGGATGCACGAACAGCCCATCCAGTCCCTCGTAGCGATGCGAGACCATCACCTGCCACCACTCGGCGAACGGCACTTTGATGATCTCACCGCCGAATCGCGTGATTGCCGCCAACTTGGTTTCGGGCGCATGATCGGGCACGACAGCCGTTGAGCGAATGCCAAGCCGCTGCGCGTTGAACGCGACGCCTTGGGCCATGTTGCCCGCGCTGCAGGTGTACACGCCGCGCGCGAGCTGAGTGGCGGTCGCGAGCGCCATGGCGTTGGAAGCGCCACGCACCTTGAACGACCCGATGGGCTGCAAATTTTCGAGCTTGAGATAGATCTCGGCCGGCGCGTCCGCCACGTTGAGCCGAACGAGCGGGGTCCGAATGGCCGCGCCGCGAATACGCTTTTGCGCGGCGACAATGTCATCGACGGTAAACGAGGGGGGCTGCATGGCCGCAGTATGCAGCGTGTCGCGTTCTTTCGACATGGTGACTCACGTCTGATGTGACGACCGGTGACTCTGGCGCATCGTCGATTGCGCCTCAAGATTACAGGTATCTTCCCGCCCGGAGCCTGTGTTATGTCCTTCAATCTGCTTGGCTTCGCCCCCGCCCGTCGTCTCGCCGTCCCGCTCCTGTGCGCGCTAATCGCGGGCGGCTGTTTTCGGCGTCAGCCCGTCGAAGGTGCAGTCGCGTCGAAAGAATATGACGCGCTCTTCGAAGAACCCACCGACACCACCCACACCAGTGCCGTTGTTGTTCGCGACTACTGGCGGTCACCAGTAGCGTCGGTCGTCGCGTTCGAAGAGGAACAGCGCGCGTATGGCATTCGTGGTGAGGTGCGACTCGATGGCACGCTCGTGCATGACCATCAGTTCTACATCAGCACCTATCATTTCCCCAACTGGGCATCGTTCGCCAAGCTCACCGCGTGGAATCGTAACCTCGAGTCCGAAGGGCTCGCGGCCGATGTGCACTCCTGCGTTGGCAACAAGGGATGTACGCCGTATCGCTCGCTGCGCTTCCGGTTACCCGACTCGCTGCTCCGAGCGTCGCGTGAGGGCATCACGCTGACCTTTGTCGGAGTCGGCCGCCCGGACGTCGACATCCTGCTGCGCCGCGACTTGATCGCGTCGTATCTCGATTCGCTCGACGCGGTTTCCGCGCTGCGCCGCCGGAAGATTGCGGCGCAACACTGAGTGGTAGACGGTGTTGTAGATCAGCGACGGCACTCCACTCGGAGTGCCGTAGTCGCTTATGCGCCTTGCCCACGCTGTTGACTGCGATTCAGTTTTCCTGTTCCCCGCCCTCACCGCTTACCCGCGTTCCATGACTTCGTATTTGCTTTCGCGCCCGCATCGTACTCTGGCGCTGATGAGTGTGTGCTCGCTGCTCGCCGGTCGCAGCGCGTTGGCGCAGGCTGTCGGGCCGAACTTCGTCAATGGCATGGCCCAGGTCGTGCCGGCGTTTCAGGACACTACCAAGTGGATCCGTCAGGATCTGTGGGTACAGACGGATTTCGACAGCGACCGTGATGGCAAGCCCGATCGTGTGCACGTCGACGTCACGCGTCCCGGACAAACTGCTGAAGGACTCAAGGTTTCAATCCTCTATGGATCGAGTCCCTACTTCGCCGGTACGTCGCGCGACGACTCCAATTGGGATGTGAAGCAGGAACTCAATGAACCGTCGCCCAAGCGACGGCCGCTCGCCGCTCCGGCGTACTCACCCAATCGTCATCGCATTTCAAACGCGTTGGTGAACGAGTGGGTACCGCGCGGCTTTGCGGTTGTTCACTCGTCGGCAACCGGCACCGGCCTGTCGCAAGGATGCGCCACGGTGGGCGACACACCGGAACGCACCGCGATGCGGTTCGTTATCGACTGGCTGAACGGTCGCGCGAAAGGTTACACCACTCCCACGGGCAACGACGAAGTATCTGCCACCAGCTGGTCGACCGGCAAAGTCGGCATGATTGGAACGTCGTATGAAGGCACGTTACCGCTCGCGGCCGCCACAACCGGTGTACCAGGACTTGAAGTCGTGGTGCCGGTTTCGCCCAACACGTCGTACTACCACTACTACCGCGCGAACGGTTTGGTGCGCTCGCCCGGCGGTTACCTCGGCGAAGATGTCGACGTGCTGTATGACTTCATCGCGAGCGGCGATCCCATTGTGCGAGCCAAGTGCGACGCCATCTGGCGCGACGGTATTTTCGCCGGCCCCAAAGGGCAGGATCGCGCGAGTGGCGACATGAACGACTTCTGGATGGCGCGCGACCTGTTGCCGCACGTCAAGAACATCAAGGCGGCGGTTCTGTTGGCGCATGGGCTCAACGACTACAACGTCACACCAGATCACAGCGTCCGCATTTACAACGAGATGAAGGCGCGCGGACTGCCCGTGTCGATGTACTTGCATCAGGGCGGACACGGCGGCAACCCACCGGCCGACATGCTCAACCGCTGGTTCAGTCACTACCTCTACGGCGTGGACAACGGCGTGGAGAAAGATCCGCCGGTGTGGATCGTGCAAGACGCGGCCGCGCAGGCGCCCAACGTGGCAACCGCCGCGCCAGCGGCCGGTGGACGCGGTCGAGTGCAGGTGCCCCCGACGCCGTTTGCGTCGTTCCCGGTGCCGGGCTCCGCTCCGGTCACGCTCTATCCGTCGGCGGGTGCCAACAAGGTTGCGGCACTGACATTCGCCGCGGCCAAGAACGGCACTGAAAAGCTCACCGACGACGTCGGCATGAGCGGCAGCGCGCTGGCGAGTGCCGCCGAGTCGTCAAACCGGTTGTTGTTCGCCACGCCTGTCTTCTCCGATACGGTCCACATTTCCGGCACGACGCGCGTCACGCTTCGCATTGCTTCGAGCAAGCCGGCCGCCAATCTCAGCGTGTGGCTCGTCATGCTGCCGTACGATTCCGCGCGCGTGGGATCGCAAAGCCATATCGGCAGCATTACGCATGGCTGGGCGGACATCCAGAACTACAAGTCGCTCACGAAGGGTGGTGAGTACGAGTCGTTGATCCCCGGCGAGAAGCTGGTGCCAGGAAAGTTCTATGACCTCACCTTCGACCTCGAGCCCGATGACGAGTTCGTTCCTGCCGGCAAGCAGCTCGCGGTGATGATCATGTCGAGCGACCGCGAGTTCACACTGTGGCCGTCGCCAGGCACCGAACTCACGGTCGATCTCGCGCATTCGTCATTCAACATCCCCATCGTTGGCGGCGCCAACGCGCTCAAGAAGGCGGGGATGAAGTAGCCGTGGAGTTTGTTCTCGCCGACGCCATCGCCGTACTCGAGAGGACACCCGCGACGTTGCGGGCGCTCCTCTCGGGGCTTCCGAGTGGCTTCACCGATGCCAACGAAGGGCCAGACACCTGGAGTCCATTCGTTGTCGTCGGTCATCTCATTCACGGGGAGCATGCAGACTGGATTCCCCGCGCCCGCATCATTCTCGCGCAGGGCGAAAACCGGCGATTTGATCCATTCGATCGGCTGGCGCAGTTCCGCGAAATCGAAGGCAAATCGTTGACCACCTTGCTGGATGAGTTCGCAGCAGCGCGAGCTGAGAGCCTCCAAGTACTGCGCGCGTGGCAACTCTCCGACGCTCAGCTCCGTCTAATTGGTGAACATCCCGCGTTTGGCGCGGTAACATTGCAGCAGTTGCTCGCCACGTGGGTCGCACACGATCTCGACCATGTCGTGCAAATTGCTCGCGTCATGGCCAAGCAGTATCGCGACGCCGTTGGTCCGTGGGTTGCGTATTTGTCAGTGCTGACGCGCTGACACGCCAATCACACGCGACGTTCACTGCATATTGGTGGGCTCGCGTGTATTGACGATATCGCCACCGTCTTGCATAGTAGGTGACAAATGATGCACGCCAACTCCCCGACGAACGTGCAGACGTTCGTGCCTGGCATGCAGTTCCGTCCGATCGAGCGAATTACCCTCACGGACGAAATCACCGTCGCCGCTACTCCCGCTCGCGTCTTCGCCGTACTCACGACGCCCGAGGAGATGATCAAATGCTTCCCGCTGGAAGCCGTCGAGACGGAAGGCGGATTGGGAAGCGTCATCACGCTGCGAGGAAGTTCGCGCGGTCAGAAGTTCACCGATTACGGGCTCATCATCGCGTGGGAGCCGTCGCGCGAGTTCGCCTATACGTATTGGAGCGACGCGAACGACACGCCGCGAACGCCGGAGCACGAACTGACCATTCGCTATCTCCTCAGCCCGAACGCCGACGGTACCACCCGGCTGCGAGTTGAACACGTGAATGTGCCCTCTGGCCCCTACGCTGAATCGATGGCGCTCACGTGGGTTGAGCTGCTGCGTCGTGTGGCGCACCACGCTTCGCGCAAGTTCAAGTAAGCGCCGGTCAACTGGCACGCAGCCCGTAGTGATTTTTCCGCCGCGTCGATGACCAACAACTGGCTACGTCGTTGGTGGAAGCCCGTGGCCTCGGCTGCGGCCGGGCTCGTCGTTCTCTACATCGCGGGTCACATCGCGCTGGACGGACTCGATCCGCAGCAACTCGCCGCGCACACTGCCCGCGGTCGCGGAAATTGGCTCCTGGCGCTCTACGACCTGATCGGTGGCGGAGCGTTGCGTCGGGGCAGTCTGGTCGCCGTGGGCGTCATGCCCTACCTCGCCGCGCGATTGTGGGTCGGTGCCGCCCGACGAATCGTTCCGCCACTTCGCGCGTGGATGGACGCGGACCGCACTGCCGACAAGGGCGCAGCCCGACCGTCGCGCGTCACCCGCTGGCTCACGGTCGGGCTCGCGGCCGTGCAGTCACTCGGCTTCGCCCGGTACGTGCAGTCGCTCGACGGCGTGGTCGCCACGCCGGGCTGGCAGTTCACCATCAAGGCAACACTCGTGCTCACGGCCGGCGCCGTTGCAACGATGCTCGTGGTCGACGCGGTTGCTCGCGCCGTGCACGGACCCGACGACGACCATGACGACGATCATGTCGACGCGCACGCCGAGCCGGCGAGCGCCACTTTGAACAGCGCTCACGCAACGAGTGCTCCTTCTCCGAGCGCTCCACGCGAAATTGGCGCGGCGAGCGCTCAGCCCGCTCCGTCTTCCGCTCAACGCGAGAAATCGTATGTCGAACATCGCTGAACGCCTCCGAACGCTGGGCATCGTGCTTCCCGAGCCAACACAATTGCCGCCAGGGGTCGTGCTCCCGTTTCCGATGGTTCGCATTGTCGGAACACGTGCCTTCATTTCGGGGCACGGACCAACTCTGGACAATGGCGCGTTCGCCGGACCGTTTGGAAAAGTCGGGAGCGACGTAACGTTGGAAGAAGCTGTCATCTCGGCGCGACGCACGGGGCTGGCCATACTTGGCAGCCTGCACCGAGCGCTGGGTGACCTCGATCGTATCGCCGCCTGGGTCCACATACTGGGTATGGTCAATTCAGCACCGGGCTTCCGCCAACAACCGGCGGTCATCAATGGGTTCACGCATCTGATTCTCGATGTCTTTGGACCCGAGGTTGGACTGCATGCCCGCAGTGCGGTGGGAATGGCCGAACTGCCCTTCGACATTCCGGTCGAAATCGAAGGCGAAGTCATGCTGCACGCGTAGGGGGGGGGCGCGTGTCACTGTCTCTGCTTAATCCGCGCGACCTCGAGTTTCAGCTCTACGAGGTGCTGAACGCTGACGCGCTGACCTCGCACGCACGTTTCGCTGACCATTCGCGTGAAACGTTCGACGCTGTGCTGGCAACGGCGCGGTCGCTGGCCGAAACGCAGTTGTTGACGCATCACCGTGAATCGGATGAGCAAGAGCCGTTCGTGCGTGACGGACGTGTGGTGACACCGCCGGCGGTCGCGACCGCGATTCGCGCCATTGCCGACGCGGGCTTCATCGCCGCGGCCCTTGACGCCGACGTTGGCGGCATGCAATTGCCGCAGACCGTGGTGAACGCCGCGCTCTTGTGGCTCGATGCGGCCAACATCGCAACATCGTCGTACGCGATGTTGACCACGGGCGTCGCCAATCTGCTGGCGACGTTCGGCTCGGCAGACCAACGCGAACGCTATCTCGATGCGTTGCTCACCGGCCGTTACTTGGGCACGATGGCATTGACTGAGCCCGATGCCGGATCGAGTCTCGCCGATTTGCGCACGCGCGCGACACCGGCCGAGCAGGAGTACGGGCCCGGTCGTTATCGCATCAGCGGCACCAAGATGTGGATTTCGGGGGGCGAGCACGAGCTCTCGGAGAACATCGTGCATATGGTGCTCGCACGGATAGACGGTGCGCCACCTGGCGTGCGCGGCATATCGCTGCTGCTCGTACCTCGCTATCGAATCGATCGCGACGGCGCGGAGGTCAACAATGGCGTGGCCCTCGGCGGATTGATTCACAAGATGGGCTGGCGTGGCACCACGAGCACCATTCTCAACTTCGGTGAGCGCGAAGCGTGCATCGGCGAACTGGTAGGCCAACCGCATCATGGTTTGTCGTACATGTTCCAGATGATGAACGAGGCGCGTATCGGCGTCGGCCGCGCCGGTACGGCGCTCAGCTACGCGGCGTACCGCCACGCGCTGCAGTACGCCCGCACGCGACATCAGGGGCGTTTGCCGGGCGAGAAGGATCCCACGCGTGCGCCTGTCGCGTTAGTCGAGCACCCCGACGTGCGCCGCATGTTGTTGGCGCAGAAGAGCACCGTCGAAGGAGCGCTCGCGCTCATTCTCGAGTGCGCGCATCTGGTCGACGAAGCGCAGGTGGCCACTGACGAGGCAACGCGCGCGAACGCGCACGCCCTGCTCGAAGTGCTGACGCCCATCGCGAAGGCGTGGCCTGCCGACGCCGGCCAAGAGGCGATCTCGCTCGCCCTGCAAACGCTCGGCGGCTACGGGTTTGCGCGCGAGTATCCCATCGAACGGCTGTATCGCGACAACCGCCTGAACGCGATTCACGAAGGTACGAACGGTGTGCAGGCGCTCGACCTGTTGGGCCGCAAGGTGCGACAAGATCGCGGCGCGGCATTCACGGCCCTCGTCGCGCGCATGCGTGCAACCGTCAGCAGTGCACCCACCGCTCTCGCGTCACTCGCAACGAGTTTGGCCGACGCCATTACACAACTTGAAACGGTCACTGCCACGCTCGTGAGCTCCACCGACGAGCCCGCGCTCGCGCTCGCCAACGCCACGGCTTACCTCGATTTGACCAGCCGCACGGTGATGGCGTGGCTCTGGCTCCGTCAGGCCACGGCGGCGTCACGCGCCCTCGACACGAGCCCGCGCGACGACGAGCGCGACTTCTACCTCGGCAAACTGCAAGCCGCACGTTACTGGTATCAGTGGGAGCTCCCACGCACGGAAGCGCTCGCCGCCCTGCTCACGCGCGGCGACCGCGTGCCGTATGATATGCAGGACGCGTGGTTCTAACGCTGCCGGGAACTGCGGGAACTGAGGGAACTGCGGGAACTGCGGGAGCTGCCGGGAACTGCGGGAACTGCGGGAACTGCGGGAACTGCAATTTTACGCAGAGGAAACAGAGGAAACGGAGGACTGCACTATTTGTATTCCCGCCGCGGAGCGCAGCGTGCGCGACCTGCTTCATCAGTTTGTAAAATGTGCGGGCGCTTTCATGAGCACCATTTACAAAAAACATTTATTACTCCGATGGCAATCGTGCGATGCGTAACCCACAACGCACACCATCCCTCACCCGCATTTCGCAGTCCTCCATTTCCTCTGTTTCCTCTGTGTTCAAATTGCAGTTCCCGCAGTTCCCGCAGTTCCCGCAGTTCCCGCAGTTCCCGCAGTTCCTGCAGTTCCTGCAGTTCCTGCAGTGCCCGCAGTCCCCGCGGCGCCCGCCGACCTTCCTCCTCTCCGCTCTCGCCATGTCGACTTCCCGCTCGTTGATGCTGTTCACGGTGGCGACGATCGCCGCGGTGACACCGTTCCTCGCGAACGCGCAGGGCCGGTGCATCCGTGCGTACGGCACGCCGGCGTGCAACACCGATCCGATCAAGCCGATCTTCGAGCGGACCGGATGGCGCACCACGGGCCTAAGTCACATCAGCTTCAAAGTTGCTGAGCCAGCCAAAGAGGCCGCCTTTTACGCCGCCGTAATGGGTTGGACGCTGCGCAGCGAAGACGCCAAGCGCATCGTGATGGATATCGGTGATTGGGGCACCGTCGTGTTCAAGGCTACGCCGGCCGATTCGTTTCCGACCGCGCCTACGCGTCGCGCCAACGCCACGCCCGTGCGCGCAGTTGTGGACGGATTTGGTTTTGACATTGAGCCGTGGAACGCCAAGACCGTTGAAGCCGAGCTCAAGAAGCGCGGCCTCTCGCCGATTGCTGACAACGACGGCAAAGGCTACGAAAGTTTCCACGTCAAAGATCCCGATGGCTTTGATGTGCAAATCGGCAACGGCAAAGGCTATGGTGTCGCGCGGCGCAAAGCGTCCACAGCCAAGCTCTCCGCACCGTTGCCCTTTGAAGCAACCGGCTGGCAAACGGTGTGGCTCGACCACTTTTCGTTTGGCGCCACCAACTACAAGCAGAGCGTGTCCTTCTACGTGAACTTGTTGGGATGGGGGCCGACGTACGACGAGGGCAGTCAGAACGAACTCATGATCGGCGACGTGGGCGACATCATCATTCGCGGCGGCAATCCGCTCGATCCCGCTTTCGGTCAGGCGCCTGGTCGCCGCGGCGGCTCAATCGATCACATCTCGTTCGGCATTTCGCCCTGGGATACCGACAAAGTGAAGGCCGAGCTGGAGAAGCGCGGCCTTCCTTGCACGATCGACACCTCAGATGGTGCGGAAATTCACGTGGCGCAGTACAAGAGCTACCACACCACGACGCCCAACGGATACAACTTGCAGATCAGCTACAACACGCACGACACGCGCTTGAATCTCGCGATCGCGGTGAATCCGCGACGTGGCGTGAAGTAACGGTGATGGAGCGCGCGTCGGCTACTTCTTGGCCGGCGAGAGGACACCATCGACCACGTGCACCCAACCGTTCGACGCGCGCACCGAGGCGATCACCTTTGCCTGTCCGATGTACGTGTCGTTGCCTTTCTTCGTGATCTTCTCGGTTGTGCCGTCAACCATGCCGAGGTCCTGACCGTCGGTCAACGACGCGAGCTCTAACGCCGACGTGGTGACGTGGTGATAGAGAATGGTGGTCAGCTGCGCCTTGTTTTCAGGTTTCACCAGCGTCTCGACCGTGCCCTTCGGCAGTTTGTCGAATGCCGCGTTGGTCGGCGCAAAGACAGTGAATGGCCCCGCGTTTGACAGCGCGTTGACGAGATTCGCGGCCTGCAACGCGGCGACGAGTGTGGTGTGATCCTTCGACCCGACCGCCACTTTCACCACGTCCGGCTGAGACACGGTGTCCTTCACGTTGGACTGACCGACTGCGGGCGTGGATGGGCTGTCAGTCGCCGCGGCGGGTTTCTCGGACGTTGAGCACGCTGCCACCGCGGTGAGAACGATCAGGGCGCCCGCGCGCGCACCTAAGACACGAAACACGATGCCTCCGGGTAAATGTGGTATTCGATATGCCACATTTTCGGGGCCCGCGAAAAACGGGGCGACGGGCAAACCCCTGACAGCCCGTAGGAGTTTGACCGCCGCCCCGATGTTTTCCGCGTGGTCCGCTCGCGTGGTCCGCTCGCGTGGTCCGCCAGCGCGGACCGCGCTCAGCCGTTCTTCGATGATGTCGCGCGGGCGCCGGCTGGGAAAATCTCGCGATACGCGGTCATGAACCGCTGCATCTCGTCGGGCGTGCCCACCGATACGCGTAGATGCTGCGTCATGGGCGGGAACGGCCGCCCGACCAGCACACCCTTTTGCTTGAACGCGTCAATGACAGGCTCCACCGGGCGCTTGATATGCACCATGAAGAAGTTGGCTTCCGACGGAATGGTATCGTAGCCGTACGCCTGAAGCGCCTGCGTCGTCTTCTGTCGCAGCTCGATCGTCACCTTCTTCACGCGCGCTTGCGACGCCGTATCCTTGAGCGCCGCCACGCCGCCGAGCTTGACCATCGCGTTGATGCTCGCGATCGAGTGCGGTTTGAGCTTTGCGATCATCGGCGCGGGCGCCACGGCGTAACCCAGGCGCATGCCCGCGAGTGCGGCAATTTTCGAGAACGTGCGCGCGATGATGATCGGACGCCCCGACTGCACGTACGGAATCGATGTGGCATACGCGGGATCATCGACGAAGTGGTGATACGCCTCGTCGATCAGCACCGGGACATCGGCCGGAATGCCATCGAGTAGCTGCTTCACTTCGGCCGCCGTCACGATGCGCCCGGTCGGATTGTTCGGGTTGCAGAGATACACCAACCCGATGTCCTTCCAGTTGTCGCGCGTCGTCTTGATCATCAGCGGGATATCCTGCCGATAGTCGGGCAGAAGCGGCAGACGGATCGACGGGGCATTCACGCCGGCGGCGTAGTTGTACACGGTCATGAACGTTGGATCAACGCCGACCACTTTCTTGCCGCCTTCCAGCAACGCGAGCGACACGACGCTCAGAATTTCGCCGGAGCCCGCACCGAGCAGAATGTTTTCGGGCGCCACGCCGTGATGCTTGGCAATCTCGGCCACGAGGTTGCCATCCGGATATTGATAGCGATTGGCATACTTCACGCCGGCCGTCATCGCGTCGAGCACCGATTGCGGC
This sequence comes from uncultured Gemmatimonadaceae bacterium, assembly GCA_966096095.1. Taxonomy (GTDB): domain Bacteria; phylum Gemmatimonadota; class Gemmatimonadetes; order Gemmatimonadales; family Gemmatimonadaceae; genus Gemmatimonas. Next base: position 15,362 of record CBHTUR010000008.1, on the reverse strand, counting down.
GGCCCGTATGGATTCTCGTTGTTCGCGATCTTCGCGTAGCTGTCGTAGTCGTCGGCGCGGAAGGGTCGCAGCGACGTACCCGCGCCTTGCGCGGCTAACGTCGACGCGGCGCGCGCGACGTCCGGCGACAGCGTCAGTGCGCCCATCACTCCCGCCACACCACCAACAAACCCACGACGCGAGATTCCCGACTGGCGATCCATGCACGGCCTCTGGAAGGGGGATAGGATAATCGACCACCAAGTAGGCGAAGGCGCCAGTCTACATGGCTGCTCCCTGCCGGACTCCCTCCCATGGACAATGCGCAACGCCTGCTTCAGCTTTGGCCGCATGCGTCGCCTCAATGTCGTGTGGTGTGGAATCAGTCTGCTGGCGCTGGTTGGGTGCAGCCGCACACCGACCGTGACGCGCGTCATACCAGGTGTATCCACCGGCGCCTTTGCGGAGCTCAGTGAGTCGGCCTTAGACGCCATGGTGTTTTGCCACGATACGCTCGGTCGCCCGCTCGGTAAGGACCGCACAGTCGCGGTGAGCCTCTGCACCCCCTGCATACCGTACGGCTTGCGGGCAGACGCAACCAAGGCGCTGGCCCACGCGCGCCGACTCTGGTTGCAACGCGCGCGGGCGCCGTATGACACGACCGATCTTACCGCGTCGTGCGCGCGGCTCGCCTACCGATATGCGCGTACATTGGCCCCCGATGACGACTCCGTGTTCGTCGAATACGCGATGTTCCGGTTGGCCGACGAGCGCCCCTCCCTACGGGCTGAGGCATTGCGAGACGTCGATGACCGCCTTCGCGAACTGCAAAACGCAGGCGAGGAAGCTCGAGCGCGCCGCATACTGGTGAACTTCGCGCGAAACATGTGGGATCGCGCGCAACGTGAGCTCGAGCGTCCCGGCACCGTGCACGTGGAAGACATCGAAGCGCGTGCACACGATCTCGCGGCCGCAGCGCCGCCGTTGTCACGACTGCCCTCGGTGCCGGCCACCTCGCCCGAGCTCGGTGTCTCCGAAGCCGAGTGGGTCGCACGACTCTACACGCAACTCGCACAGTCGGCCGGTTCGCCGGCCGAACGCAGTCGTTATCTGCGATTTGCGCTTGCCCCGTGGGTCGCCCTGCGTGATTGGAAGGCGCTCGATTCTGCCGCGCATGCGATCTCCCGCTTCGCGGTCGCCGATTCCGCCGTGCTGCCAGCCATTGCGCTTGCGGCGTACTACCGGATTGACCAGCCCACACGTGATTCACCGCGCGCCTTCGCGCTCTTCGATTCGGCATTGCGCGCCATGCCTCGTGTCGATTCCGCGCGCTACGATTCGTTTGATGCGGTGCTGACCGCGCGCGACGACGAATGGCGCTATGGGTACGTGCCGGGCGATCGATTGCTGCTCGACGCGCGCGGATGGGCAATGCTCGATCCGGTTTGGAGCACGCCGGTCAACGAGATCCGTCTAGCGCGACGAGCGCGTGTTGCCGAAGCAGACTACAGGTACGCCGATATCGCGCGCGCCAACGAGTCGGGCAGTGAGACCGAGGTCGGGCAACTCCTGCTGCGCCTCGGATCGCCGGACGATCGGTGGGTGGAAACTGCTCGGCCCTTCACACCGACGAAACTGCTGTCGAGGGGCTGGAACTCCATGACGGCGGTAGCAGTCGTGGACGATCTGCAGGAAAGTTGGCGGATGTTTTACAGTCCCGCGTTCTCGCTGCAGCGCGCGGCGCGTTATCGCGTGGAGCGCTCAACTGCGTGCAAGAGAGACGACGCGCCGGAGCTGACATTGGTGCAATGCGCGGTGCAGCGTCGCGCCGATTGGGTCGGCGTGCCGTACTACGGCAACACCGACACGATCGACGTTGCGCTTGCGCGGTTTCGCGCGACCGCTGACTCAATGGACGTCTATCTGGGTGCGCGCGTACCGATGCGCGGATTCTCGCCGGAAAACGATCTCCACGCCTCACCCCGCGACAGCATTGTTCTGGGTATGTGGTTGACCGACGAACTCGGACAACCGCTCCATCAACGGAGCGTTCCGGGCCCGCTGCCCCGTTCCGGTGAGATTGCCCGCACTATGCAATGGACGGCGCGCGTTGGTCGTCAGAGCACGCTTCATCGGGTTGAGGCCATTGAACCGCGCCGCGCCGTGGCGGCGCGAGGCGTAGCGCAATTCACCTCCGATGCCCAGATCGCGTTTCCGACGCGCGGTTTCGGAATGAGTGACGTGCTGACTGCGGCCACAATCGCGCCACGCACACGTGGCGTTCCGCTGCGCTGGTCCGACCTGACCGTCGTGCCGAATGGAGGCGTCATCACGCCGGGCCAACGCATCGCCCTCGCGTGGGAGACGTATAATCTCAAACCTGGCGCCGATGGACGCGTGCGCTGGCGAGTGCAAATCAAGCGCGAACGCGGAGCACTGGTGGCAAACCCGAACCTGCGCGACGCGTTGAGCGCATCCGCTCGCGCCGGCACCAAAGTGCTCGCCAACGAGGCCGACGCATCGGATGTGTCGTTCACGCGCGATGCACCGTCGAGCGATGTGGTGGTGGACTTCATTCGAGCGCTCACGCTCGAACATGTCCCCATCGGTCGCCACGTGCTGAACGTGCGCGTCGAAGATCTCGTGGCGCATACCACGGTGACGCGCAGCATCAGCTTCCGCGTGCTCGATCCGGAGTCGCAGCGTCGTGGTACGCTCTATCTCAAGCGGCCGCCGCTACGCTCCGAATCTGAGCACTGAACGCGCGACGCTTACGGCACCGTCTTCATTGGTGTCTTCGGCGCCTTGAGCATCTTGAGCACCTCCTCGATGGCCACCTTGAGCTCCTTGTCCATCGCCTTGGCCTCATCAGCCGGCGAGTTCTTGATCCACACGTCGGGCGGCACGCCGAAGTTTTCGAGATCGTCGCCGTAGTTGTTCGGCTTGGTCGGATCCCACGTCACGACGAGTGAACCCGGTGTACGAATTGCACCGCCGTTGATGAGCGCGTAGCTGCCGGTGGCAATCACCTGCGCCGACGTTGGATTGCCGACAATGCGTCCGAGTCCCAACTGACGGAAGCCGGCCGGCGTGACTTCAGCGTCGGACACTGAGCGGTAGTTCGTCATCAGCACTTTCGGGCCCACTATCGCCTGACGCGGACGACGACCCCACGTGCGTGAGCCGTTGCGGTTGTTCCAGAACTGATACGGCTGTCGCTCGAGAATATCGAGCAGCTCCTGGTCGATGTTGCCGCCACCGTTGTTCCGGATGTCGACCACAATGCCCTTCTTCTGCCAGAACTGATCGATCTCATTTTCGAAGCGCTCAAGCGACGGCTGATCCATCGCGCGGATGTGCACGTACGCAATCTCGCCGTTGGTGGCCTTCTCGACGGAGTCGCGGTTGTTGTTCACCCACTCTTCGTACTTGATGTTGGTGAGATTGCCAACCGTGGCAATGCGATACGTTTTCGCGTTCGCGCCATCGGCCGATTTGCTCACCTTCACCGGCACGTACTCGTTCTCGCCTTCGCTCAAGATCTTCCAGTAGTCGTCGCCCGCTTTGACATCGGTGCCGTCGATGGCAAGGACGTAGTCGCCGTTGTGGATGTCGATCCACTCCTTGTCCGCCGGTCCATCGCGGTACACGTGCGACACGCGATACTTGCCGTTCGATGGTTCGAGCTCGAGACCCAGATACCGCGTGCTATACGTGCGCTCAACCGGCGCCGACGACGGACCGGTAACGCCGGTGTGAGATGAACTCAGTTCGCCGATCGCGGCATTCGCGATGTCGTATACGTCTTCGTTCGTGCCCGCGTACTTGAGCAACGGCTGATATTTGGCCTTGATACCCGCCCAATCTTTGCCATGCATCTTGGGATCGTAGTAGCGGTACTTCATCACGCGATACGATTCGTCGAAAATCTGCTGCCATTCCTTGCGACGATCGACCTTCACCGTGAAGGCAAAGTTCACCTGCTCTCCCGCACCGCCACCGCCGCCGCCAGCACCCGCTCCCGCCGCGCCCCCACGTCCGCCACCACCGCCCGTTGCAACGGGGGTGCCGCCGTTCGCGGGGATATTCAGGCGTTCAATCGTCGAACCCACCTGCGGTGCGGCGCCGCCACGTCCACCGCCACCGCCGCCACCAGCGGCGCCGCGGAAATAGACCGCGCGTCGATCGGCCGTCGGCTCAACGCCGGCGAACGTTCCTGAGGCAATGCGACGACGATCGCGTCCATCGATGGAGACAGAGTAGAGACCGTTCGCACTCGGATCGGGCGCAGCACCACCGGCGCGCGCGCCACCGCCGCGTCCACCGCCGAATCCGCCACCGACCGTGTAGTACACGGTGCGACCGTCACGAGAGAGGAAGAACGAACCCACACCGTTCGCGCCTGAAGTGAGTTCAGTCGCGCGACGATCGATGTTAGTCAGGTCGATCTTCATCGCCTCGGCGGCGTCATCCGCCGCGGCGCCGCCCGGCGCGCCGGCTCCGCCCGCGCGACCGCCACGACCCGCGGCGCCCGCTGCTGAACGACGCAATCGCTCACGCACCAGCGGATCGTTCGGATCTTCCATCACGCGACTGAGCGATACCGCATACAACTGATTCGTGGTGCCGTTGCGATTGGAACTGAACACCACAGTTTTGCCGTCGGGGGTGAGCACGGCCGTGCGCTCGTTCCACGGGTTTTGCGTGATGTTGAATTCCTTCTTGGCCTTGATGTCGAACAAGAACACTTCGGCGTTCTGCTCGTCGTCGCTGCGGCTGTAGAGCAACCAGTTCCCATCGGCGGAGTACTGCTGCAACGTGAAGCCACCCGCCTGATTGTGCGCCAACTCGCGCGCCGCGCCGCCCGCGACATCAACTTCAAAAATGCGATTGTCGGCCGTGTACGCGATCTTCTGTGAATTCGCCGACCACGTGATGCCGCTCTTCTCTGCCGGATACGTGGTCAGCTTCTTCTTCGTGCCGGTCGCGATGTCGAATACCCACACTTCCTGATCGCCCGATTCATCAGAGATGTACGCCAGCTTGCGGCCATCGGGCGAATACTCCTCGGCCTGATCTCGCCACGGCGAGCTCGTCACCGGCGTGCGCTCGCCCACCCCTTGCTCCGTGGGCACGATCATGATTTCGCCGTGATAGTCCACAGCCATGTAGTTGCCGTCGGGCGACACGCTGAAGCCCTCGGCGCGACTCTGCACCGGCAGCAATTGGATGTCGTTGTCCTTCGGATCGAACGCCATCGCGATGTTGAGCTTCTTCGACTTCCCATTCGGCACATCGATCGTGTACAGATCGAAATCGTTCTGATACACGATGTGCTTGCCATCGGGCGAAATGCTCGGGAAGAACACGCCGCCTTCGCGATGATTCGTGACCTGTTGTGGTGCACCGCCTTTGGCGCTCATGCGCCAGAGGTTGTACGGCCCATCGCGTTCTGTCGCGTAGTAGATCATCCCATCGGCGCCCCACATGGGGAACACATTGTTCGCCATGGTCTTGTACGCCTTGAGATCGGTGTTCGTGAGCTCCGTGATATCGCCGCTCTTCGTGTTCATCACGGCAATTGTCGCCGCGGCGTTACCGCGATACTCCTTGCGCCACGCCGACGGCAAATTGCGATTGAACACGACCGTGCCGCCGTCCTGACTGATCATGCCGGCGCGCGCGATGCCCATGCCCAACGGATACGCAATCGTGCCGTCAATCGGCTGCACGTATAGCGGGGAGCCCCACGCTCCCTGCCCGCGCTGGCTGCTCATCACCACGCCTTTGCCATCCGGCGTCCAATACAACGCTTCGTCGTTGCCCGAGTGCCAGGTGAGTTGCTTGGGCTCTCCCCCAGTCGACGGCACGAGATACACATCGTTATTGCCGTTGCGATTAGAGGTGAATGCGATCCATTTGCCGTCCGGCGAGAATCGCGGCGAAAAGTCGCGCGCGATATGCGTGGTCAGACGACGCGGATTCGTGCCCTCAGCGTCGACGACCCAGATGTCGTCCTGATAGGTGAACGCAACGCGACCGTCGTTCGCGATGCCGGCGAGGCGCGCGAATTTGATCGGCTCCGCTGACTGCGCAGAAAGCGTTGGCGGCGTGCCGCTCATCGACAGCAGTCCAATGACAACGCCGAGCGTACGAGTCATCGCGCGACGTGGCAGTCGGTGTCCAACGTGAAGAGCATGCGGCCTGGAGGTGGCGCCCATTATACGGTCTCCCCTGGTGAGTGCAGTGCGCGGACCTCGCCACCTGCGCGCGAAGCCCGTCTACATCGCCTCCAATCTGCGTCAGATTTGGCCGATCCGCCTCCACAGCTGCTTCCCGCCGCCATGCGCGTCCGCCGGGCAAGCGCGACAGATGCTCAGGCACCGAAAACGGTTTGCGTGTAGAGGCTAGCGCTTCACCCCTTCTCCCCGGAATTTCATTGCTCATCCCTGCAACGAGTTCGTCGCGTCACTGCAGGGTCGGTCGTGAACCCTTTCGGGAGCTCAGTGCATGCGCCAACAGTTAACGCTCATTCTCGTGCTCGCGGGTCTGACGGCATGTGGTTCGTCGGAGAAGGCTCCAGCGGCAGATACCTCGAAAATGGCCGCCGCGCCGGCGGCGCCCGCCGCGCTTACCGCCGAGATGGTTTCGGGTACGTGGGCGGGCACCAACATGCTCGCCGATAAAGACTCCGTGACCGGTCACTTCACCGCGATGGGTGACGGCGCCGCAGGCAAGTTGATCGCCGAAGGATCGAAGGACACGGTGAAGTACACGGTGGCGTTGAGTGGCGACAGCATGATTGTCACGTCAGAAGCGTACAACGATGTGCAGCTTCCGAAGGGCGCACCGAAAGTCACGTTCGTCAGCGTCGGACGGATGTCGGGCGGTAAGCTCGTGGGCACGAGCACCATTCATCTCGCCTCGAAGCCCGACTCCATTCTCGGAAAAGGGCGTTGGGAAGCGACGAAGGCGCCCTGACGACGCGCGCCTCGTTACGCCTTGCGACGGCCCGGAACCAGTGTTCCGGGCCGTCGTTCGTTCAGCCCCACCAGAACGAGGCGGCGATGATGCAATAGAGGCCGATGAGGGCGAGCCCCTCAAGCCAGATCGACTCGCCGTCGTATACCACGAACGCGGTAACGATCGCCGACAAAAGAAGCGCGACCAGCAACAGCGGCGGCAATACCAGCGTCAGCACCGACCCGCCAATCACGAACGAAATGAGAACCAGCGCGGGAATGAGTCCCAGGGCGATTTGCAGCGAGCTGTTGAGAATCACGCTCACGGCGTAGTCGGCTTGGTTGCGCCACGCGAGTTGGATGCCCACCAGGTTCTCGATGGCGTTGCCCGCCACGGCCACCACCACCAGACCGGCAAACGTGTCGGAAATGCCGAGCACTTTCATGGCCGGCTGGAGGCCTTCAACAAACCAATCCGACACGAACGCGGCGCCGACGGAAGCGGCCGCGAGCAAGCCGAGGGTCAAGGGCAGCCCCCATCCGCCGTGCGCATGCTCCGCGGCTTTCGGCGCTACGCTCGGATCGCCCTTTACCGAGAAGTAGATGCTCGCGGCCATGACGACGAGCAGTACGATGGAACACGCGATGCTCAGGCCACCGATGTGCTGTTCGGCCGGAGCATGCAGCTCCTTCGCCAAGGTCGGAATCATAAGCGCGGCGATCGCGAGCATCATCAGCGTCGCAATCATCTTGGGCGGCTCGGACGTAAACGTCTGTTTGCCGTTCTTAAGTCCGCCGAGAAAGAGCGCGAGTCCAAAGACCAGTAGCGAGTTTCCCAGAATGGAACCAACCAGCGCCGCCTTCACGACATCAGTGAGCCCGGCCCGCAACGCGAAAATGCAGACAAACAACTCGGGCAGATTGCCCAACGCCGACTGCAGAATGCCGGTCGCGCCCGGCCCCAGTTTCGCGCCAAGCTGCTCGGTCGCGTCGCCGACAATGAGCGCCAGCAGGGCCAACGCAGCGGCGGTTACTCCGAACGTCAACACCACATTGGCATCGAAGTGCTTCAACAGTCCGGCCGAGACCGTAGCGATCAGCGCCAGGGCTACCGCGAGCTTTTCTTTCTTTTCCATTGCGACGACGTGGGCGTGAACGATGCGTGATCTCAGCGCGGAATACGCCGAGATGGAGCTACGGACGCGGCTGGATGAGTCCCAAGGGTTCCGCGAGGTCTCGCGCCAACGATAGCAGCATTTCGTCGTGTCCGCGCGCCGCAATGAGCGACAGTCCGATCGGCAGTCCGTTGCGAGTCGCCGCAGGAATCGAGACTTGCGGCAAGCCCCCCAATCCGGCGATACAGAGCAGGGCCAGTGCCTGCTCTCGAAACGCCACGGTATCTCCCGGCGATGAGTTCAGTAGCGGCGCAACATCGGGCATCGTCGGCAGCACGAGCACGTGACCACCTTCGAGGAGTGCTTCCAGTCGAGCGCGGATGTCGTCGTGAACCGTTTGCATGCGCGACACCTCGACGGCATCGCTTTTCCGCACGGCATCGAAACGCGGCTTGATTTGTGGTCCGAAGGTTGGATTGACCCGCGCAATCCAGTCCTTATGCGTTTCGTTGATGTCGTTGAATTGCAACACGCGAAAGACATCGAACCAACTGCGGAGTCCTTCACGGCTGACAACGACATCTTCCGCACCGCCCCGGCGTGCTTCGAAGAACGATACGACGCGAGCAAGCGCCAGTTGGAGCGCGTCGGCCGCGTCTGGCATTGCGTGCGAGAACGCGTCGGTGGCCACGAGCAGACGCGTCGGTGTGGCGTCTACACGTCCCGCGGTTTCCGACAGCAATACGTCGCCCACGCGTGCGAGCATGTCGGCGTCGCGCGCGAACCATCCACACGTATCGAACATCGGCGCCAGCGGACAGGCGTGCGCCATGGAGATGCGCCCGTGCGTCGGTCGAATGCCGTAAATGCCGCAAAAAGACGCCGGGCCGCGCACCGAGCCACCGGTGTCCGAGCCGATTGCAAAATCCACCAATTTTCCCGCCACAGCCGACGCCGAGCCGCTGGACGATCCACCCGGCACGCGATCGGGGGCGGCCGGATTGATGGGTGTGCCGTAGTGCGCGTTCTCGCCGGTCAGGCTGAACGCCATCTCTTCCGTGTGCGTCTTGCCAACCATGGTCGCACCGGCCGCCAGCAGCGACAGCAGCACCGGCGACGATTGCGTCGCCGCGTCATGCGTGCGGAGCCAATCGGGACTTCCAAATCCGGTTTTATGTCCCGCGACGTGGTACAAATCCTTCAGCCCAAAACTCAGGCCCTGCAGCCCGCCGGCTGCACCCCCCTCGATCGCGACGTGCGTGTGCCGACAAAACGCGCCGAGCGAATCGCGTTCGAGTATGTCTATATGCATATTTTTGGATATCTTGATTTTCAGGGACAAGTGGCAGCGGCGCTCGGCGCGCGGAGTGCTCCGAAGGTGCACGCATGGAGACTGTTCTGCCATCCGTCCGTCCCGCTCGCCGTGGAACGATCTCGACCAGCTGGAGAACAGCGCGGGACTAAGCGTTAACACTTCCGTGTTTTTTGCGTCATCGACTGCGCGCCAACTCACTTTCGCGCCCGGCGATTGTGGTTTTACTTGCGACGTCGATTGAACGGTCAGCGCTCAGACGTCGCGCGCCGCCGCTAGCGCCTCGCATCGCAAAGTCCTCCCATTTCCCGAATGACGTCTTTCGCTTCATCTCCCGCACTCAGTAATCGCATTTCCGGACGCGTCGCGCCGCCACAGCGCGATCCGTACGTCGTTGGCGTGCTTGACGGAGAAGGCAGCGGTCCGGAGGTCGTGTCGGCCGCGCTTCGCGTGCTCGACGCACTCGCACTCCCCGTGCAAATCGAACGCGGCGGGCTCATCGGATTGCCCGCCGAGCAAGTCCACGGTCGCGCCCTGAGCGAGGACGTGATTGCCTTCAGCCGTTCCATTTTTTCCAACGGTGGCGCCCTCTTCCACGGTGCCGGCGGTGGACGTTTTGTGTACGAGCTGCGTCGTGAGTTCGATCTCTTCTGCAAGATCGCGGCGGTTCGCCCATTCCCCGAGTTACAGGGCATTTCGCGATTTCGCCCGTCGCATCTGGACGGCGTGGACATCGTCATGGTGCGCGAGAACAGTGGCGGTGTCTATCAGGGCATCTGGCGTGACACCGTTGCCGCCGATGGCGAGCGGGTGGCCGAGCACGCCTTTTCATACGCGCAAACGCAGGTGCAGCGCATCATGGACGTCGCGGCACGCATTGCGATGCAGCGTCGCGGCGAAATTACGGTCGTCATCAAGGACGGAGGAATGCCGTCCGTCAGCGCGCTGTGGCGCGACTGTGCGACTCAGCTCTCCGGCGTCAACACGCGCGTCATCAACGTCGATTTCGCCGCGTTTGAATTGGTTCACAATCCGCGCGCCTTCGACGTGCTGGTCACGACGAATCTGTTCGGCGACATTCTGGTCGACCTGTCGGGTGCACTGGTCGGTTCGCGCGCGCTCGCCTGCTCCGGCAACTTCTCGCACACCGCGGCCGTGTATCAAACCAACCACGGTGCGGCGCACGACTTGGCGGGACACGATCTCGCCAATCCAGTCGGACAGATTCTCGCCCTCGCGATGATGCTGCGCGAAAGCTTCGGGCTCTTCGCTGAGGCAGATCGTGTGGAGCGCGCGATTCGCGCGGTATGGCGTGACGGCTGGCGCACAGCCGACATCGCCGAAGCGGGGTGTCGGACCATTGGCACGCGCGAAATCGCGAACCGCATCGCTGACGCCGTATCGGCTGGGGAGTGACCGCGACTGTGCTGCCTGCGCCCGGTGTCGCGCTGGTAGTCGTCGACATGCAGCACGACTATCTGCAGTTCGCGGCGAGTGCCGAGTTGGTGGCGCGCGTGCAGGCGCTGGTTGCGAGTTGTCGTACTCACCGCGTACCGGTGGTACACGTCTGGACTTCGGTGCAACCGCCCACCGCGGGCGTCGACACGCGTATGCCCCACTGGCAGCATGTTGACCGGTGGATGTGCGTTGAGGGCACGCGGGGCCACGAAAGCCCGATCGTGCCGCGAGACGACGAGCCCGTCGTGCATAAACAGCATTTCAGCGCATTTGGCGCGCCCGAAACGGACACCCTGCTCCGTTCACTCGGCGTTCACACGTTGTGGCTCGCCGGCGTCCAGATGCAAAGCTGCATTCGTTCGACTGCGATTGACGCCTATGCGCGTGGATATCGCGTGATCTTGCGCACCGAAGCCATCGGTTCGGAAGACTCAATTCATGCGGCCATGACGCAGCGCTATCTCGCGTCGCGTTTGGCGCTGGCCGATGACGTACGACGCGAGGCCGCGCTCCGTGACGCGGTGGTGCTCTCGGCGCAGCGCGCGCTGGAGGCGCAGCGACGTTGGAGGGACACGACCCTCGACACGCGCCGCCAGGCACTGCGCGAGCTCGCATCACGACTGAATATTGGCGCGCTTTCGCAGCTGGTGAGCGAGACTGTCCGCAAGCCGCTCGCGATGGCGCGCGGTGAGGTTGAACGCGCGGTCACGTTGGTGGAGCGCGCTGCTCGCGATGAGCCGCTGGAGATACCCGCCGGTCCGCGATCGGTGATGCGTTACGTTCCACGCGGCGTGGTCGCGGTCATCACGCCGTATAACAACCCGATCGCTATTCCGCTGGGTCGCATCGCGCCGGCACTCTTCTACGGCAATGCAGTAGTGTGGAAGCCTTCGCCTGCGGCCGCGGGCGTTGCCGATGCGCTGCACACCATCATCGAGTCGATCGATGCCTTGCGCGGGCTCGTTCACGTGGTGCACGGCGGGGCCGATGCGGCCAATGCGCTGATGAGTGATGCGCCGATCGACGCCGTCGCTCTGACCGGATCGGAGGCGGCCGGCGCGATGGCGCAGGTAATCTGCGCACAGCGACGCATCGCACTGCAGGCGGAGCTCGGGGGCAACAACGCCGCGATCGTTTGCGACGACGCGGATCTCGAATTCGCCGCACGCGCGGTCGCGGACGGAGCGTTCGGCTTCGCGGGGCAGCGCTGCACCGCCAACCGCCGAGTGATCGTGGAGCGCAATGTACTCGCTGCGTTTCTCGGTCGGCTTACGGCAACTCTTCCCAATCCGGGTCCGCTGATTTCCGCGGCGAAGCGCGCCGAGATTGCGTCGTTGGTGGCGCGAACGCCGGGCGTGATTGCCCAAAGTTCGTTCGAAAGCGATCCGGCGCACTACCCAGCCACCGTCGTTCTGACGGAGGACGCGCAGAGCGAAATTGTCCAGGAAGAGAGCTTTGGACCGGTGCTGGTGGTGCAACCGGCCGACTCATTCGCGCACGCGATGACGCTGCTCAACGGAGTGCGGCAGGGTCTGGTGGCGGCGCTCTTCAGCACCTCGCCTGAGCGCCAGCGTGATTTTCTGGCCAACGCCCAGGCCGGCATTCTCAAGCTGAATCAGACAACGGCCGACGCGGACGCTGAAGCGCCGTTCGGCGGATGGAAGGCGTCGGGAGTCGGTCCGCCGGAGCATGGACGGAGCAATCGCGAAGTATTTACGCGCACGCAGGCCGTGTACGGGTGAACGCGCTCGACGAAGCGCGTAGCTTCGCGCGATATGTGCGAGGTTTGCGCGAGTATCTGCGCACGCCGCTCGCATCGGCCATCGCCCAGCGTCTGGCGGCGCGCGACGCGTCGATGAGCCGTATCGTCGAACGCGGTGTGTTCGGCCAACCGGACAGCGTCTATCACCAATTGCTGCGGCACGCCGGCTTTGCGCTTCCCGATGTACAGCACCTCATCGCGGAGGGCGGCGCGGAGGCTGCGCTCAACACGCTGTATGATGCCGGCGTACGCATTTCACTCGACGAATTCAAAGGTCGTACGTCCGTCGTGCGCGGTTCGCTCAACATCGCCACGACGGCGGCGAGCTTCGACAATCCGTTGCTCACCAGTCATTACGAGGCACAAACAGGCGGCTCGCGCGGCGCGGGGCGTCGCATCCGGATTGACTTCGATCTGCTGAATCACGAGGCGGCGTACTTCGAACGCTTTGTGCACGCGTTCGGATTGCACGGGCGCGACGTTGTCTTGTGGCGTCCCGTACCGCTCGTGAGCACCGGCATCACGTCGCTGCTCCGGTATCACAAGATTGGCCAACGAGTCGTTAAGTGGTTCAGCCCGACGCGTTCGTCGGGTTGGAAGTACTCGGTGTTCACGCAGTTCACGGTACGCACGGGCCACGACTTTCCGCAGCCGGAGTACGCGCCGTTGGAAGACGCGGAGCGCATCGCGCGCTACCTGGTGGGCAAACGCGTCATTGTCGATACAAATACGAGTTCAGGGGTGCGCATTTGTCTCGCGGCGCAGCGCGCGGGGCTCGATATCAGTGGCACCTTCTTTCGATTCGGGGCGGAGCCGTACACCGAGGCGAAGGCACGCGTCGTTGCGGATTCCGGCTGTCGCGCGGCGTGCCATTACTCAATCTCTGAGATCGGAAACGTCGGCATGGCCTGCGCGAATCCGATCGCGGTCGATGAGGTGCACCTGCTCGACGACAAACTGGGTGCAATCCAACGGCCAATTGCCGTCGGGGATCGCACGGTGTCGGCGATGGTCTACACGACGCTGCTGCCCAGCTGTCCCAAGCTCATGATCAACGTTGAGAGCGACGATTACGCCGAGCTCAGCTCGCGTGATTGCGGCTGTGCGTTTGGCGCGCTCGGCCTCGGGCGTCACCTGCACACGATTCGCAGCTACGAGAAGCTGTGCAGCGAAGGAGTGTCGTTCCTCGGTACCGAGTTGCTGCGACTGATCGAAGACGTGCTGCCGGCCACCTACGGCGGCACGCTGGCTGACTATCAATTCGTGGAGCACGAAGAACACGGCCTGTCCAAGGTTTCGATTTTGATCAGCCCGCGCCTTGGCGAAATTGCGCCGACGGAGGTGGTGGATACGATATTCAGCGTGCTGCGACGCGTGCCGGGCGGTGAGGTCATGTCCACAGCGTGGCAACGCGGCAACACGCTGCGAATCGAACGACGTGATCCGTACGTCACCGGTTCCGCCAAGGTGTTGCCGTTGCATCTCGCTCGACGGAGCTGACGATGCGCTTCTGCATGATCACGACGTTCTATCCGCCGTATTCCTTCGGCGGCGATGCCGTGTTCGTCCAACGCCTGTCTCGCGCACTCGCGCAACGTGGTCACGAAGTCGACGTGATTCACTGTCGCGATGCGTACCGCGCGCTCGCCGGCGGCGATCCAGATGGCTCGTATGTGCAGCATCCAGGTGTGACGGTGCACGGCTTGCTCAGCCCGTTCGGCGCGCTATCGCCGCTGGCCACGCAACAGACGGGATTACCGCTCTTCAAACGAGCCGCAATTGACCGCATTCTCGCCGAGCGACAGCCGGACGTCATCCACTATCACAACATCTCGCTGATTGGCGGGCCCGGCGTGCTCGCGCTCGGCTCGGCGATCAAGTTATACACCTTGCACGAATATTGGCTGACCTGCCCATCGCACATGCTGTTCAAGAACAATCGAGAGCCGTGTGAGAGCAAGGCGTGCATTTCGTGCCAACTAGCGTACCACCGTCCGCCGCAGTGGTGGCGCTATACGCCGCTGCTGCAAGCGTCGATCGATCACGTGGACATGTTCATCTCGCCGGTGGAGTGGGCAAAGCGGCGACATGAGGCGGAAGGACTGCGCATGCGGCAAACGGTGATCCCCCATGCGTTCGGCTCCTCGGAGCCTGCGGCACCGGTCACGCTCCCATCGCGTCCGTATTTCCTCTTCACAGGCCGCCTTGAAAAACTGAAGGGGCTGCAACAGGTAATTGCGCTCTTCCATCGCTATCGAGATGCGGATCTGGTTGTGGCGGGCGATGGTGAGCACGCCACCGAGCTGCGCGCACTCGCCGCCGACGCACAACACATTCACTTCATGGGCCGACTCGGCGCAGGGCAACTCCGCGCGCTGAACGAGCAGGCGATCGCCGTGCTGATGCCGTCGATGAGCTACGAGGTGTTTCCGATGGTGATGCTCGAAGCGTTTGCGGCGGGCACACCGGTAATCGCGCGCGCGCTCGGGCCGTTACCCGAACTCGTCGAACAGAGCGGCGGCGGCCTGCTCTTTCACGACGATGAGTCGTTGCTCCAGGCCTGCGAGCTTCTTCGCACGGATGCGGCGCGACGCACGGAGTTGATCGAGGCCGGCCGGGCCATGTGGAGCGACGAATGGAGCGACGAGGTGCATCTATCGCGCTACTTCGGGCTGATCGAATCGCTCCGCGAATCAAATCGAAACCGCTGACGCCTCGCACTGCGGGAACTGCGGGAACTGCGGGAACTGCGGGAACTGCGGGAACTGCGGGAA
>CBHTUR010000007.1:0-153518 GCA_966096095.1 uncultured Gemmatimonadaceae bacterium | reverse complement strand
AAGTTGTGCGCGTAACGGGGTCCGGCTTTCCTGGGTCCGGGTTACTGTACGTGGACTTAAAGCGGCTGGGGCCCGTGGGGTGTGGGCGGGGCCACTTTTCTTTTGAAGAGTACCTGTACCGAGTACCTGTACCGTATACCTGTACCAGCAGCTAATACCTGTACCGAGTACCGGTACCAAGTACCAAGTACTGCAGTTCCGCAGTTCCGCAATTACATGTGTATGGCTCGTCCAATTGCTGCGAGCGCCGCCTCTTTGACCGTTTCTGATAGCGTCGGATGCGAGTGCACGGTGATCCCGATGTCTTCCGCGCTCCCGCGATACTCCATCGCCAGCACGACTTCTGTCAGCAAGTCCGAAACGTTCGGGCCGATCATGTGGCAACCGAGAATTTCGTCGGTGGTCTGGTCAACCACGAACTTCACGAATCCACTCGTCTCACCCATCGTGCGTGCACGGCCGTTTGCACTAAAGGGGAACTTGCCAACGCGGTAGGCGCGACCGCTCGCTTTGACTTCTTGTTCCGTCAATCCAGCGGTCGCGATCTCGGGCCACGTGTAGACCACGCCGGGCATGTTGTGGTGATGCATGTGTACTGGCTTACCGGCGATCACTTCCGCCGCCACCACGCCCTCTTCTTCGGCCTTGTGCGCGAGCAGTTTGCCGCCGCACACGTCACCGATGGCGTAGACGTTGGGGAGATTCGTACGCTGCTGATTGTCAACGACAATCTCGCCGCGGGAGCCGAGTGCGAGGCCGAGGGCTGCTGCATCTACGCCATGCAGTGCGGGCTTGCGTCCGACTGAGACCAACACGTAGTCGCCACTGATCGACGAGCTTGCGCCGTCCTTCTCGACGTGCACCGTCACACCGTCGCCGCGCACTTCAGCGCCGGTGACTTTCGTGCCGGCGTGAATCTCCAGTCCCTGTTTGCGCAGAATCTTGTCGGCTTCCTTCACGATGTCGTCATCGTTGCCCGGCAAGATCGTCGGCGCGTACTCCACCACTGTGACCTTGGCACCCAGCCGACGCCACACCGATCCGAGCTCGAGTCCGATAACACCACCGCCGATGACGATGAGATGCTTCGGGATCTCGGGAATCGTCAGCGCACCAACGTTCGACAGCACGCGACGTTCGTCGAAGGGCATGAATGGCAACGAAACGGGAACCGAGCCGGTAGCGATGATGACCGACTTGCCCTGCCACGTGGTGGTCGTGCCGTCGTTCGCGCGCACCTCGATCACGTTGTTCGCCTTGAGCGTGCCGTAGCCCTTGGCCCAAGTGACCTTGTTCTTGCGGAAGAGAAACTCGACGCCCTTTGTGTTCTGCGCGACGACATCGATCTTGCGTGCCATCATCGCCGCCAGATCGACTCGCAGATTGTCGGCAGCGATTCCGTGCTCGGTCGCGTGGAGCCGCATCCATTCGAAATGCTCCGACGATTGCAGGAGCGCCTTCGATGGGATGCAACCGACGTTGACGCACGTACCGCCGAGAGTCGCATCGCCCTCCACGCACGTCACGCTGAGTCCGAGCTGTGCGGCGCGAATGCTGGCGACGTAGCCGCCGGGACCACCGCCCAAGACGAGAACGTCGACCGGACGGGGAGCAGAGTCAGATACAGGGGAAGTCATGCGCGGAAGATAATCGCGCGCCTCCTTCCTTCATGCGCCGAGACGCTACGCCGCGGCGTTCAGATGGAGTTGCTGCGCCCCGCCGAGAGCTCGCCCGTCGACAACACGCGCCCCTCACCATCGCGACGGAGCCATCGGCCAATCAGCCGGTCCCCGCGCACGCGCGCATCGACCAGCAACTGCACGAACCGCCCCGACTCGGGGTCGCACACGTCCTCGGCCAGCGCCACAATCGAGCGTGCGGCGCCATCAAGGACGGTGGTGCGGGTCGCGGCGGACGTGCCTACGCGAATCGTGGGCATGCTCGCCGGCGAGACCGCATGCGGCGGTTGGCGCAGAGAAAACGGCAGGGCGATGCCGCCCTGATCCGACAACAGGGCGCCTTCCCAGCACCCGGTGATTGATATCGCGTCCATCCGTGGCTCCAGCTGAATCGAGTGCCACTCGTGTGACACTCCTTGCTGAAGTAGACACCATCACGCCGCAAAAAGTTTGCAGTCGCGGCGCTCGTGACGCGTCTGGGACGCCGCCGAGACAGACCACCCCAGTGTGCGGGTCTGTACGTCTGAGGTGTGGCGAGTATGTTATTACCGAGCTGTACTGTGTGACGCGCGTTACCTCGACGGTCGCCATGGCGTCCAGAGGGTGACGACACACGAATTGCTGGCCGCGACTCCAATCCTCGCATTGAAACGCGTGCTGGCTTTAAGCCCGACGTCCCAAGCGGTCCGCCGCGAGGGGCGTCGTGGCGTTTTACGGCGTGGTGTTGCTCAGAACACCAGCATCGCGGCCGGATCTTCCATCAGCTCTTTCACGCGCACCAGGAATAACACAGCCTGCTGCCCGTCGATGATGCGATGATCGTACGACAACGCCACGTACATCATCGGGCGGATCTCGACTTTGCCGTCGATCGCCACCGGGCGATCCTGGATCTTGTGCAGTCCGAGAATGCCCACCTGCGGATAGTTGATGATCGGCGTCGACACGAGTGAGCCGAACACGCCGCCATTGGTAATGGTGAACGTGCCGCCCGTCAGATCATCCATCGACAGCTTGCCGTCGCGCGCGCGTTTGGCGACCGCGCCAATGTCCTTGCCGATTTCGACAACGCTCTTGGTATCGGCGTCCTTGATGTTCGGCACAACCAGCCCGCCCTCGCTCGCGACGGCGATACCCAGATTCACGTAGTGCTTGTAGACAATCGAATCACCGTCGATCTGTGCATTCACGACGGGATACGCTTTGAGTGCGAGACACGCGGCCTTCGCGAACAGCGGCATGAACGAGAGCTTGAGCCCTTGTTCTTTCTCCACGCGCTCCTTCAGTCGTTCGCGCAGCGCCGACACGGCCGTCATGTCGATTTCATTGAACGTCGTCAGATGCGCCGTGGCATGCTGCGATTGCAGCAAATTCTCCGCAATGCGTTTGCGACGTGTGGTCATCTTCTCGCGCGTTTCACGCGCGGAGGAAGCTGACGCAATCGAAGTCGCCACCGCCGCCGGCGTGCTCGGTGCCGCGGCAGCAGCGGGTGCCGGACTGATGGTCTTGCCTGCGGCCGCCGCGACCACATCGGGCTTCGAGATGACGCCACCGCGACCGGAGCCGCTCACCGACGACAAATCGATACCGGCCTCGGTTGCGAGACGCGACGCCGCCGGCGACACCTTGGCATCCGCCGAAATCGCGGGCGGCGTGGCTAGGGTGGGCGCGGCTGCCATCGATGGCGCTGGCGCCGCCGGGGCAGAAGGCGCGGCCGCTCCCGCACCGCCGATCTCACCAATGTTCATCCCAACGGTCACGACGTCGCCTTCCGCTTTGCCGCGGCTGGTCAGCGTACCCGCCGCCTGCGCGGTCACCTCGACGGTGATCTTGTCCGTCTCAAGCTCGACGAGCGTATCGCCGATCGCGACGGCGTCGCCCTCTTTCTTGATCCAGCGGGAGACGGTCGCCTCGACGATCGATTCGCCGAGTGGTGGAACGATGATGGCCGACATGAGACGGAATAGCTGGTGGTGACGAAGAGAAGGAGTGCGATGTGCAATATAGACCGCCGGGCCATCCGAAACGGGAGGTCGCGTGCCCTCCCGTTTCGCGTCCGCGAGACGGAAATTGTGGGCATGACGCTCGCCCCCATCTTCTCGCCCCGACTGGTCCCCGGTGCCGTCGCTGGCGTTCTGATTTCGTCCGCGACGGTCAGCGTGGTCGCCGCCCAGCCGATCGCCGAACGCGAATTCGCTAAGCCTGTCGCGGTTCTCAAAGAGTCGCTCAAGGACGTGCGCAGTCTGCAGGAGCTGCGCGACGGTCGAGTGCTTGTGCTCGACGCCGGCGACAAAAAGGTCCTGCTCGCCGACTTTGCCAGCGGCAAAGTCGATGAGCGCATGAGTGAGGGGAACGACGACAAAGAGTTTCGCACCCTTGCACAGCTCTGGCGCTGGCCGGGTGACTCGGTCGTCAGCTTCGATCAGGGGAAGACGCAATTCGTCTTCTTCGGTCCCGACGGCAAGCTTGCGCGCACCGCCCGCTTCGGAGCGCCACTGACCGGCGGTGGAGGCGTGCCCGATGGTGCCGCCGCAACGGCCGTTGCTGTCGGCGCTGGTGCGCCTCCAGGCGCGCCGCCAGCGGCCGGTCGTGGTGAGGGAGGACCCCCCGGTGGGTCTCCGGGAGCGGGTCGCGGTGGCGGCCGCGGCGGCGGACCCCCGACGTTCCGTGCTCTCGTGGGAACGGAGGCGCTCATCGGAGCTGGACCGTCGGCCAGGCCGACACAGCCACCGAGTCCCGGCGCGCCGCCGGCTCGCCTGCCGTATCCCATTCTGCGGATGTCGCTCCGGCGCCCTCGCCCTGATACGGTGGCTCAACTGATGCCGGCTCAGGCGCCGCGGGCGCCGATGACAAATTCCGTTGGCACCTTCATGGTGTTTGTCAGTTCGGCGCCATTGCAAGCGATCGATGCGTGGGCCGTCATGCGCGATGGCACGGTCGCGGTCGCGCGCGCCGCGAGCTATCGCATTGACTGGTATGCGCCAGATGGTTCGCACACGCAGACCGATTCCATCCCGTTCAACGCGATTCCCGTGTCGAGTTCCGACCGCAAACGCGTGGTCGAGGACTACAAGAAGGTGGGAGAAGCCGCGCTCGCAGTGCTGCCGACGCGCACATCGATTCTTGCGGTCACCTACGAAGAACCGTCGGCTTGGCCCACCGTGCATCCGCCGTTTCGCGGCGACATCATGCCGCAGGTCGATGGCAAAGATCGGATCTGGCTCGCCACACGCTGCGCGTCGGACGAACAATCCACCTGCTACGACGTCATTGCCCGCGACGGTACTCGCGAAACGCGTTTCAAGCTGCCAGGGCGGACGATCGTGATCGGCTTCGGCGCGAACACGGTGTACACGCTCAATATCCAAAAGAGCGACAAGCAGATCCTGCAGCGCTATCCGCTTCCCTGAGCAATCCCGACCCGAAATGAGCACCACTCTTCGCAGTCTGACCGACACCATGCGCGGCCTGACCATCGATGCGCACGGCGGACTCGATCAGTTGCGTGTACGATCCGACCTGCCAGTGCCGTCGTTGCGGGAACCGACTGATGTGCGCGTTCGCATTCACGCGGCGGCCCTCAATCGACTCGACTGGTGGGTTCTTGAAGGCATTCCCGGCGTGAAGATCCAGCCGGGTTGGGTGCTGGGCTCTGATGGCGCTGGTGTCGTCGAATCCGTCGGCAGCGCAGTGCGCGATGTGCGCGTCGGCGAGCGTGTCATCATCAACCCCGGAATCGTTCGCGACGGCTGCACTTGCGAGTACTGCCGCGATGGCGATCAACCTCTGTGTCTGAGTTACGGCATTCTGGGCGAGCATCGGCCCGGCACCGTGGCGGACTATGTGGTCGTGCCGGCGGCGAATGTGCGGAGCATCCCCGACTTCATCGACTTCGAAACCGCCGCCGCGTTCCCGCTCGCGTCACTCACCGCGTGGCGAATGATCGTCACGCGCGCGCGCGTGCAGCCGGGAGACCAGGTATTGATCTGGGGAATCGGTGGCGGTGTGGCCCAAGCGGCGCTCCAGATCTGCAAGCACATCGGCGCGACCGTCTGGGTCACCTCGGGGAGCGAGGACAAACTTGAGCGGGCGCGAGCCATCGGTGCCGATCACCTGATCAATCATCGCACCACGCCCGACGTTGGTCGCGAGATTCGGGCCCGGACCGGAAAGCGTGGTGTGGACGTGGTCATCGACAGCGTCGGCGAGGCGACCTGGTCGCAATCGCTGGTTGCCCTCGGCAAGCGCGGTCGACTCGTGACCTGTGGCGGAACGACGGGCCCGCACGTGCAGGTCGATGTGCGCCGAATGTTCTGGAATCAGTGGACGCTCATGGGGTCGACGATGGGCAGCCCGGCGGAGTTCGACGCGATGGTTGAGCTGTTTCGACACGGCTCGTTGCAGCCGATGATCGACTCGGTTCACTCGCTCGAGGAGGGGCGTGCCGCGTTCGAACGACTCGACTCAGGCGAGCAGTTTGGAAAAGTCGTGATCCGCCTGTGAGCTCAACGGCCTGCACCCGCCGCGAGTGCCGCCAGTGAGCGAAGCGGCGCGCTACTCTGCGGATGAAGAACGAGCCATTCGCGACACCGCCACCAGTGGCGAGGTGCCGACGTGCCCCCGATGTCAGGTTCGCATGACCCACCGCGAGATCGGCGGCGGGTCGTTCGGCCTCGGCTACCATCGACAGCGAGAGTGGCTGCTCTGTCCGTCGTGCAAACGGAGCGTCATGTACGACGTCAAGCGAGGCACCCGCCTCTAGTTCTTGTAGGCGCGCGGTTGCCCTCCACTGTTGGCCGCCCCTCCACTAGCTTTCGCGCGTCCCCCGAGGACTCATGTGCGCCCATTCCCGGCGCTCTTTTGCCCGTGATGCCTGCAGTGCTTCAGACTCTTCAGCCTGATACGATGCTGCTCGCGCAGAACGCGACGACGCAGACCAGTACGGCCGACGCCACCGTGGCGTCTACCTTCGCCGAACGCCTCGAGCACAGCTTCGCCATGCTCGGCGAATTCGTGCCCGCGCTCTTTGGCGCGCTCGTCATTCTCTTCGCCGGCTACCTCGTGGCCAAGCTGATTGAGAAGGGCACGCAACGCGTGTTGCGTCGCGTACGCTTCAATCAGATGCTCGAACGCGGCGGCGTGATGCAGGCGGTTGAAAGATCGGGTTCGCATCTGAATCCCGCGAAAGTCATTGCGAACGTGCTGTTCTGGTTCGTGATGTTCGCGGTGTTGCTGGTGGCGGCAAACGCGATCGGGCTTGAATCGCTGGCGAACGTGTTCAGTGAGCTGGTCAGCTACATCCCCAGCGTC
The DNA here is from genome assembly GCA_966096095.1 of uncultured Gemmatimonadaceae bacterium. Taxonomy (GTDB): domain Bacteria; phylum Gemmatimonadota; class Gemmatimonadetes; order Gemmatimonadales; family Gemmatimonadaceae; genus Gemmatimonas. The sequence goes on along the minus strand of CBHTUR010000007.1, from coordinate 146,529 downwards.
ATCGCAGCCATCGTCATCATCATCCTCGGCATCGTGCTGGGCGGCTTCGTCGGTGGACTCATCATGGCGTCGGCCGGTGGGTTGCACGGCGGACCGTGGCTCGCCCGCACCGGTCGCGCAGGCGTGATTGTGCTGGCCGTTTTCATGGCGCTTCAGGAACTGGGTATCGCCACTGATATCGTGACGACGGCGTTCGCGATTCTGTTCGGCGCCGTTGCGCTGGCGCTCGCGTTGGCGTTCGGATTGGGCAATCGCGAACTCGCCGCCGAAGTCACCCGTGAGTGGTACATGCGTTATCGCGCTGAACGATTGGCGATCGACGCCGAAGCCGCCGCGGAAGAAGCTGAAGAGTTGGCCGAAGAGGCCTCCGATGAGGCGGCTGAGGAAACGGTGGAAATGCCCGTGCCTCCCGCGGCTAAGCGCAGCGCGATTGTCGAGGCCAAGAGCGAACCCGCGGCACCGGTGCACTCGTGAGGCTGCAGGAAGAGATGCGCGGCGTGCAACGTGAGCGGATGACGCAGGCGAAGTCAGCGACGACGAAGGCCGAGATGACGAAGGACGCGACGACGAAGGACGCGAGGACGATGCAGGCGGCGCGGGTCGGAATACGGCGCGCGATCGCGGGTGTCGCGCTGATGACAGTCGCGAGCGCCTCAATCGGCGGCGCTGCGCGCGCGCAGGCCGCGAGTCGGCCACCAGCCAAGACTTCTGGTGCGTCCGCAGCATCAACGCGACCCAAGACCGCAACCGCGACGTTGAGCGATAGCGCGCGCGAAGAGGCGGCTGCACGCGCGTTTCTTGAGTCCGACGCGCAGTACTTCCTCCGTCGTATGAGCGAACGCCGCGCGACCTATCTGCGCGGTGCACGTTGGGCTGAGTTGGGCGACCGATGCAATCCGGGCGCCTTGCGCGTGTTTCCGAAGGCAACCTCCGTTGCCGAGCGCGACTCTCTGCAGCGACTGGTGGAGTTGATGGAGCGCACGGTGGTGGCGCGCGGTGTCGGCGCGTCACTCGAAACTGCCGAGGCCAAGTCGCTGTTGCGTACGATTGTCGGCTGGGAAGCCGGTATCGACCGACCGTTGTGGGATGTGTCGGACAACAGTCGTCGGATTGCAATCGCGACGGGAATGACCGGCGAAGTGCCCGATCCGAAGGGCAGTGGGTGTTTGCCGTCTCCGATGCTCAGCGACACCGTGACGTTTGTTATTCCGGGATTCACGTCGATGACATTCCCGAACGCGCCTAAGCCGCGCGTGAAGGCGTATTTCGGTCCGGAAGCGCAACGCCACGCGCGTGATGAGTTTTTCGCGGCCGTCGGGCAGAAAGATCTCAGCGCCGAACTCTCTTACATCGTTGTCGCGCCGGTGGTGATCTGGCGCGGATGGGCCGTGGTGGGTGTGAGTCGTCCGCGCGAAAAAGGTGGTGTTGAAGTGGGGTCGGACAACAACGGCGGAGCGGCCTACCTGATGCGCAAAGTCGGCGCGGAGTGGCGGCTCTTGGCCATTGTTCGCTCGTGGGGCGGCTGAAGCGTCGGAGTGGTTTTGTAAGTTATTGCAGGAACATGGTTTAGCGAGCAGAGTCAGCGTTGATTTTGGCTGCTCCTTCGCCTAAATTTTATTGGCTGTAGCCGATCGTAGCACACCCGCAGGCTGCGCATTTTGCCGGACTCTTTTCCCGCCGCGCCATGACCGCACCGAACGCCCGCGAACGCATTCTTCCGCGCCTCATCGATGAAGAGGTAAAGGAATCGTTCATCAACTACTCCATGAGTGTCATCGTTTCACGTGCGTTGCCTGACGTGCGCGATGGTCTCAAACCAGTGCATCGTCGCGTGTTGTATGCGATGAATGAATTGGGACTAGTGCCGGGGCGTCCGTACAAGAAATGCGCGACCGTTGTTGGTGACGTGCTCGGCAAGTATCACCCGCACGGTGATAGCAGCGTGTACGATGCGCTCGTGCGCATGGTGCAGGACTTTTCGTTGCGCTATCCGCTGATCGACGGGCAAGGCAACTTCGGCTCCATCGAAGGCGACAACGCCGCGGCGTATCGTTACACCGAATCGCGGTTGATGCGTATGGCGGTTGAGATGTTGACCGACATCGACAAGAACACGGTCGACTTCGCACCGAACTACGATGATCGTCTCGAAGAACCGCGCGTGCTGCCGGCGGGATTCCCGAATCTGCTCGCGAACGGATCGTCGGGTATCGCGGTTGGCATGGCGACGAACATTCCGCCGCACAATTTGCGCGAGCTGGCCTCGGCAGTCGTGGCGCTGATTGACAATCCGGATCTCGATGGGCCCGCGCTCCGCAAGCTGGTGAAAGGCCCTGATTTTCCGACGGGCGGTTACATCTACGGCCGGGCGGGTATCGCCGATTATCAGGACACGGGTCGTGGGCGCATCGTCATGCGTGCGCGGGCCGTCATCGAAGAGAAGGAATCGAGCGGCAAGTCGCAGATTGTCGTCACTGAAGTGCCGTACCAGACGAATCCGAAAAATCTCGTCGTCGATATTTCCGAGCTCGTGCGCGACGGCAAGCTGACCGGGATCAGCGCGCTGCGCAACGAATCGGATCGTGACGGTATTCGCATCGTGATTGAACTCAAGCGCGACGCAATTCCGCGCGTGGTGCTCAATCAGTTGTACAAGCACACCAGCATGCAGAGCACGTTCGGTGTGATTATGCTCGCGCTCGTACCCGATCCGAATACCCGTCAGCTCGTGCCCAAGGTGCTGACGCTCAAGCAGTGCCTCGAGCATTACATCGCGCATCGCCACGAAGTCATTGTTCGGCGCACGCAGTTCGATCTCGACAAGGCGCTCGAGCGCGAGCACATCCTCGAAGGATTGAAGATCGCCGTCGACAACATCGACGAGGTCATCAAGCTTATTCGCGCCGCCGAGGATACGCCGACGGCGAGCACGCAGTTGCAGGCGCGGTTTGGACTGAGCGAGCGCCAGGCCGAGGCGATTCTCAACATGCGCCTGGCCAAGCTCACTGGTCTCGAGCGCGACAAGCTGGAAGAAGAACTCAAGGAGGTGCGCGCGTTCATTATCGACATGCGCGGCATTCTCGAGTCGCGTCCGCGTCGCATGGAGCTCATGAAGGGCGAACTGATGGCGCTGGTAGAGACGTACGGCGATGATCGCCGCACGGAAATCGTCAGCGACGACGGCGAGTTCTCGATTGAAGATCTGATCGCCGATGAAGAGATGATGGTCACCATCACACACGGTGGCTACATCAAGCGCACGCCGGTCTCGTTGTATAAGCGTCAGGGGCGTGGTGGTCGCGGCAAATCAGGCGCCGATCTCAAGGAAAACGATTTCATCGAGCGCGTGTACGTGGCCAGCACGCACACGTATATGCTCATCTTCACCGATGACGGACGCTGCTACTGGCTCAAGGTGCACGAGCTGCCGCAGGCCGGCCGTGCCACGCGTGGCAAGCCTATTGTGAATCTCATCAACGTCACGCCGGACACGCGCATTCGCGCGATCGTCGTGACGCGTGAGTTCTCCGACACCGAATTCCTGCTCTTCTGCACCAAGCAGGGCACGGTGAAGAAGACGGCGCTGTCGCAGTACAGCAATCCGCGCGCAACAGGCATCAAGGCCATCAAGATTGAAGACGGCGATGAGCTCGTGGACGTGCAGGTCACGGCGGGCACGAACGACGTCGTTCTGGCGACGCGCCACGGATTGTCGCTCCGGTTCCATGAAAGCGACGCGCGCGAAATGGGTCGTGACACCACGGGCGTGAAGGGTATTGAACTGCGCCCGGCCGATGAAGTGGTGGGCATGGTCGTCATCAAGCGCGAATCAACTTTGCTCGTCGTCACTGAACGGGGACTCGGCAAGTGCTCGGAAGTGAGCGAGTACCGTGTGCAGAAGCGTGGTGGTAAGGGCATTCTCACGCTCAACCGCACGGCCAAAACCGGTGATGTGGTGGCGCTGATGGAGGTCGTGCCGGAAGACGAGTTGATGCTCATGACGCGTCAGGGCATCGCCATTCGCAGCAAAGTTTCGGAGATTCGCGTCACCGGTCGCGCCGCGCAGGGCGTCAAGCTCGTAACGCTCGATGAGCACGATGTGGTCTCGGCGGTGGCACGGGTCATCCCCGATGACAAGGATGACGATGTTGAGGGCGACGTCACGGATGCAGGCACCGGTGATCTGAACGACCTGGTGGACGGCGAGTGACCGCGCTGGCGGACAGCGCCCTCGTTGCTCTGGCCGACTTGGAGGCGGCGGCCCGCGGACTCGCGGGTATCGCCGTGCGTACGCCGTTGTTGCCCGTCGACGCGCTGTCGACGGCGTTTCCGCACGGGGTGTTTGTCAAACCGGAGATGCTGCAGCGCACCGGCGCGTTCAAGTTCCGGGGTGCCTACAACTTCCTGAGCAACATGAGTGCGAGCGAACGCGCGCGCGGCGTGGTCGCACCCTCATCGGGCAATCATGGGCAAGCGGTCGCGTATGCGGCGCGCATGTATGGCGTGCCCTGCACGGTCGTCATGCCCACCACGGTTACGTCGGCAAAGCGCGCCGGCGCCGAGCGCTATGGCGCCGTCATCGAGCTGGCGGGCACCACGAGCCTTGAGCGCGCGGCGCGCGCCGACGCCATTGCGGCCGAAACGGGATCCGTGGTGGTGCCCCCGTTCGATGATCCGCGCATCATCGCAGGTCAGGGCACGCTCGGGCTTGAAATCGTCGAGGATCTGCCCGATGTCGGAACGGTGCTCGTGCCGGTTGGCGGCGGCGGACTTTCGTCTGGTGTGGCCGCCGCAATCAAGCTGCGCCAACCGAACGCCCGCGTGATTGGTATCGAGCCGGCCGGTGCTCCAAAGCTGTCGGCGGCGCGCGCTGCCGGCGCGCCGGTCACGTTGCCGTCATCGCACGGGCTTCCCGATGGATTGCTCGGCGTTCGCATCGGCACGCGCAATTTCGCGCACCTTGAGCGCTATTGCGACGAGATCATTCAGGTCGACGATGACGCGATTCGCCGCGCTATGCGCTTTCTGCTCGACCGCATGAAGTTGGTGGCGGAGCCGAGCGGCGCGATTACGCTGGCCGCGCTCGTCGAGGGGTTGGTAACGCCAGTCGGGAAAACGGTCGCCGTGCTGAGCGGCGGCAATATCGAGTGGTCTGGCCTGCTCGAGTTAATTGCCGATCCGTTGCCTGGGTCGTCACGCTCGGCATGATGGCAACTTCGCGAATCCTCGTGGCCGATGACGATCCAGCAGTGCTGGAATCGGTCACCTGGCTTCTCAAAGAGAACGGCTACGATGTCGTGCCGGCGAATGGAGGTGAGCAATGTCTCGAGCAACTCGAGCGACGCTCCCCCGATTTGCTGCTGCTGGACATTCTCATGCCGGATGCCGACGGGTATTCGCTGTTGGAGCGCATCAAAGCGGAAGAGCGCTGGCGCGACCTACCCGTGCTCATGTTGTCGGCGCAGCCGCCGGAAGACGCATCCGTGCGTTCGCTCGGACTCGGCGCATCGGATTTCATTCGCAAGCCGTATCGCCCGAAAGAGCTGTTAGCCCGCGTGCAGGCGCAGTTGCGCATGGGCTCAGTGCTTCGCTCAACGCGACAGGCGTTGGTCCGCACGGAAGAAGCGCTGACGCGCGCGCAACAGGACGCCGATAGTCGGCGCAAGCTCGTCGACATTCTTCACGAAGTCACCGGCGATCTGTCGGTCAGCGAACTGTTTCATCTGCTCGTGCGCCGCGCGGCGCGTGCGCTGGGTGTGTCGCACTGCTCCGTCGTGCTGGCGCGTCCCGGCGAAATGTCGGCATTGGTGGTGGCGGCATACGAGAATCCCAAACTGCATCAGTTGGTCATTCAGCTCGATCGGTATCCCGAGCTCAAGGCCGCGCTCGACAGCGGCCAGCCGGTTCTAGTGGAAGATCTTGATACGCACCCGCTGTACGAGGGTGTGCGGCAGGTGTGGGGCATCGAGGGCATCGAGGTGCCCATTCGCTCGGTAATCGCGTTGCCGTTCTCGATCGAGCGCGGACAGTATGGCGTGTTTCTCGTGCGCCGCACGCGCGATCAGGAGCAGTTCGGACCAGCGGATCTGGAATTTGCGCAGGCGGTCATCACGGCCGCTGTTGCCGTGATTCAGCGCGCGCAAATGGTTGAAAGCACGATGGCCGACAACGCGCGTCTCGAGCAGCTCGCGCAAACCGATCCGTTGACGCAGCTGCTGAATCGTCGGGCGCTCACCGAACGCATCACGGCGGAAATGGAGCGCGCGCTGCGTTACGACTCGTCGATGGCGCTCCTGATGATCGACCTCGATCACTTCAAGAAGGTGAACGACACATTCGGTCACCTGGTGGGCGACGACGTGCTGCGCGACGTGGCGCAGCTGCTGAGCGACACCATTCGCGGCGTGGATATCGTCGCGCGCTACGGCGGCGAGGAGTTTCTCGTGTTGCTGCCTGAGACAGACGACTCGGGCGCTGAATCGTTCGCCGAACGCATTCGGGCGGCAGTTGAAACGCACGAATTCAGCAACGGTACCGAGGATCCTACGCTGCGTCTGACGGCGAGTGTCGGCGTGGCGGTGTTTCCGGCCGCTCGCATTGAGAGTGTCGAAGACCTCTTTGCCCGTGCCGACGCCGCGCTCTATCGCGCCAAAGCCGACGGTCGGAACCGGGTGCGGATGTAGCCACCGGACGCGGCGCGCGTTACACGCTTTTGTGAGCGCGCCGCGTGAGCTCGACCTGCAGACAGTGATTCTGGACGACGCGAATGCCCGCGCGGGCCAGAGCTTCCGCCACGTCGGCATGCTGAATGCCGAGCTGCATCCACACCACGCGTGGCTTTGCGGCGAGTATTTCGTCGAGATGACGGGGAACGTCTTCTGATCGCCGAAAGATCTGGATCAGATCGGCCGGCGGCTGGATCGTTGCCAGCGTTCGATGGACCGGCACGCCGAGGATCTCGGTAACGTCGGGATAGTAGACCGGTACCGGCACGATGTCGTATCCGCGATGCTGCAGCCACGCGGGAATGATAAATGCTGGTCCACCCGCCTCAGGCGTTTTGATGCCGATCACGGCGATACGACGCATGGACAGCAGGATATTCGTGATCGTCGTCGCGTCGTCCGCCAACAGCGATCGCCATTCTTCCGAGCCCGACGTTAGCTTCTCAAGCGACTCATCGTTACTCATCACCACTCTCCGGAGAACTCGGGAATGCGAATGCTCGTACTCGGCGCGGGGCTGCAAGGTTCTGCGTGCGCGTTCGACTTGTTGAATAACCCTGCGATCACGCAGGTGGTACTGGCTGACGTGCGCGTGGGCACCTTGCCGCCGTTTTTGGCGCCGTTGGTTGGCAGCCGACTGTCGCAGGTGGCCGTTGACGTGCGGGATGCGAACGCCGTGACCGCGTTGATGTCGCAATGCGACGCCGTGCTCAGCGCGATTCCGTACTACTTCAATTTTCCGCTTGCCCAGCTGGCGGTGAACGCCGGCGTGCACTTCGCCGACCTGGGCGGGAACACCGAGATCGTACGTCAGCAACAGACGCTCGATGCCGCCGCGAAAGCGAAGGGCATCAGCGTTGTTCCGGACACGGGCTTGGCGCCAGGCATGGTGAACATCATCGCGCAGCACGGCATCAGTCAGTTCGACACGGTGCAGTCGGTCAAGCTGTTTGTCGGCGGCCTGCCGCAAACGCCTGAGCCGCCGCTGGGTTATCAGATCGCGTATTCGATTGAAGGCATGATCGACTATTACACAACGCCTTCGCTGGTCGTGCGTGACGGAGCACCGCACGAAGTCGCCGCACTCTCGGAGCTGGAGACGGTGCGTTTTGCGGAGCCGCTCGGCGATCTGGAAGCGTTTCATACCGCCGGTGGGCTGTCGACCATGGTGTATCGCTATGCCGGAAAGATTCCGCGCATGGAGTACAAGACGCTGCGGTATCCGGGGCACGCGGCCATCATGGAAGCCGTGCGTGAACTGGGCTTGCTGGACAAAACAGCCGTGGATGTCAAAGGTCAGCAGGTGGTGCCGCGCGACGTGTTTGTTCGGGTCGCGGGCGAAAAGCTCCGACGTGGCAAGCCCGACCTTGTGGCGCTTCGGGTGCTGGTCACGGGTACCAAGGATGGCGTGCCGGGTACCCGAGGATGGGAGGTGGTGGACTATTTCGATGCCGTGCACCATATCACCGCAATGATGCGCACGACCGGCTACACTCTGTCCATCACCGGGCAGCTACAAGCCGGCCGGGTAATTCCTCCAGGCGTCCACACGCCAGACGAGTGCGTGCCGGCAGCGCAGTACTTCGCGATGCTGTCGGAACGCGGAGTCATCGTTCGGGAGTTGTAGAGAGGACAGAGGAGCGCGGCGTTGTGCGGCCGTCGCCACGCGGCGACGGCCGATAGCGGACCTGCCGGAGGGCTGAGCGATGTCATGGATACGAATCGCATTGTGCGCGGTATCGCTGGTTGGCGCGAGCGCCATCACCGCTGCCGCGCAATCGATCGCGGTCAGCGCTTCGAGCGCCGCCACCGGTGCGATCGAGGGCACGGTGCTCAGCGATTCGTTAGAGCGTCCCGTGGCAAAGGCTGAAGTCGAATTGGCTGATCTCGGCCTCAAGGTCACCACCGATAGCGCCGGCAATTTCAGTATCAAGAACGTTCCGCCCGGTGAACACCGCCTGGTGATTCGCGCTGACGAGTTCGGTCTGCTGCAGACCACGCTCGTTTTCCACGCGAACGAGACACTCAGTCGCGATTTTCTCCTCGTCCGCGACGCGGAGCTGCGACTCAAACTCGATAAGCGTCGCGTCAGCACGCCGGACGCGGCGCGACTCGCGGAGTTCGAAGCGCGACGTCGGACGTCGGCCGGACATTTTCTCACTCGCGCCGATTTTTCAGAGGACGACGGACAGCGCGCGCTCTCGAATATTCTGGTGACGAAAATTCCCGGGCTGCGCGTGATTTCGAACAACGGCGAGCGATCGATCGCCACCGGAAGCCGCGGGCGTATCAGTTTTGGCACGATGCCCGGCGAATCGGGCAAGCAAAAACAGTGCTACGTGCAAGTGATCGTCGATGGGATCGTGCAGTACCGCAGTGCGCTCGGCGAAAAGTTGTTCAACATTGACAACATCGATTCGCGAATGGTATCGGCCGTTGAGTTCTACACCGTGTCGCAGACCCCGCTGCAGTTCAACAGCACGGGTGGCGCACCGTGTGGTACGCTCGTAATCTGGCAGTCGATGTAAGCGATGCGTCGCGGGCCATTCGCCCGCGACGACATCAGGTGCGGAATTCGCCGATGAGTCCGCGCACGCGGAGCGACGCGGTCTGCAGCATTTCGGCCGTCGCGCTCACTTCCTGAGCCGACGCCGACGTTTGCTCGGTGCTCGCAGCCACTTCTTCGGCGGCCGCTGCGTGTCCTTCCGACGTGTCGCGCGCACTGGTGAGTGAGCGCTGAACGGCGCCGAGCGAGTTGCGGTTGGCCTGCACCGCGCCCGACACGCGAGTCGCGGCGCCTTCGACCTGCGCCACCGCGTCTTCAATGCGTGAGAGCGCGCCCGACACACTGGCGGCTACCGTTTCGGCGTCCTTGAGGCGCGTGGCGCCCGACTCGACCGCCGTCGATGCACTCGCAATGCGCGAGCGGATACGCTTCACGTTCTCCGTCACTTCGTTCGCTGCGCTCGCACTTTGCTCAGCCAGTGCGCGCACTTCTTGTGCGACCACGGCGAAGCCGCGACCCGCACTTCCCGCACGCGCCGCTTCGATAGCCGCATTCAGCGCCAACAAGTTGGTTTGCGTGGCGATTTCAGAAATCACGCTGACGAAATCGTCGATGATCGCGGTGGCATCGCGCAGCGAGGTCATTTCTTCGCGCGAGGCGAGCACGGTTTCGCGCGCGCCGAGCAGGGTGTCGATCGCCACCTGTACCTGATCGCGGGTCGCGTTGGTGGTGTGTCGAATGTCGCGACCCACGCGCTCGGTTTCTTCGGCGGCTTCACCGATCGTGGCCCCGGCTTCGGCCAGCACCTTGACCGTTTCGCTGGCGGTGTTGAGTGCACCAAGTTGCAGCGTGGCGCCGTGTGAAATGTCCATGACCGCGGTCGTTACGTGCTGCGACGACGCGGCGGCCGCCGTCGCCGAAGCGGAAAGCTCGCCCGCGGCCAGCGTGACTTGATCCGCCTCATCGCGCACGCGCGACAACAGGAGGCGCAGTCGTTCGCGCGCCTGCTCCATCGCGGCAATCAGATCGGCGTATTCCTGAGCGACGTTGGAACTCACCGCGGACGCGTCGGGCACGCGTAAATCGCCGGCTCCGATGGCGGCCATTTCCTCGCGCAGCTGAGCGAGTGGCGTGGTGACGGCGCGCGAGGTGGAGAGGGCAAAGAACGCGGCCAAGCCAAAGGCGATTGCGATGAGAATCGCCACGCTGCCTTCGGCACGTCGCGAGACGTCCTGCAGTTGATCCATCGACTCGTTGGCGCCGTTACGCGCTTCGAGGCGCAACGCCTGCAACTGCGTCTCGATGGACTGGATGTCTTTGGCGGTTTGCTTCAGCACGCGCGCCGCGTCGGCCTCGAGGCCAAGCACCTGCCACGCATGCGTGGTGGCGATGCGTACTTCGAGGGCCGCCTGCAACTGACCGATCGCCTCAAGCCGACGACGTTCCTCGGGGCGCAGGGCCTGGCGCTTGATGGCATCGCGACGCAGGGCATCGGCTTCGTCCACGAGCGTGAGGTAGAGCTTTTCGTCGTCGGGGCTACGCGTATTGAGATAGCGCAGTCCCGCCACCAACTCGCGCAGAATCGTTGTCGTCGAGCGCTCCGTGAATTCCGAGCGATCGGCCAACGAGATCACAGTATCGCTCGCCTGTGCGTTGCTGCGCGCGAGACCCCAGAAGCCCAGTAATCCAGCCAGCAGAATCAGCCCGACGGAGGTGCCGAATCCGGCGATGAGACGAGAGCGAATCGTGCGAAGCATCAGTGCGCTCCACCGCCGAAACGCGGCGCCGAATTGCGAATGCTCGTGATCACGACCGCCCGTACGGCGATGTCGTGATTTCGCTGAAAGGCGAGCATTCCCGCGACACCCTCGATGGCAGGGCTTTGTTTGGTACCGAGAATTTCGAGGGCGTGACGAACGGCGGCGCGAGTATTGGCTCCCTTTTGCACGCTGCGTCCGATGACGAGCGCTGCGTCGTACGACATGGCGGCGAACATGTCGGGATCCTGTTTGAAGCGCTCGCGATAGCGACGGACAAACGTGCGCCCTTCCTCGGTTGTGACGCCGTCGGGATGAAAGAACGCCACGTAGCGCGCGCCTTCGGCTTCACTGCTGTCGCGCATACCTTCGGTGCCGTCGCCGCCGATGAAGGCGATTTTGACACCGGTCGCATGCAGGGCGCGGAGCATATCGACGGCATCACCGGCGTCGCCGGGGAAGAGCAGAACTTCGGGCTTGAGTCTGGCGAGCAGCTGCGCGTAAGCGTCCCACTCGGTGATGTCGGAGAGATACGGGTTACGCGCGAGCACAGCGCCGCCGCCCTTCACAAACGATTCGCTAAACGTGCTGGCCCAGTCGCGCCCGTACGAGTCGTTGCGATACACGACCGCGGCGCGCGTCGCGCCGAGCGAGTCGAGGACCCAATGCGCCACAAAGCGCGCGGCCTCTTCGTCCGACGGCGCCACGCGGAAAAACCAGGGGCTGATGCCGGTGAGTCGGGGTGATGATGCAGTCGGTGACACCGCCACAACGCCGTTTTTCCCGATGTGCTCGGCGTCGGCGTAGACGGGAATCGTTTCGATCGTGTTGCCGCTCTCCGGATGCCCGACGACGCCGATGACGTTCGGGTCGTCGCGTAGCTGTTGAGCAACCTGCACGGCGCTGATGGCACCCTTGTCGGGGGCGCGAACGCGGAAGCGCAGCTTGCCGGTCTCGTTGAGGCGCTCGACGGCCATCTGCAGGCCGCGCTGCATGCTGACGTAGCCCGGTCGGGCGGCCATGGCGCCGAGTCCAATCGCGAAGGCGCCCTGTGAGGGGCTCGCGGCCTCTCCCTTGCGGCAGGCTCCGACAGCGACGGTCGCGGCGACACACAAAACCGCTGCGGTCAGGCGGGTTTTTTCGACGGCGGATCGGCGGGCGTTAGCCCGTTCGGCGAGGGGAGGCATACGAACTAGAGACGATCACCTGCCGAGGACGCAAATTCGATTTGGAGGTGCGAAAATTCACAGGGAAAAACCACTAAAAAAGTCGTTTGCTGGTTATCCCCGGGAACAAAATTTTGAGAACGCGAAATTTTGCCGCTTCGTTTCCTTGCCAGCTGTCGAAACCACCGTTTAGCTTCGCTTTGCTGTCACATCGGTCCTCTTATGTGAGTCGTGCGCGGCCGCGCGATCACAGAGGCTCTCCACTCTCAAGGAACCGCAATGGTTGGCACGTTCCGCCAGCGGCGGGTGATCTCCGCCTTGCTGTTGGGCGCCCTGGCCCTGGGTCTCGCTGCCTGTGGCGGCGTCTACCCGAACTCGACCCTCAATCATCACACGGAGTTCAACACCGCGGTCGACGCGTTGTTGGATACCCAGCTGCTGCTGGGCACGATCGTGTTCATCGGGGTCGAAGCCGCGCTCGTCTACACGATTTTCCGCTTCCGCCGGACGCCCGGCGGCAAGACGCCCGAGCAAGTGCACGGGAACACGGTGCTCGAGATCACGTGGACGGCGATTCCGGCCGTCATTCTGATCTTCATCGCGATTCCGACGGTGCGCACGATCTTCAAGACGCAGGCGAAGGCGTCTCCCGATGCGCTGCAGGTTCAGGTCATCGGGCACCAGTGGTGGTGGGAGTTCAAGTACCCGCAGCTCGGCATCACGACGGCGAACGAGTTGTATTTGCCGGTTGGCCGCACGGTGAACTTCGAGCTCAAGACGCAGGACGTGTTGCACTCGTTCTGGATTCCGCAGATGGGTGGCAAGCGCGACCTGATCTCGAACAAGAGCAACTACCTCTGGTTCACGCCGAATGCGGATCTGCCGTCCTCGGCCTGGAACGGCTACTGCGCGGAATACTGCGGTGCGTCGCACGCCAACATGCGCTTCCGCACCTTCACGGTGACGCAGGCGGAATTCACGCAGTGGGCTGAGCATCAGAAGGCGCCGGGTATGTTCCCCGAAGCTGCCCCGGCACCTGCTGCCCCGGCCGCTGGCGCGACGCCGGTCGTGCAAACCGCTTCGGTCGCCGGCGCACCGGCTGCTCCGGCCGCCGCGCCGGCACCGGCGCCGCAGCCGCCCGTCTGGGTCTTCCCGAAGGACAAGCTCGACAAGGAGTTCGCGTACATCGCGCCCACGATGCCGATCCCGGCTGGGATGACGTTCGATGAGAGCGTGATGGGTAAGGGTGATGCGGAACGCGGACGCCAGTTGTACTCGCGCTCTTCGTGCATCGGTTGTCACGCGATCGCCGGCAACGCCATGAGCATGGGTAACATCGGACCGAACCTGACGCACATCGGAACGCGTTACACGATTGCTGGTGGTCTCTATCCGAACGATACCAAGCATCTGTCGTACTGGATCAAGAACGCGCCGCATCTCAAGCCGGGCAGCATCATGCCCACGATTGGCAAAGGACTGTTTGATCCTGTGCGCAAGAACACGGTCACGGCGGGCGGTCTGACCGACGCCGAGATCGCTGACATCGTCGCCTACCTGCAGGCCCTCAAGTAGCCAATCGCCCGCTTCCGTTCACGCTTCGCACCGACTGACGATACCGATGGCAACGATCGCTGCCGCGCCTCCTTACACCGAAACCAAGCAACACGTTGAAGACAACAGCGTGTGGAGCTGGTTGACTACGGTGGACCACAAGCGCATCGGGGTTCTGTACCTCGTCTCTGCGCTCATCTTCTTCATGCTGGGTGGCCTTGAAGCGGCCATCATGCGTGCACAGCTCATGAAGCCGAACGGCACGGTCGTGTCGGCGGAAACGTTCAATCAGCTGTTCACGATGCACGGCACCACGATGGTCTTCTTGGCCATCATGCCGCTGTCAGCCGCCTTCTTCAACCTGCTGATTCCGCTCCAGATCGGCGCGCGTGACGTCGCCTTCCCGCGACTGAATGCGTTCAGTTACTGGATCTACGTGTTCGGCGGCATCTTCATCACGCTGCCAATCTTCTTCGGTCTCGCGCCGGACGGTGGTTGGTTCGGCTACGCGCCACTGAGCACGAAGGCGTTTTCGCCGCAGCACAACATGGACTTCTGGGTGCTGGGTCTGCAGATCCTCGGCATCTCGTCGCTCGCGGCGGCGTTCAACTTCATCACGACGATCATCAACATGCGTGCACCCGGCATGTCGCTTATGCGCATGCCGATCTTCACTTGGATGTCGTTCGTGGTGCAGTTCCTGGTGGCGCTGGCGTTCCCCGTGATTACGGTCGCGCTGATCTTCCTGCAGTTCGACCGTTTCTTCGGTACGAACTTCTACACGATCGCCAAGGGTGCCGACCCGCTGCTCTGGCAGCACTTGTTCTGGGTGTTCGGTCACCCCGAGGTGTACATCCTCATTCTGCCGGCCTTCGGCCTCGTGTCCGAAGTGCTGCCGACGTTCTCCAAAAAGCCGCTCTTCGGTTATCCGGTCATGGTGTACTCGGGTATCCTCATCGGCTTCCTCGGCTTTGGCGTCTGGGCGCACCACATGTTCTCGGTGGGCATGGGCCCGATTGCTGATGCGGTGTTCTCGCTCACCACGATGCTCATCGCGATTCCGACCGGCGTGAAGATCTTCAACTGGATCGCCACGATGTGGGGCGGCCAGATTCGCTTCTCGGTCGCGATGAAGTTCGGTATCGCACTCGTGGGCATGTTCACGATCGGCGGCATTTCCGGCGTGATGCATTCGTCGCCGCCGGCCGACTTGCAGCAGACGGACACCTACTTCGTCGTAGCGCACTTCCACTACGTGCTCTTCGGCGGCTCGATGTTCGGCCTGTTCGCCGGTCTGTACTACTACTTCCCGAAGTTCACCGGTCGCTTCCTCTCGGAGAAGATCGGTAACTGGCACTTCTGGATCACGCTCATCGGCATGAACCTCACGTTCTTCCCGATGCACTTCAGCGGCCTCTTGGGCATGCCGCGTCGCGTGTACCAGTACGATGCGGGCCAGGGCCTTGAGCTCTTCAACCTGATGTCAACGGCCGGTACGGCGGTGCTCATCATCGGTACCGCGTGCCTCGCGGTGAACATTCTCAAGAGCTGGCGTGGTGGTGAGCGTGCGTCGTCGAACCCGTGGGGTGCGGCCACGCTCGAGTGGACGATTCCGTCGCCGCCGCCCGACTACAACTTCGCTGAGCTGCCGCAGGTCAAGTCGCGCTACCCGCTCTGGAACATGAAGGGTGGCGACAACCTCGTGCATGAAACGACGTGGGAAGAAGAGAAGAACAAGCGCATTCCCACGGCGAAAGAACTCGGCATCGTTATGCCGAACCCGAGCATCTGGCCGCTCATCTGCGCGGCGGGCATCATCGCCATGTTCAGCGGCCTGCTGTTCATGGATTCCAGCGCGAAGGTTGCGTTGACCATCATGCTGGTGGGTGCCGCGTGGTGGATTGGCTCACTCTACAAGTGGCTGCTCACGCCGCTCGAGGATCATCACTAACATGACCGCCACGACGGCTCCCGCGACTGCGCACGGCGACAGTCACGGACACGGTGACGGCCACGCCCACGGCGGCGGCCACTACACGTCGCTTGGGCTCGACAGCCGCAAGATTGCCATTTGGACCTTCATCGGGTCTGAGTGCATGCTGTTCGCGTCGCTTATCTCGACGTACCTGATCTACAAGGGCAAGAGCCCAGAAGGCCCGTACCCGCACGAAGCATGGACCAACCCCATGACGGGGCAGGTCATGAAGCCCATCCTCAACATCCCGGTCACGTCGTTCTCGACGTTCGTACTGCTGATGTCGTCGTTGGCTATGGTGCTCGCGCTGGCCGCGGTGCAGAACCGCAATCAGCCCAAGCACACCGCGTGGGAAAAGATTCTTGGCTCGTCCAAGACGTGGCTGTGGGCGACCTGTCTGCTCGGCATCACGTTCCTTGGCTGTCAGGCGTACGAATTCACGTCCTTCATTCACGAAGGGCTGACGATTCGCACCAACCTGTTCGGCTCGAGCTTCTTCACGCTCACCGGTTTCCACGGTGCGCACGTGACCGCCGGCGTCATTTGGCTCTTCACGCTCTTGGCCATCGACTACAAGCGCGGTTTGCAGCCGAAAGATTCCCTGCTCGTCGATATCGCGGCGCTGTACTGGCACTTCGTTGACGTCGTCTGGATCGCGATCTTCACGCTCGTCTACCTGATCAAGTAAGGACTGACTATGGCAGACCATGCTACCGCGGCCGCACACGCCGAACATCACGAAGAGCATCCGACGTGGTCGACGTACTGGAAGGTGGCGCTCTTCCTGACGATCATCACCGTCGTTGAAGTGGCGGCGTACTACGTGCCGTCGTTCGTGAACAGCTGGATGTTCGTACCGTCGTTGCTGATCATGTCGGGCGTGAAGTTCTTCACGGTTGTGGCGTACTACATGCACCTCAAGTACGACCACAAGATTTTCCGCGCGTTGTTTTCTGGACCGCTTGCGGTTGCAGCGCTGACGCTGATCGGCTTGCTGTTCCTGTTCTCGAAGCTGGCGATCAAGATCGGGTTGCTGTCCTAACTTCGGACAGCGTGGAGTGGTTTCGCGGCGACGTGTCGGATTGGTCCGATGCGTCGCCGTGTTTTTTGCTTCCGGACGCGTTCGGTCAGTCGAAGGGAACTGCTTGGCCGCGGATTACGTGGAAACTGCGCGGATCCAGCCGTGCGGGCGTCGGAGACCGGTGTGATCGCGGCAACGCGGTTTCGGGTGCGCCGACTGATTAGAATTCACAGATGATCGCCGCGTTGCTGCACCCGGTCGCACAACTGAGTTGGACGCGCTTCACCGTGCATCCGAGCACGGTCATTGGCATCGCGGCGCTGGGCGCCGTCTACGCCTGGCGTGTACGACAGGGTCCATCCGAGGCCGATCGTTATCCGGTAGCGCTGAAAGATGTCGCGGAGGCCACCGCTGCCGAGCGTCAGGTGGCAGCGCTACCCGCAGGACCGAGTACATCCCAGCGCGCGAGCTTTGTAGTTTCGCTGTTGATCTTGTTCCTGACGTTGAACGGTCCGCTCCACGATCTGAGCGATACGTTCTTGTTCAGCGCGCACATGGTGCAGCACCTGATCATGACGCTTGTGGTGCCACCGCTCATGATTCTTGGCACGCCGGGCTGGATGTTGCGACCACTCTTGCGCAACCCGTCGGTGTTCCGCTTCGCGAAAGCGGTGACCAAGACCGCTGCGTGTTTCGCGATCTTCAACGTCGTGTTGTCGTTCTGGCATTTGCCGCCGATCTACAATCTGGCGCTCACGTACCACGACATTCACATCGTGCAGCACCTGATGTTTCTCGTGACTGCCGTCTTTATGTGGTGGCCACTGACATCCATGTTGCCCGAGCTGCCGCGTGCGTCGTATCCGGGGCAAATGCTTTACTGTTTCCTGTTGTCGATTCCGATGTCCGTCATCGCGATCTACATCGTCATGGCCGACAGTGCGCTCTACCCAGCGTATGCCAGCGCGCCGCGAGTGTGGGGCATCTCGCCCATGATGGATCAGCAAACCGGTGGTCTCATCATGTGGATCCCGAGCGGCATCTTCTTTTACACGGTGATGTCGGTCGTCTTCTTCAAGTGGGTTGGACGCGGCGAGGATGATCAAGCCGCAGCGCAAGTTGGCTGGGTGGCTCCCACTTCATGAGCATCGAATGAGCGAACGAAGACCGAGCCGCCCCAAGCCGTCCGCGCCGTCCACGCGCAGTCAGCCGAAGAAGCAGTCGCCGAAGGCAAAGGCGCAGGCCAAGGAAGTGGAGAAAGAATTCGGGCGCGGCGTTCGACGCGCGGCCGAGCGGTCGGGACGAAAGCCGACGGTGTGGCAGGAGTCCGATCGCCGCGAAGCGCGCGAAGTCGTGCTGAACAAGATTGGCTCAGCGGCGGTGCAACGCGCCACAACCCGCACGTGGGAAGAGTGGCTCGCCACGCTCGATGAAGAGGGGATGCGTGGCAAAGCGCATCGCGATGTCGTGCAGCATCTGATTGCCAAACACGGACTCAACCCGTGGTGGTCGCAGATGGTGTGCGTGGGCTACGAGCAAGCGAGTGGTCAGCGTGTCGTACACCAAAAGCCCACCGGCTTCGAAATCTCTGCCTCGCGCACGCTCGATGCGACGGCGTCTGAAGTCTTTCGCGCCTTCAACGACCCGACGCGGCGCGGATGGAGCGCGGTCACAGACTACGTCGTGCGCACAACCATCGCACCGCGATCGCTACGACTTGGAATGCCCGACGGCACCCTCGTTGCTGTGACAATCGCACGGAAAGGGAATGTGCGCTGTCAGGTCACGATCGATCACACGAAGCTGACGGACGCAGCTCACGCCGAACGCGCCAAGAACGCGTGGCGCGAGGCGCTGGCGCGACTGGCGGAGATGCTCGCCGAGTAGCGCCAGCGAAGGGTGCGCCGACCGCGGAAGCGGTTAGCCGTCGGCGCTGACGCCGGCCAGTTCCTGCGTAACGCGAGCCGGTAACGAGGGGTGCTGCCGCCACATGTACAACCCCATGGTAACTGCGGCGATCAGATTGGCGATGAATACCTGCAACCAGGTGAGTTGTCCGAAGCCCTCGGCCAACACCGTCGTCCAGCCAACCCAGCCAACTTCGAACGCGACAAACAGCATCGCGAAACCGATAAAGGCCGACGGTACGCGTTCTGCGCTGTTCACGACATAGCTGAACGCGATACCGAGCAGCGAAAAGATCGTGAAGTGAAAAACGGTGTAGCCGAGAATCGCGCCGGCCGGGCTGGGCACGACGTTTTGCAGGAGCAAGGAGCTCACCGAAGTACCGAGCATGATTGGCGTGGCGAGCGGATGTCCCGAGATCGCATCGAGAATCGCGAACCACACGGCGATGGCCAAGGCGCCAATCAAGCCGGCTGAGACTCCTTCACGTACCACCGCGTTCTGCGTGGACATCGGACGTCTTCCTCCCTTCGGTTCGGTGACGACGCACCGACAACGGCGGGTTCAGCGAGCGGACACGCGTCGCGCTGTATTCACGATTGTGTCCCGTCGCCTATATTCGCGCCGGTGCGACTGGCGATACTCCCTTAACAATGTACGCGCCGGATTCCCTACCGTTCCCACCACTCGTCCCAACCACCAATGCACGCTCCAGTTCGTCTTCCGCGTACCAGGCGACTCCCCTTGGGCATCAGCCCAGATCGCGCGTGGGCGGGTGTTTTGGCCGGAGTCGTGCTCGCGGTTGCCACCGCATGCGGGGGTGCCTCTGGAGACGGCAAGACGTCAGCGAGTGCCGCCGGCGGCAAGAGTAAAGCGGTGGCCAGCGCCTGTACCCGCCTCGATTCAACCTCAGCATACGTGGCGTATCGCGAGTACATCAAAGCGACCATGCCCACGCCACAGCGTTTCCTGAGTGCGGCTGGAACGGACTCGGCAGCACCTGAGGACGGATTCCGGGCCATGCAGGACAAAGGGCCGACCTACTTCTACAGCGGTGATCCGGCGGCGCAGAAGAAGATCCGCGAAAAGCTCGCGTCGGTTGGGCCGTACGCATCGTTGCTGATTGTGCTCCGGGGTACCACAACCGCAAGCAACGGAGACACCGTGACGATGCACTTGGGCGGTCATTACGTGGGCGGTGAGCTCGAAGGCAAAGCGGCGACTAGTCGGGTCGTGACGGTCGTATGTCGCGACTCGCTCTGGAAGCTCGGGAGCATCGCCGAAGAGCCGTCGAAATGACGGCCGCCCCAGCGACTCGCGAGCGGTTGCTGGCGCTCGATGTGTTTCGCGGCATGACCGTCGCGGGCATGTTGCTGGTGAACAATCCGGGAACATGGAGCGCGATCTATCCACCGCTTGAGCACGCGGAGTGGAACGGGTGGACGCCCACCGATCTGATCTTCCCATTCTTCTTGTTCATCGTTGGCATCACCACGGAGCTGTCGCTGCGCGCGCGACGCGCGCGAGGCGACGACGAATCGGCGATTCTGCGACAGATTTTTCGTCGCGCGGCGCTGATATTCTTGTTCGGATCCATTCTCGCAGCGTTCCCGTTCTTTACGTGGACGAACATCCCGGAGATGCCCGACGCCTCGTTCTTCGATCGGGTGATTCATCGCGTCGAACACCTGCGCATCTTGGGCGTGCTGCAACGGATCGCCCTCGCATATTTCTGTGGTGCACTGTTGACGCTTCGCACGTCGTGGCGACAGCAGTTGGGCATCATTGCGGTGCTACTGTTTGGCTACTGGGCGCTGATGACGCTGGTGCCGGTCCCTGATACTGGGGTCGCCGGGCGATTCGTGTTGGACAAGCCTGATCAGCTGCTCAGCGCTTGGCTCGATCGCACGGTGCTGGGGTTGAACCACTTGTGGTCTGGTTCGAAGACGTGGGACCCCGAGGGCATTCTGAGCACCGTGCCGGCGATCGGCACGATGATGCTGGGAACGTTTGCCGGACGATGGATTGGCGAGACCGAGAAACCGCTCACCGAGCGGCTGTCGGCCCTCTTTGCTGTCGGCGCGCTGTGCATGATGCTGGGACTCGTCTGGAACTGGGGCTTCCCGATCAACAAGAGCATCTGGACCAGCTCGTACGTCCTCTTCACGGCTGGTATGGGCGCCGTTGCATTGGCCACGTGCCTTTGGATCATCGACGTGTGTCAGTGGCGCCGATGGACCTATCCGTTCGTCGTGTATGGCACCAACCCGATGCTCGCGTTTCTCGGCTCAGGGCTCATGGCGCGGCTGACTGTGTCGGTTATCACCATGGATTCGGGACGCGGAGACGGAACACGCGTCTCTCTACAGGGGTTGGTGTTCGATAAGTTCTATGCGTCTTGGCTTCCGCCGCGGGAAGCCTCACTCGCCTACGCGATCTGCTTCGTCACGCTGTGGTTCGCGATTCTCTGGGCGGCGTGGAAGCGCGGGTTTGTTCTCAAGGTTTGACCGGGCCGTTCCCATTCGTTCCTTCCTGACTGCATCACGGTCTGCGCCGCGCTCGTTCACCGCGGTCCTCGTCGCACTCAGCATCGCGCTCGCGTGTGTGATGCTCGATTCGAGCGATGTCGTCGCGCAACGTTCGTCGCGCACCAAATCGTCAACACGTCAACCGGCGCGCGCGACCGTGCGAGCGCCGAAAGCACGCACTAAGCGCCCCGTTCGTCCGGCCGCCGCGACCGCGAGCACGATGCGGTTTTCCTCTCCGCACGGCGCCGACGCGTTAACGAGTGATCTCGCTTCGCTGCTCAACGGGAAGACCAAAACGGGCACGTGGGGCGCGATGGTCGTGAGCATCTCGCGCGGCGACACTCTGTTTGCACAGAACGCCGACGGCCACATGGTGCCTGCGTCCACCATGAAGCTGTTCACGTCCGCGATCGCACTCGATCGCTTGGGACCCGATCACACCTTCTCCACCGACGTCTTGCGCGACGGTCCTCTCGAAGCCGGTGGCGTGGTGCGAGGCAATCTGATCTTGCGTGGCGACGGCGACCCCTCGATGTCACCACGCCTCGTGCGCGGCGGTCCCGATGCGTCGATGACGCTGCTGGCGCAATTCACGGTGGGCGCGGGCGTCAAGCACGTGACGGGCGATATCATTGCCGACGCGTCGGCGTTTGAGTCCCGCCGCATTCCGGAAGGGTGGTTGAATCGCTACGCTGGACTCGGCTACGCGGCGCCGTTCTCGGCGCTTTCACTGAACGAAAATATTGTCGTCGTTGGGGTGAGCGCCCGTGACAACGGTCAGCCGTTGGTGTTTCTCGAGCCGGCGACGCGCGGACTTGTCGTGACCAGTACCGTTCAGCAGGTCGCGGGTGGCGGCGCGAAATTGAGCATTCGTCGTATCAGTGATGACCGCATCATGGTGTCGGGCACGATTGGATCGAAGGCCGGCACGCGCAAATATCAGTTGGTCGTTGGCGACCCACCAACGTTTACCGCCGGCGCGCTCAAGTCTGCGCTCGAAGCGCAAGGCGTGAAAGTCGATGGTGAAATCAAGGTCGGGCGCACGCCCGCCAATGCCGCGGTCGTCACCAGTCTGCCATCGCCGCCGTTGGCGCGCATCATCTCAATGATGAATCGCGAAAGCATCAATCACTTCGCGGAATTGCTGTGGCGTGATGCGGCGCGTGGCGCCGATCGCAGCGCCGTGGGTTCGGCGGAAACGGCCAACGCCACGCTGCAGGACTTTCTGACCAAGAAAGTCGGTGCGGCCACCGATGCGGTGTCCGCGTCTGATGGCAGCGGACTTTCGGTATTGGATCGCGTGACGCCGCGCGCGCTCGTGCAGCTGTTGTCGCATGCTCATAAAGCGCCGTGGTCGAGTGCATTTCACGCGTCGCTTCCCGTTGCCGGCGAATCGGAGCTGTTGCGCCATCGCATGCGCACGACGCCGGCCCAGGGTAACCTGCACGCCAAGACGGGCACGACGAACGACGTGATCGGGCTGTCGGGTTATGTCACCGCGGAGAACGGCGAGATCCTCGCGTTCGCGTTCCTGTACAACGGACGCGATCGCTGGGGTGCGCGCGAAACGATCGATGCGATGGGTCCGACGATGGCGGCATTTACGCGGGAGTAGGGCGAGCACGCGTTCCAAACGCAGTTGGCGGCGCACTCTGCGCGATCGGCGGTTCAGGCGTGGTTCCGCCGTGACGTCGCGAACAAAACACAAACGCGGGAGCGATCATGACGATCGCTCCCGCGTTGTGCTTCGCGACGACTGGAAACTACCGACCGCGTCGAACGCTGGCGGCCCGTCGCGCCGAGAGGAGCGCGGCGGCGCGACGGGCACCGAGCGAGCCACGCGCGGCCTTGTCGCGTCGTGCGGCACCTGTTGCCGCAGGGCCACTGGCTTTGCGATCGTGACGAGCAGCGGCCGACGGTTCGAGGTCGGTGCGCGAGATGGCGGCCAGTGCGCTAGTCATGCGCTGACTCGCGCCGCTTGATGAGCCGGTGACGATCGTCGTGTTGATACCGACCGCAAACGCACCGCCGGTGGCGTCGGGTGCTCCGGTGACAGCCCACAGCAGATCCGTTGTTCCGGTGGGCTGTGACTGCCAGCCCGTGCCGTTGTAGCGAAGCAACGTTCCGACATCGCCGGTGGCGTAGAGATCAAACACACTCGGGCCCCACACTGACGTGAGCGCCTTGGGCGCGCCGCTATTCATCGTCTGCCACGCCGTGCCGTTGAAGTTGAAGGCGAATCCGTTGACTCCATTCTGGTCGGCACCCACGCTCACGATGTTGTTACTGCCGCTCATCCACACGCCGAAGAGCGTCGTTACCGCATCCGGTCCGCTGAGCGTCGCCCACGTCGATCCATTGTACTTCATCACGAGGCCGCCGGTGCCGGTGGCATACACCTCGCTCGCGGATACACCGAACAATCCGAGCAACGTAGCGCCGCCGGGTGCCGTGGTTTGCACCGACCACGAGGTGCCGTTAAAGCGCATGATCTCGCCGATGTCGGTCACCGCAAAAACGTTCGTGGCGCTGCTCCCCCAGATCGCGAAAATGCGCGCCGTTGAGGGTGTGCTCATAGCAACCCACGCCGCTCCATTCCAGCGAATCATCGAGCCGTTGTCGCCGCCGGCAAAGGCGTCGGCTGAAGACGGCGCCCAGACGGAATAAAGATTGGCGAGCGACGGAGTCGTCTGCCGCGTCCACGTCGTGCCGTTCCAGCGATACGCAAAGCCGTACTCGCCTACTGCCCACGCGTTGGTGGCGGATGTGCTCCACACGTCGAGCAGGTCGGGCGCGAAATTGAGCGTCTCCCACGACGAACCAGACAGACGTTGCATCGAGCCGCGCTGACCAGACGACCAGACGGTTCCCGATGGATCGACCGACACGCCGTAGACTGATACCGGATACGGCGCATTGGCCGCAGTGAGCACCGTACCATCGAGCTGATAGAGCCCGTTGTCACCGCCGATGTACATGCGGCCGCCGTTCGCGATCGTGCCGTTGACGACGTAGAAATTGTCGAGGACCCCGTTGCTGTCGATCAGCGTCCAGTTGGCTCCATCGAATTGGAGGATGCCTCCAAATGCGCCCACCGCCGTCACGGCCGTCGCGGAGGAGCCAGAGATGGAGAGCAGGTCATCGCCAAACGTGATCGTTTGCTTGGCCCACGTCGTGCCGTTGTAGCGTAGCAATTCGCCACCGTTGCCTACGGCGAAGGCGATACCGCCGGTGGACCACACACCGTTGAGTTGCGCCGTGGAGTTGCTGGTGGTGGCCGCCCACGTGCTGCCCGTCATACGGAGCGCGGTCCCGTTCGCGCCAACGGCGAAGGCCGACGTGCCGCTCTCGACCCAAACACTGCGCAACGTGCGCGTTGTGCCCGACGTCATGGCGGTCCATGTCGTGCCGTTCCAACGTGCAATCACCCCGTTCGTGCCGACCGCGATGACGTTGGTGCCGCTCGAACCTTGCACCGAGAGGAACTGCGTTCCGAAGGATGCGCCCGACGCGCTGAGCGCCCACGCCACACCGTTCCAACGATAGATGTCACCGCCGCTGGCGCCACCGTTGATCGAGTTGACAGCGAACGCTGTGGTCGGGTTGAACGCGACGACGGAGATGAGATCGTCGTAGAGAATGCCGTTGAGTCGCGTGGACGCCCACGATGTGGCCAAACGCGGCACGACGGTAACGGTGACTGTGTCGAACTTCGAATTGTCCGCTTGCGAGCGAGCGGTAATGAGTGAGGTACCGGCGGCGACCGCACTCACCACACCGGCGCCACTGATGGTCGCGACGGCAGGAGTCGCCGATGTCCAGGTCACGGCCGTCGAAACACCGGGATCGGCCGCGACGTTGGCCGTCAGCGTGGTGCTGGTGCCCGGATTCAAGCCGACGACGCGCTGCACGATGGCCACCGAGATGGGTCGCGACGCAATCGTAATCGACGATGTCGCGCGCTTGGTCGTGTCGACCACGGACACGGCGGTGATCGTGGCGGATCCAACCGCAACGCCGGTCACGAGTCCACTGGCGCTGACGGTAGCGGCACTGGTGTTTGATGATCGCCATGTCACCGCGGTCGACAACTGGCCTTCGGCGGTCACGGTCGCTGTGAGTTGCTGCGTGGTGTTGATGAAGACAGACGCCGTTGTCGGAGAAACGACGACGTTCCGAATGACCGGCACGACGTTGATCGTGGCACTCGCGCGCAGCGTGGAGTCGGCGACCGAAACTGCGGTGATTGTAGCGGTGCCGAACGCGACGCCGGTCACGATTCCGGACTGCGACACACTGGCAATCGCGGACGAGCTCGTGCGCCAGGTCACGGACGTGTTCAATCCGTTCTCAATGTTGACCGTCGCCACCATTTGCTGTTGCTGACCGGTTGCAATGTCAGCAGTCAGCGGCGTGACGAGCACGCCACGCGACGGAGAGACCGTGACGGTCGCGGACGCTGACACGCGCGTGTCGGCCACGGATGTGGCGCGAATCGTCGTCGCGCCGGCCGTGACACCGGTAACCACGCCGCTCGCGCTCACGGTTGCGACCGTTGTATTAGAGCTCGTCCATGTCACGGCCTGCGAAACCCCCGCATCGGCATCGAACGTGGTCGAGAAGTTCTGGGTGTCGCCGACACGAATCGACGCGTTGGACGGATTCACCTGCAGTGAGCGTACGCCGAGCACCTGAATGGGAATGTCCGCACCGATGCTGCCGACTCGCGCGTGCGCGACGGTCGCACCTGGCGAGACGGAGGTAATCGTGGCCGACGTACCTGAGCCGGAGATGGTTGCGACTGCGGCGTTATCGATGCTCCAGGTGATACTTGCCGACGTGACCGTCGTGCCCTTGGCATCTTTGGCGGTCGCGCTCACCGCTTGCGTCGCGCCGATTGCCGTCATCGTTACGGCTCCCACGTTCACCGAGACACTGGCGACCGCGCCTGGCCCCGTGGTGCCGTCGCCGCCGCCACCGCATCCCGCGATGGTCGCCAGCGTGAACAACGTTGTCGCGCGGAACCACAACGAACGCACAATTCGGGTCTGCATGGTCAGTTTACCGGGCGCGGCGAGGTCATCGCTGCTGGGTTGAGAATCTCGTCGAGCTGCGCGCGCGTGAGCACGCCGCGCTCCAGCACCACATCAAACACGCCGCGCCCAGTCTCTAGCGCGACTTTCGCAATCTCGGTGGCGGTCTCGTAGCCAATCACGGGCACGAGCGCGGTGACAATGCCGATCGACTGCTCTACGAACGTGCGCATTCGGTCCGCGTTTGCCGTGATGCCGGTCACGCATCGCTCGCGCAGCACCAGGCAAGCCGCGCGCAGCATATCGATGCTGCGCAGCAACCGATACGCGATCACTGGCTCGAACGCATTGAGTTGGAGCTGTCCCGCCTCGGCCGCCATCGTCACGGTGACGTCGCCACCAATGACATCGAAGCACACCTGATTCACCACTTCGGGAATCACGGGATTCACCTTGCCGGGCATGATCGACGACCCAGGTTGCATTGGCGGCAAGTTGATCTCGCCGAAACCGGCGCGTGGGCCGCTCGAGAGCAGACGCAAATCGTTGCAGATCTTCGAGAGCTTGGTGGCCGTGCGCTTGAGCACGCCCGAAAGTTGCACAAACGCACCGGTATCGCTCGTCGCTTCGACCAGATCCGGCGCGGTCAGCACCGGCACGCCCGAGAGCGCGGCCAATGTCGTCGCAATGAGCTCCGCGTAGCCTTGCGGCGCATTGATGCCCGTGCCGATTGCCGTGGCACCCAAATTGATTTCGCGGATGAGCGACTGCGCCTCGGCCAGACGATCCACGTCTTCGCTCAACGTGTGCGAGAAAGCCGCGAACTCCTGACCGAGCGTCATCGGCACCGCGTCCTGCATTTGGGTGCGTCCCATCTTGAGCATCGAGACGAACTCGGCGCCTTTGACTTCGAACGCGGCCGCGAGACGCGCGAGTTCGGCGCGAAACTCGCCGATGCTCTGATGCAGCGCCACGCGCACGGCCGTCGGATAAACGTCGTTCGTGGACTGACTGAGATTGACGTGACTGTTAGGCGAGATGACGTCATACTGGCCGCGCGGCTGATTGAGCAGTTCGAGCGAGCGGTTCGCGATGACCTCATTGGCATTCATGTTGGTCGAAGTGCCCGCACCGCCTTGGATCACGTCAACCAGAAAGTGTTCGTGATGACGGCCCGCACGGATTTCACGCGCGGCGCGAATGATCACATCGGCCTCTTTCGGGCCGAGGAGTCCGAGTTGCTGATTGGTGACGGCAGCCGCCTCTTTCACTGCGGCCAGCGCTTCGATGAGCACGGGGAACTCGCGTAGCGGAATACCCGTGATCGGGAAGTTCTCGAGGGCGCGCAACGTTTGCACGCCGTAGAGCGCTTCGTATGGCACTTCGCGCTCACCGAGCAGGTCTTTCTCCGTGCGCGTTCTGTGTCCACCGAAGCCCAGCGTGCGACCGCGTCCCACGAGTGTGGCGTCGGCTTTGCGCAGTCGGGCAGAGATCGCACGCGCGGCTCGCGCCACAAGTGCTGCGTAGAGCTGCGGCGCTTCGCGCGTGATTTCGTCGATGTTCGCGCGCGTCATGATGACGGACATGCCGGGCATGATTACGCGCGCGGTCGTGCCGTGGGTGGAGTCGTCGAGCAAGAGCCCTTCACCGACCGCTTCTCCGGCGCCCAGCGTAACGAGGCGCGTTGACCGGCCCTCGGACGACTTCTCGATGGCGATGGCGCCGGTGATCAGAATGGCCAGTCGCTGCCGAGGCTCACCTTCCTGAAAAATCGTTTCGTCTGGAAGGAGCTCGTGCGGCGTGACATGACGGGAAAGCTTCCAGAGGTGCGCGTCGGTAAAGCCTTCGAGAAAGGCGGTACCGCGCAGCCAGTCGGCGATTTCGGCCGGTGTGGTCATCAGGGAGTCGGAGGTGGCAATGGTGGAGCAACGGGCGAGGCCCGCCGAAGCGTTTGGCGTTCCCGGGAAAACTGCATCGGGGAAGCCGTCAACGTGACACACGAGCGGGCAAAAGACCCCCATCGATGCCAGCAGGATGACGATCAAGCCCCGTGGCGAGGCACACTCCGCTAGGTACCCGGAAGCCCGTGTCGGGGCTCGCCCTCGGCCTCGCTCTTCGCGTCGCGCGGTGGTATCGTCGCGGGAGCCAGATCGCCGCCCTCAAACCGTCCGTGTTCCGGAGTCAGAACCGTGCCTGTTTCCCGTCGCGAATTCCTCGAAAAGTCTGCCGCCCTGACCGCCGCCGGGTTTCTGCCTCGGGTCGCTTCGGCGGAAGAGTTCCTCCCGGCCGTGGCCGCTCCGGGCGCGGTGCCGTTTCGCGCCCGCCCGACGGTCGTTTCGTCGGCCAACGGCATCCGGGGGGTCAAGGTGGCGTACGACAAGATCGTGAAGGGCGAAGATCCGCTCGACGCAATCATTGCGGGCGTGAACATCCAGGAGCTCGATCCGGACGATCAGAGCGTGGGCCTGGGCGGGCTGCCCAACGAGGAGGGGATCGTGCAGCTCGACGCGTCGTGCATGCACGGGCCGACCAAACGGGCGGGCGCCGTGGCCAGCATCGAAGACATCGCCACGCCGTCGCTGGTAGCGAAGGCGGTCATGGACTACACGGATCACGTCATGCTGGTGGGGCCCGGAGCCCGGAAGTTCGCGATCCAGATGGGCTTTAAGCCGCAGAACCTGCTGACGGAGAAAAGCCGCCAGGACTGGATGCGTTGGAAGGCCCGCCTTAACGCGAGCGACTTCTGGCTCGACCACGACGACGACATCAAGATCAAATTCACGACGGGCACGATCAACATGAACGCGGTCACGGCGGCCGGCGATCTGGCCTCGGTGACAACGACCAGCGGCATGGCCTACAAGATTCCCGGGCGCATCGGCGACTCGCCGATCATCGGCGCGGGAGAATACTGCGACAATCTCGTTGGGGCCGCGGGCAGCACCGGTCGCGGCGAGGCGAACATCAAAGCGTGCGCCTCGTTCCTGGCGGTCGAGTTCATGCGCCAGGGACTTGCCCCCGAGGCCGCTCTGATGAAGACGCTGGAACGGGTGGTCGCGATGACCGAGAAGCGCCTGCTCGATGCGAACGGCCGGCCGAAGTTTGACCTCGAATTCTACGCAGTGGCTAAAGACGGTCGCCATGCTGGCGCGACACTGTACTCAGGCGGCCGCTATGCGGTATGCGACGAACAAGGCGCCCGCCTCGAGTCGGCCGCGTACCTCTTCAAGCGCGCCTAGGGCCGGACTGGTTCACGCGGAGGCGGGACGTGGGGGCGTCAAAACCGTTCACCACGCGAATCAGCCCATCCTTAAGCTTTGGTGCTCCGAAGTTGATCAGCAGTCCGAGCGGCAATCCAGCCGCTCGGAGATACGTCAGCAGTTGCTTGGGGTGGACTCGGTCGATCCGTTCCACGGACTTCAGCTCGACCACGACACGGTTGTCGACTAGAAGATCAACGCGACAGACGTTGTCGAAGACCATGCCGTCGTATTCAAACGAGATGGCGCGCTGCCGTTCTACCGAGAAGCCGTAGCGCGCTAGGCTGCGTGCAAGAACGGCCTCGTAGAAGGACTCAACGAGTCCGGGTCCGAATCGCACGTGCAGGCGAATCGCGTGGAAAATTATTGCGTCCGTGATCGAGTCGAAGTCCTCGAGCGTTGACGATTTTTCGTCGAGATTGCCGTTCGTCGCCATTCATCGAGGTTAGCCCAATTCCCGTGCCGAATCTGAATCAAAAGTTCGAACAGTGGACCCTTTCGGCTCCGTGGGGCAGTCGCACCGTCCCGTGCAGCGGTTCACGCGGAGGCGCGGAGGGCGCGGAGAAGCATGCTGGACCGGACTCTGGTGATGGGCCAACGCCGTTGCGGCGGCTCCGCGCGCTCCGCGCCTCCGCGTGAACCGCCCTTCGCACGCTCAGAGTTCGCGGGCGGAGTCACCGTCGTCGATCAAGGATGAATCCGGTTCTCTGATCGCGGGCAAGCGGGGACGTCCATTAACTTTGCCGCATGGCTGAATCGACCGAATCAAACGAGCTGAAGGCGTACGATCCGAAGGTGGCGGAGCCTGCGTGGCAGGCACGCTGGGCGGCGCGTGGCACGAACCACGTTGACCTCGACGGCGCGCAGAATCCGTTCTACGCGCTCATGATGTTTCCGTATCCGTCGGCCGAGGGGCTGCACGTCGGGAACCTGTTTGCGTTTACCGGCAGCGACATCTCCGCGCGCTTTCACCGGCAGATGGGACACACCGTGTTCCAGCCGTTGGGCTACGATGCCTTTGGCATTCACTCGGAGAATTACGCGCTCAAAATCGGCGCGCATCCGATGGAGTTGACGCCAAAGAACGTTGCCAATTTTCAGCGGCAGCTTGAACGCGCGGGACTCATGGTCGATTGGCGCAGTAAAGTTGATACCTCGCGCCCCGACTACTACAAGTGGACGCAGTGGGTCTTCCTGCAGCTCTACAAACAGGGGCTCGCGTACAAGAAAGCGGCGGCGGTCAACTGGTGTCCCACCGACAAAACCGTGCTGGCCAACGAACAGGTTGAAGGTGGCCTGTGCGAACGGTGTGGCACGCCCGTTGAACAGCGCGTGTTGGAGCAGTGGTTCTTCCGCATTTCCGACTACGCGGAACGTCTGCTCAATAATCTCGACTGGCTCGACTGGTCGAATATCACCCGGCAGGCGCAGCGCAACTGGATCGGCAAGTCGCAGGGCGCCGAGCTCACGTTCAGCGTCGTTGGCTCGAGCGAACGCGTGCGCGTCTTCACCACGCGCGCTGACACGATTTTCGGTGCGACGTATCTCGTGCTGGCACCGGAGCACGCGCTGGTCAGCAACGTCACCACCGACGCGCAGCGGGCGGCGGTGAGTGCGTATCAGGACGCCACGCGCAAGCAGGATTTGATTTCGCGTAAGAGCACGCGCGAAAAGACCGGCGTCTTCACCGGCGCGTATGCGGTGAATCCCGCGACCGGTGCCAACATTCCGATCTGGATTGCCGACTACGTGCTGATGGAGTACGGCACCGGCGCCATCATGGCCGTACCGGGTCACGACGAACGCGATTTCGAATTCGCGCGCGTGTTCAACCTGCCTATCGTGCGCGTGGTCGCGGCGGACGGCGAAGATGGCAAGACGCCGTTGGGAGATGTCGCGTTCACCGATGACGCGAACGGCCATCTGGTGAATTCCGGAGCGTTCGATGGACTGAGCGTGTCCGAAGCCAAGTCACGCGTGATCGCGTGGTTGGCCGAGCAGGGGCATGGCACTGCCGTCGTGAACTATCGTCTGCACGACTGGTGCATTTCGCGTCAGCGCTACTGGGGACCGCCGATTCCCATCATTTACTGCGATGCGTGCGGCACAGTGCCAGTCCCTGAATCGCAGTTGCCGGTGGAATTGCCGTTCATCGCCGACTTCAAGCCCGACGACTCCGGTGTCTCGCCGCTCGCTCGCCACGAAGAGTGGTACCGCGTGGCGTGTCCCAACTGCGGCGCGAAGGCGCGGCGCGAAACGGATGTCAGCGACACGTTTCTCGATAGCGCGTGGTACTTCCTGCGCTATCCGAGTGCGACGCGCGGCGACGTGCCGTTCGATGCCGCGCGCACGCAGACGTGGTTGCCGGTGGATTCGTACATCGGCGGCAACGAACACGCCGTACTGCACCTGCTGTACTCGCGCTTCATCACCATGGTGTTGAAAGATGCGGGACATATCGACTTTGAAGAGCCGTTCACACGGTTCCGCGCGCACGGCATGATCATTCGCGAAGGCGCGAAGATGTCGAAGTCGAAAGGCAACGTGATTAACCCCGATGTGTACATGGAACAGTGGGGCGCCGATGCGTTCCGTATGTATCTCATGTTCCTCGGCCCGTACGAAGAAGGCGGCGACTTCCGCGACCAGGGCATCAGCGGCGTGCGTCGATTCCTCGATCGCGTGTGGGCGTCGGTGCGCGACGCGTCGACCGCCGGCCAACCCGATGCGGCGGTCATGCGTCAGTTGCATCGCACCATCAAGAAGGTCGGCGAAGACTCAGGCACGCTTGCCTACAACACGGCGATCGCGGCCATGATGGAGTACATCAACCACGTGCGTCGCGGCGAGCGCACGCCGCATCGCGCTGAGGTGAAGCCATTGGTGCAATTGGTGGCCGCATACGCCCCGCATCTCGCCGAAGAATGCTGGGCGACGCTTGGTCATGGCACGAGTGTGTTCGATGCCGGCTGGCCAGCGTACGACGCCGCAATGCTGGTGGACGATGAAGTCGATCTCGTCGTGCAGGTCAACGGCAAAGTGCGCGGCAAGGTGCGTCTTCCCGTCGACGCGACACAGGAGCAGGCGCTTGCTGCAGCGCAGGCCGATGTTGGTATCGCCAAATTCCTGACCGGCGAAATCAAGAAAGTCATCTTCGTGCCCAAGCGACTCCTCAACATCGTCGTGGGGTGACGACCGAACGCCAGTCCGCACGACACTCCGAACGCCAACTGCAGCGTGCGCTCGGCACGCTGTCGCTCGCCGCCGTGATGTTCTTCAACGTCTCCGGCGGCGCGTTCACGATGGAAGGGCTCGTGGCCGCCGTTGGCCCCGGGATGTCGCTGCTGTTGCTGGTGATGGTGCCGATCTTGTGGAGCATCCCGGAAACGCTGTTGGTGGCGGAACTCGCGAGCATGCTCCCCGAAGAAGGCGGGTACTATCGCTGGGTGTATCGCGCGTTCGGCCCATTCGTGGCCTTTCAGAACGGCTGGTATACCTGGTGTTATTCGCTGGTGGACATGGCGATTTACCCGGTGCTGCTCAATCAGTACCTCGCCTATTTCTTTCCGGCGCTGTCGCCGCTCGCGCATTGGTGTATTTCGCTCGCCATGATCTGGGGCGCGACATTCATCAACCTTCGCGGCGCCGGTCGCGTGGGGCAGGTTTCGGTGTTCGCTGCGGCTCTCGTGCTGGGCACGTTTCTCGCCATCACCATCACCGCATGGCCGCATGCGCAACACGTACCATGGTCACCGTTCACGAAAACGGACCAGACGCCGTGGGGCGCCATGGGTGTTGGATTGTCCACGGTCCTCTGGAATTATCTCGGGTGGGATAACGCGAGCACTGTGGGCGAAGAAATTCGCGATGCGTCTCGCACGTATCCGCGCGCGCTGGCTATCGCCCTCACCGTTGTCACGGCGAGTTATCTGTTGCCGGTGTCCGCGGCGTTGTCAGCGAGTGACTGGAGCACATGGACGGAAGGCGGCTGGCCAGCGATCGTCACCGCCACCACCGGCAGCGCGGCCGTCGTGTTGGCACCGCTCGTGGCGATTGCCGGCATCGTCAGCGCGATCGCGCTGTTCAATGCGCTGCTGATGGCGTACTCGCGCATTCCGCTGGCTATGGCGCGCGACGGCGCACTGCCCGCGTGGCTGGCGGGTCTCGATGCGCGCAATAACCCAGCCCGCGCCGTTCTCGTGTCGTCGGTCTGCTACTCGGCGTTTGCGCTGCTTCCATTCGGCCAGCTTGTCGTAGCCGATGTCCTGCTCTACTCGTTCGCGCTGGCGCTCGAATACGCGGCCCTCATTCGACTCCGTGTGCGCCAGCCCGAGTTGCGCGGCGCGTTCCGCGTGCCAGTGGGTCTGCCGGGCATTGTCCTCCTTGTCGCCATTCCTTCGGTCATCCTGGTCATCACCGTGGGGTTGAGTTTCGCCGACGGGGAGTACGGGGCTCCAGCGGTACTTGGGGCCCTGGCGGCCGCCGCGTTGGGACCGCTGGCGTACAAGCTGGGGCGTCAGAAAACGGCTGTTTCCGGGGCGTCGACGGGCGAGTAAACCCCGTCGACCGTCGCGCGTGTCGGATAGAGCGTCCCACCTTAACTCGAGATGCTCAACATGTTCTCTCTCCAAACACGCTGGCCGCGCGCCGCTCTGGGCGCCGCAATTCTGCTTCCGTCTGCCTTCGTGCACGCGCTGCAGGCGCAGGACGCGAAGATCACCGCCCGCCCGCGCATCAGCGTGATCGGCCCCTCGGGTGTCCTCACGCCGTCGGCCGATCGCGCGGTATTGGGCGTCACCCTCGGCGTCGCCACGAAGTCCGACACCTCGGGCGTGCGCGTGGAGGAGGTCGACGCGAACGGCCCCGCTGCGAAGGCTGGCATCAAAGCGGGCGATCTCATCACCGAGATCAACGGTACCTCGCTTCGAGTTGCGGCGGCTGATGCGGAAGATCTGGCGCTCACCGGCGTGACACAGCGTCGCCTGCAACGTGCGATGGCAAAAGCCAAGCCTGGCGACGAGGTCGAGCTCAAGGTTCGCACCGGCGGCGCGGCGGCGCGGTCCGTCAGAGTGAAAACCGTATCAGCACGCGACCTCGAAGGGACCAATCTCCCACGCTTGGCAATTCGTTCCGGCCGCGACGCGACGTCGCAGGCCGCGATCGGCGTTTCGATTGGGGCCTCGGGTTCTGTTCGAGACACGCTCGGGCTGTTCGTGTCGTCGGTGGTTGGCGGTGGGCCGGCTGAAAAGGCGGGCGTGATCGAAGGCGAGCGCATTGCCGCCGTGAACGGGGTGGACGTGCGCGTACCGCGGGAAGACGTCGAAGACGGTTCCGTGGCGTCGACCCGCGTGGATCGCTTCGTGAAGGAGGTGCAGAAGCTGACCCCCGGCGCACCGATCACCCTTCGGGTCTACTCGAACGGCCGCTATCGCGAGGTGACGGTGACCTCGGTCAAGGCCTCCGATCTGCCTTCTCGCGGTTGGTCCATGTCGACCGGCGACGGCGATTTCCAGGTGTTCCGGAATTTTGGCCCCGGTGAGACCATGATGATGGGGCGTCCGCTCGAGGGTCGGTCCGAAGATTTGCGTCGCACGCTGGAGGAGCTGCGGGGGCGACTGCAGGATCGTGGGATCGCGACCCCGCAGATCCGGGTGCGCTCGGGACTCACCCGCATGTAGCGCGGCGCCGCGCGGCGAGGGACCAAGTCGGGAGTCGGAGGGACAGGGCGCGAGCCATCCCATCGGCTCCCGATTTTGCAATCCGGCCCTCCGCTGAAACTGCTCGCACGCCCAACGCAAAGCCGAGGAACGGCGTTATCTTGGCGAGCGTCCTTGAACTCGTCCCATGGCGTGCCGACCGAGCGGGTATTCTCGCTGGAACCGGCGCGCCATTCGTATCCGCCGTTCGCCCCTGCGAATGCCTGCCATCGAAGTTGGGTCGCGCACCGCGCACCCGTCGACATATCGCGTGACCGCTGAATCTGCCGGTCGTACGCTGATTCTTCTCGTGCCGTTGCTGCTCGCTGCGGCGTGCAAAGACAAGCCCCGCCCGCCGCGCCCGTCGCCTGTTGTGTCGACGAAGGCGGCGACGAAGGGTCCGTTGCCGTACGTCGTGGTCGCGACCGGTCAGGTCGAAGCCAATCGGACCGTGTCCGTTCAGTCGCTCGTGTCCGGGATGCTGACGGACGTTTCGATTGCCGAAGGCGACGAAGTACGCGCCGGTCAGGTGCTGTTTCAAATCGACCAGCGGCCGTTCCGCGCGGCGCTCGATCGCGTGAAGGGCACACTCGCGCGCGACGAGGCCATTCTCGCGCGTGTTCGCGCCGATTCCGTGCGCTTCGCGGGTCTCGCGAAGGACGGCTACATCACCAAGCAGCAGCTTGATCAAACCAACTCGGACGCGATGTCGTCGGCCGCGACGGTGGCGGCGGATCGAGCCGCGGTTCAAAGCGCGCAACTCGATCTCGATAACACGACGATTCGCGCGCCGATCGCGGGTCGCACGGGTCAGTTGACGATCAAAGCCGGCAATCTGGTGCGTGCACAATCGGATCTGCTGGTCACGATTAACGAGGTGCGGCCGGTGCTCGTGCGCTTCAATGTGCCCGAGCGCGACTTCGCGGAAATGCGCGCGCGGGCGGGACTCGATAAAGCGTTGTCGGTCAACGTGCGGCCGAACGTTGGCGATAGCACGAAGGCCACGACCGGCACGCTGTCGTTCGTGAACAACGTCGTCGATCAGGCAACGGGCTCGGTGTTGCTGAAAGCGCGCGTAGCAAATCAGGACCGCGGATTGTGGCCCGGACAGTTCGTCACGGTCGGTCTCCAGCTCTCGGTCGACAGCAACGCGGTCACGGTGCCGTCCGAGGCAGTCGTCACGGCGGCGAGCGGCTCGTTCGTTTACGTCGTTGAAGAGGGTGTCGCGCACCGCGTCGGCGTTAAGGTCGGTCGTCAGATGGGTCCGATCGTCAAACTCGATAGCGGCCTTGCCGGCGGTGAGCAGATCATCGTGGAAGGGCAAAACCGCTTGAGCGATGGGGCCAAGGTTGAGCTGCGTTCGGCAGTGGCTGGCGGCGGCGGTGGTGGCGGTCGAGGCGGCCGTGGTGGCCGCGGTGGACGGAATGGGCGTGGAGGCGGTGAGAACGCGAATGGCGCGCGCGGTGGTCGCGGCGGCGACAGCACCGGAGCGCCGAAAGGAAAGGCCCCATGAATCTGAGTGCCATCTGGATCAAGCGGCCGGTCATGACGTCACTCGTCATGATCGGCATTCTCGTCTTCGGTGTGATCGCGTATCGCGGCTTGCCCGTGAGCGATTTGCCGACGATCGACTATCCCACGATTACCGTGAACGCGTCGCTGCCCGGCGCGAGTCCGGAAGTGATGGCGACGTCCGTTGCGACGCCGCTTGAACAGCAGTTCACGACCATCTCGGGCATCGACAACATCACGTCGTCAAGCTCGCAGGGCAGCACCAACGTGACGCTGCAGTTCAATCTCGAGCGCGACATCGACAAGGCTGCCGCCGACGTGCAGTCGGCAATCTCGAAAACCCTGCGCCAGCTGCCGCAGGGCATTCAGCCACCGTCGTACAACAAGGCGAACGCGGCCGACCAGCCGATCGCGATGTACAGCTTCAGCACCGACCAGATGACGCGGACGGAGCTGAACGAGTACGTCGAGACCTTCGTCGGACAGCGTCTTTCGACGGTCTCTGGTGTGGCGCAAGTTCAGGTGTTTGGCTCGGCCAAGTACGCCGTGCGCATTCAACTCGATCCGGGCGCGCTCGTGTCGCGCGGCATTGGCATCGATGAAGTGCAGGCGGCGGTGCAGGCGGGCAATTCGAATCTGCCTGGCGGCGTGTTGATGGGACCCAATCAGTCGTTCACCGTGCAGGCGAGCGGACAGCTCAAGAGCGCGGCGCAGTACCGTCAGCTGGTCGTCGCCTATCGCAACAACGCCCCCGTGCGACTCGGTGATCTCGGCAACGTGCTCGACGATCTCCAAAATCAGCGCGGCATGAGTGAGCTGAACGGCCGCGGCAACATCTCGCTGTCGATCATTCGGCAGCCGGGTGTGAATACGGTTGCGGTTTCCAACGGTGTGCGCGATGAACTTGAACTGCTCAAGCCGCAGTTGCCGGCGAGCATTCGCGTCGAAAAGATCTACGACAAAGCGGATTCGATTCAGGACTCCGTGAATGACGTGAAGTTCACCATGCTGCTGACGCTGTTCCTGGTCATCATGGTGATCTTCCTGTTCCTGCGAAACGTGCGGGCCACCATCATCCCGTCGCTGGCGCTGCCGTTCTCGTTGATCGGTACGTGCTGCGTCATGTGGGCGCTCGACTTCAGTCTCGACAACCTGTCGCTGATGGCGCTGACGCTCGCCGTTGGCTTCGTGGTCGACGACGCGATCGTGATGCTCGAAAACGTCGTGCGACACCTCGAGATGGGCAAAAAGCCCATTCAGGCCGCGCTCGACGGGTCGAAGGAAATCAGCTTCACGATTCTGTCGATGACGCTGTCGCTGGTCGCGGTGTTCATTCCGCTGCTCTTCATGCCGGGGCTCGTGGGGCGTTTGTTCCGCGAATTCGCCGTCACAATCGGCGTGGCGATTCTCGTGTCGGGCTTCATCTCGCTGACACTCACGCCGATGCTCTGTGCGCGATTCCTGCACGAGGGCGAAGGACACGCCAGCAACGAAGGGAAATGGCGCTCCGTCGAACGCCTCTATCAGGCGAGCGAGCGTGGCTATGTGAATTCGCTGGGCTGGGTCATGCGGCACCGCGGACTTACGATGTTCTTCGGCGCGGCGATGATGGCGCTGACCGTCGCGCTCTTCATGATCATTCCGAAGGGCTTCATTCCGTCGGAAGACACCGGTCGGTTGTCCGGCTCGATCGAAGGACCGGAGGGCATCGGCTATGACGCCATGGTCGCCAAGATTCGCGACGTGGCGAAAATCGTCGCGGCCGATACAGATGACGTGAAGTTCGTGCTCGCCTCGCTCGGTGGCGGATTCGGCGGCGCCAATCAAGGCCGCCTGCAGATGACGCTGACGTCGCGCGACAAGCGTCCGCACGTCGATGAAGTGATGCGGAAACTGACGCGCGCGACCTCCAGGGTACCGGGTGTACAGGTGTTCTTCCGCAATCCGCCGCCAATCAACATCGGCGGTCGTCGTGGTAACAGCTCGTATCAGATCTCGCTACAGGGCGCGGACATTGCGCAGCTCTACACGGCGGGACGTCAGCTTGAGCAGCGCATGC
Source organism: uncultured Gemmatimonadaceae bacterium (assembly GCA_966096095.1). Classification (GTDB taxonomy): domain Bacteria; phylum Gemmatimonadota; class Gemmatimonadetes; order Gemmatimonadales; family Gemmatimonadaceae; genus Gemmatimonas. The sequence continues at coordinate 107,832 of CBHTUR010000007.1, read as the reverse complement.
GTGACTTGCCGGAGATCGAAGGCATTTCCAGCGATTTGCAGGTGGGCAATCCGCAAGTCGGTGTTGAAATCGATCGCGAGCGTGCATCGACACTTGGCATCACGGCAACGCAAATCGAACAGGCGCTCTACAATGCCTTCGGTTCGCGGCAGATCTCTACGATCTACACCCAGACCAATCAGTACTGGGTGATCATGGAGCTCAAACCCGAGTATCAGCGCGATCCGACGGCCCTGAGTCAGCTCTTCGTTCGTTCACAAACCGGCAATCTGGTTTCGCTCGGCTCGGTGGCGCGCTTCACGAAGGGCGTCGGCCCGCAGTCGATTCAGCACAACGGGCAGCTTCCGGCTGTCACGATCTCGTACAATCTGCGAGCGGGTGTCGCCCTTGGTTCGGCGGTCGAAGCCGTGCAGCGCGAAGCACGCAACACCCTGCCAAGCGATGTCTCGGCTATTCTCTCCGGCGACACGCAAGCATTCGCACAGGCGCAGAGTGGACTGCTCGCCTTGCTCGTCGTCGCCATCTTCGTGATTTACGTGGTGCTCGGCATTCTGTACGAGAGCTACGTGCATCCGCTCACCATTCTCTCCGGTCTGCCGTTCGCAGCCGTAGGCGCGCTCATCACGTTGCTCATCTTCGGCAAAGACTTGAGCGTGTACGCCTACGTAGGCGTCATCATGCTCATTGGCTTGGTGAAGAAGAACGCAATCATGATGATCGACTTCGCCATCGAAGCGGAGCGCGAGCAGGGCTGGACGGCCGCGCAGGCGATTGTCGAAGCGGCGCGCGTACGCTTCCGTCCCATCATGATGACCACGGCGGCCGCGCTGATGGGCACGCTGCCGATCGCCTTCGGTGTTGGCGCCGGCGCCGAGTCGCGTCAGCCTCTCGGACTAGCCGTTGTCGGCGGCCTGGCGTTTTCGCAGCTGATCACCTTGTACGTGACGCCGGTGGTATACACGTACCTCGACTCGCTGCGGCATCGTAAAGCAAAAGCGGCGTTGTCGCGCGAGACGACCGGTGGTTTCGATCCAGTGCCCGTTGCTGGCGACTGACACACGCTGAACGTAGGAAACGAGGTCGCGGCGATGCTCAGCTAATTCCGAGCGTCGCCGCGACTTTTTCGTAGAGATCGTCGGCGCGAAACGGCTTTTGCAGAAACCCCGCCAGCCCTTTGCCGACAAACAGTCGCGTGACTTCCTGCTCGTTGTATCCGCTCATGAGCAACACGCGTGTCTCCGCGCGAATGGCGCGCAATGCGTTCAAGGTGGCGTGGCCGTCCAACCCCGGCATCGTGAGATCGAGCAGCACGAGGGAGAACGCGTCTGGCGCCTGCTCGAATTTCGCGAGCGCATCATGACCGTCATCGGCTGTGGTCACTTCAAAGCCGCGGCGCTCGAGCAGCGCCGACGTCACCGCGCGAACACTGGCCTCATCATCGACGATCAAAATGCGTCCACTGCCACGCCAGCCCGACGACTTAGTGGCTCGCGCGGTGGTGGCCTCGCGATCGGTGGTCGGGAAGAAGAGACTGAATGTGGTGCCGTGTCCGAGTGCGCTGTTGACCTGAATCGCTCCGCGGTGCGACCGGACAATGCCGAGCGTGGCGGCCAAGCCCAATCCACGACCCGTGAATTTCGTGCTGAAAAACGGATCGAAGACGCGCGCGATCGTTTCCGCGGCCATGCCAGTTCCGGTGTCGGTAACCTCGACGCACACGAAGCGACCGGGCGCGGCATTGGTTCCAGTTACCGCCGCCGCAATGTCGCTCGCGTTCAGCGATCGCACATGCGTTCGCAATGTGATCGTGCCGGCACGTTCCTCGAGCGCGTCCGATGCGTTCGTAATCAGATTCATCACCACCTGTCGGAACTGCGTGACGTCGACGTCGATCGCCGGCAGACTCTCAGCGAGATCCAGTTGCATGGTTGCGTTGCGCGCGATCGCCGTTCGCAGCAAAGCACTCATTTCATGGACGACCGACGACGCATCGACGGGCTCGACGACGAAGCGTCCCTTGCCCGCGTAGGCGAGCAGCTGTCGTGTCAGTTCCGCGGCACGCTGTGCGGCATGTTCGATTGAAGAAATGCTGCGATGTGCCGCGTGCGAGGGATCAAGGTCGAGTAGCGCGAGCGATGCGTTACCGAGGATACCAACGAGCAGATTGTTAAAGTCGTGCGCGATTCCGCCGGCCAGCAGTCCGAGCGACTCCAGTTTCTGCGCCTGCTGAATCTGCGACTCGAGCCGCAAGCGCTCGGCCTCCGCCTCGACTTGCTCGGTAATGTCGATGGCGGTGCCCACGAGACGCGCCGGTGCGCCGGCCGCGTCACGTACCAGCATCGCGCTGCTGAGCAAGTGCCGGACGGCGCCGTCGCGTCGGATGATGCGATTACGGATGACCTGTCGCTCGCCCGACGAGATCGCGCGTCGATAGGTCTCGCGCAGCGCATCGAGATCGTCCGGGTGAACGAAGCTCTCGGTCGGTGCGCTGGCATCTCGCTCGACGCTTTCGCTTTCGCGATCGAGCCCCACGATGCGAAAGAGCTGCTTCGACCATCGCGTTTCCAGCGTCCGCAGATCGCGATCAAAACTTCCGATGCTGGCTGCTTCCTGCGCGAGCCGCAACATCTGTTCCGATCGCCGCAGTTCCTCACTCGCGCGAATACGCTCTGAAATGTCCTGAATCGTGCCGTAGAGCTGCGAAGCCTGCGCGCCGTCCAGGCGAATCACCCGAAGGACGACGTCGAGTGTGATGTCCTTGCCGTCGAAACGCGAGTACGGAACGGTCACGCGCACGTCTTCTCGCGACGACGCGACCGCAATCGCCTGACTCAGTTGCTGGCGTTGCGTGGGGTGCAGTCGCGCGGCGATTGACGCCACGTCGGCGTGTTGCGTCGTGGCGTCGAGTCCCAAAAGTCGATACGCCTCGGCCGAGAGTTGCAGTCCGCGTTCGGTTGAAAATGACCAACTGCCGATCGCGGCCAACGACTGGGCGCGTGCGAGTGCTTCCTCGCTTTCCCGCAGCGCGTGCTCGCTCGCGCGCTGTGCGGTGACATCAGACATGATCGCAATGACGCCGCCGTCAAACGGATACGCGTAAACGGATCTCCAGCGTTCACGTCCCGCACTGCGATCTTCGAACTGCGTGGCGCGTCCTTCCTGCAACACCGCTTCGTACGCCCGGGCAAAGATCGAGTCGCGCATGGCCGGGTAGCGAGTCCAGATGTGCTCACCAAGAAGCTGCTCGCGGTCAACAGCGCCCACCGTTGCCGACGCCGGATTGAGGTAGCGAATCCGGAACTGTCCGTCGAGAATCAGCACCGGGTGTGGGTTCGCCTCAAATACCGCTGTTTGGTCAGCAGGTAGCGGGCGAAAGGGTGTTGATTGGTTCATTCGGCGGTTGGGTTCTTGTTTTCGATCTGCGGAGCCGGCGCGACACGCTGTCGCCGCGTCGACTCAGAACTCGATCTGCGTTCCCAGCTCAACCACGCGGTTCGGAGGAATCGCGAAAAACTCGGTCGCAGATCGCGCGTTTCTCGCGAGAATCGAGAAGAGAATCTTCCGCCACCGTGACATGCTGAACGCTTCGCCGGGACGCGATGGCGTCGGAATCAAACGCTCACGGCCGAGGAAGTAACTCGTCTCCATGGGCTTGCAGCGAATGCCCATTTGATCGACGACCTCCAACACCTGCGGCACGTTGGGCGACTGCATGAATCCGTAGGTGGCCAAGACGCGCCAGAACCCCTGGCCGAGCGGCATCACTCGCACACGCTCGGCGGCGCTGGTCTCAGGTACGTCCGCAGTTTTGACGGAGACCAGCAATACCCGCTCGTGCAACACCTTGTTGTGCTTGAGATGGTGCAAGAGCACGGGCGGCACGCCATCGTCGTTGCCAGTCATGAAGATGGCTGTGCCGTGTACGCGATGCACCGAACTCTTCTCGATATTGTCGAGAAAGAGTTGGAGCGGGATCGTTCCCTCGGCCAATCGCCTGGTGAGCAACGAGCGACCGCGTTTCCACGTCAACATGCCCGTGAAGATGGCCAGACCAAGCGCCAAGGGCACCCAACCGCCGTGCGCCACTTTCACCACGTTCGCACTGAAGAAGGCGACATCGACCACAAGCAGAAAACTGGTCAACAGCACGGCCTGCCATTTTTCCCAGCGGAATCGCAGTCGAGCCACAACGTAGAACAAGAGCGTCGTGATCAGCATCGTGCCGGTCACAGCGATCCCGTACGCGGCGCCAAGGCGTGACGTGTCACGAAAGGCGACAACAATGAACAAACATCCCACCGCGATGAACCAATTCACTTCGGGGATGTAAATCTGTCCCTCTTCAGTCTTCGAAGTGTGGCGCACTTCGAGGCGCGGAATGAAGCCCAGCTGGATTCCCTGTCGTGTGACTGAGAACGCGCCGGAAATCATCGCTTGAGAAGCAACGATGGCGGCCATCGTCGCCAGCACGAGGAGCGGCAGCACGAGTGGACGTGGCGCCAGCAGAAAGAAGGGATTCTCCGCCGCTCCGGGATTCCGCAGCAGCAATGCCCCCTGGCCAAAGTAGTTGAGCAACAGCGAGGGAAAGACCAGCAGAAGCCACGCCACGCGAATCGGTCGCTTCCCGAAGTGTCCCATGTCGGCGTAGAGCGCCTCGCCGCCTGTAATCACCAGCACAACCGATCCGAGTACGAAGAACGCCAGCGTTCCATGCAGCTGCACAAAGCGCATCGCATACCACGGATTGACCGCGCCGAGAATCCATGGCGAGTGACGCAATTCGTTCAGGCCCAGCAGGGCGATGCTGACGAACCACAGCAGCATGACCGGTCCGAACGCCCTTCCTACAAGGTCGGTGCCCGCGCGCTGTGCGAAGAACAATGACGCCAGGATGACGAGCGTGATGGGCACGATAAAGTGCGCGACGTTTGGGAGCGCGACTTCCAAACCCTCCATGGCACCGAGTACCGACATCGCCGGCGTAATGATGCCGTCGCCATACAGCAGCGCGGTGCCGAAGAGCGCGAGCGCCACCAGCACCTTGCCTTTCGTCATGGCGTCCTGCGCTTCGCGTCGCGGAAAAATCAGCGCCAGCAGCGCGAACGTGCCGCCTTCGCCACGATTATCGGCCCGCAGCAACAAGCTGACGTATTTCACACTGACGACAATCGTCAACGCCCACACGATCAGCGAAAGCACACCGAACACGTTCTCGCGTGTCGGAGCGATGTGATACATCGGGCTGAAGCACTCCTTCAGCGAATACAACGGGCTGGTGCCGATGTCGCCGTACACGACTCCCAGCGCCGTAAGCGTCAGTAGCGCCAGCCGCTTTCCAGTCGGTGCCGATTCCGGACCGTGGTGACTCCGCGGCTGATGGCCGGCGGGAAACATACCGGTCGACGCGTGTAGCTCGACGCCTGGGGGCGCCGTCAGCGCATTGAGTTTCGAAGCAGGGGGCTGACTAGACATGGGTTGGTTGGAAGCCACCAAATCTAACGAGACCAAAGGCGGCGAAAACCCGCACTCCGGATTGGTGGTCTCCTCTCAAAATCGCAGCTGCGTACTGAGCCTCAGCGTGAGCGGTTGCTGCCGCAACCGTACGGCGCCTACGGCCGATGTGGCGTCGCCCGCCATCTGATTGTTGACGGCAGTCTTCACTTCGCTGGCCGCTTGACCGTTGAAGAGATTGAACACCTCGACACCGACGAGCACATCGCTGCCGCGCACCGAAAACGGCCGCTGCACGCGCAGGTCGAGCGAGGCCTGCGTCGACAGCTGTCGCGATCCGCGCGGCTCGATAAAGATCTGTTGCCCGCTGATGCCAGTGAAGAGATCACGGTTGAGTACGAGCTCCTCGCCCGTAGAACTGAACACGTGGTAGTTGGGTTCGCGGGCCAACGTGTAGGTTGGCGTCCAGCGATCTCCCGTGCGCAGGGTAAAGAATGCGCCGCCTTCCATCCGCCAGCGAAGTTTGCCGGTGGCACGCGCTTTCAGGTCCCACGGCGAGTAGTTGTCGAGTGCGCCGTAGTAGTTGATGGCCCGATTCGGCTCAACGAACGGCCCATTGTCCTGACCGTCGGGATTGTAGTAACCGTCCACACTGAAGACGTTGCCGTCCAGCGTGGTTTTGGCGAGCGTCGCGGTGAACGACCAGCGGGTAAATTCGCCGGAAACGCCGAGCTGTAGTTGCTGAAATTGGCGCTTGCCTTCATCGACCGGTTGCACCACCAAATCTTGCTCGTACACCGACGGCATGCTCAGCGTATCGGCCTGCGTGTAACCGGGAATCTGATTGCTGAATTGCGTACCAAACACCAGCCGACGGCGCAGATCGTCGGAGCGCACGTATACGAACGGAAGCTTGAGTGGCTGTCCGTTCGCATCGAGCACTTTGCCGAATCCATCGTAGACGTACACGTCTTTGATCGTTCGCCAATTCTTGGCGGCGTTGCGATCGACCAACGCGAGGATGGAGCGATTGGCTCTCGTGATATAAAGCGCCTCGACTTTCAGGCGCGACGAAATTGACTTCTCGAGTCCGAGCGTCAGCTGATCCATGTACGGCTGCCGATAGTTCTCGAATCCTTTCGCTTCAGAAAAGATGGAGTTGCCTGGACGGCAGGCGGATAGCGACGCGAGCTCCGCCGCGGAGTACATCCGCGTCGGATCCGGTCGTTGCGCATTCGAGGTCTTCCAGTCGCAGAACCCGACCTGCGTGAACGCATTGGCTCCTGGTGCACGATCAAAAAACAGCGCAAACAGATTCTGGTGATAGCGACCCCAATGCGCCTTGGCGACCAGCGTCCCCTTGCCAGTGACATCGAGCGTGGCACCGATGCGAGGATCGAGACCGCTGGCGTTCACCGCATTAAACGTCGCCGTGCCGCGAGAGCCACCGCCGTGTCCGGGCGTGACATCGCCCGACCAATAGCCGCCCCGGAGTCCCGCATTGATCGACAGTCGGCTCGAGACGCGGATGTAGTCTTGCACGTAAACCGCCGCATTCGTGGACTGCGCTCGCAGATCGATCCCACCGCCGGTATCAGCAGTGGCATACACACCATTGCCGACGCTCGGTATCGGACCCCACGTCGTGGCGTCGAGCGGATTGAACGTCGTGCCGGCCTTGGGCTGTGTATACCACGACACGCCGCCGTTGCGCACACGCGATTCATGCCAGTCGCCGACGCCGAAGTCGCCGCCCAGTCGCAGCTGATGCTGCACGGCGCCTGTGTTGATGTACCGGTCGAAATTGAGCGCGAGGCTCTTGGAGTCCGGCGTGTTCTTGCGTGTCCAGATGTTGTTGACGAACTGCGGTGTGCCGCTCACGTCGAGCAAACGAATCGAGGGCTGTGCACTGCCGTTGTACGGTAGCTGATCGTCCGCTCCTCGATATCCTGAAAACTTGAGCTCCACGAAACTCTTCTCGCCCACGTTGCGCTGCCAGTTGGCTTGATAAAACACCGCGGGTGAGCGACCGCGCGCCGAGGCGTCGATGTCGTCATAACCGTTCAACCCAATACGCTCGCGCATCAGGTTGTCGATGCCGAGCGACGCGTTCACGATGTCGCGTGGGGTGGCCTGCCACGTGAGTTTTCCGTAGTACTTCTGCTCGTGGCGATCCGTGGTCGTGGGTAACCACGCCACCGTGCGCGAGGTGGCGCGCTGAAAGTCAACAAAACGCTGGTTCGCAAATGCCTCTTCGCCAGAGATGTAGTAGTACAGCTTGTCGCGAACGAGCGGCCCGCGCACTTCCGCGTTCACCTCCTGACGTCCCGACTGCTCGGAGCCATTCTCAAACGCGTTTACGTTGCTGGCGTTGAAGGCGCGCGATTCCGCGAACACGCGCACCGCCCCCTGACGCGTGTTGTTGCCGCTCTTGGTGACCATGTTCACCAGGCCGCCCTGAAAATTCCCATACTCGGCGCCGGCGCCGAGCGCGATCACTTTGAAGTCTTCCAGCCAGTCCACGTTGGGTAGCAGAAAACTGCCACCCGTGCCGGGAGCGTTTACCGTCACGCCGTCGAGCTGATAGAGATTGGCCTGATTGGTTGAGCCACCATAAATCTGCCCGGGCCGCGAGCCGGGAGTGAAGGCGATCAGATCGTTGGTGTTACGCGCCGTGGGCAGCAGTTCGCGTTCAGCAGACCCCAACGACGAAGTGAATTCCGTGCTGACGCGATTGATCGTCACGCGGGACGCGTTGACGGTCACGGGATTCAGTTCCGTCGGCGCCGCTTCGAGCACCAGCGACAGCTGTGTCGTCTCGGTGGCTCGCACCACGATGTCACGCACCTCGAGGGGTCGATGACCAAGCAGGCGGGCATCGATGGAGTAGAGTCCCGGCTGCACAAAGGCGAAGCGCACGTCGCCGCGAGCATCGCTGCGAGATGCGCGTGCATACGACCCGTCGGCCTGTTGCAGTTTGACTGTCACGTCCGAGAGCGCGCGCCCATCGCGCGTCGTGACGCGCGCGCGCACGCCACCGGTTTGCGATGTCTGCGCGGGGAGAGTCTGCGTTAGAAGCAGTAAGGCAAGACTGGCGACGGTCGGACACAACGCGTCGCACCAGAGGCGGGATGGGCGTGACATTTGTCAATTCTGCCACCAAAACCACCAATACAGAACTCCCGACGCAGAACCGCCCGGCGAATCAGGAGAGTCGCCGGGCGGTTCGTTGTACCGAATCGAGTGCTGACGACTACTCGTACCTAAGCGCCATGATTGGATCGAGTCCCGCCGCGCGCCGTGCCGGCCACACGCCGAAGATCACGCCGACCGCCGCCGAGAACGCGAACGCGAGCACCACTGACTGGGACGAAATTTCGGTATTGAAGTTCGCCAGCTTGCTGAGCGCGTAGGCCCCACCCGCACCGAGCAGCACCCCAATGGCTCCGCCCAGCAGACACAGTACGACCGCCTCGATGAGGAACTGGAACAAGATGTTCTTGCTCGTCGCGCCCAATGCCTTGCGCACGCCAATCTCGCGTGTGCGCTCGGTGACCGAGACCAGCATGATGTTCATGATGCCAATGCCACCGACGATCAGCGACACCGACGCGATACCAGCCAGCAACGAGCTAAAGACCTTGCTCGTTTCGGCGGCAGTCGTCAGAAAGTCTGCCTGATTGCGAATCGAGAAATCGTCGTCGCGTTCGCGCGGCAGGCGATGCTGACGACGCAGCACTTTCTGAATTTCCGCCATCGCTTCCGGAATCTTGTCTTCCGTTGCGGCGAGCACGGAGATCGAACGAATGCGATCGGTGCCAAGCACGCGGAATCGCGCCGTGTTAAGCGGGATCAGCACCTGGTCGTCGGGGTTCTGAAACGCCGACGTCTGGCCCTTCGACTTGAGCACGCCGATCACCTCGAACTGAATGCCGCGAATGCGGACATTCTCGCCGATGATGGCCTGCATGTTCTCCACGCCGAGATTCGTGAGCACAGCGGGGCCGAGCACCACCAGACGCTGCTTACCAGCGTCTTCCTGCGTCGTGAACATGCGGCCGCCCTCCATCTCGTACTTGCGGACGTCGAGATAGTTGGCGGTGGTGCCGACAACCTGCGTATTCGCGTTCTTGGAGTTGAACTGAATTTGCAGATTGCTGGACATCTCCGGCTGCACGGCCGTGATGTCCTTCGGATTCTCATCGAGCGCGGCCGCGTCGGCCATCACCAGCTTGGCGCGGTCATTGCCCGACGCGATGCCGCCCATGCCACGCACCTGACCGGGGTTGACCGTCAGCAACGTGGTGCCAAGCGCCGCGATACGATTCTTGATCGAGCTCTGTGCGCCTCGGCCGATGCCATCCATCGCAATCACCGCGCCGACGCCGATGACGATGCCGAGCATCGTCAGCAGCGAACGCAGCTTGTTTGCACGCAGCGCGCCGAGCGCAACACGGAAGACTTCGGCGTAAAGCATTAGAGGCCTCCGCCCGGCGGACGCCCGCCGCCACCACCACCCCCGCCGCCGCCGCCGCCACCGGGACCACCGCCGCGCGGCGCCTGCTGCTGCACACCCGGCACGCCACCACCCATGCCTTGACGCATGCGATCGTTCTGCGCGTCACGCTTCGCTTGTAGCGCCGCGACCGCCAGCGTCGCGACGTTGTCGCCTTCCTTGAGGCCCGACAACACTTCGGAGTAGTCGTAGTTCGACGCGCCGAGACGAACGAGGCGCGGCTCGAACTTGTCTTCGCCGATCTTCACGAACACGAGACCGGTGCGCGTGCGGGTTGCGCCGCCCGGCCGACCACCGCCCATGCCGGCACCGAGCGCCGCACCATTGCCGCCGGTGCCACGTCCACCGCGCCCACCGTTCTGGCCGCCGCCCATGCCGCCGCCCATGCCGCCGTTGCGACCACCACGCATGCCGCCGTTCTGACCACCACCCATGCCGCCGCCAGCGCTATCGCCGCGCGAGCGTCCACCGCGCCCACTGCGACCATTCTGGCCACCGCCCATGCCGCCGGCGTTCGCGCTGTCGCCGCCCATGCCGCGGTTACGACGCCCACCAGCGTTGCCGCCAGCGCTGCCGCTATCCTGGCCTCCGCGACCGCCGTTACGGCCTCCACGACCCGCGCCAGCGGCCGCGTCGACCGTTTGCGCTGCGGGTGCGTCGCCGGCAGGCTGACCTGCACCGGCGCCGTTCTGGCCGCCATTGCCACGACCGCCCATCTGCTGCTGCATGGCGCGGACCTGCGCTTGCACGGAATCGGGATTCAATCCCACGAACGTCGCCGCCGTCGCCGCTTCACGCACGGTGCGCACGGCGTCGTTTGACACGGCAACCACGTTGTCCTTGCGATCCACCAGCATCGACACTTCGCCGTTCATGCCAGGCTTCAGGAAGCCTTCGTTGTTATCCAGCGAAATGATGACCGGAAACATCGTGACGCTCTGCTGCACCACGGCCTGCGGTTCGATCTTCTCCACGACGCCCTGGAAGGGACGCTCAGGATAGGCATCCACCGTCACGCGCGCCGGCTGGCCGGCGCGAACGTTGCCGATATCCGTTTCGTTCACGAGCGCGCGCACGCGCACCTTCGTGAGGTCGGCCATCTGCAACAACGTCGTGCCGCCCGAGACAGATCCGGTTGCCGAGGCGATCACCTGACCGAGCGAGACCGGCTTCGAAATAATCGTACCTTCGACTGGCGCCACCACCGTCGCGTCTTCGAGGCGCTGCTTGGCGAGATCGAGATTGGCGGTTGCACGGACGATGCTGCTTTGCGCCTGTGTCAGCGTCAGCGTGGCCGCTTCAAACTCGGGCGTCGTGATGATGCGATTCTTGTACAACTCATCAGCGCGCTTCTTGGCCGCCTGCGCCACCTCGAGCGAGGCCTGCGCACTCTTGAGATCGGCCGACGCCTGATCGAACTGATTCTTCACATCACGCGTATCGATCTGCACCAGCAAATCGCCCGCTCTCACCTGCGTGCCGATGTCGACCGGCAATTTGACAATCTGCCCCGACGCTTTCGACTTCACTTCGATCACGTTGATCGGCTCGACCGCGCCCGTTGCCTGCGCATCGACCGTAATCGTGCGACGATCGACGGTGACGGTGCCGACTTTGACCGGAGCTTCCTTTTTCGGGCCGCACGCGGCGAACACGGCTACGCTGAGCGCGCCGAGTCCTGCACGATACAGCGAGGCGACACGGACCTGACGAGGATTCACGAAAGCAATTCTCCGAAACGAGTTCATATGCGTGTTCATAGCGGGCGTCCGACCAGCGACGACAGCTGCGCGCGCGCCACGCGTCCGTCGAAGCGCGCCTGAATCAACGCCTGACGGGCCTGATTCAGGGTGGTCTGTGAAGTCAGCAGATCGAGCAACGTCGAGGCCCCGAGCGCGTAGCGCTGCTGCTGCACGCGCAGGTCTTCTTCGGCCGCGGCGATGGCTGCCTGCTGCACGGAGACGCGCGCCTGCGCGTTCTGCAGTGCACGGAGCTGCGTCGTGAGGTTTGCGCGCGCGGCGAGTCGCGCGTCGCGCGCCTGCGCTTCCGCATTGCGGAGCGAGACGTCGAGGTTGATGGATTGCGTTTCGCGCGAGAAGCCGTTGAAGAGCTGATACGAGATATTGAAGTTCAGGGTCTGTCGGCTCGCGTTGTTGCCACCCACCAACAGCAGATTGCGTCCGGCAAAACCGCGGCTGTTATCGCTGAAGGCGTAGTTGTACGACATCGTCAGCGACGGCAGATAGGTCGAGCGCTGCGAGCGCTTGGCCGCGGCCGCGACGGCGACGTTGGCATCGGCCAGCTTGATCGCCGGGCCGTCGGAGATCATCGACGCCAGCTCCGCTTCCGTGGGGAGCGGCGACGGCGTGTCGATCGTGTCGGCCGGCGAAGCGGTGATCGTCGCGGTGGAGCCGGCAATACGTGTGAGCGCGGCATTCGCTACGCGCAAATCGTTTTCGGCGGTCAGCACCGCCAGGCGTGCGTTGCCAACCTGAATCGCCGAGCGCAAGGAGTCCGACTTGGTGGCCACCCCGGCGGCCACGCGCGCCGACGACGCCTTGAGCTGTTGCTCGGCTTGCTCCAGCTGCGCTTTGGCGGCGGCAGCAGACTCACGCGCCGCGAGCGCCGCGTAGTACTGCTGTTTGACCTGCAATGATGCATCGAAGCGCGCCGTCACCGCGGTCACTTCGGCCACGTCGGCGGTGGCGCGGATACGATTGAGTTCCGACCAGCGGCGACCGCCGTCGAAGACTTCAACACTCATCGCCATGCCGTTGCTGTAGCTCCACGGATTGCCGCTCAGGGCGGTCAGCTGGCCGTTGAAGTTGTTGATCGTCGTGCCCTGCGTGCGACCGCTGCCAGCGGTGAGCGAAAGCGTCGGCACGTACGCAAACACGGCCTGTCGACGTCCCGCCGCCGCGTTGCGATCGAGCCCGATCGCCTGCACGGCGGCCGGCGTGTTCTTCAGTGCGAGATCAATTGCTTCCTGCAGCGTGACTGGGCGCGCGCCTTCGTCGCCGGAGGCGACCTGCGCGCTAAGAGGGGCGGCCATCAGCAGGACCGCCCCCGCAAAGACCGCTGAACTGGTGAGTTGACGCTTCATCGGCCGGCCTCTCGCGCGCGCATCACACTGTCCGCGCGCCGCTTGTTGCGCTCAATCAGCGCGGTGAACTTGGTCTGCTGCTCGTCGGTCAGGTGCGCGCGAATGAGCACGCGCGCGCTATCGCGAAGGGAATCGCGAGAAGGTTGAATGATCTGCATGAGCTCTCGGTCACGGGCGCGCCGCCAGTCGAACACCGAATCGATCACTCGGCGCTGGTCGGTCGAAAGGGACATCTCTTGGGCAAACTCATCGCGCATCGCGCGATCATCACTGGCACGCACCGGACGCGCGCGCGTCACTGCGCGGTCGGCGGCAAACCCCACCGCACCACCGGTGAGAAACGCCCCGAGCAAAAACATCAGGGCCAGCGATTTGGGTTGTGGCGAAGACGACACGGCCGACACGTCCCCGACTAGTAGTCGAACGGATCGAGATACCGCTCCGGCGAATCCGGAGCTGGGCGGTTCCGCTTTCCAAACGAGAACGTCGCATCGTCGAGCGGGATACCACTCTCCGCGGCCGCACGCGCCACCGTCTCGCGGCGCGACTGCTCCAGCGAGATCTCGCGCACGATGGTGGCGCCCGCGAGCAACAGCGCCAGCGTCGCCGCCACCGCACCCGCCGTGCGCCACTCGAGCATGACCGACCACCACGACACCACCGGGGACTCGCTCAGACGCGCCATGACGCGCTGCTCCAGTCCGTGCCAATACGAATCGTCTTGGGGGGCCGCATAGGCGGCACGCAACAGCGCGGTCACGTCGGGGTCCGCGCCCGTGCTCCTTTCGTTGTTGATCCGCTTGAAGTCCATCATTCCGCGCTCCGCAAATTGCCAAGCAGGCGCCGTAGATGCGCCCGCGCGTGATGCAAATCCGATCGGGCTGTCCCCTCGGGAATTCCGAGCAGGGTTCCGATCTCCGCGTGCTTATATCCTTCCACATCGTGCAGCACGATCACTGCCCGCTGTCGTTCTCCCAACGTTCCCATGGCTTGCGCCAACCGCGCGCGCAATTCATCCGCTTCCGCCGGATCGCGATGCGGCGAAGACAACGTCTCCGGCAATTCATCGGCGTCGCGCACTTTGCGACGACGCGCGATGTCCAACGCGGCATTGGCGACAATGCGATGCAGCCACGCGCCGAATGCCTGCTCAGGACGGAATCGCTCCAGCGCGCGAAACGCGTGCAGGAATCCCTCCTGTACCGCGTCTTCCGCATCGTCGTGCGACAGCACGATGGCGCGTGCGACGGCATACGCACGACGCTGGTGGCGCTCCACGAGACCAGCGAACGCCGCCCGATCTCCGCGTTGCGCCGCCAGCACCAACGCACGCTCCTCTAACGCATCCGCGCTTAACACCGGTCGGTCAGTCATGACCGGTCCAATCGGCACGACTTTCTCGTCATGTCGACGCTCCGGACGCGCTCCCGAAAGCTGCTCGCCCGCTTCCTGCCAATCGCCACGATCGGTGCCTGAACGTGGCGCAACTGCGGGGAGGGGGAAGGCGAGAGAGGTCACTGGTCGAGGAGGAGTCATCTGATTTACGCGTCCCCATGAGACCGCGTTGAGAGAGCCCCCGTACCGCCGAGTCCGAGCGCATCGGCCGACGCCTGCATCGCTGCCAGGACCACGCCAATGTGCTCATCCAGCGGTACCCCCAGCGCTTCGGCGCCTCGAATGACATCGTCGCGATTCACACCGCGCGCAAAGGCCTTGTCCTTCATCTTGCGCCGCACCCCTGGCACGTCGACTTCCGCGACGGCCTTCGAGGGCTTCACCAGCGCCGACGCCGTGATGAGACCGGTTAATTCGTCGCACGCGTACAGCGCTTTTGCGAGCAGCGAGACGCGCGGCACACCCGTGTAGTCGCCATGCCCCAACACCGCTTCGCAGATCTCATCGGGCCAGCCCCGCGCACGCAGGTGCCGAACGCCTTCGGCAGGGTGCTCCTGATCGGCAATTTGCTGCGCGTTGGGAAAGCGCTCGTAGTCGAAGTCGTGAATAAGGCCGGTCACGCCCCACAGCTCGACGTCCTCGCCGAACCGGGCGGCGTAGGCCCGCATCGCGGCTTCAACCGATAGCATATGTTTGCGGAGCGACTCGGACTGGGTCCACTCGTGAACCAGTGCCAGCGCCTCTTCGCGGCTTGGAATGGGCATAGCACTGAAAACAAGCACCAAAGCCCCCGAAGGGGAACGGTACCAGAGTGGCGCCGACCCCTTTTCCGTCCCGGCCGCTAGTGGGCCAAGTCGGAGCGGATCCCCGTCGACCGACCCGTGCGCCAGAGCAGCAGCAACGGTAGCGCACAAACGAGCAGCAAACCGCTCACCAGGTAGAGGCGGGAGAAAGCCAGCACACTCGCTTGCGCCGAGATCTGGCGGTCAAGCACGAGCAGCGCCTGCTGCTTGGCCACCGCCGCGTCGAAGCCCTTGGCGATCATCCCCTGCGTTAACCCGCTCAGACGCTCGACCGTCAAGGGATCGTACGTACCCACGTGGTCAGTCAGCGTCGCCTTTTCCACCCGGGTCAGGCGAGAGAGCATCGTGGCCATGATCGCGATGCCGAGCGACCCACCAAGCTGACGCATAAGGTTGAACATGCCGGTGCCCTGACCGATCTGGCGCATGGGTAGCCCGGCCACGGTCGCATTCGTGAGCGGCACGAACAGCAGCCCCAACCCGACGCCGCGGAGAATGAGAGGCCAGAACAACTGCCCCTGTCCCGCGTCGAGGGTGAGCTGTGACATGAGGTACATCGATCCCAGAAACAGGAATGAACCCGAGACGATCAACGGGCGCGCATCCCAGCGGGACGCCATCCGCCCCATGATGGCCATCGTGAACGCCGACGCGAGAGCGCCCGGTAAAATCACCATGCCGGTTTGCGAGGCGGTGTAGCCGTGCAGTTGCTGCAGAAACACGGGCAGCACGAACACCGACCCGTACAACGCGAGGCCAAGAAACGCGGCAAAGGTGACGCCTGGCGCCAGTTGACGGGAGCGCAGAATCCGGAAATCGATGATCGGCTCATCGACGCTCAGCTCACGCCACACGAGCAGGATGGCGCTCGTGAGACTCACGAGCCCCAGGGTGAGCACGAAGCGCGACTCGAACCAGTCGTAACGCTCACCACGTTCCAGCATCCACTGCAGCGACCCGACGGCCAGCGTGAGTAAGACAATGCCCCACCCGTCGACCGACGTCGCGCGACGCTGGTGGGCCGCGTTTCGCACGTAGGTCCAGACCATCCAGCCGGCCAGCAATCCGAGCGGGACGTTGATGTAGAAGATCCACGGCCACGCGTATGCGTCGACGATGTAGCCGCCCAGCGTGGGTCCGAGAGTCGGACCCACCATGACGCCCACACCGAAAATGGATTGGCCGATGCCACGCTCGTGCGGCGGAAACGACTCGAACAGCGTGGTCTGCGCCGTGGAAAGCAGCGCACCGCCGCCAAGACCCTGGATCACTCGCCAGAACACCAAGCCCCACAAGCTCGTGGCGGCGCCGCAGAAGAACGACGCCAGAACGAAGATCAGAATCGAGCCGGTGAGATAGCGACGGCGCCCGAAGTACGATGACAGCCAACTCGACATCGGAATCACGATCACGTTGGCAATGATGTACGAGGTGCTCACCCACGCGATTTCGTCGAGCGTCGCTCCGAGTGTGCCCATCATGTGCGGGATGGCAACGTTCACGATCGACGTATCGACCAGCTCGAGCACGGCCGCGAGCGTGACCGCAATCGCGATCAGATAGCGATTCTTGTACGGATCATCCGCCTGCGCCGCGACCGCCGGTGTTTTCCGGATCGGCGCCGCAGTCGCCGGCAAGGCAGTCGAGGTCACCGGTCGTTACGGAACGATGACGTTGGCCAACACGGACATACCCGGGCGCAACGGGCGATCCTTGCCAAGATCTTTTGTGACCTTGATACGCACCGGCACACGCTGCACGACCTTCGTAAAATTTCCGGTCGCATTGTCCGGCGGGAGCAGGGCAAACTTGGCGCCCGTCGCAGACGCGATGCTTTCCACTTCGCCTTCCGCTGTAACCCCGCCGTACGCGTCCACTTCAATCTCGACCTTCTGGCCAACACGAATGCGCGCCAGTTGCGTCTCTTTGAAGTTCGCGGTCACGAACACGCCGGAGTCGGAAACAATTGACATCAGCGTCTGACCAGCCTGCACCAACTGGCCAACTTCCACCTGGCGTTTGGAGACCATGCCACTGAGCGGTGCGCGAATCGACGTATACGAGAGTTGCAACGCGGCGTTATCCCGCAACGCGCGCGCCGACATCAGCCGTGCCTCAGCGAGGCGCACACCGGCTTCAGCGCTCGAGATGCCCGACGTGGCAGCCTTCACCTGACGTTCCGTCGCGGTCAGCGTCGCCGCTGCCGCGTCAAACGTGGCCTGCGCCGCATCGAGCTGCGCCTGCGCGATGATCTGCTTGGCAGCGAGTTCCTTCGCGCGTGCCAAATCGGCCTGCGCCTTCGTGACCTGTGCGCGCGCGGCGACGACCTGAGCGTCGCCAACGTCGCGCTGACTCGACGCGGTCTGCAAGCTCGCCAGCGCCTGGCCGGCGCCGCGGCGATTGCCGCCCGCTGCTTCCGCGGCGGCGAGATCGGCCTCGGCTTGTGCGAGTCGCACAGCGTACTCGCGCTGATCCAGCGTCACCAACATCGCCGAGTCGGCCGTGTGCGCGTTCTCGACCACGTTCACCGCGGTCACGTATCCGCCAACCTTAGCGACGACGGGAACGATGTGACCGTCCACCTGCGCGTTGTCGGTGGATTCATGCGTACGCGAGTAGGACCAGCGTTGGAATCCCCACACGCCCGCACCGGCTAACAACACGAGCGGAATGAGAAGACGAAGTCGGTTGGGTTTAGATTCGGCAGTCATGATCTGAATGAGTTAAAACGAGAAACGACGTGAGCGATCGGAGAGATGGTCAGCAGTTCAGGGCAGTTGCTGAACGGTGCCGACCGCTTTCGCCAGACTGACGCGCGCGGTGTGATACGACGCGAGTGCGTCGTTGCGCAGCGTGCGAGCCTGATTGAGCGACAACAGCGCGGTAATGACGTCAGCGTTGCCGGCGACGCCGGCACGAAACCGTTCGCGCGCCTGCGCCACTTCCTGTTCCGCAAGCTCGAGACGCTCACGAACGGCATCGAGTTGTTCGCGGGCGGCGGTCAGGTCGAGCAACGCCGCGCGTACATCGATTGCGCTCTGCGAACGCAAATCCTTGAGCTTCGCTTCGGTTTCGCGCGAGACGGCGATCTGTTCTTCCATGCGGCCCTGACGACGAAACCCATCGAACAGGCCCACCGAGAGTTGCACGCCCCACGTGTACGTGGGGAGCAAGTGGCCCCAACTTTTGCCGAGCAATCCGTGATCCACCACCAGCCCCAACTGCGGCGTGCGCTCAAGGCGAATCGCTGAGATGGATCGTTGCTGCGCCGCTTCCTGCGCTTCCAGCGCTTGTACGTCTGCGCGGGTCGACATCGCCGTGGAGACCGCACTGGCCTCGTTCGGAGTCGCGGCGTCGATCGGCCAACCGGCCAGTGAATCGCGCAAGCTGAGCGACGCGTCGAGCGCGAGACCCGTCGCGCGTTTCAGTTCGAGCAACGCGCGATCGCGCTCATTCCGGGCCGCGATGATCTGGGCGCGTGTGGCCGCCAACTGCGACTGCGCCCGCGTGACATCGAGCGCGATTCCGGCGCCCGCCTGTAGCTGATCGCGCGCAATGCGGAGGAGGTCGGCCGCCAGCGACGAGTCGGCAACACGCGCGGACACCTGCGCTTCCGCGCGCGCGGCGCGGACGTAGGCAATTGCCGCACTCGCGGCCGCGACGTCAGACTGCGCCTTTACATCGGCAACTGCGGCATCCGTTGAGGCCTGGGCCGCCCGCCACTTCCCGTAATCGCCCAAGTTCACCAACGGCTGCGTGAGTCGATAACGCATGTCGACCGTCGGAATCGGTCCGAGCAACTCGCCGTTCGGATTCAACAGCGGCTTGCCCTGAGCGTCGCGAAACGAAAAGCCGAACGTCGCCGTGTTCGTGCTACGGCCGGCTTGTTGAATGCCGGCGGCAAGGTCGGGCATCAATGCCCCGCGCCGCTGCTGCACGCGCGCTTCCGCGCCCGCGATCCGGGTGCGCGCGATATCCACCGCGCCATTCTGTTTCGCTGCCAGTCGCGCCGCGTCGCCGAGGCTGAGCGACTGCGCGCTGCTGACGTGGACTGGTGCCGCGAGCGCGAAGGCAGCGGCTATCACTGCGGCGCGAGTTGTCGGCCGCCGCAACATCGCGACGGTAGCGCGACCGAGCCGCGTCGTCGATGAATCGGAGCAAAATCGCCTGGAGAAAGTCATCGTGAGGTGTTGCTGGAAGTCGGAGCGGGTACCGGGGCAGACGCGGGGCCGCTGTGCGGCCGGAGTCCGTGCAGAAAGAAGTCGATCAATTCGTCGCGCACTTCGTCGTCACTGCGCGCATCGAGACCGGGGAAGTACTGGCGTTTCGAACACCACATCGCGTGGGAGATGGAGAGCGCGGAGAGCATGCGAGCGCCCATTTCTGGATCGATGGGTCGAAACTCACCGCGTTCGATGCCACGGGTGATGATGCCGGAGAGCAAGCGGCGTCCGCGGGCCGCGACTGCTTCCGCGTAGAACTGCATGAGCTCGGGAAACTGCGCGAGCTCCGCCATCACGAGGCGCTGCATTACCTGAAATCGCTCGGTGCGCAGGTACGACCACCACCCACTGGCCACCACGCAGAGTTGTTCGGCAGCACTCTTGCTTTCCACGTCGGCCAACAGCGATTCGGCCGCTTCGAGCGCGGCGATCGTGGTGGTGCGCATCATCTCTTTGAACAACGCTTCCTTGTTCGGGAAGTAGAGATAGATCGTGCCCTTCGCGACGCCGGCGCGGCGCGCGATGTCGTCGAGTCGACCGCGAGCGAGGCCATGCTCGGCGAATTCGACAAACGCCGCTTCGAGGATCTGCTGCGGACGAGCTTCGGGATCGCGGCGCCGTTTGGCGTCGATCGTGTCCGCCGTGGGAGTGTCGCCTGCAAGCGGTTCGGCGCTCATCGTTGGGACTGAAGCGAGAGGTCGTTCACGCGCGCGCCACGACTATCGGTGAGCAGCGGAGCCGGCGTTGGAGCGGCGAGCGCTGGAACGACGTGCGTGCCGGTGATGCTGACATCGCCAAGCGGAAGCTGAAGCGCGCGACGCGCACGCCCGACCGGACCCAAATGCGTGTCACCGAAACTCGTCGGGTATTTGAGACCGAATCCGAGCATGCGATCGAACGCGAGGTGCGAGGTCCACAGCGCGCCGACGAGCATCAGGGCAGGGTGATCAAGCATTGCGCCCACGATCGCGAGGATCGCGGGAATCGCGTAGCTGTGGGCCGCGTTATAGGCAGCGGCTCCGGCCCGCGGTCCGATCAGGTAGGCCGCAATCGACAGGTCCGGGAGCAGGAAGCCGAGGGCGTACCGGGTCCACCCGCCGTCGAGGCCGATCCAGACCAGCGTCGCGCCAACGAAGAGCACCAGCGCCTCGATGCGAAGCCACGCCCGCACCGGATTTCCGACTTCTCCTGCCATAAGCTCGCCTCGGCTGATCGTTACTGACTGACTGGTCAGTTAGAGAACGATCATATCAAGTCGCGAGTTTCAATTCAAGACGGCCAGATCATAAAAAAGGGACGGGGGGGGGGGGGGCGGGGCCCCCCACCCCCCCCCCCCCCCCCCCCCCCCGCCGCACGAAGCGTTTCTAAATCTTTATGCAGTAATGACTTGAACTGGCACGTTCAGGCTTGCCTTCTCGCCCTTCTCGCCGGCGTAATGCTTGTTCGTGAAGACAACGATCGTATAGAGGATCGCCCCGATGAACAGCGCGCCGCCAATGAGTCCGACGAATGCCGCGCCGGTGTCCGAGCCGCCGTTCGAGTGGTCGTTTGACATGGAGAGTGAGGAGAGAAGGTCAGTCGGCGTCAGTCACGCGCACGGACACCATGTGGTCATTCTGCACCACGGACGGCAACACGTCGAGCCCCGAGGTGACCTGGCCGAACACTGTGTGGACGCCATTGAGGTGGCGCGTGTTGCCTTCGCTGAGCACGATGAAGAACTGGCTGCCGCCCGTGTCCTTGCCCGCGTGCGCCATCGAGAGCGCTCCCACAGCGTGCTTGTGCGGATTGCCCTTGGTTTCGCATGGGATCCGCCACCCCGGACCGCCCGTACCGACGCGACGATCGCCTTCCGGCAGATCACGCGAGAGGGGGTCGCCGCCCTGGATCACGAACTCGGGAATGACGCGGTGGAATTTCACGCCGTCATAGAAGCCGGAGTTCGCCAGCTTCTCAAAATTCTCTACGGTCTTGGGAGCCTCGGCCGGATACAGCTCGGCCACGATGGTGCCCTTGTTGGTCTCGAAAGTCGCCAGCTTCGCCACGAATAGTCCTCGTTAGGGATGCCCCCAATGTACGCGACCGATTCGGTCTCCTACAACGGTCGGGTGCTATTCCACGTCGCGGCTCGGGCAAATCTCGCGGAGCGTGCAGGCCGCGCAGTCGGGTTTGCGCGCAAAACACACGCGCCGTCCGTGCCAGATCAACAGATGGCTCAGCATTGCCCACTGATCTCGTGGAAAGAGTGGCATCAGCGCCTTCTCAATGCCGATCGGATCGGGTTCTCGCGTCAGACCGAGGCGTCGCGCAAGCCGTTGCACGTGGGTATCCACCACAATGCCCTCGTTGATGCCGAAGGCGTTACCGAGAATCACGTTTGCGGTCTTTCGACCCACGCCCGGCAGCGGCACGAGGGCATCGATGGTGCGAGGCACCTGTCCCGCGTAGCGCGCTTCGAGCGCGGTTGCCATGCCGATGAGGCTCTTGGTTTTCGCGCGGAAGAACCCGGTGCTGCGAATAATCTCCTCGACGCGCTCGGGGGAGGCCGCCGCGAGCGCACGCGCTGAGGGGAACTCGGCAAAGAGTTGCGGCGTGACCATGTTGACGCGCGCGTCGGTGCATTGCGCGGACAAGATCGTTGCGCAGAGCAGTTCGAACGCGTTGCGATGATCTAGCTCGCAGTGTGCATCGGGATACGCCAGCAGGAGCTCACGCAGAGCCGTGGCGGCGATTGTCTCGCGTTGTGCTTTCGTCCGAGGCGAGGCCGCGAGTGCAGGTGCTTTTTGCGACGGCTTTTGGCCAACGCTCTTGTTACGCGATCCGCGGCGCTTGACCGGCGCCGTCTCGGTCGCGGGAGCGGCGCTCTTGGCGGCCGCTTTCTTGGGCTTCTTCACTGCCAACGGCTGTCGCGGTGACTGACTGCTACGTGCCATGATGTTCGTGAGGCGAAGGACTCGACGTCGCGACGGCTGCTGACACACGTCGGCGCAGCGCAAACGATAAAACCTCGTCGACCACCCGCGTGTTGAGGACGTGCGCCGGCGTCAACCAACCTTTGCGCGCCGTTGCGACGCCCATCTCCATGTTCTCAAACCCCTGCGGTGAGTGCGCGTCTGGCCCGATCGACACCAGAGCGCCAACCTCTGCGGCGACGCGACAATAGTCCGCGTTGATGTCGAGCCGATGCGGATCAGCATTGAGTTCGATGGCTACGCCCGTGGCGGCTGCTTTCGTCATCACGGCGCGCAAATCGATCGCGTAGGGCTCCCGGGCCAAGAGCAGGCGTCCGGTCGGGTGTCCGAGCACGGTGAGGTGCGGATCGTCGAGTGCACGCAGGACGCGATCGGTCATCTGCTGCTCATTCATGCCGTATCGGGTGTGAATCGAGCCAATCACGAAATCGAATCGCTGCAGGAAACCATCGTCGTAGTCGAGCCGCCCGCACGGGAGAATATCTGCCTCGATTCCCTTGAGCACGCGAAAGACAATGCCTCGCTCCACATACGCGGCGTTGAGCGCCTCGATTTCCTCGTGCTGCGTGAGGATGGCCTCGCGCGTCAGACCTCCCGCGTACGTGTTCGACTGCGAGTGATCGCTCACGCCCACGTACTGAAGTCCGAGCGCGCGTGCCGCTTCCGCCATTTCGCTGATGCTCGCTCCGCCATCGCTGTACTTCGAGTGGCAATGCAACGCTCCGCGCACGTCGTCTCCCGCGATCAGTGCGGGCAGCGCTCCGCGCGACGCCGCCCCAACCTCGCCGCGGCCTTCGCGCAACTCCGGAGGGCAGTAGTCGAGTGCGAGTCGCGCGTAGAGCGCGTGCTCGCTGTCAATCGAGATCAGGCGGCCATCAGCACTGCGTAGCTCGTCGCCGGCCAGCGAGAACCCTCGGGCGGCCGCCCGCGCTGTGCACTCGGCGATGTGAGTGGCGCTGCCGGTGGCACGCCAGAGGGCCACGGCGAATTGCTCGGGGCGCACACAGTACAGATCGATCGAGACGCCGTCGTCCATGCGCAGCGTGAGCGAACGACCGCCGCCCCCTATCACTTCGCTCACGCCGCGAAGCTGCGACAACGATGCGGCCACGACCGACGGCACGCCCCGCACGCTCACCACGAGATCAATATCGCGCACCAACTCGCAGCGGCGACGTAGTGCGCCCGCGACTTCCACTTGCACCACATCGGGGTGCTCGGCGATGGCCCGCGTGAGCCGTTGCGACTCGGCGAGGGCGTGCTGCCACAATACGTGGGCTCCGGTCGCGCGCAAATCGGCGAGTCCCCGAAGAATGCGATCGGCCGTGCGCTCTCCGAATCGAGGAAGCCGTGCCAGTCGGCCGTCGCGCGCGGCGGCGTCGAGCTCCTGCAGCGTTTCGATATGCAGCGCGTCGTGAATCTGCCGAATGCGCGCGGGACCGAGCCCGGGCACGCGCAACATCTCCAGTAATCCTTCCGGCGTGTCCTCCTGCAGCTGCTCGAGCAACGATGCGCTGTTGTTCTCTTCCAAGTCCGCGAGTACTGCGCTCACGACGGGCGCTTGGTACGCGTGCTCGGCGTCGAACCCTCCGGCTGCGCGCACATCGGAAAGCAACTGGTTGCTGTATGAGGTGGCAATCCGCGCGGCGATTTGCATGGCGCGCACGGTTTCCCGGTCCTCGCCGTGTAACTCCAGGAGCGTGGCGATCTGACTCAGAGCATGCGCGGCGCTGCGGCAATCCATCAGGCAAAGCTAAATCGCGCCCTCGGCTTTCGGTAACCGCGATACCTGCGCACGCGCCCATTCGCGCGTCGCCGCTATCCCTCGATTCCCGCCAACAGTCGTGCCTGCCGCACCAACTCAATCAACTGCTGTTCGGTGAGCAGCATCTCCTGAGCGGCGGCATCGCGATCCAGCAATCCGCTACGCATACTGACGGCGACTTGATTGAGATAACGAATTTTTGAAAGCACTTCGGTGGTGAGTCGGCGTAGACCGTGAAACCGTCGCTTTTCCGCGTTCGCGCGCCGATAGCGCTGCACCAGTTCATCCGCCCGAAGGCGCTGCGAGAGTGCCAGCGCCTCGGCTTCCGTACGGCCGGGGAACACACCGCGATCGGGAATGCCCGAATTCGTCCACGTCGATTCCGCAAACCAGAGTCGTCCCACGAACTCGACGCCGTCGTGCGTGATGTGCACAGACACGCGAACCTGCCGATCGTCTACGTCGATCGTGCTGAGGACTGTTTGCGTAACGGTTCCGAATGGCAGCATGACGACGATCCGAGTTCGAAGCGGTGCGAAGTGGTGCCTAGACGAGGAAACGCTGCATCGCGTCGAATAATGCAGCCGGCTGCTCGACGTACGGTACATGCCCGCAATCGTCCAACACCACCAGCTGACCCCGCAGCGCCTCGGCCACCGCTTCCGACGACTGCAGCGGAATGGGGTCCTGTCGCCCATGTACGACGAGCACCGGCAGGTCGACGGCACGGAGTTCGTCCCTCAAATCGAAGGTGCCGAGGCTGTTCCAGATTGACTGCTGCACCTTCCCTGTCACACGGAAGGGCGTGAGTGATTCAGCGCGGCGCGGGTCAGCGAAATAGCCGGCCACACTGAGCTCAAAACTACGTTGCTTAAACTGCGCTGGATCCGACTCACGAAGCCCCGACTGCGCGAGTTCGGCGCGCATCGCCTGAACGACGGGTCCACGCAATCGTGCCGCGAGTTCGGCCTCAAACTGGTCGCGCCACGCTTTTGTTACGGGCGCGGGTGAGATCAAAACCAGCGATCTGACAGGCGGCAGACTCCACGCTCGCTGATGAATGACATACAGCATCGCGAGCAGTGCACCCCACGAATACCCAACCAGGACTGGCGGTGATGCCGTGTGCTCTTGCAACACTGCCGCCAGATCCTGCACCTGCGTCTCCCACGTGATCGGCGTCGGATCGTCCGTGCGTGAACGACCACCTCCACGTTGATCGTAGGCGAAGAGTCGGTGCGAGGTCGCCAGCGCCAGCATCTGCGGGTAGAGGTAGTCGTGATGCGCCCCCGGCCCACCGTGAAGGAGCACGATGCCGGGAGCATCGGTCGGCCCATCCTCACGCCAGTAGAGAGGAACGGCGGTCGCGCTGGTCAGGCCTTCGCGCTGCGGAGCGGGGATGCCGAGTGTCATGCGTCAAGGATACGCGACCGCGGCTCGCCCGTGTTGGTCCATCGGAGCGGACTTCTGTCTGGGACCTTTCGCCTTACCTTACCCGAATGCACCTCGTCACCACGCGGCCCTCGGAATGAGCCCACTCGGAGCCCCTGCCCGTGGCACTCCGGTTGCGCGTACTCCGGACTCCGGTGTCGTTCGCATTGCGTCGGAAGGTCGCGCGTCGCGAGCGGTGGCGCGTGCGTTGGGCCAACTGGTTGATCGCCTGCTCGCGCTCGGTGCCGACGCCAACGGGGTAATTGGCGGTCTCTCGGGTGCCGATCCGACCGATCCACGGGTGATTGCCGTACGTGATGCACTGCGCCAACTCGGCGCGCGGTCTCGTGAGGGTGCGCTGCTCTGTCGCGTGGTTGACGACGTGTTGGTGCTTGAGGGGGTTCCGATTAATCGCCTCTCATCGACCGACGACGCGTTACTGCGCCTGCTGCTGCAGCGCCTGATCGTGCTGAATGTCGGCTCGCTCACGGTGCGAGAAGGCGCGGCCCCGGGAGAATTGCTGACGCTCGGGCGACTGCTGGCTCAACCGAACGCCCCAACTCACCCCCATCGCACGCCACCGACGCCGATGCAGGGCATTGGCAGCGTCGGAAGTCGCGAGGACTACGTCGGCAGCAGCACGCCGAGTACCGTTGACGCACTGACGTTCGCCGACGAAACGCCGCGCGAACTGCTGCGGACTTGGAGCGTGTTGGTCTCTCCGGTTGTTCCGTCGAAACCAGCCGAAAACGCCGGCACCGTCGCGGCTGGAGTATTGTCGCGATTCGCGTCGGCGCGTTCCGACGAAGTTGCCGTACAGACCATGGCTCAGGTGCGCGAGTTGCTGGACGACGTCCAGCGGCGTGGCGACGGGGTGGTGCTCGAATCCATTGCCCGTGCGTGTATGCAGCAATTGCACGCAGTCGGCGATCAAGGTGGGCGGCTTGCCGTCGAGGGAGTGCTGCGCACGCTGCAGCGCGAGCCCCTGCTTGAACTGCTCGCGCAGCGATTGCCATACAGCACCGACCGTGCGCTGTTGTTACCGGTGTTTGCGCGTGCCGGCGATGCCGGCGTCGCGATTCTGGTGAAGCAACTGCTGACGACCGATGACGCGCTTTCGCGGCGCGCATACTTCGACGGCATCGTCGCGCTCGACGTCGGCTCCTCGCACTTGTTTGAAGCGCTGAGCGACTCACGATGGTACGTCGTTCGCAACGCGGCTGCGCTGCTCGGCGAAATGGGCGTCGAACATGCGGACGAGGCGCTCGTACCGTTACTCAAGAGTGACGACGAGCGCATTCGAATTGCCGTTGCGCGCGCGCTCATGCGTCTGCGCACCGTTAAGGCGATGCAGGCGTTGCATGCAGTAATCGACGACGCGAATGCCGAAGTGCGTCGATTGTCGGCGGCTGCCTTTGGATTGTCCGGCGTTACCGTCGGCGGTGGCGTGCGCCCGCCAGCCGCACGCTTGTCGACCGCTCTCGAGCGCGAAACGGACGAGGATGTTGCGCTCGAAATGCTGGCCGCGCTGGGCCGCCTGGGGAGCGCCGACGCGATCCAGCGCCTCTTGCGACTCGCGTTGCCGCCGACGCCGGATATGAGCGGCGCGCCGGTGCCAGAGGCGCGCGATGCGTGGATTCGCATTGCCGCGCTCGACGCGCTGGTTCGCGCACGCGGCTACCAGATGTTGCCGGTCATCGATTCATTGATGAACGACGGTGATGCGGAGGTCTCCGCCGCGGCCGCGGCGTTGCGGCCGCAAGCGGCGGCCGATCGCTAGCGCGCCGTAAAGTCGGTGTCGTGAGTCACGGAGCGACACGCTTCGGCTATCACATCGGCGGCGCGATCGAGATCGTCGAGCGAGACCATTTCGTTCGGCGAGTGCATATACCGATTGGGGATCGAAAGCAACGCTGTGGCCACGCCGTTGCGTGTTAGATGCATTGCGTCGGCGTCCGTGCTGGTAAAGCGTCCGGCCGCGTGCACGGTGTAGGGAATCGTCAGCCGCTCGGCTGCGTCTCGCAGCAAGCCAAACGCTACCGGGCTGACAACCGAGCCACGCGTCAGGACCGGGCCTCCGCCGATGTTGTGTTCGCCGAGTTCTTTCTTCTCCATCCCGGGATGATCGGTCGCGAACGTGACATCAACCGCAATTGCCATCTTGGCTTCTTGTGAATGCGCCGCGACGCGGGCGCCGCCGCCTGAGTAACCGATTTCTTCCTGCGCCGTCGCAGCCGCCACGACGCGCGCCGCGCCCGGCTTTTCGGCGTAACGACGCAGCGCCTCCAGTACGACGAACGCACCGATGCGATCATCGATTGAACGCGATACGATGCGCCGATTCGGCAACGCAATCAGCTGGCTGTCGATGACGCCGGCATCGCCGATGGCGACGTGTTCCATCGCTTCAGCCTTGTTGGCGGCGCCGATATCGACCCACAGATCGGTAATCTTGGACGCCTTCTCGCGCTCTTCCGGCTTCATGAGGTGGATCGGCTTTTTTCCGATCACGCCGATCACGTCGCCATTGCGTCCGAGGAACTTGATGCGCTGCGCCACGAGCACCTGCGGATCCCAGCCGCCGATCGGCTCGAAGTACACAAACCCGTTTTCGTCGATCCACGTAACGATGACGCCGATCTCGTCGATGTGGCCGGCGAGCAGAATGGTTGGGCCACCGCTGCCGTCGACCGTTGCGAAGCTGTTGCCAACCACGTCGGACGATACGGCGGCAAACGCGGCCGCCTCGGCGCGCCAGACGCGCGCCGGCGCGGATTCGAAACTGGACGGCCCGGGAGTGTCGAGCAGTCGCTTCAGGAAGTCGAAGGAGGCGTCAGAGATCATGAACCAAAACTAGCGTCTCCGCGGTGCGGAGGAGAGCTTCCCCGGCATGACTCTCATCCTGTTAGGCATCGGACTCGGCGCCGGAGTTCTTTCCGGGCTGTTCGGAATCGGTGGCGGCATTGTGATCGTGCCGGCGCTCATCTATCTCGCAAAATTTCCGCCGCAAAACGCGGCCGGGACATCGCTTGCGGCGCTGGTGTTGCCGGTTGGTGCAATCGGCGCCTACACGTACTACAAGGCGGGTGCGCTCGATATCCGCGCCGCACTGCTGATCGCCCTGGGCCTCACGATCGGTGCGGCGCTCGGCGCGCAGCTCTCGACCCACTTGGACGCCACGATGCTCAAGCGCGGGTTCTCGCTGTTGCTCGTGGCGATGGCGGTGAAGATGTGGGTGGGTTGATCGCCGGCGTGACGCGCGCCTCGAGCGGATGACTACGCAACGCGACGGGCGTGGCGTGGATCGAGGCGGCTGAAGATCATCGGATTCATGATGCGGGCCATCGCCTCAATGCCGTCGACGATGCGAGGCCCCGGGCGGCTGACGAGTCCATTGGCGTTGAGCGCCCACACTTGGCGGCCGGCGAGCCATTGCCAATCCGATTGGTTCAGGAGTTGTGTTGCTTCGCGCGTGGCGGCGTCGAGCGAATAGCCGCACGGTGCGATAAAGACGAATTCCGGGTCGGAGGCGGCGAGCGCGTCGAGTGTAACCGAGACTGAGTGCTGCGCCGCATTGCCTATGACATCGATGCCACCAGCGCGCTTGATCTGCTCCGGTCCCCAGTGACCGGCTACGAATACCGGATCGGTCCATTCAATCAGCGCGACGCGCGGTCGCGGCGCCTTCGCCGCTTTTAGCGTGTCGTGCACATGCTTGACGCGGTCGTGCAGTCCGGCGAGGAGTTCTTCTGCATCGCTCTCTGCACCGACTGCATTGGCGACCGCTTGAATGTCAGCGTAGACGCCATCCAGCGTGGTGCCGCCGAGGGTGACCACGCGCGGCTCCGGTGATAGTCGGCTGGCGAGCGCCCGAACGTCGGTCTCGCGCACGGCGCAGACGTCGCACAAAGCTTGGGTCAGCAGTAGATCGGGGTGCAGCGCGCGAATGCGCGACTCGTCGAGCGTGAAGAGCTGATGCCCGGCCCCCGACAGCGCGCGGACCGCGTCGTCGATGGCTCGCGGATCGGTGCTCGACGGAACGGCGCTCTTCGTTACGCGCGCGCGCGAGGCGACCACGTCAGGATAGTCGCACTCGTGGGTGATGCCGACGAGGTGTTCGGTAGCGCCGAGGAACGCGACAATCTCCGTCGCGGCGGGAAGCAAAGAAACAATGCGCATCAGGTTCAGATCTGCCGTTACGGCGTCGAAGGTTTCGCGCGGTACACTTCGCGCCCGGCGATGTAGGTGGCGATGACGTTGGTGTTGAGCACCAACTCCGGCGGCACGCGCATGATGTCCTGATCGAGGAGCACGAAGTCGGCGTACTTGCCGGTTGTGATCGAACCCATCTCCTTTTCCTGAAAGGCCGCGTAAGCGGGCCAGAGCGTCATGCTGCGCAGTGCCTCCTCGCGCGTCATGCGCTGCTCAGGGAACCAGCCACCGGCCGGCCAGTCGTGCGCATCCTGGCGCGCGATCGCTGCGTGAAACGAGATAAGCGGATTCACTTCTTCCACGGGGAAGTCGCTGCCGTTGGGCACGACAACGCCGGAGTTGATGAGCGAGCGCCACGCGTACGCGCCGAGTACACGGGTCGGACCGAGGCGTTTTCCGATCCAGTACATGTCGCTGGTTTGGTGACTCGCTTGCATCGATGGAATGACGCCTAGCTGCGCGAAGCGCGGAATGTCGTCGTAGTTGAGGATCTGCGCGTGCTCGACGCGGAATCGATGATCGGCTGTCGGCACCGTCTTGAGCGCCGCTTCGTACGCGTCGAGCACCACGCGATTGCCGCGATCACCGATGGCGTGCGTGTTCACCTGAAAGCCGGCGCGCAACGCGCGCTCGGCAACCTCTCGAATGTGCGCGGGAGCGCTGAGCAGCAGACCGGTATTGTTCGGATCGTCGGAGTACGGTTCTAGCAGCGCGGCGCCGCGCGAACCCATCGCGCCATCGGCGTAGAGTTTGATGGCGCGTACCCAGAGCTGGCCGTCGTACAGCGCCGATCGCGGACCTACCTGCATGTAGTGCGCGAGCGCGGCGGAGTCGTCACCAATCATGACGTAGAGGCGCAGATTCAACTCTTTCGCAGCCGCCATCTGTTCGTACAAGTCAATGAGTCCGCGCGAGGCGCCCGCGTCGTGCACGCCGACGAGCCCCCAGCGATGCATCACGTCGATGGCGTCTTTGAGCGCCGCACGTGTCTCAGCAACCGACGGGTCGGGTACTTTGCTGCCGACAATCTCTTTCGCATTGTCGACGAGTACACCGGTAGGATTGCCTTGCGCATCTCGCTGAATCTTTCCGCCCGTTGGATCTTTGCTCGCGGCCGTGAGGCCGGCGAGCTTCATCGCAGCGGCGTTGACGAGCGTCGCGTGTCCGTCAACACGCGTAAGCACAACCGGATTGTCCGGCACGGCGGCCGTGAGCTTCTCGTGTGTTGGGAAGCGTGTATCACCCCACGCATTCTGATCCCAGCCGCGTCCTTCAATCCACGCGCCTTTGGGCGTGGTTTTCGCTTTCGCGGCGACGCGGGCCACGACCTCGTCGTACGACTTCGTGCCCACGAGGTCGACGGCACGAAGCTTTTGCGCCAGCCCGCCAAAGTGTCCGTGCGCGTCAACCATGCCGGGAATGACGGTCTTGCCGCCTGCATCGACGATGCGCGTGTTCGCTCCGCGGAGAGCGGACACTTCGGACTTCGATCCAACAAACGCGATGCGACCATCACGCACTGCGAATGCTTCCACCAGCGGCCGTGCTTCGTCCGCCGTGTAAACGCGGGCGTTGGTGACGATCAGGTCGGCAGGCGCCGGACGGGTGGACTGCGCGCCCAGGAGGGATGGAACGGCGACGACCGCGAGAGCGAGAGAACGGAGATGCATGGAGTGAGGATGGAGGGATTCCCTAGTCTCGCTCTCCGCGGGGAAAAAGCAACCACGTCATCATGCAAAAAGGTGAAGGTCAAAGGCGAACGCGATGTATCGCATTCACCCTTGACCTTCACCTTGACCTTCACCCTTAACGTCGTTCGTTGAGACGCCTCCCGCCATCAGGCGCAGCCCGCCGCTCCTATCGTCCCGGCGGCAGCAACACCGTATCGATACCGTGCACGATACCGTTCTTAGCCATGATGTCGGCCTGCGTGATGTTGCCGGAGCCGATCATCACGGTCGTGCCCATCATCATGACGCGCGCGTCACTGCCTTCGACCGTCTTGCGCCCCTTGCCGTTCAGCTTGGCGAAGTCGGCCGCTGTGAGCTTACCCGCAATGACGTGATACAGCAGCACGTTGCGCAACGCGGCCTTGTCTTTCATCAGCGCGTCGAGTTTGTCCTTGGGCAGTTTCGCGAACGCGTCGTCGCTCGGCGCGAGCACCGTGAACGGGCCCGGGCCCTTGAGTGTCTCGGTCAGGCCCGCATCCGCGACAGCCTTGGCGAACATCTTGTAACTCCCCGCCGCCACTGCCGTTTCGACAACGTCTTTGTCCTGCGCCCGCACCGCCGTCGGCGCGGCGATCGCCACCACGGCGCTCGACGCAACGATCAGGGACAGTTTCCGCATGGTAGTGCTCCAGATCACGAGAAGGACGCGAGAAAGAAACCACGTCGAAAGATAAGACCCCGACGTATGGCGCCTGTTCCTGCCATGGCGCGGCTACAAACCAAGTCGCCGACTCTGCAGCGATTGGAACTTTCGGCTGGGATCGATCTCAGCGCGTAACTGCCTAAACTCGTCGGCCCGTTGATACATCCGGTCGAATGTCTCGCGCGCGAGGCGCACGTCTTTCGTCAAGTAAACTCTGCCTCCCGCGTCGACGATGATTGCATCCAAGCGATCGAGCAAACGAAACAGCGTTCCGCGAATCGGCAGATCGAGCGTGAGAGTAAAGCCTTCGGTGGGGAACGAGAGTAGGCCTTCGCCGGCCCTGCCAAATGCCTTCAGAACTGAGAGGAACGAGCTGAATCCAGCGTCATGACACGTTGAGAGCACCTCCGGCATCACGTAGGTGGCGGCCTCTGTCGGCACTACGAACTGGTATTGCGTGAATCCGGCCTTGCCATAGATCCGATTCCAGTCCGTCAGGATGTCCAGCGGATAGAAGTATGGTTCATAGTGAAGACTCTTGAAGGACTCACCCGCGGGATGCCGATGGTAGAAGGCCCAGTTGAAAGCACTAATGGTGAGTCGATTTAGCGAGCGAGACGGCAAATTGAATGGGACGCGCGCCAGCGCTCGCCCCACGCCCCGCTCCATCGGATTTACGGGATTCGCGTCATGCTCGCCGAGCAGCAATACACTCCGACCTCTATTGCGACGACTCAAAATGGTATCGATCCACGCGACACTATAGGTCGATGCCGAGTGCGCGGTAAATGCGGCGAAGAGCTCCGGGAGAGACTCGCAGCGAATAGCTCGCTGAGCGATGTACGGACTTGGCACGCGCAGCATTCGCATGCGCGCTGCCAAAATCACGCCGGTCAACCCCATGCCGCCAACCGTCGCCCAGAACAACTCTGGCGATGAACTTCGACTGCACGTGACAACGTCGCCCGAAGGCAGGAGCAAGTCGAAGTCGAGAACCGCAGTGGAAACGCATCCGTCGCGATGATGATTCTTGCCATGAACATCGGATGCGATGGCACCACCGATCGTTACGTGTTTCGTGCCGGGCGTTACTGGCGGAAACCATCCGTCCTGGGCGAAGGCACCGAGCAGCTCCGCGTACGTTACGCCACTTTCGCACGAAACAATCCCGGATCGCTCGTCGAACGCCAGAATGCGATTCAACGGTCGCGTCGAGACGATTGTGTCGGCCAATGCGCTGTCGCCATAACACCGCCCCATCCCTCTGGCGATCATCGAGCCAGCAGAGTGCAGCAGTTGACGCGCCGCGTCGTGATCAGCACTAAGCGACACAACGTTCACATCGACGACGGGGAATTTCCCCCAGTTGGCAACCTTCATAGAATTGCTGGAGAGAATCTCATAACGCTGTGGGCCATCGGCACTAGGGTAATCTTCGAGACCTCGCAGCTGTTACAGCGCCCGCAGTATCACCGACTCCAGCAAATTCAATCCGAAGTACGCCACGAGCACCGTGATATCTAGCATGCCGATCGTGGGCACGATGCGGCGCAGCGGCGCAATAATGGGCTCCGTGATCACAAACGCCCAGCGCCACCACTTGGAGTATGGTGAGCCGCCGACCCAACTGGCGATCACTCGGGCGAAGAGCGCTATCTGCAAAATGCCAAATGTCCAGCGCACCAGCACGAAGAGGAGCGATCCCGATTGCGTCGCGGCGCCGAGCATCCACAACTGGTCTCGCACGAAGCCCAGCGCCGAGATGAGAACCAGACCGCCAATGACGACCATCGCCAGAGACCACCACGGTGCCGAATACGGCGTGCCGCCGGCGCGCAGAATTCGGCGCTCCATCGGTGCAATGAGCCACGGATCAATTCGCTCGCGAATGAAGCGGGCGAACCCTGAAAACGGAGAGATCTTGCGCGTGCGCACCGCGTATGACGCCGTGGTGCCGATGGCGGCGAGAACGCCCGCGGCAAAGACCGCCGGACGAAGCAACGCCAGCGCGAGATCAAAGACGCCGAGTACGGTTCCAATCATGCCGTAAGATACCCGCGCGAAGGGGGAACGGTCGACCAGCGGTTCGGAGCGGTGTTCTAGAGCGGTCGCTCGGGGCGAAGCAACAATCGCAGTGTGCCGGCAATCCCGCCCAGCCGATCGAAGAGCGATCGGCCGTGAGCGAGACGGATGTAGTCGCCGATGCGTGTTGCCGTCTGTTCGCCGTAGCCAAACCACCACGCTTGTCTGGTCGTGGGGAGCATGTCATCGATGACGGTATGGGTACGTACACATTCCCGCAGGCCTTCGACACCGTGAATGCGTCCGAGGCCACTTGCTTTGTTGCCGCCGTGTGCCACCTCGGGTAACCCCGCTGAAATCACCGCGTCGTTGAGACACACCGCGCCCGCGTCGAGACGTGCAGCGAGGGCCCGACCCGTGGCGCGGTCGGTCGTCCAGACCGAGGCGCTCAATCCGAAGCGCGTCGAGTTCGCCAACGCCACCGCCTCGTCGTCGGAAGCGGCACGGACAACCGCGAGCACCGGACCGAACGTCTCTTCGTGCCAGACTCGCATCTCCGGCGTGACGTTGCCCAACACGAC
This sequence comes from uncultured Gemmatimonadaceae bacterium, assembly GCA_966096095.1. Taxonomy (GTDB): domain Bacteria; phylum Gemmatimonadota; class Gemmatimonadetes; order Gemmatimonadales; family Gemmatimonadaceae; genus Gemmatimonas. The sequence continues at coordinate 72,985 of CBHTUR010000007.1, read as the reverse complement.
CGCTGGCGCGCTGCGTTCCGTTGCGGACGTTGGGTCGGCACGCGCGATTACGGAGGCGCCGCGCGAAAGCGCGTCGTTCAATTGTTCCCGAATGAGCGCGCGCTGTGGCGCTGATACGAGCGGGCCAAGATCGCGGTTCGCCGCTCGCCCGTCGACCTCTTCGCTCTCGATCTGCAACTGGGGTACTCGCACCGCCAGCGAAGCGATCAACGCGTCATACGCTCGGCCGACCGCGATGACGCGCTTGACTGCGACGCAAGTTTGCCCGGCGTTAGTAAAGCGCGCCCAGAGAATGCCGCTCGTCGCATGCGCGATGTCCGCATCTTCACGCACGATCGCCGCGTCGCTGCCGCCAAGTTCGAGCGAGACTGGCACAAAGCGCGGTGCGCACGCCATGGCAATCGAGCGTCCGGTCCGCTCACTGCCGGTGAAAAACACCTTGTCCACGTTGGCCGAAACGAGTGCCGCGCCGACACGACCGTCGCCCGGCAACAGCGAAACGATCTCCTCGGGAACCCCCGCGGCGTGAAGCAACTGCACTAACAACACGGCGCAGCGCGGCGAAAGTTCGCTCGGCTTGAGCACCACCGCGTTGCCCGCCACGAGCGCCGTCATTACGTGCATCGCGGGAAAGAAGAACGGGTAGTTCCACGGACTCACCACGGCAACAACGCCGAACGGTTCGTGGTGCGTGATGATTGTTTTCCGCCACGCCGCCAACGTCCGTGTCCGCCGACGAGTGGTACGCAACGTTCGCGCCGCAATGCGCGAAAGAAAGCGCGCCCCATCGAGTGTCATCGACACCTCGGCCACGTAGCTCTCAGCGAGAGGCTTGCCCACTTCGTCGGTCACAAGCGCCGCAATCTCGGCGCGCTGCTCGTAGACCAATCGACGAAATTGGTCGATCACTTGTGCGCGCGACGCCGTGCCACGGGCGGCCCATGCCGGTTGTGCGCGTCGCGCGCTGTCGACGAGCGCCTGCGCCGTGGCCAGTGCTACCGATCGTTCGCCAGTGCTGGCGTCGACCATGCCCGGCGAGAGCGGAATCGAAAACTCTGAGGAGATCATCGATCGAGTCTCACTGCGCGAGAGAAGCGGGGCGCGTGGTCGCTCCAAGAGACGCGACGCCGCAAGCAACCAGCGCGACCAGCGCGTGGGCAGGTGTCAAAAACGGCATGGCAAGAATCGCGGTGCCGCCGTACAGCGCGGCGAGAACTCCGACTGACCACACGAACGCTCCGATGCGTCCCAGCGCATGTGCTGCCCATCGTCCACCGATCGCGAACCACAGCGCGATCCAGAGAACGGACAGTGCGGCGGCGAACGGCGACTCCGGGCCGACCACCGACTGCAGCATGGTCCATCCAAGCGCGGGCGTCAATACGAGCGACGTGGAATCGGAGGATACCGCGCTGCTTTCGGTGCGAAGTCCGAGCGCGCCCCGCGCCTCCACCGCCTTTACGCGGCGCGTGGTCGAGATGTCGCCGTTAAAGACGTGCGGCACCGTGGCATCGGGAAGCACGAGACCGATCTCACGTCCCTGTCGAGCGCTTCGAAGCACAACACCGTCACCGCGTTGCCCAACCAGCATCACGGGTGCGCGCGATGTTGGGGAATGCGCGTAGAGCATCGGCACCACACCGCGACGGTCATCGCGTCCTTGTACCGCGAAACTGCCTCGCAAAGTGTCGGACGTTGCACCGAAGCGCGCCAGGCGCACGATCACCGGCCCACTGCCACGATGCGCGACCCGCACGCCGTTCACGAGTACGCTTTCCACCTCGGCCGAATACCAACCGTACCCTGGCGTGAAGGGTAGATCGCTCGGTGAAATAACGGGAATGTCGTCTGCGACGAAGGTCGCGGGAGCGAGCGCCCAACTCGTGCCAAGGAGCGTCGTCAGCAGCAGCACACTCCACGCGCCAGTGAGAACGCGGGCGTGCGAGCGCACCGGATCGACCAGCGAGACGCGAGAGTGCCAGAGGAGCGCACCCAAGCATGCGCCCGCACCATTCGCCAGGAAATCGTTCAACGCGGCCGTGCGCCCTGCCGGAATACCGGCGAACTGCGCGCCTTCAATCGTGAGCGACAACGCGGCGCCGAGCAGCGTCGTGCGCGCAGTCGATTCGTTCAGCGCTGCCACACACGCGCCCAGCGGCAGAAAGAGCGCAACGTTCGTGAATATGTCCGTCAGCCAGGATGCACCGCACGTCGTGCACCACAACACGCTCGGCGGGCCGACTCGACCCGTCGGCGTCAGCGTCGCGCCCGCGATGAACACGAGCGCCACGCTGAGCGCAGCGAGCCTAACGGAGAACGGCCTTGGCAATCGTCTGCAACTGCATGTTGCTCGTGCCTTCGTAAATCGTGCCGATCTTCGCGTCGCGATAGAACTTTTCGACCGGATACTCGCGGGTATAGCCGTAGCCGCCGAAGAGTTCCACACAAAGCGACGTCATGCGCTCGCACATTTGCGAGGCGTAGAGCTTGGCCATCGCGCCCGTGCGGGCGATATCGTGGCCCGCATCTTTGAGTCGCGCTGCGTTGTACACCATCAGGCGCGCAGCTTCCAACTCCGTGGCAACCTGTGCCACTTGGAATTGAATGCCCTGAAATTCCGCGAGCGATTTGCCGAATTGTTTGCGTTCCTTCAAGTGCGCCACCGTCGCATCCAGCGCGCCCTGCGCGACGCCGATCATCTGTGCGCCGATTCCGATTCGCCCTTCGTTGAGCGTTTCGATGGCAATCTTGTATCCGGCGCCGACGTCACCCAGCACGTTCGCGTCGGGCACGAACACGTTTTCGAAATGCAACGCGGTCGTGCTCGAGGCACGAATGCCGAGTTTGTCCTCTTTGCGTCCGACGCTGAATCCGTTCATGCCGCGCTCAACGATGAACGCCGTGATGCCTTTGTAGCCGGCTTCGGGCTTGGCATTCGCGAACACCACGAAGATGTCCGCTTCGCCTCCGTTCGTGATCCAGGCCTTGGATCCATTGAGCGTCCAGCCGCCCTCGGCGCGATCGGCCCGCGTGGCCAGGGCGAACGCATCGGAGCCGCTGCCGGGCTCGGAGAGTGCGTAGGCGCCGATCGTGCCACCACACAGTCGTGACAACACGCGCGCGCGTTGTTCTGCGCTGCCGTAGCGGTAGATCGGGTAGTTCACGAGCGTGTTCTGCACGTCGACCTGAATCGCGGCCGCCGCGTCGACGGTGCTCAATGCTTCGACGGCGAGGGTGACCATCATGAGCGACCCGCCCGCACCGCCGAACTCCTCGGGCACCTCGATGCCCATGAGCCCGAGTTCGACGAACTTGGCTGTCAGTGCCGCATCGAGTTTGCCCGCCTCTTCCATCGCCCGCACCCGGGGACGCACCTTGGTCTGAGCCAAATCGAGTACGGCAGCTCGGAAGAGCTCCTCCTCTTCGGAGAGGATCGTGAGGGGCGGACGCGAGCTGTCGGCAGATGCGGACATCGGCGGGGCTGAGTTCGGGTGAAGGGGTGAACCGGGCTCGTGCAAGGTAGGCAAAAACACAGCGAGGGGAGAGGGCAATCTCCCCTACGCCGCGCGCCAATCCCGAGGCGTGTGCCGCCCTCCCAAAACAGTGGCTCGTTCAGAGGCGGCCAAGCTTGTCACTTCCACCGGATTCGTTCCTGTTTATGGCTGAGTCCGGCATGCCCCTTGCGGCAACCATGAAGGTGTGCAGGATTCAACCTTCTACGTGACAGCGGACACTATGCCCCGTATCGCCTTCCATTCCAACAGTTACAGCGTCGCGCGCGGATTTGGGCGTGCGTCTCGTGCCGTTGGCGTGATGGCATGCGGCTTGGCATTGTTGCAGGCGTGCAGCGGTTCTGACGCAGTTGCGCCGGTTTCCCCGTCCAACGCGACACCCGTCAGCCTTGTGGCAGGCACGGCGACCGTCGGAACCGCCCTCGATGCACCGGTGCGTATCTCGGTCACCGGTTCCGATAGCAAGCCGGTTGCAGGCGCCGTGGTCCGCTGGGAAGCAGCCGACGGCGGCAAAGTCAGCTCGGCAGAATCGACCACCGACGGCAACGGTATCGCGCAAACGCGCTGGACGCTGGGCACGGCGGCCGGGTTGCAGACGCTCACCGCCCGCGTGGCCGGGTTGTCGCCCGTCATTTTCGGCGCGAACGCGACGGCCGACCGGGCCGCGCTGGTGAAGCTCTCAAGCGATCTGGTTCGTATCACCCTGCTGGGCGATACCGTGCATGTGTCGACCACGATCACCGACCAGTACGGCAACGCCGTGGCGACCCCAGCGACGATGGTACTCGAAAGTGGCGCGGCCATCGCCGCGGTCGGCACGCCGAACTCGGTCTTCATCGCGAAAGCGCGTGGTACCGCGATCATCAAAGCCACTGCCGACACCGCGTCGTCGCGCGTGACGGTGTTGGTCGATCCGGCCACGCCCAGCGTCTCGCGCGTCTCACCTGATACCCTGACGCCGGGCGCTCCGGTGGTCATTGAAGGCACCGGATTCGCGCTCGCCACGGACGCGATCGATCTCGCGATTGGTGGTCTGCGCGCCACCATCACCAAGTCAACGGCGTCGCGCATCGAAGCGGTCGTGCCGACGGCGTACGGCTGCATTCCGACGGGCGCGACAGCGGTGACGGTCACCATCGCGTCGGCCAGCGGCCAGTTCGCGGCGCCGCTGCGCACGGCGAGCCGCATCACGCTGGCGAAGGGTGAGTCGGCCAACATTCTCGATGCCGATCAAGTGCGCTGCACGGAGCTGGTGAATCCGGCTGGCGGAGCGAGCGCCAAGTACATCGTGGCGGTGATCAACACGAGTGTGACTGCTGCGGCGACGTCAGGTTTTGAGCTGCGCGGTGCGGGCGCTGGCGCGATGGCGGGCAAGGTGGCGCAGCCGACCGCCTCCTTCGCGGCGGCGATGTCCTCGTCGCGCACGATGAGCGCGCTGGGCGACACGCCGTTGGCGAAAGCGATGGCGTCGCTCGAGAGCGAGGAGAAGGCGGAGTCGCAGCACACCGCGTATCTCGAGTCGCAGCGCGCGCTGAGCACGCGGTTTGGATCGCCGGCACCAACCTGGCGCGCCATCAAGCAGGTGCAGGCTAATAGCGGCCTGCGCGCGAACATCGCCTCGGCGCGCGCCGCGGTGAACGTGGGTGACACGATCACGGTTAAGGCATTGTACGCGACCTGCGCGAGTGGCCGCGACATCCGTGCGCGAGTGGTTTACACGGGTGCGAAGTCGCTGGTACTCGAAGATGTGGCGTCACCGCGGGCGGGGACGATGGACGATCAGTTCCGAGCGATTGGTTCGGAGTTTGACAACGTGCAGTATCCGTTGCTTCAGAACCAGGTCGCCGATCCGCTCGCGATGAACGCCGCGATGGGCGGCGATGGTCGGGTGACGATGCTCTTTACTCGGTACGTGAATGACTCGCTGCCTGGGCTCGCGGGCTTTGTCTCGGCCTGCAACTTCTATCCGAAAGGCACGTTTGCCGCGAGCAACGAAGATGAGATTTTCTATGCCCGCATTCCGAACGCGGGCGAATCATCCACCGAGTGGCGGCGCTCGATGCGCAGCACGGTCGTGCACGAAGGTAAGCATCTCGCGTCGTTTGCCGTACGATTTGTCAACAGCACGCCATTCGAAGAGAGCTGGCTTGAGGAGAGCCTGGGCCGCGTGGCCGAGGAACTCTATGCGCGAACGTTTGCGAACGGCGGTACGTGGAAGGGCCACACTGGATTTCAGACCACCGTGCGGTGCGAGCTGTACGAGTGCGACGATCGTCCGCTCACGATGTGGAAGCACTTCTCCGTCCTTCACCAGTACTTTCGTGGAGTCGACACACTGACGCCGATTGGCGCGGCGGCCAACGGCGACTTCACGTTCTACGCCAGCGGTTGGAGTCTAGTGCGGTGGGCTATCGACCAATACGCGACCGATGAGATCGGCGGCGTGAAGGCGCTCGTGCGTGGGGGCCAGCAAACGGGCCTGAGCAATCTTGCTCAGCGTACCGGCCATCCGGCTGGCGAAATGCTCGCCGATTGGGCGCTCGCCAACGCCGTGAGTTCGATCAGCGGTTTTGTGCCGTCGCGCTCTCAGTTGACGTTCCCGAGCTGGAACACGTCCGACGTGTTCGCCGGTCTCGCTGCAACGTACCCCGGCACGTTTGTGGCGAATCCGCTTCGCGCTCGCGCCATGTCGTTCGGCGCGTTTACCCTCGCTGTTCCGAAATTGCGCGCGTTCAGCAGCAGCTATTTCAGCTTCGAAGGCAATCAGACGGGCAGCCAGCTGATCGAGCTGCGAGGTGAGAACGGCGCAGTGACTCCGCCGAGCAGTCTGCGAATCGCGATCGTGCGCGTGGAGTGATTCGACAGGCGTGACAATCTTCGCGACAATTGCGGCCGCAGCGTTGGCCGCAATCCTCTGCATCTGGTTCGGCTATCCGCTGCTGGTCTGGTTCGTTGCACTGCTGGTGCGTCGGCCCAACCGACCAAACGCTGAGCGTGGCTCTACGCGTCGCGTCAGCGTCATCGTGGCCACACGTGAGCAGGCCACGGCTGCGCGCGAGAGAATCGCCAACCTGCTCGATACGGCGCATCCCGCTAAGAACCTCGAGGTTATTGTCGCGCTCGATGCCGTTGGTTCTCTGGCGACGCTTGCGGACTTCACGGGCGTTGATCCGCGCGTACGCGCGGTTCCCGGTGACATGCCCGGTGGAAAAGCGGCGACACTCAACGCCGGCGTGCGGGAAGCAACGGGCGACGTGCTCGTGATGGCTGATACCGCACAGCGGTTCGACAGAGAAACCATACCGTGTCTCGTCGCTGCGCTCGAAGACGAACGTTTCGGCGCGATCTCCGGCGCATTGCAGCTTGGTGGCGATCGCGGTCGATTATCGCCTGCACACGTGTATTGGGAAATTGAAAAGTGGCTGCGGTGGAACGAGTCCCGCGTGCATTCCGCGATTGGGGTGACGGGCGCGGTCTACGCGACGCGCCGCGCGTTGTGGCCGGTGATTCCAGCGGGAACGCTTCTGGACGACGTGTATGTGCCCATGTCGCTCGTACTCTGCGGGCATCGCGTCGGATTCGAACGCTCGGCGCATGCATATGATACGCGTGTATTCGACGCCGGAGGTGAACGCGTACGAAAGGAACGCACGTTGACAGGCGTACTCCAGCTTCTGACGTTGTTGCCCGGAATTGTAGGAGTTCGTAATCCGGTAGTCGTGCAGTTCTTCCTGCATAAGCTGGTGCGCTTGGCCACACCGTTACTGCTGGTCACAGCCGTCGTATGTGGCGCAGCTTGGGCGGCGCTCTTGGGCGTCGAGTATCCGCAGCCGGTGATGGCCGGCATTGTGGGCGTCGGCTCTGCGGTTTTCTTGGTACCCGCGTTGCGCCGGCGTGCCGTGACGACGTGGCAGTGGGGCTTTGAAATTCAGCGTGCGACGGTCAGGGCTGTGATGAACGGCTTACGCGGGCGCTGGTCAGTGTGGAATAAGTCGAAATAACCTCCTCAGCGTGTTCAGCCACTCACTTTGTTGATCGTCCATCGCCATGACATTTTGGGATGCGTTCCAATACCATCCATTCCGTTTCGATAGTTTCGAATCGGGCGCACGCGTCCTTGATGTCGGATTCGGTGAAGGACAGCAACTGCGAGCGTTGCGGGAGGCGGGATGCGTGGCCTCCGGCGTCGAGTACAACGCTTCACTAGTTGAGGATGCCGCGCGAGAGGGATTTGAAGTTCGCCAAGGTGTCGCGGAACACCTGCCGTTCGCCGACAACTCATTCGACGGACTTGTGTGCAAGGTGGTAATCCCGTATACCGACGAGGCGCGAGCAATTGAGGAGTGGAGTCGGGTGTTGCGCGATGGCGGGCGGGCGCTCGTGTCGTATCACGGAGCGGGGTACTATCTCCGATACGTAGTGGAAGGCGACGACTGGAAGGCGCGAGTGTACGGTGCGCGATCGCTCATCAACACGTGGTGGTACGCCCTGACCTCTTCGCGGCTTCCGGGGTTTTTCGGCGATACGTTGTATCAGTCGGAGGCCCGACTACGAAAGCACTACCTAGCCGCTTCTCTGACGGTGCGTAAGACGCACCAGGGAAAGCGCTATTGGGGAAAGCCCGTATTCATCCTGCACGAACTGTCGCGATCGAGTCGCGGCGCAACGTCGCGCTTGTCGTCCACAGTCTAGGCGGAGGGCGACCCGAAGGCAGTCGCTGGCGCCCGGTTCGCGGCACGCACTGCGAAACGATCTTTGAGGCGCAGGAGCGGATGCTCGACCAGGTAATACGAGGCGGCCGCGGCCACGAGAACCGCAGCAACGGTGGCCGCGAACTGCAATAGATCGGGGCCGTTCGGAAACACCCGTCGGCCGGCCGGCACAAGAAATTGCTGATACAAATAGGTCGAGTACGAGAGCTTGCCGAGCCACGTCATTCCGCGCGAAGATAGGAATCGGCCAAGAGGAGAGCTCTGCGCACTAATTGCTCCTAAAATGACTCCTGCGCAAAGTACAGGCAGCACGATCCAGCTCACGGAGTCGCGAAAGTCGATCCCTTTCCTGCCGAGAAAAAATTCAGCGGTGGCTAGGCCGGCCGCGAGTAGGACGCCAACACCGATCAAGCGTGTTCCTCCAACTGCATCCACGCGTCGAGCGAGTGCTTCAGGATAACGGTGGAGGACGATAGCAAGCATCGCGCCAACCATGAGCGCGTCGGCGCGCATTTCGAGCGCGGAGTAGAAGTACCCTTGATCTAGACGATGCGTCGCCACCAGCGCTGCCCGTATCACCCAGGTGGCAATGATATACGTGAGCACTGTTCGAAACAGTCGCTGACGGCGGAGCAACAGCCACATCGTGATGGGCCAGATGAAATAGAATTGCTCTTCAATGGCGAGTGACCAGGCGTGACTGTAGCCGGTGTTCGGATCACCCCAGATCGCGTTGTAATAGTTGATGGTATATGTCAGCGCGGCCGTCAGGTGTCCGACGTTCACAGGCTTGTGCCGCAGCAGGTACCAACCGGTCATGACCGCGACATAGACGTAGAACGCCGGCATGATACGCAGCGCTCGGCGGATATAGAAATTCTTGAAAGAGATCGTTCCCGTGGTCTCGGCTTCGCGCAGCAAGAGCAGCGTGATCAGGAATCCAGAGAGCACAAAGAACAGCACGACCCCGTAGGAGCCTGGCATCCACCACCAGCCAAAGTGGTATACCACCACCATCCAGGCCGCAACCGCGCGTAAACCGTCAAGCGGCGCGAAGAATCGCTGGCGAAATTGCTCGACGGTGCTCACGCGCCTTGGATCGGAAATCATCGAGCGCGGCGCGTCGTCCAGCGATGCGAACACGAGTCCGTCACCCAAAAACCTCCAGCGCCAGCTCCACCCGCCCAAACGGCGCACTCACCTGCACTCCCTGCACATGCGCGCGCACTCGCTCTAAACTCTCGCGCGCGATCGCGATGCCTTCTGCGAGCGCGTGTTCCTTGCTCTTCTCATTCGCCTTGCGCATGCGCTCAAGGACGCTCTGAGGAACGGTGACTCCGGGCACCTCGTTCGCCAAAAACTCCGCGTTGCGCGCGGAGACCAGAGGCCAAATTCCGGCAACGACCGGAATGCGCACATCCTCGATCGACGCGAGAAATCGCTCCAACTGCTCGGGGTCAAACACCGGCTGAGTAATCGCGTACTCGGCACCCGCCTCCACCTTCCAGTGGAAGCGCTTGAGCTCGAGCGCCGGATCGATCGCCGCCGGATTCACGCCAACGCCAATCACGAATCGCGTCGGCTCGCCAATCGGATTGGCGCCCGGATCAAGCCCGCGATTGAGCTTGTTCACCAGATTCGTCAGACCGATCGCATCGATATCAAACACGGCAGTGGCGTCGGGATACGGCCCCATCTTCGGCGGGTCGCCTGTAATCAACAGCAAATTGCGAAGTCCGAGCGCCGACGCGCCCAAGAGGTCGCTCAACATCCCCAGCAGATTTCGATCGCGACAGCAGTAGTGTGTTACCGCTTCGATCCCGTGTCGTTCGATGATCAGGCTCGTCGCGATAGCGCCCATCCGGCTCTGCGCGCGTGGACCATCGGGCACATTGATCGCGTCAACGCCGGCCTTGGCGAGTGTCGCTGCGTCGGCTTCAAGCTTGACGGTGTCCACCCCGCGCGGTGGCACGATCTCGACTGAGGTGACGAATTGCCCTTTCGCCAACTTGGCACCGAATCGCGAGCGCTGATCGAGCGGGACTTTCTCGCGGCCCACCGGTCCGTCAGGATGCGCGACCCGAAACTCCGACGTTTCGCGCAACGCACCACTGGCGCGGGGATTAAGTGGTCGCGTGCCTTCGACGATGGCCTTGATATGCTCCGGCGTGGTACCGCAACAACCGCCGACGATCTTTGCCCCGGCCTGGATCAGGTGCCGCGCATACGTCGCCATGTACTCGGGGCTGGCCATGTACATCGAACGGCCACCCACATCACGCGGCATGCCGGCGTTTGGTTGGGCGGAGAGCTTCTTCGATGTGACCGCCGCCATGCGCTCGATGGCCTCGAGGATGGTCTGCGGTCCGACCGAGCAATTGAGACCGATGACATCAACGTCCCATCGATCCAGGGCACGCGCGATATCCTCAGGACTCGCACCATAGGCCGTGCGTAGATCCGGACCGACAGTGGCCTGCGCAATGACCGGCATGAACGCATCGACCTCACGCGCCGCGAGGATCGCCTGCTCAAGCTCCTCAAGGTCAGCGAACGTCTCCAACAGGAAGCAGTCCGCGCCGCCCGCCTTAAGCGCCGACATTTGCTCCGCAAACATCGCACGCGCCTCAACCCGACTGGTCGGGCCATACGGCTCGAGCCGCACGCCCAGTGGACCGACAGCTCCAGCGACTAGTCGCTTTTCACCGGCCGCTTCGCGCGCCAGTTCGGCTGCCCGTCGATTGATGGCGACAACCTGACCTTCGAGGCCGTATTGAACAAGCTTCGCCCGATTGGCGCCAAACGTGTTGGTCTCCAGTACGTCAGCACCAGCTTTCGCGTACTCGGCGTGAATTTCACGAACCAGATCCGGCGACCGAAGCGCCAGCTCGTCGTAGCATTGATTGATGAAGACGCCGCGCGCGTAGAGCATGGTCCCCATGGCCCCGTCGAACATGACCACCTGTTCGGGGTCAAGGAGGCGGCGCAAGGCGTGCTCCCGGGGACCGGGGCTGACAGTGTTTTCGTGTGTCGGCTGCTCAGCGGTGGTCGTCATGCATAGCTTACTAAGAGATTTTTCGTTCCGGCGCTACTGCCCGCTTCATCTGTACCCGAGTCCATGACGACCAGTCTGCCCAGTGGGTCCCGAAATCGCGCTAGTCGGATAGCGCAGCTGCACGAGCTGCTCGCCGAGCGGATTCTCCTCATCGACGGGGCCATGGGAACGATGCTGCAACGCCATCGACTGGGCGAAGCAGACTATCGTGGCCGTCGTTTCGTCGACTGGCCTCGCGACCTCAAGGGCAACAACGATTTGCTGGTGCTCACCCAGCCCGACCTCGTCGGCGCTGTTCACGCTGAGTATCTGGAGGCGGGCGCCGACATTCTGGAGACCAACACCTTCAATGCCAACGCCATCTCGATGGCGGACTACGGTATGGAGGAGCTCTCGCACGAGATGAACGTAGCCGGCGCCGCGTTGGCCCGCCGAATCGCCGACGAATTCGAGTCGCGCGAACCGAACCGCCCGCGATTCGTTGCCGGTGTTCTCGGTCCCACGAATCGTACGGCTTCAATCTCGCCGGACGTCGAAAATCCGGGCGCGCGCAATGTCTCGTTCGATCAGCTGATCTCGGCCTACACCATAGCGATCGACGGACTGCTCGAAGGCGGAGCGGACATCCTGCTCGTTGAAACCATTTTCGACACACTCAACGCGAAGGCGGCGCTCTTTGCCATTGAGCGCTATTTCGAAGAGAAACACGTGCGTGTGCCGGTGATGATCTCGGGCACGATCACCGACGCCAGCGGCCGCACACTCTCTGGACAAACCGCCGAAGCGTTTTGGACCTCGATGGCGCATGTAAAGCCGATCTCGATCGGTCTGAACTGCGCGCTCGGCGCCACGCAGTTACGCGCGCACATCCAGGAGATTTCACGAATCGCGGATACGTACGTCAGTGCACATCCGAATGCGGGGTTGCCAAACGCGTTCGGCGAGTACGATGAAACCCCTGAAACGATGGCTGCTCATCTGCACGAGTGGGCGAAGAGCGGCTTGCTCAATATCGTGGGTGGGTGTTGCGGCACGACGCCCGCGCATATCAAGGCCATTGCCGATGCTGTTCGCGGTGTCGCTCCGCGGGCGATTCCGTCACCAGCGCCACTGCTCCGTTTGTCGGGTCTCGAACCGATGACCATCGGCCCCGACACGAATTTCGTGAACGTTGGTGAGCGCACGAACGTGACTGGCTCGGCGAAGTTTGCCAAGCTGATTCTCGAGGGGAATTACAACGAAGCGTTGGTTGTCGCGCGCCAGCAGGTGGAGAGCGGCGCGCAGCTGATTGACGTGAATATGGACGAAGGGCTGCTCGACGCCGTGCATGCGATGACGACGTTTCTGAATCTGGTTGCGTCCGAGCCCGACATCGCTCGCGTGCCGATCATGGTCGACTCGAGCAAGTGGAGCGTGATCGAAGCTGGATTGAAGTGTCTGCAAGGGAAGGGCGTGGTGAATTCCATCTCCCTTAAGGAGGGCGAAGCGGAATTCCTGCGTCAGGCGCGCCTGGTGCGACAGTACGGGGCGGCCGTCATCGTGATGGCCTTCGACGAGGAGGGACAGGCTGACACCGTGCAACGCAAAGTGGACATCTGCTCACGCGCCTACCGACTCCTCACCGAACAGGTGGGATTCCCGCCGCAAGACATCATCTTCGATCCGAATATCTTTGCCATTGGCACTGGCATCGAAGAGCACGCGGAATACGCGGTGGCGTATTTCGAGGCGACGCGACAGATCAAGCACACTCTGCCGCACGTGAAGGTCTCGGGCGGGGTGAGCAACATGTCCTTTTCGTTCCGCGGCAACAATCCCTTGCGCGAGGCCATGCACGCCGTGTTCCTGCTGCACGCAATCAAGGCGGGCATGGACATGGGCATCGTGAACGCCGGACAGCTGTTGCCGTACGAGGACATTCCGGCAGCACTGCGCGAGCGGGTCGAAGACGTCGTCCTCGCGCGGCGGCCGGACGCGACTGAGCGGCTGCTCGAGGTCGCCGACCAGCTGAAAGGACGCGCGGCGAAGGTGACCGAAGATCTTGCGTGGCGTGATCTGCCCGTCGACGAACGCTTATCGCACGCCCTCGTGCATGGTATCGATACTTTCGTCGTGCAAGACGCCGAAGAAGCTCGGCTGCTGGCGTCCCATCCGATCGAAGTGATCGAAGGTCCGCTCATGCGTGGCATGAACGTCGTCGGTGACTTGTTTGGCGCCGGCAAGTTGTTTTTGCCGCAGGTGGTGAAGAGCGCGCGCGTGATGAAAAAGGCGGTGGCGCATCTGATTCCGTTCATCGAAGCGCTCAAGACCGCCACCTCCAAGAACGCCGGTCGCGTGCTGATGGCCACGGTGAAGGGCGACGTGCACGACATCGGCAAGAACATCGTGGGTGTGGTGCTGCAGTGTAACGGATACGATGTGGTCGATATGGGCGTGATGGTCTCCTGCGCCGCCATTCTCGAGAAGGCTCGCGAAGTGGGCGCCGACGTGATTGGCCTGTCCGGACTCATTACGCCGTCGCTTGAGGAGATGACCTTCGTTGCGAGCGAAATGGAACGGCAGGGCTTCACCGTGCCGCTCTTGATCGGTGGCGCAACCACCAGCAAGGCGCACACGGCGCTCAAGATCGAACCGAGTTACTCGGGACCCGTCGTGCATGTGCTGGATGCGTCGCGCGCGGTCGGGGTAACCACGTCGCTGTTGAGCGACGATCGGAAGACGCAGTTCGCCGCCGATGTGCGCGCCGAATACGAGACCATTCGCGTGGCACGCGCGGGTCGCGGAAAAAACGAACGGAACATCACGCTCGAAGAGGCGCGCTCGAACAAGGTGCCGATCGACTTATCGGTGCCGGTGCCCGTGCCGACGTTTACCGGACCGCGCTCCCTCCTCGACTATCCGCTCGACGACCTGATTTCGCATATCGACTGGTCGCCGTTTTTTCAGACGTGGGAGCTGGCGGGCCACTATCCCGCGATCCTCGAAGATCCCGTGGTCGGCGAGACGGCGCGCACGTTGTACGCGGATGCCCGTGAACTGCTTGATCGCATCGTTCGTGAGGGGCGACTTGAGGCGCGGGCGGCGTTTGGCTTCTGGCCGGCCAATGCGGTGGACGAAACGATCGAGGTGTACGCCGACGAGTCGAGAGAGAAGGTGCTCGCGCGCCTAACGATGCCCCGCCAATTGATGGACAAGCGCGGCACCGGTCGCCCCAACTTCTGTCTGGCCGATTTTGTCGCGCCCCGCGAGAGCGGCGTGGCGGACTACCTGGGCGCGTTTGCCGTAACGGCTGGCCACCGACTGGAGTCACTGGTGGCCGAATTCGAGGCCGATCACGATGACTACAATTCGATTCTTGCGAAGGCCCTGGCCGACCGCCTAGCCGAGGCCTTTGCCGAGCGACTGCATGAACGGGTTCGTCGGGAGTTCTGGGGGTACGCGCCGGACGAAGCGCTCGGGAACGCCGAGCTGATTCAAGAGAAGTACCAAGGCATTCGTCCGGCTCCGGGGTATCCAGCCTGTCCCGACCACACGGCGAAGGGGCCCTTGTTTGCTCTCACGGAGGCCGAATCGCGCGCCGGCATGAGGCTCACGGAGAGCTACGCCATGATGCCGGGGGCGAGTGTGAGCGGATGGTATTTTTGGCGACCTGAAGGCCGATACTTTGGCGTTGGAACGCAGGAGAGCGTCAGGCCAAATTGACGTCGGCGTGCCAACGGCGTGACAGGCGTGTCCGCCTGTTCGTCCTCGATGTGCCGGCGAGCGTCGCCGTTTCTCAGCGCGCGAGATCGTCTCGCTAGGTTCTTCTCTCAGAATTCATCGTGACCGCTTCAATACCATCGATTCCTTTGTCGAGGCAGAGCCTGGCTTCGCTGCGGTCACTGCCGCCGGCGACGCTCGCGGCACACACGCTGACTGCGATTGCGTTTGTGGTGCTGTTCGCGAAACCGGCACAGCTACTGCTTGATGCATGGTGGAACGACCCGAATTCGGGGCATGGCTTACTTCTCGCGCCGTTGTCCGTGTGGCTCGCCTTCAAGGCCGGGATGCGCGCGGACGCGCAGCCGCAACGTGCGCTGGGTGTCGCGATGCTCGTGATTGCTGTGGTGTTTCGCTACGCGGCCGACTTGGCGGCCGAACTTTTTGTCATGCGATGCTCGATGATGCTCGCGTTGGGCGGCCTCGTGGTCTGGTATGCCGGCGCACGGCAGTTGCTGCACTGGTGGCTACCCTTCACACTCGTCACGCTATCGATCCCGATTCCGGAAGTCATTCTCAACTCGGTCGCACTGCCGCTGCAATTTGTCGCTTCAGATATCGGCGCAGCGCTGCTACGGTGGCGACACATTCCGGTGCGACTGTCGGGCAACGTGATTCAGATTCCGGGACAGAGTCTCTTTGTCGCCGAGGCGTGTAGCGGACTGCGCTCACTCACCGCGCTGTTGAGCCTTGGTGTGCTGCTCGGCGCGCTATTCCTCCGGAAGTGGCCGACGCGGGTGCTGCTGATAGCCCTTGCGATTCCCATTGCCATTCTCGTAAACGGGCTGCGCGTATTCCTCACCGGTTTTCTTGTGCTGTTCGTGAGCCCCAAGATGGGTGAAGGCTTCATGCACACGAGCGAAGGCATGGTGATGTTCGGCGGCGCGTTTCTGGTCACCTCGTTGGTGACGTGGCTGCTGAGCGGTGCGGAAGGTTTGGTCTTGTCACGTCGGACGGAGACAATATGAGTTCGATGACTCGGTTTATCCCCGCATTGGTGCTAGGTATCGGCGCGCTCCTCGTTTCTGGCGTGCGCGAGCAGTTCACGGTGCCCACCGCCAAGCCGATCGCAACCCTGCCTGCGAGCGTCCTCGATCGAACCGCGCGCGACATTATCGTCGATAAGGAGGAACAGCGCATTGCCGGGATGTCGTACTACGTGATGCGGTCGTTCGCGAATCCCGATTCGACGGAAGCGTTTCAGTACTACGTTGGATACTACGAACGGCAGGTACAGGGCAAGACGATTCACTCGCCGAAGAACTGCTTGCCGGGGGCGGGCTGGGAAATCCTTCAGTCTTCCAGCGTGTCGCTGCCCGGTTCGTCGCGAAACGGTACGGCGAATCGCGTCATACTATCGAGTAAGTCGGGTCGCGCGATGGTCTACTACTGGTATCAGGGACGCGGTCGCGAAGAGAGCAATGAGTATCGGGTGAAGTGGAATTTGTTGCATGATGCTGCACTCTACGGCCGGACAGAAGAGGCGCTCGTTCGCGTCGTGGTCCCGATCGCGCGAAGCGAAACGCCGGCTGTCGGACTAGACCGCGATGCAAACGTGATGCAGGCCGATTCCGTCGCGCGCGCGGTCGCGCAGCTGCTGACCCCTGCGGTCAGCAAAATCATGCCGTCGGCGCCGGGCGCGTGAGTAACGCGCCGTGCATCGATTGAGCGAGACGCCGACGTTTCTGCGCTCGGCGCAGGATGGAATGCCGTCGTGAGGCGACGCCAGTTTGCCAAGGCGATTCGAATCCGGCAGGAGGTTGTGAAACGGCTCGAGGCGATTCGCCCCGCGCCACGGTGGCGTGTCGATCACACTAACGACCGTATCCTCGAAAGCGCCCGACTGGAGTCGCGCCGCACGCCGCTCTTTCGTGCGCTGCTCGAGCGTCATTCACACGCGACAGGCGGACCGGCGGACGCCGAGCAGCTCATCGATGAAGCCGACGGCATCGTGCGCGGCGAATGGCGCGTATTCGACCGCACGCTCGCGTTAGGCGCGGACGCGCCGAAGTGGCGATCGCATCCGGTGTCAGAAGTAACTACGCCGCTTACACACTTCTCGCGCCTGTATTACACCGGCGATGCCGTTGGCGGCGACATCAAGTACCTCTGGGAAATCAATCGCCATCAGCAGCTAATGCGCTTGGCTCAAGCATTTTATCTGACGCGTAACGAGACGTACGCCGTACGCGCTGTGAGTTTGTTGGAAGACTGGATCGCTCACAACCCACCCGGCCGCGGCGTCAATTGGCTTAGCGCGCTCGAGGTGTCATTTCGCAGTATCGTCTGGTGCTGGGTGTGGCATCTCACGGCGGAGAGCGACGCGTGGAGCAACGCTCGTGTCCATCGAATGCTTTGGGTACTTACGCACGCTGGCCGTTATCTGGAGCGTTACGATTCCATTCATCACAGTCCCAACACCCATCTGACCGGCGAGGCGCTCGGCCTGCTCTATATTGGTCACTGCTTTCCGCAGCTCCGTATGTCCACACGCTGGGCCGCGCGTGGCCTCGAGATCCTCACCAGTGAAACGCCGCATCAGTTTCTAGACGACGGATTTCACTTCGAACGCGCGACGGGATATCACCGGTACAACGTCGAGTTCTATTTGCACGCGCTCGCTATTGCGCGAGCGACCCAAGACGCGTCTTGGCAGACTTCGATAGCCGCTTTCGAGGCGCCACTGCGCAAGGCGCTCACGGCATCGCAGCTGTTGCGTCGTCCCGACGGCGATTGGCCCGTGATCGGCGACGAGGACGGCGGCGTCGCGGTGCATTTGTGGTCGGGCTCCTCGCGCGATCAATCGCCTCTGCTCGCCCTCGGCTCGGCGCTCTTGCACGACGAGCAATTCGCCGCGGGCATGAGCGAGCGTGACGCGAGCGCCGCGTGGTGGTTTGGGTGCGACGCCCCGGCCATGAACCGGAATGCATCTGTGACCGTCGCATCGGGCGTTACCGCCGCGGCCGCACTGAGCGACGCAGGCTATTTCGTCGCACGCGATACAATCGATGGCGACGAGTGGTACTGCCTGGTTGACGCAGGCCCGCACGGTGGCAATGCAACTGGTCACGCGCACACCGACATCGGACACGTGGAGCTCGCGATCGGCGCGAACACGATAATTTGTGATCCAGGTTGCGCTGTGTATGCCAGCGACGTTCTACGGCGTGAGTTCTATCGATCTCTCTCGGCGCACGCGACTGTGGTCGTCGACGGCAATCAACTCGCCGAGAGCCGCGGGCCATTTGGGTGGCGAACGTGCGCTCCGACCCCGACGGTCGAGCATCGGAATACTGATGCGATGTGGACTCTCCGCCTGCGTTACAGCGTGAGCGAAGTCGAGCCGATTACGCATGAACGCCACGTCGTCCTCATTCGCGGTGTAGGCTTGTTCGTCGTGGACTTTATAAACGCGCACTCTCGGCATCACCTGCGCTGGCGCTGGCCCTTCGCTGATCGCATTGATTCCGATGCTCGCGAGCTGATGACGGGTGCGATACCTCTACATGGCGCGCGCGTGGCGTGGCATGCGAGCCAGAGCACGCTCGCGGCATCGATGGTGGCGTCGCGACGCTCGCCAACGTACGGTGAAGAACTCGCCTGCTCGGCGCTGGAGTTGACGACGATGTGCGAACAGTGGCCGATGAGCGTTGTCACGGCGTTCTTGCCGGCCAGCGCGCCCTCACTCCGTGTTCACTGTGAAGCGCAGGTGGTGACCATTACGTCGCCATCGGGCGAGCGGTGCATGGTGGGCGATGGAAGGCTCGCTACGCTGACCTCGATGACTGAAGATGACGCCGGGGTTATTCCACGCGAACACCCTGAGCGTGGAGCGTTGAGCTAATGTGCGGACTGTGCGGAATTGCGTATGCGGGCACGTCGCGCAGCGTGCGGACCGAGCAGATGCAGGCCATGTGCGATGTCATCGCGCATCGTGGTCCCGATGCCGACGGCATTCACGTCGAAGGATCGATCGCACTGGGGCATCGACGCTTGAGCATCGTCGATCTCGCTTCGGGTCAACAGCCCATGACGAGTGCGGATCGCGGCACCTGGATTGTGTTCAACGGCGAGATCTACAATCACGCGGAGTTGCGCCCGACGCTTGAAGCGCGCGGCGCACACTATCGCACGAGGTCGGATACGGAGACCATCCTTCATGCGTATGCGCAGTATGGTGCGAACGCACCGGCGCACCTGCGCGGAATGTTCGCCTTTGCACTGTGGGACCCGAGCGATGCGTCGCTGTTGCTGGCCCGCGACCATACGGGTATCAAACCGTTGTACTATGCCCATCTAAAGGACGGCTCCCTCGTTTTTGGCAGCGAAATCAAAACGCTATTCGCCTCGGGACTGCTCATGCCCGAGATCGACGAGCGCGTCGTGGCGGAATACCTCGCGACGGGACACGTCGCCGGTGAGCGCACGCTCTATCGAGGGGTGCGAAAGCTGCTGCCCGGGCACAGCATGACGTGGCGCGCCGGCGAGCTCACGCATGTGCGCTTCTGGTCTGAGGATGTACACCGGCAATTCCCGAATCGCTGGGCGGGCGAAACGACCGATATCGCGAAGGATTTCTGGCGTCGGTTTCTCGACTCTGTGCAGTCTCAGCTCATGAGCGATGTGCCACTCGGCGTCTTTCTGAGCGGGGGCCTTGACTCGAGCCTCCTCGTTGCCGCAATGCGGGAAGCCGGCGTTCCAACGATCCGGAGTTTTTCCGTGGGGTACGCCGAGGCGGAGGCCAGCGAACTGCCGTGGGCGCGGTTAGTTGCCAAAGCGTTAGGTACCGAACATCACGAAGTGCTCGTAGACGGTGCTGATTTCTTCCGCGATCTGCCGCAGCTGACGTGGCATCGCGATCTGCCACTCACATTTTCTGCGAGCATCCCGCTTTATCATGTTTCGAAACTGGCACGGGAGCACGTTACCGTCGTGTTGACAGGCGAGGGTAGTGACGAGCTCTTTGCGGGCTATGGCCGCTATCCGCGTGCGCTGGCCAACTTGCGCTGGGCGCTGCGTCTAGATCGGTCCATGCCGAGCGGACTGCGACGCGGTATCGCCGCGCTCGCGAAGCGGGGCGGCTCCGGCTACATCGGAAGTCGCGTCGCGCGGTCCTTTTTCGCGAAGGCTGGCACGCTCGAGGAAAGCTGCCTAGAGCCGTTTGCCGAATTCTCGGGCGCCGGACTACGGTCGATTTTGCAGCGTGACGTACCCAGATCGGCGCCTTTCGGTGATATCGCCCAGCTGGTGGACAGCACCCTCATGTCGCATAGTCCGTTGGAGGCGTTGCTGCGATACGATCAGCACACGTACATGGAAGAGCTGCTCATGAAGCAGGACACGATGAGCATGGCTGCATCCATCGAGAGTCGCGTACCGTTTTTGGATCATTTGCTGGTTGAGTGGTCTGCGACGGTCTCACCGTCGGACAAGTTGCGGGGCATGGTCGGCAAGGCGCTCGTTCGGGATGCTGGCGCACGGATGCTGCCGCGGGAAGTTGTCGCCGGACCCAAGCGCGGATTCTTAGTGCCGCTCGCGCGTTGGCTGCGCGGAGTCGGTCGCGCCTCGATGGAGGACTTGGCACCCGACGCGCGCGACTTGCTGCTTCGTCACGACGAGTACCGTCGACTGGTACAGGAGCACCTTTCCGGCCGCGATCATACGGGTCGCCTCTGGCGTCTGATCGCGTTTCAAACGTGGCGCACCCACACTATTCCCCAGATGGCCCAGCTGGCGAGCGCTGCCCGCGCGGCGCAGCCGTCCATAGTGGAGACCTAATGCTGCAGTCTGCGGATATCCTCTGCTTTGCGAACGACTGGGTCACCGATCCCACGTCGAAGCATCACCTGCTGAAGCGTTTCGCCGAACACAATCGCGTGTTGTGGATTGAAGCGGCCGGAATGCGTCGTCCGGATCTCACGTCGGCGAGCGATCTCAGCAGAATTGTAACGAAAGCCAAGAGCTTTACGCGGCCCGCGCGACAGTACCTGCCATCGCTGCACGCGTATTCGCCGCCAGCAATTCCGATGCCTGGCTCACCGATTGCGTCGGCGATCAATGAGTCTCTCTATAAGTGGACAATCGGCCGCGAGCTCGGCCGCATCGACATGTCGCAGTCGCCGCTCATCTGGGTGTACGTTCCCCACGTCGCACCGATGATTCGTCGCATTCCGCGCAACTTCCTGTTGTATCACTGCGTCGATAAGTGGTCTGCATTTCAGGGTTACGACCCGAAGTTTATGGAGGCGTGCGAAGCGGAAATCTGTGAGCGCGCAGACGTGGTCCTCGCGTCGGCGAGCGATCTGGCGGAACGCTGCGCGAGGTACTCAAACAACGTGCACTACGTGCCGCACGGCGTCGACCATGCGCACTTCGCTCAGGCGCTCATGCCGGGTGAACTGCCAGATGATCTCGCGGCGATACCAGGACCGCGCGTCGGTTTCTTCGGCCTCATTCACGAGTGGGTTGACATCGATCTTATCGGACAGCTCGCCGACCGACTGCCTTATCAGTTTGTACTTATCGGCGCCGGTAATCAGGACATGTCCAAACTGCTGGAGCGTCGAAACGTACACCTGCTCGGCCGCAAGCCATTCTCTACGCTGCCGAACTACTCGCGAGGGTTCGACGCAGCCATCGTGCCCTTCCGTACAAACGAGCTGACGGTCTCTGTGAATCCGATCAAGCTTCGCGAATACGCCGCAGCGGGGCTGCCCGTGGTGTCGACGGGCTTACCGGAGGTCGTGAAGTGTGGTGATATCGTTCGCATCGCCGATGACGTGGATAGTTGGACCCACCAGTTAGAGGCGGCCATGCGTGACGGACAGGATCCTGCGTGGCGCGCCACGCAGTCGGCGCGCGTGGCTGGTGAAGACTGGAGCGCCGTCTGCGACAAGATCTCCGCTTTGATTGCCGACGCACGTCGATAGCATGCACGTGGCGCTGCTGGGCCCAATCGCGCCGCCTGCGGGCGGCGTGCAGTCGCACATGGCGTCGCTGGCCGATCGATTGCGCGCGGCCGGACATCAGGTGAGTCTCGTCGCCATCACGCGAACCGAACCGAAGCGTGGTGTGGATACGTACTACCCTGACGGTCCCGTCGGGCTAATGCGAACGGTCGCTTCGCTGCGGGCAGATGTCGTGCATCTGCACGTCGGCGGCGATCTTACCCGACGAGTGGCGCTCATGTGTGCGTCGATGACGGTGGTGACTTCGGCGCGAGTTGTGCTGACGTTTCACTCCGGAGGGTTCCCGACGTCGCCCAGGGGGCTAGCGGCGAGCCGCGCCTCAATCGAGGGGTGGGCACTGAGACGGCTTCACGCTTGCATCGCCGTGAACGACGAAATCGCGGCGCTGTTCGCGCGTTACGGCGTCGACTCGTCCGCGATCCACGTGATCGCGCCGCACGCACGCGTTGACGCCAGTCGCATCGCGGACTCGTTACCGGAGCGGTTGCATGCGTTCTTTGCCACGCATGATCCCGTCTTCGTCGCAGTGGGCATGCTGGAGCCCGAGTACAATCTTGCGTTGCAGATCGATGTGTTAGCTCGGCTGAGGCGCGAGCTTCCGCGAGCGGGGCTCGCCCTCGTTGGATCAGGAAGCCTTGAGGAGGAGCTCCGTGCGCGCATTGCGAACGCTGGACTCGACTCGGATGTGCTCTTGTATGGCAATCTCGACAATCGATTTGCGCTGCGGGCGATTCAGGACGCGGATGCCCTGTTGCGAACCACGTCCTACGACGGCGATTCCGTCTCGGTACGCGAAGCGCTGCAACTCGGTACCCCGGTGATCGCCAGCAATACGGCAATGCGACCTGAGGGTGTACACGTCATGCGCGAGCTGTCGGCGGATGCCTTGCAGGTCGCGTGCGCGTCGGTTCTGGCCAGTCGGATGTCACCGACTACGCACGATACGACCGCTCGCGACGAGCTGCATAGGATTGACGAACTGTACGCCGAGCTGCTCAAGCGCAGCTAGATCAGCGCATCGCGCGCCGGTGAGCCAGCGAGGTCCTGATACGCGAATCGCGGGATTGCCCAACGCCACTCGCGCGATGCGCTCGCTGAAAGGGCCGGTGTGAGGTGCCCGACATGGGTGGCGACCGCGCCAACTAACGACTGGGACTCAAGCACAAATGTCTCTCGTGCGCCAAAGTCGTCGGGCTGACCATTCGGATAGCAAAATACGTCCGACGGCGCCCGCAGCTCCTGACGAATGCGTCGAAGGGATTCCACAATCTCAAACTGTGACTGTTCTGCCGTGCACCGGCTCAAGATCGGGTGCGTCAGGGTGTGCGCGCCGAACGCGACCGACTCCGACTCGAGAGACCGCAACGTGTCCCACGACATCACCGCGTATTTCGCGGGAACGGTGCTCGGTATCGGCACCGCCGCCGAATCGGACAAAGACGCAATCACCGCCCGTCGCTCTACGTCGCTGACGGTTTTCAACCGCTCGCAAACCATCTCGAACGTGTCTGTAGTAAGACTGACGGTATCTCCGCCAATTTCGACGCGAAGTGCTGATGACGTTGCGCGCTCCTCTCTACGCGCGTGCTGGCGGGCGTGTTCGAGGACGATGTACTCAATCTGATCCCACCAGAACCATGTTTGTCCATCGATCACGCCCGGGACAACAAACACCGTGGCGTGGCAGTCGAATTCTCGGAAAATCGGCGCGGCCACCTCGGCAAAATCTTGGTAGCCGTCATCGATTGTGAATGCAACTTTGGAATGCCGAGAACCACGAGCGACTTCTCCGGACACCGCATCTCGCACGAGTTCGTCGAGCGCCACCAACTGCACGCCGGCATTTCGAAACGATTGGAGCGTGTATCGAAGCAGGCGCGGATCGTGGCCATTCGGGTCGCCGGTGGGGCTGGCAAACCGATGCAGCATGAAGATCGTGCCGCGGCGCGCATTCGCGCGCGCCAGCAGGCCGCTCAGCGGCTGCGAGGCGAGGGCGCGGAGCGCGAGACGTTTGGATAATCCGACCGGTGAACTCACCAACTGAGACAGTGAAAGTGCTGAACGGCGCGCGTCCGAAGACACGGCTACGAGGACCACGGTGGTGCGCGCAAACGGCGTCGGCGCGCCTCGCCCGCCGACTCGATTCCTTTTGGGAAGGATACGCCCCGGCGATCGGCACGTCACGGGTAGGCGGTGGTGCATTCGGTCCGGAACGACCCAATTGTTGCACTCCATCCGCGCTTCGGTCCGAATCGCGAACGTGATCGGCATCACAGCCAAATGAGGTGACTGTGACGGAGTGCACGCCATTCGGTCCCGCAATCGCATATCATAGCGGACTTAGCGGTTCGTTCACTGTGACAATCGGGGCCGCGGCCGTATCGACGTCGCTGTGCCGTCTCTCAGGTCTGAGCGTCCCTTCTACACAATGGGCTAGCTACCCAGCTCAGTCGGCCATTCCAGCACACGAATGGTGCTGACATTGGCCAACGGTTCACGCTTCGAAGCAGGGCGCAAGCCGAGCCAGCGATACCTCGCGTTCGGAAAGCTTCTCCGAACGTCAAGAACGGACCCAACGATGCGTTTTCGAAATCTTTCGACTGGCAGTGTAGTGTGTCTTGCACTCGCCGCCGCGTGTGATGCTGATACCACCGTGACATCGGCATTTGCGCCGGTGCCCTCTGCTTCAACTCCGGCACCGTACGGCGCGCTAGAAAGTGCGGGCGGCATCACGATGTTCGTCGGCGATACATTTCAGGTGAAGCTGTCCGGAGCAACGGCAAAAGAACGCGTCATCAAATGGACCTCGTCCAACTCTGCGGTTGCGCGCGTCAATTCTGCGGGCCTTGTAGAG
Source organism: uncultured Gemmatimonadaceae bacterium (assembly GCA_966096095.1). Taxonomy (GTDB): domain Bacteria; phylum Gemmatimonadota; class Gemmatimonadetes; order Gemmatimonadales; family Gemmatimonadaceae; genus Gemmatimonas. The sequence continues at coordinate 48,125 of CBHTUR010000007.1, read as the reverse complement.
GGCGTTGCGGCCGGTTCGGCCACCGTTTCGGCGAAGGGACTTCGCTCTTCGACGTCGGTCGCCTTCTCCGTAGTGAAAGCTGTCAGCCTGACCATGGTGGCCCCCAAGACGACGTTTCTGCTCGGAGAGCAGGGCGATCTGTCGGTTCTTGTGCGCACGAGTGATGGTAAAGATGTGGCAACGCGCCAGGCGACGTGGGCGGCAACGGGAAGCACCTTCACCGTCAACACGACGGGCATGGTCACCGCCGTCGCGCCCGGCACGGGAAGCGTCTCCGCGACTATTGGTTCCCTCCGCACGTCCGTAGAATTGACGTCAACCCCCCCTGGTGTCGATCCGACGACGCCGATTTTGACGGGGTTTTCGATCGCACCAAAGTCGGTCGCGGTCGCCGTCGGCGCGTCACAGCAGTTCACCACGACCACCACGTGGTCAGACGGACTCGCGCGGCAGCAAGCGGTGACTTACACGGCCACTGGAGGCACGATTTCTCCATCAGGACTCTTTCAGGCAGGTCAGACCGCCGGTGCCGCAATGGTAATTGCGACGTGCGCGTGCGGTCGCGTCGACACCGCCAATGTTGTGGTCTCCGCGAACGTCGTGCCCACGTTGACTGCGATGCAGCTCTCGCCCCGTACGGTGTCCTTGGCTCCGGGAGCGACGCAACAATTCGTGATCTCGGTGCAATGGAGCGACGGGCAGTCGCGCGCCACGAGTTTCTCGTTCTCGGTTGTAGGTAGCGGCACCGTCAACAGCGGCGGTCTCTACACCGCGCCTTCAACGGGCGGCTCCTACAAGGTGATCGCCTCGCAGGTTGGCGGCACACTCAAAGACACCGCGACGATCACAGTTGTCGACACGTCGGGTGTGCCATCGAGCACGGTTGTCGCCGAGCTACCTCGAGCCTACCTCGACACCATGGTCGCGGGCGCGCGGAACGTGGGAGCCGTGCGCACCATCGCGGCAAATAGCGCAGCCGCGTTTCAGGCGGCGCTCGACACCTCGCGATACGGCGATGTGATCGTGCTCCAGCCAGGCGCAACGTATTCGAGTTCGTTCTACTTGCGGAAGAAGACCGGAACAGGGTGGATCACGATTCGTTCCGCGTCTCCATCTCTTCCAGCAGCGGGTATCCGCGCTCGGCCGAGCGACGCGGGACTGATGCCGAAATTGGTGTCGCCGATTTCGACAGAGCCCGTCATTGTTACCGAGCCAGGTGCGCACAACTATCGGCTGGTTGGACTCGAAGTCACGGCGACATCAGCTGCGACGCTCGCGTATTCGTTGGTGACGATTCATCCGTACAATGTGACCACAGCGGCGGTGTCGGATATGCCGTACAGCATTGTACTCGATCGCATGTACATCCACGGCACTCCGACGCTCAATTTCCAGCGGTGCGTCGTTGCCAACGGACTCGCCATCGCCGTGGTCGACTCGTGGATCAGCGAGTGCCACGGGATCGGTATGGACAGTCAGGCAATCTTCTCGTATAACGGCAGCGGGCCGTACAAGTACGAAAACAATTACCTTGAGGGCGCCGGCGAAAACATCATGATCGGCGGTGCCGATCCGCAGAGCAGCAGCTTCATTCCCTCGGACATCGAAATCAAGGGCAACCACATCGCGAAGCCGGCGGGGTGGCAAGGCGGTCCGTGGTCAATCAAGAATCTCTTCGAGTTGAAGGTCGGAATTCGCGTGTTGCTCGACGGAAATGTGCTGGAGAACAACTGGGTCGCTGGCCAGCAAGGCTTCGCGATCGGTCTAAAATCCTCCAACCAGACTGGCCCTGCGACATGGAGTGAAACGCGCGACGTAACTCTGCGCTATAACATCATCCGCAACGTCGCAAACGGCATCTCCGCTGCGGGCTCTCCGGATCCCTATCCCACAGTGAAAATGTCCCGCGTGAACGTTTTCAGTAACAGCTTCGAGAAAATCGGGAGCGGCGCATATCCGGGCGGGATGATGCTGCAAATCGCCGAAGTTGCCGATTTCATCTTCGAATCGAACTCCGGTGTGGGTACGATGCGTGGACTGGGCATGGGTTCCACTGGACTGGCGCGCTTCAGATTCGTGGATAACGTGTTCGGCATCGCCTCTCAACAGGGCGGAACGTGGGACTACGGCGTGTACAGTTTCGATGGACTCGGATTCGGCCTCGCTGCGCTGAACGCGCACACGACAAACTGGACGTTCAGTTTCAATCTGTTGCCCGGAGACCGTATGAACCCGTTTCCGACTGGTAACAGTTATCCGTCAGATCCATCGACGGTTGGTTTCCTTTCGTGGCCGTCAAACCTTGAGCTGTCATCCACTAGCGCGTATCGCAATGCATCGTCCAGAGGCGGCGCTCCCGGCGCGGATTTTCCGGCAATTCGACTAAGGACGGCTGGTGTGGTGGTCTCGCCCTGAGAAGCCAGCTGCTCACAGTACGACGGCGGTGCGACCTAGGGGCGCACCGCCGTCGTGTTTTCCGTCGCAGGTGATACCCTGGCAGGGCGCGTTATGAGCGGTCAATAGGGCGGTCCCAGCGCCACGAGCGTCTCAAGTCGGCGCTGCAACCAAGCCACTCCTTGTACTGCGCGAGTCCGGGCAAGGGGACGCCGTCGATCGACGACGTGCCATAGTCGAGAAGACGCACGCGCTCACGTTGGGCGAGGTCGTACGCGGCCTGAAAAAGCACGGTTACTGGGCTAACTCGGGCTGCGTCGGCACGTTCGCCTGGGTAGGCCACATACAGAAGATCAGGCTGCAACCGCATTAGCACCATGGTCCCAACCAATGAGGCATTCAGATGCGCGCCCAGCCAGCGTACGCGGCCCGGTAGGCGGTTGTGCATGTCACGAAGCGCGTCGAGCGTCATCGTCAACGGGAGCCCACGCCGTGCTCGGCTTTCGGCAAGTAGGTCATGGGCCTCGGCAAATGCCGCTGGCATGAGTTCATCAACCGTCATTCCAAGTCGTCGGGCGCGCCGCAGATCGTAAGCTTTGCTGCCGGACACGCGCTCCGCCAGCGGGCGTTCGTCGATGGAAATACTGTGGTGCACGTCCGCAGGCAACGCCGAGAATTTCAGACGGGCTAGAATGTCCTCATCCGTCGCCCATTGCTCAGGCGCATGCACTCGTGGAGGAAGAACCACGGTGATCGAATGCGCTCCGCGCGCACGAAGATGCTCAAAAAGCCCCGCATAGCCCGCTTGAGCGATGGCGTCGTCGGCATCCGAATCCCGCGGTCTCCACAGACCGCCATACGTCCCTCGCCCAGGGGAATGCCACACGCCCGATGACATTTCGAGGGCGTGAATTACGCCGGCTGTGGCGCCCTGTCGAGACACTCGACAATACACGCCTGTACGAGTACGAGTGTGCAACTCGAAGAACTCAGGGCGATGAAAGAGATCATCGACCGTCGGGTCATTCTCGGCACGAGACGAGAACGAAATTTCAAACATGCGGCGAAACTTGATCGGTGTGACACGGAATGACGCGGGGTGGGGTTGAGATACTCTCTCCGACAGGAATGCGGAGCACCGCGTCAAGCCCGACTTGTCGCGCGCGGACACATGCCTCTTCGTCGTTCATTTCATCCCGACGAAGTCTGGAATCAGTGTTGGGGTAGTCGTCGTATCCGAAGCCGGTTCTGCGACAGGCCGCAGAGGGCAGCGCATTTATAACGGGAGTACCTGCGTACGCGACGAATACGAACGGTGGAGCGAAGCACCCAAACGTGGCCGATCCGCTAAACACGTTCCACGCTGAACTGTCGAGTACCAAACCAGTCCCGGGGACAACATCACGACGGATCGCTTCGAGCCGCGTCAGAAGTTCGTGCCGGCGCTCCCGGACATCGGCGAGAGGGTCCGCGCTTGTTCTACGCAGAGCCGCCGCGGCCGAAAGTTCTGTGATGTCCGCGGCAATTCGCTTCGCCCTCACTCCCAGCGTCAGCACCAGTGCGACTACCACCGTCAACGTCGTCGCGCTGGCGGTCAGTCCCAGTCTAGAAAATAGTGACCGCCATCCGCTCGCGCGCACGCTCGGGCGCACCGAGGCCATAAGCAATGAAGTCGCGATCGCAAGAAATGGAATCGACGTCCATCGCTGAATGTCGAGGAAATATCCGGTGTCCTCCGAATTGACGACGAGCATTGGTACCGTACATGCCACGGCGAGAACCACAAGCAGATGCAACAAGTGTTTCACGCGAGCGGCGAGTGAAGGCTCCGAATGTTCGATCAGACGCCTCGCCATTGCGAACGCCACGAGCGACCAGCAAAGTGTCAGAAATAATTTCCCCGTGCCGATTGCTTGAAAGAGTGTAACAAATGGAAAAAGGATAGACGGTCGAGCGTTCGAGGCCGTGGATCCCGCAACGACGAGTTTTACCGCGCTCGCCGCCGCCAAGCCCACGGTACATACCGCGAGCACACGCATCGCGCGACTCCACGGCGCCGAGCGGAGAACAATCCATGCCCATGTTGCGGCCAAGACAGCACCCACGCTGATCTTTACGATCGCCACGATTCCGATCGCAACGAGCGCGACGCTCTGGCCAGCGCGCCACCACCAGACGTTACGTTGGCGAACGAGTTCGAAAATTCCTCGCGAGAGAAGTAGGACGATCGCCAGAGCGAGGACAAACGACTCAGAGACGATTCGTCGCTCGGGCACTCCGCTCGCGAAGGCGATACTGCCGGGCACGACGCCGACGCTCGCCGCGACAAATAGCGCCATGAGCGTCAACCGGAAACTCGGCTGCACCTGTCGTTCGTCGCCCAGCCAATCCGCGAGTGCGTTACCGACCTGCAAGAGCCCGAGCAGCAAGAATGAGGAACCGAGCGCGGGCGGCAGGAGCTGGTATCCGTCGATCGCAGACAGTCCGGTCAGGTTCGCCAATCCGCCGTAGATCCAGTGGCTTCCCCAGTGATACGTGAGGTGAACGACGCCCTCGACGCCCGTGGTCGGCGTGTGCAGTTGGATCCACATTTCGCTCACGGCGGCGTGGAATAGCGTATCCTGATGCGCGGATCCTCGAAGAACCAACAGCTCCGAAAACAGCGGAGAGAGGTATCCCGATCCGTAAATCACGACTGCGACCGGAAGTGATGCCAGCACTGCTCCGCACGATGCGCGAAGCATGTCGCCTCGTGTGGAGGACTGCAGACTCACGATGAGAACGCCGAGGAGCGCGAGCATCCCAGTCAACCACAGACTCATCGACCCGAGACGCGCCGCAATTGGCTGTGCATGCCCAAGCGCCGCGAAGGCGATCAGTGTTAAGACCGGCGCCGCGGATGAGAGCACGCGAGTCCATACGCCACCGAGGCGCGGAGATTCAAAGGCGGCGCTGGAGAGATACAGCCCGCCGGTTATCGCCAGGGTGCTTGCCATCACGCGCGCATGCAGATCGAGTCCTGCCGCGCCACGGATCAAAGCGTAGATGCAGGTGACGCCCAACGCCCAGCACCAGGCCACGAGTGAACTCGGGACGGCATCCAGACCGATCGCAGTCCGACTCACGTTGTCTCGAGGTTCGATCATGGAGTCTGGTGCGGAGCGCCGGCGGCGAGGGAGCGTTTGCGCTCCCAAATCTGTCATGGTCGAGTCAGTGAACGCGAATTGAATCGTCGTAACAAGTTGCCACCAAGCCCTGCGGCCGGCCACCCGTGGTTGAGCATGTCAGCACCGAATGACGATTGCCATGCCCTACTCGTCATCGAGTAGGTACGTCGGTACTTTCCTGTGATTGCGCCTTGGCGTCGTGGCGGGTGGAACGGTTCTCCGAGGGGAGTTTGTGAGGATTCTGGTTACCGGTGGAGCGGGCTTTATCGGGTCGGCGCTTGTTCGCCAGCTCTCGGAATCCCCGCACGACAGTCTGCTGACGCTCGACAAACTGACTTACGCCGGAAATGTCGACTCCTTGGTTGGAGTGGGTCGTCATGGCAACCATCAGTTAGTCCGGGCTGACGTCGCGGATGCACTCGCCGTGCGTGCAGTCTTTGACTCGTTCCGTCCGGAGCGCGTGTTTCATCTCGCAGCGGAGTCGCACGTCGATCGGTCTATCGACGGTCCTGCGGAATTCGTGCATACGAATCTCGTCGGCACATTCGTCATGCTGTCTGAGGCGCTGCGCTACTGGCGCGCGTCATCGCCGACAGAGCAACACGCATTCCGATTCCTACACGTCTCGACGGATGAAGTGTTCGGCTCGCTCGGAGATACTGGGTTCTTCACAGAGAGCACACCGTATGATCCGAGCTCACCCTACTCCGCTACGAAGGCGGGTTCAGATCATCTGGCGCGAGCTTGGCACCGAACCTATGGGCTGCCGATTCTCGTCACGAACTGCTCGAACAACTACGGGCCGTTTCAATTTCCCGAGAAGTTGATTCCGCACATGATCGTGCGCGCGCTCGCTGGCCAATCCCTTCCGGTCTACGGTCAGGGCGCCAACGTGCGCGACTGGCTGCACGTCGAAGACCACGCGGCGGCGCTGCACTGCATCATCGAACGCGGTCGCGTGGGTGAGACGTATCTCATCAGCGGGCGCAATGAGCGGAAAAACCTCGATGTCGTGCGTGACATCTGTGCGACGCTTGACCGGCTGCGCCCGCGTGCGGATGGCCGGTCGTACGCCGAACAGATCGCCTTTGTGGTGGACCGCCCCGGACACGACCACCGGTATGCCATCGATGCGTCGAAACTGCTGAACGAACTCGGCTGGTCGCCGACGCGTTCGGCCTCCAGCGGACTGGAACACACGGTGCAGTGGTATCTGGACAATGAGTGGTGGTGGCGGAGAATTCTCTCCGGCGAGTATCGCGCCGAGCGGGCAGGTCTCGAAGGGAGCGCAGCGTGAAAGGCATCATTCTGGCTGGCGGCTCCGGAACGCGGTTGCATCCGGTAACGCGCGTAATGAGCAAGCAGTTGCTGCCGGTCTACGACAAGCCGATGATCTACTACCCGCTCAGCACGCTGATGCTGGCGGGGATTCGCGAAGTGCTCATCATCTCCACGCCCACCGATCTTCCAAGGTTCCGCGAGTTGCTCGGAGACGGCGCCCAGTGGGGCATGACGTTTCAGTATGCAGAGCAGGCAACGCCCAACGGTCTCGCGCGGGCGTTTGTCATCGGCGCAGACTTTGTTCGGGGCGGTCCGAGCTGCCTCGTTCTTGGTGACAATCTGTTCTACGGCACCGGTCTCGCCGAGAAACTGCGCGCGGCAAGCAAGCGCGACGAGGGCGCGACGATCTTCGGATACTATGTGCGAGATGCCAGCGCGTACGGTGTGGCGGAGATCGACGAGTCGGGTGCCGTGCTGTCGCTCGAGGAGAAGCCCGCCGTACCGAAGTCGAATTACGCGGTCGTCGGGCTCTATTTCTACGACGAGCAGGTCGTCGAGATCGCCCGGAACCTCGCACCGAGCGCACGCGGTGAATATGAAATCACCGACATCAACCGCGAATATCTCCGGCGCCATGCGCTGCGATGCGAGATCTTGGGACGCGGCACGGCGTGGCTTGACACCGGCACCCACGAATCGCTCCTCCAAGCAGCGACGTTTATTCAGACGATCGAAGAACGACAGGGGTTGAAGATCGCCTGCCCCGAAGAAATCGCCTACCGGCAAGGTTGGATCAATGCGGAGCAGCTGGCGACGCTCGCGGACTTGAACGGCAAGTCGACCTACGGGCGCTATCTGCGCGACTTGCTCGACGAACGTGGCCCACGACTCAGTGGCTGACATGGTTGCGCGTCCAGAGCTGTCGGTCGTGATCCCCGTGTATCGTGGCGCGGATTGTCTCGACGAGTTGTATCGTCGGCTCGTTGCTGCGTGCAGTGCCGTCGGCGACTTCGAGATCATACTTGTCGAAGATTGTGGTCCCGACGAGTCGTGGAGCGCCATCAAAGCGTTGGCGGCACGGGACGCGCGCGTCCGCGGCCTGCAGTTCTCGCGCAACTTCGGCCAACACTATGGCATCACGGCCGGAATCGATGTCGCGCGTGGCAATTGGCTGGTCGTCATGGACTGCGACCTGCAAGATCGGCCTGAAGAAATTCCCCGATTGTACGCGCGCGCGCGCGAGGGCTTCGACATCGTGCTCGCCCAGCGCGCACAGCGAAAAGACCGATGGCGCAAGCGCGTGACGTCCGCAGCCTTTTACGCGGTGTTCCGCTACTTCACGGAGCTGCCGTACGACGGCAGCGTCGGCAATTTCCGAATCATCTCGCGACAGGTTGTCGAGTCATTCAGGACGTTCAAAGAACAGCTGCGATTTTTTGGCGGCATCATCACATGGCTGGGGTTCCGCGTTACGTCCATCGAGGTGAATCACGATCCGCGGTTCGCCGGCGAGACCACATACTCGTGGCGCAAACTCATCGAATTGGCGATCCAAACCGTTGTGGCGTACTCGGATAAGCCGCTGCGCCTCGCCATTCGTGTTGGATTTTCCCTCGCATTGTTGGCACTCATCGGCGGCGCGTACGTGTTTGTCCGAGCACTGCTCGGTGGAATTACCGTCAGTGGGTGGGCCAGTGTGATGGTCTCGATCTACTTCCTCAGCGGCGTGATGCTGGGGTTCATGGGAATCCTCGGACTCTATCTGGGACGGGTCTTCGACGAGGTAAAGGGGCGGCCGCTGTACATTGTGCGTGAGCGCACGTTCGATGAGTGATCGTCTGCTCCAATCCCGCCCCCTTGAGAGCCGACTCTTTGGTGTAGCGATTGCGGCGGCCTTCGTCGAGACCGTAGAATCGGTCGCGACGCTGACGAGCGCCTTACATGAGGGCGTCGCAGAGATGGTTGTCGCGCGTGTCGATGCCACCAATTTCCCGGCCATCCACGCGCTGGAGGCCGCCGACGCCTTGCTCTGCGACGTGCTGCTTACGATGACTGCTGGTGCGGCGAGCCATCAGGAGCATGCCGAGCAGCAACGGATCGAGCTTCGAGCGGCTGACGTTGCTGATGCCCCAGCCATTGCGAGAATCGCGGGCCTAGCGTTTCACGACTTCAAGGGGCACTGGCACACCGATCCGCGCTTGTCCCGCGAGCATGCCGATACGCTGTATGCTCGATGGGGTGCAGATCTGGGAGCCACGCTGTCACACGAACGGCCCATCGCGGTCGCGGTCGACGCAGACAACTCGGTGATGGGGTTCGTCGCGCTCAATGCTCTGGGTGCTGGTCTCTGGAACGTACCGCTGGCCGCAGTCGATCCCGGCCAGCAGAGCCGCGGCGTGCTTCGTCACCTCCTGTGGGCCATCCGCGCCGGATTTCTGACGGACGGAATGAGACGGCTGGACTACGAAACGCAGCTGACGAACGTGGCCGCGCTCAGATCGGTTGCGCGCACGGGGTTCGTCCCGTCAACTTCACGGCTCACCTTTCACCTCTGGACGCCGAAGCGTTGATACCGTTCAACAAGCCCGCGGTTGCTGGCCGAGAGCTCGAATACATCGCCGACGCCTTCGCCAAAGGTCACTTCTCCGGCGACGGGGAGTACACCAAGCGCTGCCACGTGCTGTTGCAGCAGATGTCGGGTAGCCCCAAGGCGCTGCTGACACATTCGTGCACCGCGGCGCTTGAGATGGCCGCGATCCTGTCCGAAGTCGAGCCCGGGGATGAGGTGATCCTGCCGTCGTTCACGTTCGTATCAACGGCGAACGCGTTTGTGCTGCGCGGTGCTGTCCCCGTGTTTGTCGATATCCGCAAGGACACACTGAATCTCGACGAACGGTTGATCGAGGCCGCGATCACCCCGCGGACACGAGCGATCGTCCCCGTCCACTACGCTGGCGTGGCGTGCGAGATGGACGCCATCAAGGCCATCGCCACTCGACATAACCTGCTGGTCATCGAAGACGCGGCCCAAGCGGTCGGATCGAAATATCAGGGTCGTCCACTTGGATCGATCGGCGAACTCGCCGCTCTGAGTTTTCACGAAACCAAGAACGTCATCTCGGGCGAAGGCGGAGCGCTCCTCATAAACGACCTGCATTTCGCCGAACGCGCCGAGATCATTCGCGAGAAGGGGACGAATCGTAGCGCCTTTTTCCGTGGACAAGTCGACAAGTATACGTGGGTCGACATCGGGTCGTCCTACCTGCCAAGCGAAGTCGTCGCGGCGTTCCTCTGTGCACAGCTAGAGCAGGTGGAGCAATTGAATGCGCGCCGTCACGCGCTCTGGCAACAGTATCATGAGCGACTGCAGCCGTTGGAAGAGCGAGGCCTACTGCGTCGACCGATCGTGCCGGCCAATTGCGAGCACAATGCGCATTTGTACTACGTGCTGCTGCCCACGCTCGCACAGCGCACGGCGTTCATTGCGGATCTGAAAGCGCGCGGCATCGGGGCAGTGTTTCACTATATCCCGTTGCACTCCACTCCCGCCGGCCGCAAGTATTCGCGCGCCGTTGGTGATTTGCCAGTCTCTGACGCCGCCGGCGAGCGCCTTGTTCGGCTGCCGCTCTGGCCCGACGCCGAAGTGCACATGGAGGAAGTCTTGGCGGCGGTCACGCGCGCGGCCGAAACGGCGGTTGGAGAAGCCACGCGCGGATTCGACATTCTCGGTTGAACACCGCCGTGTCGGAAGCGAGAGGAATGCGTCGGTGGATGCCGCGATTCTTCGCCGTCGGCTGGGCAGCGACGATCACACTGATCGGCCAATTCTGGATCGGCAGCGCGACCATATATCGCGCCGATCTCGCCGAGCGCGTCGTCGCGGCGCATCTGCAACTGCTCAACAACGCGCCGCCGCCGGGCGGTGACTGGGGGTCGTCCGGGCTGAACGGAGTCAACGTTCGCGTGGGCGCGATTGCGGTCGCCGAAATCATCCATCGCGCCACCAACCTCACTGTCCCGCACGCCTATTTTGTGCTGGATACGGTGATGCTCTTCGCCTCGCTCCTGCTCCTGCTGCACTACTTGTCGCGATGCGTCACACCCGCTCTGGCGGTCCTCGGCGTGACCGCCCTCGGGGCGCTGCTGCCCCTGACGTATCAGCTATTCTGGTACCACCCGTGGGATCGACTCAGCCTTTTCGGTTGGATTCTGGTGCTCTGCGTGCTTCGGGAGCGCCAGTGGTGGGCCGCAGCGGTCCTTCTGCCGCTCGCCGTCGCGGTCAAGTATGACATCATGCTGTTGCCCGGCGCGCTGGTCTTCGTGGAGTTCTTCGATCGCCGTCGTCTGACATTCGTCGGCGTTGCGCGTGCTGCTGGGTTGCTGACGATCAGCATGGGCACGTACGCGACCTTGCGCGTGCTACGGCCAGGCGGATTTCGTCAGCAGGGCCCCGAAGCGGTGCTGCAACAAGTGCAGGCAAACATCAATGACATCGTCGCGATGAATTTGCACTGGCCGCCGCTGCTCGGATTTTCGCTCCCCATCGCGCTCGCGGCCGTCGGATTCTCGCGATCCGACGCGTGGGCCAAAGGCTGTGCCGTCTTCGGACTGTTGCTATTCGTACCGTTCGCGCTGCAGTCCAATCTGGCCGAGTTTCGCGCGCACATGCCGGTCCTGATACTGCTCGCTCCGGCAGCGCTTCGCGGTGTTGCGACATTGCTCGACACCGACGACCTCGCGCTCGCCAACGCGCGCTGACCAACGCGCGCTGACGCCGGTCAAGGCCGTTGGACAAGCCTTACTGCGACGCCGCCGACGCGCGCCGCGACGGCCACTCCTGCGCCACGATGTAAGGCGGACGGCCTCGTGACTCCTCGAGCGCTCGCCAGATGTACTCGCCGAGTACGCCGAGCATCAGCAGCTGCACACCGGACGCAAAGAGCAGGGCCACAGCGAACCAAAGACTTGGTTCTGTACGTACATCGGACAGCATCCACCGTGCGCCAAACCGCCCGCCAATCGCGAGCGCCATCGCCATCACAAGGCTACCGGTTATCCAACACAGCTTGAGTGGCGCCGTCGAGAACGCCACAAACGAATCGACGAACAGCTTGAGCTTCTTGCCAAAGGTCCATCGCGACACGCCACGACGACGAGCGCGTCGCACATACGGAACGAGGACGGGTGAATAGCCCAGCCAGAAAATCAGCGACATGAAATTCGTATTCTTCTCGCGAATGCGAACCAGATCATCGCGCAGCTGCCGATCAACGAGCACGAAATCGAATCCGCCGGCGGGATACCCCGGCAACGCGAGGCGGCCGAGTAGCCAGTAGTAGCTGTTCGCCAACGACGACTGCAGCCATCCTTCTTCGCGATCGGTGCGAGCGGCGAGCACGGCTTTTGCGCCCGCTCTCCAGTGCGCCAGCATGTCGGCTAATAGCGCTGGCGGATCCTGCAAATCAGCGGCGATCACGCCAACGCAGTCGCCAGTCGCGGCCGCAAAGCCCGCCAGCACGGCGTTCATGGAGCCGAAATTCCGCGAGAGACGCACGAGGTGAATGGTCTCGGGTTCTCGCGCCTGCCAGGACTGCAAAATCTGCAGCGAATCATCGCCGGAGCCGTCGTCGACAAACACGAGCTCCAGATCCACCTCCGGCAACGTCTCACGCAGCGCGAGGAGTTCGGGCACCGACTCCGGCAAGTTCTCAGCGTTGTAGTACACCGGAACAACCACGCTCAGGCGCGCGCGTGTCATCGCGCTACACAATGCCGGACGACAACACGGCGGCGATGACGCGCTCCTGCTGTTCTGCTGTCAAGTGCGGTCCGATGGGAAGGCTGAGCACTTCCTCCGCAATCTGATTCGCGATCGGCAGCGATTCGACAGCAATTCCCGCGTCCGCATACGCCTCCTGGCGATGTGGCGGAATCGGATAGTGGATGATCGTACCCACGCCGCATGCCGACAGATGCGCCTGCAGCGCATCTCGCGCCGGACCGCCACCGGGCACGCGGATCACGTACACATGCCACACGGGCTCGGTCCATGCGGGTGTGACGGGAAGCGCCAGCGTGGTTGACGCGAGCGCGCTGCGATAGCGCTCCGCCTGCGCGCTACGGCGCGCGTTCCATGAGTCCAGCACCGCCAACTTCACGCGAAGCACCGCCGCCTGCAGTTCGTCGAGACGACTGTTCGTGCCACGAACTTCGTTGAAGTACTTGGTACTCGATCCGTAGTTGCGGACGATACGCAACGACGCATCCACATCCGCACGATTCGTGGTGACCGCCCCGCCATCGCCGAGGCCCCCGAGATTCTTGGCCGGATAAAAACTCCACGCAGTGGCGTCGCCGAAGCCACCGATACGCTGCCCTCGGTAGCGGGCACCGTGCGCGTGCGCAGCGTCTTCGATGACCAACAAGTCGTGCGCCTGCGCGAACGCGAGGATCTCGCGCATATCTGCCGGCAGCCCGTATAGGTGCACGGGCATGATCGCGCGGGTCTTCGGCGTCATCGCAGACGAGAGTCTGGTCGGATCGAGGTTGTAGGTAGCCAACTCTGGCTCGACCGGGACGGGCCGCGCGCCAACCTGTGTCACTGCCAGCCACGTGGCAATGTAGGTGTTGGACGGCACCAGCACGTCATCGCCGGGTCCCACGTTCAGCGCTCTCAGCGCCAACGTCAGTGCATCTAATCCGTTCGCGACGCCCACCGTGTGCTGGACATCGAGAAACGCAGCGAATTCTCGCTCGAACGCCCGAAGCTCCTCGCCTAGCACATACCAGCCGCTACCTAGCGTGCGCTGCACGGCGGCGTCGATGTCCGCGCGCAGCTCGACATACGGCGCTCGCACGTCGAGAAACGGCACCGCCGCGCGACTGGCATCGGCGGCGGCGTCGCGGACGGACTCGGCGAAGTTATGAGGCGTCATAACGCCCGAACGAAACAGCGCCGAGGCGTGGGCCGCTAGCTGCGAACCAGCCGGAGAAATTCGCCATGATCGCGAATATACTCGGATTCACAATAGACATCGGAGGCAAGCACCAGCAGCGTGGCGTCTGGCGAAAAATCGGATTGCGTCGCCCAGATCATTGGCGGGATGTATAAACCGACTTGCGCCGACTCCAGCCTGAGCACATCGGAGCGATAACCATCATCGAGATGGACGGTGCATCGGCCACGCAGGCACACCAGAAATTGGTGCAGAGTGCGATGCGCGTGATGCCCCCGTTGGCGCCCTTGGGGCACGTCAGTCACACAGAAGAAGCGCGCCGGCGCAAACGGCAAGTGGTCCTGAATCTGACCGAAGGTCAGCACGCCACGATCGTCTGTCACAGCAGGAAGCGTCGTCATCGTTGGTCCGCGTGGACGGCTTTTAGCCTCCGAAGAGCCGAGACCCTCGCGCATCAGTTCAACGAAAGGGACCGCGAGCGCCGGCGAACCACTGACAATGGCATGTGCCTGAACATCCGCGTCAACAAGCGACCCCGCGCACACCTGGGCGCCACGGCCGATGTTCACCCCTGCTCGGACAACCGAGCCCGCGCCAATACGTGCATGGGCCTCGATGCGAGTATGTCCACCTCCCTGCGCGGCCAGAGACTCACCGACTTCGTTGTCCAAGCCGCCTTCGATGAGAGCGTCGGCCCCGATAATAGCAGATTCGTCGATTGACACGTGCCCTAAGACGTGAGCATTGCGGTGAATTTGTACGCCGTCCAAGAGTCGGACCTCGCCCTCAAGACGTACGTTATCGGCGATACGACACTGTAATCCTATCGCAACATTTGGGCCAATGACTGCCGTTGGATGCACGAGGGTTCCTCTCGGACGTCCGTCGGCAGGTACGGAATTAGGCCACGTTGGCAAATCGCTCACAAAGATCCTTTGGTTCCGAGTGGAGGCCGAGGTGAGTATAGAGCCTCCATTCAGTGACAGCCAGCCGTGCGGGAACGACTGCCAGAGCGACGACTGGCTACCCGCCGCCGTTTCAGACGCGGCTGGGAAATGCACAAGGAATTGACGATGTTGCGCGCCCGCCACGTATTTGGTCTTTACCCGCAGTCTCTCACAGATCGTGCTCGGCCGCCTATGCACCTCTAACCGGGTCGAGTCGGCTAATCTGGTGATCAGTACGGTTCGCCCCTGATCACCATTGACAATTATCGGCTACCCCCCCAGTTCGTGCTTTTCGACTCACCCGTCTACTTCGCCTTTCTCCTGCTGGTTGTTCCTGCCTACTGGATGCTCTCGCATCGACGGCAGAACGGCATGCTGCTCGCCGCCAGCTATCTGTTCTATGGCTGGTGGGACTATCGCTTTCTGGGGCTCATCGCGATCTCGACTGTCGTCGATTTCTATTGCGCGCGCATCATCGATCAATCAGACAATCCGACGCGACGCCGATCGCTCCTCACGCTCTCGCTCGTCGTCAACTTTTCGTTTCTTGGCTTCTTCAAGTACTACAACTTCTTCGCGGAATCGCTCATCCCCGTGCTGCACACGATGGGGATCGATGTGTCACCCCGCGTCCTCTCGATTCTGCTGCCGCCAGGCATTTCGTTTTACACTTTTCAGGCGGTGGCCTACATCGTCGATGTGTACCACCGAAAGCTGAAGCCGGCCGACAACTTCGTCGACTACGCCCTTTTCATCTCGCTCTTTCCGCACCTCATCGCTGGACCAATTCAGCGGCCCGATCACCTGCTGCCGCAGGTGCAAGCGCCGCGCACGCGAGACTGGGGGAAGATTCTCGACGGCGTGATGCTCATCCTCACGGGCCTCTTTCGAAAGGCCGTGATCGCGGACAGCTGTGCCATCATCGCCAACGCGGCCTTCGATGGACGTCTCGGGCTGCATGCGGCACCGGCGATGCTGGTTGGCGTCTACGCGTTCGCGTTTCAAATCTACGGCGATTTCAGCGGGTACTCGGATATCGCACGCGGATCGGCGCAGCTGATGGGCTTTCACTTCATGGTCAATTTCAAACAGCCCTATCTGTCCGCGTCACTGCAGGAGTTCTGGCGCCGATGGCACATCAGTCTGAGCACGTGGCTCCGCGACTACCTCTATATCCCGTTGGGCGGAAACCGCGGAAGCGAGGCAAAGACCTACCGCAACCTCTCGGCAACCATGCTGCTCGGCGGCCTGTGGCACGGTGCGAATTGGACCTTTCTGGTCTGGGGGGCGATACACGGATCCGGGCTCGCGATCGAACGATTCTTTGGCGGTCGCCGCGCGAGTGTCGACGGGCGTGCCGAACGCGCGCCTGCAACATCGGCGCTGTCGCTCACCGTGAATCGCATCATCATTTTTCATCTCGTGTGTCTCGCGTGGATTTTCTTCCGTGCTGAGTCGGTTACGGCGGCATGGACATTTCTCGGGGGCCTGTCGCACTGGTCGCTCGATGCACGTGTCGTCACGGCCGCGAAATACCTGATCTGCATCGTCATCCCGATGGCCGCGATAGATCTCTATATGGAGCGCTCGCGGGAGGAGTATCCGACTGAACGGTCGGGAACCGTCGCAAAGCTCGGTTATGCGGCAGCGCTGACCCTCGGGTTGTTGCTCTTCTCGGCGAGCCAGCCCAGCGCCTTCATTTACTTCCAGTTCTGATGTCACACGAAACAGAGCGGCCCGGCCCGCGCGCGCGCGTGACGTTGGCAACGGTGCTGGGGCTAGTCGCGCTCCTCTTGCTCCTCGCCGAAGCGGCGACGCGTCGCGCCATCATCCCCGCCAGCCGGATTGAGCGGCGCACGGATACGGAGCTCCGCGCGGCAAAACACGTCGCCGCATCCGGTCCTCCGACGGCACTTATCGTCGGCAACTCGCTGCTGCTGCATGCCGTCGATGCCGATTCGCTTAACGCGCGCCTGACGTCGCATTGGACCATGCGACGTTTGGTCGTGGAGCAGACTTTCTACATGGATTGGTGGTACGGGATGCGCGCGCTCTGGAGCCAAGGCGCAGCACCGCGCGTTCTGGTGCTGATGCTGGACCCCGGGCAACTGGTGACCGATCGCATTCGCGGAGACTACACGGCATTTCGGCTGGCGTCGTTCTCCGATGTCGTGCCCATGGGTAACGCCGCGCACCTCCATCCGACCGAAACGTCGCGACTCGTGCTCTCGCGACTGAGTGCGTACTACGGCTTCCGCGGCGAATTCCGCAAAGTGCTGCTCGGACGGTTGTTACCGGACGTTCCGCCATGGATGTTGGCGATCACGCCACGCGCCAAACCCAGCAACGCCGATGCAGATATCACGGCCGCTGCCGCGCATCGGCTCCAACAGTTTCAGGACGCGGCTGCCGCACACGGTGCGCGCTTTGTATTCGTGGTTCCGCCGTTGCTGAGCGACTCGGCGTCGACTGCGGCCGTCGCGGCCGCCGGACAACGCGCGCACGTGCCTGTGATCGTGCCGTCATCGCGCATCGCCTACACCGCGCAGGACTTTACCGACGGCTATCACATGAGCCCGGGCGGTGCCAGCAAGTTCATGGTGGATCTCGCGGCGCAACTCGATGCGCTGCTGACGAGCGCGCCCGACTCGGGAACGCGCCGATGACCGGCATGCGAGTACGGGAGCGTCGATCGTGACGCGCACGCTGAGAACGCAGCAGATCGGTGGACTGCCGACGCTCGCGTGGGCAGCGCGCATCTCCGCCGCGGACAGCGTCGTCGAGGTTATTCACGGAGATGGAGTTCTCTGCGCGGAGACATGGGTCGCCGAGGGCGCATGGCCAGGTCCGTGCGCGGCCGATGGATTCGCCGAGACGCCGGTGCTCTTGGGGTCGGGACTGCTGCTGACCCCAACGGGCGTGCGCGTGCGGGGCACGACGCACATTCTCGAGCGACTCTGGGCCGTCCGCGCGTCGTCACATCTGATCGTGTCAAACTCTCTGCCACTCGCCTTGGCGTGGGAAGGATATCGCCTCCCGATTTCCAACCCGCATGTGGAGGCGGACTTGCTGTCGTTTATAGACGGCCCCGCGCGCATGCGACCCGTCGTCGCGCGCGACGCGTACTGTACTGTCTCACAATTCGAGTGCGCAGATTTCGTCGTCGGAAACGACCTCGCGCTCCAGCATCAACAGCCGCCCGTTGCGCCACGCTTCGCCGATTTCTCCGCCTATCACGACCATGTGATGCAACTGTGCAGCGCCGTGGTGAAGAACGCGAACGACGCGTCGCGACCGCAGCGCTTTCGACCGCTGGCGACGGTCTCTCGCGGGTACGATTCGCCTGCATGTGCCGTGTTCGCGCGCGCGTGCGGCGCGACGGAGGCCGTGACCTTTGGGGAGGCGCGGGAAGGGTACGCCACTGCCACGGACGACGGTACGGATATCGCCCACGTGCTGGGATTGCGTCCGCAACTGTTCTCGCGCGATGCGTATCTCCGCGGAGATGGCGCGGCCGAACTCGCGAGTCTTGCGAGCGGCGGCGGCGGCGAGGATGTGGTGTTGGCCGCCGCCGGTGCGCTGCTGCGACAGAGTGTGGTGTTCACCGGATTTCTGGGCGACACCCTGTGGGGGCTGGCGGGAAATCCCGATGCCAGTGAACGCCTCGCGATTCGCTATCCCGGAGGAGGGTCGATGGGAGAATACCGCCTGCAATGCGGTTTCGTCCATTTGCCGATTCCGATTCTGACGTTGGCCAGTCATGGATCGGTGCTCGCAATCTCGCACTCACCCGAGATGACTCCGTGGCGACTTGGCTCCGAGTACGATCGACCGATTCCGCGGCGCATCGCGGAGTCGGCAGGGATTCCGCGTGATGCGTTTGGCTCCAACAAGATGGCCATCACCGCGCCGATGTACTACGACCGGGCGCCGTCCGATGTCTTGAGTCCGGCCGCGCTCGAGCGCTTCGAGCGGTTTGCGCATCGCTGGCAACACGAAATCGCCGAGTCGCTGACGGCCTACGGCAGCAGCTATGCGCGCCGCCGCGTGCTGCATGCGGTTCAAGAGCGCGTGGAATGGCGCACGAGCGCATGGGTCAAACAGATCCCCTGGCTCTCGGTCTTCGAAACCCGGCTCTCCGCGCGCTGCCGACGGGCCCCCTCGCCGACGCTCTTCCTGGTTCACTGGGCAGTGAGTGAGTTGGCCGATCAGTATCGCGACGCGCTCGGCGCGAGTGGCGTCAAGTCGGCGATGCCA
The DNA here is from genome assembly GCA_966096095.1 of uncultured Gemmatimonadaceae bacterium. Classification (GTDB taxonomy): domain Bacteria; phylum Gemmatimonadota; class Gemmatimonadetes; order Gemmatimonadales; family Gemmatimonadaceae; genus Gemmatimonas. The sequence goes on along the minus strand of CBHTUR010000007.1, from coordinate 29,123 downwards.
GGTTCAGCATGAGTCACGATGCCACGGAGATCGCGTCGACGCAGCGACGCGAGCGCGACCGCGCGCTCGTGGGCGGCATCGCGTGGGCGGCGGCAGCGCGCACCGTGTCGCAACTGGCGACATGGGCCGTGTCACTGCTGGTCGCGCGCCTGCTGTCGCCTGCCGACTATGGAGTGGTCTCAGCAGCGACCGCCTATCTCGGCTTCATTGCACTCGTTACCGAATTTGGTCTCGCGACTGCCATCGTCTCACAACGGGATTTGAGCGACGACGCCATCGCGCAGCTCGGTGGTCTCTCACTCTCGCTCGGGCTTGTGGCATGGCTGGTCACCGTCATCGCCGCTCCGTGGGTTGCGGCGACGCTCGGCGTCGAGGAACTGCGCCGCGTACTGCCGGTGCTCGGCTTCTCGACCGCGCTCTCGTCACTCAACTCCCTGCCGTTTGCGCTGTTGCAGAAGCAACTGCGATTCCGCACCCAGTCCAACATTGAAGTCACGAAAGCAGTCGTGGCCTCTTCGGCGTTGCTAGTCTTGGCGCTCAGCGGTGCTGGCTACTGGGCGCTCGTGTTGAATGAGGTGTGTGCCGTGCTTGTTGTCACGGCTGTCCTCTATGTCACGCTGCGATATCGCGTGGCGGTGCCGCGATGGCACGACATCAAGAGCTCGCTGCACATGAGTGGCCAGGTGCTGTCCGCACGCGCCGCATGGTACGCCTACAGCAACGCCGATATCGCGATTGTCTCGCGACGCGCGGGCAAGTTGGCTCTCGGGAGCTACTCGATGGCGTGGAATCTGACCACGCTGCCGTCGCAGAAGATCGCCAGCATGATCATGGGCGTCACGACAGGCGTCTTCGCAAGCGTGCAGAAGGACATCGCAGAAATCCAACGCTATTTCCTGCGCATTGCCGAAGCGTTGGCGCTCGTGCTCTTTCCCGCGACGATCGGCATGGCGCTGGTGGCGCCGGAGATGGTCGGCGTCGTGCTCGGACCAAAGTGGGCCGACGCAGTCCCGATTATTCAGTCGCTCGCACTCGCTACCACGATTCGCACACTCGGGCCGATCTGCAGCCAGGTGCTGCTTGCGCGCCTCAAGGCCGCAGTCGAGATGCGATACACGATCCTGTCCGCCATAGTGCTCCCGGTCGGCTTCTGGATCGGGTCGCGCTATGGTGCCATCGGCGTGGCACGCTCGTGGAGCATCATGTCGCCGCCACTGGTCGCGTTTCAGCTCTGGCTGACCTGCAAGGAAATCGAGCTGCCGGTTAAACGACTACTCGGCACTCTTGCCGGACCGGTGGCGGCAGTGGTCGTCATGGCGCTCGGCGTGTCTGCTGTACGAGCCGTCGCCTCGCCGGTGATCACGGATCGCAAGCTCTTGCTCGCGCTGCTCATCGCCACGGGCGGAGCCGCCTACGCGGGAACTGTCTTCCTGACGATGCGCACGCGCGTCATAGCGCTGATCACCATGGTGCGCGCCCGCAAACGCTAACGGCGGATCGCACGCTCACTGTGCGATCCGCCGTGGGAAGCTTCGCGCGATCCGCACCCTCTGCTACGCGTGTTTCTCCAACGCGGCAATAACGCGCTCGCCGGCACGTCCGTCCCATCCCTGCGGGCGGCGGGGCGTCGATGAACGCGCGGCACGCTGGACCAACGAAATGAGTTCCGACGGATGGGCAACGAGTTGATTCGTGCCCTCAGCGATCGTGATCGGGCGCTCGGTGTTTGGCCGCAGTGTCAGACAGGGTACGCCGAGTGCGGTCGTCTCTTCCTGTAGGCCACCGGAGTCCGTCACGACACAGTGCGCACCGCGAACGAGATCGAGGATCTCGTAATACCCGATCGGATCGGAAATTTCGATGCCCGTCAGGTCCGCAGACATCGCCTTGAGGCGCGCCTGGGTACGCGGATGGCACGGGAAAAAGACTTTGCGCGTCGTCGCGATCTCGCGCAGCGCCGTCACGATGCCTTCGAGCCGCTCCGCCTCATCTACGTTCGAGGGTCGATGCAGCGTCACGACGACGTGCGTCCCATCCGCACCCGCGCGTGCCGCGTAGCCGCTGCTCTCCGCGTGCGGCAGCGACGCAAACAGCGTGTCGATCATGACATTGCCTACGAATTCGATCTCGCTGTCCGGTTCGCCTTCTGCCAGCAATGTGCCACGCGCATCTGTTGATGGCGTGAGGAGCAAATCGGCCAGCCGGTCGGTAATGAGGCGATTGATTTCCTCGGGCATCGATCGATCGCCACTGCGAAGGCCCGCCTCGACATGCGCGATTCGCACGCCGAGTTTGGACGCGACGATCGCCGTTGCCATCGTCGAGTTCACATCGCCATATACGACCAGCCAATCGGGTCGATGCGCGAGCAGCACGGCTTCGAATCGCTCGATGATCGTGGCGGTCTGCGAGGCATGGGAACCCGATCCCACCTCGAGGTTCACGTCGGGCGCCGGGATGCCGAGGTCGGAGAAGAACCGTCCCGACATGGCTTCGTCGTAGTGCTGACCCGTATGCACGATGACTTGCGTGTGTCCGCGCGAGGCGCCAGCACGGTAGACCGGCGCAAGCTTCGGGAAATTCGGACGGGCGCCAACAACATGAAGAAGTTTCATTGGATCAGGTGTGTGAGAGCGCTGCGGTCTCGTCGGTCACGAGACGCACAGGTTTGGTGGTGCGGCCGGCAAAGAAGAATCGGCTGAGGCCACTCACCCAAGCCGAAAACGCTGCCTCGCTGACCACTTCACTGTCGATAAAGCGCGGCAGGAAATACGGGTCGGCGCCCGTGCTGGCAAAGCCCGGATCGCACGTTGTCGCCCACTCGACGTTCGCGTCACGCAGCCACGCCGCATACTCGGTAACGTAGTCGCCGGAGGGATAACAGAAATGATTCAGCCGCGCCGTTGGGCGGCTGACATGGATCGCCTGCGCGTTGTCGATAAGTTCCTGCGCAAACTGCGGTGCATCGCGCGGCGTCCGGTGTCGATGCGTGTGCAGTTGGATCGAGACCCGCGCATCAAGCTGTTGAACCTCCGCCGGCGTCATGATCTGCAGCAATCGCGCGTCGACCAGATCATCAAAGTCGATGCGCACTCGCTCGGCGAGCGCCCGGAGCAGTTCGTGCTTCTCATCCGCCGACATGCGGCGATCGAAGGCGAATTGGCGAAAGCGCGTATGCAGCGCCGCGAACGCGGCATCGTGAATGGTCGACGGGATGACGGCCGTCTCTTCCAGCCCTGGCAATCGCAGCGACTGCCCGCGCGCCTTCCACATCAGATACGACGCCATCGTATCGAACACGGGCTGTTTGCGCCCGGAGTAGTACGTCGTGAGGTACAGCATCGACGGCACGTCCGCGGCGGCCATAATCGGCGCTGCATGATGCGAAAAATCGTAGGCGCCGTCGTCGAAGGTCAGGCTGACGGCCAATGGCGGCAATGTTCCACGTCGCATCAAATGGAGTGCCTCTTCGAGCGGCAGCACGTGCGCGCCCATCGCGCGCAGGAGCTGCAGCCGACGCTCCAGATGCGCGGGCGACACGTACAAGTCCGACCACTCGTGCTCGTCACGCAGCGAGACGCCGTGATAGCAGAGGATCAGCAGACGTTCACGACGCCAGCGGCCGCGGCCCGTCATTGCATTCAGGCCCGCCTGATCCGCCGCGCGCAACGCGAGGCCGCGAGCGCTGCGCAGCAAGGCAATCGGCAGCGACACGGACTAACGCCCCCCGCTCGACGCGAGCGTCGAGTCGGACAACGCCAGGTCTTCGTGATCGATGTCGAGGCCGCCGAAATCGTCCGGGCGCACGAGGTCGTTGAGAATCGTCGCGTTCAATTCCGATCGCCGCACGCCGCTCAGATGAGCGACACCCAACGCGACCGCACGGGCTCGCGAGATGCCACCCAGAGGCTGCGCGCCGCCGCGCAACCACGCGGAGAACGAGCGACGGAATTCGCGGTCCATGCGACCGGCAATCCGACGCGCCGCTCCGGCGCTGAACTGGTACTCGAACACGTCCGGCAGCGGCAGCGGACACGGCTCGTGCCCGGGGTAGGTCTGCCACGGCGCTGCGGTCACAAACGCCGGCATGCGCGCGAGCCAGTGCGCATACACGCGATGACACTCGATCATCGATTCCGGCAGTGACCGGAGTACGCGCAGGACACGCGCATCGTAGAACGGCAAGAAGTACGAGAGACGATGCGCCGCCCATCCCTCGAAATGCGTGTCGAGATGCTGCCGCTGATCGTTCGCGAGCAGGAGGTCGTAGGACGTCAGTTCCCCATGATACGTCGTCACGCGCGCGAGCTCCGACTGGACATCCGCGATCATGGCGTCGCGAAGCGTCCGCGCGTTCGCTCCCGAGACGAGCGCGCGCGGAATGACGAGGCCGAGCGCGCGTGTCGCCTCCTCGGCGCCGTTGGCACGATTCAACGTCGCGGTAAGCGCGGCCGTCACGTTGACGCCTCCTGCACAGACGCTGCCCCCGTCGCCCGACCACGCCGCGCCCGTCGGCTCAAAGGCCGCGTTGGCGTGCGTGTGCTCCAACGCCCGGCGCATGCGACCGGCCCAAAGAATTCGCCGCGCCGGCAGAAACGGCACCCGATGCAACGGAACGCCTGCGACATCGGCGAAACCGCGCGCGAGGTGCACGTCCAGCGAATGGGCATGCGTCAGCGTGTACGTGATCGGTCGGCGACCGCTCTCGACCAGCGACGACACCACCATCCGCGAGTCGAGTCCGCCACTGAGAAACGACGTGTTCCAGCGATCCAATTCCATGCGATCGACAACGGCCTCGCGAAACGCGCCGCGAAGCGCATCCGCCGCGGTTTCGATGGAGATCTGCGCATCGCGAACCGGAGCCGGGCGCATGATGGACGTGGCGCGCCCCGCTTGGCAGTCGTACGTCAGCACTTCTCCGGACAGGTTCCGCTGCACACCGTCCATCGTCGATCGACGGCCCACGGTGTATCCCGCGATCGCCAACTGCGCGACGCCCAGCAGATCGGGGCTCGCACCAGTCAGCATCCGGATACCGGCCCGTGTCGTGGAGAGAAAGAACGCGCCATCGCGCGCATGCCAGTACCACGGGCGCACACCCAACTCGTCGCTGGCAAAGCCCCATGTGTTCGCCGCTGCGTCGTAGACGGCCATCGTGAACACGCGGTCAATCGCGTCGCTCGCCCGGGCCACTCGCGGTCCCAGTTCGGTCGCCGAACTCACGTCGGACAGCGCGCGCGCAACGGCTTCCACACGCGAACGCGCGATCGGTTCTCCCAGATACAACACGGTGATCGTCGAAAACTCGACCAGATGCACCGAATCGTCTGCGACAGACGGCCGATACCAGCTGAGCGTCGACGAACCCAGTCGACGACGCTCAGTCACGAAGCCCGCGACGTCGGCAAGCGCAGGGGACTCTCCCGTCGCGCATACCGCAACCCGAAATTCCATCGAAAACGAAGTCCGAAGAGTCAGTGACGATAGCGATCCGGCGAGGGGGCCGCTCCCCGAACAGGTCGGAGTGAACCCGCTGCGCCGACACCGGGTACATTAAGACGCTGCAACGGCTTGGGCGTTTCGCCGCACGGTGTGAGGGTTGTTGCCCGGACGTCCTCTCCCGAGTCATTCCTTCACGGCGCGGAACCACGGCGACTCGGGATCGACGCCCCGGCCGAACTGCGCTCACCAAACGCTCGAACGGATAACGATAACCGCTATGTGTGGCATTGCCGGCGTCTGGGCGCCAGTCTCAAATCTCGACGATGCCGTGCGCGCGATGACGGCGCAGATCCCGCATCGCGGCCCTGACGCCGACGGTCACGAAGTGTTTCCGGATGTCGGTCTCGCGTTTGGTCATCGGCGTCTCTCAATTGTCGATCTGTCGCCGACCGGCGCCCAGCCGATGACGTCGGCGAGCGGACGCTACTGCATCACCTTCAACGGCGAAATCTACAACTTTCAATCGCTCCGGGCCGACCTGCTGTCGCGCGGACAGCGTTTTCGCGGAACGTCCGACACCGAAGTCTTGCTGGCCATGTTCGAGACGCACGGTGTCTTGCGCGCCGTCGAACAGTTGGCCGGCATGTTCGCGTTTGCCGTATTTGACAAGCACACGCAATCGCTCTGGCTCGGGCGCGACCGCATGGGTGAAAAGCCGCTCTACTACGGTGCCTTCGGCAAAACCTTCGCCTTTGGCTCCGAGCTCAAATGCCTTCGCGTGCTCGACAACTTCCCCACGGAAATCGATCCGGAGTCGGTCGCGGATGTGCTCGCGCGCGGGTGCTCGCGCGGTGCGCGCACGATTTTTCGCGGCGTCGCAAAGCTGCTGCCCGGATCGTGCCTGCACATCGTCCGCAACGGCGGAGCGCTTAACACAACGACGCATCGCTATTGGTCGATCGAGTCGCAGTTGGCGGCGCACCCGTCCGCGGCGGAGCGTACCTTCGAAGAGAGCGCCGATCACTTCGATCAGTTGCTCTCAACGGTCGTGCGGGAGCAGATGATCTCGGACGTCCCGCTCGGCGCGTTCTTGTCCGGCGGCATCGACAGCTCGCTCGTCGTCGCCAAGATGCAGCAAGTGTCGGCGACCCCGGTGCGCACGTTTTCGATTGGCTTCTCCGAGAGCGCGTTCGACGAAAGCCGGTTCGCGCGCAAGGTCGCCGAACACCTCGGCACCGTGCACACGGAAATTCTGCTCGAACCGGAACGTGCCCTCACGTTGGTCGATCGCCTGCCGCACATGTTCGACGAGCCCTTTGCGGACTCCTCGCAACTGCCGACTTATCTCGTCTGCGAGGCGACGCGCGCGCACGTCACGGTGGCGCTGAGTGGCGACGGTGGCGACGAACTCTTTGGTGGCTACTCGCAGTACCATGCGCCCGACAGCATCGCGGCCGCCGTAAAGCGGGTCCCGGCGGTCTGTGCACCCCTCGTCGGCGCGGTGGTCGCTGCGGCACCGTCCGCCTTGCTGCAATCCATGGGCGCTACCAGCACGTGGATGCCCAACACGCGCGCGCGGGTCGCACGATTGCTGCGCGACCGCAGCGATCGCATGCGGTATGAAACGCTCTTGTCCGCCGTCGTGGATCCGTCGCTGCTCATGCGGTCCGATCGCGTCGCGTCCACGGAAACGTGGCAAGTGGCGTGGCCGGCTACGGCTAGCTCGGCGGAAGCGCAAATGGCGTACGACATGCAGACCTATCTGCCCGACGACATTCTCGTGAAGGTCGACCGCTGCGCCATGGCCGTGTCGCTCGAGACGCGCGCCCCACTCATCGATCATCGCATCGTGGAGTTCGCGTTGCGTGAACCGCTCGACCGAAAAATCCGCAACGGCGTCGGCAAGGCGCTCCTGCGCAACGTGCTCGCGCGCTACGTCCCCGTCGACCTCTTCGAACGCCCGAAACAGGGATTCGCGGTTCCCGTTGGCACCTGGCTGCGCGGGCCTCTGCGCTCGTGGGCTGAATCGCTCCTGCTCGACGAGACACTGGTGCGCGAGTGGCTGACTCCCGGGCCCGTTCGTGCGCTCTGGGCAGCGCACCTTCGCGGCGAGGAGCACACGGAACGGCTCTGGCGCGTGCTCATGCTGCTGCAGTTTCTGCAGCAATCGCGCAGTGTTCCCTTCGCCCGCCAGCGGTCCGCCTGAATCACATGATGGTTGAGATGGCCGCCCCGGCAGCGCAGTCGTATCGGCTCGCGTTCTGCATTGAGTCCATGTCGCCGTCCGGCGGCTCGGAACTCAATGCCGTACGCACGGCGGAGTTGCTCGCAGCGCGCGGCCATCATCTCACGGTGATGACGATGACGCCGCGCGTCGACGGTATGTATCCGCGTTATGCCGCCGCGGGGATCTCGGTGCACAACTTTTCCGCTCGCAGTCTGATCAGTCGCGACGCGTGGCATCGCGTGCGCGAAGCTACTGCGTTCATGCAGGCGCAGCAGGTCGACGTCGTACACTCGCACGATCCCTATTCAAACTTTCTGATGACGCTCGCCGCCCGACGGGCTGGCGTGCCAGCCATCGCGAGCAAGCGGTGGTCACAATATGGGTTCCCGCAGCATCGGTTAACCGATATAGTCGCGTTTCGTGCCGCCGAGCGTGTCCTGGCCAACTCCGACACCGTGGCCGACAGCGCGCGCCGTCAAGCGTGGCTCTCACCGGCCCGCGTCGCCGTTGTCTCGAACTTTGCCGACGATCGCGTGTTCAAGACTCCTCTCGATCGGGCCGCCACTCGGGCACGTTTTGGCTATGGCGAGAGCGACTGTGTCGTGGTAATCGTCGCCCGGTTGCGCTCCGAGAAGAATCACCGCGGAGCGATCGACGCCTGCCAGCGCGCTGCGACGGTGAATCCGGCGTTACGTCTCTTGCTGGTCGGCGACGGACCAGAGCAGCAATCGCTGGAATCGCTGGTGCGCGATCGGGGCTTGACCGACCGTATCCAGTTCGTGGGACATCTCGACGAGGCGTGGCGAGCGTTTGGTGCCGCAGATCTCGCCATGTTGCCGTCATTGCATGAAGGGTTCCCGAATGCGGTGGTCGAAGCAATGGCCGTGGGCATTCCCGTGCTCGCGTCCGACGTTGGCGGAATTCCCGACGCTGTCGTCGACAAGGACACGGGCCTGCTCGTGCCACCGCTCGACGTCAACGCGTGGGTTCGGGCGCTCGAATTCGCCTCCGCAAATCCCGAATGGCGACGCCGTGCGGGACGTGCCGGCCGCTTGCGCGCCGAAGCACATTTCTCTGCGTCCGCCGCCGTGGCCAAACTCGAAGCCCTGTACGCTGAACTCGTGAGAGCGCGCACGTGAGATCGCACGCATGACGGCCCCATCACTATCAGCGCCCCGTCGCGGGGGAATCAGCAATCGGCTCCGTCGGGGATCGCGGACGTCCGTGCCGTCTACTCCCTCCGATTCCGGTTTCTCTATCGGCGCGGCAATTCGCGAACTGCTCACCGGTGTCGAATGGACGCCGGCGCTGATCGCGTTCATGTACTACTACTTCGTCGTTATCACGTACTATCTCCCGGGTGCCGACATTGCGATCGTTGCCTCGGTACTGTTGCTCGGCTTGCAGATCTCCACACTGCGGGTCGGACGCGCGCTCGGTTTCTTCGGCGCGTTCGTCGTGTGGGCGTGGGTGGCGTATCTCACGAGTCCCAATCGCGACCAGGCATTCGATGAAACTTGGATCCTGACCAAGCTGTGGGTCGTCGTGTTTGTTGCGTTCAACGTGCTGCGCACGCGAGCGCAGGTCCGCATGTTCATGGCGTTCGCGGCGCTCTGTTGGGTGTTCTTTCCACTGCGCGGCGCCACCGTGAACTATTTCATCGGCAACACGGTGTTCGGCAGAGCCGTCTGGAACAAGACGTACAACAACCCGAACGATCTCGCGGCGTTCGCCCTGATGTTTCTGTCGGTCATCGTCGCGCTGGCGTTCGCGTCGCGAAGCCGTCTGGTGCGCTGGGCGTCGTCCCTCGCGTCATTGCTCACCGTGGGATTGGTGTTCTTCACTCAGTCGCGCGGCGCGCTGCTGGCGCTCGGCGTGGTGACGGTGATCGTGGTCGCGACCACAGTACGCAACCCCAAGACGTTGCTGCGTGTCGCGGTCTTGTTGGGTCTGTCGGCGTTCTTTGCACCCAAGCAAGTCTGGACGCGTTTAAGTGGACTCTCCAACGTCTCAGTGGAAGGCGGCATGAAGGGAGTCGATCGCGAAGGCTCGGCGGAGCAGCGGTACCAGATCCTGGGTATTGCGCTGCGAATCGCGCAGGACCATCCAATTTCCGGCGTCGGCGCGGGCACGTACCAGATCACCCACGAGCAATACGCGCGCGATCTCCACGGCGAGTTTCCAACCGCCGGTGGCAAGAAAGATGCGCACAACACCTATGCGCACGCGGCGGCCGAACTCGGAATTGTCGGATTGGCAATCTTCCTGAGCAACTGTTTCGTCAACATGCTCGTCGCCTTCAAACGCTCACGCCGATATCAAACGAATGATCGGCAGGTAATTCGCGCGCTCGCGATCGGGTTGTTGGCGTACATGCTCGCAGGAATCTTCGCGTCGCTGGAGTACATCAACGCGCTGTACCTGCATCTGGCTCTGCTCGAATGCACCCTACTCGCCTACGCCGGTGCCGCACCCATGTTGGCCGACCGGCGCGCGAGTACCGGTCCGCGGCGTGCACCGAAACCTATGGCTGCGCCCGCAACCTGAAGTACGCTTTTCGGAGGGCCAGCCAGTGTCGCCCTCCGATGGCCTTGATCGCCTTCTTCGTGGTCCAGACGCTGGACTGATACAACCACGGCCACGCGGCACCCGACGCGAGTACGGAGATCGTTTGAGACGATGTCGCGCGCGTAATCGAAAATCGGCCGTAGATCTCCATCGATCCACGCCGCCGCGTACGGCGTGTCGGTTCTGACGTGTAGAGCCGGGAATACCCGGCAGCCGCAGCAGTTTGCTCCACGCGCATCGACGTGAACCCGCCTGGCACCGACGCCGACAGAATGTCCCGGCCAATGGTATCGCGCAGCGCCGCCCGGCTTTCACTCCACTCGGTCGCTAACGCCTCATCAGAGAGCGCTGAGATCGGTACGGGATGGGAGGCAGAGTGACTGCCGATTTCGTGACCGCGGAGCGCCAAGCCTCGAAGTTCCTGCGCGGTGCAGAATCCGGGAGAACCAACGTAGCGGCTCGGAATAAAGAACACGCCCCGAAGTCCATACCCCTCAAGCGTATCTGCGATGTGCATGGCCGAGGCGCCGCCATCATCGAACGAAAACAAGAGGTCGCTACCGCCTCGATGAACGCGCGACACATGATCGGCGAACGCCTCCGGCGAAAGCTTATAGTGCGCTGCGTCGGCGCCGGCAAATCCAGAGGACTCCTCTTGCTCTCGCGGGACAACATCGTGATACAGAAGAATGTTCATCCTAATGCCCGTCGATCTCGTTCGCGCCGCAGGTATCCGCGCCAAGCGCTGAACCATGGCTGCCCCCATTCGCCCGAGCGTCGGCCGTGCGTGTCGATTGGCTGCGCCTCTCCGGATATCGCACGCATGAGCGCATCTGCCACCTCAGGAAGATTGTCGAACAGCGTCCGATCCTGGATCGTTATCGGCGACTCGACGCAGGGGTCAAATCGTGTCTGGAAGTACGCAAACGCCGGACCGGTATCAACGCCTCGATCGATCCGGAGAAGCGTTGTTCCAACGTTTCCGGTGTCGTCCGACGCGAGCGCCCAGAATCCTCCGTGAGCGTTTCGATACTCCGGGCAGATACCGGGGTGTAGGACGAAGACGCCCTTCCGGGGTAGCTCGAATACTCGCGGCGCCAATAGTTGCTTACACCTCGCGATTGCAAAATCAACTTCACATTCCCGTAGCGCTCGCACCGCCCGCTCGTCATTTGCGTTCGTCACATCCACGATTTGCGCGCTCGGGGCGGGGTATTGCGAGACTAACGCCCGAACGGTCTGATCACGCCATGATGAGACCGCGTGCCCGTGAGATAGTCGATGCGCGACGCGAAACGCGAAGACGTCGAGCATCCTAAAGTAGCCGATTCGCTGAATCTCTCGGCGAATTCGTTTGAGCGCTCGCCGTGGTGGTTCATGAATTCGAATGACTAGCCGAAGATCAGAAATGCTCGCCATCCAACGCGCGAAGCCCACCTCGTTGAGTTGATCGTCGACATGGCAGATAAGTGCCGAGCGCGGAAGCGGCATTCGGGTGTGTTGGAGGGCGGAGGAGAACAGTGCAGCGGGTCAAGGTACATCACGGGTGACGAGGCAGAGTTGCGCGTGGCAACTGACCAGACGATTGTCCGACGTCGAGAGGCACTGCAGCGAACCTTTCGCGCTCCTGTTGTTCCCCGAGGCAGCCATGCGTTGGCACTGAGTGCGCTTCTCAACTGCTCGCGTGAACACGAACGGTCTTGAAGCCACATCTACGACTAAAAACGTGTCGCTGTGACTCGATAAATCCGACTCTTCGAATTGCGCGCGCGGACGCAATGTTCGATTCGAGGCACCAAATCCACGCCGACAGGTGCGCGTCGGCGCGCGCGCCTTCCCGAGCGAGCATCGCCTGCAAGAGCGCCTGATAGAGGCCGCGGTTTCTCCAACTCGGATGTACAAAGAACGTCGTCATCACGACGTCGCCCTTTGGTACATCCAATACGCTTTCGGTTTCGGTGATCGGCCACCCATTCTGTGGCGACGCTGACATACCCCAGCCGACAATCTCCGATCCTGCGGCCAGCGCGTGGACCCATTCTTCCGCTGGTGCGGCAGCCACCGACTCGATGAGTAACTTCGGGATCAGTAGATTCGTCTGATTGAGAGCATCTACAGTCGCCGGAACCGTTAATAATCCCACGTCGTTCCGGCTCCAGACGAGCGAATCATCTTGCTTTCCATCGATCTTCTTGGTGAAGACCAGGACGCGCTCGTTTCGCCACAGCCACCGCAGCGCGGAGTGGGCGAATGCTCGTGGGCCTCGTAGAATTCTACGAAGTGTAGAATCTAGAGAGAGGTTCTCGTTTCGACGCATAGCAAGGAAACTACAAGAAATGCGTGAGCAGCTACAGGTTGAGACCTCACCGTTCGGCTCACCACAGCACCTGGCCGATCTGGAGCAGCTAAGCGCGGCCGGACATCATCTCCCTCATCATTATCGGTGGACCGACGCATCAGACGCGGTATGGTGTCGAGTGCTCAGTTCCGAGGGTATTCGCACCGGCTTGGCGGTTCTTGTCGGTCGCAGCCAGACCATACCCGGGTCTCGGATTCTCCGGATCGAGAGGTTTGGTCGAGCGCTGCATGAACCGTTGTTGCCGCAGCTTGGCGAGATATTCGACGCCGTTGTCAGGTCCGTTGGGCGAGTGCTGCGTCTACATGTCGAGGTCTTCGAAGAAGATGCAGAACGCAGCGAGCGGTTCGCCTCCGCGCTGACAGCGAGCGGACTGACGGAACTCGCGGACATTCGTGGCTATCGAGAGACACTAAGAGTGCGCCTGGACTCAGATCCCGCAGTCGTTTTCTCCAAATTCTCGCAGAGCACACGCCGAGATATCCGCGCGATCGAGAAGATCGGCCTAGAGGTCCGCGAATTCGCCGATCTCGCTCACCTCGAAAAAGTCGAAAAACTCTATTACGACGCCTTTCGCCGAACTGATGAATCGGCCCCCCGTCGAGATCTGAGGGCGCTCATGTCTTTCGTTGCTACGGACCCGCATTCGCGTCTCCTTGGCGTATTTGCGAGCGGTCGCCAGCCGCCGGAGGATCTCGTGGCAATCGCCTGGGTTCGCTCGCACGGTGACTTTGTTTCGTACGATATCGGAGCGTCGGAGCGAGCGCCGGACTTAGGACGTACACCGCTCGCGTATCCGTTGTTGTGGCAGTCGATGATGTGGAGCATGGCTAACGCACACCAGTGGTTCGACATGGGCGGCGTAATCGCCGCGGACGCGCCAGCGGATCATCCTTTGGCCGGCATTACCGCCTTCAAAGCGCGTTTTACCGATGAGCGCGTGCGTGTCGGACGAGAGTTCGTGCTACATCCGAGTGCTGTGCTTTCCGGTGTTTCAAGCGCTCTCAGCGCTGTCGCCGCTCGCGTCCGCGCTGTGCGCCAGTAGGATCCTGCAGCTCCTCACCGAGTCGATCAAACAACGCTGTTGCCTGCGCATTGGCGCCGTACTCTCCGCCGCGCGCCAGCGCTGATGGCATCTCACCGCCCATGTATCGTGTATACATGGAGACGATAGCTTCCGAAATTTTCTCAACCTCGGCTGGCGAACGGACGATCGCGTTCGTCTGTGCCAATAGTTCTGAGGTCGCACTCTCGCCCTCCTCGAGTGCGAGCAACCACGAAGGGAAATGCAGGTACTCGAAAATCTTTGAGGGAATGGCAAGTCTCGCGCTCTGCGGGAGATTGATTAGTACAGCGGAGCGTGCGAATTCGCGGTAAAGCTCGACTCGGTCGACCGACGGCTTCACTTGGACAAAGTCGCGTACTCCGGCTCTTTCTGCGAGCTCCATGGTCGGAACGCCGGCATACTCGCTACAACCGCCAATCAACTGAAACATGAGCGAACGCGGCGTGGCGCTCGTCGTCTGCACGACGGACTTCAATGCGGCGAAGATAGGCCGGGGATCGCGATCGAGGTAGATACTTCCTGCATACGTCATGACAAATCGCTGTGGGTCATGCTGTGGCATCGGTACGCTGCCATCGAAGCCATTTCGAATCACGATCACTCGACTCTGTGGATAGTACTCCTGCATGCGAGTACGCGCCAATTCTGTATTCATCACGATAAGCGACGAGCGACGCACCGCGGGGCGCTCGTAACGGTCCGCCAGAGCGTAGAACAACGGCGTGGCGATCTCCGTCGGTAGAATGTCGTGCACGGTCCACGGATCTCGAAAGTCGAGCACTAAAGGGACGCCCAAAGACTTCGCGATCTTGTATGCGGCGAACTGCGACATGTACGGCGGAGCCGACGAGACGACGACGTCGAACCGTCGCTCGGCGCCGAGTTGAATGCCGCGGCGAATCGCTTGGCGCACCCACCCATACGATTCCTGCGTGAAACGCCAAGCGCTCAGGTTTCGACGCCATCCAGCGTCAATCGCGCGAAGCCGCAAGACATTGTCTCGGTGTGCGATCTGTTCCTGAATCGATGTCGCGGGACCGCTCTCTTGTGACTCACTAGGGCCGGATGCTTTCCGTCCAAGTGAACGCCTGACCTTCGCTATTCCGGAGATAAGTCGCTCCGCCGGATGCGCGTAGTCGGCAAGTCGATGAACCCTAACTGGCGACCCGTCGATGCTGTCGTGACGCGGCTCCGTGGCGCCTTCGAGCCCGCCTGCGAGAACGTCGAAAGTGAAGTCGCGCGCAACCCCGACTTTCGTAAAGGCACCCCATCGGACGGCACCGGCAGCCGAACTCGGAGGAAAATGATAACTAAGTAGTAGAACTCGTCGCGTACTTGCCAACGAACCTCCTCCCAAACCGTTTTGAATGACTAGCACGCGTCCGTAGCCAGAACTTGAGCGATATCCCAGTGACCAGAGCAACTTCGAGCGCAACTCCCGCGGTACTCGCGGCGACGCCGAGCTCGACGAGAGCCGATGTGGGGAGTCGGGAGACTCAGCGGATAGACGATCGAAACGCTCACGGTTTTCGGCCAGTCAGTCGAGGTACGACAGCCGTGCAAGCGCCGTCGCGGCGCGTGACAGGTGGAACGACGTGCGGCCGATACGTCTTTCGCCTGAAGACTGATCTGAATCACGGATCCGGGGGCGAGCGCACCGATGCTCCGCGCCAGTCTGGCTTGCGCACGATTGCGTTTCGGTGTTCGCGCTGGGCTCTCGCCCTCGGCAACCGTGAGCTTTCACGAATCCCTCTCCTCGTTTCGCATCGAAAGATTTGGTGGCGTTGGAACAATCTCCTCACGTCGTCTCGGCCCACAACTCGTACAGTGGTGCCGATCAGACGCGATGCGAAGGTTTCCCTCCGCGTTGTCAGTTCGGCGGTTTGTTCCCCAATTTCGTCCAGCCTCTAGGGCTCGCCAATCAAGGTCGCTCTGGCACGCTCTCTACTTGTCTCGTCCCCGGCCAGGGCCCGCGGTGCCTGAAGACCGATCAGCCCTTTGGTGCCACTTGAGTCGTCATTCGTCACGATCTCGAATTTCGGTCGGGCTCCGTCGTCCGCCTGGTGTGTTGCATGCTAGCAACAAATGCATGCGGCGGTGCATCGATTCTGGAAAGGCGCTCCTTCTGGCGATCAAACCGCGAACTCGACCTCGAAAGCTGTATGTGTTATAAAGCATTGTATTGTAACAGCTTATAGCATTTCTACGCCCTTCGCTGCTGTCGTTGAGTCCGCAATGCCACACCTCGAGCGGTGGCCCGCCGTTTGCACCGTGGACGAACGAGAGCTACGTCGTACGATCCACCCTTAGATGGCCATTGGAGCCCATCCAGATGAAACTCACCCGTTTCCTTGTTCCACTTGCGGCTGCGGCAACCATGGCCCTGTCCACGGTCGCCTCTGCGCAGAACGTCCAGTTCAACGGATTCGTCGATCCAACCGCGTTCTTGGGTAGCGAGGTCGTTGGACCGTACAAGCTGCAGAAGATCAATCCGACCCAGCCGGAGTTCCTCGCGTATTGCATCGATATTCACAACAGCGTTAATCAGAACCCGTGGACCGCTCGGTTCTTGACGTTTGATCAGGCGATCAACGATGCGAACAACCTCGCGGCGCTCCAGTACGCGCTTGGCGGAGTGTTTCCAACGTACACGACGCCTCCAAGCGGCACGGATTTGCTCAAGAACCTGAAGGCCTCGGCGATCCTCTCCGGTCAGTTTGGGGTCAACCCGGTGAGCTCGTGGGATGAAATTCACTGGGCGATCTGGACGCTGTTCGAAGATCCGACCACGAATTCCGCTCTTATCAATCCCTCCAATCCGGCTGATGGCCTGAGCCGTCGCACGAACGCATTGGCGGCTGCCGCCTCGGGCGATTACTCGGGCTGGCAGATCATCATCGATGAGCGCGCGTTCGATGCCGAGTACCGTCGCACTGGCGGAGTCGTCAATCAAACGTTTATCACCAACGTGCCTGAGCCGTCGACCTACGCGCTGATGGGCATTGGATTGCTGGCGGTCGGTGCCCTCGCGCGCCGCCGCAACCGCAAGTCGCTGACTCTCGCGTAAGTCGCGCGGAAGTCTTGAGCTCGAATAGCCTCCGGGGCGCTGCCCCGGGGGTTTTTTCGTTTCTAAGAGTGGAAGAGCGCAAAATTCTGGGCCGACAAATACCATCGGCGATTCGACGACTTAAGGCAGAAACTTAGCGAGCACCAAGAGGCCGACGCACACAACTGCGATCGCGCGGCTGACCCGGTTGGTGAGCGCCCACGTCACTGGATCTTCCCGAATCTCGCGTCGCTGCGAGTTCAGCCACAGCTTATTGATCCAATAGAGCACTAACGGACAAATCAACCAGATCACTTCGGGATGGCGATAATGTCCGCGCACGCCGCCGTTGTCGATGTAGAGGGTTAGAACGAGCACGGCTGCATAACCGCTGGCTGCACCTTGACTCACAATGACCGAAAGATCCTCGGGTCTATAGCCGCGACCTGGGAGTGACGCGAACGTGCCGGCGTCGGCACGTTCAAGGAGCTCGGAGTGCCGTTTTGCGAGCGCCAGACTGAGAAACAGAAACATGGAGAAGCTCAGAAGCCAGACCGATGGCACCACAAGGATCGCTGCGGCTCCTGCCAGTATCCTGAACGTATAGAGGCCGGCGAGCACCAACGTGTCGAGCAGCGGGACACGTTTGAGCCAGAATGAGTACAAGCTCGTGCACGCCCAATACAGGGCGAGAATCGCAGCGACCAACGGTGACAGCGCGAGACCGGCCGCGAGTCCGCTGATCATTAGAACCGGAACGAGCAACAGCGCGTGTTGGAGTGGGAGCGAAGCTGAAGCCCACGGCCGCAACCGCTTCCTGGGGTGCTGCCGATCGGCGCCCAGATCCACGAGATCGTTGAGCACATAGACGCTCGATGCCAACAACCCAAATGCGACAAAGACAATTCCCGACTTGAGCACCGTACCGCTGGTCGATGATTCCAACGTTGCCAGCATCGGGACGAACACCAGCGTGTTCTTCGCCCATTGCACAGGTCGTAAGGCACGGAGATAGTCGCGCGGCGCACCCTGCGGGGGAGACGCCAGGCTCGTTATGTCCGGCGACCCGCGCAACCTGCGCGACAGTCGCCTCGTTGGATTGACCACCATTGCGTGTCGCGCCGAGCGGAAAACCTCAAGATCCGGCAAATCGTTGCCTACGTAGTCAAATCCCTTTGTACCGAAACGCTCAACGAGTGCATCATGCTTGATTCGCCCAGTCAAGTTCACGCTCGGACTTGAGGCCATGATGCCACTGAACACACCAAGATGCTCCGCGACAAGTTGCGCGACGCGCTCATTGGCTCCAGTACAGAGAATTATTGGACGCCGCGGACCCTCCCGGTCAATCAGCGCGAGCACCGAATCCGTGTATGGCAAATGCGTCGGATCGATCATCGAGTGACGCGCCAACGCATGCTTAAACGACGCTTTTCCATTCGACAGCCACGAAAGTAAACGGATCAAGTCCCACGGTGTGCGCTTCAGCATCACCATCACTTGTTCCCAAAGCGTGTCCGAACGAATAAGCGTGCCGTCGAGATCGATGACGAGAGGGACGCGAGCGCTGTCACGCTCGGACGCATGCGAGGCCGCCGGGATCGTCACGACTTCTTTCGCCGCTCGCACTTGTACAGGCGTCCTTCGTGCCGCTCCAATAAGGTGCACCGGAGGCCCAATTCACGTTCCGCGTTGGCGACGGTGGAGAAAGTTGCGGCCTGACGTTCGAGACTCGAGCGGCTTCGCAACAAACGGCTCATGGGGCCTGCGTGCCAGTTGTCGTAAACGTAGAGATGATCAACATCCAGCGCGTTGGGCTGCATGTCCTGCAGATTCTGAATGTCGAACGTTTTCTGGTAGAGCGTCTCGCGGGCGAGAATGCGCGTCGCGGAGTCGCGACCAAAGAAGACAATGGCCTGCACCGTACCCCAGTCTGAGACTACCACCGCATGTTGTCCGGCAAGGAAGCGCGTCGTCAGAGACCGCACTTCACGTGCGTAGCCGCGATGATGCTCGGTGGAGAACAGCAAGCCCGCAGCGCCGTACATCAGGACATGGCCTGCGAGCGGAATCGACGCCACTCTCCATCCTTGATACCGCAGGCGGAGCCACTTCCACCCAGTCACTAGAAACAAAGAAAAGAAGAAATCGGAGGGCAACAGGAAGACATTATCCTCGCCAGTCAACTTTAAAATGATGTAGAAATGCGGCAGCGCCACGGCGAGAAACAGCACCGACAAACGCCTGTCGAGCGGAACGGCCAGGATGGCAGGTAGAACAAGCAGCAACAGTAGCGTAAACGCTTCGAACTGATACTTGGGAAAGTTCAAGAGCAGTGCTTTGGGATCGACGCCGGATGTGTCGCGGATTCCGAACAGTCCGCGCACACCGTAGAATAATTCGTTGCCGTCGACGATCAGGTACGGCAGATAGATCACGGCTCCGATCAGAAACGTGTCGAGCAGAACCTCCCATCGAGCACCTCGCGGACGTTGCCACTCGTACGCCGGGAACAAGAAGTACGCAAACGCACTCAGCGGCGATACAAAGAGTCCACACGCAGCGCAGATGGCTGCGCAAACATACCGAGCGCGAACATAGCAAAGCGACGAGGCGAGAACGAACATCGTTTGCAGCATGTACATCTCGCTCGACGTGGCATTGGCGATGGCACGTCCACTGAGCCCGAAGATCGCTGTGGTCAGCAGTGCGTCCCGCCGATTGCCGAAAAGCTCGAGCGCAAGTTCATACGCAATGCCCAACGTCGCCGCGCCCGCAAACACATCGAGCCAGACCGCAGATTCCCAGATTGGGAGGCCGAGTAGGCGCGAGCCGACTACGTCCGCGAAGAACAGTGCGACGTAGTACCCGATGTGCAACGTCAGCATATCGAATTTCCGAAGCTGTACAAAGTCTGCATACATCGCAGCGTCACCGTACAGCGACAGATCCACGTTCATGCCGTAGAACAACAGTCCGAGCACCACGATAAGCAATGTGGTGTTCCGCTCGGGGAAGCTTCTGGTGACGGCGACTACGTCGGACATCGTGGTGCCTTCGGACCTCATGCGAATTACAACCATCGTCGGTAAAATTTCGGTGGCCGATTATGACGACGAACTCCCGGGGGCCGCAATAGTCCCGGTACGTGGCCAAGGCACCGTCCGGTGCCTGCCGTCACCCTGGACGCGTAGGTATGACGGTGAAGCGGTGCTTCAAGCTCAGGAACGGACGTTCGATCACGCGGTGCGACGCGCTTGCGAGGCACGCGGTAAGGAGCATCGCCGAAGCGCCTTGAAGCAGGGTTCCGTGCGCGCCGAAGTGCTCCGCGATCCAGTGCAGGGCCAGCGCGTGAAACATGTAGAGGCCGTACGATATTCGGCCGAAATACCGCAGGATGGCCAACGGAGAGCCCCCAGCCCGTGCACTCCCCAAGGTACCGAAGACGATCAATGTGCACGCAGCCGCCGCAACCGAGTACCCCAACACGCTGCCCCAGCCATCATCGATTCGCAGGTAGCCCAGAAACACGAGGACACCCATTCCCGACAACATCAGCGAAATCCGGCGGCCTTTGGACAGCGTCGGTACACGCCCCTCCAATAGCAGGCTCAGACTAGCCCCCGCCGCGAAAAGGTCGAGTCGGGCAAACGAATTCACCCAGATGCTCGGATCTCGGGCGTTCACGGCCGCGAGGTACACGCGCGTCAAGGCAGCGACCACGATCATCGCAACGATGATCTGCGCAAGTTGGGTTCGGGTCACTCGTCGAACGAGAAACGGCCAGCATACATAAAATTGCTCTTCAATTGACACACTCCATAACACAGCTGCGGCGCTCCACGGATAGCCGTAAAATGCGGTGGTCCAATTGCCAACAAAAAACAACATCCCCATCAGGTGATAATCACTGAGGGACTCATGGTGCAGAAAAGGAATCGGGCGTACGCACAGCGCGATCAAAAAGAAATACAACGGCCAGATACGCAGCGCCCGGCGTGCGAGAAACGCCTTGATGTTTAGGTCGCCACGCTGACGAATTTCCCGAACGAGCAGTTCCGTGATTAGATACGCGCTCAGCACGAAAAAAAGATCGACTCCTCTGCCGAAACCGTACGCGCTCGAAGCGAGGGTCGTGGCCAAAAGCGCAGGCACGTTGGGGTACGCGCTCGCATCGTGCGGCAGCCAGTGGTGTGCAAACACCATGGCGAAGGCGACGAGTCGCAGAACGTCGAGTTCGGGCCGATCGAAGATCGGCGGACGCGACCCGCTGCACGACTGCGGCATCAGAGCATTGGGGGGCTAAGCCCGAGCGACACGAGAAGTAACTGAAGGTCGACCGCTCGGGCCAATCGCAAGCGAGTCGTACGACTCCCGAGCTGACCCATTCACACGGAGCGCGATACCTGACGCCGACCATTGCATCGTAACAGACGCCAACGACCGCCGAGTGACGACGTCGGTGATTGTTACGCGCAATGGCCGCACCTCAATGTCGTCGAGCACGCGCTCCGAAGGACCGAGGCCCATTCGCTACTTGCGAATACTGTCTTTTCGGGCGCGCGGAAACTTCTCGCTCAACTGATCTTGGTACTCACGTTCTCCGGCGCCGACGTAGATCTGCCTCGGGCGGGCAATCTTCTGTTCCTTGTCGAGGATCATCTCTTCCCACTGTGCCAGCCACCCGGATACGCGGGCCACAGCGAAGAGCACAGTAAAGAAATCCGTCGGAAACGCCATGGAGCGATAGATGAGGCCCGTGTAGAAGTCGACGTTTGGATAGAGCTTGCGTGAGATGAAATAGTCATCGGAGAGCGCGATGCGCTCGAGTTCCAGCGCAATCTCAAGATCCTTGTCCATGCCAACCTGGGCGAACACATCGTCGGCCAGCTTCTTCACGATACGCGCGCGAGGATCGTAGCTCTTGTAGACGCGATGGCCGAAGCCCATCAGGCGGTGCTCGCCCTTGCCGCTCTTCACCGATTCGATAAACGCGGGGATGTTCTTCGTGTCGCCGATTTCGGTAATCATGCGCAACACGGCTTCGTTCGCACCGCCGTGCAACGGACCGAACAGCGCCGCGATTCCGGCCGACACGGCGGAAAACGGATCGACGCCCGACGAGCCGACCGCGCGCACCGCGCTGGTGGAGCAGTTCTGCTCATGGTCTGCATGAAGAATGAAAAGCACTTCCAGGGCCTTCACAAACACCGGATTGCCTTCGTATTTCGGCTCCGACATCCGGGCAACCATCGAGAGGAAATTCTCGACGTACGACAGATCGTTATCCGGGTAAATGAAGGGCAGACCCTTCACATGGCGATACGCGAACGCCGCAATCGTCGGCAGCTTCGAGATCAGACGAATGATCGAGATGTAGCGCTGATGCGGGTCCTGAATATCACGCGCCTGCGGATAGAAGCTTGAGAGCGCAGCGGTCGCGCTGCACAGCATCGACATCGGATGAGCGTCGTACCGGAAGCCCTCGAGAAACTTGCGAATGTTCTCGTGCACGTACGTGTGGTACGTGATGTCGCTCACCCACGTATCGTACTGGCCCTGATCGGGCAGCTCTCCATGGCGCAGCAGATATGCGACTTCGAGAAACGTGGCCTTTTCCGCCAGTTGCTCGATCGGGTAGCCGCGATAACGCAGAATGCCCTTGTCACCGTCGATGAACGTGATCGCGCTGCGGCACGACGCGGTGTTCATGAAGGCGGGATCGTACGAGAGCAGACCAAACTCGCCCGCCTCACGCTTAACCGGTCGCAGATCCATCGCGCGCACATACGTATCGCCTTCGGGGCCTTCGGTGCGAATCGTCGCGCTATAGGTCTTGGAGGTACGTGAATCGCGCAGGTCGAGGGTATCGGGTGCGGGCGCTGTCGTCGGCTGTGTCATCGAAATCGTCGGGTGCTGGGAATCGAAGGGCGGACATCTCAAATCTACGACGGGGACCACCATTTCCCGCGCGCGCTGCTACTCCGGCGCCCCGTCGGTGTCTCGCCGGAATCCATGTTTCTCCATCAATCGGTACAGGGTCGTCCGGTCGATGCCTGCTAGCCGCGCAGCCTTGGACATATTGCCGCCCGCCCGCGTCGTCAGCCGCGAGAGATACTCCTTCTCGAAGTGCGCAATGAGGTTGTCCTTGGCCAGGTGGAAGGACTCGTTCATGATGCTCGCGGGCAGCCCAGAGTCGGCTACCGTTGGCGCCGGTGCGTCATCGTAGACCGGAATGTCGTCTGGCGAAATCGGACGACCGGGATCGGCAATAACCGCGACGTGTTCGATTACGTTCTGCAGTTCGCGCACGTTGCCACGCCATGGACGCGACTGCAAGAACGCGATGGTATCGGCAGTCAGGGTTGGCAACGGCGTGCCGGACGAGCGGTGCCGCTCCCAAGAGCGCGCCAAGAAGAATTCGGCGAGCAGCGGGATATCTTCGAGCCGTTTCCGCAGGGGCGGCAGCTTGATCGGCACCACGCGCAGACGATAAAAGAGGTCCTCACGCAGAATACCCTGCTGTACCGACTCCTGCGGGTCGCGGTTCGTGGCAGAAATGAAGCGCACGTCCACCACGGCATCCTGCGTCTCGCTGCCGAGCCGACGAACCACGCCGTCCTGCAGTACACGTAAGAGCTTCGCCTGCAGCGGCATGGTCATCTCAGTGAGCTCATCGAGAAAGAGCGTACCACCATTGGCGACTTCAAGCAGTCCCGCCTTATCCCGATCTGCTCCGGTAAAAGCACCCTTCCGGTAACCGAACATCTCGGACTCGAGCAGATTCTCCGGCAAAGCGGCGCAGTTGATCGGCACCAGTTTGCGGGTCGAACGGCGACTGTGCTTATGAATGAACTGGGCGATCATCTCCTTACCCGTGCCGCTTTCGCCCGAAATCATCACTGACGCGTCGGTTCCAGCGACCTTTTGCGCCAGCTCGACGGCCTTCCGGAACGATGGCGAGACGCCCAGCAGTGCCATCTGCTCGCCCGATCCGCTCTGGGTGACGAGCGCCGGCCGCACGTCGCGCGACTCTTTTGCGGAGGATGACGCGTGCGCCGCCCGACCAACCAGCACTTGCAGATGAGAGGCGGAAAATGGCTTTGGTAAGTAGTCCCAGGCGCCAGCCCGAAGCGCTTCAATGCTAGACGCGACGCTGGGATTGCCCGTCATCACGACGACGATAATGTCCTTATTGGCTTCGACCGCGGCTTTAAGGATCTCCATGCCCGGTATGGGGCTCATATAGAGATCCACCAATAACAGGTCGAACTTACGCCGACGAACCATCTCAAGCGCCTCGTCACCCCGACCGGTCGACGTCACCGTATGGCCGTCCATCTGGAGTACCGAGGCGCACCCCTCGCGCAACGTGCGGTCGTCGTCCACCACCAGTATGCGCAGCTCAGTGCCCTTGTCGGACACTTTGCGCGCGGCGGGATCGGAAAGGAATGGATCGTCAGGCATAGTTGGTGGCGATGTACGGCATTTATCGTGGGCAGCATGGTCCATGGCGTTTCGCCACGGGCATTCGGTCGTCTACCACCGAGTCGTTGGCGGTCTCGACCATCAGACCTCGTCCGATCTCGTACCTGTGACGCACCGAGGCTACAGGGACGATGCGGAAATGCCGCGATAGACTTCGAATCAACAGCGGTGTGGCAGCTGAACTGACGAAATAGGTGGCAGAGGCAGTACAGTCAAGCGTTTTTCGTCGAGCGGTTGCGACAGTCTCCGTTTCATGACCGCCACACTGGGTCAATCGTCACATTTTGTGTAGCATGGGTGCCGCGTGGTATTCGCGCTTACGCGACACCCCAGCCGAGTTCAAATTCGTCCCGACACGTGATGGACGCATCACGTGGACGTCTTCATCCCGATTGCCATGTCAGACAACCAGATACAGCCCGCGAGCCGTGACGCGGAACTCGATGCCTACGCCGACGCGTCTCCGTCCCAAGACTGGGGTGGGGGGAGCGGGAGCGGCGTGGCCTCAAGCGGTCCGAAAGTCGGTCGGTATTTGTCCGCGCTCAATCGATTCAAATGGTTGATCGGCATACTCCTTATTGCTGGCGGCGCGGGGGGCTATGCTGCGACGAAGTTCGTCGAGCCCGAGTATGAGGTAAAGGCGACCATAATGCTCGAGATGGGAACCGGCACCAATCAGGACGCCACTCGTGGCCCGATTCAAGCAGAGGAGTTGCTCAAAGCCTCGGGATGGCAGGACTTACTCCGCTCCTTTGCGATCGCCGACCCGGTCGTAAATCAACTCGGCCTATTTGTTGAGCCTGAGCGCGCAGCCGACAGCCTGCTCTTTCGTTCGTTTCAGGTCACGCGCGCGCTTCGAGCTGGCGACTATGTGCTGAACATTCACGGCAATCGATATGATCTGACGCTTAAGCCCGCCTTTCAGGCAGACACCGGTTTCATCAGCGACTCGATCGGCCGACCCGTCGGTTTCGCGTGGCAGCCAGGGCCGCAAGCGTTCATGGGACGGAAACAGGTGGCGTTTCGTGTGCAAACGCCGCGCGAAGCGTCGCAGGCGCTTATCAAGAAGCTGCGCATGACGCTCAACGACGGCAGTTCGTTCATGCTGCTGAGTCTCACCGGGAACAATTCGACACGAACCGCGACTACGCTCAACTCGTGGGTCGAGCAATTCGTTACGGTCGCAACGGCGCTGAAGAAAAAAAACGTTACCTCCTACGCGGCCATTCTCGAGGGACAGCGGCAGTATGCCGCAGACAATCTCACGACGGCGGAGAACGCGCTTGAGCGATTCAGCGTACAGACGGCAACGCAGCCATCTGAACGCACTTCCGCGGCGGCGGGCGTTGAGCGCACAACCAATCCCGCATTCGAAGCCTACTTTCGCGACAAGGTGACGTCGGAGAACTTGCGCCGCGATCGCGAGTCAATTGAACGACTGATTACACGCAGCAAGGAAGGACAACCGCTCTCGCGAGAGGCGTTGCTGTCCATACCGCTGGTGGCGACCGACCCCGCCGCGGAAGATCTGCGGAACGCCCTGCGTGAGCAATCCGAACGCGAGTTCAAGTTACGAGCGCTGCTGGAGAGTGTTACCGAGCTCAATCCGCAAGCAAAGACGGAACAGGCTCAACTCGCGACACTGAAGAACGTCACCGTGCCACGCGCCGCAGAGTCTTTCCTAGCGCAGCTCAGACTGCGCGAGCAACAGCTTCAGGCAACGATCGATGTCAGCGGAAGGGACCTGCGTGGAATTCCACAGCGCGCCATCGAAGAGGCCCGCCTCAAACGGCAGGTCGACGTCGCGGCAGAGATGTATCGTAACCTCGATTTGAAAGCGGCCGAGGCGAAGCTGGCTGAAGCGGCCACGATCCCAGACGTCAGCGTGCTCGACTCGGCGGTCGCGCCGCTCGCACCACAGCGTAACACCGCGCCAGTGATCATACTGGTCGCTGTGGCGGCGTCGCTCGGGCTGGGCATCTTTCTCGCGATCCTGCTGGATCAAACCGACAAGCGCTTCCGGTATCCGGAGCAGGCGACTGAAGACCTCGGCCTGTACATACTTGGCGTCGTTCCCGTGGTCGACACGAAGCGCAAAAAATCTTCGGCCGATCAGGCGGCGCAAGTCGTTGAAGCGTTCAGGACAATTCGCATGAACGTTCGCTATGCGGCAGATCCTGCGCGTCCGATGACCT
Organism: uncultured Gemmatimonadaceae bacterium; assembly: GCA_966096095.1. Lineage (GTDB taxonomy): Bacteria > Gemmatimonadota > Gemmatimonadetes > Gemmatimonadales > Gemmatimonadaceae > Gemmatimonas. The sequence continues at coordinate 2,732 of CBHTUR010000007.1, read as the reverse complement.
TTACCATTACCAGCCCCGGTCCGAATGACGGCAAGTCGCTGGTTTCATCGAACTTGGCGCTATCCTTTGCTGAATCCGGCGCTCGAACGCTGCTCATCGATGGCGACATCAGGCGCGGCGAACTCGCGAAGACCTTTGGAGCAAGTCATCGTCCAGGACTCGTCGAGTATCTCGATGGCACTGCGCTCATCGCAGAAGTGCTGCAGCCGACGGCATCGCACCCAAACCTCACGCTGATGCCTTCGGGTGCGCGGAGGAAGCGAGCGCCTGAACTGCTTGCGACCCCCCGTCTTAACCAGCTGATCAATCAGATGGCGGCAGAATACGACGTTGTCATCGTTGACTCGCCGCCGCTGGGGGCCGGTTTCGATGCGTACGCACTGGCCACGGCTACGGGCAACATGGCGTTGGTGCTCCGAGCTGGAGTGACTGACCGGAAAATGGCCACCGCCAAAATGGCGGTGGTCGACACGCTGCCCGTCCGCGTAATGGGCGCCGTGCTCAACGGCATCAAGCTCACCGGGTCGTACCAGTACTATTCCTACTATCAGGACTACGCAGCGGAAGACGACGAGCCTGTGGCGCGTATCGCCGCGAGTTCATCGACGCGGAGCCCGGCGCATGCCGAATAGCTCGCGTGCGGTCCGACCGAGCTCAGCGACGGTCATCTCCTGTGGCTTGTCCATCATCAGAGATGTTGTGCGTGTGCGACAGTCGCGCGCGTATGCCGCCGACTTTCCCGTGCAAAAGGCGCGTAAGTCATTCATGAAGAATATTTTCCATATTTTGATAGTAGCGCTATTCGATAGCACGACCCGTGCAGGTTGGCGAAAGGGGACTCGGCTTTTGAGGCTGGCCGGTGCCACCATGCTGGTGACAAGTCGTGTCGGAAGTGCGCAAGCTCTCCCGAATTCTGGGGCGCAAAATGCAACGCGCGCGCAGTTGGCGGGATTGCTCGCGGACACCGAAAGACAGCTTGCGGCCGCGACGAAGAAGGACGCGCGAACGCAGTTAGCGGCAGATGTAAGCGCAATCAAAAAACGACTGGACGCCGGCGATTTTCGCGTTGGCGATCGGTTCTTCTACGTGATTACGCAGGACTCCGTGCGCGGCGACACGGCGCTCGTGAGAGATGGACTGGTCGTTTCCATCTGGAATTTGCCGGATTTTTCGGTCAACGGTGTGCTGCGCTCGGAGTTGACCGATCAGCTGTCGTTGCATCTCGCCAAGTACCTCAAGCGCACCACGGTGCGCACAACGATTCTGACTCGCGTGCAGATCACCGGCGCGGTTGCTCGACCCGGCTATTACACGATCATACCCGATCGACCGATTTCGGAAATCTTGATGCTCGCTGGAGGACCGGCTCAGAACGCGAAGTTGGATGAAGTCGAAATTCGTCGAGGCGACGTGGTTGTGTTGTCTGCGAAAGCATCAAAACAAGCGATGAAGGAAGGTCGAACGGCGGAGCAGTTGAATCTGCAGTCGGGCGACGCGGTCTCAGTCCCGCTCAAGAAGAAGCTCAACTGGACGGGGATTCTACAGGCGTTCTCGATCATCTCCGTCGTGTTCTTCTCCGTGATTTCATTCATCCAGTGGTACTACTCTCGACAGCAGAACTGACTAGGGCTCGATGTCGGATCTGGATTCACAGACACGTGGGCAAGCAAGCAGCACTGCTCGGCGGAGCACGCCGCGGCGGACGCTGGTGGACGGCCGTTCCTCGGTGGAACAGCCGCACTCCGCGCATGCCGACAACGAACATGGGCGTGTACCTGACAGCGGACGACCGCTGTTAATGGCGCTTGGTCCGATGGACGACTTCGAACCCCGCGATCGCTCTGAATTCGCGTCACGACTCTTCAATTTGCTCGTGGCGCTAGTCATGACGCTGATCGCGTCTCCGCTTATGCTACTCACTGCGTTGGCGGTGCGCTTTACGTCGAGAGGGCCGATTCTCTACACGCAAACGCGGGTCGGAATCGACCGTCGATGGAATCGAACCCGGGCGTTGCACGACCGTCGTCGCGAGGACTTGGGCGGAATTCCGTTCACGATTTACAAATTCCGTTCGATGCGCGTCGACGCAGAGGTGAACGGCGAAGCCGTATGGGCGAAGAAGAACGACGATCGCGTGACGCCGATCGGAAACCTCATGCGAAAGTCACGCCTCGACGAGTTGCCGCAGCTGTTCAACGTACTCCGCGGCGATATGAATATCGTGGGACCTCGTCCTGAACGACCAAGCATCTTCGTGCGCCTGCGAGAGCAGATCGACGAGTATCCGGTTCGACAGCGAGTGCGGCCGGGAATCACGGGCTTGGCGCAAGTGTGCAATCCCTATGACGCCAGCATCGATGACGTGCGTCGAAAGGTTCAATTCGATATTGAGTACATGCGACGTCAGTCGCTCGGCGAAGATATTTTGATCATGCTACGTACAGTTCCGGTGATGTTGTTCCGGATTGGTGGTTGGTAGCTCCGCTCACCACGACCAGAGCTTTGCCCGAGACGGGCCGACGTCACGTCGGCCCGTTTTTGCGTTGCGCGGATACCGACAGGTCGTCTCTTTCTCGCCAGCTGGAAGCGAATGTCTGGCGATGTCTGTCGTGCCCTGAAATTCTTCGACCATCAAGCAAGGAAGCGTGAGCTATGACGTCGGCCTCAACCCCTTTCCAGACGGAACTCCTCACCAAGATTCACGATCGCCAGGCCGTGATCGGCGTGGTGGG
>CBHTUR010000006.1:0-194869 GCA_966096095.1 uncultured Gemmatimonadaceae bacterium | reverse complement strand
GTCCGCGAACCTATCGCGGACGGCCTTCTTCATTAATTGCGTCGATTGCCCTGCCGCGGGCAACGTTGATCGCGCTGGTTGCGGATCGTCTGGCGGGCGGGATATTCGCCCGATGAAACTTCGCTTGCCGCACCCGCTGATTCTGTTGCTGTACGGCGTCGCAATTTCCGCCGTGCTCACGTGGATACTTCCGGCAGGCGAGTATCAGCGACGCGCCGACGCGGCCACCGGCAGACAAGTCGTGATCGCCGGAACGTATGCCGCAACGGCGCGTGCTCCGGTTGGCCCGTTCGCGGCCATACTCTCGGTACCGCGCGGCATTGTGGCCGGTGCCGACGTGATGCTCACAGTGCTCTTCGTGGGCGGAGCGTTTGCGTTGCTCGACGCCACGGGTGCGCTCTCGCGGCTCGTTGCCGGTCTGGTCGGAGGCACGCAATCGCGACGCCGACAGCGCGCGACGGTGGTGATCGGAGTCAGTCTCGCGTTTGCCACACTTGGCGCGCTGGAAAACATGCAGGAAGAGATCATCGCGTTGGTGCCGGTGTTGGTGCTGCTCAGTAGAGGCCTGGGGTTCGGAGCCATCACGGCCGTGGCGATGAGCGCCGGCGCCGCGTGCGTCGGCGCGGCGTTTGGCCCAACCAATCCGTTTCAAACCGGCATCGCGTTGCGATTCGCCGAGCTTCCGGCGCGCACGATGCCGGCGGTGCGATTTGGATTGCTCTTTGCTGCCGTCTCGGCATGGATCGCGTGGACGCTGTGGAACACCAGCCGCGACGACCGCGCAGACGCTGGTGCCGCGTCGGCGATTGATGCCGAGACTCGTGCGGCGCCCGCGGTGAGCACCATTACGCCGACGACGCGTGATGTGCAACTGCTGTTGTTGTGCGTGCTCCCGTTCGTTCCGTACGTGTATGGCGTCATGCGTCTCGACTGGGGCTTCAACGAGTTGTCGGCAATCTTCCTGCTGGTTGGGTTATGCATCGGCGTGCTGTCCGGCATGTCGCTGTCGGAGGGAGCGGCAGCCTTTCTCAAAGCGAGTGAGGGGCTGTTGGCGGCCGGCCTGTACGTTGGCGTGGCTCGCGCGATGAGCGTGGTGCTTACTGACGGGCATGTGATGGATACGATCGTGTACGGACTCGCCGCGCCGCTACAGGGATTGTCGGGAGCCACGGTTGCCCTGTCGATGATTCCGATGCAAGCGCTTCTGCACTTCCCGGTGCCCTCCGTGAGTGGTCAGGCCGTGCTCACGATGCCGCTCATGGCACCGCTCGCCGATCTGTCGCATGTGAGTCGCGACGCGGCGGTGATTGCCTATCAAACCGGCGCGGGACTGATGGATATGATCACGCCCACCAACGGAGCGCTGCTGGCCATTCTCGCCAGTGCCCGCGTGCCGTACGCGCGTTGGTTGCGCTTTGTGATTCCCGGCGCGCTACTCGTGAGCGTTGTCGGCGTGATCGGTATTTTGATTGCGGCGCACTGAGCGGCGCGGCGACCGCCGCGGCGACTGCCGCCCTGTTTGAAGGCGTTGAAGGCGCACATCACGGAACGTCCACCCGATTGAGGGTTATCGACTCGCCATGGGAGTTCGCGACTTTCTCGCTTCGCTGCTACCGTCGTCCACCGCGTCCGATCAATCCGTGCACACCATGCACGGACTGACGATCGAGGTGGACAATACGCGCGCCGACATTGCGACGGCCGATGTGATGGCACGCTTGCGCGAGGCGCTCGATCTCATCGCGACACACCAGCCGTGGCGCTTGCGCCACTTGCAGCGGGATATCCGAGCCATTCGCGTCGAGCGCTTTGCCTGTCGCGGCGCGTTTGTGCCGTCGGGGCGCACAATCATCACCGAGCTGACGTTCCTTGCGCGCCGTGATATTTCAGCGGCACCCGTGGCGTCGTCGATCCTGCACGAAGGGGTGCACGCGCGCGTGTTCGCCATGATGCAGCGTTTCGGCCGCGTGCGTGATGACGATGACTTGCCGCGCGAGGAGCGACTCTGTCGCCGCGCGGAGTTGGCATTCGGGTACGCGCTGGGTCCGGAGCTTGGTACACCGGTGGTCGAACGCGCCCTCGCGAGTCTGGCGCTCGAAGATCACGACGTGGCGCCTCGTGTTGATTGGGCTGAAGCGCAGCGTCGACAGAATGAAGTTGACCGCGCCTCGCGTACTTCGTGATACGCGTTTCGCATCGCCTTTGAACCTTTTTGCATCGCCTGCTGTCCCACGATCGCTGACAGTTCTGTGGACGCGCGACACCTTGCGCTTCCCACCTCACCGATCGGGAGCAGTTCGATGCCTTTCCTACCTCGCCGCCGTCTGACGCTGGCGTTTGTTCTCGCGCTGTACGCCGCGATGCCACCAGTTGCGATTGCGCGTGCCCAAGCGAGTCCGGCTGGTTCGAAAGGCGAATCGCGCGGCGGAAACAGCGGTACTGCGCGCACCGATACCAAACATCCCATCCCGGTCCCAACGGCCGTCGCGACCGAGAAGCACGGCGCGCTCGTGTTTGACGGAAAGGTCGATGACGCCGCGTGGGCCGCCGCGACACCGGTGACCGACTTCAAGCAGTACGAGCCCGATCACGATCAGCCGGCCACGGAAGCGATCGACGTGCGCTTTCTGTACGACGACGGCGCGCTGTATGTCGGGGCGCGACTCTCCGATCGTCAGGGCGCCAAAGGTGTGACCAGCACCGTGGTGCGGCGTGATGCGTACTTCAACTCGGATTACTTCGAGGTTGTGATCGACGGATTTCACGATCACCTGGGTCGCGCGTTTTTTCAGGTCAACCCGAGCGGGTCTCGCACTGACATGCTGGGAACGGGCGTCTCCTGTTGCGACTCCGGGTGGGATCCGGTGTGGGACGCCAAGACCTACGTCGACTCGAACGGTTGGCAGGTCGAGATGCGGATTCCGTTCAATCAGCTGCGATTTTCGCGCGATTCGCTGCAGACGTGGGGATTGCAGATTCGTCGGTATCTGAAGCGTCGCGACGAGACCGATCAGTGGTCGATGTGGGGACGCACGGAGAATGGTGGCCCGGCGCGTTTCGGACACCTCGAAGGCATTCGCGTCGCGCACTCGCCGGGCAAGCTTGAAGTGTTGCCGTACGTGTCGAGTCAGGCTTCACGCGTTGCCTCCGATCCGGGCGACCCGTTTCACGCGGGCACGCAATCGAAGGTGCGTGGCGGTGTAGACCTCAAGTATCTGTTGACGCCAAATCTGACGCTCGATGCAACCGTCAATCCCGACTTCGGTCAGGTCGAAGCCGATCCGGCGGTAGTGAATCTGTCGGCGTTCGAAAATTTCTTCCAGGAAAAGCGACCGTTCTTCGTGTCGGGCGCGGGTGTGTTCAGCTTCGGCGGCTTCAATTGCAACTTCTGCAGCAACGTGTCGAGCTTGCAGGCGTTCTACTCGCGCCGCATCGGTCGCGCGCCAACCGGCGCCGATCTGGCGTACTCGCAAGGTTCGTACGCCGACGTACCGCAGGCGAGTCCGATTCTTGGTGCCGCCAAGATCACCGGGCGCACCGCCAACGGCTACACGATTGGTGTTCTCAACGCGGTCACGGGACGCACTACGGCCGATGTGCAGCGCGCGGACGGCACGCGCATGGCGCAAGAAGTTGAACCCCTCGCCAACTACTTCGTCGGGCGGCTGAAGAAGGACTACAAACGCGGCGATCTGGTGATTGGCGCGATTGGCACCAGCCTGGCACGCAATCTCGACGACCAGTTCACGCCGAGACTCACGAACCATGCGGAACTGCTCGGCGGTGATTGGTTGTATCGCTGGAAGAATCGATCGTACTCATTCATGGGCAGCGTGGCTGCGTCGAGTATTGCCGGCGATGCGCGGGTCATCACGGCGCGCGAGCGCGCGAGCGCGCGGTTCTTCCAACGCCCCGATCGTTCGCCGGGCTCGGACGGATTTTTCGCGACAGCGCTGGATACGACCGCGACCGTGTTGCGCGGTTACGGCGGGTATGCCCGTGTCGCGAAGGACGCCGGCAACTGGATGTGGGAGACGTCCGTGAACGTGCGGAATCCGGGATTCGAGACGAACGACTACTCGTTCCTCACCAACGCCGACTACATCTGGAACAATCTCAACATCATTCGCTCGTGGTCGAAGCCCACGTCCAAGTATCGCAGCGTGTTCGTCATTCTCGGCGGCCAGACACAGCGCAATTTCGAGGGCGACCTGACGGACAACACGCAGGCGCACGCCTATCTGGGGCTGACGACAACCAATTTCTGGCAGATCAACACGTTCGTGATCAAGCGCGCCGACAACTTGCTGAGCGACCGGTTGCTGCGTGGTGGCCCCTCCGTGCGCACGGATGGCTTCACGTATTTCTCGGCCAACATCCAGACCGATTCACGCAAGCAGTGGCAACTGGCTACGAATCCGAATTTCTCCACCACACCGCTGGGTGGCCACCAGAGTAACCTCGATCTGACGGCCACGGTGCAACCGTCAACGCGCACGTTTGTGCAATTCGGACCATCGTTCAATTCTTCGCTCGGCAAATTGCAGTATGTGCGAGCGGTGGCCGACCCGACCGCCACGTTGTTCAACGGCACGCGTTACGTGCTGGCCGATATCGACCAGCGTCAGCTCGGACTTGATACGCGCGTCAACGTGACGTTCACGCCCTCGATGACGCTCGAGCTCTACGCACAGCCCTTCATCGCGAGCGGGCACTACAGCTCGTTCAAAGAATACACAGCACCCCGCACACGGTCGCTCAGCGTATTCGGCGTGGACCGTGGCACGGTGCAAGTGAACACCAGTTCGCAGAGCGGCGCCACGACGTACACGATTGACCCGGACGGCAGCGGTCCGGCGGCCGCGTTCAACCTGAACAATCCCGACTTCAACTTCCGCTCGTTGCGCGGCAGCGCGGTGTTCCGGTGGGAGTACCGTCCGGGATCGACGTTGTACTTCGTCTGGACGCAGCAGCGCGCCGACCAGGTGCCGCTGGGGAATTTCGATTTTGCGCGCGACCGCACCGCGCTCTTCGGCGCGCACCCCGACAACGTGTTCCTCATCAAGGCCAGCTGGTGGCTCGCGCGTTGAATTTCGCGTAGGCCTGCCCCGCCGATTCGCGTGCCCCACCGACTCTCGCGTCCTGCCGACTCTCGCGAGTCGGTGGGGCGCGACGTAGCATTGCAGCATGGACCGACGCGATTTCCTCCGTTCCGGTGCGACCGCCGCCTTCGCTTCGGCGGCGGCGCTTCGCGACCTCTCGGCGCAGGCTCATGCCGCGCCACACGCCATCACGCCGCACGCGCCCGTCACGTTTGACGGGTTCAGCACCGATGCGTTGGCGGCGGCCGATCGTATGCAATGGTGGCGCGACGCACGGTTCGGCATGTTCGTGCACTGGGGATTGTACGCCATTCTCGCGGGAGAGTGGCACGGTCGTACGAACTACGGCGAGTGGATTCGCAACAACGCGAAGATTCCGATCGACGAGTACGACACGCTGCTGTCGCGATGGAATCCCGCTGCGTTCGACGCGGACGCGCTGGCGCGGATGGCCGCGCGCGCCGGAATGAAGTACCTCGTGATCACCACCAAGCATCACGATGGATTTGCCCTGTGGCCGTCGCGACATGGCAACTTCAATGTTTCGCGCAGCTCGGATACACGGGACATCATGCGACTCGTGTCCGACGCGTGCCGCCGCAACGGTGTGGTGCCATGCTGGTATCACAGCATCATGGATTGGCATCATCCCGACCATCTGCCGCGACGAGATTGGGAAGCCGGACTCCGGCCACCTGCGGGCGCGTCGCTGCCGCGCTACGTCGACTTCCTCCACGCGCAGGTGGAGGAGTTGCTCACCAACTACGGCGATATCGGCGTGATGTGGTTCGATGGCGAGTGGGAAAGCACCTGGACGCACGAGTTGGGGCAAGCGCTCGCCGACAAGTGTCGCGCGCTCCAAGGGAACGTGATCGTGAATAACCGCGTAGCCCCCAACCGTGGCGGCATGGCCGACGCAAACATCGGCAAGATTGGCGACTTCGGCACGCCCGAGCAGAACATTCCCGAGCGCGGGTTACCGGGAGTGGACTGGGAGTCGTGTATCACCATGAACCAGAATTGGGGATACAACCGTGCCGACAAGGACTTCAAGACGGTTCCGGCACTCGTTTCGATGTTGATCGACACGGCGTCGAAGGGCGGCAATTTGCTGCTCAACGTCGGACCGATGGCAACGGGCGAGGTGCCGCCTGAGAGCGTCGATCGCCTCAACGGACTGGCTCGATGGATGGACGTGCACGGCGACGCGATCCACGGCACGCTGGCGTCGCCTTTTGAAAAGACGCCGTTCCGCGCCACGCGTTCGCGGGGAGGTGAGCGCATCAATGTCTTCCTGACCAACTGGCCGTCGGAGCGTGAACTGCTGCTGCCGGGGCTCCGCGCAATGCCGTCGCGGATCACCATGATGGGTGCGTCACAGTTGGATGTGCTGCCGAGTCGACAAGTGGACAGTGGGCTCGTGGTAACCCTGCCCAACCGAGCCTCAGACCCCGTCTGCAGTGTGGTGAGAATTGAAGCGAAAGAGGCGCTCCATGTGAGCGGATAACCACCTTCAGCGAGGCGTTGTAACCTGATATTAAGAAACGGCTTAGGCCCGTTTGCTTCACCGTCTCCGAAAAACACGAACGCCGACGGACCCAGCCGCTTGATTCGGGGGAGTTGGTCATTGATCTTTCACAGCTTATACCCGCCCCTGCGGCCGGCGATCGCCGATTTTGATCGTCACCGACGCCGAGCACGAGTTGACGGAATTCACCAGCGAGCGCGCAGTGGTTGACACGGTGCGCACGCCAGACCGCGCCAAAGAGATTACGCGGTTCATTCGAGCCAACGGCTCGTCGATCTTGGCCACCCTTGTGGAATGGGGGTTGGTGAAGGTCTTGGTGAGTGCCGGGGTGCATTATCTCATCGCGGCCGGCGCGGGCGCCCTGCTGGGTGCTGTGATGGACTTTTCGCTCAAGCGGCATTGGGCATTCGTTCGCGGCCAGCAGATGGGTACGGTGCATGGTGAAGCGTTCAGGTATCTGGTGGCATCGGCGCTGTCGCTGGTGTGGAACCTGCTCGTGTCCTATCTGCTCGTGAGCGTGGCCGGACTACCGGCCGTATCCGGAGTCATTCTGGCCTCTATCATCGTCGGCCTCGCCTGGAATTATCCCGTGCATCGCCTCTACGTCTTTCACGATCGGCATCCGGTCGCATGAGCACGCGCTCGTACGACCAACCGTCGTCGACAGACACGGCGCTTCCGTGGGCCGTCGTTTGTGACTTCGACGGCACGGCGATTTACGACGACATCGCTGACGCGTTGTCGAAGCGATATCTGGGCGAAGCGCAGTGGCGTACGGTCAACGCGCGCTATGAGCATGGGGAGATCAGCTTTCGTGAGCTCTTGCACGAGTTGTTCGAGCCCATTGCCGCATCGCCCGCGGAGGTACACGATTTCGCCAGGGCGCGGGCGGAATTCCGGCCGGGATTCATTCGGTTGATGGAGCTCGCGCAGGAGCGGGATGTGCCGTTCGTCCTCGCATCCGGCGGCTTGGACATCTACATTCGTCCTGCGCTGGAGCTGCTCCCGCCCCACCTGGCTGCCAGCATCACTCTCCGGGCCAACCATGCCGAACATCGCGTGGGCGGACTGGCGATCAGTTTTCCGTATGCTGACGCGCCCGACAGCTGTGGCTCCTGTGGATCCTGCAAAGGATCGATCGTTCGGCAACTGCAGCGCGAGGGGTATCGCGTGATCGCGGTTGGCGATGGCAATGCAGACCGCTGCATGGCACGCGTCGCGGACCAGCTGTTTGCGCGTGATCGTCTGCGCGCCTGGTGCGATCGCCATGCTGTGACCTATACGCCGTTCGAGACGCTCGAAGTCGTGGCGGAGTATCTCGATGCGCACTCACCATTTCGAGGAGATACGATTGGCGACGTCCACTCGTCGATCGCCTGAGCCCCTTCGCGGCGCTCTGATCGGCTTCGGCTTCATCATGGAGCAAGGGCATGCGGCGGCATATCGTCGGCGGTACGAGACGCGCGGCGATGTGCAGATCGTGGCCGTTGCTGACATTTGCGACGCGCGACGCGCGGCGGCGCAGCAGGCGTTTCCCGATGCCCGGATATACGCATCGCACGAGGCATTGTTAACGGCCGAGGCGCATTCGCTCGACTTCGCCGACATTGCCACACCGCCGTCGTCGCACGCCGAAATCGCCATGGCGGCGCTCGAAGCGGGCGTGCACGTGCTCTGCGAAAAGCCGCTCTGTACGTCGACCGCCGATGCGGCGCGCCTGATGGATCAGGCGCAGCGCGTGGAGCGGGTCTTGTTCCCCTGCCACAACTATCGTCACGCGCCGGTCATCAAGGCGGTGCGCGAAGTGCTCGACGCCGGCACCATTGGTCGCGTGCACACGGTAACGTTGCAGACGTTTCGCAACACGCACGCGCGCGGCGTAGCCGAGTGGCGCCCCGACTGGCGCCGTGAGCGCGCGTTCTCGGGCGGCGGCATCGCCATGGATCATGGCAGCCACGCGTTCTATCTGATTTTCGATTGGATGGACGCGTTGCCAACCTCCGTCAGTGCGCGGACGCGACATGGCGTGTGCAGCGAAGGGTTGCCGCACGATACCGAAGAAGACTTTACGTGCACCATCGGTTTTCCGAAGGGCTACGCAACGGTGCACCTCACGTGGACGGCGGGCGTGCGCAAAGTGCTTTACACGCTGCACGGCGAACATGGTGCAATCCGCGTGGAAGAAGATCACATCGAAGTGGCGCACATGCGCCCCGACCCGTCGCGCTCGTACAAGGGCGCATGGGAATTCGAGAGCCGGGCGATCAGCTCCGACTGGATGGATTCGAGCCACTCGAGCTGGTTCGACTCGCTCTTCGATGAGTTCCGCACGGCAATCGATGCGGGTGAGTGGGTGGGCGAAGACGCCCAGACGGCGTACGAGTGCATACAGCTGATCTCGGCGGCGTACGCGTCGGCTGAGCAGCAGTCGCGTGAACTGCTCCTCGAGCGTCCGAAATTGCGACTCGATACGAACACCACCGCGTCGCGGGGCACGAGTGCTGCCCGTACCGCGGCTGTCGGCGCTGCCTAAGCCGACCGTGCACTTCCGTTCATGAGACGCGCGTGATGGATCTCGTCTTCGGCATCGTTCCGTGGGCCATCGTGCTGAGCATGCTGGCGATCTACACGCTGCGGGTGTTCGTCAAAGGAAGAGCGACCAGCGCACGCGCCGACAAAGAAGGCGGCAGTGTGTTGCTGTCGAAGCACCTGGTGGAATTCGGATTGTGGATGTTGACGCCGGTCGCGCGCGTTCTTGCGCGTCTCGGCGTCACGCCCGATGGAGTGACGTGGTTCTCGCTCGTTCCGGGAATGGGTGCGGGGCTCGCGCTCGCCTTCGGTTGGTTTGGAGTGGCGACGCTCCTCGGCACGATCGCCGCGTTCTGCGATTCACTGGACGGGATGCTGGCGCGACTGCTCAATCGCGGCAGTGAGGCGGGCGAAACGCTCGACGCGATTGTCGATCGCTACGCAGAGGCATCGTTTCTCGCCGGACTTATGGTGCACTATCGCTACTCGGCCACCATGAGTGCCATGACGGCGTTCGCCCTCGTGGGCGCGTTCATGGTGAGCTACACGTCGGCGAAGGCAGAGGCGCAGCAGGTGACGCCGCCGCGCGGACTCATGCGCCGCAGCGAACGCGCAACCTACATGCTGGTTGGCGCAGGACTCGTGCCCTTTACCCGCGCGCTGATTCCTGAAACGGTGTCGGTCGGGGCCATTATCGAAAATCATTTTCTGCGTGAAGCGCCGATGGTGATTGTGATCGCGGTCATTGCGATCATTGCCAACGCCTCGGCGGTACGTCGCATGTTGAGCATCCGCCGCGCGCTCGTTGCACAAGCGGCGCGCGATGCGCAGCCTAAAGTTGAAGCACGTGTTGAAGCGGCAGCGACGGTACGACGAGAGTCGACAGCGAGCGGTGCCATGGTGACTTCCGAACAGCCGTCATGACGTTGACCACGAATACGAACGCCGCTCACGCCGTTAATCCGTCGCAGCCGAAGAACCAGCAGGTGGCGTTGCACACGCCGACCCCGGGACCACGCAGTCGGCAGTTGCGCGTACTCGAAGACACCATGCTCGCTCCCGGCGCGCAGGGGTATGCGTTGCGCGCCGGCATCGTGGTCGATCATGGGCGCGGCAGCACGGTCACCGATGTCGATGGCAACACGTTCATCGACATCATCGGTGGCATTGCCGTGAATGCGCTCGGCCACTCGCATCCGACGTTCGTGAATGCGGTGGCCACGCAAGTCACGAAGGCGTCGGCCGGCACCTTCAGCAGCGAGGCGCGCGTGGAGCTGCTCTCGCGCGTGAGTGCCATGCGCCCCGCGCCGTCTATTTCCAAAGTGCAACTCTACTCCAGCGGCGCTGAAGCGGTGGAAAGCGCGCTGCGCCTCGCCAAGAGTCACACGGGCAAGTACGAGTTCGTGAGCTTTTGGGGCGGGTTCCATGGCAAGACGATGGGCGCGTTGTCGCTCATGGGCTCGACGTTCAAGCACAAAATCGGACCGATGGTACCGGGGGCGCATCAAGCGCCCTACGCGGATTGCTACCGCTGCCCGATGGGGCTGCAATATCCGAGCTGCGGAGTGGCCTGCGCAGACTTGGTGCGGAAGCAACTCAAGGTGACGACCGCCGGATCGGTGGCCGCGTTCATCATTGAGCCGATGCAAGGCACCGCCGGCAACATCATTCCTCCCAAAGAGTTCTTGCCGGCGATCGCGAGCATCGCGAAGGAACACGACGCGCTGCTGATTGCCGACGAGATGATCACCGGTTTTGCACGCACGGGCAGCATGTGGGGCGTGGATCATTCGGGTGTCACGCCGGACATCGTCACGATCGGCAAAGCGTTCGGCGGTGGCTTTCCACTGACCGGCGTGATGACGACCGACGCGATCGCGCAGGCCAAGCCGTGGAGCAATGAGTCGGGTTCAAGCTCGAGCTATGGCGGCAACGCGCTCGCTGCAGCAGCGGGCGCGGCGTCGCTGCGCATTATCGAAGAAGAGCATCTCGTGCAGAATTCGCGCGAGGTGGGCGCCGCGTTGTTGCGCGAGCTGGAGACGTTTGTCGAACGTTATCCGTTTGTCGGGCTCGTGACAGGGAGCGGGATGTTCCTGCGCATGGAGCTCGTCACGGACAAAGTGTCGCGCGAGCCGTTGCCGCGTTCCGTTACCGGGCGGCTGTTTGATGCACTCGTGCAGAAGGGATTATTAACGATGGCATACGCGCCCCACTTCCGGTTGCAGCCGTCGCTCACGCTGGACGTACAGACGGCGATGAACGCCGTCGAGATTCTGCGCGACGTGTTCGACGTGATGGCGCGGGAGAAGTGGTATCAGCAGTAACCGCGGTGAACTTCATTGAACTGCGGGAACTGCTTTGAACCACAGAGGACGCAGAGGGCGCGGAGGCTCGCTTCGACGGGAATGGCGCGCTGGGCGGGTAGAATTCTTCTTGGTAAACAGCCCAGCCTCAGTGTCCTCTGTGCCCCCTGTGGTAGAATCCCCTGCAGTACCGATGCTCTCGCGTGCGATCGTCAGCGAGCGTTTGAAGTGACCACTGCCGTGGCAGCGGCGAGATCGGCGAGAGCGGTGCCGACGGACTTGAAGAGCGTGATCTGATTCGCGTCGGTGCGGCCGATGACGTCGCCGCGAACAAGTTGCGCGAGATCGGCTACGATCTGCTCGGGGGTGATGCTGCCGTTCTCGAGCGGCACCACGATATCGCCCGCCTCGCTGAGCACACCGTCATAGGTATCGACGGCGATGCGGCAACGGGCGATTGCGGCATCGTCGGCTTCGCGCATCTCGCGGGTGAAACCGCCCACCAGATCGAGATGCGCGCCCGGCATGAGCCATTCACCGCGCACGATCGGTCCGTGCGAGGTCGTGGCGCACGAGATGAGTTGAGCGTGACGCACGCCCTGCTCGAGATCGGTGATGGCGTCCACCGGCAGCCCTTCGGACTCGAGCGCGAGCGCGAGCGCCTGCGCATGATCGGCGTTACGACTCCAAAGGAGTACTTGAGACAAACTGGGGCGCAGCGCGCAGTGCGCCCGAATGATGTAGGGCGCGAGATGACCACTTCCGACCATCACCATGGTTTTCGTGTCGTCACGCGCGAGATACCGGGCCGCGAGTGCCGAGACGGCCGCCGTGCGACGCACGGTGAGCGCATCCCCATCGATGACGGCGCGTGGCGTGCCACTGGGTCGATCGATGAGCAGATAGGTGGCACCAACCGTTGGCGCGCCCATTTTTGGTGCGTCGGGAATTACCGTAACGAGCTTGAGTCCGAGCAGATCGCGATTCCACGCTGGCATCAGCAAGAGCGTGTCGGTCTCGCTCAGCGCGTGCGAGTGGCGGAGTGGAACCGTCGCCGCCCCAGGGGCATTCGCGCCATCGGCGCCCGCTGCGAAACCTGCAGCGAGCGCCGATGAGAGCGTGGTCCACTCGAGCGCTGCGTGTACGTCTGCAGCGTCGAAAGTTTTCAGCATGAGGAGAACGAACCGCGGCGATTCGCGGTTACTTGTTCTTGGTCATGGTGAGACCGACCACCATGCCTTCGGTGTTGTGGGCGTAACGCACGCCGTAGACGCCGTCCGTGCTCTTGAGCTTACCGGCCGTGACGAGGTCGGCCTTCGGATAGCTGGCAACGACCTTGCCGTTGATGGCGCATTCGACTTTGTCAGCCGACACCGTCATGGCGATTTCCTGCTCCACCGGCTGGCCCTGTCCCGCCGCCTTGTTCACGGCCGGATCGGCCGCGCCACGACCACCGTTCATCTGGAACGGCGCCGGGCCCATACCACGCACGATAAACGTGCCGCTGCCATAGGCCGCGCAGTACAGGTAGCTCTGATTGTCGGTGCCCATATCGTTGCCGGCAATGACGATGCCGTACGGATGCGGGTGCGTGTTCAGGTTCATGTACTTCGGTTCCTTGAACGTCGCTTTCACCGTGTAGTTGCCGCTGGCCATGTTCTTCGGATTCCAATACGTCGTCGCGGGACCCGTGGTAACCATGATGTCTTTGCCCATCATGGAGAACTTCGCGTCTTCGATCTTGAGGCCGGCCGCCGCTTCCTTCGCGTCAACCTTGCCCATCCAGCCAGCGACGGAAATCCCACCGCCGGCGACGGTGCGCGACTTTTCGGTATCACCCTGCGCTTGCGAAATGCTGGGCAAAAGAACCAACGCGGCGACGGTCAACAGCTGTGCGGGTGTGCGTCCCATGTGTGCAGTCTCGGGTAGGGGATGAGGAGGGAGAACAATACGTTAGCGCGGCGACCCCGGGGTGCGCTATTCTTTCGCAGCCGCGGGACACCGAAGCCGGTTCGCCGCGGGGTAATAACCTCGACTTCAACGGTCGGTCCATGATTCATCGTCTCACTTTCCGCTCGATGGCGTTCGCGTCGTGCGTCACCGCTTTCGCGGTCGCCACGCCCGCGGCGGCGCAAACCAAGGCCACTTTCCTTGAGTATTCTGCCACGGTTCCGGCGGCCTGGACGTCTCGCGCGCCGTCGTCGAGCATGAGGCTGGCCGAATACGTCACACCGGCGGTGGACGGCAAGGGCGCCGAGGTCATCGTGTATTTCTTCGGCAAGGGACAGGGCGGTGGCCCCGAGGCGAATCTCGCACGCTGGAAGGGACAGTTCTCCAATCCCACGGGCGGCGCCGTGGTCGAAAAAGTCTCGCACGAGAAGTCGGGCGATATCGCTTACACGATTGCCGAGTATCAGGGCACCTACGCCCGCGCGGTGGGCGCCGGATCGTCGGCGGAAGATGCGCGGCCGAATCACACCTTGATTGCGGTGGTGGCCGAAACGCCGCGCGGCACGCTGTTCTTCCAGTGCTTTGGGCCGGTTCCGGCGGTTGAGGCGGCCCGCGCGACGTATCTGAGCTTCGTTCGGGGACTGAAGTAAAGGCGCTGGTCTGAAGGACCGACGCGAAGCGGCGAGTACGCGAATCGGCGAGTACGCGAATCGGCGAGTACGCGAATCGGCGAGTACGCGAATCGGCGAGTACGCGAATCGGTTGAGGTTCACGCGGAGACGCGGAGGGGCGCGGAGCGGCGCCGCGACATCATCGCGGCCTGCCGTTCCTCACTGAAGATTTCACTCCACGTGCTCCGCGCCTCCGCGTGAAACTCTGCAGTTTGTGCCCCCGCGAGTGTGGCCCGCGTCAGCCGGTGAGCATATCGGCGTCTTCGTTCGCCTTCATTTGGCGAATGACCATGTCGTAATACACGCCTTGCGCGCCCATGAGCGATTCGTGCGTACCGCGTTCGATGATGCGACCGTCTTCGAAGAGCAGAATGAGATCGGCATCGCGAATGGTGGAGAGACGATGCGCGATGACGAAGGTGGTGCGACCGGCGAGCAGCGAATCGAGCGCAGCCTGAATGAGTTGTTCGCTTTCCGTATCGAGATTGCTCGTGGCCTCATCGAGAATCAGGATCTGCGGCGACGCGAGGATAGCACGCGCAATGGCCAGCCGCTGCTGTTGGCCGCCGGAGAGTTTGACGCCGCGCTCCCCGACGAAGGTGTCGTAGCCTTCGGGTAGTCGTTCGATGAATTCATGCGCGTTGGCCCGACGCGAGGCGTCGAGAATTTCCTCCTCGCTCGCGTCGGGGCGCGCGTAGGCGATGTTGTCGCGCACCGACCCGTCGAACAGAAATACGTCCTGCTGAACAATGCCCAGCAGATCGCGATAACTGCGCAGCTTGAAGTCACGGATGTCGGTTCCGTTGAGCATCAGGCGACCGCGTGTCGGATCGTGAAAGCGGGCGACGAGGTCGGTGATGGTGGTCTTCCCTGCTCCGCTGCGACCGACCAACGCGACCACCGTGCCGCCGGGCACGGTCACGGATACATCGCGCAGAACGGGGCGCCCTTCGCGATACTCGAACTCCACTTCGTCGAGCGTGATTTCTTTCACCACACGCGGGGCGGCGATCGCATTGGGGCGATCGGGCTTGTCGTCGGCCAGTGCGAGCACTTCGAAGACACGCTCCATCGCGGCGAGCGAACGCTGCAACTCACTGAACGAGTTGACGATGTTCCAAACGGGATTGAGCAGGAGAAACGTGTACCACTGGAATGCCATGATGTCGCCGATGGTCGCGGTACCGCGCAGGTTGAGCGCGCCGCCGTACCAGACGATGACGACATTCACGACGCCCATCAGCAAGCCCCACGAACTCCAGAGCAGCAGTTCGCGCCGACTCGCAAAGAGTTCCTTGCGCAGCACGGAGTGGCGTCCGCGCATGTACTCCAGCAGCTCGGTACGTTCGCGGCCGAACGCGCGCACCACCCGAATTCCTGAGAACGTTTCGCCCACTCGGCCGTCGATCAGCTCCGCGTCTTTCCGCACTGAGCGATAGATCGGACGAATGCGTTTGGCTGACGTGAAGCTGATGAACATCGCGCCTGGGATGATCGCAATAGCGGTCAACGCGAGGCGCCAGTTGATGGAGAGCAGAATTCCGATTGCCACCAGCAACCGAATGATGGACAGTGACGGCGAGACAACCGCCATCTGCAGCAATCCCGTCGTCGTGTCGACGTCGCCCGTAAGGCGCGACAGAATGCCGCCCGTTTTCATGTCCCAGAGCTTGGGCAGCGGCAGATGCAAGAAGCGACGGAACAACGCCCGCCTCAGCGACAGCATCACACGCGTGTTGAGCATGCGCTGCCGGTAATCCTTGAGCATGCCCAGCAGGTTTGACGCGACAATCACCGTCAGGAACGTCAACCCGGCCAAGTTGAGGCGCAGCGCCTTGTCGGCGCTTGTCAGCGTTTTGGTGAGCAGGACGTGGTCGACGATATAGCGCAGAAAAAGCGGCTCGACCATCGAGAGGCCGGCTCCAACGAGCGCCAGGAAAAACACAAACGCGGCGGCCGACCGGTGTGGCTTGAGCCAGCGCAGATACTCGCGCATGTACGCGCGCCGCTTGACGGATTTTGACTTCTTGTCGGGCGCGGACTCGGACGGCGCGGCCTTTCGCGGATCGGTGACCGTCTTACCTGCCTGTCCCTCGGTGTCCAGTTCGCGCGCCCGAAAGGCGCGGACGAATTCGTTATATCGCTGCCGGCTGGAGTGAGGACGGGGCATACGGAAAAATACAGCGAGAAGGTGGAGGGAGGAGACTGGGCTCCCAATCGTTGACAGTCTGAAGCTGGCCGCGGTCAGTTTCGTCGGCGCAGGGCGGATCGGAAGGACGGGCCTTAGCTTCCCATAGGCGTCGCGTAGCTGGCCGCTGCGAGGCGTTTCGCTTGGCCTCTTAAGAGTTTGCCTCAATGAACTTTCAATCGATCGTCTCGCTCTGGTTCACCTCGCGCGCGCGTGTATCGCCACGCGAGTACGTGCTGAGCGCGCTCTTTTTGGGCGTGGTGAAGTACGCGGTGGATGTCGCGATCATCTATGGGTTCACGCGACAGTGGTGGACGCCGTGGAGCTACGTGCGGCCGTTCCACTGGTCCGGCGAGTTGTCCAACGCGCCGACGGCCGCGTATCTCTGCCTCGCACTGTGGTCGCTGCCGTTTTTATGGGTCGGCATGAGCTTGAGCATTCGCCGTGCGCTCGATGCCGGCATCTCGCCGTGGTCAGCGTTGTGGTTTTTTGTGCCATTGGCGAACTACGTGCTGCTGTTTCGCCTGAGCACGGCATCTCGGGCTCCTGAGCCGCGAACGCCTTCCAGGTTCACGGAGTCGACCGCGTTGCACGGCACATCCTTGCGCCGTACGATGCAGGCGATCGGATTGGCGGTCGGCATCGGTGCCATCATGGTGCTCGTGTGTGTTCCGCTCCTTGAGACGTACGGATCGGCGCTATTCCTGGCCACGCCGTTCGTGATGGGCGCGGTCTCGGGGTATTGGTACAATCGCCCACCCGCAACCCTGCAGGCGACGATGCAAATGCAGTGCATCGCCATGCTGTTCGTTGCGGCGGTGTTGTTGCTCGTTGCCGCGGAGGGCGCGCTCTGTCTCCTCATGGCGGCTCCGATTGCATTAGCGATTGGCATGATGGGCGCGGCCTCTGGCCGCGCGCTCGCGTTGGAGAGGCAGAGCGTTGCGCCGCCCTCGCTGACGGGATTCCTGCTGCTCCCGCTCGCCGCGACGTTCGAGGCCAAGGTGCTGCC
The DNA here is from genome assembly GCA_966096095.1 of uncultured Gemmatimonadaceae bacterium. Lineage (GTDB taxonomy): Bacteria > Gemmatimonadota > Gemmatimonadetes > Gemmatimonadales > Gemmatimonadaceae > Gemmatimonas. The sequence goes on along the minus strand of CBHTUR010000006.1, from coordinate 177,589 downwards.
GCTGACCGACGGTCCGACGTTGCATGAAGTGCGCAGCGAAGTTGTCATCGATGCACCAGTCGATGTCGTCTGGCAGAACGTGGTCGAGTTCCCCCCGTTGCCGGCGCCGGCCGAATGGATGTTTCGGGCAGGGGTCGCATATCCGGAGCGGGCGACCATCAAAGGCGCCGGCGTTGGCGCCGTGCGCTACTGTGAGTTCTCGACCGGACCCTTTGTCGAGCCCATCACGCGCTGGGAGCCGAATCGTCGCCTCTCGTTCAACGTGGATTCGCAGCCGCGTCCGCTCACGGAGTTGAGCCCGTATGCCGGCATTACGCCGCCGCATCTCGATGGCTACCTCGTGTCGCGTCGCGGCGAGTTTCGTCTGGTGCCGTTGTCACCGACGCGCACGCGTTTGGAAGGCAGCACCTGGTATCAGATGCATCTCGAGCCGGCGAGCTACTGGACGATGTTCGGCGACGCCATCATCCATCGTATTCATCTGCGCGTGCTGTCGCACATCAAGCGCACTTCGGAGCGCGTGGTTGCACGCGTGAACTAGTCGCGCTTCGCTAGGGCGTGTCAGCGCGAGCGACGGCGGGTTCGCGCGTGGCGGCAATGGTCATCATCACACCGGCTACGGCGAGCGCCGCGAGTGTCAAAAAGGCGACGCTGGCGGAGTTGGTGGCAGTGCGAATACGGCCGATGAGATCAGGGCCAAAGTGCCCGCCCAGATTGCCGATGCTGTTGATCCACGCAATGCCTGCCGCGGCGGCGCTACCGCGCAGAAATGCCGTGGGAATGGTCCAGAACGTGGCCATGCACATCAGAACGCCGCTGGCGACCATTGTCAGCGCGACGATTGACGGCAGCGGCGCATGCCCGACTACCCCGAGCAGCGTGAGGCCGGCCGCCGTCATGAGGAGTGGTCCGGCCGTGTGCCAGCGGCGCTCGCCGGTGCGATCGGAATGCGTGGACCACTGCACCGTCGCGAATCCGGCCACCGTCCACGGTACGGCCGTGAGCAAGCCGACCTTGAGGAACTCCGTTTTGCCGATGCCAAGCTCCTGCACCAGCGTGGGCATCCAAAAGTTTACGCCATAGAGCGCGAAGGTCATCGACAGGTACACGATGGCGAGCGCCCACACGCGCGCACTGCCGAAAGCGTCGCGCACGCGATGCGATGTTGCGCCGCCAGTAGACGGCAACGACGCCAGTACGTGTTCGTGCACCGCCGAGCGTTCGTCGAGCGTGAGCCACGCGGCGTGAAGCGGTCCGTCCGGAAGGAGACGCAACAGCAGAAGGCCCATGACCATCGCGGGAACGGCCTCGACGACAAACATCCAGCGCCAGCCAGGCCAGCCGCTGACACCGTCGAGGTATTGCATGAGCGCACCGGAGAGCGGGGCGCCAATGACGTTCGCCACCGCCACACCGGTCACGAACAGGGCAATCATCCGCCCGCGACGTGCCGCCGGATACCAATACGTGAAATAGAGAATGATGCCCGGGAAAAAGCCCGCTTCCGCCACGCCGAGCAGAAAACGCAACGCGTAGAAACCGAAGATGGCATTGGGCACACCGACGAGCGCCGGCAATGGGCCCCACGGAATGACGGCGACAAACGCAAACGCACCGCTCACCAATCCCCAGGTGATCATGATGCGCGCAATCCATCGTCGCGCACCAACCCGCTGCAACGCCAGGTTGCTCGGCACTTCGAACAGAAAGTATCCGATGAAGAAGATCCCGGCGCCGAATCCGTAGACGGCGTCCGACATGGCGAGCGCCGACGTCATCTGCAACTTGGCGAAGCCGATGTTGACGCGATCGAGATAGGCAACGATGTAGCAGACGAACAGGAGCGGCATGAGCCGCACCGACGCCTTGGCGTACGCGCGGCTGAGCGATGCCGCGCGTGCACTATCCGCTTCGAAGCTCGCGGCCCTTCCGGAGGCCGCTATTTCGCACCCGCGATGCTGACCAGCACCCGATAGATCATCTGCGTGCCCTGCTTCAGCGATTCCACGCTGACGCGTTCATCGTTGCCGTGCATGGTGCGCAGCTCGTCGTTGGTGATGGGATACGGATAGATGCCGTAGACCGGGATATTGCGCGAGCGCCATGCGGCGGCGTCGGTGCCGGCCTGGAAAAGATAGGGCGTGACTTCAACGCCGGGCCACTGCGCCTTGGCCTCGCGCTCAAGCGCCTGATACAGCTCTGTCTCAGTGCTCGACGGCACAATGGTGGACGCCGCCGCATTGCTGGTTGCGAGTTTGACCGTGACGCGCGGATCGTTCACGAGCTTCTCGATCAGCTTCACCATCTCGTTGGGATCGGTGCCGGGAATGAGGCGCAGATTGAGCGTGGCATCGGCGCTGCCGGGAATGACGTTGGTGCGAAAACCACCGCTGATGAGGACGGGCGCAATCGTGTTGCGCATGATGGCGTGCAACAGCGGATCTTTCGAGATCTCCGCGTCGGCCGCTTTGACCTGCGCCGGTGTGCCGTTCACCAAATCACGGAAGAACTTGGCCGTTGCGCCCGTGCTGGTTTTGCCCAGCGTGAGGAAGAACTGCCGCGTTTCTTTGGTCAACTGCACGGGCGGATTGTATGCGGCAACTTTGGCGACCGCAGCGCCGAGTGAGGCGATGGCGTTGTCGGGCAACGGCATTGAGGAGTGCGTGCTCGTTCCCTTCGACGACATCGTGATGCCAACGACGCTTTTATCGGCCGTCGAAATGCTCACGTAACGCACCTTGCCGGCGTCGTCTTTGATAATCCAGCCACCTTCGTTGAGCGCGAACTCGGCGTCCATGGACGGCCAGTGATCTTTGGCGAGCCACGACGTGTTGAGAGGCTGTCCTTCTTCGTCCGCTTCCGCGAGAAAGATGATGTCGCGATCGAGCGGGACTTTCTTCTCCGCGATTTGCAGCGCGGCCTGCGCGAAGACGGCCATGCCGCCTTTGAAGTCGATGGCGCCGCGTCCGTAGACGAAGCCGTCCTTGATCGTGCCGGCGAATGGGTCGAGCGACCACTTCTCCCGCTCTACGCCCACCACGTCCGCGTGCGCGGCAAGCAGCAAGGGCTTCTTCTTGCCGTTGCCTTTGAGGCGCGCAATGAAGTGCGATTTGTCTTTATCGGGCGTGTTGATGATTTCGACGGTGTAGCCCACCGCTCTGAACTTCGCGGCCAGCAGTTCATCGAGCGCCAGCGTTTGTCCCGGCGGATTGCTGGTGTTGACCTTGATGAGGTCGGAGAGCAAGGCCGCGGTGGGGTCGATTTGCTGCGCGCGCGCGATGGAGGTGAATGCGAGGAGGGAGGCGAGCGCGAGGGGGCGTGAGAGGGAGGGCATGGGGCGAAGCTACGGCCTCGGTTCATTGCGGCAAGGGCCGAACGGCGGGATGGACGGTCCTTCGGGGGTGTTGAGTGATCAGCCGCCAGTATGAGTTGGAGAGGCGCGCACCTCTCCAACTTCGAGCTGAATACTGGCGGCTGACCGCCCCCGAAGGACCATCCGTCCATCGCGTAGTAGCGGAGCCCGACTGCGAACGGCAACTTCCGATGTCCCCCTCCCTCCCCCTCCTCCAGGCCCCTCCATGTCCGGAAGACGGTACCTGCTCCTCTCGCTCTTTTTTGCTTCCCCGCTCGCAGCGCAGCGTGGCGCTGCGCCGGCGCGTGATCCGATGCAGGAAGGGCTTCCGCTCAAGCCCACGCGCACGTTGTCCTTCACGACCAAGGCCGGCAATTGGATGTCGTCCGATGTTAGTCGCGATGGACAGACAATTGTCTTCGACCTGCTCGGCGACATCTACACGATGCCGATTGCTGGTGGCAAAGCGACTCCGCTCACGCGCGGCATGGCGTTCGATGCGCAACCGCGCTTTTCGCCCGATGGCAAGCGCGTGGTGTTCGTCAGCGACAGGACCGGTGGCTACAACTTGTTCACCATGTCGGTCGACAAGAAAGACACGGTGCAGATCACAACCGGCAATACGAACACGTACGAGTCGCCGATCTGGACGCCCGATGGGAAATACATCATCGCCACGCGCGGAACCAAGTTGTGGATGTTTCCGGCGAGCGGTGGCACCGGCATTCAGCTTATTCGCCCCGAGGGAGCGGCGGCGGCGGCCGGAGGACGCGGCGGTGGCGGTGGTGGCACGCCCGATGTAACACGCGAAGAAGGTCCCGCGTTCGGCAAAGATCCGCGCTACATCTACTTCGCGCAGCGTCGTGGACGGTGGGTCTACAACACGCCGCTCGGCGATTACGACTTGATGCAGTACGACCGCGAGTCGGGACAGGTGACGGTGAAAGAAAATCGTTGGGGCTCGGCGTTTCGCCCCACCTTGTCGCCAGACGGTAAGTGGCTCGTGTACGGTACGCGCTATGTCGATCACACGCGGCTGCGCATTCGCAACCTGGCGAATAACGAAGACGAGTGGCTCACCGGCCCGGTGCAACGCGACGATCAGGAATCGCTGGCGACGCTCGATGTGTATCCCGGCATGTCGTTCACGCCCGACTCGAAGTATTTGGTGACGACGTGGAGCGGCAAGTTGTGGAAGGTCGAGATCAGCACGAAAGCGGCAACGGAAATTCCGTTCGAAGCCGATGTGGTTCAGGCGCTCGGGCCGCACGTGGCGTTCGATTATCCGATTCCCGATTCGTCGACGTTTGTCATCAAGCAGATTCGCGACGCTGTGCCGAGCCCGGATGGCAAGCGTCTCGCATTTGTCGCGCTCGATCGGCTGTACGTGATGGACTATCCAAACGGCACGCCCAAGCGACTCACGAATCAGGAATTCGGCGAGTTTGAACCGGCCTGGAGTCCCGATGGGCAGTACCTCACGTACACCACGTGGGCGGACAGCATCGGCTATCTGAATCGCGTGCGCAGCGATGGCAGTGGTGCCCCGCAGCGGCTCACGCCGCAGCAGGCGTTGTGGGCGAATCCGGTGTACACGCCCAAGGGCGATCGAATTCTCGCGACTCGTGCGCCGTCGCGCGCGTTCCGCACGGCAAGCGGCGGCGGAGGACGCGGCGGTGGAGGCGACCTGGTGTGGATTCCCGCCAATGGCGGCGAAGCGACGTTCATCGCGAGCAACGTGAATAACGCGCATTTCTCCGCGCGTGACACGTCGCGCATCTTCGCGTACAACGGTCAGCGCGGTGTCTATTCGATGCGCTGGGATGGCACCGATATCAAGAACATCCTGCGTATTGCGAGTGGCGCAGGTGGCGGTGGCGGCGGCGGTGGTGGTGGCGGCGCGTCGTGGGCACAACTTTCGCCCGACGGCACGCACGTGCTGGCGCAGGTGAATCTCGACTTGTACTACATCCCCGATATTCCCTGGCCTGGCGGCGCCGAACCGACGGTTACCGTGGGCGAAGGGCGCGGCGGTGGAGCGGCTGGTGGCGTGCCGTCAGCCGATTTCCCGAGCAAGAAGCTGACCGACATCGGCGCGCAATTCCCCAGCTGGAGTGCGGACGGCAAGACCATTCACTGGTCGATCGGCAACGCGCATGCGGTCTACGACATCGAGCGCTCGTATGCATTCGACGACTCCGTGCGTCGGGCGAATCCCCGACCGGCGCCGGGCGCGGGTGGCGCGGCAGGCGGTGATTCGACTGCCGGCGGTGGCGGTCCGGGTCGCGGCGGTCCGGCACGTGTGCTGGCGACGTATAAGCCGGTGGAAACGCGCATTCGTGTGAGCGCGCCACGCGACGTGCCAAAATCGAGCGTGCTGCTCAAGGGTGCGCGCATCGTCACGATGAAAGGCAACGAGATTCTTTCAAGCGGCGATATCGCGATCGTGAACAATCGCATCGTGGGCATCGGCAAGAGCGGTTCGGTGAAAGCGCCGGCCGGTGCACGCACGATCGATGTGAGCGGCAAAACGATCATTCCGGGCTTTGTCGATACCCACGCGCACTTGCGCGTGGCGGCAAACATCCATCGCGATCCGGTGTGGAGTTACGCCGCGAATCTCGCCTATGGCGTGACGACGGCGCGCGATCCGCAGACGGGCACGACGGACGTGCTGAGCTACGAAGATCAGGAAAAGGCAGGCAAAGTGTTGTCGCCGCGCATTTACTCCACGGGCCCGGGCGTGTTTGCCGCGGAGAACATTCGCAGCCTCGACGACGCGCGTCGCGTACTCAAGCGGTACGCCGAGTACTACGACACGAAGACGATCAAGGAGTATCAGACCGGAAACCGCGAGGTGCGGCAGTGGGTGATTCAGGCAGCGAATGAGCTCAAGCTCATGCCGACGACCGAAGGTGGACTCGATGTGAAGATGAACATGACCGAAGCGATCGATGGATACAGCGGACATGAGCACACGATTCCCACGTATCCGTTGCAGAGTGATGTCATCAAGCTGCTGGCGGAATCGGGAATTACGTACACGCCGACGCTGATTGTGTCGTACGGCGCGCCGTGGGCCGAGAACTACTGGTACGAGCACATGGATTTGCTGCACGACAGCAAGCTCCAGCTGTTCACACCGTGGAGCGATCTGGAAGGCAAGATTTTGCGTCGCGGTGGATCGGCCGGCGCGGTGACGACGATGGGCCAGGCCGGCTGGTTCCTCGACAACCAGTACAACTTCAAGACCGCTGGCGGCGACATCAAACATCTCATCGATGCGGGCGGTTCGGCTGGTGTGGGTTCACACGGTCAGCAGCAAGGCATCGGGTTCCACTGGGAGCTGTGGAATATCGGGATGGGCGAAGGGATGACGCCGTTCGATGCGCTCAAGGTGGCCACGATTCACGGCGCGAAGGCGCTCGGACTCGGGAAGGATGTGGGCTCGCTCGAAGTGGGTAAGATGGCGGATCTGATCGTGTTCGATAAGAATCCGCTGGACAATTTGCAGAACACGCAAGCGATCAAGTACGTGATGAAGAACGGGCGGTTGTACGATGCGACGAACCTGGATGAAGTGTATCCGAGGGTGAAGAAGGGGGCGCCGTTTCCGTGGAATGAGGATGAGTCGCCGACGAGGGATAAGGTGCCGGTGAGGAAGTAGAGGGGGGAGCTGGCGCGCACGACAGCGGTCAGACGACGGCGGTCAGACGACGGCGGTCAGACGGCAGCGGTCAGTCGGCAGCGGTGAGCGTGCGGTTGCAGAAAGTTGGAAACCGACTGTCGGTCCTTCGGGGGTGGTCAGCAATCAGAGGCCAGTGGGAGCTTGAGAGGTGCGCACCTCTCGTGCTCCGACTGGCCTCTGATTGCTCGTAGCCCCCGAAGGAGCGCCGTGCTGACTTCAACGACCCTCGATGGTCTCAGCGCACGGTGAAGGTCACTTGCTTGCTGGAAGTGCGGCCGAGTGCATCGGTGACGGTGATGGTGACCACACTACTGCCGGCGACCGTCGGTGTGCCCGCGAGCAGGCCCGTCGAGGCATTGAGCGTGAGTCCCGCCGGCAGCGTGCCCGTAACGGAGTACGTCCACGGATATTTGCCGGTGCCGTTCGGCGTGACCGGTATGAACGAACACGGCACCGTGGTCTGACACGTCGTGTTGGGGTTCGACGTTGTCAGCACAGCCGAGATCTTGCTCACACGGAACATGCCAGAGATGTCGTAGAAGTTGTCCGCGTCGTAGACAACGACGGCAACATCGGTCTGCGGCATCGGCGTCGAGAGTGTGCCGGTGATGACACCCGTCGACGTGTTGAGACTGAGCGACGAAGGCAAAGGAATTGCACGCGCAAATCGATACGGCGACGGTTCCCCGGACGCGGTGACGGGCGTGAACGGCGATGGACTCGTGCAGCCGTTATCACCGCATCCGTACTCGGGAGTTTGGACGGTGACACGGAATGTCTCGGCGGCAAACGGATAGATCGTCATCACGAAGGCCTTACCCGAGGTCCGGCCGTTCGCATCGTTGATGAACACACCGTTGATCGCGAAATCGCCAGACGAGGTAGGCGTGCCCGTGATTTGCCCCGTGGACGCGTTCAACGAGAGGCCCGGCGGAAGTCCCGTCGTGCTGTACGTGAACGGCGGTTTACCGGCGCCGTTTGTGGTGACCGGGAACCACGTGCACGGCCATGGCACGCGACAATTCACGTTGCCCCAGTATACGGACGTAATGCCGTTCAGACTAAACGTCGATTCCGCAACGCGGCCTGTCTGATCGGTTGCGCGCATCAAGTACACCGTTGGCGGCAACACGCCCATGGCGTATGGTGCCGCACCGGAGATCGCGCCGGTCGCGGTATTTAGCGTGAGCGCTGACGGCAGTGCCGGTGTCACGGCGTAGGTGACTGGTCCGACAGCGTTGGTGACGGTGACCGGCGTAAACGGACCGCTGAAGACGCCGTCCCTGCTGTTCCAGCATCCATTCGTTTCGCCGCACGACGCTTCAGCGATCACCGTCGTCGCGTAGAAAGGTGCGACAATACTGAACGTCACGCTCGCGGTATCGCTGGCCAACAGGGCGTCGGTGACACGGAATTTCACCAACGCCGTGCCCGTGCCCGTCGCGGCACCCGAAATGGCGCCGGTCGAACCATTCAGTGTCAGTCCGGCCGGCAGTGTCCCATTGACCACAGAATACGTGAGCGGTGTGCGTGCGACGCTGGTAGCAGCAACGGGAGTAGCTGCGCATACTTGCGCGACAGTGCAGGTAATTGTGCTGGCGGCCGCGGAGATGTACAGCGAGCTGAGTGAGAACGTCTGCGTCGCGGTCGCAAACGGCGTGGCCGCATCTGTCACGCGAACGGTGTACGTGCCGGGATCGACACCGAACACGGGATTGCCGCTGATCGCACCCGTCGATGCGCTGAGCGTGAGGCCCGTCGGCAGGCCGAGTCCGCTCATCGAAAACGTGTAAGGCGTCGTGCCGCCGGTTGCCGTGACCGGCGTGAACGGCGACGTGGCGCCTTTCCATCCACTCTCGCGTCCGTATGCGACTGCCGCAATCGCCTGTGTCAGCGCGAGTGCTTGGTTCGCCACGCTGAACGTGAACGTTTTGTCCGACGTTCGGCCGAGTGCATCGGTGACTCGTACCGTGATCGACGTCGAACTCGCGGTCGCACTCGTACCCGTAATAGCGCCGGTACTCGCGTTGAGCGTGATCCCGCTCGGCAACGCGCCAGTCGTGATCGTATACGTGTACGGCGCTTTGCCCGACAAGTTCGCCGAGACCGGTGTAAGATTGCACGCCTGACTGATGGGGCACGCCGTCGATGCCGCGACCGTCGTGTACAGCGCGCTGATCGCAAACGACTTGCTCGACGTCGCCTTGGTGGGCGTCGCGTTGTCCTGCACGGTGAGCGTGAAATTCGTTTGCGCGAGCGCGGAGGTTGGCGCGCCCGAAATGGCGCCGGTGCTCGTGTTGAGCGTCATCCCAGTCGGTAGCGCGGGCGCAACGCTGTACGTGTACGGCGTGATGCCACCCGTTGCAGTGACCGGCGTGAACGGCGCGGTCGGCGCGCAACCGTTGGTTTCGCCGCAGGCAAACTCCGCCACGGCTACCGTCGTCGACAGCGCGGGCTCCTGCACGGTGACGGCGAACGCCTTCTCTGATGTACGACCGAGTGCATCGGTAGCACGCACGGTCAGCGTCGACGTGCCGCTAACCGTGCCCGTGCCCGAGATCGCGCCCGTCGACGCATTGATGGTGAGTCCAGTCGGCAACGCACCGCTGCTGATCGAATACGTGTACGGCTGCTTGCCCGTCGCGCCGGCGTTGAGCGTCGAGGCCGAGCACGCGACGGCGCGCGTGCAGGTCATCGCGTTGCCAGCAACGTATGTGGTGTAGAGCGCACTGAAAGTGATGGACGCGGTCGCGGACCGACTCTGCGCATCGATGGCGGTGAGCGTCACCGTGGTCGGCGCCAGTCCGGCACTGATCGTACCGCTCAACTGCCCCGTGCTTGACGCGAGCGTAACGCCGTTGGGCATCGTGGTCGACGTGTACACGTACGGCGCCGTGCCGCTCGACGCGGTGAACTTGAGCGTGTCGATGCGAGGGTTGCAGCCGTTCGTTTCGCCACAGCCGACCTCAAGCAACGTGGGAGTGAGAACCAAACTCGCGACCGTGAGATTAAACGTCGCCGTCGCGGTGGCACCCGACTTGTCCGTCAGCGTGAGCGTGTACAGCGTGGTGCCCGACGCGCCGGCGGCGGCACCAGTGATGGCGCCGGTTGACGGGTTAAGCGTCAGTCCGACGGGCAGCGTCGGCTGGATGCTATACGTGAACGGCGTCGTGCCCGACGAGGCGGTAATCGCGGGGAACACGCAATTGCTCGCACCAACGAGACAGGAAACTTGCGGCGGATTGCCACCGTTCCCGCCGGCAACCGTCATAGTGGGTCGCGCGTTGATGGCGAACGACACGCTCACACTGCTCGACTTGGTGCCGTTCTTGTCGGTCACGCTCAAACTCGCGCTCACTTGCTGTGTTTGCGTCGGCGTGCCGGAGATCGTGCCTGACGCCGCATCGATCGATAGCCCATCCGGCAATCCAGTGGCGGCGTACGTGTACGGCGTTGTGCCTCCGCTCGCGACGATGGCCGTAAACGGCGTGATCGCCTGCCCAACGGTCGATGCAAACGACGTGACGCTGCCTTGCACTGTCAGCGGATTGGGCGTGGGCGATTTGGTGACCAGTCCGTCTCCACCGCCACCACCGCACGACGTCATCAACAGCGAACTCAGGACCGAGACAGCAACGACAAGGCGACGCGCGGGAACGCGCGAACCGAAGGACCACGACATGTGAGAGCAGCGTAAAGAGGCGAAAGTCCTCGACGCATCGCAGCAACCCATCGTCGGGCGCGCGCGACCGCACGAGAAATGCAGGAAACGGCGCGGGATCCGCCCCCCCAGCATCACGAAGCGCTTCGACGCAAAGCGCTTCGAACCAGACTGGGCAGATTTTACGACGGGACAACATGCGATGGCTAGGGGCGAAACTCGTGGTCCCCGTCGAGCCTTCATCGGATGGAAAATCGGTCTTGCGAGCGGCGATAATCGGCGGTTTTGTCTGGCATGCCTACGCTCACCGCTTCGCGCGTGATCGCCCCGATCACCGTGCCTTTACTGCTTCTCGCTTGCTCGTCGAATCCGACGCCTGCCGGTTCGCCACGCCAATCATCGTCCGCGACGCCCATGTCGTGGCCCGTTACAACCGCGGCCATAACCGAGGCCGATCTCCGTCAGCGACTGTTTCGCATCACGGACGACAGCACGATGGGACGCGAGACCGGAAGCAAGGGCGCGTATGTCGTAACTGACTATATCGCCGCCGAATGGAGGAGGCTGGGGCTCGAACCCGGCGGTGAGAATGGCACATGGTTTCAGACCGTACCGATGTGGCTTGTCGCCGTGGACAAGCAGTCCACGATTACCGCGAACGGAAAATCGCTGGCGGTGCTTCGGGAGTTTCTCCCAATGACGGCCCTCGGGCCGGCGCGCTCATTCAACGGCGTGAGCGTGGTCTACGCAGGCTCGATGCGCGACACCACCAAGTGGATCGCGCCGAATGCGGGGGATGGAAAGGTCGTGTTGATAGACGTTCCGGTAGGTGTACCCTTTCGCGCCGCGATGAACACCGCGAGTCGGTTTCGCGGCGCGCTCTTCGTGATGGTGGCGGCGCTCGATGACGTGCCCGCTGAACAAAGCGCGCGATTGTGGGAAGGCGTACCGCGTCCCGATTCGGGGCGCGTACTGGGTGCGATGCCAGTGGTGACAGTGACCCGCGAGGCGGCGCGTACCGTCATGGCGCTGACGGGCGTGGCAGCCGTGGGCACGCTGACGCCCGGCGCAGTCGGCGCTTCACTCACGGGCCATTTCGATTATCCGCGGCTTCCGGTCGCCTATCCCGCGCGCAATGTGGTTGGTATTCTGCGCGGCACCGATCCGGTGCTGCGCAACCAGTATCTCACGCTTACCGCGCACAACGATCACGTGGGCTACGATCGCGCGCCAATCGATCACGATTCACTGCGCGCTTTCAACACCGTTGTTCGCCCGATGGGCGCCGATAGTCCGATGCGCGCGCCAACTGAGGCAGAGTGGCAGCGCATTCGAACGATTCTCGACAGTTTGCGCAAAGTGAACACGCCGCGTCGCGATTCCATTCGCAATGGAGCGGACGATGACGGTTCGGGTACGGCGTCGATCATGGAGATCGCCGAAGCGATGGCCAAGGGTTCGCGTCCGAAACGCAGCATCATCTTTGTCAGTCACACGGGCGAAGAAAGTGGCTTGTTGGGTTCGCGCTGGTTTGGCGATCACGCGCCGGTCAGTGTCGATTCCATCGTCGGCGAGATTGACCAGGACATGGTCGGGCGAGGCACGAAGAATGATTTCCCGCGCAGCGGCACCGGCGCGGGGAGCGATCAGTATCTCGAGGTAATCGGCGCGAAGCGGATTTCGCGCGAATTCGGCGAGATGCTGGAGAAGGCGAACGCGTCGCAGCCGATTCCGTTTGTGTTCGACTACACGTTTGACGCTCCCGGTCATCCGCTGCAGTACTACTGCCGCGCCGATCACTACAACTACGCCCGCCACGGCATTCCTGCCGTCGCGTTCTCGCGCGGCGAACATCAGGATTATCACCAGGTTACCGACGAGGCGCAGTACATCTCGTATCGCGATCTTCGTCGCGTGTCGATGATGGTGTATGATGCGGCGATGTTGATCGGCAATGCCCCGACGCGACCGAAACGCGACGTGGCGAAGCCGGCGGATCCGAACCAACCCTGTCGGCAGTAAATGGGAGGCCCGATGATCCAGCTGCGAGCGTTCCGACGCTCGCAGCTGAATCTTTCGCCTGACGGCGACAAGCGGTAGAACTAATGCATTGAGCGCGCCGCGCCAATTTGACGCATTTTCTTTCCGCAACCCGTCGAACAATGAATATCAAATTCCTCCTGACGCTGATCGTCGTTGTGGCCGTGCCCGCTCACGCGCAGAAGGGCCAGAAATGCACGCTCGACGCTCCCGATACGGCGTTCACCAAAGAGTCACCAGTCTATCGAGACTGTGAAGTCGATCGCGTGATCAAGTCCATCAAGCCGAGTGAGCCGCCAAATCGCGGCGCCGGATTCCTTGGTGCGATTCCGTACGGCCAGTGCATGCGCGCCGGCTTCTCCTTTGTCGTTGATACAAGCGGACAGATGGAGCTCTCGACCGTGCGGCCGCGCTTCAACAACGATCCGCAGGTTGCGGAGCCGGTTCTGACGATGCTGCAACGTTCGCGCTGGGAGCCGGCGCAACTCAACGGGCATCCGGTGCGACAGCTCACGGAAGTACGTATGGCCTTTGGTTTCACGATCGTGCCGCCCGTTCGCGGCGGCGCGATGTACCGCCCGACCGAGCGGCGCTGTACACCCTAGGCGCCCGACCGTTGCTCACCGCCACGCACTCCTTCCGCAGCGCGTCTTTTCGCCGCATCCTCTCTGGGTCCTCACCCTACTTCAATGGCCGAGCCCAAGACCCGCCCCACGACCGCATCGGTTGCCAAGTACCTGGCATCGCTCACACCGCCAGAGCGTAGCGCTGACTGTGAAACGATAGCGCGCATGCTTGAACGCGCGACGAACGCCAAGCCCGTAATGTGGGGCGAGGCGATCATCGGTTTCGGCAGCGAACCAATCCGCTACGCAGACGGTTCAACGCTCGACTGGCCGATGATGGCGTTTGCGTCGCGCGCACAGGACATCGTGATTTACAGCTTGCGAAGCGCCGATCGCTTTGCCGAGCGTCTCAAGTCGATTGCGCCCGCCAAGCTCAAGGGCGGCTGCGTCTACATCAAGCGGCTGCGCGACGTGGATCAGTCGGCGCTGGAGGCGCTCATCGTGGCCGCGGCCAACGCACGTTTGGCGAAGGCAAAGGCAGGCCCTCCAGGTACCACCGGCCGGGCGACGACGAAGCCCGCGGGCACGACTTCCGAGAAGAAGACCGCGAAGAAGACCGCGAAGAAGACGGCGAAAAAAGCTGTGAAGAAAGCCGCAAAAAAGGCGGCCAAGACGCCGGCCAAGAGATCGCGATGACCGTGAAGCAGCAGATCGCCGACTACCTCGCGGCGCTACCAGAGCGAAAGCGCGGCGAGGTCACCACGCTGCATGGAGTGATTCAATCCTTGATGAAGGGCCGTAAGCTCTGGTTCCTCGACGGAAAGGACGAACGCGGCAAGGCGGTAACGAATCCCAATATCGGCTACGGCTCGCTCACCATGACGTACGCCGACGGAAGCAGCCGCGAGTTCTATCAGGTGGGCATCAGCGCCAACACCGGCGGCATCTCGGTCTACGTCATGGGGCTCAAGGACAAGAAACATCTTGTGAACAGCTACAGCGCGACTATCGGCAAGGCGACCGTGACGGGCTACTGCATCAAGTTCAAATCGCTGAACGACATTAATCTCAAGGTGCTCGAAGCCGCGATTCTCGACGGGGTAGCGCAAACGAGCGCGTGACGGTGTCACGCGCCCGTGATCGCAGGGCCTTCACCGCGACTTCACCGCGCCTTCACTGCGCCTTCACCGCGCCTTCACTGCGCCGCCTTTCCAGCGGACGCTCGCCGCAGCGAGTGCGTCAGGGCGCGATCGCGCTCTGGATATAGGCCAGCACGTCCGCACGATCGAGGCGAAACACGCCGCCCGTGCCGCCGCACGTACCGTTGATACCGAACGAGGTGACGCCGGCCACGACATGGCTGCTGCCAAGGAAGTTCGGCCCGCCGGAATCACCAAAGCAGGTACCGCCCGTGGACGCGTTGTTGGAGAGCAAGAGTGAACCGGGGCCCGTGAAACCGGTATTGATCTGCACCAGGTGCGGCGTTGCCACCATGCGCACTTTCTCCGCGATTTCCTTGGCGGGATTCACGAACTGCAAGCCGTAGCCCACGGCGGTGAAGTCGGTGTGCGCCGACGGCTTGAGCGCATCGAGTTGATTCACCGCGGGGAGCGTGCCATACGCAGCGCTCGGCAACGGGACTGCACTCGCCAGTTTGATGACGCCCACGTCGTGCAAATAGAACTGCGCCTCGGTGAACTGCGGATGCGAGCTCCAGGACACCGCCGCGATGGTGTTCGGACCCGCGTTGGGATAGTTGTTATTGCCATGCTGCACGTCGGCTTCGGTGAACACGCGCATGCCACTGAACTCGCCCGGCTCGCCAGTACAGTGCCCTGCGGTCAACACGTGTGTGGCGTCGAGGAGGGTGCCACTGCAGCGATACGCGGGCGCGCCCTCAACGTCCATCACGATGAGGACAACCGCTGGATTGGCGCCGTTGTCCAGCGCGCCGTACTTGATGGCGGCAGGTGCAGCAACGTCGGCAACCGTTGCCGTCGTTGGCGCGTCGGAGCACGCGACGGCGAAAGCGCTGCCAGCGGCGAGCAGTGCGAGGATGGGCGAATAGCGCATGAATGTTCCGGTTAAGGATCGAACGCAGCGATCAACCGCACGAATGGCTCCGCGAGTCTCTCCGCGAACTTCTCTGCGAATATCTCGGCGAATTGCACCGCGAATATACGCGCGACGGAATGCGTCGTCCAACGCGTCCGTTCAGCGCTGGCTCGACGCTGAGTCCATGGTTGTTGCCGACGAGCTCCCGCGGAGAATGAGCGATTGCAGCAGCTGCAGCTCAGCGACATTCAGATCTGAAACGGCCACATAGCGCGTCTCGGGCGTAATCCAGCGCAAAATGTGATAGCCCAGACGCTCGTCGCTGACGTTGTGCGTGACGTCCGAAGCGCCGCGCGGTTGAACGAACACGTTGATGAGGTGTCCGCGTCGCGAGTAGACCAGCGCGGCGGCGGGCTCACCTCGCAGCACATCCAGCCGTCCGCCGACCAGCGGAAATCCGTCGTGTGCGAAGTCGGTGACGGGAGGCGAGAAGTTGAGCTTGCCGGCAAACCACGGTTTGACCGTGTGCTGATCGGTCGACGCCACGTCGGCGAGATGCCCGGGCGACAGGGAACGCAGATGACTATCCACGATGGCGCTCAGCTCGACGTCATCGGCGCGTGCGGCGCTCTCAGTGCGCCAAACGACCACGGTGAGTATCGCGGCCGCCGCGAGCCCGATCAGCGGCCCAACCAGGCGATTGGACGAACGACTGGCGGCCGAACCGCGCCGCGACGAGACGATGGTCGCTGGCGCTGCGGCCTCGCGAATTGACGATTCAATCCGCGCGCGAAGCGCTTCGGGCGCCTTGAAGTACGGAATCGGTGTATCAGACATCGGGCGATGCTCCGGAAGAATTGAGCAACTGCGCGAGTTGCGTGCGCGCACGAGATAGCCGCGACATCACCGTGCCCGTTGGCGCGCGCACGATCCGGGCGATGTCCGCGTACGACAGCTCTTCGAGCTCACGCAACACCAGCACTTCACGGAACTTCGGCGCGAGCTGATCCAACGCCGCGTGCAGTGTCACCGCGGCGTCGTGCTGCGCGATGCGATGTTCGCCCGTGGTTATCCTCTCAACATCGGAATGCGCCGTCTCATTGAATTCGGTGGTGAGGTCGAGCACACGATCACGACGACGACGTGAAAAGGCCGTGTGCCGCACGATTGCGAGCAGCCACGCGCGCGGACTGTCGCCGCGAAAGCTGTCGAAGAAGCGCAGCGCGCGCAGATACGCGTCGTGCACAACATCCTCCGCGTCTTGCTCGTTGCGCAGGAGATGGCGCGCAAGATTGTAGGCCGCGTCGAGATGCGGCATCATCTGCGATTCGAATGATCGGTTGGGTTCCGCCATCACATCAGCAGCTGGGCGCGCTTCGAGAATTCGTGAGAGAGACAGACGAACAGCTAGAACTCCTCTGCGAGACTCCTGGCGCGCCTGAAATATTCCCGTTCAGGCGAATCGGCGATCGGGGAATTTTGGTCGCGGGCCACGAGTCAATGGGGGTGAACGCCGCACGCGCCGGAAGGCCAGCACGCGGCGAGATCTTTTCACCCACGCACCGAGCAAGCTATGCCTTCGTTCGTCCCTCTGTTATTGCACGCCGCCGTTTTGGTCGGCGCCCCACTCCCCCGACTCGATGCCACCGAGACCGTCGTCACGGTCACGTTGACAGAGTGGTCTGTTACGACGTCGTCCGCGCGTGTAGCCACTGGTCCCACGCGATTTGCCATCCGAAACGCCGGCGCGGTTCCGCACGCCTTCGAAGTGGAAGGCCGAGGAATCGAGCGCCGCACTAAACTGCTGCAACCGGGCCAAAGCGATACGCTGACGCTGACCCTGCGCGCCGGCACGTACGAGTTGTATTGTCCCGTGGGAGACGATTCACACAAGCATCTGGGCATGCTGGCGTCGCTCACCGTTGCCGCGGGAGCACGCGCACCCGATGCGTCGAGCGGGCGCGCGAGCCCCGGTGCTGCGCACGCTAACACGACGCCAGTGAAATCGATTCGCGTCGAAGGCGGTGGCGCCGTCGTGCAAATTCTTCCCGGTCCGTTTCCATTCGCCGACAGTGCGGCCGCCGTCATCGCGATGCGCCCCGCCGATCAGCAGGCCGATCTGCATCATAAGTCCGAACAGGGCCCCTATTCCAACAACGTCGCGGTGGTTGGCGGACGCGCGCACATTGCCGCCTGGGACTTTGGCGCCGAGCGCGACTCGGTCGATGGCGTGGCAAGCTTTACGACGCAAGACGGTGCTACCTGGCGAATGCAGCTCGATCGCGTTCAGACGAAGGATATTCCCTTCAACCCGCGATTTGGCGGCGTCATTATGGGACTCTACTATCACGGATCGTCGGGGGTCCACACGCCGCTGGTACCAACGATCAACAGTGCGGTGGCGCTGTGGGGGTATGCACATCTCTATCGCAACGACACGTTGGTGAGCGATTCGGCGATGGTGCATGTGATGTTGCTGTCAAAGACGCGCCGCGATCGAGACCATGCGCTGGCGTGTTGGGACTGCTCGCGCAATCCAGTCGAGGAGTTGCAGCTGCAAATCACGCCCGCGCCCGGGCAACCGGCGTTTGCGGTGCCGGGCGGCGTGCTGTTTGTGAATTGGGAGCACTCGCGAATCGTGAAGTAGTCTCGCACGCAACGCACCATGGAGGGCCGGGCCTACTGCCCGGCCCTCTTGACGTTTCCGGGCTGGCGACTGATATTAACCCATATGGGTGAATATTACAGCACTCGTCTCGACGCCGTGTTCGGCGCGGTCGCGGACGCCACTCGCCGTGCTATCCTCGCGCAACTCGCCACCGGCGATGCGCGCGTGACGGATATCGCGGCGGCGTACCCGATTTCGCTGAACTCGGTGTCCAAGCATCTCCGCGTGCTCGAGCGCGCGGGACTCGTGGAACGCCATGTGCTCGGACGCGAGCACATGCTCTCCCTCAACGCCGAGGCCTTCGCCGAGGCGGATGAGTGGATGGCGTTCTACCGGAAGTTCTGGACCGATCGACTGGAAGCCCTCGACCACATGGTGCAGCGCAAGCGCCGCGCCGCTCACACCCGGAGTCACTCGCCATGAACACCACGCTCGCCGAACCATCCGCTGTCCAGCTCACCGTCCGTCGGGAAATCCGCGCCACGCCCGAGGAGCTGTTCGACGCCTTTCTCGACGCCGACTCCCTCGCCGAGTTTATGCGCCCGGGCAGCGCGCGGCGCTCGGACGTCACCGTCGATCCGCGCGTGGGTGGCGCGTTCTCGATTGGCATGTACGTCAATGACAACCTCATTCCGCACGGCGGCACCTATCGCACCATCGACCGCCCGCGCACGCTGGTGTTTACCTGGATCTCCAAGAACACGAATCACGAGGAGTCTGAGGTGACGGTCAAATTTCTACCGGTTGCCGGCGATGCGACGCGCACGGAAGTCGTGCTGACGCAGGTCCGTTTGCCGGAAGCCCAGGTCAAGGGTCATCTGGGAGGCTGGACGATCATTATCGACCTGCTGGCGGAGCGGTTTGGCGCCGTAGCGTAACAGACCGCCTCGTCGTCTCGCGGCCGCAATCAGCCGACCGCGCGAGTATCGGCCGCAGCACGCTTCCGCTTAATCGGGAAGTGGCTGACATCAGGGGTAAAGATTTCCTGACACCGTCCGACACTCGCCAATGAAGCAGGTGCCAGGCCCCGTCGACGCCGCGGGGCGGCTCATGCGGTCGGTGCGATTGCGCTGCGAGATGGCGATGGAACGTGACGTCGATTCGACGTGCATGCTGATAGTGGATGATAATCCGGGCGACCGGTATCTCCTCATTGATTCGATCTCCGAGTCTGGCCAGTGGCCGGCGCGCGCCGCGAGTGCGAGCACGCTCGATGAAGCGTGTCGGCAGCTGGCGACCGAGAACTTCGACGTCATTCTGCTCGACCTCGGGCTTCCGGACTCACAGGGGCTCGCGACGCTCGAGCGCATGCTCGTCACCTGTCGCGACACACCGGTGGTCGTGCTCACGTGCTTGGCCGACGAGGCCCTCGCCATCGACGCACTGCGTCGTGGCGCACAGGATTACATCGTTAAGGGTGCTACGCGTGGCGCGTCGTTGATGCGCGCTGTGCGGCAGGCCGCCGAGCGTGGGCGCACGGTCGCCGCGCTGCGGCGGCTCGATCGGTTGAAGTCTGAGCTCGTGTCGACGGCCTCGCACGAGCTACGCACGCCGATGTCGATCATCCGCGAGTTCGTGTCGCTCGTGGCTGACGGTGCAGTAGGCACCGTGAACGACGACCAACTGGAGTGTCTCAACGCCGCGTTACGCAACTGCGATCGTTTAACGGATTTAGTGTCCGATCTCCTGGACATGGCCCGCATCGACTCGGGGGCATTGACCTTGCGGCGCCGGCATGTCGACTTGCTGGCGTTGGTACGCGATGTGAGCAACGATTTCCTGCCAACGTGTCGTTCCCGGAATCAAACGCTCATCATCGATCTGCCCGAGAAACTTCCTCAGATCGTGGCGGACCCGGCGCGACTGCAGCAGGTGTTGGTGAACCTGATTGGCAACGCACACAAGTTCGCCCCCGACGGCGGCCACATTGCGGTCTCGGCTTCGGTGCATGCCGACGGCGTGCGGATTTCCGTGCGAGATAATGGACGCGGCATTTCTCCGGACATGCAGAGTCAGATTTTTGAGGCGTTTCGCCAGTTGGATGCGTCGACCAGCGCGGGCGCTCGCGGGACGGGCCTCGGTCTGACGATTACGCGATCGATCGTCGATTTGCACGGCGGACGCATCGGCGTTGAGAGTGCCGCCGGCGGAGGCGCATGCTTCACGGTCACCCTGCCACTGCCGGTCGACGGCGCCGTGGCCATCGCGCTCATGCAGGACATCGGGCGGATCGCCCGAATGCGCCGCAGCCCGTCGATGTCGATTTTGTTTCGCTCAGATGGCGACCACCGCACCCTCGAGCGAATCCTGGCCATCGCGCTGGATGAGGTCGAAGCAACGCGCGATGCCGTCGATCTTCTTCCGGAAGAGGATCTTCTTTCCGTCACGCTGCAGACCAGCCTTGAAGGCGCGCGCGACTTCGTGCGTCGGCTTCGCGTTCGACTGCGACGCGAATGCAATGACCTCAGGGACGTTGAATACCTGTTCGTCGATACCGCCAGCGCGCAATGTGACGCGGCGTGGTGGGAGCGCGTGCAGGGCGAATTTGTGTCCATGCCGCTGGCGCGCGGCACGGCGGCGCGCACGTCGGTGCTGGTGGTGGACGACGATCCTCGCGTGCTCGAATTCGTTCGACGCGTTCTGGCCGAGTCGTTCGACACGGCAGAAGTCTACACCACGACGTCCGGCTTCGACGCGTGCGTGCAATTCGGGGAGCGGCGGCATGCGCTCGTGATTGTCGACGCCGGACTGCCGGACATTCACGGACGGTCCGTGTACGAAGCGGTGCGCCGCGTGAGCTCGGCCGACGAAACGCGGGTAATGGCGATTTCCGGCGATCAGAACTCGCTTGAGAGCATGTTGCGAGCCGGCTGCGATGACGGGCTGACCAAGCCGTTCGAAGCGAAAGAATTTGTGCAATGTGTTGGCGAATGGCTGGGCCCACCGCGCACGCGATTTGTCCATTAGCAACGCCGCCGTCAATCATCCCACCTTCACTTTCGGAGCCTCCTATGTCCAAGCGCATTCTCATCGTAGACGACGAACCGGACATCGTCCGCGCGCTCACGCTCCGCCTGCGCACGGCGGGCTACACGGTACTCAGCGCCGTCGACGGCATGCAGGCCACGCGCCTGGTTATCAAGGAACGCCCAGATTGCGTGGTGCTCGATCTCGGACTGCCGGGCGGCGACGGGCACACCGTGGCGGCCCGCCTGCGCACGAATTCGCAGACGGCCAGCATTCCGGTGATTGTGTTGACTGCCCGCACCGCTGCCGATGAGCGGACTCGCTGCATCGACAACGGTGTGACGGCGTTCCTCACCAAACCGTACCGGGCCGACGTGTTGCTGTCAGCCGTCCAGCGGGCCGTCGCTTAACTCGCCAGCGCGGCGGCCTCGCCGTCGTCATGCCCAGTGGCCGCCCGGAACATCGCGGCCATGCGGGCGCGCTCGTCGTCGAAGGTGTAGCTCGGGGAGCCACTGAGAATACCGTGCACTCCTCGGAATGGCGTTCGCACGTGCATCCCTTTGCTGTCGATCACGTACTCACGAATGCCCTTGTCGTGGAACGTACCGCGCATCTTCAGCACCGTCAGTCCACGTCGCATTTCGCCTTGTAGTTCGACATAGCGCAGCAGAATAATGGTGTCGGTGATGGTCGAAATGTGCGTCTCGGTAATCGATTCGCCGCCCGTCAGCATTGACGTGGTGTTCGTGAAGAGGCCCGTGATTTCCAGGTGCTTGATGGTGCTGGTTAGCGCGATGACGAATTCGCGAAAGGACTTTTGAGTCGACACGCGCTCGAAGGCGGACATACTATCGATCGCCACGCGCTGTGGCTGAAACGCGCGAATATCGCGCTTCATCTGCAGGAGATGGTCTTCGAGGCCCATGACTTCGGGATAGCGGCACACGATACGCAACAAGCCATCGCGCTCCGCTTTCTCGAAGTCGACCCCCCACGACGCGGCGTTGCGGGTGAGCTGTTCGCGACTCTCTTCGGCGCCAAACAGGATGGCGCGTTCGCCCGCGTCGATGGCGGCCTTGATGTACTGCGTGACCATCAGGGTCTTACCGGTCCCGGTCGCTCCGCTCACGAGGATGATGGAGTCGCGGTACATGCCACCCGAGCACATCTGGTCGATTTCCTCCACCCCCGACGAGACGCGAATCGCCGACGACTTCTGCATCAGCTCGATCGCCGAGAGGGGAATGATCGTAACGCCGTCTTCCGAATCGATGGTAAACGGATACTCGCCCTTGTGATGTGTGGCGCCGCGAAACTTGAGGATCTCGACGGTGCGTCGGCGTTTTTCGGTTTCGAGCCGATTGCGCAACAGAATGACGTTGTCGGCCACGAACTCCTCGACGCCCCAGCGGCCCACGTTGCCATCCTCTTCGGTGCGCTCCATCGTGACCAACGTGGTCACACCAAGCGCCCGTAAGCCAGCCGCGATGCGGTGGAGCTCGCGTCGAATCACGTTGGCGTCGGTGAGCTGCGGAAACAGCGCACCGATGGCGTCGAGAATGACCCGCTTGGCGCCAACGGAGCGAATCGCGCTTTCGATGCGCGCGAGCAGCGCCGAGAGATCGTAGCCGCCGGTGTCAATAATCTCGGCCCCCGGTTCAGGCGTCGCATCGACGACGGCAATTTTCTTTTGGGCCAGCAACCCTTCGAGATCCCATCCAAACGACCTCACGTTCTGCATCAGGTCGGCAGGCGGCTCCTCGAAAGTGACGAACACGCCGTTCTCCTGATAATCGCGCACACCCGCGAGCAAGAACTGCAACGCCATCACGGTCTTGCCGCTGCCGGCCGTGCCCACGAGCAAGGTGCTGCGGCCCTTGGGAAGACCGCCATTGGCTAGTTGATCGAACCCAACAATGCCGGTGGCGAGCTTTTCGAGTTCCCGCGCTGCCATCATGGTCATCGTAGCTCTTCCTCTCTGATGTGCTCAATGTCTAGTCCGACCAGCACTTTCTCGCGATCGCTCAGATCGCCGATGATTTTTCGCACCGGTTCGGGGAGTCGTTTAACAAGCGTAGGAGTCGCCAAGATTTTCTCGGACTCGGCGAGCACTGGATCTTCGAGCACGTCGATGACTTCGATTTCGTACGCGCGTTTCAGCTCCGATTCGCAAATGCGACGGAGATTTTCGATCGCCCGATGAGACTGGGTCGAGCGACCGGTGATGTAGAGACGCAGTTTGAATATGCTCATGGTGTTACGGCCTCCACCGCGCGTCGGCGGTGTCCTACGCGATAGTAGTCAACCAGGAGGCCCATCATCTCGAGTGCCAACAGTCGTGCCTCGAACACAATGGTTCGCGATTGCGGATCTTGTTGCAGAGCAACGGCCCGATCGAGTGCTGCGACATGGACGTCGAGGAGGTCGCGCGGTCCGCCGGTGGCATCGCCGACCATCGTGGCGATTTGTGCTTTGACGACCCGCGGCACTTCTATCGTGAGCGTTGCCCTCGCCAAGAACGGACGAAGCAAGGCGAAATATTCGTTGACCAACTGTTCAAACAGCTCCGGATGTCTGATGGAGATGGCGCCGGTACCCGCCAGTGCGGCCGTGATCGTCGTAACCTGACCGGCCGACGACAACTGCCTGTACTGTTCGAGCGTGTGCTGCAATTCACGAATCTGTGCATCACGTGTGCGCGAAATGGCGTATCCGATGGCGCGCCGCAAACTGGCGAGGTGCATGCCGCGCTTCACCAGATAGTCCTGCGCGCCGGCGGCGATGCACGCGCTGGCCAACCGTTCATCGTCGTTGTTCGTGAGCACCACAATCGGCGTGTCGCCAGCGGTGCGTCGTACCATTCGCACCGTATCAACGCCGGCGCCGTCCGGCAGGTTCAGGTCGAGTACCACGACGTCGACGTCGCCGCGCTTCAACCGCTGCTGTGCGTGCGCCACGCGTGAAACGTGTTCCACCTGGAAGCGTTCCTCTGCCTCCTGTGCCAACAACTCCCGGACCAGATGCGCATCCGCGTCGTTGTCTTCCACCAGTAGTAGGACACGCGTATGTCCGGACAACGACGTTTTGCCGAGCGAATCGCTGTGTTCGAGTACTGTCATGAGATCAACAAATGGTGATCGATGAGCCGGGTTGGAGGGAGATCCGAGCGCCGTTGCTGAACAAGTGTCGCCACGGCGAGCGCGATCGACCAGTCAGTCGATGTCGGAGCAGCCGTCAGCGAGTTGCTGACGTGGACCTCGGTCAGTTCACGCCGAATGCGGCGCGCAATACCTCAGCGACCTCGCCGAGGTTGCCGAACTTGTTCACGACGGCGTCGGCGCCGGCATTCAGACAGGCCTCGCGCACCGACGCATCGCCGTGCGTCGTGATGACCACCAACACGCACGCATGATCGAGCTGGCGAATGGCACTCACAACTTCAATTCCGGAAAAGCCGGGCATCCGGACATCCAGCACCACCGCGTGCGGTCGCGAGACATGATAGTAGGCGATGGCCTCGACGCCGTTAAACGCGGGGCCCACGATTTCCGCATTCACGGCGTCGCGCACGAGCTCTGACACGCGGCGCGCGATCTCCTGACTATCATCCGCGATGAGCACGCGCGGCCGAGCGCTTCTGTCCATGCTCTGAGTCTAGGCGAGACGAAAGCGTTCGAACGTCGGCAGGTTTCTGCTCGGTTGTCAGAACTTTTCGTACAACCGCGGCCGGGGCCTTCGACTAGTCCACCAGTCCGTGCTGGAGCGCGTAGCGGGCGATCTCGACATGACTGCGCAGGCCGGTCTTTTCGCGAATCCGAATCACGTAGGTTGCAACCGTCTTGTCGCTGATTCCAAGCTCACCACCAACTTCTTTGACTGTGCGGCCCAACGCGAGCAGTCGAAAAACCTGCATCTCTCGGTCGGACAAGTCTTCGTGCGGCAAGTGGCTCTTGCGACGCATGTCCAACGCCACCTCCATCGCGGTCTCCGGGTGCATATACGTGCCACCGTCCGCAACGCGTCGCACCGCGCTGATAAGCTCATCGGCGGCGCGGCTTTTGTGAATGACGCCATTAGCACCGCCACGCATGCATTGCACGACGTAGTCGGTTTCGATGACGGCGGTGAGAATCAGAATCGGCACGTGTTCATCGCTCTCCCGAATGCCCGCGAGCACGTCGAAGATGCCCGGTCCGGGCATCAGGATATCCAGGAGCACGAGATCCCAGCGATGCGCTTCCACTCGGGCGAGGACCTCGTCAGCGGTTGCGACCTCCTCGATCTCGACGTCGCCAAAGCCATCGCGCAATAGCTCGCGAATGCCTCGCCGGGTCACGGCGTGGTCATCTGCCACCAACACGCGTGTGAGATTACGCATGTCCGGCCTCCCGTTTTGGCACTCGGACTGGAATGCGCGTCAGCGCGCTGGTTCCTCGTGGCGCGCGCGTCGTGATGATGAACTCGCCGCCGTGCGATGCCGCGCGCTCCTGCATCCCGAGCAGCCCAAGGGAGTCGCGCAGGGTTTCGCTGGAGGCGGGCAGCCCGATCCCATCGTCGTTCACCGTGAGTATGATGTCGTCCGCCGTCGCATCGAGCGCGATCTCCACCGACCGCGCGAACGCATGTCGCGCGATATTGGTGAGCAATTCCTGCAAGATGCGAAAGAGTGACGTGCTCACTTCGTGGTCCGGGATGCTCACACCGCGCAGCGTCACCGACGTAGCGACGCCGGTGCGCTCGCTGAAACGGCGCGCCTCGTCGCGGATTGCGGCGGCCAGTCCAAGGGCATCCAGCGCACCTGGGCGCAGGTCTACGGCGATCTGCTGCACGGTGTTGCTGGCGCGATCAATTAACTCTACGGCCTCCTCAAGCTTTGTCAGTGCATCCGGACGATCACTGGCGACGGGAGCCGTGCCATCCAGACGGCGCTGAATCCATCGCAGGTCGAGCTTCAGTCCGGTCAACAGTTGCCCCAGCTCATCGTGCACGGTGCGAGATATCCGCGTGCGTTCTTCTTCCCGCAGCATGGTGAGTCGCGTCGCGAGTGCGCGCAGTTGCTCGTCGCGATGGACGAGTTGTGCGTTGCGCAAGGTCAATTCAGCATCGCGCCGGCGCTCCGTGGTGATGTCGCGACAAATTGCCGCCAGGCCGTACAGTCTTCCCAGCTCATCGCGTAACTGGCAGATCGTGGCGGAGAGCGTGAGCGCGGTGCCGTCTCGCGCCAGTCGAATTATTTCAACCGGCCGCCCGTCGCCAATTCCCATCGTGAGTTCTGCCCTCCGCTCCGTTTGCTTCCGTTGTTCCTCTTCTGTGGCGGGACGAACCAAGCGCGCACTGGGTTGACCGATGGCCTCGGCTTCGGTGTAGCCGAACAGGCGTTCGGCGCCGGGATTCCAACTGGTGACCATGCCGTCGATGGTCGAGCTGATGATGGCATCGCTCGACGTCGTGACGATTGCGGCGAGCAGCCGATTGACTTCGGCCGCTTCTTTCCGTGCACGCTGCTCACCGGCGCGCGCGGCGGCGTACGCCAGCGAGCGGCGCAAGGTATCGGTCGTGAGCCGTTGCTTGGAGACAAAGTCCTGCGCGCCACTGCGAACGCAGCGCAGTGCGATCTCGTCGTCTTCGAGTCCGGTCAGCACCACGACCGGTGAGCCGTTGGCGTGTTCGAACACGCGCGCGAAGGTCTCGAATCCCTGACTGTCGGGCAGCCGCAGATCAAGCAAAATCGCGAAGTGGGCGCGGCCCGAACGGAGCTCACCGAGGGCGTCGGCGAGCGACACCGCGTGCCGGAGTGCGTCATCTTCGACGAGCGCCTCGTTCAGGAGCTCGCGAATCAAGAACGCATCGCCCGCGTTGTCCTCGATCAGCAGCAGCGGCGCCGATTTCGTGACGCCGGAGATCATGGCAACTTCACCACCGTGAACCAAAAGTCCTCGACCGACCGAACGATTTCGCGAAAGGCGTGCAAGCCGACCGGTTTCGTAACGAAGCAATTCGCGCCGAGTTCATAGCTCTTGGCGACCTCGTGCTCCGCGTCTGACGAGGTCAAGATGACCACCGGAATGCAGCGCAAGTGCGGATGGCGGCGGATCTCCACCAGTACCTCGCGCCCGTGAATTCGGGGGAGGTTCAAGTCGAGCAAGATCAGATCCGGGAGCTCGACAGCTGTACCACTGGTTGGGATCAGCATCTCCAATGCCGTGGGGCCGTCGGGCGCGACCGCAATGTCCACGCGCAGCTTGCCGCTTTCCAACGTTTCTCGGGTCAACTCCGCGTCGGCGGGATTGTCCTCGATGAGGAGCACGCGAATGGGGGGGTTCACTGGAGGTCCGCCGCGACGAGGGTAAAGTGGACAACGGTACCCAGCGGCGTCGCCGGTTCAATCCAAACGCGGCCACCGTGACGCTCGACAATGCGCTTCGCGATCGAGAGACCGATGCCACTGCCTTTGTACACATCGCGCGCGTGCAATCGCTGAAACATCTGAAACACGCGCTCGGCGAATTGTGGTTCAATACCGATTCCGTTATCGGTCACGGTAAAATGCCAATAAGCGCCCTCGCGCGCGGCCGCCACGACGATGTGCGGCGATTGCGCCGAGCGAAATTTGATCGAGTTGGTAATGAGATTTTGAAAGAGCTGCCGGAGCTGTACATCGTCGGCTCGCACCACGGGGAGCTGGTCGAATTCCACCACGGCGTGGGCTTCTTCGATGGCGGGTTCGAGGGATTGCACAACGCGCACCAGCGCCTCGCGACTCGACAGCGGTGCCATCGGTTTTCCCTGAGATCCGATGCGCGAATACGACAGCAGATCCGAGACGAGTTGCTGCATGCGGCGCGCGCCGTCGGACGCGTAGTGGATGTAGACGTCGGCCTTGGCGTCCAGTTGTCCGCGGTACCGCTCGGCCAACAACTCGGTGTAGTTGGCCACCATCCGCAGGGGCTCTTGCAAGTCGTGCGACGCGACATGCGCGAACTGTTCGAGTTCCGCATTGCTGCGATGCAGTTCGGCGTCGCGCCGTCTGATGTCGGTGATATCGCGGGCAATTGAAGACGCCCCCACGACGTCTCCGGCATCATTCATGATCGGACTGAGCGTCACCGATACGTCGAAATCAGAGCCGTCCTTGCGTCGCCGAATCGTCTCAAACGACGCAATGCGCTCGCCATTCCGCACGCGCGCCAGGAGCTCGGTCTCAAGATCGCGGAACTGCGGGGGTATCACCAGCGAGACGTGTTGCCCGACCGCTTCCTCCGGCCGATATCCGAACAACCGCTCGGCGCCACCATTCCAGCTGGTCAGAACGCCATCGAGCGACTTGCTGACGATCGCGTCGGTCGACGATTCCACGATTGCCGCGAGACGGTGATGCGCGGCTTCCGCTCGCGAACGCAACGAAATATCGACGATTGATGCGAGGAACAGTTGTCCATCAACCGTGCTCAATGGTGAGAGGCCAATCTCGACAGGAAACTCGGTGCCGTCGGCGCGGCGGGCGAACAGCTCACGTCCGGCGCCCATTTCGCGCGCCTCGGGCGCAGCGGTGTAGGCGGCGACGAACGCGCGATGACGCCCTGCCACCTGCTGCGGCATCAAAGACTCAATCGACCGTCCGACGAGCGCGCCCGCCTCATACGCGAACATCGCTTCGGCACGGCGATTGGCGACGACAATCTCTCCGCGATCGGTGACCGCGATAATGGCCAGGGGCGCCGCTTCAACCATCAATTGGAAAACAGACGTGTCGGGAGTCACGCCCATCACAGCCTCCATGCGTCGACAGAGCAACGCGAACGCACGACGGCGCGCTCACAGGCAATTCGTTCGTGCGCTTCGGCAAAGCACCTTCGACACTCACCGTCGATACTCGCCCGCGCATGCTCAGCACAGATCGTACAACACGACGCATCCTATCGGCAATCGCATCTGCTAAGTGGCGCTGTAATCAGTTTGCTGATGCGCATCAGCAAGCTGCCGACTGCACCGTTCGCATTGCGACCTCGACACTCACTCATAGCGTAACAGTACAGTTGCCGTCTTGGCCACTGGTGGGACAAGGCGCGCGAACTGTGCGCGCACTGGAGTCGATGACGGGCGCCAGGCGCGAGTGGGACGAATCGCCGATGCGTGTGACATGTCGCAACCGGTGTCGCGCGCAGAGCGAGCCACCCGCGGCGAGGGTTAGGCGATGCGCGACGTTCAGCAGGAGTAATGAGTGAAGACACGACGGCTTGCATCGCCACGCACTGGCGCACTTGAGAACGGCACTACCGCTCCGAATACTGCGAGTTCAACCCCTTGGCGCTTGCTGATTGTCGACGACTGCGACGGTGACGCCGATCTGATCGCTTCGCGTCTGGCTGAAACGCTGAACGTCCCAATCGACGCGGAACAGGCCCCCTCGCTCGCGGACGGCCTTCATGCGCTCGGGGAGAGTCCGCGTGACGCGGTGATTGCCGACCTCCATCTCGGCGATGCCAGTGGCGAGGAAACGATTACCCGCTTGCGCGCGGCCGCACCGACGCTGCCGCTCATCGCGGTTTCGGGTCAGGCGCTCGAGTCGCTCCGGTCCAATGTGCTGGCGAGCGGCGCCGACGAACTGTTCGACAAGCGCGAGTGTCGAACCGCCCTCTTTTCACGCAGCATTCAGTTTCTGATTGAGCGCAACCGCGCCCGCGCGGAACATCGCGAGCTCGAAAAGGTGCTCGACGCCAATCCGGACGCCGTGTTGGTGGTGAGCCTCACCGGAGATGTGCGCTACGTGAACGAAGCCGCAGTGGCCTTGTTCCAGCGGTCAGCGGACGAGATTCGTAGCGAACGACTTGGCTTCTCCATCGCGGAAGGCCCGCCGAGTGAGATTTGCGTGGTGCGGCCGGGCTCGCGCCGAATCTGCGAAATGCGCGTGAGCACACTGGAGTGGTGGGGAGAACGTGTCCTGCTCGCGTCAATGCGCGACGTCACGACGCACAAAGCTGCCGTGGATGCGCTCCGCGACAGCGAGGCGCGATTTCGACAGCTGGCCGACAACACCGCCGAAGTGTTCTTCATTGTCGACGCGAAGAGCGGTCGCATTCTGTACCTCAACCCGGCGTACGAACGGGTGTGGGGACGCCCGTTGCGCGACGCGTACACGGAGCGTTGGGCTCCGCTCAGCGGCATCGTCGCGGCCGATTCGTGGCGTGTGCAGCAGCACATGATGCAACTGACCAAAGGCGTGAACGCAGGCGACATCGAATTTCGGGTTGCCCGACCCGATGGTTCGATTCGCTGGCTCAGCACGCGCGCCGTACCAATTGCCGATGACGACAGCGGTGACGTGTTTCGACTGGCCGGCGTGGCCGTCGACGTCACCGAGCGACGCCAGGGTGAAGAGGCGTTACGCGAAAGCGAGCGTCGATCGCGACGCCTGTTCGACGCCGTGCGTCTCATCGTGCTCGGTCTCGACCGCGTCGGTCGCGTGGAGTACGTCAATCCGTTCTTTCTCGAGGTAACCGGCTATCGCGCAGAAGAGGTCATCGGCGCGATGTGGTTCGA
The DNA here is from genome assembly GCA_966096095.1 of uncultured Gemmatimonadaceae bacterium. GTDB lineage: Bacteria > Gemmatimonadota > Gemmatimonadetes > Gemmatimonadales > Gemmatimonadaceae > Gemmatimonas. Next base: position 147,052 of record CBHTUR010000006.1, on the reverse strand, counting down.
CCAGTTTGTACCGTCAAGACTTCGCGCGGCGCAGCTCGATGCCTTTCACGAACTGATGCGCCATGACTCGAAATCGCATCATTCGAACGCGATACGCACCCGGCACGGTCAGGAGCGCCTGATCGCGTGGAACGATGTCGTGCTGCGCGATAGCAGCGGTACACCCACCGGATCCATCAGCATCGGCGAGGACGTTACCGATCGGACGCGCTTTGAATCGCAGTTTCGCGAGGCGCAAAAGATGGAGGCCGTGGGGCGACTCGCTGGCGGCGTTGCGCACGATTTCAACAACTTGCTGACGGTGATTAACGGCAACACCGAGATGCTGGCGGCGCGTGAGCCCAACGAGGACATGAGCTTCGAGCTGCTCGACGAAATTGCCAGCGCTGGCCATAAGGCCGCTCTGCTCACCCGGCAGCTGCTGGCGTTCAGCCGACGGCAGGTTCTTGAGCCGAAGATCCTGTTGGTGAACGAAATCATTGAGGATGCGCACCGGTTGTTGCAGCGAGTCATCGGCGAAGACATTGATCTTTCGATCCGCCTCGCTCCATCGCTGCCGGCGATCAGCGCTGATCCTGGTCAGTTGCAGCAGGCGTTGCTCAATCTCGCCGTCAACGCACGCGACGCGATGCCGCGCGGCGGACATCTCACCATCGAATCGTCCATCGTCGAGCTCGACGCGGAGGCCGCCAGTGAGCGGCCGCCGCTCAGCGCTGGCCGGTACGTCCGCATTTCGGTGTCCGATTCGGGTGTCGGTATCACGGAGGAAGTGCAGCGGCGGATTTTCGAACCATTTTTCACCACGAAGGACGTTGATCGCGGCACGGGTCTCGGACTGGCGATGGTGCACGGATTTGTCACCCAGAGCGGTGGCCGGATTGAGGTGTACAGTGAGGTCGGCGTTGGCACGACCTTCCAGATCTATCTCCCCACCTCGACCGCGCGCCCCACGCCTGAGCCGGTCGTCGCGAAGCAGGTTAAACAGCGCGGCACCGAAACCATCCTGCTCGCCGAAGACGATAGCGCGGTTCGTTTGCTCGTCTCGCGCACGCTGGAGCAGTTGGGCTATCACGTGCTGTCGGCGCCGAACGGTGGCGACGCGCTGGCGCTTGCTGAGGGCTACCACGGCGAGATTCATCTCATCGTCACGGACGTCGTCATGCCGGGGCTGAGCGGTCGCGAACTGGTCGAGCGCCTGATCGAGCAGCGACCCGGCGTGCGCACGTTATACTTGTCAGGGTACACCGACGACGCCGTCGTTCGGCACGGCATTCTCGAGCACTCGGTGCAGTTCCTGCAGAAGCCATTCGGACCGGCGGTGTTGGCCAAGAAGGTGCGCGCCGTGCTCGACTAGGCCCTCGCCTTGCGCAGGGCCGTCACCATCGACACAATTGCCGCATTCACTGGCGACGAAATGTCTCATCGCCTCATTTTGTGGCGCGCGGCAACGCGGCCACGCATCTCGTCATTCCGAGTGCAATTGTCCATGCCGTGTTCCCTGCTTCGTCGAAGCGTTCGCACGATCGCTATCGTCTCTGTGCTGGCAGTTGGTCTGACGCTGCCGCGAATCAGCTACGCGCAAGACAAGCCGATCGCGTCGGACGTCAAGAAGTATTTGCAGCAGCTCGTGAATGGGCTGCGCCAGTATCGCGTGGGGCGCGACGAAATCGACTGGGGACAAGTTGAGTCGAAGACGATGGCCGCAGCGGCCGGCGCGCAAACGATTCCCGATGCGTTCCCGGCTATTCGCGTAGCGCTGGCGGAGATCAAAGATCCGTGGGCGATGTATCATGCGGCCACTGGACAAAACGTGGGCCCCGATGCGCCGCGCTGCATTCCCTCGCGCGTTACGGCGCCGACGGTGCCAACGTCGGTCGGATACATCAGGGTTGCGCCGATTCCGGCTCGTGGCACGCGTGCCGAGCGCGAAGCGGCGGTCGCGATTCGCGCCGCACTCAAAACCGCCGACGACGCCGGCGCCGAAAATTGGATTGTCGATTTGCGCGGGCACTTCATGGGCTCACTGCCCGCGCCCGTGATGGGGCTGGCGCCGCTCATGGGCGACGGGACGGTGTTCAAGATGGAATACGCCGATGCCATTGTCCCCTTCAACGCCGATCAAACGTCGATCAAGGCGAACGGCCAGGAGATGGCCATCGACGGCAGCAAATTTTCGCTCACGCATAAAAAGCCGCGCGTGGCGGTGTTGGTCGATGGTGGCACGGCGGGCGTCGGTGAGCTGCTCACGGTCGCGTTCGAGAACCGCGACAACGCGCGCGTGTTTGGAACGGCCACGTGCGGCATTCCCCCGCTCCGCTTGGTGCCGCAGAAGCTCAAAGACGGCGCCGAGTTCACGCTCTCGGCAATGCGCATCATCGATCGACTCGACAAACGCTATCGCGGTCCGATTGAACCCCACGAGCGCATCGAAACCGAAACAGCGTTGTTCGAACGCGTACTGGCCTGGGTGAATACGGGAAAGTAGATCGCTATCGCGCGGCGGGCGTCAACGCCCGAGAGAGCGGACGCGCCGCCGCCAACGCGATGATGCCGCCCGCGAATCCGATCGCGGCGTCGAGCGTCCAGAATGCCTCGGGGCGCATTCCGCTATAAAAGCTGCCCACCCAGCCCATCAATACCGAACCAACAAACAGTGACAGAAAGGCGCCACCCATGAGCGTGGCGTTCATCTTGGGTGGTGCCGCCTGCGAGATAAGCGCCAACAGCACGGGCCAGAAATAGAGGAACGCAACGCCCATGCCGGCGAAGCTCAACAGCGGCCAATAGACTGCAACGCGTCCATCCGCAGCGGGAAACAGACAGCCGATGGCGAGAATTCCCGCCGAGACGCCACTGAGCATGGACCCGATGCCGATCTTGGCCACATCACCAGGCTCGTGACCGCGTCCTGCTTGCCATTTCCAGAGCGCCACTAACAGCGGTACGGCAACGATGCTCGCAAAGGCATCGACCGAGTTGAACCACGACGCAGGTACCGCGCCGAATGGCGTCGACAGACTCGCGTGCGCGTCGACCCACACGATGCCAATGTTCCAGATCATCGGGTAAGCGATGTTGGGTAGAACGGTCAACACAATCACGGCGATCAACAGCCACGTGCGCGTGCGTTCGGCGTCGGTGAGCGGCGGATACGTGACGGTTTCGGTGCGCACGCGACCGCCGGGAATGTGTTTCGTGCCCGCGAGATACGTGACGAGCGCGATCAGCATGAGCCCACCGGCGGCAGCGAATCCAGCATGCCATCCATACGCCGCCTGAATGCCGCCGCAGACAATGGGCCCACCCACCGCGCCGATGTTGATCGCGGCAGAAAAAATCGTATAGGCCTGCGTGCGCCGTGATTCGTCTGCTGGATCGTACATCTGCCCGATCTGCGCGGAGATGTTGCCCTTGAGACAACCCGATCCGCAAATCAGCAACAACAGCGCGAGCAGAAAGCTCTCATCGAAGGCCATGGCGATGTGCCCAGCACTCATGAGCACCGCGCCCAGCGCCACAGTCGCCTTGGTACCGAGCACGCGATCGGCGAGCAGGCCGCCGAAGAGCGGCGTGAAGTACACGAGCCCCGAGTACCAACCAAAGATGAGTGACGCGAACGCCTGATTGCTCAATGGCCCGCGCACCTCGAGCAGACGACGCAGCGCACCAAGCCCGACGACGTGCTCCGCGTGCCCCGGCGTGAGTAGCTGCTGCACCATGTACAGTGCCAACAGCGCGGTCATGCCGTAGTAGCTGAAACGCTCCCAGCCTTCTGTGAAGGCGAGGAAGCCGAGGCCCGTGGGATGACCCATGAAGCCTCGGCTCCTTCGAAGATCGTGCAATGACATCAACGCGTGACGTCTACTTCGTCGGCGCCAACAACGTCACGCCATACTTGCCGAGCGTGCCACTCATGCCGCGCGCGCGCTCGAGAATCGCGTTCGCTTCGGCGATGACGGCCGGCACATCCTTCTTCACGTCGGCCACCTGCTTCATCACTTCGGCGCTCGGTGTTTCCCAGATGCCCATGATGGCACCCTTCACGTTACCGGCGCGCGCGAGCACGTTGCCGTTGTCGCCACCACCGCCGCCGCGACCGCCGCCGCCGCCACCCGGACCGAAGGCGATTTGCGGCGTGCCAACTCCGAACTTGGCGCGCACAGCGTCGAAGTCTTTGCGGAACGTGTTGAACTGCGCTTTCACATCGGCAGGCGCGCTGCTCGAGTCGACTTTCGTGACGACCTTGCCCATCTCCGTGTACAGCGCGGTCAATTGCGACGCCGTTTCCGCACCCTTCTTCTGGAGGTTGTGAAGTTCCATCAGCGTGTTGTTATACGCCACGCGGGCGGCACCGGTGAGCTGCACCTGCGGATCCATCACGATCGTGAGTGACTTCTTGTCGACCACGTTGCCGTCCACGACGAGCGCCGCAGTGTAGTTGCCGGGCATCACCATCGGCCCCTGACCGCCGCCACCGCCGCCGCGTCCACCGAAGCCACCGAATCCGCCGCCGGCACCTGCGCACGGATTCTCCGCCTTGTAGCCAACGGGCGGCAACTGCTCGGGAATACCCGGAATCGGACCGCGCGCATTGGCGCCAAATGCACCGCCGCCGCCACCACCGCCGCCGCGTCCGCCCGCGAGTGGCGCAGCAGTAACCGCCACCGACTCGACGCGCTGATCCCAGCACATCGTTTGAATGCCCGCCGCGTTCTTGGCGTCCGCGATCGGCAACTCACGAATCGTCGCCCCGCTCGCATCGCTAATGCGGATAGCCGGTTTCGTAACCGGGCCTTTGAGGAAGAACTGCATCACCGTTTCCGTCGGCGGGTTTTCGCCGGTGAAGAACTGGTGACCCCAGAACTCGTCGTTGCGATCGTCCTTGCTCTTCCACTGCAGCGACGGACCAACGGAGAACATCGTCGCGTTGGCCTTCTGCGCCGCCGCATACTCCTGAATGGGCTCGAGGTGATCGAGAATCCAGAGCGCGCGACCGTGGGTGGCAATCAACAGCGCGTTGTCGCGCGGATGAATGGTGAGTTCGTCAACGCGCACCGTGGGCAAGTTGGCCTTGAAGCGCCGCCACGACGCGCCGCGATCGAGCGTGAGGAAAATTCCAGTCTCGGTGCCGACGTAGAGCACGTCCGGATTGCGCGTGTCTTCGGTGAGCGTTTTGATGACTTCACCGTTCAAGCCCGTGGTCATCTTCTTGAACGTCGCGCCGAAGTCCGTGCTCATCCACACGTACGGGTCGTAGTCGTTGAGGCGGTGATTATCGACCGTGATGTAGACGGTGCCCGCATCGAAGCGCGACGGCACGACCTCACTCACAAATGCGTGTCCGGCGGGGAAGCCGGGCAGATGGCTCGTGATGTTGCTCCACGTTTTGCCATTGTCGCGCGACATGCTCACGGTGCCGTCGTCGGTGCCGGTGTAGAACACGCCGGGCATCTTGGGCGACTCACCGAGCGCCACGATGGTTGGCCACTGCGAGATACCATCGTTCTTGCTGATGGTGACATCGCTCCCCTTGAGGCCCATCGTCACGATGTCGTCGCGCTTTTCGTTCTTGGTGAGATCGGGGCTGATGGCTTCCCAGGTGTCGCCGCGATTCGTGCTGCGGAACACGCGGTTGGCCGCCGCCAACAGCACGCCGGGATTACTCGGCGACAGCATCAGCGGCGTATCCCAGTGAAAGCGATATGCTTCGCCGGCCGTTGCATTGCTCACGTTCTGCAGCGTGGGGCGAATGGACTTCGATTCGCCGGTCACCTTGTTGCGGCGAATCATGTTGCCGTCCTGGCTTTCGGTGTAGACAATGCGCGAGTCCTTCAGATCGGGCACCGCCACAAAGCCGTCACCGCCAAGAATCTGGAACCAGTCGTAGTTGAAGATGCCGCGATTCATGCGGCTCGCACTCGGGCCGCACCAGTCGTAGTTGTCTTGCATGCCGCCGCAGACATTGAACGGATACTCCATGTCGTAGGCCACATGATAGAACAAGCCCACGGGAATGTTCGGAATGAAGGTCCACGTGTGACTCATGTCGTACGACACCGAGACACCGCCGTCGTCGCCGATCAGCAGGTGATCGCTGTTCTTCGGATCGATCCAGATGGCGTGCACGTCGTCATGCGCAACAAGCGCCGCATCGGACTCGAAGTTCTTGCCGCCGTCGACCGACATGTGGAGACCCACGCCACCCATATAAATGCGATCGGGCGAATTCGGATCGACGCGCATTTGACTGAAGTACATCGGACGCGGATTCACCGCGCTCGTCTTCGTCCACGTCATGCCACCATCGTTGGAGCGATACACACCGGTTGAACCGGCGGGCTGAATCACACCGCGGCCGCCACCGGCGGGAGCAGCGGCGCCCGCATCGGGCGCGCTCTCGTCACCGGCGCCGGCGCCGCGACCACCACCAGCCGGGCCTTCAACGGCGGCGTATACGATGTTCGCGCTTTGACGATACACGTCGACCGAGATGCGACCCAAAGAGCCGCTGGGAAATCCGTTACCCGTGAGACGCGTCCACGTGTCGCCACCGTCGGTGCTCTTCCACATGCCGCTGCCGGGGCCACCACCGTTCATGCAACACGCCGTGCGACGCCGCTGATACATCGTGGCGAAGAGCGTGTTCGGATCGGTCATCGATTGCGCAAGATCGTTCGCGCCCGTGTCGTCATCGCCCTTGAGCACCACCTTCCACGATTTGCCGCCGTCGGTGGTCTTGTAAACACCGCGATCACCGCCGCTGCCGAACAGCGGACCCGTCGCGGCCACCAACACCACGTCGTTGTTGCGCGGATCGATGATGATGCGATTGATGTGCTTGGAATTGGCGAGCCCCATCAGCGCGAACGTCTTGCCGCCGTCGGTGCTCTTGTAAACGCCACCACCCCAGCTCGTGCTCTGTCGATTATTCGACTCGCCGGCGCCAACCCAGACCAGATCGGCGTTACTCTGCGACACCGCAACGTCGCCGACCGAGATGAGCCCCACATCCTGAAACAGGGGTGTGAACGTGGCGCCGTTGCTGGTGGTCTTCCACAGACCGCCGTGCGCACTGCCGACGTACCAGATCGCCGGGTTGTTCTCGAACACGGCGATGTCGGCGATTCGTCCCGACATGGTCGCCGGTCCGATCGACCGGAAGTGGAGTTTTTCGAACTCCTGGGCCACAGCGCCGTTGGCGCTCGCCGCGCTCGGTCCCATTTGGGCACGTAGCGACGAGGTGGCGAACAACGCCGCGACAGCGAGGTACACAGGCGTGCGCGGGGAAAAACGAGAGCGGGACATCCGGGCTCCGAAGGGATGGGGGAGGAGGAACCCCGATACATTGCGCCCCGCGAAGCGTCCACGCAAACGGGGAGCGTCGCGAAGCACGGTCCGAGCGCTTGCCCCTGCTATACACGAGGCCGCATCTTGGATGACTGTCGCGGGCCTCTCACCCTCCACTTTCCGGCATGTCGATACCACCGGCGGTCAGTTCTCCAACGTCTCCAGGTTGGAGTCGATGGATTGAACGGCTGCGCACTGCCACGGCGGGCCGCTTCACGATTCTTCGTGAATTGGGTCGCGGCGGCTTTGCGGCGGTGTTTCTGGCGCAGCAGCATCAGCCGAGCCGGCGCGTCGCCATCAAGCTGCTGCTCCCGGCGCACCTCGACTCGGAGTGGGCGTTAGAGCATTTCCGCGGCGAGTCGCAGAAGATCGCCGAATGGCGCCACCAGTCGGTGGTGACGATTTACGAAGTGCACGAAGTGGACGATTTGTTCTTCTTCGTGATGAGCTATGTCGAAGGCGGCTCGCTGCACGACCTGATTGGCACGCTGGGACCGTTGCCGGTGCCAATCGTGAAATCTGTGCTGGCGCAGACCGGTAGCGCGTTGCAGTACGCACATCGACAAGGTGTCACGCATCGCGATATCAAGCCGCAAAACGTGCTTATCGATGTCGATGGCGGCGCCGTCGTCACGGACTTCGGCATCTCCAAGCAGTCGGGCGGACCCAGTCATACCGTGACCGGCATGATTTTCGGATCGCCACCGTACATGGCGCCCGAACAGTGCGAGAACGGCACCAACAGCGCGCAGTCCGATCAGTATTCGCTCGGCATCACGGTCTACGAAATGATGACCGGGTCGGCGCCGTTCACTGGGCCACCGATGTCGGTGCTGATGGCGCAGATCCAGAAGCCTGTGCCGCTGCTGCGTACCGTGCGCCCCGATTGTCCGCCCGAACTCGAAGCGGCCGTGGCGCGCATGCTGGCCAAGAATCCGGCCGATCGCTTCCCGAGCGTTGCCGAAGCGATTGTCGCTGCTGGCGCTGCCGAACTGCCCGACTTCGCACCCGAGCGCATCTCCTTCGCGCGAGCGGCGCGCGAAATCGCGACGCGTTCGTCGTCTCAGGTGCTTGAACTGTTGTCGGTGCCACCGTCGCTCGAAGTCGGTGACAAAATTCCGTTGCGAGCGCAAGTCAAGACCATCGCTGGCGTACCGGTCGAAGGTCAGGACATCAAGTGGTCGCAGGATAGCGCAGCCGCCGCCAAGATCGACGAACAGCGCAATGAACTCACGGCCCTCACGCCTGGATTCACCACGCTCTTCGTACGCTCGGGCGACACTGAGCATCAGGTGCGCGTTGACATCAAGCCGCCGCAGGCCGCGTCCATTCAGATTGCGGCGCTTGGCGGACCGTTGCCGTTGGGAAGCAAGGTGCAGCTCTCGGCAGCGGTACTCAGCAAGCACGGTCTGGCCGTGACCGCGCCGCCAGCATGGCTGTCAGATGACACGCGAATCGCGGTCATTACGGCCGACGGCGTTCTCACGGCCACCGGCGCCGGACGCACGCGCGTACGCGCCAAGGTGGACGATGTCACCAGCGAGCTGCTGGTCGATGTGCTCGGCGCCGCCACGGCCGCCGACGTTCGCATCACAGGCGCGCCCACGTCGTTGTCGATTGGTGACAGTCGAACGCTGACCTCAGTGGTGTTCGATGCCAGCGATGGCGTCATTGCCGCTCCCTCGCTGCAGTGGACATCGAGCGACCGTCTCGTGGCCACCGTCTCACCGGCGGGCGTCGTGACCGCATGCGCCGTCGGCACGGTCACCATCACCGCGTCGTGCGACGGACGCTCGGCGTCGGTGGTCATCGACGTCCGCGCCGCCGAAGCGGTGCGCGTCGAGCTCGTAATGCCTCCGAGCAGCGTGCGCGTCGGTGATGTGGTGCGTTTGCGCGCATCCGCTCGCGATGTGCACGGTCGCGAAATCGATCGGGCGTTTACCTGGCTCACCGACGACGAGTCGATTGCACGCATCGCACCTGACGGCACGCTCACAGCGTTGGCCGAGGGACTCTCGGTAGTGTCGGCGTCGATGGACGACGTTACCGGCGCGACGGCGATTCAGGTGCTCGCGCGAAGTTCATCGGCCACAATGATGCCCGGTGCGTTGACTGCACCGCCAACGGCTACCGCTGCGTCGCCCGCCAGTGTTCCGCCGGTTTCGGCATCGATGAATGCGCCGGCAAACCCTCCGGTGAATGCGCCGGCCGCGACTGCGCTGTTTGGTACCGCGTCGTCGTCAACACCGGTGGTGCCAAAGTTTGGCAGCGACGAACCGACGTCGACTGCCGCGAGTGAAAGCGAGTTGGTGGTCTCGGGCAAAGCGAAGAAGCCGCGCGACCAGAAGGCGACGGTCGCGAACAACGAGGCGGCGAAGGCGCCGGTTGAACCCAGTGCCGCGCCCGCGACGAAATCGAATGGCCGACTCATGGCCATTGGTGGAGTGGTAGGCGTTGTGTTGTTGGGCGCGATTGTAGCGAAGTTGCGAAGCGGCGGTTCGGGTGATGCTGGTACGCCGGCCGACTCGAGCGCCGCGATTGCCGCAAACACCACAGGCAACGGCGCCAGCACGCCGCCGAGCGGCGCCGGTACAGGTGTTGTCAATGGTGCTTCCAATGGTGCGTCCCAAGGCGCGTCCGATGCTGCGACCTCGGCGAAGAAAGCCGGCGACAAACCGTCCAGCGGCGCGACGACGGAGCCAGCCAACGCGAAGAAGGACGCCGCCGCCAACGGCAGCGCGACGGATAACAACAAGGTCGGTGCGAAAGCTGCGCCACCGAATTTGCCAGCGAGTGTCGCCGCGAACAACGCGGGCGGCGCGAAGCCGAATAACGTCGATGCGAGCAAGAGCACGACGAGTCCGATCACGTCGGGCGCGCCCGCCGGTGCGACAACAACTCCACCGAGTGGGCCACCGGCCGCGCCGCCGACGGCGGTGATCACGCCGCCGACGAATACCGCCACCGTGGAGGCGGCGCCAGCAAAACCGGCAACACCGGCCAACAATCCGGCGGCGCGTGAAGCGCAGGTTCGCACCCTCATTCGCGACTACGCCGACGCGTTGAGTGCGCGGAAGCTCGACGACGCGGTGGCGCTCTTCCCTAGCATGCCGGAGAAGACGAAAGCCGGCTGGCGCGCGTTCTTTGCGCAAAAAACCAACATGCAGGTCACGTACTCGATTCAGAACGTGACGCTGGGCGGTTCATCGGCGACAGCGCAGGTGAGCGGCGTGCACAAGTTCATGCCATCCGACAGCAAGCCCACCTGCCTCTCGCTTACCATGCAGTTCAAGGTGAGCGAGACGGGATCGCGCTGGCGAATTGACGCGCTCGATCAAAAAGACAATGGTGCCAAAGGCTGCTGATGCGGCCTCTGGCACCATGAACGACGCGCGCTAGCTCCTAAATCGACGCGGATGCGGACGCTGTCGTCGACAAGACAGCCGCGCTGTTAGAAACTCCGCTCGACGCCGAGCGTCCAAATGAGCTTCGCCTGCATGCCGCCCGACTTCACGGGCACCACGCCGTTCGCGGTGAGCGTGTAGCCGGAAACGAGGAAACGTCCGCCGGCCGATAGCGCGATGGGATTGTCTTTCTGCGACGGAATGTTCGTGCCCTGCACCGTGCGCGGCGGCGTGGCTTTGGCAAGCACAATGTCCGCGGGCAACTTGCCGGAGTCGCCACCGGCCTGAAATTCGGAAAGCAGATCGACTGCAATGGTGGCCTGCTTGTTGACGCGATGATCGAAACCAAAGGTGCCGAGCAGGGCACTGTTCTGCCCTTCACCGCTGCGCATCGCGAAGCCGACGTTGGCGTGCGGCGAGAAGTTGCCCATCGTCGTTGATGCAATCAGCACCGCGTCGCCCGATGCGTTGCCCGAGCCCTGAAAGTTGGTGTCGTCGCCCGTTGGCAGGTGAATGTCGGCCAACAACGCGAGACCTGAGTTTGTGGTCTTCTTGAGATTGAGCTTGGCGCGGGCGCGAATGTCACCGATGCCCGAGCTTGATCCGCTCACGGCGCTCGCGGCGGTGAGGCTTGGCGAGCTGGCGGTGCCGAAAGTGTGTAACCCCGTCACGGTGCCCGTCGGATTGAATACACGCGCGGCGCCGGTGGCGTCGAACGACGCACTGACAAACGGCACGGCGATGCTGAGGTCGAGTCGATCGTTGACGCCGTACGTGGCGGACAGCGAGGCGACCTGCAAGTCGAGCTTCATGTTCAGATCGATACCCACCACATCGCCCTCAGTGGCGTCGGTACCGAGCCCCGGTTCACCAACGTCCTGGTGCGCGAGATTGATGGCCACGTCGTTGATTGACTGACCGCGCAATTTGCTGAAGCTGATGGCGGAGTAGTTCACCCCGATCAGCAAGCGCTTCTGACCCAGCGTGGCGGCGCGTTCGGCAAAGATTGGACCCGCCGACGAATTGGTTTGCACCGGCGCGCCGTTCACGAAGCTGAAGCTCGTACCGCTGCTCGTTGCACTCACCGGCAAGCGACCAACGGAGCTCGTGATGGAGTGAGTGAGGAACTCGGAGAGCTCCGTGCTGGCCAGCGTTGCCGATTCGAGAAAGTGCGTCTGGTGAATGCCGGGTCCGGTCACGAGGCAGAGCGCCTGTGAGCAGGTGCCGAACTTGATGAGCTCTGCGACTTTGTCGGAGAGGGAGGACTGTGCCGACAGCGTTGAAGTCGAGAGCGTGACGCAGGCGGTCAGCGCGGCAACAGCGAGACGAGGCTTCACAAAGACTCCGTTCTTGGTTGAATCATGGCTGGACGGCGACGGCACCGCCGTTAATCCAGTTCTTCACGAGATCGACGAGGTTCGTCGGTACCACGGTCGCATTCGTCGGCATCGGATACGCGCCGGCGGATTTCTGCATCTGATACACGGTGTAGCTGTTGGCCGCCTGGAACGGCAGCACGCGCTTGGTGAAGCTCGTCGCGAGCGCCCAGGTACCGTTGAGGTTGGGATTGGAGTTGACGTTGACGAGGTTGTTGAACGAGTTGGTAGTGTTGTTCAACAGCGTGGAGGTATGACACGACACACAGTACACGTTGAACACCTGCGTTTGGACGTCGCTCAAGGCCGGCGCGTTGAACTTGGCCGTGACCGTCACGTCACCGCCAACAGTCAGCGTGCACGAACCAGTTCCGCTGCACGCGCCGCCGCCCCAACCGATAAACGTGTAGCCGCCGGTACTCGCTGCCGCGGTCAGCGTGACGGTGCTGCCCACTGCCGCCGTCTGCGTGCAACTGCCCGAGGTGGTTGGCGAGAAGGGCGTACTGGTGGCGAGTCGGACGGTGCACGAAATCGCAGTCGAGGACACGGTGCCCACACCGTTGCCGCCGCCGTTGATGACCGTGATGTTTGCCGGTGCAGTGAAGCGCGCGGTAACCGATCGCGCCTGCGACATTGTGACCACACAGGTCGACGCGCTTCCAGAACAGACGCCACCCCAGAGCGAGAACACGTGGCCGCCAACGCTCGGCGTCGCGGTCAGCGTCACGAGTGTGCCTGAGTTGTAGTTCGACGTGCACGTGCCGGTTTGCGCCACGTTGATGATGGCGCAGTTGATCCCACTCGCCGTGACCGATCCGTTGCCGGTACCACCGCCACTCGTGACGTTGAGGGCAAACAACACGGGCGCGGTAAACGTGGCGGTGACATTACGCACCTGATTCATCAACACCGAGCAGGCGCCGGTGCCCGTGCAGGCGCCGCCCCACCCATCAAACGTGTGATTAGCCGCAGGAGTCGCCGTGAGCACCACGGTGTTGCCACTCGCGACACTCGCACTACATGTGCCGGCCGTGGCCGCAGCCGTAAGCGAGCAGTTGATGGCGCCACCGGTGACTGTGCCGTTGCCCGTGCCGCCGCTCGACGCCACCGAGAGTTGAAACGCCGACGCCGGCGCTCCGAAGTTGGCCGTGACCGCGCGCGCCTGCGACATCGTCACCACGCACGTGGACGTTCCGGTGCACGCACCGCCCCACCCGACGAATGTGTGGCCGCCTGCGGATGGCGTTGCGGTCAACGTGACTTGCGTGCCGGATGAAATGAGCAGCGCGCAGGTACCACTGGTTGACGCACCGGTGACGGTGCACGCGAGCACGCCATCGTTGGTGGTGGCAGCCACGGATCCGTTACCAGTGCCCGGTGCCGACGTGACGGTGAGGTTGAACGCCGTGCTGAACGATGCGCTCACCGTTCGTGCCTGCGACATGGAAATCACGCACGTTGGCGCGAGTCCACTGCACACACCGCCGCCCCAGCCGGTGAATGTGAAACCAACCGACGGCGTGGCGGTGAGCGTGACGGAGGTGTTGATCTCCGGATTCGCCGTGCACGTTCCCGACGTCGTGCTCGCGACAATGCTGCAACTGATGTTGCCGCCGTTCGTGGTTGCCGTGACGCCACCGTTTCCACTGCCATTGCCGGACGTGACGGTGAGCCCGACGCGCACGATGGGCGCGTTGAATCGCGCGGTGACGTTGCGGGCGAGGTTCATGGCGATCGAGCAACTCGTGGCCGTTCCCGCGCTGGCGCAGGCGCCACCCCATCCCGCGAACGTGTGACCGCCAGCCGCGGGCGTCGCGGTGAGCACCGCGGTCGACGTGTCGGCGAGCGCTGACGAACAGGTGCCGCTTTGCGTGGTGGTCGTCACGGTGCAGTTAATACCGGCACCGGCCACTGTGCCGTTCCCATCGCCCGCGCCGGAGGCCACGGTGAGCGTCGTTGGTGCACGAAAGCTCGCGGTGACATTGCGCCCAAGCGTCATCGTCGTCGTACACGTCGGCGCACTCCCGGAACAGGTATCGCCCCATCCGGCGAACACGTGTCCACCACTCGCGGCCGTAGCGGTTAGCGTCACGGCCGTATTCGGCACCAGATTCGATGAGCAGGTGCCACTCGTGGTGGCCGCCGTCACCGTGCAATTGATGCCGTTGCCGGCCACGCTACCGTTGCCCGTGCCACCGCCCGACGCCACCGAGAGTGGCCACGTGAACAACACGAAGTTCGCCGTGACTGTCGTCGACGCGCTCAGCTTGAACAAGCACGTGGTGGTGCCGCTGCACGGACCACCCCAACCCGCAAAGACACTGCCGGCCGCCGGACTGGCCGCGAGCACAACGTCGGCGTCGGCGCTGAAATTCTTGGCGCAGGTACCGCTTTGCAGGGTGTTGACGATGTCACACTGCATGCCGCTGCCAGACACCGTTCCGCTGCCACCGCCGAGTGCCGATTGTACGGTGAGGCTGGGTTGATTGCCGGTCGGAGTATCGCCACCACCTCCACCGCCGCAAGCAGCAATGGCCGTAGTCGTGACAAGCGCCGCGCTCGCGAGGAGGAGGCGCCAGCGCGCCGAACCCCGCATCAATTTCCGATCCGACAACTCACGAACGTCGCGCACAGTCGATCTCCCGAACGCCAACGAAGAGGGGCCCGACACAGGAGGGAAAGAGTGGACCCTGAAACCCTGACAAGAGTGTGATTTAAATCGCAGTGTCGCCAGACGTTGAGGGACTGAATCTCACCCCTTCCGCGATCCAGAACGTCCCAAGGGACTGGATTGTCCAGACTCCATGGTTTAGCGTACTTTGCGATACAAAGTTAAACGACGAGGAGGAGCCGTTGCCCCGCTGGATGCGCGTTGTGCGAGGGATGATTGGGACAGGTCTGACATTTGCCACGGGCGTTGGCGCCGTCACGGCGCTCGTCGGTGTGGCTGCGATGGTGTTTGGCGAAGTCTCGTTCGTCAACGTGCTGCGCGGCGTTGGCAAAATGTCGGTAGCGACATTTCTGGTGGGCGTCGGATTTTCGGGCGTGCTCGCCCTCGTCGCGCGTGGTCGCACGTTTGAGAAATTGACCCTTGGTTTTGTGACGGCGCTCGGCGCGGGCGCTGGCTTTTTGTACTTCCTGTTCATCGCGGCCATGAACGGCGCGCGCGTGTGGACGCCGCGGGTGGCGCTGCTCAACTTCGGATTGCTGCTTGGCATCGGCAGCGTTTCCGCCGCCGCGACCTTTTTGCTGGCGCGCCGAGCGGGACGTGCGTTGCGTGCGAGCGAGTCCATGGGGAGCCTGGGCGAAGGCCACGCCGCGTCATCCGCGGTCGAATCGGCAGACTACGTCGAGGTCGATCGCTAGCATCGGCCCGCGGGTCCCTCCGCTCGTGTAGCGAGCGGATCTGTGCCGCAATTGAATGACCGCGGTGTAGTCGCCGCGTTTGACGCCTCCGCGCTGAGGACGTACAATCTCGCGCGCTGACGATGCGTCGCCGCTTCAATCAGTCGGGCACCGTCACTTCGACGCGCTGCCGATTCGTCGTCTCAATGTCTACAACGCTGATACGCGTGGCTTGGCCTGCACCTTCCGCCGACGACGACGTCGTTCCTTCTCTTCTCTCCTTCCGGACTCTCCCATGGCCAAACAGCTCGTTGATGCCCCCGCGTCGACCGAATTCACGTCGTATGAGACGTTGGCGTATATGGACGTGTACGACGCCGTATTGAACCTCGACTACGCCTTCGTGGCGTACAAAGAAACGAATGTGGAAACGGGCGAGTGGTCGGTCCGCATTCGCTCGTCGCAGACCGCCGGCGCGATGTTCGATCCCGAAGCGATGCGCTTGCAGTCGCGCGCCGCTGGTGCGCAAGGAAAGCCGTACTTCGTGTGGGGCTTCAATATGGAACCGACGCCCGACGATACGCGGCTGATTGAGTTTCGCGTACACGTTGCGGGCGGTGCGCCCTCGTCGGTCGAGATGCTGGTGCGCCTGCGCAAATTCGACGGCACGGCCGACGAGCCCAAGTCCGTCTCGTTCGCATGGCCATGACGATCGACCACCTCGGTGTCGATCGGTACATCGAGGTGACGCAGGCCTTCGAAGACGCGCGCGGCGTTGCCCACGCCGTCGGCGAGCGCGGCACCATCACCGCGCTCGCGTACCAGAGCGCGACTGGCGAAATCACGCTGACCTGGAATCGCGACGGGCAGTCGGAGTCGATGACCTTTCTGCTCGCCAGCAAGTCGGGCCCGGGAAACGGGCGTATGAAGCAATACTTCGACGTCATTGAAGACAGATTCACGCTGCCGACAGATCGCCGCTATGTCGAAGGTGTTGGCACGATCATGCTGTTACCCACGGTGCCACCGCTGACCGACGCGCTGATTACCGACGACCACCAGTTTGACGAAGCGATAAGGCGCGTCTGGGCCCTGGCCTTTCGCAAACGCTTCGTGGAGGCGGCGGCGCAATTGCAGGCAATTGTGTACTCGGCTAATCGGCGCGGCGACAACACTGAACGCGCCGCAGAGTTGCTCTGCCATGCGGCGCATCAGCACGCCTTTGATCCCGACGCAAGCGTGTATCGCTGGCTGCGCGAGCAAGGCGTGCAGCTCTGGTACAGTTGGGGCTCACAAGCCACCAGTGGCGGCGAGGGCAGCGATCGCGCGCGCTACATTCGCGCCGCCGAGGCCAAGTTCACCGCGCTCGATCGGGCCCGCAATGAGCCGACTCCCTGACCACCATCGGCATGCCGCGATACCCTCATCTTCTCGCGCTGAGCGCATTTGCTATGCTCTTTGTCAGTCAGCCACGTCTGAAAGAACGCGTGCTCAATGAAATCGCCACGGTCAGTGTACCGGCGGCGATGAAGGGACCGGAGAATCCGACACCCCGCACCGATGTGTCGGGACGCGTGTCATGGATTTTTTCAGACACGTACTTCTGGGCGTCCTGGGGCAGTGTGACGCGCTACAAGCAGCGCATGGCCGTGGCACTCATGGCGCGCGACGCCTCGGCCGCCGAGTATGAAGACACGCCGTACGGCATGGACATCAGCTGCGATCATCGCCAGCGCGTGCGCCACGAAACCAAGGGGAGCACCACGCTCACTGTGTGGGAGTGTGTGTATGACGTAAGCACCGACCGCGA
Organism: uncultured Gemmatimonadaceae bacterium; assembly: GCA_966096095.1. Lineage (GTDB taxonomy): Bacteria > Gemmatimonadota > Gemmatimonadetes > Gemmatimonadales > Gemmatimonadaceae > Gemmatimonas. Next base: position 129,770 of record CBHTUR010000006.1, on the reverse strand, counting down.
GCCGGCGTTCCAGCTGCTCTTCAGCGATCGCGCGCAACGATTGCAAATTGGTTGGCACGGCGTGAAGAAGGAGGTTGACCTCAACACGGCGCTCACGCTGTTGCCGCGCATTGCGGCCTCGTTCAAAGTATTGCGCGATCCGGCGACGACCTTTGCCCAGCAGCGCGATGCTCCTCGACAGGAGGCCGCGCGCCGTTCGAACAATCTGTCAACTGTGCAGGCGATGTTACGACGTGAGGGGTACACGGCCCTGACGCCGGGATCGCCGGTGTTGCGCAACGGCGTCTATCTCGAATGGATGGCCGACCCCGAGCCGAGATATCAGCTGTTGGTGCCGCTGGGCAAGGTTCGCGCGCCGGCCGGCGGCGCCGTGATGGGTCGCCCGCGGCCTGTCAGCGCAGGCAATGCGATGAGCGGACTCGCTGGCACGATTGGCTGGCGTGAATACCGTGACGACGAGTGGCAATTCTCCAACGCCGAAAACGCGTATCTCCCGCTGCCGGGCATCGGCGCCGCGCTCGCGTCGAAGCAAACCGACGAGGGAATGGTGTACTTCTACTACGTCGCAACGGTGCGCGTCGAGGAGACGGAAGATCAGGAAGTACTCACGTCGTTGCAGTGGTTCCTGCGCACCGTGCCCGAAGCGCAACGACGGTGGCGCGCCGGTCTCTTGGTCGCTCCCGGCAAACCGGAGAACGACTAATGGCGCGCATCATCGTCTGGCTCATTTGCGGCGGCTTCAGCGTCATGTTCCTTTACGTGGGCGTCACGCAATTCTTTCAGCAACGTCGCAATCTCGAGCACGCCGAGCAGGTCGACGCGACGATCATTGAGTCGAAGGTGTTCGTTTCCACCACTCGCGACACCGACCAGCGCGTCGGATTCAGCAACAGCACCACCTCGTATCGCCCCGACGTACGGTTCCAGTATCGCGTGGGCGGCGAGCAATACGAGAGCGACCGCCTGTACCCTACGGTCATTGTGCAGGGCTACGCCTCACACGAATCGGCGGCCGCGGAGCTCGCGCCCTTTCCGCTCAACGCCACGGTGAGGGCCTGGGTCGATCGCGAGCATCCGGAGCGGGCGTTTCTGATCAACGAGAAAAGCAGCGCCCCTCTGGCCTTCGTGATTCTCGGCTGCGTTCTCCCGCTCGTCGGCTGGGGGCTGGGAAAGGTGGTGTAGCGGCGCTGCGGCGCGAGCGGCGGCGTCAGCAACACTCCATAAACACGACGAGTTTCTTCTTCGTTGCGTCCCACGCGAAAAAGGCCGACGTCTCGAACGCATACGACAGCACGACCTGGTGCGTCGGCGGCGGCACGATTCGCTTGAGCAGCGCGACGTCACCCATGTGCTGGACTTGCTCGCGATTGATGCGTTCGCGTTTGACCCCTTTGATGACTTCGTCGAGGCGTCCGCGCAGATACGACTGCAGCTTCGCCGGTGATTTGCGCAGCGAATCGGTGTCGTACAATTCGTCCTCGCTGGTCCAGCGCTGGACGTGCACCACTTTCCCGCCAACGTAGAACGTCATCGAGATCGCCAAACTGTCGATCTTCTTTCCGGTGGCCAGCAGTACAATCGAGTCGCTCAAGCTCGCGCCGGTGAGATCGATCGTGCGGCTGCGCCGATACCATGGGGCGGCGCCTTGCGCGGACAGCGGGTGACCGAGAAGCGATCCGGCAAAGGCGCCGAGCGCGAGCAGCGTGCGAACGTAGCGAATGCGCATGAACACATTGAGTAGTGGGACGGACCGCTGGACGCGCTAATCTGCGCATGACGACCCGCATTGCGCGAGAGCACACCGCCGCGACATGATCCGTTATGACAACAATTCGCTTCGACGACGGAGCGGCCTACGAGCGCTACATGGGCCGCTGGAGTCAGCTGATGGGGAGTGAGGTGCTCTCCTGGCTTCGCGCACCGCTCGGCAGGCGATGGCTGGACGTGGGCTGCGGGAACGGCGCCTTTACCGAACTGCTGATGCAGCGCGTGGCGCCGGCGTCGATTGCCGGAATTGATCCGTCCGAAGCGCAACTGGCCTTCGCACGAACGCGCCCTCTCCTGTCGCGCGCGGATTTTCGCGTGGCCGACGCGATGGCCCTGCCCTTTGCCGATGACGTGTTCGACGCCGCCATCATGCCGCTTGTGATCTTCTTCGTGCCCGAGCCGCTTGTCGGCGTGCGCGAGATGGCGCGCGTGGTGGCACCGGGGGGCATCGTGGCCGCGTACTCGTGGGACATGGAGGGGCGCGGATTCCCCTACGCGTCGCTACAAGGCGTCATGCGCGAGTTTGAGCTGGCCGTGCCCACGCCGCCCAGCGACTCGGCGTCGCGCACCGATGTGCTCGACGGGCTCTGGAAGTCCGCTGGACTGACGGACATCAATGCCACGAGCATTACCGTGCATCGCACGTTCGAGAGCTTTGCCGACTATTGGGAAATTGTGCAGGGTGCGCCCAGTATGGGGCCGTCGCTGCGGGCACTGTCCGGCGCGGACGCCTCGCGACTGCAGCAGCGATTGCGCGACGTGTTGCCGATTGATGTCGACGGCCGAATCACGTACGGCGCGCGTGCCAACGTGATTGTTGGACGCGTCGCAGCCCAGCAGCAGGATCGGCCGGCATGACGCCCACGGCGCGGCTTTCCAACATCCATCCGGAACAGGCACGGCAGGAAGCCGTCGCGCTGCGTGAACGTCATGCTGCGCGCGACGCACGCGCGCTCGAACAACTGCGCTGGGGACATCCACGCTTTCGCAACCTGAGCGCGGAACAGATTGCGCAAAGCGCGCTCACGATGGACGATGCGCAGTTGGTCGTCGCGCGGCGCCATCACTTTGCGAGCTGGGACGCCATGCTCAGTTACATCGCGCAGATGGCGCGCGGGGACGTTGACGTCATGCGTTACGAGCATGCGGTTGACGCCTTGGTTGGCGGCTATCTCGACACGCTGCACGAAATGCTGGCCGCGTATCCGCCGCTGATCGCGCAGCGCTCCACGCGGTCGCATGCGTCGACGCTGCTGCATTACGTGTCGGCGAACGGCGTGGAAGACTACCGTCAAATCACACCGCCCAACATTCTCGATATCGCGCGCCTGCTTCTCGATGCGGGCGCGGAGGTCGATGCCACGAGCGAAGCGTATGGCGGCGGCAGCACGACGCTCGGACTCGTGTCCACGAGCGCGCATCCGCGTGCTCGCGGTGTGCAAATCGCGTTGATCGATCTGCTTCTCGGCTATGGTGCGCGAATCGACGCACCCGATCAGTTGCGGCAACTCGTACGCTGGGCGCTCGCCAACGGATGCCCCGAGGCGGCGATGGCGCTGGCCAGTCGCGGCGAGGAGGTACCGACATTGTATGCCGCGGCCGGTGCGGGTCACTTGGACCGCGTGCGCGAGTTCGTGTCTGGCGCCGATGTTGTTCAGCGTGAGCACGCGCTCATTGTGGCGGCGCAGCAGGGGCACGAAGACGTGGCGAGCTTTCTGCTGGATCTCGGTGTTTCGGTGAACGCCTACGACGGCATGACGCCGCTCCACAACGCGGCGGCCGGAGGCTACACCACTCTGATGGCCACCTTGCTCTCGCGTGGCGCCAAGCTCGAGGCGGAAAACGAGTTCGGGGGCACGGTGCTCAGCAGCACGGTGTGGTTCGCCCTGCATGTCACCGACGCCGAGTTTATCGCGCGCGCGCTCGATCGCTCCATCGACTGGCTGCTCGCGGCCGGCGCGCGCAGCGATGGCTACCCCGAGCTGGCGGCTGAACTGCAACAGTGCGCTGAGCGAGGGCGCCGTTTGCGAGGGAGCGGATTTGATGCGGAGAGCGATCCGACGTCGTAGCGTTCGGTCAGTCTCCGCCGTTAGTTGTTCGACTAGAACAGCGTGTAGATGAACGGGGCGAGTGCGGAGCTCTGCGCGAACACCAGCACTCCGCCAATTACCACCATCGCGACGATCACTGGCACCAACCACCATTTCTTGCGGGCGGCGATGAATCGCCAGAGTTCGTGTGCGAGGCCTCGATTTGCCAAGTGCCCGTTTCCTGGAGAGTTGTGGTGAGTCGAGGTTTTCAGAACTGCCGTTCCATGTCACTGCGACCGCCGGAGTGCGGCGCCTGCCAGTAGCTGTCGTCGACCGCCCGGTGCACCAGCGCGCGACGACCGAATACGCGGGCCAACGCGCCAACCGGTACGATGACCGCGAAAAATAGCACTGTCATCACAATTGGCGTGGTGACTTTTGAGATGGCATGGGCCATCGCCATCCACCAACGCTCGACCGGCGCGATCCACGCCGGTTGCACGAGTGCAAGCCCGACCAGCACCGCGCCCACGGCGCCGATGACAGCCGCGGTCGTGGGCCGATGGCGCCAGAGGTAAAGCACGGCCGACAGCGCGAGCATCGCACCGCCCACTGTGAAGCCGAACGAACGCGCCTTGGTAGCGCTCAATCGAGTTGGAATTCGGTCTGCCATTGCTCCGAATCCTCCCAGGCGGGCTGTTCGTGTTTGTATAGCACGTACGACCCAACTACGAGAACATCGAGGTGGGTTCGCATGAAACAGCGATACGCGTCTTCCGGCGTACACACGATTGGCTCCCCGCGTACGTTGAACGAGGTGTTCACCAGCACCGGACAGCCGGTTTTCGCCGCGAAACGCGCGATGAGATCGTAGTAATCGGGGTTCGTATCGCGTGAGACGGTCTGAATTCGCGCTGAATAGTCCACATGCGTGACGGCGGGAATATCCGAGCGCGGCTGATTGAGCAAGTCGAGCCCCCACAAGCTCTGCTGGTCGCGGGTCATCGGTATTTGTCGCGTGAACTTGACCGGCGCCACCAGCAGCATGTATGGGGAGTCGGCATCAAGTTCGAACCATTCCGCCACCTGTTCGCGCAACACACTTGGCGCGAACGGGCGAAAGCCTTCGCGAAATTTGATTTTGAGATTCATCTGCGCCTGCATGCGCGGACTGCGTGGATCGCCGAGAATGCTGCGTGCGCCGAGGGAGCGCGGTCCAAACTCCATTCGGCCGTTGAACCAGCCAACGACCTGCTCTTCCGCCAGTAACGTGGCCACGCGATCGAGCAATGGCTCGCGTTCGAGGCGATGTGAAACCGCACCGACGGTGTCGAGATAGTTGGCAATTTCCGCGTCGGTATACGACGGGCCGAGGTACGCACCGCGCATGCTATCGCGACCTGAAGCCACGGTGCGAGGCTTGGCGAAGTGGCGATGCCAGACCAGTTGGGCGACGCCCAGCGCGCCGCCCGCATCGCCGGCTGCTGGTTGAATGAACAGCCGTTTGAACGGACCCTCGCGAAGCAACCGACCGTTGGCAACGCAGTTGAGCGCGACTCCGCCGGCCATACACAGGTCATCAAGCCCGGTCGCAGCGTGCACCGTGCGCGCGGTGCGTAGGAGCACTTCTTCGCACACCACCTGCACCGAGCGCGCGAGATCCATGTCGCGCTGCGTCAGCTTGGACTCGGGCGCGCGCGGTGGACCACCAAACAGTTCGTCAAAGCGCCGATTGGTCATCGTGACGCCGCTGACGTAGTCGAAGTACTCCTGGTTCAGTCGAAATGAGCCGTCAGGCTTCAGATCGATCAGGTGCTCGTAGATTTGTGCGGCGAATCGCGGCTGCCCGTACGGCGCGAGTCCCATCACCTTGTACTCGCCAGAGTTGACCTTGAAACCGGTGTAGTACGTGAACGCTGAGTACAACAAGCCGAGTGAGTCGGGATAGCGCAGTTCGCGCAGCATCGTCAGATCGTTACCACGTCCGATGCCAAACGAACTGGTCGCCCATTCGCCCACGCCGTCCATCGTCAGGACGGCCGCCTCCTCGAACGGCGATGGAAAGAACGCACTGGCCGCATGTGATTCGTGATGCTCGGCATAGAAGATGTCACCGTCGTACTGCAGCGCGGCGCGCAGCTCGCGGTCGGTGAACAATTTTTCCTTGATCCATACGGGCCCCGCCAATACGAACTGCTTGAGCCCCTTGGGTGCCGTCCCGAGAAAGGTCTCGAGAATGCGCTCGAACTTGAGAATCGGCTTGTCGTAGAAACCCACAGCGTGCACATCCGACATCGCGATGTCGGCCTCGCGCAGGCAGTACGCCACGGCCTGCGCTGGAAAAGAAGCGTCACCCTTCTTTCGGGAGAACCGTTCCTCCGAGACCGCAGCAACGATGTCGCCGTCGCGCAGAAGCACGGCGGCACTGTCGTGGTAGTACGCCGAGAGCCCAAGAATGTAGGAGGGGGCGGTCATCGCCCGAGAATTCAGCGCCGCCGCGCTCCGAAAGGCAACGGGTACGGGCGCGTTTTCCAAGCGCAATGTGCGCTGGCCCAACAGTGATTTTCGAGGGTCAGACATCGACAGCCGCTCGTCCCTGAGCGATATTCGCGATCCTTCCCTCCTCCGCGATTCCGCTCGATGCCTCGATCTCTTCTGCGCCCACTGGCGGGCGTCTGCTCCTTTGGCGCGCTGGCCGTTGTTGCCCTGTCGTCGCTCACTCCGTGCAAGGCGATTGCGCAACCGGCCGTAGCGATCGATGGCCCGCCCGCCCCGATTGCACCGGCCAATATCAGCCGTGACGCTGCGGGGCGCGCGACTGTTCGCGCCATCAAGCTGGTCAAGCCGCTCACGCTTGACGGCGTACTCGACGAAGACGTCTACAAAACTGAAGCGCCGTTCGACGGCCTGATTCAGGTGGCACCGAACGCCGGTTCGCCGGCAACCGAACGCAGCGACATCTGGATCACCTATGACGAGCAGAACATCTATCTGTCCTGCCGCTGCTACGACAAGTCGCCCGCCTCAGACTGGGTCGTGAACGAGCTGCGGCGCGACACCAACGGTCTGCGCAACAACGAGCACATTGGCGTGCTCTTCGACACTTACTACGATCGACGCAGCGGCTTCGCGTTTTACACCAATCCGCTTGGCGCGCGTGCCGACTACTCGGTGGTCGATGAAGGCGGCTCCAACACTGACTGGAATCCCGTCTGGACGTCGAAGTCGTCGCGCTTCGATGGCGGCTGGACCGTGGAGATGGCGATTCCATTCAAGTCGCTGCGCTACCGTGCTGGCAAGAACAAAGTGTGGGGCATGCAAATCCGGCGCTCGATTCGACACAAGAACGAGTGGGACTACCTCACGCCGGTGCCACGCATTCTGGCCGGTCCCCAGGCGCTGAACAAAGTGTCCGTGGGCGGCACGTTGGTCGGACTCGACCTCCCGGAGGCGGGGAAAAACATTGAACTCAAGCCGTACGGCGTTGCACGCGTGACGACCGATCGAGTGAAAGTGCCGAACATCAACGACAAGTTCGGCAGCGAAGTGGGCGGCGACATCAAGTACGCCGTCACGCCCAACTTGACCGCCGATCTGACAGTCAACACCGACTTCGCCCAAGTCGAGATCGACGAGCAGCAAGTGAACCTCACACGCTTCAGTCTCTTCTTTCCCGAGAAGCGCGACTTCTTTCTCGAAGGGCGCGGCATCTTTGACTTCGGCAAGGGCGGCAACGGCGCGTTCGGTAATTCCGGCGGCACTGACACGCCCGACTTGTTCTACTCGCGCCGTATCGGGCTCAACGCAGGCAACGTCATTCACATCAAGGGTGGCGGCCGGCTCACGGGTAAGGTCGGCAAGTATTCCATCGGCCTGCTCGATGTGGGCACGTCGGCCGAGAGCGCGCTGAATACGGCCGCCACGAACTTCACGGTCGTGCGTCTCAAGCGCGACATTCTGCAGCGCAGTGCGATTGGCCTCATGGCGACCAATCGCTCGGTGGCGGCGTCGGGCACGGGCTCCAATCAGGCATATGGCGCCGACGCCGCGTTCATTCTTTCGCAAGCGCTCACCCTTGGCGGATATTGGGCACAGTCGTCCACCACGGGCGTGCACGGCGACAATCAAAGCGCGCAGGCACGCGTCGACTACAGTCTCGACAAGTACGGCGTCAAAGCGGACGTCTCGACCGTCGGACGCAACTTCGATCCTCAGGTGGGCTTCCGGCGGCGTGCCGACTTTACCCGTTCCTTCTCCGAACTGCGTTTCAGCCCGCGGCCCAGCAACTTGCCGATCGTGCGCAAGTTCACGTACACGGGTTCAGGCGAGTATTTCGAAAACAGCGCGGGCGTCGTTGAAACGCGTATCTGGCGCGCGCATGCGGGAGCCGAGTTTTCGAACAGCGATCTGTTCAACATCGACGCGACCAAAGATTACGAATACCTGCGTCTGCCCTTCACGCCGAGCGGATCGCCGACTGCCATCACTCCCGGCAGCTACGATTTCTCCGACGTGGCGGTGTCGTACTCGCTGGGCTCGCAACGACGCGTCTCCGGAACCATTACCGCGAGGGCGGGCCACTACTACGACGGCACAATTCGCAGCCTGACCTTCGGGTCGAACAATTCGGGCGGAAACCCACGCGTGTCGGTTACCAAACGCTTTGCCGTCGAACCGACGTATTCCATCACGCGCATTGAGCGACCCAATGCGTCGTTCACAACCAGACTCGCCCGGGCGCGATTGGACTACGGCTTTTCGCCGCTCATGTTCGCGAGTGCACTCGTGCAGTACAACTCCGCCGATCGTGCGTTCAGCACGAATCTTCGCTTCCGCTGGGAGTATGCGCCGGGAAGCGAACTCTTTCTCGTCTACACCGACGAGCGCGACGTGACCGACGATCCGCATGTCACGGCCACGACCGTGCGCGGGCTCAAGAATCGCGCGTTCGTCGTCAAACTCACTCGACTCTTCCGGTACTGACCTATGCGCGTGGCCGCTGCGGCACTGCTGGCACTCTTCGCCATGGCCGATGCCGACTCATCGCAGACCGCGCCACTGATGACGGTACGGCTCACGCCGGGCGTGATGAGCGAACGCGCCGGCAAGGGCAATCTCGACGTCGTCATGACAGTGCCTGAGGTCGATGCTGCGGCCGGAGCGCCGCTCCTAACGATGGGGATGTTTGTGCCGGGGCTCGCGCGCGCGCAGACATTGGCGTCGCTCGAGGTCCGCGACGATCAGGGCGTGGTAACGATGAGCCCCGCCGATCCGCAGAACGGTCCGGGTCGCTGGGCACCATCGCGCGCAGTGAAAGGCACGATGACGGTGACCTATCGCCTGATCGCCGAGAACATTCCGGCCATCGCGGGTGGCCCGCCGATTGGAGTACGACTCGATGGCGATGGCATCAGTGCATCGGGGAGCGCCATGATCATGACGCCCGCGGTGCGCGGCATGTATCGCATTGCGCTCACGTGGGACCTCACGGCGATGGGCGCCGGCGCCGAAGCCGTGTCGAGCTTCGGCGATGGCAACGTGGAACTGCCGGCTGGTCCGGCCAATCGCTTGGGCAATGCGCTCTACATGGCAGGTCATCTGAAGCGCGAACAAGGCCCTAAGGTGAACGGTAAAACGGGCGCGTTCTCGGCGGTCTGGGTTGGTGAGCCGGCCTTCGATCCGCGACCGGCCATGCAGTGGACCGCTCAATTGCACGCGTGGATGAGCCGGTTCTTTCGCGACGAAAGCGAACCACCGTATCGCGTGTTCCTGCGCTACAACCCGATGAATGCGGGTGGCGGCGCCGCGTTGTATCACTCATTCATCGTGACGTATGGCACCGGTGTCACCGGCGAGAATCTCAAATCGATTCTTGGCCACGAGATGACGCACACGTGGACGGCGAGCGGTGCGGGACAGTGGTACAGTGAAGGCAACGCCGTGTTCTATCAGGCGCTGTTGCCGTGGCGCGCGGGACTCATGACGGCCGACGAGTACCTGGCAGATCTGAACAAGACGGCCAGTCGTTACTACACCAACGCGCTCAAGAACACGCCGGAGGCGGAAGTCGCCCCGCGCTTCTGGGAAGACACGCGCATTCGCGTGTTGCCATACGATCGCGGCGCGATGTATTTCGCCGTGCTGAACGGCATGATTCGTCGCGCATCGCAAGGACGCCGATCGCTCGATGATGTGATTCGCGCCATGATCGTGCGCGCGCGCAGCGGTGAGGCCATGACGGAGGCGTCGTGGGTGCAAGTGCTGCGTACGGAGCTTGGCGACGACGGCGAATCGGTGCATCGCAGCATGATGTCGGGCGGATTGATGTTGCCCGCCTCGGACGACTTCGGTCCCTGTTTCCGACGCACCACGCGCAAAATTCGCCAGTTCGATTTGGGATTCGACAACAAGTCGATCCTCGGCGCTGAAAAAATTGTGCAGGGGCTCAAGCCGGGGTCGGAGGCGGCGAAGGCGGGGCTGCGCGACGGCGACAAGATTTCGTACGCCGTTGCCCTCGACGCTGTGCAGCGCGATGTGACACGCACGCTGACGCTGTCCGTGCAGCGACGCGACTCGAGTTTCTCACTCACATACCTCCCACGCGGCGACGCCGTCGATGCCTATCAGTGGGAGCGCGTTCCCGGTGCCGCGCCGAGCGCGTGCGTGCCCGACGCCGTCTCGCCTGCTCCGCCGTCGCCTGCGACCGCGGTGGCGAGCACCCAACCCGCGCAGCGCCGTCCGTCGAATGAGCCGCAGGAGTTTTTGCAGGCGCCGGCCAAGCCCGCATCGATTCGCGGCACGTTCAGCCTCGTGACGCTGGGCGATTTGCTGTACGACAAACCCATGGCGCAGTCGACGGACACGGCATTTCAGCGCGTGGTCTCGCTCATCAAGCGCGGTGATGTCACCATTGGCAACCAGGAAGGCGTGGCGTTCGATCTGAAGACATTCACCGGCGAGGCGTACGGCAACGGGCTGCTGCTGGGCGACGCGCAAATTGCGCAGGACATGAAAGCCATGGGCGTCGACATGGTGTCGGTCGCGAACAATCACGCCACCGATTGGGGACCTGAAGGTCTACTGGCGTCGCAACGCCTCTTGGATGCGGCGGGCATTGTACACTCGGGCGGGGGCCGCACACTCGAAGCGGCACGCGCGGCCGGTGTGCTTAGCACGCCGAAAGGCAAAGTGGCGTTGGTCTCGACGGCCTCGACGTTCAAGGCCAACGCCAACGCCAACGATGCGTTTGTTGCGATTCCGGCGCGTCCGGGCATCAGCATGCTGCGTCTCAAGAAAATCAATCGCGTGAATCGGCCGCAGTTTGAGGCCATTCGAAAACTCGCCAGCGAGCGAGCATCGCCACGCGAGCCAGCGCCAGCGCCCGATGCGCGCGAGATCACCTTTGGCGAGCAGCTCTATCGGCTCACCGACACCGCCTCGGCGTCGGCCAATGTCGGCTACGACATGGATCTCTACGATCATGCGGCACTGCTCAAGTCGGTACGCGATGCGAAGGCGGCGGCCGATCTGGTCGTGTTCACGATTCATGCGCACGAGAGCCCAACGGGCATGGATGACGACACGCCAGCGCCGCCGGACTTTCTCGTGCGACTCTTTCACGACTGCGTGGACGCGGGCGCCGACGTCATTCTTGGCGGCGGTCCGCACTCATTGCGCGGCATTGAGATCTACAAAGGCAAGCCGGTGTTTTACGGCATGGGCGTGTTCTTCATCAAGAGCAGCCCGATGGGATTGCAGGAGTCGGCGTTTCATGTCTTTCCCGACTCCACTGGACACGCGCCACCACCGCCGCCGCCACAACGTTCGGTGCGGGCCGGCGGCAATCCCGCCAGCTGGTATGACGGACTCGTAGCGCAAACGGATTTCGAAAACGGCAAAGTGAAAACCGTGCGTCTCTATCCGCTCGATGTCGGCAACACCTACGATCCGGCGCGGCGCGGCATTCCGCATCTCGCTGATCTCACCACGGCGCAGCGTATTCTCGCCGATCTGCAGCGCAACTCTGCGGCGTTCGGCACCAAGATTGAAATCGAGGGCGCCGTGGGAGTGATTCGACTTCCGTAGTGGATTGCGGAGCGCGCGGGAACTACGGCTAACGTCTTCGCCGAAGTCCCGCCAACGCTACTTCGGGAAGCCCACGTTCACGCCAATCTTCGCAGCGTATGTCGTAAACGCGCGAAACGTGCCGGTCGACCCATCATCGAACTTGAAATCGCTGAAACTCTGGCGCACCAGCGCGGCGCCCGCGTCGATGTTGATGACCTTCGAGAGTTTCACCACGAGTCCCGCGCCGCCTCCAAAGGCGAGACCGCCCGACGACGTGCCGAAGTTGTTGCTTTGATTGAGCAGCGCCAGACGGCCCGCGATATACGGGAACAACCGCGTCGACCCCGTGACCGGCACAAAGCGCGGCTCGAGAAACACGCCGCTGATATTGAGTTCATCGCTGCCGGATTTGTGGCTCGTGTACTGACCGCCGATGCCGAGCGACACCGCCCCTTTCTCGCTCGAGTACAGGCGATTGAAACGGAGCTGCGGCTCAATGCCAATGCCACTGGTCGACGAGCCGCCGGAACCGACGTTGATTGACGTCGCCAATGCGGCAATCTGAAACGCGTACTTTTGGGCGCTCTGCGCCTGCGCGGCGCTCACGGTTGTCGCCGCTAACACCGATGCGACCACCGCCCGCGCAACGGTCCGTCCGGAGATGCGAACCACGTACGACATGCCAGCTCCTCGTTCGATCGGAATGAGATACCTGCGAAAACCCGCCACGCACTGAGACCGGCTCAACGCCAGCGTCGACGTTATTTGCCCTTCGCCAGCGCGCTGAACTGCGTCGACAGGAGTGCGGGAGCTCCGTTGCGACGCGCCACCTCGACATCCACCGTCACCGTGCGACGTTCGGTAATACCCGCCGCGTTGTAGCGGCTCAAGGCGACCTCAAACTGCGCGCGTACGCGACCTTGCTGCGTGTCCAACACTTTGGGCGAGCCAACGAGCGATGCCTTATGCGAATCGCCATCGCTAAAGAATCGCAGTAGTTCGTTCGATTGACGATACGTTCCCGTTCGCAGCCCCTGCACGATTTGTTCTGCCACCGCCCGCAATTCCGCACCGCTCGGCGCTTCGACGACGGTTTCAGGCGCGGGGGGCTCCTTCTTGGCGGGCGTCTCCGTAACCGCAGCCGGCGGCGCAGCAGGCGGCGCGACAGCTGGCGGTGGATTGGATGTAACACCACCCGCTGAACCGACTCCCCCCGCGGCCGTACCAGTGCCGCTATTGACTGAAGATCCGTTGCTGACGCCCTGTGGCTGCGTCGCGGGCGCTACGGTCGACGGCGTCACACCAGAGGACGGTGCGCCACTTGGTTTCGCAGTCGGCAGCGTTGCCGGCAGCTTGCTGTTCGTCGCCGCCCCGAGCGGTGTCGCCAACGGTTTCGGTGACGGAGCCGCCGGTGGTAGCACCAACGGCGCCTTCTCCGTTGGTCGCTTGCTGTTCGCGTTGACGTTTTGCTTCTCGATCGGCGCATTGCCGCTGCCCGCCGATGGCGTGACCGGCGCACCAGTCTCGCCACGGTTCGGTTCCTGCACGCCCGATGGGTTACTTCCCGCCCCGGAGGCAATCGGAGAAGCAATCGGAGAGGCAATCGTGCTCGAGGCGCTCTCCGACGACTTGGGGCGCAACAGCACGAACGCCGCAACCGCGAGCACTGCAACACCAATACCACCGGCTACGAGCGCCGAGCTACCACGCTTGCTCGCTTCGGTCACCGTCACGTCGATCGTCGACTGCAAACCGTCCACGGTACAGTGCACGCGCGCAAAACCCGGTGCGGCGGCAACGAGATCGCCGAGCGCATTGCAGGTGACAACGTCCGGTGTTTCGCTTTCCCACCGCGCCGACGCTGGCAGCGGCATCTCACCCACTTCGGTGTCGAGCATCGCGCGCACGCGTGCCGATTTGCCCACGCGCAGCGATTGCGAGGTGCTCGAGAGACGAATGCCGTTCACTCGCGCATCGCGCGCCACGAGCGACAGTTCGGCAAACAACGCGTCGGGCCGTGACGCACCCGTAATCGACTCGCGCGACTGCAACACGCGCGTCGCATCAATCGGGCCGGTCGAGGCGACTGGTGCGACCACTGATGCGATAACTCGCACCGAGCCCGAACGTGACACCGTCAACTGACCGTTCGACGAAATCGACGCCACGTCGGCGGGCTCGACACGCCACTCAATGGCGGCCGTCGCTTTGGTGCCGTTGCGATCGATGGCTTCCACCGCGAGTGGCACCGCGCGTCCGACAATTACATCGTCCGTAGCAGGCGCGATGGCCAGTTGCACGATGGCCGCCGGCACCACGAGCAGCGCGAGCTGGCCGGTCTGCCCTCCGTGTTCGGCGGTAATCGATACACGGCCTTCTGACAGAGCTACGACTTGTCCATCCGCATCGACTTGCGCCACCGCTGGATTCGTGCTGCGCCACATCGGCGTCACGCCCGTCACCTCCGCCCCGCTCGCATCCCATACGGCGGCCCGAACGGTGAGCCGATCACCCACTTCAATCGTCGGGCGATCGGCCGTGAGCGTGAGACGCGCCACCGGCGCGCGCCGCACCCGCAGCGTGAGTCGTGCTTCGACGGTTGATGAGCCGCCGTCGGGAAAACGCGCCGTGATGTCCGCAGACCCTGGCGCCACGGCCCGCACCATCCCCTCGGCATCGACCGTGGCGATTTCGGGATTCGCGCTCGACCACACGGGCAGAACGCTTGAGACCTGGCGACCGCGCCGATCGAGCGCGATCGCGCGTGCGGCGACGACCGCACCGATCTCCAATTCAACTGTGTTCGGCGTGATCGATGCATCGGCCACGCGTACATCGCTTACCACCACCGGCACGCGCACGACTCGCGCATCGTTCGGCAGATCGTGCTCGTCGATATCGTCCGGCGCCGCGCAGATGTCCGCCGCGCCAACGCCAACGCACAAGAGCCGCTGCGCCGTGGTATCGAGCTGCACCACGGATTCAGTCGTGCTCCATACCCGCACTCCGCCAGCGCTGCGCGGCGCGCCATTGGTGTCCTTTGCGCGCACGGAGTACGCCACATCGTCGCCCAGTTCGAAGATCGACTCGGCCAACGTCAGTTGAATGGAACCAATCGGCAAATCGAGCGAGACGAGCTCGAACTCCGTTGTCGCATCATCAACCGACGCCGTGACGCGCGCCCGCCCCGGTGATATTGCCAGCGCGCGACCGGTAGAATCGACGTGTACCACCGCGGGCGCGCTCGAAGTCCACCGAACGGGTACACCATCAACCCGCGCGCCAAGATCGTCGAATGATTCGGCGCGGAGTTCCACCGATTCACCCATCTGTAGCGAGGGCGTCGTTCCGGTAACCTGAATGCTCGTCACCTGGCGACGCGCGACCGCGATATCGATCGACCGTCTGATGTTGCCGTACGAGACGTCGATGACTGCCGTACCAGCGGTGATTGCGCGTACGACACCCGGCGCCACGATATCGGCGATGCCCGGCGAGCGACTGATCCACGCGAGCGCCACATCGCTGCGTTCGACACCGTTCACATCGAGCGCGACCACCGATGGCTGAACGAGATCGCCAATCCGCATGGTGAGCTGCGGCGCGCTCAGCGACAAGCGCGCAATCGGCGCCGCCTCCACGCGCACGACCGCATCAGAGAAGCCGCCATTTACCGAGGCGCGAATGACCGCCGTGCCCGGCGAATACCCAACCACCGTGCCGTTCGGCTGCACGCGCAACACCGATTCGTCGCTCGACGACCACATCACATTCGCACCAGGCAACGACTGCCCGGTGTCGAGCGAGACGTTGGCGCGGAAATCGAGTGTCCCGCTGACGAAGATGGTCGCGCCCGGCGGCAGGATGGTCACCACCATCCGTTCGGTGCGCGCAATCGGCGTTACCGGCGTCATGTCACCAGGACGCACAGCCTCACTCCGACGAGCGCGCACGGTTTCCGCGAGGCGACGTCGATCGGTGCCGCCGTCCATCGCGACGTTGGTACCGAGCACTTCAACCAGTTCATCGAGCGACGGCCAACGATCGGCCGGATTTTTCTCAAGCATGCGCATGACCGCGTTCGCGAGGAACGCCGGGCACTCGGGGCGCAATTTGAGCAGCGGTTCGGGCGCCTTGTTGCCGTGCGCGGCAATGAGTTGATACAGGTCACCGCTGAACGGCGGGCGACCAGCAATCATCTGATATGCGGTGACACCCAGTGCGTATTGATCGGCCGCCGGCCCAACGGCGACGCCAGAGAACTGCTCGGGACTCATGTAGAGCGGCGTGCCAACCTGCGTGCCCGATTGCGTCAGTCCGGTTTCACCAAGCGCCTTCGCGATGCCAAAGTCCGTCAGCACGACATCGCCCTTGCCATTCAGCAGAATGTTCGCGGGCTTGATGTCCCGATGCACGATGTCTTCGCTGTGCGCATACGCCAGCGCGCGAGAGGCCTGCAACAGAATCCAGCGTGCTTGCTCCACCGGAATCGGTTGCTCGCACAACTCGTCGACGCCGATGCCGTCGATGAGACTCATCACGAAGTAGATGATCTCGTCGTTCTGCCGCACATCGTGTACGACGATGATGTTCGGATGCTGCAGTCGGGCGGCGATGCGCGCTTCCTGCAGAAAGCGTTGCGCCATGCCCGGCGTGAGGCTCAGTCGCGGGTCCATCACCTTGATGGCGACGCGCCGCTCAAGCTTGCGATCAACGCCCTTGTAAACGACCGCCATGCCGCCTCGTCCCAACTCGCCCAAGATCTCGTAGGCGCCTTGAGTGGCGACTTTGAGTCGTTCGAGTAAGGGGTCGAATATCGGCTGATCCACGGGAGACAAAGATCGAGAACGGAGCGGGGCGAGACCGGCGAGCGCTCAGCTTCCTGATGAGCCCGCGAAGCATATCTCGCGAGAGGGGAAACTGCCATGCGGGCAAGCAAATATATTGTTGAGTCTGCTTATGGCGGAGAACGGCTCACCGGGCGCATCTTCTCCCCGATGGATCCGACCATGACCCGCCTGAACGCGGCGCTCGAGGGGCGTTACCTCATTCGCAGCGTGCTTGGCCACGGCGGCATGGCCACGGTGTATGCGGCGCGGGACCTCAAGCACGAACGCGATGTCGCGATCAAAGTGCTGGCCGCCGAGCTGGCTGAGGCGCTGGGAGCGGAGCGGTTCCTCAACGAAATCAAGACGACGGCAAACCTGCGGCATCCGCATATCCTGCCGCTGTACGACTCAGGCAACGCCGACGGCCTGCTTTTCTACGTCATGCCGCTCGTCGAAGGCGAGACGCTGCGCGCGCGCCTGACGCGTGACACGCAGTTGCCGATCGCCGACGCGTTGCGCATCGCTGATGAAGTGTCCGATGCGCTGAGCTACGCGCACGCGCGCGGCGTCATTCATCGCGACATCAAGCCCGAGAACATTTTGCTCGAAGGCGGACATGCGGTGGTCGCGGATTTCGGCATCGCGCGCGCGGTGAGCGCAGCGGGCGGTGAACGACTCACGCGCACGGGCATGTCGGTTGGCACGCCCGCGTACATGAGTCCCGAGCAAGCCGTGGCCGATGACACACTCGATGGGCGCAGCGACTTGTACAGCCTGGCGTGCGTTGTGTACGAGATGCTCGCCGGTCAGGCGCCGTTTGCAGGCCCCACTAGCGCGGCGATCGTGAGACAACATCTCACCGTCGACGCACCGCCCGTCACGAACGTGCGCCCCGCAGTACCCGCGCATGTGGCCGGCGCGCTTCAGCGCGCACTCGCGAAGACACCCGACGATCGATTCAATCCGGTGGCGGCGTTCGCGGCGGCG
This sequence comes from uncultured Gemmatimonadaceae bacterium, assembly GCA_966096095.1. GTDB lineage: Bacteria > Gemmatimonadota > Gemmatimonadetes > Gemmatimonadales > Gemmatimonadaceae > Gemmatimonas. The sequence goes on along the minus strand of CBHTUR010000006.1, from coordinate 112,090 downwards.
TTGCACGTCCCGGCCACGGCGGCGAACGAACTCGTTCAAGGCGCGCCACTCCTGTCGAAGGGCGCGCCAGACGCGGCGCCAGAAACCACGCGGCGCTCGGTCGCGCAGTGGAGTCGACGGCTCATTGTCGTTGGATGGGTGGTGGTTCTCATTGGTTACGCTGGCGCATGGTTTGCGCGCAACCGCGCGGCGCGTCGCGACAACGCGCCAACCGGCGTGGCCGTGCTACCGTTTGCCGAACGTAGCGCTGACCAGGCCAATGCCTACCTCGGCGACGGCATTGCCGAAACGCTGATCAGTGCGCTCAACAACGTCAGCGGCCTGACGGTCGCGTCGCGCACGTCGTCATTCGCCTTTCGCGGCAAAGAGACCGACGTTCGGCAGATTGGCAAGGAACTCGCGGTCGGTACCGTGCTGGAAGGCAGCGTGCAGCGAGCCGGCGACCAACTGCGCATTACGGCAGAGCTGGTCAAGACCACCGACGGCGTCACCATGTGGTCGCAGACGTTCGATCGCAAAGCCGACGACATTTTCGCGGTGCAAGACGAAGTCGTGCGCGCCGTCGTGACCGCACTGCAAGGACGCGCCTATGCATCGAGCGCCGCGTTCGAATCGACCGTTGGCACGAAGGATCGCGAAGCGTACGAGTTGTACATCCAAGGCACCTACTTCTGGAATCGCCGATCACTCGCGGATTTCACCCGGGCGCAGGGGCTGTTCGAAAAGGCCATCGCGCGCGACTCCACGTACGCGGCGCCCTGGAGTGGCATCGCGAACGCCCTGATTACGCAGGCGTTTGTCGATACAACCAATCCGGTGCTCTTGCTTGAGCGAGCGCAGCAAGCCGCGGAGCGGGCGCGCGCACTCGGCCCCGACCTCGCCGATGCGCACGTGGCGCTCGCGTATCTCCGCTTGATCAAAGATTGGGACTATCGCGGCGCGGATAGCGCATTTCGCTCCGTCCTTGCGCGATATCCTCGCCATCCAATGGCGCACAAGTGGTACGGCGATCTGCTCAACATCGTCTCCGGGCCCGCGTCGGCGGTTGGAGAGATACAAACGACGCTCGCGCTCGATCCCAAGCTCGCGATTGCGATGTACAATCTGGGATACCTTCACTCGCTGCTCGGTCGACCAGACTCGGCGCTGATCTGGCTTGATCGGGGACTCTCGCTCGCACCCGACCTGGTATTGGCACTGTTCGAGGCCGCAAACCTGCGGGCGCTGCGCGGCGATTCCGCTGGAACATTCGCCGCGCTGAATCGACTGCCGCGCGTCTCCTCTCGCACAGCGAGCAATCCCGAAGCGCTGGCGCGCGCGTGGGGCCGAGGCGGCTACCACGAGGTGCTGCGCACCATGGCCGCGTCGCCGGACAGTCGATCGCTTCCTTCTGAGCGCGCGCGCTGGATGGCGGCGCTCGGCCGCTACGACGAGGCGTTCGTCGCGCTCAACGAGGCCATCGCGCGGCGCGATGTGTGGGCGATTTTCAATCACCGGCGACTTGAGTTCATTCCCATGCGAACCGATCCGCGGTGGAATCTCATGCTGAAGAAGATTGGACTGCCGCCAGACACGTCGAGCCGATAGGCGGCACCGATCGCAACGTCTCACAATTTTCCCTCATCGGACTCTGGACGAATCGTATGAGTCGATCTCTCACGCGGCGTCGCGGCATCGATCGCGTCTTCCACGCTCTCGCGGGTGTCGTGCTGTCCACGGCCGCGTGCGCACGCTCGGATAGCACAACGCAACCGCGCTCGGTCGCCGGCGACTGGGATGTGTACGTCGCACTCGGCGACAAGCCGGGCGACGGATTCGAAGGCTGGCGGCGAATGGGATTCGCGCACTTTGCCGGTGCGGATTCGCAGTTTGTCGGCAGTGTCCGTCGACGCGCTGGCGCCTCGATGTTGGCCGTGACGCACGCCGACATTCGTGGTGATTCCATCACGCTCCGTGACGACGCCGCCAACGCGCTCTTGGCGCAGTGGCACGGCGACACCTTGAGCGGTACGCTGATGCAGCAGGGCAAATCGGCGCGTCGCCGCTGGCGCCTGGTGCGCCGTGCGACGCCTTTCGCGATTGAGCCCAACTACGCACTCTGGCCCGGTGCGGTGTCCGATTCAATGTTCGCCGTGACCGAAGACACGGCCGTGTTCATGACGACGCGCGATGGCGCGAAGCTGGTCAGCTACATCGCCCGCCCCGTCGGCGCGGGACCGTTTGGTGTGGTGCTGCAGCGCACGCCGTACACGCGCATTCTCCATCCGGCGGGAAAGTTCTGGGCGTCGCGCGGCTACATCTTCGTCGCGCAACACGTGCGCGGTCGCGACATCTCCGACGGCAAAGACTTCGGTGACTACGACACCGACGTGAGTGACGGCTACGACGCAGTGGAGTGGGCCGCCAAGCTTCCAGGCGCCAACGGCAAGGTTGGACTCATTGGTCACTCCGACGAAGGTCGGCTGGCCTGGTACGCGGCGGTGAGCGCGCCACCACACCTGGCCGCCATTGCGCCGAGTGCCGCGACGGGCGATCCGTGGCGCATTGTACCGCTGGAAGACATGGTGTTTTCGCCAATTAACGTGGCGTGGGCCTGTTTGATGCGGGCCCGTACACTGCAGAACACCGATGATCTCGATATCGGATCGGCCATGATGCATTTGCCGCTCTCCGACTTGCCGCAGAAGCTCGGCTGCGGTCAGGTGGCGCTCTGGGATCGGTGGCTCGCGCATCCGAATCTCGATGCATATTGGCGTGCGCACGCAGTCACAACCAACATCGCGAAAGTGAAAGCGCCGGTGCTGCAGATCTCGGGGTGGTACGACGATTCGCGCGGACCGATCGACTACACACTGGCGTTACAACGCGTGCCCAATCATCCGCCCATTCGCGTGGTGATGGGCCCCGGCGCGCACAAGGGCGTTGACTATGTCGCCGGTGAATTCGGTCCGCAGTCGCGTGTCGACACGCGCATGTTGCAGCTGCGCTGGTTCGACCACTATCTCAAAGGCCAGAACAACGGCGTCGACAAGGAGCCGCCGTTCGATTTCTTCGTCTTCGGCGACAACACGTGGCGCAAGGAACGGGAATTTCCGCTCGCCCGCACCGTGCCAATGAGCTGGTATCTCGCGTCACAAGGCAACGCGCAAACCAGCCGCGGCGACGGCACGCTCGATACGCTTCCGCCGACTGGCGCGCCGGCCGACACGTTCACGTACAATCCAGCCAACCCCACGCCCTACCTGATTGACTCGCGCGAGCTCGAGACGTCGCTCAATGAAGACTTCACCGCGCTCAACGCGACGCGCAGAGACGCGCTGGTGTTCACCTCCAAGCCGCTAACGAAGCCCATCGAAGTCACGGGTCTGATGCGCGCCACCATCTGGGCGGCGACCGATGCGAAAGACACCGACTGGAACGTGATGCTGCTCGATGTCTTTCCCGACGGCCACGCCGAACGCGTGCAGGATGGCGTTGCGCGCGCACGATTCCGCAAAAGCCTGGAGAAGCCCGAACTGCTGACGCCGGGCCAGGTCGAGCAGTACGACATCGACCTGTGGTTCACATCGCGCGTCTTCACCAAGGGACACGCGCTCCGCGTGAGTATTTCGTCGTCGCTCTTTCCCAAGTACAACCGCAATCTCAATACCGGCGGCAGCAACGAGCACGACAGCACGTTTGTCGTTGCCCATCAGCGGGTACTGCACGATGCGGGGCATGAGTCGCGGGTGGTGCTGCCGGTGGTGCCGAGATAGAGCGCATCGGCGAACCACGTTTAAGTGCTCAGTGGTCAGTTTGAGTGGTCAGTGGTCAGAATTAGAAACGCTGACCACTGACCACTCATACTGACCACTGAGCACTTAAAGCAGTTGTTGGTTCCCGCCGTTATCAGTTACGGCCTCGGCCTCGGCAACGCCGTCGGCGGCACCATGCCGTTCAGCCGCATGTAGTTCGCAATCTGGCTGTAGTGATCGGCCATATCGAGCGCGTGCCCTAGCACCATGTTCGCGCGAACCACATTGCGCGTCTGTCCACCGAACGTCAGCGGCACGTTATCGGCGAGATTTGCATCGTTGAGTTGCGCGAACGCATCTTCGCAGAAGGCAAACGAGGCTTTGAGCTTCGTCACGAGTTCGGCCTTGGGCCACGTGGCTTTCACCGAGTCCGCCGTCGTCGAGTCCTTGGCGTCAATCGTGGCCTTCTTGGTGCCGAACGCGTTGCAGAACAAATAATTGTCGCTCGCCAAATGCTGAGCGATGTATCCAACGGTGAGCTGCACGGGGGTTGGCTTGTAGCTGAACTTCGATTCCGGAATCGAATCGAACGCCTGGGCAAGCTGGCGTTGCAGCGCCATCGTGCGCGTGCGGAACACGGTCGTGACCGGATCTTTGGCCGGCGCCGCTGGAGTTTGCGCCTGCACCACCGACGGCAACGCCATTGGCAGCGCGAGTACCATCACGACAGCGAACAGTCGCTTCATATCGACCTCAAAGGAGAATGGGGAGGGACGACGGGACAACCGCGCCACCCTGCAGCGCGTCACGCACACTGCCGCACGCGACTCACGCCATACGGCGAGGGAATTGAAAGGATTCGGGCCGCGAGAAGTTCCGATTGAGGCACTGAAAGTTCGAGACCGATAACTGCGTTTAAGTCGTCGGTCGTCAGTCGGAGTTCCCAGTAATCAGAAATTCAAGTTCTGACCACCGACAACTCCAACTGACGACCCATGACTTAGAAGCGATTGCAGTTCCTGCGCTCAACAGAGTCCCTCGCGCCCCTACCTCCCCATCGCCTCCCCGCCTTCCAAATACGACTTGAGATCGCTGAGAATCCACAGCCATCCGCCGCCAGCGCCAGGGCCCTGCTTGTCGCCGTCCACCATCGCGCCGTGACCCGGACGGCTGCTGACGTCGTGAAATACACTGAGTTTGGAAACGCCCGCGCGCCCTTCTTCGATTTCGTAGGTCAGCTTGGTGAAGCCTTCGGCCTTCATCGACGGATCGATGGCCATGCGCCACGTCACCACGAGTTTGCGCGGCGGATCGGATTCGATCACTTCGCCGTCGACGACGACACCCGACATACCCATCGCGATCATGCCTTCGTTCGCGTATCCGTTGTACGAGCCACCCGGACGCAAATCGTACTCGTCGCGCAATCCGTAGCCCCAGCGTTGCGTGAACTCCGGCTTGGTGATCGCATCCCAAATCGCCTGCGGCGTGCTCTTGATGAAAATGCGATACACCTGCGTGACCGTCCCGATATCCGGGGCCAATGCTGTGATCATGCCGTATCCTCTTCAAGCTGTCGCTTGAGATCAGTGAGCGCCGTCACGCGGCGCTCCGTGAACTTGTCGATCCACCGATCGTGGATCTGTCGAATGGGAACCGGATTCAGGAAATGCAGCTTCTCCCGCCCCGATTTGCGTGTGACGATGAGCCCCGCGTCCTCGAGTACGCGGAGATGCTTCATCACCCCGAAGCGCGTCATCTCCGCTTCGGTTTCGAGCTCACTGAGCGTGCGGCCGTCACGCGCGAAGAGCCGGTCCAACAGCATTCGGCGAGTGCTATCGGCGAGTGCTTTGAAGACGCGATCGTCGTCTGTCATGAAAACAGTATAGGTGACCGTTTGGTCACATGTCAATAGCTAGCCCCGTGCCCATCATTCGCCATGACCTGCCACGACTGCGGCGCGAACTACACACACAGCGACGACTCCTGCACCGCGCGCTTCGATCAGCTGCTGGCGCTCGATCATTCATGGCGCGAACCGTGGGGGAGCCGTCACGGCCTCGCGTTCGCCGCGTTCGCGTTGCAACACCCGAGCCGCTACGACGTCGCAACCGTGGCGCGCGCCCACGAATTGCTGACGCGCGTCATCGAGCGTGGCGAGCCACTCGTGGTGGCGGTGCGCGATTTCCGCGCGCGAATTGCGTCTGGTCAGACCAAGCGGGCCTCCGCCGAAACGCCGGCGGAGGCAGCCGCTTGGACGCTTCCACCGCGCAACAGCACGGCCTTTGCCACAACGATCGCCGATCTTGGCGAGTTCGCCGCCGACGGCTACGCCGAGCAACTCGAGAGCTGGTGTCGCGCCGCGTTGCGCGGATATAGCGCGTAGCGCGGATATACCGCGTAGCGCATCTCGTATGGCGCACGTCGCCAACAAAGACGAGTTAGCGCGGCGAGGCGACCTTTGTAGCGAGGATTGTGGTGCTCGTTGTCGACACCACTCCTGTTACGGTGGCCGTGATTCCGACCGCCAAACCGTCGCACCCGCGACCATCGAAGAACGTGGACGACGACGTGGTTGCGTTGCGATCGGCCAGCCGAAGCGTGATGGCCGGACAGGTTCCCGTAATCGACGCAATCACTCCGCTCACCGTGACTGTCGTTGCGGGCGGCGTCGGCACCGGAATACCAACTCGCGTTGCATTCACACTGCCGTCGCTTTGCGCGATACCGGTGACCTCGGCCCGGATTGAATCTCGCAGATCGACACACGTGCCCGGGCCGAACACGGTTTCCGCCGACGTGCGAATCGTTTTCGCTTCCACCACAAACGTCTTGGTGGGACACGCACCGGTGACCATGCGCGTGGTGCCGCTCACTGTCACCGTCGTGGGCGTCGTTGGTGGTGGCGTGGTCGTGGTCGTGGAGAGCAATCGCACCGACGAGGCGTTGATTGATCCATCGGACTGCGACGCACCAACCACTTCGATGCGTACGCCATTTGCCAGACGCGAACACGCGGCCTCGCCGTACGTTGTCGCGGCATCCACGCGCACCGTCTTTCGCTCAATGACAAACGTGACCGCTGGACAACTTCCGGTCAGCGCACTGATCGTTCCAGTGAGTGGATTTGCCGTCGTGCCGATGCTCAAATCGGCCGCACTCGAGGCCGTGGCGTCTTCGACACTGTGCGTGCAACGCGCGAGCAGCGTCGCGCTGATTAAGGTCGTCGCGCCGATCAGGGCCAGCTGGAAGGTCCGTTTCATAAGGGAGTCCCAGAGGAGAGTACGTTGACGCCGCCACGTCGCGCGGTCAGTCTGTAGTGTACGCTCCGTCCTGCGCACCCGTTAGAGTCCACGCGTTTCCCACCTTCCCGGAGTAATTCCATGGTCCGTGCATTTTTCGGCTCGCGTGTCGTGCAATCGTCGATGACCATCGCCGGGTTGCTGCTGAGTATCGCGCCGGCGACTCACGCGCAGGCGACCGCAGCCGCGCCGGCGACGGTCACGTTGACCCGACTGCAGTGCGGCACCAACGCCGCGCCGACCGATGTGGGATTGCGTTTCTCGGATACGTACGCGTTCAGCGGCCTGATGGTGCAGCTGACCTACAGTTGCTATCTCGTCCGTCATAACGACGACTATCTCATTTGGGATACGGGCTTCGCACCGGGCCCTGGCGCGACGGCGCCCAAGCAGAGTATTGCCGAGATGCTCGCGCAGCTCAAAGTCGCGCCGACAAGCGTGAAGTACGTCGGTATCTCGCACTACCACGGCGATCACACTGGGCAAGCCAAGGACTTTCCGCAGGCCACGCTACTTATCGGCAAAGGCGATTGGGACGTACTCACCAATCCGGCGATGGCCGCGACGGCCAACCCCGCCTCGTTCGCGCCGTGGATTTCCGGCGGCAGTAAGGTCGAACCGCTGGCCGCCGACAAAGACGTCTTCGGCGATGGTTCAGTGATGGTGCTCAACATGCCGGGACACACCCCCGGGCATCACAGTCTGCTCGTGCGCCTGAAAGAGATGGGCCCCGTGCTCATTACCGGCGACGTGTCGCACTTCCGCGAGAATTACGACTCCGGCGGTATTCCGACCTTCAATACCGATCGCGCGGCATCGATAGCTTCGATCGATCGTTTCAAGGCCATCGCAAAGAATCTGAAGGCAACGGTGATCATCCAGCACGATCAGCGCGATGTGGCGAAGCTTCCCGCGTTCCCAATGGCGGCCAAGTAGACCGTGACCGCTATAACACGCTGAGACAGCGCTTCGTCATTCGATACAACCCGAACTGGCTTTCGTGCGAAGCCAGTTCGGGTTTCTTCTTGTGGGTGAACAACTTACGGCGATCGACGCCAATGCACCGGAAGGCACGAATCTTGTAACACAGGCGGGTGTGACGGCGATCGCCTTCGTCGTCATCGCCAAGGACCTCGCATCCGATGTCGCGCTCGACTCGGTGCACTTCAAGGATCTCGCCATGTCCCGATTCGTCCGCTCCAGCGTCGCGCTCGCTGCGCTGTCGCTCCTTGCCGCCTGCGCCGACTCGTCGACGGCACCCATCGCCGCGAACGCATCAGCGGTCATGTCGGGCTCAAGTGGCGGAGGTGGCGGAGGTGGCGGAGGTGGCGGCACCGTACAAGTTGACCAGATCAAAGTCAGCAAATGCTATTGGAACAGCGGCGGTCAGATGCTGATCAAGGCGTCGAGTTCGGACGCCAGCGCGACGCTCACGGCCTACCGACCCGACGGCACCGTAATTGGCTGGGTGCAGAACGGAGGTGGCAGCCGCTATGGAGGCACAGTGATGCCCTACACGCCGATCGATCCGGTGATGGTCACCATACGCAGCAGCTCTGGTGGAAGCATCACGGTTCCCACAGGGCCATTCCAGATCTGACCAAGCGCGCACGCGTCGACGGCCGCCCATGGCCGTCGACGCAGCGTTGCTCCGCACGTGCCCACGCACGCAGAAGTGAACGCGCGTCAGCTGCGCACGAACAGTGCGGCAAGCTAGATGCGCACGAACAGGCGCCGCTGGTATAGCGCGCGAAGAATGACATACCACAATGCAGTGAACGCGATGGCCCACGCGAGCGAGGCGACGTTCGCCGGCACGTGCGCTTGTTCGAATGCCCAGGTGACGGCGCGATCAGTGCCGATCAAGCGTCCATCCACTCGCCATTTGATACTCGATCGAAAAATCGTCGCCGTCAGCTCGGCGCCGACATAGGCCACGATCGGATTCGTACCAAAGACGAGCGGCACCGTGGTCCAGAGGGTACGCGGTTTTACGGGATTGTGAGCTTCCCGCCCCACATCGCACCAATACACCAACAAGCCGAGTGCGAAGGCGGTGATCCCTGCGGTGAAGAGCACGAAGGAACCGCTCCACATGGATTTATTGAGCGGAAACACCACGCTCCACAGCAAGCCGACCAGCACGCCGGCCGCACCGGCGACGCACAGCGTGCGTGCGCGATCGGTGTACGAGCGTGTCGACAACATTGTGCGCCCTGCCACGACACCCAGTAACGCAGTGGCCGTCGCGGACACGGTGGACGCGAGTCCCTCCGGATCGAACGGCAGTTGCCGATCCCAGAGGTGCCAGCCGAGGCCGAGCGACGTCCAATCGAGTAGTTGTCGATCCAGCCACGCCGCGAGGTTGTTGGCTGGATCATCGATTCCGTGTGGCAAGCCGCCATCGCCAGGAAATGGCACCAGCGTCATTGCGCCCCAATAACTCAGCGAAACGACGAGAATCGCGACGATGACCGCGCGCGTTGACGCGCGTCTCGTGAACAACGCGACCACGCCGTAGACCACGCCGATGCGTTGTAGCACTCCGGTAAGACGAAGTGTCTCGGCGCGCGCGAGCACGTGCTGCGCGAACGAGGGAAGCCAGTCTGGTCCTGCAGCGCTCGACTTTTCGTAAAACGGCCACGCGTTGAGTAACACACCGATCACGACCAGCGCAGCCGCGCGCCGGAAGATCGAACGGCGAATCTGCGACGCGTCGTCGCCGCGCCGCTCCTGCGCTACCGCCGACAAATGCGTCGTGATGCCGACGACGAAGAGAAAGCTGGGGAAGACGAGATCGGCCAGTGTGCAGCCATGCCAGGCACTGTGCGCGAGCATTGCGAAACGGTGCGTGGCATCTCCAGGATCATTGACCACAATCATCAGTGCCACCGTGATGCCACGCAGGACGTCGATCGCCGTGAGACGCGACGAAGACAACGGTCGAGTCATCGCGTGGTCACAATCTCGCGCCACCGCGTGAACCACGACGAGAACGCCGGTGCCACAAGCGTTCGGTCGAAATGCGTTTGCACGAACGCGCGGCCCGCCGCTCCCATCGCCGCGCGGCGATCACGATCCGATGCCAGCGCTTCGATGGCCGACGTTAATGCGTTAACATCGCCGGGCGGAACCAAAAGTGCCGACGCGTCGGCCGACACCGCCTCGGGAATTCCTCCGATCTGGCTCGCGATTACGGGAATCTGACTCGCCTGCGCCTCGAGCAGCACACGGCCAAATGATTCCCGACGCACGGACGGCAGCACCAGCAGATCCATCGCCGCGTAGTACTCGCGCACCGACGTCGTCCACGCTACGCGTCGATGATGCGCCGCCTCGGGCGCTTGGGCGAGTATCGCGTCGACTTCGCGCTCGAGTCGACCGCTCCCCACCCAGAGCGATCGAAGCTGCGGCTGCGCTCGCATGGCTCGATTGCACGCCTGCGCGAGTGGCAGCACGCCTTTGTTGGACTCGATGCGCCCGACAAATCCCACGACGACCTCGTCGGGCGTGTACCCCAACTTCTCGCGAGCGCACGCGCGTCGTGCAGAGTCGGGCGCGAAGACATCTGTATCCACCGCGTTATAGAGCACGTGAATCGCCTCCGCTCGAACGCCCAGTCCGAGCACCCAACGGCGGAGGTCGTGCGACGGAACCAGCACATGCCACGGCGCCAGCGGCAAAAGCCAACGATTGGCGCGCTTCATACCGGCATGATGCAGAAAGAGTGCAGCCGGCACCCCCGCGCGTCGGGCGACGAAGCCGGTGTCCCAGTAATCACATTCGAACGTCGAGAAGACGGCCTCGGCGCAATTTTCCGCGATGGCCGCGAGGATGCGCGCGCGTTTTTCTCGCGTGGACGTCGAGCGGTGCGAAACCGCCGTCAGTCGGACGCCTCCGTGATCGCGCAACGTGCGCCACAGGTCGCTCGATGGATCCGCCACCACACTCACATGGTGCCGTGCGTCCACGAGCGACCGCACGAGATCGGCCAGATGCGCCGCCGCTCCCCCGTGCTCCGGCAACGTCGCGACAAACGCCAGGCGAAGCGAAGCGCTAGACATGTTCCGACGTCGAATCGAGCGATGGCACCGCGCGGACCGCGCGCGCGCGCGGGTGACGCAGAACCGTCAGGGTACGGAAACGGTGAGCACCGGTCCGCCGGTTGGCGGCGACGACCCGGGTGAGGACTGGCGCTTAGTGAGCACCCGTCGGAACAGTTCGTCGACCGGCATACGGGCGGTCGCAGCGCTCCACGCGAAGACGGGTGGCGACTTCTTCTTTCCCGGCTTCACCATGCGCGCGCCGCTAAACCAGAAGGAGACGGTGTCGGGCGCTGCGAGCGCAAACGTTGAGCGATATACCGCCGAACTGAACGCCGGATAGTCGGACGGCGACAGCACCGGTGACGGATACGTGGTCCACGTCCTTCCATCGCGGCTCGTGGCGAGAAAGAGACGCGTCGCCATGCATCCGCGAGAACGCGGATACGCCGCGGTCAACGCCCAGTATTCGCGACGAGCGGCCACGTACTGTACGTCGAGATGCCACGGCACAAATCCCGGTTGCGTCAGCCCCGAAACGCTCGATTCGCTCCACAAAAGGCCATCACTCGACGTCCGCTCGATCACGCGCGTCGCTTTTGCCGAGCAGCCGTCCACGCCCGCATCGACGGCCCACATGTGCCACTCGCCGCTCGGCATGTGCACGATGCTCGGCGATACCACGTAGTGCCCGGTGTCTGAGACAACGGCGGTGGGCGCGCTCCAGCGCACGCCGTCGGTGCTGGAGGCCATCCACAGATGATCGGCGATGTGACCGGCTGCGCCCTTCTTTGCTGGGCGCAGTTCCACTTCGCGATAGTACATACGCAGCGTGCCGCTCGCCTCGTCAAACACCATGTCGGGATCCGAGAGGTGTCCGCGATCGGTGCGCGCGAGTGGATTGGTGGCACCAACTGGAATCGTCCAGTCGTGCCCGTCGTCGCCATTGAAGATCGACGGATTTTCGAACGCGATTTCGCTGTGCGGATACGGCGTCAGCGTCGTCCACAGCCGATGTCCATTCCACGGCTTCGCAAAACTCACCACGTCGGGATGCACCACTTCGCCCGATCCTTCATACGTCTCGAAGTTGATCGGTGCCGGCGCGCTCGGCGCGGCACTGGCCGACGTGTTGGGAATACCGGTGACGGGCGCCGATTCGTCGATGTGCGGCGAACTCTTTACCGGAGCGCCGACAACCGCGTCAGTGCCGCCGCAGGCAGTGAGCGCGAACGCGAACGCAATCGAAATCAACCTAAAACGGTCGAAGTGGCGAGTCGTGGTCGGCACGTGATAGCTGGAGGAGGGGAGCTCGTTGACGCACGGCAACGGCTCACAGGGTGCCCGCGGATTAAAGTACGGCGTGGCGTCGATACGCGAAACCCGCTTCGCACAAAACATCAGGCAAACTTCTGCAATAGGTTGCGGTATGCGCATTCTGCTATATGTCCAATTACCGGTACATGCCTGGTGCCTTCCCGACTCGCAGGCACTGCGCATTGCGCGTCGCTTCCCGCAGTTCGAATTCGTGCACGCCAAGTCACCCGACGAGGCGCAGCAGGCCATTCATGATGTGGACGTGAGCCTCTCATCGCGCCTCACGGCGGAGATGGTGGAGTCGGCGAGCCGACTGCGCTGGGTGCACTCGTCGGCCTCGGCGGTGGAGGGACTTCTTCCACTCGCGAAACTCGCCGAACGCGGCATTACAGTAACGAACTCCCGAGGCGTGCAGGCGATTCCGATTGCCGAGCATGTGATGGGCGGTCTGCTCATGCGCGCGCGTCGCTTCGACCGCACGATGGTGGCTCAGCAGCGCCGTGAGTGGGTGCAGAACGAACTCACCGACGACTGGCCCGTCATGCTGAATGGGCAGCGCCTGACGATCGTGGGACTTGGTACAATTGGACTCGCGATAGCACAACGCGCCCGAGCTTTTGGTATGCATGTGACAGGGGTCCGTCGACGAACCAATCTCCCGGCCCCTGCCTGCGTGGACCAATTGTTTGGGCCGGACGCACTCGATGAAGCGCTATCGGGCCGGGACGTCGTCGTCATTGCCGCACCGGGTGTCGCCAGTACCCAGCGTATGATCGGTGCGCCTCAACTCGCCCTACTCAATCGCGGCGCACTGCTGGTAAACGTGGCCCGCGCCGGCATCGTCGACCAACTGGCAATGCGCGCGGCGCTCGAATCTGGCCAACTCGGCGGCGCAATTCTCGACGTGTTTGAACAGGAGCCCCTCGATCCGCGCGATCCGCTCTGGGCGACGCCCAACGTGATTATCACACCGCATAGCGCGGGTTTTCGTTCGACACATTGGGATGATGTCGCGACGCTATTCGGCGACAATCTGGAGCGCTATCTGCAAGGCCAACCGCTGGAGAATCTCGTCGATCTGGCAGCCGGTTACTGACGTCGCGCGAGGTAATCGAGCCCAACTGGCGCCGACTGCGCACGCTCGGTACCCTAAGAGGCTGGTCCTTTCCGTCCTTTTGCGCTCTTACGTCCCTCCCGAGATGATCACGCGCTACCGCGTTTCGCACCTTCGCGGCCTCGTTGCTGCCGCCCTTCTGTTACCCGCCGCGCTGGCCTGCAGCGCCGACAAGCCGGCCGCCGACACGACCGCGGCCGCGCCGGCAGCGGATCATGACATGGCCGGTATGGCTGGGATGTCGGGTATGTCCGGTATGGATACACCCATCACGATTCCCAAGGGTGTCATCTATACCAAGGCCGACGTGCAATTCATGCAGGGCATGATCGCGCACCACGCTCAGGCGATCTTCATGTCCAAGCTCGCCGCGTCACACGGCGCCAATCCGCGCTTGCTCAAGTTCGCCAATAAAATCGACCAGTCGCAGATGTCGGAGATCCGATTGATGCAGGACTGGTTGCTGCGCAACGGGCAGACGGCGCCCGACACGTCGTCGTATCATCACGTGATGATGTCGGGCATGCTGACGGCCGATCAGATCAAGCAGCTCGAGGCCGCCAAGGGCACCGAGTTTGATCGGCTCTTTTTGACCTTCATGATTCAGCACCACGAAGGCGCGCTCAAGATGGTTACCGATCTCACCAACACGGCGGGCGCGGCGCAGGACATCGACGTGTCGGTGTTCGCGAACGATGTGACCACGGTGCAAACCGCCGAGATCAATACGATGTATCAAATGCTGGACCAGTTGCCGGCCAAACCGTAGTCCGCACGAATCCCGTGCGACGCAGTGATCACGTGGCAGGACGTTGTTGATCCCTTTTCCGGAGTCGAAGCTGATGGGACATGTTCGCAGGATGTGCGCGCTCGCTGGCGCCTTCGCCGTGGCCGTTTCGCTGTCGAGCGCGACGGTGCATGCGCAGACCTATCCACCCGCCAAAGATCCGCGCAACGGACTGAAGTCAGGCGTGCTTGATGCCGGCATCGCGATCGAAGGCATGAAGCAGGTCTCGTTTACGCCGAAGGCCGCCGAGTTCGACACGGCGCGCGGTCTGACGTTCGTGAACTCCGATCTCGCGTTCGGTGGCAAGTATGTGTATCAGGGCAACTTCGCCGGCTTCAGCATCTGGGACATCAGCAACCCTGCCAAGCCCGTGAAGGTGTCGGTCGTGCAGTGCACCACGTCGCAGGGCGACCCTTCGATCATCGGCAACCTGCTCTTCATTTCCGCCGAAGGTGGTGGTAACCGCAACGACTGCGGAAAGGGCGGCGTGCAGGATCCCAAAGATCACATGGCCGGCGTGCGCATTTTTGATGTGTCGGACCCGAAGAATCCGAAGCTCGTGAAGAACGTGCAGACGTGCAAAGGTTCGCATACGCACACGGTCGTGCCGAGCCCGACGGACAAGGGCGTGGTGTATCTGTACGTGTCAGGCAATCAGGGCGCGCGTCCGAACACGGAGCTCGCCGGTTGCGTGAACGGCACCGATCCGGCCGACGAATCGAACTCGCTCTTCCGCCTCGACGTCATCAAGGTGCCGCTCAAGAATCCCGAGAAGGCAGAAGTCATTACGGGCGCGCGCATCTTCACCGGCATGGCGCCCGCTCCGCGCAGCACGGCGGCCATGAATCGCCCGGCGCGTGGTGGCGCTCCGGGTGGCGCAGCTCCGCCGCCGCCGACCGGTCCGCGTAACTGCCATGACGTAACGGCCTATCCGGCGATGAACCTCCTGGCCGGCGCGTGTGCGAGCTACGGACTGTTGGTCGATATCTCGAATCCGGAGAAGCCCGTGCGCCTCGATGCCGCGGCCGACACGAACTTCTCGCTCTGGCACACCGCGGTGTTCAGCAACGACGGCAAGAAGATGGTGTTCACCGACGAGTGGGGCGGCGGCACGTCGCCGAATTGTCAGGCCAGCAACATGATGGAGATGGGCGGCAACACGGCACTCACCATCGGCGCCGACAAGAAGGTGAAGCAGCATTCGTACTTCAAGATTCCGACGGCGCAAAGCGCGCAGGAAAACTGCGTGTCGCACAACGGTGGTCTGATTCCGGTGCCCGGCCGCGATCTGATGGTGCAAGGCTGGTATCAAGGCGGCGTCGACGTGATCGACTTCACCGATCCCGACAAGCAGTTCGAAGTCGCGTTCTTTGATCGTGGTCCGGTAGACGCTCCGCCCATGGTCGACGCCGGCCCGGGCTCAACCGGTCAGGCGGCGCGCCCGAGCATCACGATTGGCGGTTCATGGGGCGCGTACTACTACAACGGCTACATCATCTCGTCGGAAATGGCGCGCGGTCTCGACGTGCTCGAGCTCACGCCGAGTGCGAAGTTGTCGGCCAACGAAATCGCGGCGGCCAAGCTCATCAAGCTCACCGACTACAACCCGCAGAGTCAGCCGAAGATTGTTTGGCCGGCCGCGTTCCCCGTTGTGCGCTCGTATCTCGATCAACTCGTGCGTGACGGTGGCCTCGCGCCGGCGCGCACCACCGCGATCGATGCGGCGTTGACGGCGGCGGAGAAGGCCACGGGCGCCGCACGAAGCTCGCTGCTCACCAAGCTTGCAGCGGAAGTGGACAAGGATGTCGCGGGCGCCAAGAACGGGCCAAAGGTGAAGACAATGGCGCAGGCGATCCGGGACTTGGCGGCGAAGAAGTAGCACGGCGGGAACTACAACGACGCTAAGAAGGCTGGAACGCGCTCGGTCGGAACGATTAACGTTTCGCCCGGACAACGTTCCAGCCTTTTTAGCGTCGTTGCCTTTCCCGCTGTTCTCGCGCGCCGCATCTTTGGCAGATGACCGCCTCTCTCCGCACTCTGCGCTCGCTCGTCTGCGCCCTCAGCGCGATCCCCGCGCTGCTCAACGCGCAAGCCGCGATTCCGACCCCTGAATCCTCGCTCGGCTTCTCCGTCGGCGCCGACCTCAAGCTCGCGACCTACGACGAAAGTATCGCGTACTTCCAGAAACTCGCGGCCGCGAGCAATCGCATCAAGCTACTCGATGTCGGCAAGACGAGTACCGGACACGCCTGGACACTCGCGGTGATTTCATCGCCGGAAAATCTCGCGAAGCTCGATCACTACCGCGACATCGCGCAGAAGCTGGCGCATCCGGCAGGACTCACCGACGATCAGGCGCATGCGCTCGCGCGTGAAGGTAAGGCATTCGTCGATATCAGCGGCGGCTTACACGCAAGCGAAATCGCGGGCTCGCAGCACACCATTCAGCTCGCGTACGACATTCTCAGCAAGCCCGACGATCCCAAGATCAAGGCGATCCTCGACAACACGGTGCTGTTCCTCTGGCCGAGCATCAATCCCGATGGCCAGAACATTGTGGTGAACTGGTATCGCGAGGTGGTGGGCACGCCGTACGAAGTGAGTCCGCTGCACGAGCTCTATCAGAAGTACATCGGCCACGACAACAACCGCGACGGCTACATGCTGAACGTGGTCGAGTCGCGCGTTGTCGCGCGCACGTGGCGTCAGTGGGAGCCCAACATCATCTACGTGCAGCACCAGACAGCGCCTTTTCCCACGCGTATCTGGTTGCCGCCGTTTGCCGATCCCATCGCGACGCGCGTGCCGGGCATCTTGTCGCGCGAGGTGAACACCATCGGCATGACCATCGCGCAGCAGTTGGAGCAGGAAGGCAAAGTCGGCGCCACACATATGGGCACCGGCTTTGACGCGTGGTATCCGGGATACATCGACTATCTGCCGATGCTGCAAAACATCGCCGCGTTCTGGACGGAAACCGCGCTCTATCAGTACGCCACACCGCACTTTTATACCATTCGCGATTTTCCTGCCGAGTACCGCGACCTGCGGCCAACGTCGCTCTATCCGAGCCCGTGGCCCGGCGGCTGGTGGCGATTGAAAGATGCTGTCGATTACATGCGCACCGGCTCGATGGCGGTGCTCGACTACGCGGTGAAGTACAAGGAAGAGCTGCTCTACAATCGCTATCAGGCGGGGCGCAACACGATTGCCAAATACGCCGCCAATCCGCCGTATGCGTACATCGTGCCGCAGCAGCAGCGAGATCCCGGAACGGCCGTTGAACTGCTGCGCCGTTTGGCGTTTCAGGGCATTCGCGTGACGCAGCTCGACAAAGACGTGAAGTACGAGAACACAACGTACGCGCGCGGCACCTGGGTCATTCCAATGGATCAGGAATACGCCGAACTCGCGCGCCAGATTCTCGAAGTGCAGGAGTATCCGGATTTGCGTGAGTATCCCGGCGGTCCGCCGGAGCAACCGTACGACGCCGCCGGCTGGACGTTGCCGTATCAGATGGACGTGAAGGTGCTCGAAGCACGCGCGCCGCTGCCGCCGGAGCTGCGCGCGGCGATGAAGCCTCTGCAAGGGAAGACCACCGACCTGACGGCCGTCGATGCGCCCTTTACTACCGACGCACTCACGGCTGGCATCGTGGCGCCGCCGGCGCGCATCTCAGGCGTGGGTGATGCACTGGCGTTGGATCCGGCACAGAACAACAGCTTTCGCGTACTCGCGCGCGCCTTGAACGACGGCGCGTCGGTACGCTTCGACAACGGACGCTACGTGGTTGAGGGCACGAGCGTGGCGAAAGCCGTGTCGTATGCGGAGGAACTTGGGCTGCGTGCCGAACGGCGCGCGAGTGGCAGCGGCGCCGCCGTGCGCAGTCGCATCGGCATCTACAAGCCGTTCACGGCCAGCATGGACGAAGGGTGGACCGAGTGGCTGCTCGACACATGGGGCTTCAAGTACACGGCTCTCACGAACACCGACATCCAAGCCGGAGATTTGAATCAGAAGTACGACGTGATTCTCTTCGCCAGCGATCGCACCTCATCCATCACCGACGGATTTGCACCAGGCACCGTGCCGCCGCGCTATGAAGGCGGAATTGGCGATGCCGGAATTCGAGCGCTCGACGCATTTGTGCGGGCCGGTGGCTCGATGATCACGTTCAGTCAGAGTGCCGATTTCGCCATCAGTGCGCTGCATCTGCCGGTGAAGAATGTGCTCACGGGCCTCAAGCGTTCGGACTTCTTCGCCAGCGGCTCGATTCTCGAAGTCAGCACCGATGCGTCGCATCCGGTGATGTCAGGCATGCCAGAGAAGGCCAAAGTGTTCGTGGATGGCAGTCCCGCATTTGCGCCGGCCGACGGATTCGAAGGGAGCATTCTGGCGAAGTACGCGAAGGACGGCTCGCCATTGCTCTCCGGCTATTTGCTTGGCGAGAAGTATCTGCAAGGCCAGGCGGCCGCGATGGACGTCAAGCTTGGTCGCGGACATGTCGTGCTCATCGGCTTTCGCCCTCAGTGGCGCGGCCAGCCGTTCGGCACCTTCAAGGTCGTGTTCAATTCGCTGTTCTATGGCGGTGCCGTCTCGGCCGCGGCGAAGAGCGCGCCTGCGGCGGCCCCACTGCCCTCCGCCGCCAAACCCTCGGCGGACACCGTGAAGCGCAAACCGTAAGCCGCCCCCGTCAACTTTCGCACCGCGTATGCCAACACAAGATGACGTTCGCCACATCGCGCTCTCGCTTCCCGGTGCCGAGGAAGCGCGCGATCGATTCGCCTTCTTTGTACGCGACGGCGAAAAGGAGCGCGGCTTTGCGTGGGTGTGGCTCGAACGGGTGCATCCCAAGAAGGCACGCATTCCCAATCCGCTGTTTCTCGCAGTGCGCGTCACCAACGTGGCGCAGCGAGACATGATGATCTCCGCTGCGCCACGAAAGTTCTTTACCGAGCCGCACTACAATGGGTATCCCGCGGTCCTGTTGCGTCTGGAAGAAGTCACGATCGACGATCTCGAGATGTTGCTCGTCGACGGGTGGCGCCTGATGGCGCCGCGCGAGCTGCGGGACCTCGTCGAAGACTGACCGCGGCGCGCGTTCTCCAAACGCGTCTCCAAGCGCGAGTATACGCGCGAGTATACGCGCGAGTATACCCGCGCTTAAACGCGTGGCACCGCGTCCTGCCAGCTGAACGAGCTCTGACTCAACACCGCACCGTCCGCGTCGTTGGTGACCGTGAGCATCAGGTTGTGTCCCTGCCAGCGATTGGTGCCTTGCACCAGCACACCGTTCACCGGGCCGGTGAAGCCACATGGCCCGCGATACACCGGAAACGTCGACGAAATCTTTTGATTCGCGGCGAGCGTGAACTGCGCCGGCGATGCCACCGGTGACGGGCACAGCACCGACCACGCAGACGCCCATTCCGAGACCGTTACGGTGACCGCAAGGTTGTCGGTGCCGCAGTTTTCGAGATTGTATTTGATCTCAGGCATCACAAGGTTGCGCACCGTCTGCGGGTTGTTGGTAACGACCACCGACGCGCACGTCGCGGCGGGTATGCCGCCTCCGCCACCACCGCCGGCACCTTTCGCGAACGACGGACGCGTCGGCGCCAACGGCGCGGTGGAATTCACATCAGAGCAGGCCGCGAGGAGCGCGGCGAGCAGCACAACACCTAATCCAGCTCCCAACCGCGCACCGAATGCCTGCTTGAATCGCAACATGACCGTCATCGTCAACTCTTCGCTCGAAAGGTGAGAACGCGAGGCCCATAAGCGACCTCCGATGCCTCCTCATCGAGCATGAAGCATGCCAACAGCTTCATTGACGTAAACTCTTGCGCATAAATGTCTTACACCTGAACTGGTGATGCGACGCGCAGGCCGAGATAGGCCATGAAGTGGAGCTGCTATCACAACGCGTTACAGCCGTTAACCGCCGGCGAACGCCCGCTCGAGCGCCGCGATGTCGAGCTTTTGCATTCCCATCATGGCCTGCATCGCGCGGTTGGCTTTTGTGCGGTCAGCGTCGGTGAGCATCTCGGGAAGTCGCGAAGGGATGATTTGCCAACTCAAACCGAACGGATCCACGAGCCAGCCGCAGCGACTCTCCCGACCGCCGTTCGCGGTCAGACTGGCCCAGAGCTCATCGACTTCGGCCTGCGTTTCGCAGTTCACGTACAGCGACACCGCCGGCGAGAGCGCATAGTGCGGTCCGCCATCAAAGAGAATGAGTTGAAGCCCCTCGAGATTGAGCGTGGCACTACTGAGACCACCCTTTGCGCCGGGAGTCGAGGCGAGCAGCGTGGTTTGGGGAAACACGCGCTGATACAACGCGAGGGCTTCGGCTACCTGACCATTGAACCAGAGAAACGGGGTAATGCGGGACGAGTGCGCGACTTTCATGAGTGACTCCGAAGAACGGTGACCTGAACCTGCGGTGATAGCCTGACGAGTCGAGTCGGAGCAGAGCGCGCGTTCTCGACATGCCGCGCGCCGCGCGTTTTCGTCGCGCTCCTGCGCGTGGGGCCGTATTGTAGGCCTGACCAATCGCCGCCTCGGTACCAGCCCGTGCCACCAGTCGGCGCCGACCACGATTTCTGTCCCTACCCATGCGCGCCCGCGTGTTCCTACTCCCTGCCCTGCTCCTCAGCATCGGGCTCTCCCGTCCCGCGTTCGCCGTCGATCCCTGCGTGACCGCCAACAAAACGTGTCAGCAGTGGATCACCTACGGCGGAGGCCCGGCGCGTTCGATGGTCTACGCGAACTTTGCGCTGAACAAGAAGAACAAGGACCTCACCCGGGCGCTGATCATGCTGCACGGTGCGAGTCGCAATCCCGATCATTACTTCGAGACAGCGATGGCTGCGGCCTTTCTCGCCGGCGCGGTCGAAAACACTCTCGTCATTGCGCCGCGCTTTATTGCCGGCCAGGACAAGCCATCCACGAACGAAGTGATGTGGCCGGAGGGCGGAACATCGTGGCGCGCCGGTGGCATGTCGCCCACCAATCCCACGATCTCGTCGTTCGATTTCATCGACGAGCTGATTCGCGTGCTCGCGAATAAGAAGAACTTCCCGAATCTCACGCGTATCGCTGTGGCTGGCCACTCCGCCGGCGGTCAGTTGGCGACGCGATACGAGATGGCGAACAAGGTGCACGATACACCGGGCGTGCAAATCAGCTATGTCGTCGCGAATCCGTCGAGCTACGCGTGGCCAGCAGCCGTGCGACCGCTGCCCACGGGTGACGCCGACCCGGCAACCGCCGACAAAGAAGCGCTCGGCGCCGAGGGCGAGAAGCTCCATAACAAGTTCACCTATGGTGCGGCCGACAGCGCCAAGGCGCCAAACTACGACAAGTGGCCGTCCGGATTGAACAACGTCGTCGGATACGCCGCCGGGATTCCGCGCGAGCAGCTCATCAAGCAGCTCGTTGCGCGTCCCACCACGTACCTCTTCGGCCAAGTCGACGTCTTGCCGCTCGGCGGCTTCGACTCGTCGGCCAACGCGATGGCTCAGGGCCCCACGCGACGCGCCCGCGGCGAAGCGTTTTTCAAATACGTCACCGACTCGCTCGGCGCCAAACACGCCGCACTGATTGTCTCTGAGTGCGGACACAACGATCGCTGCATTTTCACGACCAACGCCGTATTCGGCGCGATCTTTCCGCAATAATCACCGCCCTGAGCGACCACCACGTCATGATACCCCGTGTTACTCGCCGCCGCAGGCTCGCCGCGCCCATCGTCGCGCTCGTTTGCGTGAGTGCGTGCAGCGCCGCGTCTAAAGATTCGACGACGACCGCCAACGCGAGCGCGCAGTCGTGGTGCGCCAGTTTGCCACGCGCCACAAACCGCACGTACTCAAGCATCGACGTTGGCAATGACTGGTTCGATGTGCGGCAGGTAGAGCCGGGGCTCATCGCCATCAACCAGCCCAAACAGAATCAGGAAGCGATCGCGTATCTGATCGTGGGCAGCACACGCGCCCTGCTCTTCGATTCGGGCATCGGGCTCGTGCCCATTAAGCCGGTGGTCGACAAACTCACCTCGCTCCCGGTGATCGTTGTCAATTCGCACTCCCACTTCGATCACGTGGGCGGCAACTATGAGTTTGCCGATGTGCGGGGCATGGAAACACCCTTCACGCACATGAAGGAGCAAGGTCGCCCGCACGCGGGGCTCGCCAGCGAAGTGGCTCCGGACGCACTCTGCGGAGCACCACCAACCGGCGCGGACACAGCAGGGTTCGTATCACGCCCGTGGACGCCGACTCATCGCATCGCAGACGGTGACACCATCGACATCGGCGGTCACGTGCTCGAGATCATCTCGGCGCCCGGACACACGCCAGACGCGATCGCGCTGCTCGATCGCGCCAACGGGTGGCTCTTCACCGGTGACTCCTACTACGAAGGCACCATCTGGCTCTTCGCGAAAGAAACCGACTTCGACGCCTACGACGCGTCGATGGCGAAGCTCGTGTCGATGCGCCCCATCCTCAAGCGACTTCTGCCCGCGCACAACACCGTGAGTGAGCCTCCCGAAAAACTGTCGGCCGCGTTGAATGCCTTTCGCGCGATGCGCCGCGGCGAAGGAACGCGGGCATCGCAAAACGAAGGCCGCGTGCAGGTCACGGTTGGTGCCGTGTCGTTCATGACTACCGATTCGCTGCTCGGCCGCAAGCCGTGAGTCGAAATCGGTAAGCGCCCTACTCTCACTCTCGGTACTATGCGCGAGCCTCTCTCTCGCCGCGACATGCTCGCGGGCACAGCGGGTCTACTTGGCGGTGCGGCGCTCGGCGCCATTCCGCTGAGCGCGTCGCAGCAGCCCGCAACGGCAACGACACCTGCGGCACCCACGCCACCGCCACCGGAAGCGCCGCTCGACGCTACGCGCATGCCGGGATCACCAACGTCACAAGTAGGCACGCGCTCGCCGTTCTTTACGCCGGGGCGTACGCCGTTCGGCGACACCGTTGGTAGCTCGCTCAGTCCGCTGCAGGACTTGACCGGCACGGTCACGCCAAGCGACTTGCACTTCGAGCGGCATCATGCGGGCATCCCGCTACTCGATCCGGCTCGACACACGCTGACCATTCACGGTCTCGTGAAAACGCCGCTCACGTTTTCCGTGGACGACATCAAGCGGTTTCCGCAGGTCACGCGCACGCACTTCATCGAGTGTTCCGGCAATGGTGCAGCGGGCTACCGCGATCCGAAGCCTGAGCTGACGCCGCAGCGCGTGGCGGGACTCTTCAGTACGTCGGAGTGGGTCGGCGTGCCGCTCGCCACGTTGTTGCGCGAGGTGGGTGTGAACGCCGACGCGAAGTGGTTTCTGGCCGAGGGCGGTGACGCCTGCAAGATGACGCGCTCCATTCCCATCGAGAAAGCGTGGGATGACGCGCTGATTGTGTGGGCACAAAACGGCGAACCCTTGCGCCCGGCGCAGGGTTACCCGCTGCGCCTGTTGCTTCCGGGCTTTGAGGGGAACAGTAACGTAAAGTGGCTGCGGCGCATTGAGCTTGGCACGCGACCATGGATGACACGATGGGAGACATCGAAATACACCGATCCGATGGCGAACGGTACGGCGCGAATCTTTACGTTCGAAATCGACGCGAAGTCGATCATCACCTCACCCTGTGCGCCGCAGACGCTTGCCACGAAGGGCTGGCACGCCATTCACGGTCTCGCCTGGAGTGGGCGCGGTCGCGTGGCACGAGTCGATGTAAGTCTCGATGGCGGTGCCACGTGGAAGACTGCCGAACTGCTGAACACCCCGCAGCCGAAGTGCAGCGTGCGTTTTCAGTACATGTGGGAGTGGACCGGCAACGAGGCCACCATTCTGAGTCGTTGCACCGATGACGCGGGCTACGTGCAACCCACGCGTAAGGCGATGATCGCGGAGCGCGGCATCGGCACGCAGTATCACTACAATCAGATCGTTGGGTGCAAGATCGATCGCAGTGGCGCTGTCACCTTCTTTGGGGAGAGCGTCTGATGCCGCGCTTCGTACTCGCGATTGGCACCCTCCTCGCCTTGACCGCTTGCGGCACGACCGCGACGAACAGCCCGAGCTTTGCCGCCTACGATGCCGGCGCAGTGCCCGGCGGTCCGGGAGCATCAAAGCGCTTCGCCCTCGGACATACGCCCAACGATTCGGCGCTTGGCGTGATGAACATGGACGTCGGACCCGATGGCGCCGAGCTTCCGACTGGCAAGGGCACAGTCGCCGAGGGCGCCGCGGTATATGCCGCGCAGTGCGCGCAGTGCCATGGCAAAGCGGGCGAAGGCATGGCTCCCGCGTATCCCGCGCTGATCGGTCGCGATCCGGCGGGCGAAGGGTTCAAGTTCGCGCTCGACGCCAAGCTCACGCGGACCATCGGCAACTATTGGCCGCACGCGACTACGGTGTTCGACTACGTGAAACGCGCCATGCCGCTGCTTACCCCCGGCACGCTGAGCGACGATCAAGTGTACGCCGTGACGGCGTATCTGCTCGCGGCCAACAAGATCATTCCCGACTCCAGCACGCTTGATGCTGCGGCACTGCGCGCAGTGAAGATGCCGTACGAAAGCAAGTTCGTTCGCGACGATCGAAAGCCGAATGCGGGCGGAACTCGTTAGCCGTTCGCCTACTTGCGGTAGCGCGTTTCGAGCCCGCTCTCAAGGAACGTCATGACGTTGGCGTTGATCATGCCAATGCGCTGTGCGGAGCGATCGGAAAGGATCAGCGTGATCGAGGTACCCACCAGACCGTAGGTGCCCGTGGTGACGATGGTGGAATCACCGCGCGCCACATTGGCCACGTACGTGCGCTGGACGGCCGTTTCCTGATACGTGCCGCCCTGATAGAGCGTAATGACATCGCTCACCAGTGCCACGCGCGTTGAGCCCGTGGTGGCAATCGTTCCGGGCGGTGCGACGCCGTTGATGGTTAGCAGCAAATACGAGCCCGTCACCGTGGAGCTGCCAACAATCCCATCGTCGCACGCCGCCGCACTGAGCAACGTGCCTACCAGTATCAGCAGTCTGTGGGGGAGATTCTTCATACGGAAATCGCGCGGGAATCGGTTGCATGAGAAGTAAAGGCGGGGAGTCTTCGTCGGGAAGGCCCGGCGTGGGCGACCACAGTTCCGACTCCGTGCGCACCTCCGTAGCTTGCCGCATGCGTTTTTCGCCTCGCAGTTCGCTGGTTGTCCTGACCGCGTTGCTCGCTGGCTGCGCCGGTTCCGAAGGCCCCACGTCGCCCACGACGCCCACGCCACCGGCCGAACTGACAGTACCGGCCATCAATCGCGAATTTCGCGGCATGTGGATCGCGACGGTGGCCAACATCGATTGGCCCTCGCGCTCCGGGCTGTCGATGAGGCAGCAACAGAATGAGCTGACGGCCATTCTCGACATGGCGCAGCAAACGGGCATCAACGCCGTCATTTTGCAGGTGCGCGCCTCGGGCGATGCGCTGTATCAGTCGGCGCTGGAACCGTGGGCCAAATCGCTCGTCGGCACGCAAGGCGTCGATCCGGGCTACGATCCGCTGAGCTTCGCGGTGTCGCAGGCGCACGCTCGCGGCATCGAACTGCACGCGTGGTTTAACCCATTTCGCGCTGGCAACCTGAGTGACAGCGCCACCCTCGCGCCGCTGCATTTCGCCAAGCGTCGCCCCGACGTAACGCGCGCATGGTGCACGCAGCTCTGGTTTGATCCCGGCGAGCAAGCCGTACACGACCAGGCCATCGCCGTGATTACCGATGTGGTGTCGCGCTACGACATCGATGCGGTACACCTCGACGATTTCTTTTATCCGTATCCCGACTCGCGCTGTCCGGGGCTCGATTTTCCCGACAGCGTGAGCTTTTCCGCCTATCAGCGAATCGGCGGTACGCTCTCGCGCGCCGACTGGCGGCGCGACAATACCAATCGATTTGTGCAACGACTGTACGGCGCCGTACACGCCGCCGCACCAACCGTGCGCGTTGGCATCAGCCCGTTTGGCATTTGGCGCCCGGGTAACCCCACCGGCATCACTGGACTCGATGCGTACGCGTCGATTTACGCAGACTCACGCAACTGGCTGCAGCGCGGATGGGTCGACTATTTCGCTCCCCAACTCTACTGGTCGATCAACTCGACGGGGCAAAGTTTCCCGTCGCTGCTCGGCTGGTGGGCGCAGCAGAATTCGCTGAAGCGACACCTGTGGCCGGGGCTCGCGTCGTATCGAGTGAATGATGGCAGCACGAGTCCGTACGCGGCCTCAGAAATTCCGTCGCAAATTTCGCTCACGCGTCAACAGGCGGGCGCGAGTGGATACTTTGCCGGCGCGCTGCTCTACAACACCACGTCAATCAAGAACGACGCCGGCGGTGTGCGTGCGCTCCTCACGGCGGGAGTGTTTGCAGCACCGGCGCTCCCGCCGCCCACCACCTGGCTCGACAACGCAGCACCGGCCATGCCGCTGCTCGATGTGGCGAAGTCGGGCAGTACGTATCGCGTCAACTTCACGAGCGGGAGTTCTAAGCCGCTCTCATGGTTTCTCGTGCGCTGGCGTGCCAACGGTGCGTGGTCGCAGAGAACCGTGCCGGCCTCCTCGCGCAGCGTCGACATTACCGCTGGTGGAGTCGACGGCATCGTCGTCAACGCGATCGATAAAGTCGGTAACGCCAGCCCCGATGTGATCTGGCGTCCATAAGCACGCACGTGGGTCACTCGTGGAGAACTGCGACAGGTCTCACTACACCGAGGTGCGCAGTCGGCTCGCGAGCAGGCCGGTGGCCCGCGAAAGGTCGGCGTCGTACACCAGCACGCCGTCCTCTCCGTATGGCTGACGCGCCACGCATGAGCCATCGGGCGCGATAATGCTCGTGGCCGACTCCTGATTGGCAAAGCCGTAGTTGACGCTCGCGAAATAGATCGTGTTCTCGAGCGCACGACACATGATGGCCTTCTCGTAGTACGCGCCGTCGGGATCGAGCCAACGACTGGGCGGCGCACCGGCAACGTCGCTGCCTGTGCAGTGCGGGTGAAAAACGATTTGCGCGCCGCGCACGGCCGCCCATCGCACGGTTTCCGGATAGCGAAACGCTTCGTGGCAAATGGCAATACCAAAAGTGACGCCATTAACCGTGTAGACCGATCGGTCGTCGCCCGCTTCGTATCCCGCCTCTTCGCTCGGGTCGAGTTGATTTTTGAACTGCACCCCGAGCGTCGCCCCATGCGCATCGAACACCATGGACGCAATGCGACGACCGGTTTGGGTGAGGTACTCGAGGCCAAGGATCACGGCAATGCGATGACGCGACGCACTCGCGGCGACCGTCGCGACCGCCCTGGTCTGCGTGGCCATCGTCCACTCTGGCACCGTAAAGTCGAGGCCGCGCAGCCCGGGCAAATACGCCTCGGGGAAGCAAACGATTTCAGCGCCTTGCGACGCGGCGTCGGCGATATGTCGATCGATACGGGCGAGGGCGTCATCGACCGACGTCGCAACGCGGGGAGTGGCGAGCGCGATTTTCACAATTGGGAACTTGTCGAATTGCGCCTCGACGGCGCAATGTCGCGCGACGCAGTGATCGGGTGACAAAAGTTGCGCGCGCAACATTCGCGAGGATGGATGCCGCATCGTAGCATTGCCGGCATCATTTTGCCGCACAGACCCATCGCTTCGACGCCGAAGCGCGACTCGGATGCGGCCACCGGGAATCTGCCATGCGTTTTGCCACCAAGTTTGCGCTTGTCGTTGCCGTTCCACTCGCCGTTATCGCGGTGCGATCAATCGCGTCGCGGTCCGCGTCTTCTCGCGGGCCGCAGCCAACGACATCGGCCGCGACGACGATCGCGTTCAACACCAATCGCCAATCGGCCGGCAAATTGGCGAACGGCGTGCTGACGCTATCCCTCGAGGCGCGCAGTGGAGGTTGGCAACCGAACGGCGCGGCGGGTCCGACGATCACGACGGCGGCCTTCGCAGAATCGGGCGGCGCGCTGCAAACCCCAGGACCGCTCGTTCGCGTTCCGGTTGGCACCGAGATTCACGCCACCGTCCACAACTCGCTCACGAAAGCGCTCTGGATGTACGGCTTCGGCGCGCAGCGCGGCGCGAGCGACAGCGTGCAAATCAAGCCCGGCACCAGCCATGAGTTTCGATTTACGGTGCGCGAGGCCGGCGCGTTCTGGTATGCGGCGCGCACCGACTCGTTTCCCCTCATGGGGCGGCTGGCCGAAGACACACAGCTCGGAGGCGCGCTGATTGTCGATCCGCCCGGCGTGGTCGCGCCCGACCGAATCTTTGTGGTGTCCGGTTACGCCACGCTCGACTCCACCAAGCAAAGCGGGTTGGGCGACACGACCGTGCTCACATTCAATGGAGCCTCGTATCCCAACACTGAACGCCTCTCAATGCGACAGGGCGACACGACGCATTGGCGCTTCGTGAACCTGAGCGCGCTGGAACATCCACTGCATTTGCACGGATCGTACTTTCGCGTCGATACGCACGGCGATGGCGTGCGCGACACCGTGTATGCCAACGCCGCGCAACGCATGGCGGTGACGGAACTGCTCACGCAAGGCTCAACGATGACGCTCAGCTTTGCTCCGCCGTCGGCGGGCAACTGGATCTTTCATTGTCACATTGCGAGTCACATCACGGCGATTCCGTCGCTGGAGCGAGATTGGACGGCCATGTCGCAAGCGCCCGCGACCGACGCGCAGGCAATGCCCGGCATGACCGGGGCCGGCACGAGCGATCACGGCTCAATGGACCATCGGATGGATGGGCTCGTGATGCAGTTCGTGGTAACACCCTCGGGCCCCGCGCCAAACGTCGGCAGTACGGAGCGGCCGATTCGCCTGGTGATTCGATCCAAGGCGGGCGTGTATGGCAAGCATCCAGGTTATTCGATTGGTCAGGAAGCGCCGAACGCGGCTGCACCGGCGTCGCTCACCGTACCGGGACCGCTGCTGGATCTGATACGCGGCGAACGTGTCGCCATCACGCTCGTGAATCGTTCGCACGAACGGGCCGCAATTCACTGGCACGGCATTGAGTTGGAGAGCTATCCGGATGGTGTTCCCGGCATCAGCGGCGACGAGTCGCACGTGTTGCCCTTTATCGCACCTGGCGACTCGCTCACCGTCCGCTTCACGCCGCCGCGCGCCGGCACGTTCATGTATCACTCGCACTCCAACGAAATGCAGCAGATCTCGTCCGGCATCTACGGACCAATTGTCGTGCATGATCGCGCCGAACCGCTCGACGCCTCACGCGACCGCGTGCTGCTGCTGAGCGACAACGGACCTGACATTCTGCTGGTCAAGCTTGAAGGGCTGCCCGACGCGCTGCTGAACGGGCAGCACGATCCGTCACCACTCGCATTGCCGCGCAACATTCCGATTCGGCTGCGCCTCATTAACATTCGCAGCGAGGCAGCCATGTCGTACGAGTTCACCGACGGAGACAAGCCAGTGACGTGGCGCGTACTCGCCAAGGACGGTTTTCCCAAACCCTCCACGCAGATGCAAACGCGTGCGGCCTCGGTCGTGCTCAACCCAGGTGAAATCATCGACGTCGAAGTCACGGTGCCGGACGGCGCCACGCGCGCGTTCCGCTACGGCATTGCCGGTGTGCCACCCAAGCTTGCACGCGCGGTCAGCGTGCCGGTAACCGCGCGCTGAACGCGATCTCGCGTGGTCGCGCTGCCGCGCAGTCAAGCGCCGTCGCGGCCACGCTGGCCAGCATTTTCTTCGGCATGTCGGTCGTGGCCACGCGCTTCGTGGTCGCGCAAACTCATCCGGTCTCGCTGGCATTTCTGCGCTACTGTCTGGCGTCATGTTGTCTCTCGCCCCTGCTCTGGCGCGCGTGGCGCGCCGGCATGCCCCGTCGAGATCTCTTCGCCATCAGCGGACTCGGTGCGCTGTTCTTTGGAATCTTTCCCTGGAGTTTTAGCGCGTCGCTCACCTATAGCCCGTCAGCACGCGTTGCGATCGAAATCGCGACCACACCGTTCATAACGCTGCTCGTGTCGCGATTGCGGGGCTACGATCGCATCACACAACCGAAGGTCATCGGACAGCTACTGGCGTTCGCTGGCCTGTTCATCGCCCTCTCTCGCTCGGCCGCGGCGGGCGCCGACACCTCGCGGCAATGGCTCGGCGATTTGTGCATCGCGGTTACCGTAACGTGCGGCGCACTGTACAACGTGTTTTCGCGTCCCTACCTCAAGCGCTATCCGGCGCTTCATGTCACCGCCATATCCATGACGGCGGGCGCCCTGTTTCTCGCGCCGATCGCCGCCTCGCAGGGCCTGTTCAGTGCGCTGCCGTCGTTCACCTCGGCGGGCTGGCTCGCGGTCGTTTTCCTTGGCACGTTCGGCGGCGCGGTTGGTTTCGCCCTGTGGATCTGGGCGCTCGAACGCTCCACTCCTTCACGCGTCGCCGTCTTCATCACGCTCAACCCCATCACCGCCATTTTGCTCGGCGCGCTCGTGTTGCACGAGCCAATCACCACGCCATTTCTCGTGGGGCTGGTGCTGGTCCTAAGCGGCATCATCGTTGCCAATTGGCGACCGGCGGACAGTTAGCGCAAAGCCGACACGGAGTGACGCCGATCGTTATCGACGATACGTCTTCGAGAACCCGGTGCGCGAGTTCGTGACCGTAAAGCTCCCGTCTTCACGGGCGGAGAGTTTGATCCACGCACTGGTGCGTTCGTCGAGATTGGCAATACGCTCGTCGGCAACGTTGGCCGCACCGTTCGCGGGATTGCGGTGCAGTTGCCACGAATCGATCGACGGCATGGCGCGCAATGCCGCCAACGTTTCCGGCGCGCCGCCTTTTGCCGGACCATTGTTGACGATTGCCACCAGAGGGTTCGTGGAGGTGAACATCGCGGGCCCCGCCGCATCTACGCCGCCGTGATGTGCAACGAGATACGTCTCGACTTCGCCCAGCAAATTGCGCGGACAGGTGAGCGCGTGGAGCGGCGCGCCGCTCAAGTCGCCGATATCCAGGAAACGAAACTTGCCGAACGCGAGATGAATTCCCGTTGAGCGCGGATTCTCCACCGGTTCTTGCGCGGGAAGTCCGTTCGCGCCGCAATTCGGGGTGGAGTTGGCACTCGGAACGAGCGGCCGCGTCAGTACCGCGCCCGCCGAGGCCACCACGGTTGCGGTCACACCCTTGATGCGCAGTCGATCGCCAGGTTTGGGCTCGACGTGTTCGCTGTACTTCCGAAGCTGCTTATAGCGTTCGAACAGCGCCATTGTGCCAGGCACGCCCGTCTCCGCATTCTCGGCCGGAGCGCCATGATCGATGAACGTGCGAATAGGCAGCAACTGCGACAGCTCCACCACACCGCCGTCGTGATCTCCGTGAAAATGCGTGATCAGCAAGTTGTCGATGCGGCTCACGCCCGCGTCGTGCGCGGCGGCGAGTATGCGTTGCGCGTCGCGCGCTTCGGTGGGGTCGCCCGGCCGCGACGCGAAAGTCCCCTCGTTCGGAAAGCCCGCGTCGATCAGCAGCGTTTCCTTCTCCGGCGTCACGACCAGCGTACTCTGCCCGCCCTCAACGTCGATGAAGTAGATGTCGAGTGTGCGGGGCTGCACCGCGGACGGCGCCCGCGTGCGCACTGGGCGTGCCGCAGACGCGACTCCGACAGCAGCGAGCCCGACGATGACAACCGACAACACTCGTTGAGTAAAAGCGTGCTTCACAAGTTTGCTCCAACGGGCGGGTGACAAGTTGCTGTGTTCGTGCGCAAAGCTGCCCAATGTTAGCGCCACCACGCCCCGACCAAAATGCGAGAAGCGCCGTGGATCCGATTGGATCCCGGCGCTTCTCTGTACCGTCCGCGGAGGTTCGTAGCGGCTGAGCCGCGAGAGCAGTTTGCTCTCTGAGTCCGCGTCGGCACCCGATCGGCAAGGCTTTCGCCCCTCCGACGGCGCGTCCCACTCTGTGGTGGGATGTTGCAGCGGGTCGATACACGCCATGCCCTTACGCTACGTCTCCGCAGTACGGAGAAACCGGGATCGATCCCCAATCCGCAAGTCGCATGGTGGAGGCGTCGCCCTCACTCTGCGCCGCTACTATCGCATTCAAGCTCCCGGCGCGCCATAGGATAAACCCTGACAGTTATCTGGTATCATAAATACCAGTATTAACTATCGCACTACAGTTTGTCCTTTTCGGTAACCACCATGTCCAATCGACCCGCTCCAGCAGCGAGTTCCGCGACCATCGATCGCGCGCTCTCGCTCAACGCAATCGCCCAACGCGAACCGCGCGCCCTTGAAGTGTTTGCCCGATATGGCCTCGACGCCTGCTGCGGCGGCGCGAAATCGCTCGAGACCGCCTGCGAACGGCATCAGGTGCCCATCGACGAGCTGCTCAACGAGCTCACTGCCCTCCTAGCGCGGTAGCAAACACCATGGATTGGTTTGTCCAACGCTTTCTCAAGAGCGCACTCGTTTCGCTCGGTCTTGGCATCCTGATGGGCACCTGGATGGCGATCGCGCCCGCCGCCATCATCTATCGTCCGGCGCACGTGCACTTGAATCTGCTCGGGTTCGTCTCGATGGTGATTTTTGGAGTGGCGTATCACGTGATACCGCGATTCTCGGGACACGCGCTGCACAACCGCGTCATGGCCGGCGTGCATTGGTGGAGTTCGAATATTGGCCTTGCGCTCCTGGTCGCCGGTTTCATACTCGCGCCGCACTATACCGCTGCCTCGCGCGCGCTCCTCGCTGTTGGTGCCGGCGCTGCCGGTGTCGGTGCCTTTCTTTTCATTTACAACATCTGGCGTACGATCGACGGTGCGCCGCAGCCGCGCCGCGCGCAGTCTGGCCTCCGGGAGCTACCAGTGTCCCAGTAGAGGCACTCCGCCCGCCAGTTGCGGGGCACGCGGAACGGATACGCGAGTGCAAGCGGCAGGCTCGACTGTCGCCTTCGCTGGCCGGATGCGGAACCGCACCGCAATTTTTTCCAATGTCTGCACCGGAAACGTTCTTCCTCGTCTGCGTCGCTGGTCCCGATCGTGGCAAGCGCGTGCGTGTCGCCAGTGACCAGGTTCGCATTGGCAGCACCGCAGAGTGCAACGTGTTGACCGACGATCCCGACGTGAGCGGGCCGTTCCTCGGTGCCATGCTCGTGGAGAATCGAATCGACATTCACGCGTTGCAGCCCACCCTGCCTCGCGTGGATGGCCACGCGGTGTCTTCCGCATCACTGGCGCCTTGGCAGCAGGTGCGCATTGGGCGCTCACTCTGGGAAGTGCATGCCACGGTCGGCGCGTCGTCGGTCTTCGACTTCGTGCATCGCATGGGCGATCACTTGTCCAACGCTGCCGGAATCGAGAAGCCTGCCGAGTGGAAGCCACGTGACATGTTCGCCGACGCGGTCAAGCGTCACGACGACGAAGAAGTAGAAGCGTATTTCACCGTCGGCACCACCTTCAGCACGCCGTCGCTGGGTGAAATCGATACGAGTTGGCCGCGCCCGTGGGTTTTCCTGCGTGTGCTCGCGTTGTCGCTGGCGTTGTACAGCGGTTTCAATTTCGCGTGGAATACGTTTCAGAACGTCAATCTGATTCCCGGTCTCATCATGATCGGATCGCTGGCGATGCCACTGTCGCTGCTCGTGTTCTTCTTTGAAGTCAATGTGCCGCGCAACGTGTCGCTGTACCAACTCATTCGCCTGCTCCTGATTGGCGGATTGGTTTCCATCATCGTTTCGCTCTTCCTTTTCGACTTTACCGAAGGGCTTAGCAACTGGCTCGGGGCGGCAAGCGCCGGCATAGTCGAGGAAACCGGGAAAGTGCTCACGCTGCTGCTGGTCGTGCGCAAAGCTCGCTATCGCTGGACGTTGAACGGCCTGCTGCTGGGCGCAACCGTGGGAGCCGGATTCGCGATCTTCGAGTCAGCCGGCTACGCGTTGCGTGCCGCCCTGAGCCCGGGCGGCATCCTTGCCATGCGCGATGTCATCTTCCAACGCGGCATTCTGTCGTTGCTCGGCGGGCACGCGCTGTGGACGGGATTAGCTGGCGCCGCGTTATGGCGCGTGCGTGACGACCAGCCCTTCGCGCGCGAGATGCTTTTCGATCCCCGGTTCCTGCGCGTTCTCGCGATGTGCATGGTGATGCACATGCTCTGGAACACGGAGCTCGCGCTCCCGGTGCTCGGCGTGTTTGGTAAGTATCTCGCGCTTGGGGCGGCGGCATGGCTGCTTGTGCTCGGCATGATTCAAAGCGGGCTCAGGCAGGTGCGCGACGAGCAGGGCAAAGAGGCAATTCGCCGAACCGGAGCCACTCCAAGCGCCGTGGCCCCGGCCGCGTAAGCCGGATCACTGAATGAGGAATAGTCTGGGCGGGTGAGCCGTCATTGGGGCGTGCGTTAATGCGGCCGCTCGTGCTGAGTCGAGTCCGCGCGCTCATCCCCCCTCAAGGACCGCTCATGCGTCGACCAGTCATTCTGCTTGCCATCGCCTCGGCAACACTCATCGCCGCCGCGTGCGGCAAAGACGACACCACCGCGCCGGTGACCCCGGTCTCCAAGATCGTCACGTTTAAGGCGCTGATGAATGGTGCCTCGGAAGTGCCGAGTAACACCACCACGGGCTCGGGCACGTTTGTGGCCACATTGGATACGTCCACCAATGTGTTCACGTACGACATCACCTTTTCGGGCCTCACGTCGAACGTCAACAACGGGCACATTCACGGTCCCGCGGCGGCCACCGCGTCGAGCGGAACGACCATCAACTTCAACACGCTGCCCGGTGCGACGTTCAGCTTCGGACTGCAGGCGGGCACGGCACATGGTACGGCCACGTTGACGGCGGCTACGCAGATCACGGCCACCATCAACGGCGACTCGCTCAAGAAGTTGCTCTTCGCCGGCCTGACGTACGCCAACATTCACACCGTCAACAACCCGGGCGGCGAGATTCGCGGTCAGATTCTCAAGCAGTAAGGGTCGCTTGTGGTAACCCGAGCTGGCGCCGCGGTGCGCGTCAGCATGGTTGTGGCAGCCGCCCTCGTCAGTCTGAGTGGGCGGCTGCGCGCGCAAGACAGCATGAGCGGCATGACAATGCCCGCGTCATCGTCGTTGCTTGGTCGATCGGCCATGTCTTCAGGCACCGCGTGGCTGCCGTCGGTCGCGGAAATGCGTGGCGCCATGGCCAATTACGGGCGGTGGATGGTCAGCGCTCACGCCAACGTGTTTGCGATGCACGACCATCAGAGCACGAAGCGCGGCGACGCGCAGGTCGCGCTGGTGGATTGGGAAATGCTTTCGGCGACGCGTGTCACGCCGTCGACGCAATGGCAGTGGCGATTGATGACGTCGCTCGAGCCGTTCACGCAGGGCGGCGATGGCTACCCCTTGTTGCTGCAAACCGGTGGCACCTATCGACACGGCGTGCTGCACGATCGACAACATCCGCATGACGCGTTCATGGAGGTTGCCTCGTCGTACGAACGCACGGTACGCGCTGGGCTCGCGCTGACGGCGTACGCCGCCGCGGTTGGTGAGCCGGCTCTTGGGCCCGTGGCCACAATGCACCGTCCGTCGGCGCAAAACGATCCGCTCTCGCCGCTCGGACATCACTGGCAGGATGCGCTGCACCAGAGTTTTGGCGTAGTTACGTTGGGCGCGCAAACGCGCACCGTGCGGTTGGAAGGATCGCTGTTCAATCCGCGCGAGCCCGACGAGGCTCATCGCATCGTCGACTATCGCGGGGCCAAACTTGATTCGTACGCCGGTCGCGTTACGTGGGCGCCCGATGCACGTGTGGTGATGTCTACCTGGTACGGTTTTCTCAATGCCCACGACCGGCTTGATCCGACCACGCGCATGCATCGCTACGGCGCGTCGCTGATCAGCGACACGCGCGGCGTGAGTGGCGGACGTTGGTCATCGACGCTCATCTGGGGCATGAACCTGCATCACCACGGCGGCGCGAGTCATGAACTGATTCACGGCGGTCCCGGTGCATCGCCGCATCATCACGCCTCGAGCCTGCTCGCCGAATCGACCCTGGGAATCGGGCAACGGATGTCTGTCTTTGCGCGGGTCGAGCGCGTGCGCAAGAACGGCGAGGAGCTGGGCTTTCTGGGCGGCGATCTGACCGCGCTCTACGACGTGCGATCAATCGCGGGAGGGATCGCCCGTGAGTTCGCGACGCTGAACGGTGTATCGGTTGGCGCCGGTGCACGCGGCGCGGTGAACTTCGTGCCGCAGTCACTTTTCGCGACCTACGGCACGCGGCGACCGACGGGGTGGGCTCTCTACGTGCAACTCCGACCCGCGCTCTAGTCGAACGGCTCCAATCGGCCGAGCCGGAGATAGCGGCGCGGCGTTTTGCGCGACACCTTTGCGCGACCCGTTTGTGCGGTCGAATCCTCCGCTCCCGGAAGCTCGCGATGCCCAGTGTCTTTGATGCGGCCGACGTGGCCGTGTTGACGCAGCGCCTGATGAAGCTCACCCCCGACACGAAGGCACAGTGGGGGAAAATGGCGGTCGATCAGATGCTCGCACACTGCTGCGTGTCGTACGACATGGTGTACACGAATCGCTATCCGCCGGTCGGTGCGTTCAAGCGCGCGCTGTTGACGCTGTTCGTGAAGAACGCCGTAGTTGGCCCCAAGCCGTATGCGCGCGGCACGCCCACGGCCCCTGAGTTTCGCATTACCGATCGGCACGACTTCGACGTGGAGCGCGCACGACTGATCGCGTATCTGAACACCGTGCAGCAGGAAGGTGCGACCAAGTACGAGGGGCGCGCGTCGCGGTCGTTCGGCATTCTGACCGCGGCAGAGTGGAATACGCTCTACTACAAGCATCTGGATCATCATCTGACGCAATTCGGCGTCTGATTGGTTGTTCGCGCGGGCGTGCAGCGTTCCGCGTTAGGTGCAGTACCACTCTTTCTGAGTTTTTCCCGGAGATCACGACATGTCGGACCTCTCGTCACGATACGACGAATTGGATTTGCTCGATCAGGCGGAGTCAGAACTGCGCGAGCAGGCCAACGCCATGGAATTTTCGAGCGACGTCGATCGTCGACAGTTCGTGTTTCTGTCGCTCGCGGCGGCGGCCGCCAGCACGTTTGGGTTCGGCGCCACGGCGCTCGCGCAGCCACCCGCCGGTGGCGGTGGACAGCCACCAGCGCAACCGCCTGCTCCACCCGTTCCGCTCGACAACATGGAACCGGTGTCATGGACGTTTCAGCCGTATCCGGGCGGCGTGGGTGTGCTGCTTGAAAAGACATACAAGGAAAAGGGGATGGCAGCGTTCGCCCGGCAGCCATTTGCGTGGAATGCCACCGCTCCCGGCGCGTTTCATCTCGCGCCGTGGGGCGCCGCGCCGCTCCCTGCGAGCGACGAAGACATCGCCTTTCTCCCAATGCATCGCCTGTCGGCCGCAATCAAGGCGGGCAAGCTCACGTCAACGCGTTTGACGCGCATCTATCTCGATCGGCTCAAGAAGTACAATCCGACGCTGATGTGCGCGGTGACCATCATGGAAGAGCGTGGCATGGCCGACGCGGCCGCGATGGATGCGGAGCTCAAAGCCGGCAAGTATCGCGGACCACTGCACGGCATTCCGTGGGGCGTGAAGGATTTGTTCGCGGTGAAAGGCACACCCACCACCTGGGGCGCCGCCGATTTCGAGAATCGCGTGATTGATGACGACAGCGAAGTCGTCGTGCGTTTGCGCAATGCCGGTGCGGTGCTCATCGCCAAGCTTTCCACCGGACAGTTTGCGCAGGGCGGCAACTGGTTTCGCGGCGGCACCAAGAACCCGTGGAACCTCACCCAGAGTTCGAGTGGATCGTCAGCCGGTCCGGCTTCAGCCACGGCATCGGGTTGCGTCGCATTCGGTATCGGCACGGAGACGTCTGGTTCCATTGTCAGTCCGGCGACGACCTGCGGACTGAGTGCGCTGCGGCCAACGTTCGGCCGTGTCAGCCGTCACGGCGGCATGGTGCTGGCGTGGTCACAGGATCGCGTCGGTCCCATCACGCGCACGGCCGAAGACGCCGCCATCGTGTTCAACGTGATTCATGGCGCGGATGAAAAAGATCCCGGCTCGATCACGATGCCGTTTCACTTCAACGACAACATCGACCTGAGCAAGCTGCGCGTCGGTGTGCGCAGACAGAATGCGGGGCAGAACGGCGCGCCACCCGATCCGGTGTTCGCCGCGTTTCTCGATCAACTCAAAGCGCTCGGAGCCAAGCCCACGGACTTGGCCGATCCGCCAACCGTGGCCGGCAGCCAAGGCGGTATCGACGTCGAGTCGGCAGCGGCGTTCGACTCGTACGTGCAGATGAAGGCGAAGGAGCTGAACATGGATATGGCCGCGATCATGACCACGTACGGTCGACAAGCGGGACGCGGTGGTGGCGGTGGTGGTGGCGGTGGCCCCGCCGCGACGCCGCGCGATCCGGCCAACAACGGACAACTCAATCGCTGGGTACCGGGCCGCACACCAACAGCGTTCGATTTCATCAATTCGCAGCGCCGTCGTCAAAAGCTCATCGTGGCGTGGCAGGCGTATTTGAAAGACATCGATGTCTACGTCGGCGCCGCCGATACGGGTGTGCACGCCCAGACGGGGCATCCGGTGGCGGTCGTACAAATGGGCTTCGGCGTGCGCGCCGCCGGCTTTGGAGGACGTGGTGGCGGTGGCGGATTCCCGGGCGCCGGACGCGGCGGTGATTCGACGCGCACGCAGGCGCCACCACCACCACCGCTCAACCCACAGCCGATCTGCACGCAAATCGCCGGCAACCTCTATCTCGACGATATCGTGCTCGCCGTGGCGCACAAATATCAGAAGGCCAACGATTGGCTGAAGGAGCGACCCAAGCTCGGCTAGGATTGCGAGACCAATCGCCGTGGTACCACACGCTGCGCCGTCGTGATGTATGTCACGGCGGCGCATTCGCGTTTGGTGTCGTATTGCGTGACGTATTGCACTTTCTGCGAACCTTCGCTCGCGCTGTAACGGACGACACGAGCCTGCGCGGCGATTTTGCGTCAACTCCTTCCACCCCGATGCGGGGGATTCCAATGCGCGCTGCCACGTCACACGTTTCCCGACCCTCACGACTCACCGCCTTCGCACGAGCGTCGGCACCGTCCGTTGCGCTCATAATCGCAACTGCGTTCGCGAGTGCGTGCGCTGGTGGCGGCAGCGACAATGGCAAAGGCATCGTTGAGCAGCCGGCCGTGTGCACCGTCAGTGCGGTGAGCATTACACCGTCGAGCGCTTCGGTCTTTCTCGGCGCGACCGCGCAGTTGTTGGCGACCCCCACGTCGCAGAACTGCACGCCGGTGCCCACCGCCTCCTGGACCAGCAGCGCGCCTGGTGTCGCGACCGTGAGCACGACGGGACTCGTCACCGCCGTCGCCGCAGGAACGACTACAATCACCGTCACGGTCGGCGCCGCGTCAGGTACGGCGAACATCACGGTGTCGCTCGCGCCGGTCGGATCACTCACCATTTCGCCATCGTCCGCGACGTTGGTGACCGGCGGCACCACGACGCTCTCCGTGGTCGCGCGCGACGCGGCGAACAACGTGCTTACCGGTCGTGTGGTGACCTTCACGAGTTCAGCGCCGGGAGTCGCAAGCGTTGGCAATGGTGGCGTGGTGACGGCGGTCAGTGCCGGCACGGCAACAATCACAGCCACGTCGGAAGGGGTGTCGGCGACGGCCAACATCACGGTCACCATTCCGGCCGTGGCCAGTGTCACCGCCTCGACGCCATCGACGGCACTAAATCTGGGCGGCACGATGCAAGCGTCGGCCGTGGTGAAAGACGGTTCGAACAACGTGCTCACCGGTCGCACGGTCACGTGGATCTCATCGCGTCCGGCCGTCGCGACGATCAGCGGCAGCGGATTGATCACCGCGCTCTCTACCGGCACGGTGACTTTCACCGCGACATCAGAAGGTGTGTCCGGCGATGTCGCGGTCACCGTTCAATTGCCGGTGGCGAGCATCTCACTCTCGCTGATTTCCATTCAGCTCATTCCCACCAACACCGCGTCGCCGACCGTGACGATGCGTGCGGCGGACAATTCCATTCTCACCGGACGCCCCGTTGCGTGGAGTTCGTCGGCGCCGAGCGTGGCCAGCGTCAACAGTACAACCGGCGTAATCACGGCGGTTGCGGTCGGCACGGCAACGATCACGGCCACCGTGGACGGCGTGTCGGCCAACATGAGTGTGAAGGTGAATCCTACACTCGAGTCCAATCGGTTTGGCATTGTGTGGGCCAATCAACCGAGCGCACCACTGAACGAGACCTACATTGCCGACGCGCAGACATCGCAGAACGCTGCGGGCGGAATCAACAGCATCACGCGCGTTGGCGTGGGCAACTATCTCGTGGTGTTCGGCAAGATGGCCAAAGTCGGTGTCAGTGCCTTTCGCGAAACGTTTATCGTCTCCGCGTACGGCTCGGCCGGTGAGAGTTGCCGGCTTGGTAGCTGGGGCGACGTGAACGTCACCGATCTGCAAGTGCGCGTGCAGTGCTTCACAATCGATGGAGCGCCGGTCAACAGCGTGTTCGATTTGGCGCTCGTCGGCTCGAATACGCTGAGCGGCCAGTACGCTTTCGCCTGGAACTCTTCTGGCACCACATCCGTCGGCACGGCCGATCAGGATTACGCATTTAACACCGGCGGTACGACGCCGAGCCTGACGCGCCTCGCCGCTGGCGGTTATGCAATGACATCAGGATTCAGCTCGATCACCAAGACCACGGCGATGGTCTCGTCGTACATCGAGGGCTCGACGTGCGCGGTCGATTTCTGGAACATCACCACGGGAATTCTCAATGCGCGCTGTGCGGCGACGAATAGCGCCACCGCGACCGATTCACGGCTCACGATGCTGTTTATGGAGGCCGGACGCACGGGGAAGCGCTGGGGCTTTGTCTGGTCGAGTCAGGAATCGCCAACGCTCAATACCCCGTACTCCCCCGACGCCGCGTATCGCAATCAATCGAACGGATTGAACACGACCGTGACCCACAATTCGCCGGGCGTCTATACGGTGACAATGCCCGGCCTGGGCACGACGGCGTTTAATGGCACCGTGTTCGTGTCGCCGTACGTGGGCGGTACCGGCGGCGCGACCGGCACGTGTCAGGTCACCGGATGGACCAGCAACGGCTCCGACCTGATCGCGGGGCTCAAGTGCTGGGATCTGACCACGAAGGCACCCACTGACACCCGCTTCGTGCTGATCGCGCTCGAGTAAGGGCGCAACCACACTGGCGTACCGAGACGGCCGTCCTCCCTGAGGACGGCCGTCTTGCGATCTGGGATAATCCGCTCGTAATTGGGGACTGGTCTCTCCCTCCTCGACCAGGCCCCGTATGCGACAACTTGTTGTTCGACCTGCGCCGTTCGCACGCACAGTCTCGATGGCGTTCGTGGTGACCATCGGTCTTCTCGCTGCTCCGAGCACGGCGCGCGCTCAACTCTCGCTGTCACCCATCAGTCCAACCGGTCAATCCATTTCACCGGTGTTCGAAGGGTGGTACAAGAACGCCGACGGCACTTACTCGTTGTCGTTCGGCTACTTCAATCGGAATTCCGCCGAAGAAGTCGACGTGCCGATCGGCGAGAACAACACCATCTCGCCTGGCGCAGCGAATCAGGGACAGCCAACGCACTTTCATCCGCGTCGACACTGGGGCGTCTTCGCCGTCGTGGTGCCGGCGGATTTCGGAGACAAGAAAGTCATCTGGACGCTCAAGTTTCGCGGCCAGACGGTGGCGATTCCGGGCAGCCTCAAGCCCGACTGGGAAATCGATGCGATTACCGGTGAAGCATCGGCCGACAATACGCCGCCGCATGTGAGCATCGCCGGTGGACCCGACGCGCAAGGTCCGCGCGGCAGCGTGGCCGGACCGCTCAAGGTCGCCGTCGGTGCACCGCTTTCACTCACCGCGGTGGCCAAAGACGACGCCCGGGCAGAACCGATTGCCAAGTCGGCCGCACCTGTTTCACTCACCTGGTTTGTTCATCAAGGTCCGGCGGCCGCGAAATTTGCGCCGCCCGCGGCACAACTGACACCAACGGGAGGCACCATGACGACCACTGCGACGTTTGCTGTGCCCGGCGAATACCTGCTGCGCGTACGCGCGAACGACAGCGGCGTCGCCACCGCCGGTCACGCGCAATGCTGCTGGACCAACGCGTTCGTGCGCGTGACGGTGACGCCATGAGACGCCCGCTGCGTGTACTCGGATCGCCGTTGGTGCCGTTGCTCGCCGCGTCCGCGCTGCAGGCGCAGACCGCCAAGCCGGTGACGTACGCCAAAGACATTGCGCCGATCTTTCAGGCCAACTGCCAGCAGTGTCATCAACCGGGCTCCATTGCCCCGATGTCGTTGCTCACCTACGACGACGCCAAGAAGTACGCCACTCGCATCAAGAACAAAGTGTCGCAGCGACTGATGCCGCCGTGGCACATCGATCGCACTGTGGGCATTCAGCAGTTCAAGAACGATCGAAGCCTCTCCGACGCGCAGGTAAGTACGATTGTGAACTGGGTCGATGCCGGCGCGCCAATGGGCGACGCGAAAGACCTCCCACCAGCCATCACGTTTCCCGATCCGAATCGGTGGCAACTGGCGGAGAAGCTCGGTCAGCAACCCGACCTGATCATCAAGTCCAAACCCTACACGCTGGCTGCGCGCACGCAGGACAAATGGTTCCGTCCGGTGGTCGAGACCGGGCTCACTGAACAGCGGTGGGTGCGCGCGATTGAAGTAAAGCCCGCCAAAGATCGCGACCGCAAAGTCGTGCATCATGTACTCGCGTACCTCGTGCAGGACGAACCGGAGGTCACCGGACTCGCCAGCACTGCGCACGATCATCAGGCGAACGCGGGCTTGTTCATGGAGTGGGCGGTCGGCAAGACGGGACAGATTTTTCCCGAAGACGCCGGCAAGCTGATGCTCCCCGGCTCACGCATTCGCTGGGAGGTACACCTTCACGCGGTCGGTGAAGAGTACAAGGACACGCAGGTCGAGATGGCGATTTACTTCTACCCGAAGGGGTACGTGCCCAAGCATCGCACAGTGCTGCGCATGTTCGACGTGTCGCGCGGCAGCGACCTGGATATCCCGCCCAACGAGAAAACCATCACGCAAAATTTCTACGTGTTGCCGGCGCCCGCGCGACTCGAGAACTTCCAGCCGCACATGCATATGCGCGGCAAGGCGATGTCGCTCGAAGCCATTTATCCGGACGGCAAGAAGGAGTTGATTAGCCAGGTCAGCAATTTTCAGTGGAACTGGCATATCAATTACATCTACGCCACGGAGTCGGCGCCGCTGCTGCCCAAGGGAACCACGCTCGCCTTTACTGCGTGGCACGACAACACGGCGTCCAAT
Source organism: uncultured Gemmatimonadaceae bacterium (assembly GCA_966096095.1). Classification (GTDB taxonomy): domain Bacteria; phylum Gemmatimonadota; class Gemmatimonadetes; order Gemmatimonadales; family Gemmatimonadaceae; genus Gemmatimonas. Next base: position 68,368 of record CBHTUR010000006.1, on the reverse strand, counting down.
CCGCTCAATCCCGATCCGTCGCAGTGGATAGGATGGGGCGATCGCACCGTCGATGAGATGGCGCACAACTGGATTGACGTCACCTATCTCGAACAGGACGAATTCGACAAGATGGTTGCTGAACGAAAGGCCAAAGCCAAAACAAAGGTGGTGCCGTAAGTGCGCGCATTCGGTTCAACCCTCGCCCTCTTCATTGCCGGTGCACTGCCGTCGGTTGCGCTGTCGTCGGTTGCACTCGCGCAGAAGGCCGCGGCGAAACCAGCGACGCCGGTTCCGGCGCCGCTGACGACCGCCAAAGGCGAGTGGCCCAGCTACTCGGGCGATACGCGAGGCTCGCGCTACGCGCCGTTCGAACAAATCAACGCGAACAACTTCAGCACCCTCGAAGTCGCGTGGCGATTTAAGACAGACTCACTCGGCCCGCGCCCTGAATTCAAACTCGAAGGGACACCGCTCATGGTAGGCGGCGTGCTCTTCGCCACCGGCGGCACCAGTCGTGGCGTGGTGGCGCTCGATGCGGCCACGGGCGCCAAGCTCTGGTCGCACATTGAAGACGAAGGCGCGCGTGGCGCCGCGGCGCCGCGTCCGCTCTCGGGTCGTGGCCTGTCGTACTACAACGATGGCAAAAGCGGGCGCATTCTCTACACGACGCCGGGGTATCGACTAATCGCGCTCGACGCGAAAACCGGTCAGCGCATTACGAGCTTCGGCGATAGTGGCGCGGTTGACCTCAAGACCGACATCGATCAAACCATCGCGCCCGATCTGGTCACGGGTGAAATCGGCTATCAGGGCGCACCGGTTGTCGCGCGCAACGTGGTCATCATCGGTGCGGCGTTTCGTGAAGGCGGTTCGCCCAAATCGATGCGCAACAACAAAGGCTACATCCGCGGCTATGACGCGCGCACGGGCAAGCGTCTGTGGATCTTTCACACTATTCCGCAGAAGGGCGAACCTGGTTACGACACGTGGCTCAACAACACCGCCGAGACCACCGGCAACACCGGTGTGTGGACACAGCTCACCGTCGACGAAACGCTCGGGTTGGTGTATCTCCCGGTCGAATCGCCCACCGGTGACTACTACGGCGGCCATCGGCCCGGCAACAATCTCTACGGCGAAAGCCTTGTTTGCCTCGACTTACAAACGGGCGTGAAGAAGTGGCACTTCCAGATGGTGCATCATCCCATCTGGGACTTTGACCTCGCCTCCGCACCGATTCTGGCCGACATCACCGTGGATGGCAAACCGGTGAAGAGTGTGGCGGTACCGAGCAAGCAGGGACTGCTCTACGTGTTCGATCGCGTCACCGGCAAGCCTGTGTGGCCGATCGTCGAGAAGCCCGTCGAGCAAGGCTCGGTGCCGGGCGAGTGGTATTCTCCAACGCAGCCCTTCCCCACCAAACCTGCCGCCTACGCAGCAAACGGCACGTCGCTCGACGATGTGCTCGACTTTACGCCCGAGCTCAAGCAGCAAGGGCTCGCCATTGCGTCGCGCTTCAAGCTCGGTCCGATCTTCACCCCACCGGTGGTGAGCAAGGCCGAGGGTCCGATCGCGACGCTCGCGCGCGGACCCACCAATGGTGGCAGCAACTGGCCCGGCGGATCGTTCGATCCGGAAACGCACATGATCTATCTGCACGCCTCGAACTATTCGCCGTCGTTTTTGGGGCTCGTGCCGCCTGCGCCGAACGCGAGTGACATGAGCTTCGTGCAAGGGTTGGCACCGGCTCCACCTGGCGCACCGCGCGCCACCGGAATTACGGTGCAAGGACTACCCCTCTTCAAACCGCCGTACGGCACGATCACGGCCATCAATCTCGACAAGGGAGAAATCGTGTGGCAGGTGCCACACGGTGAAACGCCAGACGCCGTGCGCAATCACGAAGCGCTCAAGTCCATCACCCTTCCCCGCACCGGCCAGCCGGGAATGATTGGCACGCTCGTTACCAAGTCGTTGGTGATTGCCGGTGAACCGCAGGTCACGACACTTCCTGACCGGCCGCGCGCGGCGATGCTCCGTGCGTACGATAAAAAGACCGGTCGTGAAGTGGGCGCCGTTGCCATGCCCGCGCAGCAGAGCGGCTCGCCCATGACCTACATGCTCGGCGGCAAGCAATACCTCGTGGTGGCGGTCAGCGGTGGTGCGTACTCGGGCGAATACATCGCATATCGATTGCCGGCGGGCGCATCGAAGTGAACACACGTTCCACCTCGATCGCGATCGTTCTGCTGTCGTTCGTACTGCCCGCCATGGCCTTCGTGCGCGGCGAGACGTCATTCTCGTCGCGCGCCGGTCGCACGGTGTGGGACAGCGTTTTCACCGCCGAGCAGGCGACGCGTGGTCAAGCGACGTACGGTCGGACCTGCTCACGATGTCACCAGCCGTCGCTCGGCGGTGCTGACGAATCGCCCGCGCTCACCGGAGGTACGTTCTTGAGTAACTGGAACGGCCACACGTTGTACGAGCTGCACGATCGCATCATCTCGTCGATGCCCACCGACACGCCTGGTACCTACAAGCGCGAAGATGTGGCCGATGTCATGGCGTACGTGCTGAGCGTGAACGGATTTCCCGCCGGCAAGAGCGAACTCTCATCGCTGGCCGACACGTTGAAAACCATCAACTTCGTGTCGACGAAACCGTAGTTCGACGCGGACACGGTTCGACGCTGAACCGAACTTCGAGAGGTCTACCGCGTTGGCGCGGTGAACCCGATGGCGCGGAAGAGCGCCCCGCTGTCGAACAGCTTGCCGTCCTTCATCACCAGTCGCACGCTGCGCACGTTCTCGATGCGCTCGAGCGGATTCGCATCGAGCACCAGCAAATCGGCGCGCTTGCCCGCTTCGATGGTGCCGAGCTCTTTGTCCATGCGCATCGCCTTCGCGGGAACACTGGTGGCCGCGCGCAGTGCGTCGGAGTTGCTGAATCCGGCTTTCGCGTAGAGCTCGATTTCGCGATACACACTGAAACCGGGGACGCCTTCGTCGGTTCCGGCCACAATGGGCACGCCCGCGTCGTGGAGCGCTTTGGTCACCGCAAGCGATCGCGCCAGCCGTGCGTGCGGCGCCGCAGTATCGGGGTTGGCGTTGCCCCATCCCGCCGCGCGTGTCTGCATGAACACCGGCGGCAGGTACTGAGTGACGGGCTGAAAATTCTGCAGAGGCTCGGCTTGAGAATGTCCGCCGATCTCGCCCCATGAACTCGTCGGATCGATAACGGTGCCCTTCTGCACCAGGTGCGCGATTGTCGCTTTCAGTTCGTCGCTCCCGACTTCACCGCGAATCGGTTGATGCGCGACCTGATCCATGCCGCTGTCGATGGCCGCCGCCAGCGTGAGCGAGGTCGGAATGTGTCCGGTGACAATCATGCCGAGCTTGTGCGCCTCATCGCATATCGCACCCACAACAGGTGCGGCGAGCAATGAGTAGAGTTTGATCTGTTCGAAGCCCAAGGCGTGGTAGCGACGCACAATCGCGCGTCCCTCGTCCGGCGTTTCCGCACTCAGCGCGCCAAACGCGTTCGGCCCTGGCCCGTCGACGAGTCCCGCCGCGATGATATTCGGGCTGTTCACACGTCCGGCCTGCACGGCGGTACGCAGTGTTGTGATCCACGACAACTCGTTGCCCATATCGCGCACCGTCGTCACACCGGCCGCGAGATACACCGGCGTCCATTCGAGTTGATGCAGGTGCGCGTGACTGTCCCAGAGCCCCGGAATGATGGTCTTGCCGCGAACATCCACTTGCTTGGCGTCCGGCGGAACGGCGACCGTTGCACTGGGTCCGACCGCGACAATGCGTCCGTGCGACACGATCACCGTCGCGTCGGTGATCGCGGCGCCGCCCGTGCCGTCGACTACCGTGGCCCCCACCAATGCGACGCTCGCCGTGGCGCTGCCGTTAGCAAGCGGTGTGGTGCGGCGCGAGATCGCCATCAGATCTTTCAGCGCCGCACGCGATGCGACCGTCATCAACTGATCGGCACGCGGAACGAGCTCCGCGCGAATGGCCTTGAACGACAAACCGCCCGCCGCCGACGCAAACATCGCCAGACGGCCGTCGCGATCAATCCACAGATACTCGCGTCCCCACACGACGCCATCGATGGCGTAGCGGGTGAGCACGAGTGGCGTCATGCCGCCGACGAGTGAATCGACCCCGCTGCGTTCGATGTGCACCGAGTTCACCGGACCACCGGGCACCAGCGCCATCGACGTCGGCGATTTGTGCGCCTGCCAATAGCGAAAGAGCGCCAGATGTTGCGCCAATGGTTGATACGGCGACAACGCGAACGCCACCGGCGGCAAGTCGACTTCACTGGAAAGATTGTTGCGCGCAATGTGTGCCTTGCGGCCAGTAATGCGAACGCGCGCGATGAACGTTGTGGTTGTGTCGCCGATACGCGTCACTTCGAGATTCTGCGGCGCGTAGGTCGCGTCCATCTCGAGTGCTGCGGCCAAATGATTGCGTCGACCGCGATCGATGTAATCGAAGTCGCTCGACAACGTCCAGCCGCCACCGTGCGACTCGATTGAAAAACGCTCCCACCCCACAGGGCGACCCACGTAGAACAGTCGAAGCGAATCACTGTACGCCGACGTGGCGATCGCGGCCGCGACGGGTTTTGCCTTTTGCGCGAGCAGCGCCGACGAGGCGTTCACACTGAACGCACACGCCGCGAGCAGCGCGGTTCGGAGTGGTGGGGTACACGGCGCGCGGTGCGACATCGGTCGAGTCTGGAGTGAAAGCGGTGGCGGATCGCTCTCAGTTTACGCCGTGCGACCGCAATTCGCTCTACACGCGCTCCGGCCGGCGCACGTCGATTACCCAGCGCTGAACGAGCGCCACGACCTCAGGCGTCACCTCGTGCCCGATCGCGAGTTCGTGGTACGACAGCGTCACCGGTGTCGCGCTGAGCTGTTGGCGTGCCCAATGGGCATAGCTGATGCCCAGCTTACTGTCGTGCACACCGTGCACTAGCAGCACCCGCTTCCCCCGCAACGCATCGTCCGGCGCGCGATACGGCAGCACCTCGGGCAGCAGCCGTCCGCTCAGACACATCGCGCCGGCCACTCGCGCAGGCGATGTCAACAGCGTGGCCAACGACATGATGCCGCCCTGACTGAATCCGCCCACGTACACCTGACGCGCATCGGCATCGTACGCCGCGACGGCCTCGTCGATGAAGCGCGCGATCTGTTCCCACCCATCGCGCGCTTCCTCGGCGTTGATCACGGGTCCCTGCGCGGTGAACTGCACGTGGAACCAGCCGTACGCGCCCGGCCCGAGCAGCACCGGCGATCGCACGCACAACACCTCGAACGACGCGTCGATGGCCTGCGCCAGCGGCCACATCGATCGTTCATTGCTCCCGACACCGTGCAGCAACAGCAGGAGTGGCGCCTTCGCTGTCGACGCGCGTTGCGCGGCGCGACGGAGATGCACGAGCGACAGCGACTTCACATCGGCGGCGAGCGTCATCGCGAGTTCCTACGGTGCGACGCGCACGCGCACTTGCGTGCCCCACGGGTCACGCAGCACCGCGTCGCCATTATCACGCGTAGCCGTGAAGCGTGCGCGCGCAACGCTCAAGGCCACTTCATCGACGTCCGCGACCGTTGGCAGTTCGATGGTCCATTCCACGAGCTTCGCTTCGTCGTCAGCCGCCGAAGGTGCACCGGGACCGGCCCACGTGTTGGTGCCCAAGTGATGGTGATAGCCCCCTGCCGCCATGAAGAGCGCTCCGGGGTAGTGCCAGACGATCTTGTCGAAGCCCACACCCTCGCCGTAGAACTGCCAGGCGCGATTGACGTCCCCAACGTGGAGATGCACGTGTCCCATGACGGTGCCCGCGGGCATGCCCTCCCACGGCGTTCCCTCGGCCGCCTGCACAAGGCCGCCAACGTCCACTGGATCGGTGGCCATCATGAGTTCGCGATCCATGCGCAGCCACGTCTCGCGCGGACGATCGGCGTAGACCTCGATTCCCAATCCATCGGGGTCGTGGAGGTAGAACGCTTCGCTCACCAGATGATCACCGGCGCCCGCGCGCGCGCCGATCTCGCTCAGGTGTCGCACGAACGCGCCGAGCGACTCGCGAGTGGGCAGCAAAATCGCAAAGTGATAGAGCCCCAAGCGACCTTTACCGGCCACCGGTTTAGCGCCTTTGCGTTCGCGCAGTTCAACCAGCGCGCGCCCGGTGCCTAATGGCGCGAGCGTCGCGCGCTCGCCGGTGTTTGAGAGCTGACGCAGCCCCAGCACCCGTTCGTAAAAGGCGAGCGACCGCGCGAGATCGGCCACCTGCAGAACGACGCCACCCAACTGCGTGGCCATCGGCAGACGATAAGTGCTGGGCGCCTCACCGTACGTGCCCGGCAGCGCCGGTTGTGCGCCGTTGGTGCCGCCAAAGATGTCGTGCGTTGTGACGCCCATGATGCGTATCTCAGTCGAGGAATTGCGGTGGTAGGTACGGCTGCAGCGCGGGGTGCGGCGTTTACTTCGCGAGTCCAATCTGCTTCATGAAATCCATGTTGTCCCAGAAGAGCCACTCATGATCCATCGTGGTACCCTTCCAGTGGCCAATGGTGGACATCGAAATTGCAAAGCGCTTGTTGTTGGGCGGGAGCGGCTTGCCGCCTGGTACCGGCATCGGCTTGGTCCAGGTGCCGGTCATCACACCGGTCACGGCCGTGAAGTCGCCGCTGCCGAAGCGAATCGGGTGCGTCTTGATGGTGATATCCGGTGCCCACACGAACATCGCCTTCAGCTCTTCGATGTGAACATCAATGCCCTTCGTTTCGCGGCCGTCGGGCCACGTGACGACGATGTCCGCCGCATGACTGTCCTTGAGACGATCCCATTTCTGTCCGCTGAATACATCGAAGTCGAGCACGTCAAACACTTTGAGCCGGCTTTCGACAGTGGGCGCCTGCGGCTGCTGGGCTGGCGGCGGATATTTGGGCTTCTCAACAGCCGACTGCGCCGACGCCGTGGCGGCGACGGTGGTGGTCGCGGCGAGCGCGACGAGCATGAGGGAACGACGAGCGGTGTTCATGATGCAGCTCCGTGGTCTGTTGTACGTGTTATACTACCGAGTGTGACAACACCTATTACGGCCGAAAACGACGAATCCAACTATTCGACCCGACTGACTTTGTTCAGCAAGAGGGTCAGCAATTCCACCTGTTCGCGACTGAGGTGTGCGAGCTGCTGCTGATGCGCGGCGTCGATGATCGGATCGAGTGTGGTGACAAGTTCACGTCCTTTGCGCGTTAGCCGCGTCTCCACCTGACGTCGATCATCCGTGCGCCGTTCCCGCTCCAGCAGATCGGCTTCCTCCATTCGGTCCAGCAACCGCGTGACATCGGGCATCCGGGTAATGAGGCGGTCGCGAATTTCGTTGCGGCACAGCCCTGACTTCCCTGCCCCCCGCAAGATGCGCAGGACGTTGTACTGCGTGGTGCTCAGTCCGTACGGCTTGAGCACCTGCTCGACCTCGTCCGCCAGCGTGGTGCCAGCCGACACGAGCGCCAGGAAGGCGCGTTGCGCAGGGCTGACGGCGGGGGCGTGCGGCATGGACGGATAATAGGTGTTATAACACGTACTGTCAAGGGCGATAGGGATTGAACTGCTTTAAGTCGTCGGTTCTCGGTTTGAGTTATCGGTGATTGGGGACTCGAGAGGCTGACAACCGACAACCCCAACCGACAACCCCAACCGACAACCGAGCACTAATAAGATTTAAGTGGTCAGTGATCAGTTCGAGTTGCCAGTGATCAGGATATCAATTTCTGACGACTGACGACTCGATCTCACCACGTTCGGGCGGGTCGCGCATCCTGATCTACTTCAGATACCGCCCCATCAGGTCGAGCCGTGATCGTGGCCACTCCATTCCGTTCGGTCCGGTCATAAGCAGCACTTCTCTTCCCTCTTTACTCACGTACCAGCGTTCCGGCGTCATGCCGCTATGCACGACCACGCGCCAACACGGCACATGCCCCCAGAGCGTCGAAACCAGCGAGTCACCCTCCACCGCGACGTTGACTGACCGCGCCTGCATGGCCGCGCCAGCGCCGGCCCGAAAGGCGTTGACATCGATACTGCCGCGCCACCGCGCGTGCAACGACTGGGTGCGCAACAGCAGCATGAAAGTCGACGCGTCGGTGATCAGGGGACGACGCGACAGCGAGATCCGCTGATCGATCGTGAACTTGCGAGGGTCGATTTTCGCGCGGATCGAGTCTGGCAGCTGAACGTCGAACGTCTGGCGGAGCAACGTGTCCCCAACCACGCGCTGAGTGAGCGTGTTGCGGTACATGTGCGATCGACGCAGCAGCGTCATGAAGTCGAACCGCCGGATCCACGCGGTATCAACGACGCCCAATTGCTCAAGCGGCCGCGACGTCACGACGCGCCACACGGGCACCTTTGCGTACACGGTGTCAACGAACTCGACGGAGAGTGCCCCGATGGGCATCGACTCGTGGTACGGGCTGGCCGAACTTCTCACATATCGACGCGTTCCCGGTGTGAGGAGCACACCGCCACTGGCATTCAGCGATTCGAACAACTGCTCGGTGTCTGGAACCGTGGCGGCGTACGCGATGGCGGGCCACGGCGACAATATCTCCGCCATGGTCGAAGGTTCGCTGGTCGCAGCCGGCGGCTTCGCGGTCGCGTCCGCCGCGTCACGCGTCGCGTCACGCGCCGCGTCACGAGACGCCGTTGTCGCCGACGGCTCGTCCACACGTGACCGACCGCGCGGCCATCCGAACCACAGCAGCAACGCTGCCGCCGAGGCGAGCGTGATTGGCAGGATACGATTTCGACGCCCCGTCTCCGAACGGCTTGTCGTGGACAGAAGTACCGGTCCTAACTCGATCCGCTCTCCCGCATCCCGTCGAGCGAGTACTCGTTCGGCGCCCGCTGGATCGATACGCGGTCGCGGCGCGGTCAGCAGCTCTTCACGCATCGTCATCAATTCCTGCACCCGTCGCTGACAACGTACACAAGATCCGACATGGCTTTCGATCACCTCGTCGATCACTTCAGTCAGCCCGCAAGCAACCAAGTGGTGATCCGCCGGATGTTGCAGCAAGGCGCTCATCGCTTCCCCCCCATTCGTTCGCGCATCGCATGCACGGCGCGCGTCAGTCGAACTTCCGAAGTACCTACGGTGATTCCCAACAACGCGGCAATCTCGGCGTGCGTGTATCCCTCAACCACGCGCAACACGAACACCTCGCGGAGAGGTGGCGAAAGCGACAGCAGCGCGCGTTCGACTCCGATCATCTCGGCGGTGAGTTCTGCATTCACCGACGGATCCACGACGTTGCCGCCGATGGCGCTATCGACGTGCACAACCTCGCCGCGAGCGCGTTCCTTTCGTCGTCGCATCAACACTTGTGTCACCGTCAATCGACGCAGCCACGCGCCGAACTGGCCGCGCTCTTCGTAGCGGCGCAGTGCCTCTGGCAGCCCCACAAAGACATCGTGAACCGCGTCTTCCGCCTCCGCGCGCTCGCCCGTGAGGCGGATTGCCAGCTGAAGCAAACGCGGCGCGTGTGCGAGGTAGCACGCCGTCATCGCATCGGCCGCGCCGGAGCGCAGCCCGTCAACAGAAAAACCGTCCGCTTTCGCGGTTGGTCCGGGGAACCTCGGGTGCGCACCCTCGGACATTCGGAGCATTGGCATACAAAGAAATGCGCGGGAGGAGAGAAAACTTACAACGTGACGGCAATCCGCTCGAACCAAAGAAGTGTAGTCGTCGGTTCTCGGTTTGAGTTATCGGTGATTGGTAAACCGATCACCGATAACTCAAACTGACCACCGAGAACCTAAAAGCGGTTTCCTTCGTCTCGTCGGGTCACTTCGCCAGCACCCGCCCCCTCAGAACTACCGCGCGGATCTTGGTCGTCGCACTGATATCCTGGAGTGGGTCGGACTCGAGCAGCACCATGTCGGCCACAAAGCCGGCCGCCACGGCACCGTGGGTGCGCTCGCGTCGCATCGCTTGCGCGCTGACCGTGGTGGCTGACGCCAGCGCTTCGCGCGGCGTGAGCCCCGCGGCCACCAGTAACTGCAGTTCGCGATGCACGTTCGGCAACGATGTGCTGTCGCCGCCAATCAAGCCGTCGGTTCCGGCAAGAATCGCCACGCCGACGTCGCGCGCGCGCTTCGTGACGGCGCGTGCCCAGTCGTTGACGTCTGTCTCGTTGGCTTGGCGCGCGAACACAAACAAGGTGGGTTCGAGATACGTGTGCGCGCGCTGCATGGCCGCGAGTAGGGCGCCAATCTGCGCTCCCCCCACCGGCACCGTGGAGTACGGGCCTTTTCGACGGTCGAATGCGTCTTGGGCGCGAACGTCGACCGCGCCCTGCCACGACAAATAGGGCGCGTGCGTCAGCACATCGACGCCGCTTTGCACTAACTGCAACGGTCGGGCGGGAAAGAGCGTGCCGTGCGCCGTGACCGTCATTCCCTGTTTGTGCGCTTCGGCGACAAGTCGCGCCGCCAGCGCACTATCGATCATCGCGTAGAGCTTGAGAATTTCAGCGCCGGAGCCACGAGCCGCCGCAACGGCCAGCGGCACGTCGGTTTGCGCCGTCACTGACTGCATCCACGGTGCGGTGCCGGGCTTGTATCCGACGCCGGCACCGATGAAACGCGGATCGACAAAGAAGTCTGGACCCGCCATCACGGAGACGTACGCGATTTCCGGTCCGGCGAGTTCTTTTGTCAGCACGCGTCGCGCGTACTCACCCACCACGCGATTGTCGCCCGCCATGTTCTGCACCATCGTCACACCACCGCGAGCCGCCGCGATGAGTTGACGTTCCATGCCAACGTCGAGATGCACGTGATGGTCCGTGAGCCCCGGAATCACGTACGCGCCTCGGCCGCGCACCACACTGTCGACCGTCGGCGGCATCGAGTCGCGCACCGACTGGACGGCGGCAATCGTGTCACCGCGAATCACAATGCGTCGGTCGTGATCCACCCGCCCGGCAGCGACGTCCACTACGCTCACGGAGTCGATGACGACCACCCGCACGCGCTGCGCCCCCCGCGTTGCGGGTGGTTGCGCGGCGACACTCGCGCTCCCGCCCCAGCCGGACAAACAGACGGCGAGAGCGGCGAATCGCCGTCCGAACATTGCCGCCCTCACTTCCACACCGTCGACAACACGCGCGTGAAGCTGCCGCCGAGCAGCAGCTTGATGTGCTCATCGGTGTGCTTGCGCTGTACCATGGCCTCGGTCAAATCGAACACCCGCTTGGAGTGGTTGAGGCCATCCACGTTGGCCATACCATCGGCGGTCATGTACGCGCCATAGCGCGAGAAATTCGGTTGCTGTGAGATATCCGGCTGCCCGGTAGCGGGCATGCCGTTGGAAAGCCCCAGCATATCGAGATCGGATCCGATACCGACGTGGTCGGGACCGATCACCTTGAAGAGGTGCTCGACATGATCGACCACGTGCTGCACGGTCACGGGCGGCGCTGGACGAATCATGAAGCGGATCATCGGCACGCCCACCACACCGCCCTTGGCCGCCAGCTTCTTCAGCGCATCGTCGGTTTTGCAGCGGCTGCATTCCGGGAGCAATGCGCGTGCCGAGGCGTGTGAAAAGATCGGTGGTCGCGTCGCAGCATCGAGCGCGTCAAGCGTGGTCTGATCGGCACAGTGGGAGAGATCGACCACCATTCCCACCTGTTCCATGCGTCGCACAATGTCGTGACCAAATGCGGAGAGTCCGCCATCGTGATTTTCCAGGAATCCCGCGCCGATGCGACTCTGCAGGTTGTACGTCAACTGCGAGACGCGCTGCCCCAACCCGTAAAACGTGTTGACGTCATCAGGCGACCGAAAGTGATCGGAAATTTGCGCCGTCAGCATGACACCTACCTTCCCCGATGCTTTGATCGACGCGAGATCGTTCGCGTCGTCGATGCGGGTGAACCACTGACTATTCGACGCGATGAAACCATTCCACTGCGCATAGAAGCGCATCGCCTGCTCGTAGTCGCCGGGTCCGCTGCCAAGCGCAACGACACTGACGCCGGAATCGCGAAAGACCGCGAAATCCGCCGCGGTGAACGTGCGCGGATCGCGCAGCCAGCGTTGACCGAGTGGTCCGTCGGGCCGCCGGAAATCATCGAAGGCAAATTGACAGAGCATGTCGATTACCGTCGACTCACGCATCAGCGCGATGGTGCGCGCCGAGTACTCAGTGCTCGACTGCGCAAAGAGGCGATAGCGGCCGCGAAGAATCGCTGGCGCCGACATCGTGGCGAGCGCGCCAGCGGCGACGGTGCGAAGAGCAGTGCGACGATCCATGGGAAGCACGTCCGATCGGGGGGAGGGAGGAGAACACCCGATTGTGCGGCGTGGCGTGAGTGCGCGCTAGAGCCTCGTGCCGTGCGGCGTCTTTCAACTGACCACATCGTGTACGTGATCGGTTGTCGGTGTGGGTTCTCGGTTCTCAGTGAGCCAGCAACCGACAACCGACAACTCAAACGGACAACCGATCACCTACCCGACGTTCGCGATTACTTCCGCCTCACATACATCAAATTGTAGTTCACCACCCACGTCTTCCCGCTATCCGTCGAAATCTGCGAGAACTGCCGCACGCTGTCCTTGCTGATGTGAAAGAACGTCAGTCGCGTGGGCACGCGTCCGAGTTGACCGTTTGGCGCCGGCGTATCGCCTTCCAGCACCATATTTCCGTCAATCAGTTTGCCACGGTAATCGTGCTGCCCGCCGATGTTGTCGACCCACGTCTGACGCCACAGACCGACCGACCGATCGAACAGGTTGAAGCTCTGGCCCTCCGATCCGCCGGGGGCGACCCAATGCTCCATGATCGTGCAGCCGTTGTTGAGCAACGTGACCGTATTGCGAGCGGGTGGGCCGGCCGGCGGTTGACCGACAGGGGTCACATCCCAATCACCGATCCAGAAATCGAATTCGCGGAAGCGCGTGTCGTGCATGCAGGGGCGCACGAGCGCGTCGGCCGCATCGATGATCGTGGCCCACTTGGCATGCGACTGGAGCGCGTGCAGGTGCGCGTCGGCCGTGAGTTGTGACGGCGCGAGGAAGAAGCCGGCGTTCAGGGCGCGCTGCAATTGCGCGATGCCCTCGTCGGCGCGGTGCTGCTCGCTGCGCAGTTGGGCCAGACGAAACGCCAGTTGCGGCACCGGCGCACCCAACGACTCGGCTTGCTTCATGCTCGCGTCGGCCTCGTCGTACCGTTTGAGTTCCATCAGCGCGACGCCGATGCGGAGCCGCGAAAGCGCGTGACGCGGAAACGCCTTGGCGAGGTTTTCGTATGCACGCAGAGCGGCCGGCCAGTCACTGTTGGCAAAGGGCGCCGCCGCTTGCTGTAGTGCCTCGGCCGATGGAGCGGACGAGGACGTCGCTGAAGCAGCCGACCCACTGACCTGCGCGAGCAGCGGCATTGGCCACCCGGCACTCGCCACCACTGCGCCTAGCAACACCCAGTACGTCACCCAGTACGTCACTCCATGTCTGATCGCCCGCCGCCAGTTCATCGGAAAGTCTCGTTGCACCACGCACGCTCCGTCGGAGAGAATGCGGGGCAATCTGCGCCGGCGCGCGCGTCCTCGCTTCCATCGCATTGCTCGCGTGGACAACACGCACAGGCCACGGACGAGCGGCTCTTTTTTCAGGACGACATCGCGATTGGCGCCTTTCGCTGCCCTACGACGGCGCCGAACTTTCGTGATACCGGCCCAATCGAGCGCGACATTGTCGTGTTTCCGCGAACGGCGGTGCGTCTGCAAATGGAGGCAGCGCCGGCGTTCACCGCCGATCCATCCGTCGTGACGATTTACAATCGCGACCAGCGTTACGAACGCACCGCGATTGCGAGCGACGGTGATCGATGCGATTGGTTTTCTGTTGACGCCGCAACGGCTCGCGCTCTCGTGGCAGAGTTCAGTCCGGCGGACGCCGAGCGGGCACGACCGCTCCGATATACGCGCACGACCGGAACGCCGGCGCTCTATGCCCGGCAGCGCCAGCTCTTCCATCGCGCACGAGCGGGCGCGCTGGAGGTCGACGAAGGGGTGGAAGCAATCATGGAGCTCTTCGCGGCCGTTTTGCAGCGGGCCTACGCCGCCGCGACGCATCCGCATGCGCCGCGCGCGACACCGGAGTCCAGGCAGCGGGCATCGTCCTCGGCCACTCGTCGGCACCGCGAGCTCGCGGAGGCGGCGCGAGCGGAGATCGCGCGCGACCCGTCTCGGGCTGAATCGCCAGCGGCCATCGGCGCGCGACTGGGCGTCTCCGCGTTTCATCTCTGCCGCGTCTTCCGCGCTCACACGGGACGCACCATGCATGCCTATCGCAGTGAACTCCGCGTCTTCCGCGCGCTCGAATGGCTCGATCCGGCGCTCGGCACCCGCTCCCTCTCGGAGGTCGCGCTCGCCAACGGGTTTGCCAGTCATGCGCACTTCGTCAAGGCAACGCGTTCGCACTTCGGACTGACGCCCGGCGAGTTGCGGGGACGACTCGTTGCCCGGTAGCGACTCTCGCCTGGCGACTCCCGGGAATATCCGCGGCGATTCTGGCTCGCCGACGTGTGTTCGCCCGTGCCCGGTTGCCCCTCCAGCCGTTAAATTCTCCCCGTCCGCCGGTCCCGCGGCCGCCCCCAGAAAACCCGCCCGACGCCCATGTCTTTTCCCCGACTGACCCTTCTTCTCGCGGGCTCCGCGCTCTGGCTGGCCGGTTGCGCCAGCAGCTCCTCAGCGCGACCCAAGTTCGTGACCGGTCAGGCTGGTGCCACCGCGCGCGCGCGCGCCGACAGCCTGCGCTATCCCTACACCAAAGCCGACATCGAATTCATGAGCGGCATGATTCACCATCATGCGCAAGCCATCACGATGTCGAAGTGGGCGCCGTCGAGCGGCGCGAGTGCCAGTGTACAACGGCTCACCGCCCGCATCATCAATGCGCAGACGGACGAGATCAAGCTGATGCAGACCTGGCTGCAAGATCGCAATCAGCCGTTTCCCACCGTCGATTCGCTCGGCAACGTGCAGATGTCCAACGCGCACGACATGTCCGGTCACAACATGGCCGATATGAAGGGCATGGACATGAAAGGCATGGACATGAGCGGCATGGATATGGGCGGCAAGCCGATGATGATGCCCGGCATGCTCTCCGACGCGCAGATGAGCGAACTCAAAGCGGCGCGCGGCACCGAGTTCGATCGGCTCTTTCTCACGTACATGATGCAGCATCATCGCGGCGCGATCACGATGGTGAAGACGCTCTGGGCTTCTCCCGGCGCCGGCCAGGACGAAACCGTTTTCAAGTTTGCCAACGATGTGGAAGTTGATCAGAGCACTGAAATCAAACGCATGCTGTCGATGATGCTCGAAATGGGATTTGTCCCGCCGAACGGATAACTCCTCCCGCAGTTCCCACGACGTTGTTTGTTCCTCCCCCCACTCTCTCTCACCGTGCCACGAACTTTCCTTCGCACCTCCGTTCTTCTCGCGGCCCTTGTGAGCGCCTCTGCGTGCTCATCGGCCAAGCCGAAGACCAATCCGACGCCGTCGCCGGCGACCGATCCGCGTAACAACCTCAAAGCCGGACTCTTCGACGCCGGTGAGTATCAGTCGAATCTGAAGGTCGTGGCCAAAGCCGTGTCGCCGAAAGGCTTCCTCGGCATCACCAACTCCGACCTCGCGTTCAGCGGCAAGTACGTCATTCAGGGCAACTACAACGGCCCGGTGATCTGGGACATCAGCAATCCCAGCAAGCCGGAACTCGTGACCGCGTACGAGTGCCCCGCCTCGCAGAACGACGTGTCGGTGTACAAGAACCTGATGTTCATGTCGGCCGAAGCGATGAACGGCCGCATCGATTGCAAGCCGGGTGGCGCGCCGGGTGCCGTGAACAAGGAGCGCATGCGCGGTGTGCGCGTGTTCGACATCAGCGACATCAAGAATCCGAAATTGCTGGCCAACGTGCAGACGTGCCGCGGTTCGCACACGCACACGGTGCTCGAAAGCCCAGCCGACAAGGACAACATCTACATCTACGTCTCGGGTTCGTCGGGCATTCGTTCGGCGGATGAACTTCCGGGATGCGCCGGCGATCTCGCCGTGACCGACGCCAACGCGTCGCGTCTGCGCATCGAAATCATCAAGGTACCGCTCAAGGATCCGAGCAAGGCGGCCGTCGTCAGCCGCGCAAACATCTTCGCTGGCCTCACCGCCAACCCGACGCACGGATTGTCCGACGCTGACAAAGAAGCCGCCGCCGCGACGCTGGCGACTGCGAAGGCGGCCGGATTTGCAGTGAAGAATCCGCAGTCAGGTGCCGAAATCGTCGCGCCGTTCCAGATCGTGCGTCCGATTCTCGACAGCTTGGCCAAGGCCCGCGGTGCGACGGCGCCGAACGCGGCCGACAGCGCGGCTGCGCGTCCGTTGTTGCAGGCGGCGGTGAACCGCATGTTCGCCAACGCGCCGGCGCCGCAGGCGTTCAATCCGAATGCGCCGGTGAGTGAGCGTTCGCAGTGCCACGACATCACCGTATACCCGTCGCTCGGCCTGGCCGGTGGCGCGTGTGAAGGTCACGGCCTGCTGCTCGACATCAGCAACCCGACGAACCCGGTGCGTCTCGACGCCGTTGCCGACTCGAACTTCGCCTACTGGCACTCGGCCACGTTTAACAACGACGGCACGCAGATGCTGTTCAGCGACGAGTGGGGCGGTGGTGGCGGTCCGAAGTGCCGCGCGGGCGACAAGATGGAATGGGGCGCCGACGCGATCTTCAAGATCGTGAACAAGAAGCTCGTGTTCCAGAGCTACTACAAGCTGCCGTCGTATCAGACCGATAAGGAAAACTGCGTCGCGCACAACGGGTCGCTGATTCCGATTCCGGGTCGTGACGTGATGGTGCAGTCGTGGTATCAGGGCGGTATCTCGGTGTTCGATTGGACCGATCCCGCGCATCCGAAGGAAATCGCCAGCTTTGACCGCGGCCCGATCGACGGATCGCGCATGGTGAGCGGCGGCTCTTGGTCGGTGTACTGGTACAACGGCAGCATCATCAGCTCGGAAATCGCACGCGGCATGGACGTCGCCGAGCTTGTGCCCAGCGAATACATCTCGCAGAACGAGATCGACGCGGCCAAGACTGTGAAGTGGGAGCAGCTTAACGCGCAGGGTCAGCCGAAGATTCAGTGGCCGCCCAGCTTTGCGCTCGCGAAGGCGTACACCGATCAGCTCGAGCGTAAGGGCTGCGTGGCGGCCGCGCGCATTTCCGACATTCGTTCGCAGATTTCGGCCGCCGAAAAGGCCAATGGTGCGGCGCGCAACACGGCGCTCACCAAGCTCACCTCGCAGCTTGACGGCGACCGTGGCTGCGATCCCAAGAAGGTTGACCTCCTCAAGCAGGCGCTCCAGGCGCTGCAAGGATCGGTGATGTAATGTCCTCACACGTGCAGGCTCTCAAGGCCGGCGCGCGCGGACAGTTCTCAACGCCACGGCGAATTCGCCGTGGCGTTGTGCTGTCGGCCGTGTCTGCCATCGCGTTGATGACCGCGTGCGGCGGTCAGAAGACCATGCCCAAGACGTCGCCGACGCCGGCGCCAATGCAGGATGCGCGCGTCGGACTCAAAGCGGGTTTGTACGACGCCGGCACCGCGCTCTCGAACATGAAGCTCGCGGCAACGGTGGCACCGCCCGACGGTTTTGCGCAGTCGATGAACAGCGACATGACGTTTAGCGGCAACTACGTCATTCAGGGCAACTTCAACGGGTTGATTGTCTGGGACATTTCCGGTGCGAAGCCGGAGCTCGTGAAGGCGTTTCCCTGCCCCGCGTCGCAGAACGACGTGTCGGTCTATCGCAACTTGCTGTTCATGTCGGCTGAAGCAAACAACGGCCGACTCGACTGCGGCCAAGGCGGCGCGCCGAATGCCAAGGATCGTATTCGCGGCATTCGTATCTTCGACGTGAGCGATTTCAAGAATCCGAAGCTCATCGGCAACGTACAGACCTGCCGCGGCTCACACACGCACACGGTCGTGGAAGATCCGAAGGATAAGGACAACGTCTACATCTACATCTCGGGCTCGTCGGGCATTCGCTCGGCGGACGAAGTCCCGGGGTGTTCGAACGCGAGCAGCGCCGACGCGAATTCGTCGCGGTTACGCATCGAAGTGATCAAGGTGCCGTTGGCTGATCCGTCGAAAGCTGCCGTTGTGAATCGGGCGAACATCTTCTCCGGTTTACAGGCGAATGTGGAGCACGGTGAATCGAAGGTCGACATTGAGGCCGCCAACGCCGAAGGAGCGAAGGCGCGCGCCGCTGGCATGTTGGTGGTAAAGAACCCGCAGTCGGGCGCGGATCTGGTCGTGCCGCCGCAAGCTACGAAGCAGTTCGTCGACAGCATCGTAGCGGCGCGTGGTGGTACCGGTGCCGGAACGAAAGCCGACACGGCGGCCGCGCAGGTTGCGTTGCAAAACTTTGTGAATCGCGCCTTCGGTGGAGACACGAAGAAGGGCGGCGCGATTTCCGAAGGCTCGCAGTGTCACGACATCACGGTCTATCCGGCCATCGGTCTCGCCGGTGGCGCGTGCGAAGGGCACGGATTGTTGCTCGACATCAGCAACGTCACTAACCCGGTGCGTCTCGATGCCGTAGCGGACAGCAACTTCGCCTACTGGCATTCGGCCACGTTCAACAACGACGGCACGAAGCTCTTGTTCTCCGACGAATGGGGCGGCGGTGGCGCGCCGAAGTGCCGCGCAACGGACAAGATGGAGTGGGGCGCCGACGCGATCTTCACCATCGAAAACAAGAAGCTCAAATTCCAGAGCTACTACAAGATTCCGACGGTGCAGACGAACATGGAAAACTGCGTCGCGCACAACGGCTCGCTGATTCCGATTCCGGGACGCGACGTGATGGTGCAGGCGTGGTATCAGGGCGGCATCTCGGTGTTCGACTGGACCGACGCGGCACACCCGAAGGAAATCGCGAGCTTCGACCGCGGCCCGGTGGACGCGACGCATATGGCGATGGGCGGCTCGTGGTCGGTGTACTGGTACAACGGCAAAATCGTGAGCAGCGAAATCGCGCGCGGTCTGGATGTGGCCGAGTTGACGCCGAGCGAGTTTCTGTCGGCGAACGAAATCGACGCGGCGAAGACGGTGAAGTGGAATTACCTCAACGCGCAGGGTCAGCCGAAGATTTCGTGGCCGCCCAGCTTCCCGTTGGTGAAGGCGTACACCGATCAACTCGAGCGCAAAGGCTGCGTCAGTGCCGCCCGCATCGTCGAAATGCGTGCGGGTATCGCGAAAGCCGAAGGTGCCAGCGGCGCGGCGCGCGGTACGGCGCTCAACGGGTTGATTACGAAGCTGGATGGAGACCGCAGCTGCGACCCGAAAAAGGTCGACCTGCTCAAGCAGGCGCTGCGCGACCTGTTGCCGGCGGCGATGTAGTCGGTTTTCAAACGCCTCGCCGTTAACAACAAATCGCGGAGCGCGCTGGGAACAGCGAAAAGCCACCACGGATGAAACGGATTACACGGATTGAGCTGATCAATCCGTGTAGTCCGCCTAATCCGTTCAATCCGTGGTAAGCAGTTTCGGTTCACCGCCTGCTCCGCACACCTCCGCGACCTCCGCGATTTGCCGTTGCCGTCCTCGGCGTAACTCGGCGTCCTCTGCGTCAGGCGGTTCATCGGTCGCTCGTAACTCCGAAGTGAATGTCGTGCACCTTTTCACGGAGCTCCAATGGCCAGACCTGATGATTTTCAGCGGATTTCGCGCGCGTTCGGCGCGTGGGCGCGGTCTCGCGGCCACGGAATGGGCGGTGGCGGTGGTGGCGACGGACAGTTCTCGTCGTTGCAATTCAAATACGCGGACGAGCAATCTGAAACAAAGCAGTGGATAGCGCTCGACGCCGATCTCGATGCGAATGGCAAGCCTGTCATTCTGGTGCGATTGTCAGGCGACCAGCGTGACGAGAACCGAGAAGCAGCGCAGGACGTGCCGATTGAGGCACCGTGCACCCGCTACGCCGCGGCTGAACAGCGCGAGGTTATGATTGCCGAAGGACGCGCCGAGTTAGCGGCTCTCGTCCAGCCAACGACCGTCTGCGAAGGGTGCGGCGCGATGGGCACGATCAGCAAGATCGCGCGGACGAGTGCGAGTGGCGTCGACTTGGAAGTCCATCGATTCTGTCGCGACTGCTTCCCTGAACAAGAAGCGCGCTTCGCCGCGCGCGAGAAGTTGCGACTGCGAAAGGCGCGCGAACGCCACCGCCGCGGCGATTCAACGCATGCACACAGCGACGGGTCTCACTGGAGCTACGCCGCCAACAGCTGGCACATCTTGCACCAAGTGGCAGAGGAAACTCTGCAAGCGACGCGGACTTCGCCGCCTCCCAGCCCGCAGGATCTCAAGGCCGTCGCTCAGTGGATGCGGGACGCCGAACCGATCATCGACGAACCAATGCCCGAGATGATTAAGTGGTTCATCTCCGCCTACGGCGCGCCAACGGCGTAGACTTTCTCGAGGTTTGTGCAAAGCAAATCGCGGAGGGTGCGGAGACAGTTGGGGGACGCGGAAAACGGCAAAAAGCCACCACGGATGAAAAGGACTATACGGATTGAGCTGATCGATCCGTGTAGTCCGCCAAATCCGTTCAATCCGCGGTAAGCAGTAGCTGTTCTCCGCGTGCTCCGCCCGTCTCCTCGTCCTCCGCGATTGGCCGTTGGCGGTCCGCACGCCGCGTCAGGGATTTGGCCGGTGGCTGTGGGGCCAACTCTGACAGCTGGGTGGTCCGGATAAGATGTATCATAAATACATGTTTAAGGCCGTCTCCGACGGTCGCCCGCCCGCAACGTTCCCGCCTCTTTGCCCGTCATTTGCTCATGATCGTCGCGCGCGTTTTCTGGGGCATTTCCGCCGTCGCCGCCACGGTGGCGTCGGCGTTCACCGGCGAGAGCTGGACGAGTCGTGCGTCGTCGCGCGATGCGGGCGCCTACCGTCTCGCCGACTCCACCCGTCTCGATCCGATCAAGCGACTCGAAGCGCGCATTCAATCGGGCGAGGTCGTGCTCACGCGTGACTCGATCTACGGCTATTTGCCGGCGGTGCTGAAGGCGCTCGACATTCCCGTTTCGTCGCAAGGCTTTGTCTTTTCGCGGACCAGCCTGCAAACCGACAAGATCACCCCGTGGTCGCCGCGCGCGCTCTACTTCAACGACGACGTCTACATCGGCTACGTGCAGGAGAGCGACTTCCTCGAAGTGGGCGCCGTGGACCCGCAGAAAGGCGGTGTGTTCTACACCTTCAGCCAGACGCCTCGCGACAAGCCGATGTTCACCCGTGAGACCACTACCTGTCTCATGTGTCATTCGTCGAAATCGGCCACTGGCGGCGTGCCCGGTTTCATGGTGCTCTCCACCATCGCCGATCGTCACGGATATCCCATCATCGGTGTCCACGACGGCTCCACGACTGACGCGACACCCATCAGGCAGCGCTTTGGCGGCTACTATGTAACCGGTTCGACCGGCGCCAACGGCCACGCTGGCAACGTATTCGCGCCGGTGCTTGGGCATGAGATCTTCGACAAGCAAGCCTATCGCACCAAGATCGACCTCACCACGGAAAGCGAGCGCACCGAGCTGGCCGGTAAGTTTGAGGCGTCGCCGTATCTCACGCCGCACAGCGATATCGTGGCGCTGATGGTACTGGTGCATCAGACCACCGTGCACAACTTGCTCACCGCAACTCGCGACGCGGCCAGCGACGCCGTGAAGTACGACGCGATCTACCACGGGGCCGAACCGCCGCCATCGGCCGACGGCTATCCACCAGGCTCGGTGCAAAAGGTGCACGGCTTGGTCGATCGATTGTTGCGCACCATGCTCTTCGTGAACGAAGCGCCGCTGGCGGCACCGATGAAAGGCACGACAACCTTCGCGGCCGACTTCGCGCAGCGTGGGCCGCGTGATAAGCAGGGACGATCGTTACGTGACTTCGACCTGCAGCGGCGGCTCTTCAAGTATCCGATGAGCTTCCTGATCTATTCCGATGCGTTTGACGCGCTGCCGGAGATGGCCAAGAAAGCGTTCTACTCGCGCCTCTGGAGCATTCTGAAAGGCGAGGACGCCGATGTCGAATTCCGCCGCCTGAGCGCGTCGGATCGCGCGGCGGTGTTGGGCATTCTGGAATCGACCAAACCCGAGTTCCTGACGCTCCGCGGGAAGTAGCACGACGCTGCGCCCAACCGCGGGTCACGGTCGCGGTGGGACGAGCGCGTTGGTAGCTTTTCCCCATGCGACCGACCTCCCTTCTTCGAGTTGGCGCACGGCGTGCCCTGCTCTTCGGCACGGTCGTCGCGCTGCTGAGCGCCTGTGGTGACGGCGAGCGCCTCGCCACTGGCACCGACCACCCGGCGCCTCCGTCTCCGACGTCGAGCGTCAGTCTTGTCGTCAGCGAAGAGGCGCAACCAGCCATCGTCGGTCGTGCGTTTGCGTTCGATGTCGCCTCGAGTCGCGTACGCTTCAGCGATCCGCGCGGACTCGGGCTCACCTATCGCGTGTCGGTCGAGCCCGTGGACGCGGGACTGGCGGTCGACGGATTGACCATCACGGGCGTGGCTCGAACGGCCGGCATTGTCACCGCGGTTGTGCGGGCAACCGACGGTGGTGGCCAGAGTGCCGAAGCCCGCTTTCCGATTGTCGCGATGCGCGCTGACCTCGGGCTGCCGCAGCTTCCCTCATCGCCCTACGCGTACGCGGACGAGACCAATCCGCTCCCGCCCGCGATTGCCAACTCGCCGCAGGTCGTGCGCATCGACAACATGTCGATCGGCAATCGCGTGACCGATGCGGGCGCGGCACTCGGCCGAGTGCTCTTCTACGATCAACGACTCTCGCGCAACGACGCCGTGTCGTGTGCATCGTGCCATCTGCAGCAATATTCGTTTGCTGATACGGCCACGTTCAGTATTGGCGTATTAGGCACACCCACGCGGCGGCACTCGATGCCGCTCACCAACGTGCGCTTCTACGGGCCAGCGCGCTTCTTCCGCGATGAGCGCGCGTCGTCGCTGGAAGAGCTCGCGCTGCAACCGGTGTTCGACGCCACAGAAATGGGTTTGCCGGCCGACGTGCTGGTGCCCAAGCTGCGCTTCGCGAAGTTTTACGCGCCGCTCTATGCGGCAGCGTTCGGCGACAGCGCGATTACCGCCGATCGCACCGCACGCGCGCTGTCGCAATTTGTGCGCTCGCTGCGCACAACGAGCAGCAAGATCGACAGCATGCTGGCCGGAACGGCCGCGCTTACCCAGACCGAGATGGATGGCTTGCTGCTCTTTGAGGCGTCCGGCTGCCGCAGCTGTCACGAGTCGTACGCGGTGGTCGGCGACGCGGCGCGCAACAATGGCCTCGATGGCGTGAATCATGACAACGGCGCTGGCGGCGGACGGCTCAAGCCGCCGTCGTTACGCAACGTTGCGTTGCGTCCACCGTATATGCACGACGGCCGCTTCCGCACACTTGAAGAGGTTATCGAATTCTACGACTCGGGCGTGCAGGACAACCCGAATCTGGACGCTCGTTTGCGCGACCTCGACGGCAAGCCGAGGCGACTGCATTTGAGCGACGCACAGAAGCGGTCGCTGGTAGCGTTCCTCAATATTCTGACCGACAAGGCGTTCCTGCGAGATCCGCGGTTCGCCAGTCCATTTCCCGCTCCGGCCGCCCGCGCGGCGCCGCAGCCGTCTCGCTGACCTGCTCTCTCCATGGCCGTTCGTATTTTCGTGACCGGTGGCACGTTCGATAAGGAGTACGACGAACTCACCGGCACGCTCAATTTTCGCCGCACGCACATCGAGGAAATGCTCGACCGCGGCCGTTGCAAGCTGGATCTTGAGATCGACGTGCTGATGATGCTGGACAGTCTCGATCTCACCGACGCCCACCGCGACATCATTGTCGAGTCAGCGCGTCGCTGCGAAGAAACGCAGATCGTGATCTCGCACGGCACCGATACGATGGTCGATACAGCGCACGCGCTGGCGGCCGGAGTGCAAAACAAGACCATCGTGCTGACCGGCGCGATGGTACCCTACGCGTTTGGCAGCTCCGACGGCCTGTTCAATCTCGGCTCCGCGCTGTCGTTCGTTCAAACGCTTCCCGTTGGAGTCTATATCGCCATGAACGGTCGGTGCTTTCGCTGGGACAACGTTCGCAAGAATCGCGACGCGGGCGTCTTCGAGTCGATCGATGGTTGAGCGTACTGTGTCTCAGACGATGCGGCGAATGAGTGCGGCGCTCGTGACGTGTGCCGTGCTCAGTGGCTGTGGTTCAGGCGATTCGGCGTCGAGCAAGCCAACTGCAGCCGCCAACGATACGACGCCCGCGTGGCTCCTCGCACGCGGTGACCAGGAGCGCGCCATAACTGCGGGTGCAAGCGCCTATCATGGCTTTGCGTTTCACGACGCCATTGGCACAAGTGGCATCACGTTCCTGAATCAGATCGTCGACGATGCCGGCAAGACGTACAAGGCCGTGCATTACGACCACGGCACCGGCGTGTGTGCTGCCGACGTAGACGGTGACGGCAAGATCGACGTCTTCTTCGTCTCTCAGCGCGGGTCGAACGGCCTCTTTCACAACGACGGTGGCGGGAAGTTTTCAGACATCACGGCGAAAGCCGGATTGGCGTCGGTTGATCAGATCGGTGTCGGCTGTGCCTTTGGCGATATCGACAACGATGGCAAGCCGGATTTGTTTCTCACGACGGTGCGCCACGGCAACCATCTGTACCACAACGACGGCGGCACCTTCAGCGACATCTCGGCGACCGCTGGCGTGAGCTACTCAGGACATTCGTCTGGCGCCGCGTTTTTGGATTACGACGGCGATGGACTGCTCGACCTGTTCGTCGCGAACGTGGGACGCTACACCACAGACAAAAAAGGCGCCGGCGGATTTTACATCGGCGTTGACGACGCCTTTCAAGGCCATCTGCACGCCGACCGCGCCGAAACGAGCATTCTTTATCGCAACCTCGGCAACGGAAAGTTTGCCGACGTCTCCAAGGCTACCGGGCTCGTGGACAACAGTTGGAGCGGTGACGTGACGGTGCTGGACGTGAACAACGACGGCCGTCCCGACATCTATCTACCCAACATGCAGGGCGAGAATCATCTCTGGCGCAATGTCGATGGCAAACGCTTTGTCGACGACACGTACGCGTATTTTCCGCGCACGCCGTTCGGCGCGATGGGCGTGAAGGCGTTTGACTACGACGGCGACGGCAAGATCGATCTGTTCCTGACCGACATGCATTCGGACATGATCGATATGGTCGATCCGACGGATTGGGCCGGAAAGTCTCTCAAGACGGACTCCACCCACGTGCAGGACAACATGCTGCCGCACGGGCGCTCGCATTTGATGTTCGGTAATGCGCTCTTTCGCAATAACGGCAGCGGCGCTTTCACCGAAGTCTCCGACTCGCTTAGTCTCGAGACCTACTGGCCGTGGGGTCCGAGCGTCGACGACGTCAACGCCGATGGTTGGGACGATGTCTTTGTCGCCAACAGCATGAATTTTCCGTACCCGTACGCCACGAACGATCTATTTCTCAACGAACACGGCACGAAGTTCGTTCCGGCCGCGTTCACGCTCGGCATCGAGCCGCGCGCGGGCGGAGTCACGCAACAGTTGTGGTTCACCGCCGATTGCGGCGCGAATGGTACCGATCGCGACACGAAAGCGTGCAATCAGTGCACGCAGCCCAATGCAGCCGCGATGGGCTGCCATGTCGATGCGAACGGCAAAGCCGAGATGATCGCGACGCGGGGTACACGATCGGCCGTGATTTTTGATGTCGACGGCGACGGCGATCTTGATATCATCACGAACGAATTCAACGCCGCGCCGCAGATACTGCTCAGCGATTTATCGACGAAGCACGCCGTACACTGGCTCGGTGTAAAGTTGCACGGCACGAAGTCCAATCGCGACGGATTCGGTGCGCGGGTGACGGCGGTGCTCAAGGACGGTCGGCGCATCACCAAGGTGAACGACGGACAGTCGGGCTATCTGTCGCACAGCGATTTGCCGCTGTACTTCGGGCTCGGCGAGGCGGCAGAGGTGGCGAGCGTAGAGGTGCGCTGGCCGTCAGGGAAATCTGATGTGCTCGGGGGGCCGGTTGCGGCGGGGCGCGTTGTGGAGATCGTGGAGCACGACTGAACTGCGGTACTTGGTACCGGTACCGAGTACCGGTACCAAGTACCAAGTACTGCGTTTCCGCAGTTAGCGCAGTATCGCCGTCCAAATCAGCGGCCACGTCGCGTTGGTCTGCGCGCGATACTGCGGACGGAATCCGTATAGCACGACGTGCCCTTGCCCGACTGACGCGTCGACCATGGCGGCTTTGCCGTTGAGCTTCGAGCCGCCCAACAGCCATCCGGAAAGCATCGGGTCCCCGGTCGCCTGATAGCGCGCTACAACCGTCGCTTTGCTCGGATCGGTCACGTCGAACGTTGGACTGTCTTCAAACCACACGGCCGGCACCGGTGCCGTGAACGTTTTGGCGAGCGGATGGGTCTTGTCGATCTCGACGCCCAACAGCGATCCTGGCGCGTAGAACTCCGTGTTCCGCACTCCTGCCAGCACATTCTTCACCGGCAAGGCAAAGGTTTCGATGGCGTATTCGCTCGCATCGTTGAACGCGAGCACCGTGCCACCGGCGTTCACAAATTCTTTGAGTGCGTTGGCGCCCGGCTCGCCGAGTCCACCGCGCAGTGAGTCAGGATACGGGGCACTCAGCCCTCGGCGAATTTGATTCGCGGCCTGATCGGGAATGATGATCGCGTCGAACTTGGCTTTGAGATTGCCTGCGCGCACGTCTTTGTCGTGCAGCGTAGTGAACGCAATCTTATTCGCGTCAAACACCCAGCGCGTCCATCCTTCGTCCATCGAGGCGTTGTAGCTGGCATAGATGCCTATGCGCTTGGTTGCGGTGCCGCTCAGCCCTGCCACGCTAAATGTCGGCTCCGCGACGGGAGCGAGCATTGCGCCCATCGACGGGTTGGGCGAGCTCGTTGCCTGTACGTCCACACCGAACAAGAGTGGCAACGTGTGCGCGGTCACGTCGTACGGGCGCTTGGGCGGGCCACCCGGATACTCCGACAGGTTGGGATACTTCTGGCGCTCGAGCAGCGTTTTCGCGTACGACCCAAACGGCTGATTCGTGGGCACCACGTAGCCGTCGCCGGCGGAATTGTTGAAGATCTCCACCTGACCGTGCTGCAACGTCCAGAGCAAGCGCTGCAGCGCAGCCTGATCCTTCTGCGCCTTGGAGATGGTGAAGGCCGTTGGCACCGCGGTGTATGTCCACGGATGATCGGCCGCGAGCGCGCGCTCACCCATCGAGGCGTAGCTCTCGAGCCAGCCCGTGCGATTGCGCGCCGCTTCTACGAGGAGCGCCCACGACGCACTGACCTGATACGAGACGATGTCGCCAATGCCCCACGTGCCGCCCTTCCAGAGCGACGAGAAGTTCCACGTCGCTTCCTTGGCGTCATAGCCGCGGCCGGTACCCAATTGCTCGAACTTCATATCGACGGGCGAGGCGAGGCGTGCACTCGCGGTTTCTGTCAGAATACGCGCACCGCGATGCACCAGCGAATACTGACGCGCTGGCGACCACTGATCGTAAGCGGCGTTCGTCGCGATGCCGGTCTTTCCTTCGGCGGTCATGCGCCACGACATCGCCATGCCGAGCGCGTTGGTGCTGGTCGTTAAGATCGGATCGATATTCGGCTCAACCGGATCCATGTACGGCGGAATGAAAATGCGTCCGGCGTTGCCCCCCTGTTGGTGGACGTCGTTGACGATTTGCGGATCCCACGGCGTGTAGAGCGAATCGACGGTGTAGCGCGTTTCTTTTTGCGTGAACGCATACCAGTCGCGGTTGTTATCGTGACCGGTGTAGTGGTGGTAAATCTCGGGCGGCTGCGTGCCTTCGAACGGCGTGCCGATGCTGCTCCGATACCAGTCGCCCACGATGTCGACACCGTCGGGGTTTTGGCTCGGCACCAACATGATGATGGTGTTGGCGAGAATCTCACGCGCTTCAGGCGTGTCGGCGCGGGCGAGTCGATCGGCCAGCACGAAAGGCGTGAGGAAGCCTCCGACTTCCGTCGAGTGGATGCTCGACGTGATGAGAATGATGTTCTTGCCCTGCGCGATGAGCGACGCTTTGCTGGTGGTACCGCGCTGACGCGGATCCATCAGTTGGCGCTGGATCTTCTGGTACTTCGGTAGGTTCGCGAGCGTCGCCGAATCGCTGATGTATGCAACCAGGAACGGACGACCGAGCGTCGTCGGTCCGAGGTTACGCACTTGCACGCGCGGACTCGCCTTATCGAGCGCTGTGAAGTAGTCGGTGACCTGCTTCCAACTCGGAAGTTTGCGATCGGCGCCAGGTTCCCAGCCGAGGATGCTGGCGGGCGACGGAATGGCCGATTTGCCTTTCTGTGCGTGCGATGGCGTGGTGAGCGTGACACTCGCGAGCAGCACGGCGACGGCGGCGCGACGATACGGAAGCATACGAAGGAGTTCGGAGGCGAGAGGGTGCGCGGGACTCGCTCCGAAGATGCGGTCGGGGAGGCGCGGGGGCCAGACTCGCGGGCGGCTGGGACTGCAGGAGCTACTTGGACTGCGGGGACTGCTTACCGCGGATTCGACGGATTCGACGGATTATGCGGACTCTTCGGATTTCTTGGATCGGAGCCGAGCGAGTTCGGCGCCAACGGTCGTCGGAACGAACATGTTATCGGCGATGTTCGCAATTTCCTCGGCTTCGCGCCAACGGTCTTCGAGTTCGCGCAGCTCGCCGTCGAGGGCGCGGCGTTCGTCGTGCTCGTGCAGCATCATTTCGAGCGCGAGGCGGGTTGGCGCGTGGAGTTCGGAGAGGACCCGTGAGTCGCGCACCACTTCACGCGGCAGCCTCGACGTCTCGCGCATCTCCGCAAGCGCGGATCCGTGCTTCTCAATCACGCCCACGGCCTGAGCGACGACGCCCTTTGGCGCACCACCGTGATTCGCGCTCGGCAGTATGGACGCGAGTGCGCGGAGTGCGACCGTGCCGTGCACGTCGGTGTACGACGCGTGAAAGTCGTTCGACTCGCGGAGTCCGAGTAGTCGTCCCAGCGGACCTGCCGCGCGCAGCGGCCGATGCGACACGCGTAGATGCCACGATTCGTCGCGCGCGTGTCGAACGATGCGGGCGAACGCGGCGTCGCCGCGGGTGATGAGCAAGCGTTGTCCATCATCATCACGCACGTGCAGACGCCCACGCCTGCGCTCGATGCCTTGATACGCAAAGACGCCCAGCAATCCGGCGTACATGACGCTGGTCGCGCCGAGGACGATGGGCAACACGGACGTCGGAACTACGTCGCGGATCATCGGGATCATCTGCAGTACGCCCGGCAGCGCGCCGAGTGCAATCGTGCGCCGATGCCGCCGCGTAAACACGTCCGCGTACCGCCACGCCGCAAATTCCGGCAACTGCGGCCGCCCAATACGAATGAGCGAGGTGCCTTCGCGCAGTTTGGCGAGTCCGATGTGCTCCGTCGACGCGCGAAGTTTTGTCGCCACAAATGCGCGCTCGGCCTCCTCGATCGCCTCCCACCGCGATTCCAGCGGCGTGAGGTTCCAGCGCGCACACGAGGGACACACGACCCACAAACGTCCGCGCGCAGCATCAAATGCCAATTTCCGACCGACCGGAAAGTGCTCGATCGATTCGTTCTTGCCTAACGCGCTATTGCAAAAGATGCAGGTTGAGTACATCAAGCATTATCCGTGTTCATCGGCCGTTCAATCCGCGAAATCCGTGGCTGCTTACACGCCATCACGGCCCGCGACGCCATCACGAGGCGCCGCGGACCGCAGTCATAAACTCACCGCTCCAGCTTGAACCCCGGATCAATGCCCGGACGCTTCGCCGCGTTCGCGACGAACCATCCCGTGAGATACATCCACTGCGTCATGCGCGTGAGCTTGGGATAATTGATATTGGCCGGAATGTCGCGCGGCGTGTGATAGTCGGGATGCAAGTTGGTCGAGTACTCGATGGCCGGCACGTTCAGTCGTGCGTATGGCACGTGGTCGCTGCGGAAGTACCAGCCTTCCGGGTGCGTCGGCCGGTCCCAGATGCTGTCGAGTTTGAACTTGCCAGTGAGATCATTCGCCTTGAGCGCCATCTCCACGAGTTCGCTCGAATTCTTGTGCGGCGGCTGAATACCCAGCAAGCTCGCGGAATCGGGATTGTTGCGGCCGATCATATCGCCGTTAAGCACCGCCACGATCTGCGCGAGCGGCACCACCGGATGCGCCGCGTGATAGCGTGAGCCGAGCAGGCCGCGTTCTTCGGCCCCGTGAAACACGATCAAGATTGAGCGTTTGGCCGGTTGCTTGGCGAAGGCGCGCGCCGCGGCCAACACCGCCACACTCACGCTGCCGTTATCATCTGCGCCCGCCCACACTGAATCTTTGCCAATGATGTAGCGCACGCCGTCGTGATCTTGGTGCGAGCTGTAGAGCACGTACTCATCGCGCAGCTTGGGATCTGTGCCGCGAATAATCGCCACCACGTTGCACGACGGCGTTTCGAAGCGCTCCATCCGCACATGCAATTCAGCCGGAACCGACGCGCCGCGCAACGCGGCCGCCATGCTGCTGTGCACGAGGAACGACGGCGCCTGCACGTTGCGCGCTTGCTGCGTATTCGCCGCTGGCGGCGCGGCCTGATTCGCGAAACGTGATGCACCGCCCACGACATCCTGCGTGCCGCGCATGCGAATGATGCCGAGTGGTTCGAGCGCGATATCCGCGATCGAGTCGGCGACCACGATAATCGCGGCTGGTCCGCGACGCTGGAGCCGCTGCGTGGTGGCCGTGATTGCCGCTTGCGTATAGCGCACTTCGTACGAGTTAGTCGTGGTGCGTACCGCGCTCGCCTGTGGCGTCGCCATCTGCACAACCACAATCTTTCCGCGAATATCCATAGTCGTATCCGCGCCATCGCCAATCCACATCGTGTTGCCGGTCGCGTCACCGATGCCGTTGCCGAGCGGCACAATGTCTTTCCAGAGCGTGAGTGACTTGCCTCCGATCGTCGCGCTACTCGACACCGTCGAGACGCGCGTGACCAGCATATTCCACCACTGGAAGTAGCTGCCATCCTGCCCCGCCGGCTTGGCGCCCATCGCGCGCAGCTGCTCGGCCACCCAGATCGACGCGCGCATTTCGTCGACCGTGCCCGCTTCGCGCCCGCGCATGCCGTCGCTTGCAAACGCGTAGAGATCGCGTTTGAGGTCGGCTTCTTTGATCGTCGCCATCGCGGCGGGAATTTCCGACGCGCCGGCTTTGGGTTTGGCCTGCGCTGTCAGTGCGAGCGGCGCACAGATCGCGATGAGCGACGAGATACCGATTCGGCGGCGCATCACTTGATCACCTGACGCTTCTTCATGTCGTACTTGTCACCAGCCTGCAATGTGATGTACGGCTTTTCGCCGGCGGGCTGCGGATGCGTGGTATCGTGGATGGCCACCTGCGCCTTGCCCATGACCGTGAACTGATCGCCCTTCACGATGATCGCCGTCGCTTCGCTCAACCCGATGCCCAACAGATTGGGCATCTTGGCCATGATTTGTTGCAGGTCCATCCACCGGTTGCGCGTGTTGATGTGCTGATCGATGGCGACCTTGCGTACAAACTCAAACGCTTTCTGATGCTCCGGCTCGGGCGCCATCATCACATCGGCGCCGGAGATCGCGCCACGCACGAGGTAGTCGCCTTGAATGGTCGCGCCGGCTGAACTGCCGCCGATCACGCCGCCGCGTGCGAGCACGTCGTGAAAGGCCTTGTACGTTTTCGTATGCGCGTACGAATCGACGATGTTCCACTGACGCCCCCCGACGAACCACACGGCTTTCGCGTCTTTGAGCATCGAGGCGAATTCGTCGGTGTCGGCGACTTTCGGGTCGGCCGTGTGCAGCATGAACACGTTGGTGAGTCCGAGCTTCTTCCACGACGCGAGCACGGAGTCGGGCTTGTAGTCGATGACCTTGCCTTGGCGATCGCGGTTACCGCCCGCCGTCGGCACAACCACGATTTTTGCCGACGGTCCGCCGGCGAGCTCGATGAACTTCTCGTAGATGCCACTGCCGTCCAGATTGCCGCCACCGACAATCAGCAGCGTGCCTTTGGGCGGTCCGTACTCAGGTGCGGACTGTGCGAGGACGGGGCGAAGCGTAGCGGCCGAAAGCAGAACGGCGGCGGCCAACGCAGAGCGACGAAGACGGAGCGACATGGGAGGGATGAGCTCGAGTGAACGCGGTCACGGCACAACCCTCGGAACATGCCTCACGCGAAGCACTTTCGCGAGGCGTTTCGCGCACCGACTTGCCGCCCGCGCCCGGCGCAACCGAACCCGAGCGACGCTATTTCCGGAGCCAGACGACGTGCTTGCAGGTGGTTCGTGCCCCGTTCCCCTTGTCGCCCATCGCTTGCATGCCGTTGATGCTCCGCACGCCCATACGCGGACGCGGCGTTTCATACACCTCCATCAGTTCGATCTCACTCGCGCTGATAGCCCAGAGCGGCGCCTCTTTCGGGCCGCCATCAATCAGGGCGCATTCATCGTCGGTCAAGCGGCGTGCCAGAAACCGCTGCGCAGCATCACGCGCATCATCGATGCTGTACTTCTCGAAGTCTTCGTGCGAGTAGAGCTTGGAACCGACTGGACCGCGCCGAATCAGTCGTTGCTCGAGGTCGAAGAGATTGGCGC
The DNA here is from genome assembly GCA_966096095.1 of uncultured Gemmatimonadaceae bacterium. GTDB lineage: Bacteria > Gemmatimonadota > Gemmatimonadetes > Gemmatimonadales > Gemmatimonadaceae > Gemmatimonas. Next base: position 35,482 of record CBHTUR010000006.1, on the reverse strand, counting down.
CGTAGAGCGCGTCGGCTTTTGGTGTTCCCGGCGCGAGCCACGCCGAGATGCGCCGCCCTTCTTTCTCGGGCACGGTCACGCTGACGACTTGTTGCGCATACCCGTCTCGCTGGATGCGCACCATGTAGCGGCCGGGCTTCACCGGCAGGAAGAATGCACCTTCCTCGTCGGTGACGGTCGCGCCGGCGCCACTGCCCAGCACGCGGACCCGTGCCCCGGCGAGCGCTCGATACGCCGTGTCGCCAATCACGCCACTGAGTCCGCCGCGATCGGCGCGCGTCGTCACCGCGGGTAACCCCCACGAGACGCGCGTCATCTCGATGATGACCGTGCCGCCAGTTGCACCAACCGTGACAGTTCCGGCGTTCGCGATGAAGCCGACCGCACGCGCACTGATGGTATAGGTGCCAGCCTTGACGCTGTCATAGCGAAAGCTGCCGTTGTCGCGCGTAGTCACCGTGCGTTTGAGTTGCGCGATGTAGACCGTCGCATCGCGAATGGGCGTGCCGGCGGAGTCAGCCACCACGCCCACGAGCGTGCCGGGGCCCGCGGGCTTTGGCAACACGGGCTGTGCATCCAGCGACACACCATACGCCAAGCCCATCGCCATCGACGCCAGCAACGGCACCAGGCGTTGCGTCACTTGCGATACCACGCGACGAGTGTGATACCGCACCCGGAGCTTGGAACTCGCGACATCTCGCGCTTCATGTCCTGAAGCTTGCCACCACTGCCGCCCGGTCCCGCACTGGTGCGTGGCGCACCCGCGCGCACGAAGTACACCTCAAGAAATTCGAGGTCCTGCGGATCAACTGCCCACAGAGGCAAGGTGCGCTTGGGATCGCCGTTCTCCATCACCGGGCAGTTCATATCCGCGTTGGAACCCGAAGCCAACGAGGCCAACTGCCGCAAATCCGTCGTGCCAAGCTTTTCAAAGTCCTCGCGCGTAAAGAATCGACTCGACGCAGGGGCCGCAGCCATCAGTCGTTGGTTCTGATCGAAGAGCATCGCACCTTGCCGCGGATCCGGATCACGCTTGGCCGGAATCATCCACGCAGCAATCTGCCGCCCCGTGTCCGGCGGTACCGTCACGCTCACCATCTGTCGCGCAAACCCGTCGCGTCGCAACACGACCATGTAGTGCCCGGGTTTGACACCCAAGAAAAATTTCCCGGCGGAATCTGTTTCGGTTTGCAGCTGCATGCCGTTCACCTGCACCTTCACCGCGGCGAGCGGACGGTAGCCGGTATCTGCAATCACACCGCTCAATCCGCCGCGATTGGCGACCGTGACCACTGACGGGAGGGAAAACGGCAATCGTTCGAGCACCACGCGCACGGCGACGAGCGAATCGCGCAACGTGACTTTCGCGCTCTGCGGTTTGTAGCCGATGCGACGGATTTCGAACGTGTATTTGCCCGGTTCGAGATCGAGCACACGAAAGACACCGTCCTCGCCCGCGCGTACGCGCACCGCTCGCTTGGCGAACAGCACGTCAGCGTTCGCGACCGCACGTCCCGTCTCGTCCACCACCGTACCGCGAATTTCACCGCGCCGCGGAGTCTCTTGCGCGTGCAAACGTGGTGCGAGCAACAACGCGGTCGCGAGCACCGCCATGGTCACGCGCATCACTTGCGCAACCACGCAATGACCGTCGCGGGACAGTCAGACGACTCGGGCGGACCGAACCCGCTTGATGCCTTCTTTAGCGACACCAGCTTGTCGTTCGACCCGCCCGTGCTCGAAGCCGCATCGCCTTTCGGAATATCAGGCTTCGCGATGTGAACTTCGACGAACTCCACATCCTCCGTCTTCAGCGTCCACATCGGCATCCACTTCGTCTGATCGCCGTTAATGAACACCTTGCAGTCGGGCGCGGACAGCTTCATCGCGGCGTTGCTCGTGAGCATGCGCACGTCGCGCACGTTGAGCGCCTCCATGTCTTCGCGCGTGTAAAACTTATCCCAGACCACGTTGGCCATATTCACGCGATGCGGCAGATCGAAGAGCATCGCACCTTCGCGCGGATCGGCGTTCTTGGTCGGCACCATCCACGCCGCAAGCTTTCGCCCCGTGGTTTCAGGAACCGTCACACCGACAAGCTGTCGAGCGTATCCATCGCGCTTGAGCTCCACCATGTAGTGGCCGGGTTTGACGGGCATGAAGAACGCACCGGCGCTATCAGTCTCGGCCGACGCATTGGCCCCCAGTACGGTGACGCGCACCTTCGCGACCGGTTTGTACGCCGTGTCGGCAATGACACCCGAGAGCCCACCGCGATCGGCGGTCGTGAGCACTGAAGGCAGGAAGAACGGCACGCGTTCCATCTGAATCGCGACACTGAGCGGCGCCTCTTTTACCGTGACTTTCGATGTCACGGCCTTATAGCCTAAGTGCCGCACTTCGATCGTGTACTTGCCAGGCTTGAGATCGAACCGAAACGTGCCGTCGGCGCGTGATCGCGCCCGCATCTGTAGCTGATACACCAATACATCGGCATCGCCGATCGGCCGGCCGGCTTGATCGCGCACGACGCCCACGATCGCCGACGGCAGCGACGGTTCCTGCGCGTCGAGTGAAGAGTGCGGTGCAAACACGCTCAGCGTCGCGGCAGCCAGCAACACGAGCGGGCTCGGGTGCCGCGCCGGAATCGTCAAGAATCCAATCATCCCTGACGATCCGGCGCGACGACGCGACTGTCAAGAATCGCGAACCCCGCGCGAGTTACGGCTCGCGATGGGCGGGACGGGCCGCGATGCCACGCGATATCTCCTGCCACCGTTCGACCAGGCGAACGAACTCGCGACGATAGTCATCCTCACCGCTCGCATCACGTGCCAACTGCAGCACGCTCGCGCCGGTGGCGTCGCCCTTGTACTCCGAGTTCCGCAGCAGCATGCCGAACGACGCCACGGACGCCGCGAAGCGCAGATCATCCGACGCACGTGCCTTCACATCGCCTGCGCGCACGGCCCTTCCAATCAGCTTACTCGCTGTTTCTCCCGGCGTCTTGTAGCGGAGATTCACATACAACAACTCGTCGCTGCCCGCCGCACGCGCGTTGTCCTCGCGGCCGCTCGGCGTCACCGCCGTGTACCGAAGTGGGTCCGACTCGCGCACCTTGACCGTGCCGGTCACGCCCTTGGGTACGACTTCGTAGAGCGCCGTGACCGTATGACCGGCGCCCATATCACCGGCGTCCTTCTTGTCGTCGTTGAAGTCTTCGTCGCGAAGCAGACGATCTTCATAGCCGATGAGTCGGTAGGCCGCGACGCGCGCCGGATTGAATTCCACCTGCAACTTCACGTCGTTCGCCACGGTCACCAACGTCGCACCCATTTCGCGCACGAGCATTTTGCGCGCTTCGTCGATCTGATCGATGTAGGCGTAGTTGCCGTTCCCGATCTTGGCGAGCTTCTTCATTTTCGCGTCCTGGTAGTTGCCCATACCGAAGCCCAGGACAGTCAGATACGTCCCTTCTTCGCGCTTGCGTTCGATGAGGCGCTCAAGCTCGGCGTCGCTGCTCACGCCGACGTTGAAGTCGCCGTCGGTGGCGAGAATGACCCGATTGTTACCGCCCGCCATGTAGTGTTCGCGCGCCGTGCGGTAGGCGAGCTCGATACCCGCACCACCGGCGGTCGAACCGCCCGCTTCGAGGCGATCAATCGCCTCCATGATGCGCGCCTTCTCATTGCCATCGGTGGGTGGCAACACAACGCCAGCGTTGCCGGCGTACACCACCAGCGCGACGCGATCCTGCGGACGCAGCTGCTCGACCAAGAGACGCAGCGACGATTGCACCAGTGGCAGTTTGTTCGGCTCGTTCATCGACCCGGACACGTCGATTAGAAATACAAGATTGTTGGCCGGCAGTTTCTCGGTCTCGATCTTGCGCGCCTGCAATGCAATGCGCACTAACTGGTGCTTCGTCTGCCACGGGGCCGCTGTCACCTCGGTGGTGATCGCCACCGGCGCGTCACCGCGCGGCGTCTCAAGATGATAGGGGAAGTAGTTCACCATCTCTTCAATCCGCACGGCGTCCGCCGGCGGTGCCTGCCCTTGGGTCAGGAAGCGGCGCACATTGCCGTACGACGCGCGGTCCACATCAACCGAGAACGTCGAGCGCGGGTTACCGCGCACGCCGAGGAACGGATTATCGACGATCCGATCGTATTGTTCGCGATTCCAGTCGGGATATGGTGCAAGCGAATCGTACACGCCGTTCTGGCGCGATTCGCGCTTGCTGGCGTCCGCGCGACGATCGGCGACTGATTTGCGCATCGCGGTAGTGGCCGGCGGCGACGCCATGCGAGCGCCATTGACGGAGGCCGCGGCCTCGGCCACGATTCCGCGCGTGCGACCGACGTACGGTGCCGCGGTGGGCGACGCAACCGTGACTGCGGACAGCGAGGCGACGGCGGCGTGAAGCGCGAAGTCGACCTGGACTGAGTCCTTCGTCGCGATGCGCTGCACGCTCTGCGCTTGATAACCTAGGCGCCGTGCCTGGACCTGGAGCGCCGTGCTGCGATCGGCGATGCTGACGGACAGATGATAGGATCCGTCGCTTGCAGACTGCGCCGATACGGCGGTGCCGCCCGACGGAGTAACGACGATCTGCGTGCCGGGGATGCCGACGTTCGTCGCTGCGTCGCGTACGACACCACGCACATCGACGGTTAGTGCCGAGCCAATGACTGATTCATTCGCTGCATCATTCGGCGTGACCGCGGCGAGCACCGGCGCGCCAAAGAGGAGCGCCATCATGGACCGCAGCGATGTCAGCGCGCGCCATGGTGATGAAACGTTGTGGGACATCGTGTTCTCCTGTGTGAGTGACTGAGCAGCTACACACAGGAGACGCCGACCGCGTCAGCTCTTGCACACGCGCTACGGCGTACACATCGCGGGTTGCGCCGTCGTCAGCGTGAGCGCGCCGACGAACCGCTGTGCACCGACCTGCAACGTAGCGGCGCCTCGCCAACCGTTCGACGTCGCCGTCAACACGAGCTGAAGCGACTTTCCATCGACGACACTGCGCCCGCTCAGCGCGCTTGAATTGTCGAGCGACATGGACACCGCTGTCGCATCACCGATGCGAGGCCAGTCAACCCAACGTGTATCGAGCGTCGAGGTCAGACGGGCTGCCGGAATGTGTATATAGTGCGGCAGCTCGGCGTTCAACTCCTCAAGTGAGGAACTCGCCGCGCTCGTGACGCGCCAACACGATGGAAGGCCGAGGCGTGTCTGCACTAGAGTGTCAGCGGCAATCGCGCGCGCTCCGCGCCGCGCCGCCGACTCGCTCGCGACGGTCACGGCCGCCAGCGATTGCACCGACTCCTTCATCGCGAGCTGCACCACGGTCGAATCGAGGCGCGCGGCGCGCACGGGTACGCGCTCTGCCTGATATCCCAGTCGACGCATCATGATCGTGCCAGAGTCACCCGACATTCCCAGCGCGAACTCGCCGCGCGCGTTGGTCATGACCTGGTTCGTGGTGCCGGCAAGCGCCACAGCAACGCCCTCGATCGGTTTGCCGCGTTGATCTCGCACCACACCCGTAACACGAACCGTGGCCGACGTCGGCGACGATGGCGGGGCTGGCGTCGCACTCGCGCCGGCACGCGAATCGGCGAGGACTCCGCGCGCGGTCGAGTCGAGCGCGGATTTCCTCGAAGCGAGCGAATCGACGACGCGGGCCGGCGGCACCGCGAGAGGCGCGGCACTCGCGGCGGTGGTTACCGCGACGGGCATCGGCGCCGATGCTGGAGCGCTCGTCGATTCACTAATGCCACGCTTCGCGTTCGCATCCTTCGCGTTCGCATCGTTCGCGCTTTCACGCTTCGCTGCGACCCTGGCATTGCGCCGAGTCTCGGCCGGCGGCGGCGACGCTTCGCGCTGACGCGCGCCAGTTGCGCGGTCGGCGTTCGGCGCGCTCGCGGCCGCGGCGACCGTCTTCGCTGCTTCACGCGTGACCGACTCCGTCACGGCTGTGTCGCGTGTGAACGACGCGACACTCGGTGTCCCACGATCGCGCAACACATACGTACTCCCGCCGACAACGATCACGATTGCCGCCGCCGCCCGCCACAAACGCGACTGATACCACGCGCGTGTTGAAGTCGTGAACGCAGGCGAGTCATCGTTCGTTAACGTGGCACTCGGCGACCTCGCAGACGCGTACGCCTGCGCTGGCTCCGCGATACGACCCAAGGTCATCGCGGCCGCAGGTATCTCCATCTGCGCCACAATCCGCGACGCCGCGCGTGCAACGTCATCCGCGGGCACCACTTCATTCGGTACCGCATCGAGCGCGCGAGTAATGCGCGACGCCCCCGCGATCAGTCCGCGCGCTTCCGCCACCATCGCGCGGCATTGAGCGCAGCCATCCACGTGCGCTTCAACCTGCGATGCCGACGCCGCATCAAACGCGCCGTCGAGCCACGCATGCACGGTGCCTTCGTCGAGGTGACCGTCGGCCGTCCACTCGGGGCGCAGCGTTTCGTCGGGATCGTAGTCCCCAGACGCGTTCGGCGTCATGTCGGGTGCGTCAGCCATGGAGCCCTCCCTTCGCGCGTGCGTCACTGTCGCGTTGCATCGCTTCGTACACCTCAACCAGTCGGCGCCGCGCGCGCGACAGCGTGGTACCGACTGAGCCCACGCTCAACCCCAGCGCGGCGGCAATCTCGTGATAGTCCAACCCCTCCTCCTTCATCAACAACGCCACGCGATCACGCTCGGCCAACGCGTCAACCGCGCATCGCGCGAGCGCCGCTTCCTGCAGGCGCTCGAGCGACGTCGGCTCGGGTTCGCACGACTCGTCGCTCGCCTCGTTGCGTAGCAGCTCCAAATGACGCCGTTGCCGCGCATCGCGCCGTGCTTCGTCGCGCACGAGGTTCGTCGCCACGGCAAACAACCATGACCGCTCGCTCGACACGGTGCCATGCGTCTCGAGATAGCGCATCGCACGGACGAACGTTTCCGAGGCCAACTCCTCGGCCAGATCCCGATCGCCCAGCCGACGGGTCAGGTACCGCACGATGGGCGTGTGGTAACTGCGGTAGAGCCGCTCGATTTGCGCATCGGCTAGCCCGTCTTTTTCGCGGTCGGTGCCTGGATCCATGGACTCGGAAAACTTGGGTGATGACAGGGAGACGCGCGAGGCGGCCTGACTTGCACACCGTGCGTGGCCGGGGACCGGTGGCGCTCGCCGGTCGTCAGGCTGCACTTTGGTGGGACCTGCACCGTGCTACGCTCCCGCCCCCGTGCTACCCGTCCGAGGCCGCTGTGACTCTCGCTCGCTCTCTGGCGCTTATCCGCGCCGTCTTGTGCACCGTTCTTGCGCCATCAGTCGCGGGCGCGCAGTCCCCGCTCGGCGTGGCCGGGTTGCGCACGGAGTATCGCGCCAATCCTGTCGGGATGGACGTCGCGCGCCCCCGCCTGAGCTGGCGGCTCGAGAGCGAACTGCGCAACACGATGCAGCGCGCCTACCAGGTGCAGGTCGCGACGACCGCGGCCGATCTGCGAACCGGCAAAGCGCTGCTCTGGGATTCGGGGCGGCAGACGAGCGACGCATCCGTATTTGTCGCCTATGGCGGGCCAGCGCTCGTGTCATCGACCCGCTACTACTGGCGAGTGCGAGTATGGGATGCGACCGATCGCGAGTCGGCGTGGAGTGAGCCGGCCTTCTGGGAAATGGGCAAGCTCGCCGCCTCCGACTGGAGCGCACAATGGATCGGACCACCCGCATCGGCGCGCGATTCCGCAGGCGCCCCTGCCCCCATGCTGCGTCGCACGTTTTCCGTGCGCGGCACCGTGCGCTCGGCGCGCGCCTATGTGACTGCGCGCGGCCTGTATGAACTGCATCTCAACGGTCGGCGCGTTGGCGACGATTACTTCACCCCGGGCTGGACGAGTCTCAACAAGCGACTGCAGTACCAGACATACGACGTTACGACCTTGCTGCAGCAAGGCGATAACGCGATCGGTGCGATCTTGGGCGACGGATGGTATCGCGGCTATCTGGGCTTCAACGGCCGCAAGCAAGATTACGGCACCACCGTCGCACTGCTGGCGCAACTCGAGATCACCTACACCGACGGCAAAACGCAGCGCGTAATCAGCGACAACGCGTGGCGCTACTCAACGGGTGCCATCACGTTTGCCGATATCTATCGCGGCGAGAGTTACGACGCGCGCAAAGCGCAGTACGGGTGGAATCGCGTTGGCTTCGACGACAAATCGTGGACGCCGGTCGCGATCGCCGCGCCGACGAACGCCGCACTCGTCGCACCCGCGACGGAGCCCGTGCGCCGCACCGCCGAAGTCGTGCCCATCGCCATCATCACGACACCTGCCGGGAAGACCGTCTTTGACCTCGGCCAGAACATTACCGGTTGGGTGAAGTTGCGTGTGCGGGGACACGCGGGCGACACGATCACGTTATCGCACGCCGAAGTGCTGACCAAAGGCGGTGAGATCTACACGGACAATTTGCGTGATGGTTTTCAGAAAGACCGCATCACCCTGAACGACGATGTGGAATTCACGTGGGAGCCGCATTTCACGTATCACGGCTTCCGCTACGTGCAGGTCGAAGGGCTACGCAGCGCCCCCGCACGCACCAACGTCACCGGCATCGTGGTGCACACGAACCTCGCCGAAACTGGCACGTTCGTGACCTCAGATACGTTGCTCAACAAGCTGCAGCAAAACATCATGTGGGGGCAGCGCGGCAATTTTCTCGACGTCCCAACGGACTGCCCGCAGCGCGACGAACGATTGGGGTGGACGGGCGACGCACAGGTGTTCGCGCGCACGGCGAGTTTCAACATGAACGTCGCCGGGTTTTTCTCGAAGTGGCTCGCCGACCTGTCGCTCGATCAGCACCCGGGCGGCAGTGTGCCGTGGGTGATACCCAATCCGCTGGGCGGCGACAGTACGCATTTCGCGGCGGCGGCCGGATGGGGCGATGCGGCGACCGTCGTGCCGTGGACGATGTACCAGATGTACGGCGATCGCGGCGTTCTCGAACGGCAGTTCGCGAGCATGCGCGCGTGGGTTGACTATGAAACACGGCGCGCCGGTCCGTCGCTCATCTGGAATCGCGATTCACACTTTGGTGACTGGCTGGCCTGGCACAGCGACGACGCCGGTTATCCGGGAGCGACGACGGGTACCGATTTCATTGCCACCATCTACATGGCGCATTCGGCCGACATTGTCGCGCGGGCCGCGACGGTGCTGGGTCGCGCCGACGACGCGCAGAAGTATCGCGATCTGTTTGCGCGCGTGCGCGCCGCGCTCCGCAAGGAATTTGTTTCAGCTAACGGGCGAGTGGCCGAGAACACGCAGACGGCGTACGCGCTGGCGTTGAACTATGGGATGTTGGACGCGAGTGAAGTGCCGCAGGCGGTGCAACGATTGGTCGACAACATCGCGCGTCACGGCGGGCACCTCTCGACCGGGTTTCTCGGCACACCGGAGCTCACGCATGCGCTGTCGCGCAATGGTCGCATGAACGACGCCTTCAAACTGCTCAATCAGCGCACGTATCCGGGGTGGATTTATCCCATCACCCGCGGTGCGACAACCATGTGGGAGCGCTGGGATGGCATTCGCCCTGATGGTTCGTTTCAGGAGCAAAGCATGAATTCGTTCAATCACTACGCGTTTGGCGCGATCGGCGATTGGATGTATCGCACTATCGGCGGACTCGATGTCGACGACGCGGCGCCGGGCTACAAGCATGCGATCATCGCCCCGACGGTGGGCGGCGGATTGACCTCGGCCAAAACGCAACTCGAAACGGCGTACGGCACGCTCAGCTCGGAGTGGCGCGTCGTGAATGGGGCGATGACGCTGACCGTCGTTGTGCCACCCAACACGTGGGCCAGTGTCACCCTACGGAACGCCACCGCGAGCAGTGTCCGCGAAGGTGGCGCGCCGATTGCCGGGATGAACGGCGTGCGAGCGTCGCGTGCTGCTGGAAACGATCTCATCATCGATGTCGGCTCGGGCCGATATGTCTTCACAACGGGAGCACAGTGATCATGCATTCGTTTCGTGCCATTCGATGGTCGCTGACTGCGCTGTTCGCGATCGCTCCGACGATCGCGCCAGCAATAGTCCACGCACAGACGACGTTCGCGGCGAGTGATCTCGCGGGGCTCAGACTCCGCAACATCGGCCCCGCGTCGATGAGCGGACGCGTCGTCGACATGGATGTCGTGGAGTCCAATCCATACACCATGTACGTAGGCGCGGCGACCGGTGGCCTCTGGCGCACGCGGGACAACGGCGTGACGTGGGAGTCCCTCTTCGACAATGTGCCCGTGCATTCGATCGGCGACGTCGTGGTGAATCAAGCCAATCCCAACATCGTGTGGGTGGGCACCGGTGAACGCGCGAGTCGACAGAGCTCGAGTTGGGGCGACGGCATTTACAAGAGCATCGACGCGGGCAAGACGTGGACGAACGTCGGCCTTCGTATGAGCCGACATATCGGTCGTATCGTGCTGCATCCCACCAACGAGAACGTCGCGTGGGCGGCCGCGCAGGGCTCGGTGTGGGGGGCCGGCGGCGATCGTGGACTGTACAAGACCACGGACGGCGGACGCACATGGCAGCGCACGCTGTTCGTGGACGAAGAGACTGGCGCCACGGATGTCGCGATCGATCCGAGTGATCCGAATACGCTCTACGCCGCCATGTATCAGCGACGCCGCAGCGCGTATGGGTTTGACGGTGGTGGTCCCGGCAGCGGCCTGTACAAAAGCGTCGACGGCGGCGCCACGTGGAAGAAGCTCACGGGCAACGGCCTGCCCAGTGGTGAGTACGGCCGCATTGGCATTTCGGTATATCGCAAGAATCCGAACGTGCTCGTTGTCTCCATCGAACAAGGCCAGCGCTATAACGCGAGCACGGCCTACATCATTCGCAAGGCGGGTCTCTATCGGAGCGACAATAAGGGCGAGTCGTGGACATTCCTTTCCGATTGGAATCCGCGACCGATGTACGCCAGCCAGCCAGTCATCGATCCGAATGACGACAAGCGCGTGTACATGCTCAACGCGTATTCGTTCAGCGACGACGGCGGCAAGACGTTCACCGCGCCGCGAACAACTACGCACGGCGACGATCGGTTTGTGTGGGTCGATCCCAAAGACAGCCGTCATGTCATCAAACTCGACGACGGCGGCATCGGCATCAGCTACGATCGCGGCAACAAGTTCTTGTTCGTCACGTCGTTACCGCTCGCGCAGTTCTATCGCGTCACCATGGATAACGCGATGCCGTTCAACGTGTATGGCGGACTCCAAGACAACGGCTGCTGGACGGGCCCAAGTGCGAGCTGGACCACCAACGGCATTCTGAACGAACATTGGTCGCGGCTCTGCGGCGGTGACGGTTTCTGGGCGGTGGCCGATCCGAAACTTACGGGCGTCGTCTTCAGCGGTTCGCAATTTCTCGGACTCCTACGCAACGATACCCGTACGTGGGAGCAGCAGGACATTCGTCCGGGCGATCCTCAAGGCCATATAGCCGGTCGGCGCAATTGGGATACCTGGGGGAAACCGGGTGTCACCCAAACACTCGGCAACGCGATGCATCCCGCCAACTGGGATTCGCCCATCGTACTCTCGCCGCATGACACCGGCACGTTGTACGTCGGCATGCAGCATCTCTTCCGCTCGCGCGATCGCGGCCTCACGTGGACCGATTTAGGCGACATGACCACCGGTGTCGATCGCAGCACGTTGCCGCTAATGGGGCGCATGCCGAGCGAAAACACATTGTCCATCGATGACGGCGTGCCCTACTTCCCGGGCATCACGACCCTCGCCGAGTCGCCGCGTCGCAAGGGGCTGCTATATGTGGGCACCGACGACGGACGCTTCCGCATTTCACGCGACGGCGGTGCCACGTGGGATGATGCCGCGTCGCGCTTCCCCGGCGTACCGAAGGGCGCGTGGTTCGCGGGTGTCGAGCCCTCGCACTTTGTCGACGGCACGGCGTATGCCACGGTGGACAATCACCGCAGCGACGATTTCAAGAACTACGTCTTCAAGACCACGGATTTCGGCAAGACGTGGACGTCTATTGTCGGCGATTTGCCGGCGGAACGCGTGGTGCGCACGGTGCGCGAGGATCTGCGCAATCCCAACCTGCTCTATCTTGCCACCGAGTTCGGCGTGTTCGTAAGCGGCAACGGCGGCACCAATTGGGTACCGCTGCGCAACAACATGCCCACAATGCCGTTCAACGATATCCAGATTCATCCGCGCGACAACGCGTTGGTTCTCGCGTCACATGCACGCGGCATCTGGATTCTCGATCAGGCCAACGCGTTGCAGGAGCTCACGCCAACCGTGATGGCCAAGGCGTCGCATCTCTTCACCATGCAGCCCGCGTATCAGATCCGCACGACGAATCTGCGTCCACACACGGGCGATATGATCTTCCGCGGCGAGAATCCGGCGAACGGCGCCTACGTCGATTTCTGGAGCGCATCGACGGGCACCGCGACACTCACCGTGTCGGATGCAACGGGTCGTGTGGTGCAGACGTTAAAGCCCGCGATGTCGCGCGGCATCAATCGCACGGTGTGGAATCTGCGCGAGGCCGACATTCCGCTGCGTAGCGGCGGCGGTGAGGACGACGACGAAGGACCGCGCGCGACAACACCGGGCCCGCTCGCGCTCCCTGGCACCTACACCGTAAAACTCGTCGCCGGCGGCGTGACAACGACACAACGAGTGGTGGTGCGCGACGATCCACGCCTCAAGACCACACCGGCGGAGCGCGCGCAATGGACGGCGTTTCAGAAGCGCGTGGCTGCGATCGCGACGCAGTTCGCGCCCATCGCCGAGCGCGCACGCAAGAACTCGGCGACGGATAGCACCATGAAGGACAACAAGCGGCAGGCGGCTGAGCTCTTGGCGCGCATCAGTACGCTCTATTCCGCGAGTGCGCGGTGGACGGGCGTACCCACGGCGGATCAGCGCACCCAGGTGGCGTACTACGAGAAGATGGCGAAGGTTTTGAGCGGAATAGCCTTCTAGGCAGTGGGATTCACCGGGCGCTGACCGCTGACATGAAATTCACGTACCTTGAAGCATGCGATTAGCCTCGTTGCTGGTCTGTGTACTCCTGGTAGCACCGGCGGCTCAGGCGCAGCTGGCGGCTGTGCCGCTCGGCGCGAAGGTTCGCATCATCTCGACCGACCTGTCCGGACCGGTGGAGGGAAGCGTCGTGTTGCGCAGCCGAGATGTGGTCACGATTCGAGATGCGAACCGAGAGCTGCGGACCTTTCCGGTGTCGCAGATTGCGTTGCTCGAAATGCACCGAAAGAGAATGAGGGCGGATGGGGCGCGGGGCGGTGCCGTTATCGGAGCGGCCTTGGGTGTGGTTGGCGGCCTGATGTCCATCAGCGGCGCGCACACGTGCACCGGCGGCGGCGACACGCGAAGGTGTATCCCGGCGCAGCCACCCGACGTCGCGAAATGGGTCGGACTCTGGACGGCGTCCGGCGCGGTGTCCGGTGCGCTCGTCGGCGCCATTCGGGGCGGCGAACGGTGGGAACGCCTCGAGGTCGCTGGTCGAGCCGCCGTGAACACGAAACCTCGCGGGACACTCTTGTCGGTGGCCTTTCGCTAACGGCGTCTTTCTCTCGACGGGCAGCATTTGCTCGGCATTTGCTCGACTGACACGCGAATCGGGCGCACATTTCTCGCGTGACGAACATCACGGATACTTTCCGCTCGGCCCTGGCCGACCGCTACGACATCGAGCGCGAACTCGGCCGCGGCGGCATGGCCACGGTGTTTCTCGCGCGCGACCGCAAGCACGATCGCCCGGTGGCGATCAAAGTCTTGAACCCGGAACTCGGCGCGATGCTCGGCGCCGAGCGGTTTTTGTCCGAGATCAAAGTCACAGCCACGTTGCAGCATCCGAACTTGCTGCCGCTCTTCGACAGCGGCGAAGCGGGCGGACTGCTCTACTACGTGATGCCGTACCTCGAGGGCGAAACGCTGCGCGCGCGCTTGCAGCGCGAACAGCAACTCTCGATCGACGACGCCGTGCGTATAGCGACGGGCATTGCCCACGCGCTGTCGTACGCACACGCGCGCAACGTGATTCATCGCGATCTGAAGCCCGAAAACGTGCTGCTGCAGCACGGCCAGCCCGTGGTCTTGGACTTCGGCATCGCGCTCGCGATGCGCAACGCTGGTGGCACGCGGATGACGCAGACGGGCGTGTCGGTGGGCACGCCGGCGTATATGAGCCCGGAGCAAGCGGCGGGCGAAAAGCAGATTGACGCGCGTACCGACATCTACGCGTTGGGTGCCCTGCTCTATGAAATGCTCGCCGGCGAAACGCCGCATGCCGGACCAACGGCGCAAATCGTGATTGCGAAGGTCATGTCTGGTGACGCACCGCCGGTGACGCGCATGCGACCGTCCGTGCCGGCGCATATCGCAAGCGCTGTGCACAAGGCGTTGTCGCGCCTGCCGGCCGATCGGTTTGCGAACGCGGATGAGTTCATTCGCGCGATGCAGACGCCGGTGGATACCGGAGACGTGATGGTAAGCAGCGGTGCGCCCGCGACGGCGACGTCAACGGCGTCTCCCAAGCGCACCGTGCTCGTAACGGTCGCGATGACGGCAATCGCGGCTGTGGGTGCCTGGGGATGGCTGCGTCCTGCGCGCGTTGCGCACGACAGCTTCAATCTTGAGGCGGCGCTGCCGAGCGATGCGAAAGCGCACACCAACGGAATCGTCGCGATCGCACCGGACGGGCGCAGTATCGTTGTGGAGGCATCCGTTGGTGGCCAACTGGTGTTGTTGCACCGACCGATCGACGGTGACTCGATGCGCGTCATCAACGGTTCGGGACGTCGCTACACCACCGAAAAACGCATGGTCTCCTTCCTACCTGACGGACACACGCTGTTGGTGGGAATTGGGGAAACAGGCGTGTCGACGTTGCTACCGCTCGACGGCGGAACACCGCGTCCGGTGGGATGGCATGGCTCCGGTATGATCGGTGCGCACGGCGCCGCTCTTTTCGCCGTGCGCGACTCCATCTGGTTTGGTCGTGATACGACGGCCATCAAGCTCGTGTACGTCGCTGACTCCGCAGCCGGCAAGCCGGCGATCACCGATCTCAGGCTGCTGCCGGATGAGCGCTACGCCATCGGCACGATCACGCGCGACGGACGGCACGAGATCGGCGTGCTGGATCTGCAACAGGGCGTCCTGCGATCGCTGGGGTTGGAAGGCCAAGCGCCGCACGTCGACGGCAACAACGTGCTGTTTTTCGTTCGTGATGGCAGCGATCTGGTAGCGGTGCCGTTTTCGTCACGATCTGGCGCGGTGAGCAGCAACGCGATCCGCATTGCGGGCCACATCCGCGCAACTCCGAATGATCAATTCGACTTCGACGTCTCGCCGGACGGTACACTCGTCTTTTCGCAAAGCGCGGTCAAATCGTCGCTCGGTGAACCGATCATCGTCGAGCGTACCGGCCGCATCCGCCGTCTTCCCGGCCCCCGTGTGCTTGGAACGTTTCCCCGCGTCTCACCGGACGGCCGACGACTCGTGCTGAGTAACACCGTCGGTTTCGCTGGCGGCTTCTTCTTCAAGGATCTCCAAACCGGTGCAGTCGACACCCGGATCAGCGATACGCAGGGTGGCCGTCCCGATTGGAGTGCGGATGGTCGATTTGTCGTCTATCCGCGGTCAATCACGCGGTACGTGCGACGGCCGTGGGATGGCGTTGGAAATGATTCCGTGTTGATGGCATCGAACAAGGCCGTTGCGGAGTTGATCTTCACGCCAGACGGCACACGGGCGATTGCCCGCCGCAACGGCCGACTGTTCTTCGCATCGGCTTCGCGATTGGATTCTCTCACTCCGCTCAATTCAGCACTCGGAAGCAGCGCCCCCGTCATCTCGCCGGACGGCCGTCTCGTCGCGTACAATGTCGCGTCAAGCGAAGGCACGGACGTGTTCGTGCAACTGATCGGCAGCGACACGCGCGCGTCGCAGATCTCCGTAGGGGGCGGCTCAGAACCGATCTGGTCGCGCGACGGTCGCACCGTGTACTTCCGTGGGCTCGAGTGGGCACTCGCGGCCCATCTCACTTCGTCGCTTGAGGTAGCACGCCTCGACACGCTGTTCGCGGTGCCCACCACAGTTCGTCCCGCCTTCGCGAGCGTTCGACGCATGTGGGACATGCTCCCCGATGAAAGCGGTTTCGTGATGCTGGAGAATCCACCGATTCACGGGTATTCGATTGTACGTGGGTGGGAGCGGATGTTGAAGGGAACCACCCGTTGACACCAGAAATCTCCGGGCCGCTGCGGGAACCGGTGGCAACGCGATGACTGCGCGCCGCCCGTTATAGTTTCCACGGCATGCCGCTCCACTGCTGGTCCTCCGCCAAATACGCAATTCCCCTCCCCGATGGTCATCGCTTCCCGATGGCTAAGTACGAGCTGTTGCGGCAAGGGGTGCTTGCGCAAGGCATAGTGTTGCCCGAGCATCTGCACGACCCGACCCGTACCTCGCTCGAGGATTTGCTACGCGTCCATACACGCGAGTACGTCGAGCAGATTTCCATGGGTACCTTGCCCGCGGCCGAGCAGCGACGCATCGGTTTGCCGTGGAGCGAACTCTTTGTCGAGCGCGCGTGGCGCGTTGTGCGCGGCACTTGCGAAGCGTCGGAGGCCGCGCTCGAACACGGTGTGGCCATGAACTTGGCCGGCGGCACGCATCACGCGTTTCCCACTCGCGGGGAAGGGTTCTGTACTTTCAACGACGTGGCCGTTGCCGTGCGACGTCTGCAAGCGCTCAATCGCGTCCGTCGCGTGGCAATCGTCGATCTTGATGTGCATCAGGGCAACGGGACCCATGCCTGCTTCGCCGGCGACGCGGATGTCTACACGTTCAGCATGCACGGCGCCAAGAATTTTCCGTTTCACAAGGTGCCCGGCACGCTCGATGTCGAACTGGAAGACGGCACCACCGACGACGACTATCTCGATCAGCTTCACAACTACTTGCCCCGCGTGCTCCGTGATGCGCGCGCCGATCTGGTGGTCTATCTCGCGGGCGCCGATCCACACGAGGGTGATCGGCTGGGGCGCCTCAAGCTGACATTCGACGGGTTGCGTCGGCGCGACATGATGGTGCTCACGGCTGCACGCGAGATTGGCCTGCCGGTCTGCATCACGATCGCCGGCGGCTACGGACGCGACGTACGCGACACCGTCGCGGTGCACATTGGCACCGCCGACGTTGCCGCGAGCTTTGTGTAGCAGCTTGCCGACTGCGCGACGTGCGTCGCATCTTGACGCATGACTCACCGTCTCGTCATTGGCGCCAACGCGCATGCGGAAATCGCCGCGCTGCTGCGGGCAGCACGCCCCGATCTCGAAATCCGCGGCAATCGCTACACGGAACTCACGGCCGACGACCTGCAGTGGGCGGATACTTACATCGGATTTCGACGCCCGCCGTTACCAACGATGGGGAACGTACGATGGGTGCACTGCACGGGCGCCGGGGTTGACGCGTGGTTGCAACCCGAGGAATTGCCGCGCGATATCACACTCACCCGCACGTCGGAGTCGTTTGGCCCCGCCATCGCGGAATGGGCGCTCGCTCGGGCGCTGTCGTTCTCCCAGTGCCTTGGTGAGCTCGCCGAAGCGCAGCGCGCCACTCGCTGGTCACCGCGCGATCCCAGCATGATTCGAGGGTCGCGCGTCCTCGTCATCGGGACTGGTGATGTCGGCACTCATTGCGCTCGCCTCTTTACGGCTCTCGGCGCGCATGTCACCGGTGTATCGCGCAGCGGCGTGAGCCTCGACTCCGCTTTCGAGCGCGTTGAAAGTGTCTCGGCCCTCCCCGAGCTGGTCGCTTCGGTTGAATACATCCTGGCAATGGTGCCACTCACACGCGAGTCCCATCACCTAATCGATCGCGCGCTGCTCGCGCGCTGCCGTGGCGCGGTGCTGATCAACGCCGGCCGTGGCGCCGTGATCGAGGAGGCCGCACTACCGCACGCGCTGGATAGCGGTCACCTGCGCGGGGCAGCGTTGGATGTCTTCGAACGAGAGCCGCTTCCGGACAATTCACCGCTCTGGAGTCATCCGCGAGTCGTGATCTCACCGCACATCTCCGGACTCACCACGACGGAAGGCGCGGTCAACGGATTCCTTGAGTGCCTGCACGCCATCGAACGAGGCGAAACGCCGCCGTGGCTCGTAGATCGGGATCGGGGTTACTGACGGTCGGCCGGCGCGTTGCCAATTGTATCACCCACGGTGTTGCACGCCAGCACAGTTAGAAAAATCATCGCACCCGGAAACACGGCCAGCCACGGTTCACTGGTCATCGTGGTCTGGGCCTGATAGAGCATGTTGCCCCAACTGGCGGTAGGCGGCTGTACACCCACGCCAAAGAAGCTCAGCGCGCTCTCCAGCAGAATGCCGCGGCCGATGGCGAGTGTCGTCGCGACTGCGATCACGGGCAGCGCGCCGGGCAGGACATGACGCGCCACCAGTCGTGCCGCCGACACTCCCAGCGCGCGCGCCGCCGCGACAAAATCGGTTTGCGTGAGCGATAACACGGCCGCCCGCACCACACGAGCAGTCTCCATCCATCCGACAGCGCCGACAAGCAGCACCAACATCGCCACGTCCGGGCGCACAAAGGCGGCAACGATCATCAGGAGTGGAAGGCGCGGAACACAGAGTACCGCGTCGGTCGCGCGCATGAGCGCGTCATCGATTCGGCCACCTGCGTATCCGGCCGTTGCGCCAATCACGACGCCGATCATTACGCTTACACCGGCCGAAATAAGTCCGATCGCCAGCGACACACGCGCTCCGTACAGCACTCTCGTGAGCAAATCACGCCCCAACTCGTCGGTGCCAAACCAGTGTCCCGACGACGGGGCCGCTCGGCGGTGCGCCAGATCGAGAGCATCGACCGCGAACGGCGCGACCAGCGGGGCAAGGAGCGCCGCGAGAACCAGAACCACTACAATCGCTACGGCAACATTCGTCGTGCGCAACCGCCGTGCACGGGTCATGCGCCTCCCGTGCGTGCGCGCGGATCCAGCCACAACACGAGGACATCCGCCAGCAGATTGAGGAGCAGTACGACGGCCGAGCCCAGCATCAGAAAGGCCATCAGCACGGCGTAGTCGCGCTTCACCAGTGACTCGGTGAATAGACTGCCGATCCCTGGCCAGGCAAAAATGCTTTCTGTCACCACTGCACCGCTTGCGAGCATCGCCGCGTCGAGTAGCACCACGGTCACGAATGTCGGCGCCGCCAGTCGCAACGCGTGGCGCCAGAGCAAACGAACCTCGGGCACCCCGCGCGCGCGCGCGATCTGTACAAACGGCTGGCCAAGCGATTCGCGCATCGAACGGCGAAGATAGCGTGACCACGCGGCGCCTAGGGCGGCGGCCAACACTGTCGCCGGTAGAGTCAGGTGCGCGAGTCGATCTACGAAATCGCCGCCATCAAACGACTGACGGCCGGATGACGGCAGCCACTGCAGTGCGCTCGCAAACATTAACTGCATCACGAGCCCGAACCAAAATACCGGTAACGAAATGCCGGCAATTGCGACCGGACTGATGACGCGATCGATGCCGCGACGCGTCGCGGAAAACACCCCGGCCGGCACCGCTGCCGCTAGCGCCAAAAAGCAACCAGCCACAATCAATTCGAGCGTCGCGGGAACGCGTTCGAGCACACGATCAAGCACTGGACGGCCGTCGGCGTAGCTGTAACCCCAATCGCCGCGCACAAAACTGGCAAGCCAAGCGGCGTACTGTACGCTCAACGGCCGATCGAGTCCCATGGCGTGACGCAACCGCTCGATATCAGCCGGCCGGACATTGGGATTTTCGAGGTACATCGACAGCGGCCCGCCGGGCGCAAGATGCAACACGCCGAACAGAACAAGCGACATCACCAGCAAGAGCGGCACCGCGTGCAGAACGCGACGCAGGATGAGGCGCATCATCAGTCAGCGCACTCGCCGCGAGCAGTGATCGGCGCGCGCGGACCAGTATTCATTTAGCGTCAAACGACCACGCGAACACGTTCCAGAACGGTCCGGCGTTGGTCGGATTGCCGGTGAAGCCCTTCAATCCCGCCGGCACAGCGTCGATCTTGGCCGTGTTGTAGAGCGGAATCTCCGGCGCCAACTCCGCCACGCGACGCTGCGCCGCCTTGAGTAGTCGCACGCGCGCACTGTCGCTCACGGTACGATCCGATTCATAAAGCAGTGCCGTCAACGCGTCATCGACGAGGTAGTTGATATTGCGCCCCGCGGGCGGCGTTCGATCCTTGGCAAAGAACAGCGTGATTTCCGGATCGGCCCCGCTTTGCCACCAGTGCAGCATCGCGTCGAAGTCACCATTGAACCAAAGGCTGCTGATCGACGTGCCATCAACCAATTGCACCTTGGCCTCGACCCCAATCTCGCGGAATTGCTGCTGTAGTGCTTGCGATACGTTCTCGCGAATCGCAAAGCCGGCCTGCGTGATGAGTGTGAACGAAAGCCTTACGCCGTTCTTCGCGCGGATGCCATCCGCTCCCACCGTCCAACCTGCGCCATCAAGCAACGCCTTTGCGGCCGTTGGGTCGTGGTCATACCGCTTCACGTTTGGCTCGTAGGCTTCCGACAGCGGCTGGATGGGCCCGTTTACCACCTGCACGAGGCTGTCCAACAGGCTGCGCACCAACAACGGTCGATCAATCGCCAGCGCCAAGGCCTGTCGCACGGCCAGCTCCTTGAACGGGGCAAAGTGCTTTTCATTTAGCGATACGTGCTCGTAGCCGTTCCCGACGACCTGATTCAATCGTAGCGCTGGCACAGTGCGCAGCTCGCGCACCTTATCCCACGGAACCAACGCCACGAGATGCACCTCCCCGGCCTTCAGTTGATTGATGCGCGTCGTCGTGTTGGTCAGAAACTTGAAGAGGATTCGTTTGATCGCGGGCTGCGATGCGCCGCGCCAGTAGTTCTCGACGCGCTCCAGCAGGATGTACTCGCCCGTCTTCCACTCAGCCACTTTATATGGGCCGGTCCCCAGCGGCGCGCGGTTGTACTCGTTGGCCGTATTGAGATCCTTGCCCTCGAGCAAATGCTTCGGCAACGTCCCGCGCACGAACTGCCACTTATACGGCGCATAGACCTCTTTGTAGTGCACGACCGCAGTGAGTGAATCGGGTGTATCGACTGACGCAATGCGATCGAACCCGTCAACGCTCTCGGGCTTCCAGTCGCCCTTGTTAATGGCATCAACTGTGAACTTCACATCGGCCGACGTGTGTGCCACTCCGTCGTGCCAGCGCACGTTGGGGCGCAACCGCCAGGTAACGTCCATGCCGCCGTCCTTGCGCAGCATTACGCCGCCGTTCTCAAGCGTCGGCACGTCGGCGGCGAGCACCGGCACAACGTTCATGCGCTCATCGCTGGTGACCAACCCTTCCACTACGCACGACTCGATGTCCTCGAGAATGTGTGTCGCGTAGCGGTTCATCGTATCCGGTTCGCGGTCGTAGCCGACAATGAGCAAGTCGTTGGACGGACCGCGTCGTGCGCTGTCGCCGCGCCCGCACGCGCCGAGCAGCAGCGCGCCAAGCGTGAGCGTGCAGAAGATGAATCGGGTTACGCGCATCAACGATTTCCTTTCAGCAAGCGGGCGGCGAGCGGCACGGGAATCGCACCACGGCTCAGCAGCTCATCGTGAAACCCGCGCAATGAAAATGCCGCGCCCAGCGCGCTCCGCTGCGCGTCGCGCGCGTCGAGAATACCCTGCGTTCCGAGCCAGTACATCAGTGCCGTGGCTGGGAACATGCTGTTCTTGGTCGTCTCCGCCGCCGCCACATCGGGCGACATCCCCACCTGATTTTCGTAGAACGAGACGCAGGCGTCGAACGTCCAGTCACCCAGATGCAACCGGAGGTCGACGATTGCGCGCGCCAGCAGACGTACGCGCGTGTGCTGCTCGGACAGTCGCTCGAGCGTGGTAAGCACCCCCAGCTCTTCGGCCAGTTGCGTGGCGTAGCAGGCCCACCCTTCGGCCATACTACCGCCCAGGAATAGACTGATGCGACTGGCCGCGTCGACGGCGGCGATGGTACCGATGCGTGATGTGGAGCGATGAACGGCGTGCCAGTTTTGTACGTGGTGTCCTAACCCGCCGTGATGTACCACATGATTGAGCGTAATGGTGCTGTTATTCCAGGCCGCGAGCCGCTGCTGCTGCGTGGCCATGGGCATCTCCGGCTCGACCGGCGAAACGACGTAGTCGTACACCGTGTACGGATCGTATGGCGCCGGTGATCGGTAGAATAGCCAGTAGAGCTGCGGCTGCGCGGCGCGCGCCCACGACGGGATCGGTACGTAGCGAATGGGCCAGTCTGGCCACGTCACCACATGAGCGACGCGCGCTGCGGCATGCACTTCATTCCAGCGACGCTCGAACGTGTCGTAGTACGAATCTGCCGTCGGAGCATCGGCGGCGAACGCCCGTTGCACGTCGCTCCAATTGCGGTAGCCGTGCTCGTCGATTGCGCGCGCCAGCGCAGTCTGCGCGGCGGTCATGGCCGACTCCGCGCGCACGAGCACCTCGCGCGGCGCCTCGTCGCAGAAGTGCCCGCGACTGAGCAGCGTGCGCAGCACGCCGGGCCCGCAGGAATAGACTGAGTCGTTGGCTACGGGCTGCGCGGAAAGCCAACCAGCCGCGCGCGCGAACGCGGCGCGAGCCTGCGTGGCGGCACCAGTAATTCCGCTCGCGTCAGCGTCGACCTCATGAAGCGCCATCCATTCCGCCAGACCGTCGCCAAACAACTGCTGCGCCGCGTCGCACTCCTTGACGGCCCGGTCACGCCAGCGAGACGGAATCGCCTCGGTCACGCCCTGCTCCATCGCCGCCAGAAACGCGGGAATCGCCGCAAGACGCGACACCAGATTGGGCACGCGCTCGGCCGCCGGCGCGAAGTCGCGAATCATGAGCGAGACGCATCCGAAAATGGCCTCTCCTGTCCACAACGCCGGATTGCGCACGAGAAAGTGCCCGCTCGACTCCTCGGCTAGGCTGACCTCAAGCGCCGCGCGCGCCAACTCGGCATCCAGTGCTTCGTGCGAACGGCGCAGCTGCTCGATTGTCGCGTCGTCCGGATACTCCTCGTTGAGACGCCGGTGAATGGCCTGCGCGGCACGCATGCGTTGATTGCGTCCGCTCGCCGACCAGTCAGGGAGCTGCGCATCATACGTGTGCACGCCGGTGAACGTCGCCGTCACCGGATTCTGAGAGTAGTGGTGCAGGAAAAACGTCTCGAGTGCGTTCAGACGCCGGACTCCGGCGTGAGTGGGATATTCACCCAGCGCCGCTGGCGAAAACTCTGCTCCACCGCGTTGATCAGCTCCTGCACGTGCGCGCCGTCGTCAAAGTTGCCTTCGTTCTCCGGGCCATCACTCAGAATCTCCGAGATGAAGGAGTGCACCAGATTGGCGTAAAAGAGCGATCTCCACGACTCGGCCTTCGAGCCACCGGGCGGATAGAACTGTGCGGGCACCTCGATCTCGCGAAACTCAACCTGGTCGGCACTCGCCGCTTTGAGCGATTCGCAGATGCCGTTCTCTTCGACCAATCGGCAAATGAGCGCGCCCTTGCTGCCGTACACTCGCGCCTCGATTCCGGGATAATTCCCCACCGTGACAAAGCTCGTCTGAATTGAGCCAATGGCACCGTTCTCAAACTCACCGATAAATATGTCGCCGTCGTCGATATTCATGCGCATCATCGTTCCCGTCGCCCGTACCACGCGCTCGGGAATGAAGTTCTTCATGGTGCCGACCACCGATTTGAAGCGACTGCCCATGAACAGATGGCCAATGTCCATGATCGGTGCGCCGTAGCCTTCCAGCGACGACACGTGGATCTCGGATTGATCGGCGGTGTGGTCGACCTGTCGCAGCGGCGTCTGCGGGTCGAGCCACTGCGAGTTCTGCTCGTAGCCATTAAAGATGAACGGCGTGCCTATGAATCCGTCGTCGATGAGCTGCTTCATGTACTGCATGGCTGGGCTGTACCGAAACGTGAATCCCAGTTTGGTCTTGAGCCCTTTGGACCGGGCGAGCGCCGCGGCGCGACGGGTGTCCGCGAAGTCGTACGCCACTGGCTTTTCACAGAGCACATGCTTTCCCGACTCGAGCGCCGCCCATGCTAACTCGAAGTGCGTCGCGCTCGGCGTGCAGACGTCGACCAGATCAATATCCGTGCGTGCGATCAGCGCCTCATGCGAGTCGTACACGTGCGGAATGCCGAACTCCGCCGCGAACTCGTGTGCGCGTTCGACGAGGGGATCGGCGATCGCGACCAGCTCACAGCGCGGATCGCGACGATATCCGGGGAGATGGGCGAACTTGGCCCACGCGCCTGCGCCGAGTACGCCAACGCGAACCTTCCCTGAAGCAGTCATGCGTACGCTCTATTCCGATGAGGCCGGCCAGTACGACCGCCGCCGGTGGATCATGAATGAATCACCGGGCGCACGTCGCCC
This sequence comes from uncultured Gemmatimonadaceae bacterium, assembly GCA_966096095.1. GTDB lineage: Bacteria > Gemmatimonadota > Gemmatimonadetes > Gemmatimonadales > Gemmatimonadaceae > Gemmatimonas. The sequence goes on along the minus strand of CBHTUR010000006.1, from coordinate 10,884 downwards.
GGCAACATGAGCTGTCGGTGCGCCCAGATCGGCGCAATTCCGTTCTTGAGCAGGCGTTCGTGAAAGGCGCGCAAATTGAACGTCGATCCCTCCTTGGCTTGCAGATCGCGCCGCAGCGTGAGAATGCCCATCTTGCCGAGGAAGTAGCCGCCGTACGTTGGATCGTACGTGGCACGCTCCGCTTCTCGCTTGGCCGCGGGCGTCGCCACGTACGCCTCCCTCTCGAAGCACGCCTGCGCTTGCGCCAGCGTCCACTCGCCGCGATGCACGCGAATGCCCGACAGCAAGCGGCAGATGCGCGTCAGCGCGTCACTCAGTTGCGCCAGCTGAAATCGCGGATCGCCGTTGGCGTAACCCTGCTCCACGACCAACTGCTCCGCATAGTGCGCCCAGCCGTCTTGTCCCGACGACGGTTGCGGGAACGGATTGAGACCAATCCAGATGCGCCGGATCTTTCCCGGCGTCTGCCGCATGAATTGCGAGTGCAGCCAGTGTCCGGGCATCGCTTCGTGCGCCGCCGTGTTCGTGAGCGAGGCATAGTTGAATCGCTCGAGCCAAGCGTCTTGCTCGGCCGGCGTCTGCTCGGCATTCGCGTCGGTGATGTAGAAAACGCTCGGCACCGGCGTCGCTTCAAGCGGTGGCGACGCGTGCATCGACGCGAGGCCGAGATCGAACGGCAGTGCCGCCGCGACGGTCACGCGCTCGTTCGTGGGAATGCTGGCCAGATTCTTCGCGCGCACGAAGGCGGTGAGCGAATCGACAATACGCTGCGCCGCCGCCACGACGTCACCGCGCTTGGGATGCACCCGACGCACCTCCTGCCATACCAGCTGCGGGTCGCGCTTTCCATCGAGCCTCGACGCCGCGGCGCGAAACTGCTGCTGTGCGGTCCGCAGTTCGCGTTCTCCGAGTTGCACGAGGCTATCGAGCGGCACATCGATCAGCTCCTCCGCACGATACCGACGTGCCACCGCCTCACCACCAATGAGAACGCTGCCGCTGGCGGAGGGAACCACATCGCGTTCCAGATACGCCACGTACGCGTCGACCTGCGTGCGCGCAGTCGACAATGCCTTGGTGAGCGAATCCATGAGCGGTGTGCCGCGCTCACTCGTAAATGCCAGAACGACATCACTCGCTAGCATACCGGAGGCGCCTTTCATCATGACCACTCCGCGCTCGGCGAATAGCTTGGGTGGATTGAGCACATTCTGGCGGGCCGCCATCAGCAGCGCCGGCACACCCCGCAGCTTGCTGATGATACGCCGCATCCGCACCGGTGCCGGTGCGTTCGTCATCGTCATCAGATTGTGCACACCGTCCGACAATGCCGACGCATAGAGCATGGGGTTGCGCTGCCAGTTCTTCAGCGTTTCCTGCTCCAGGAGCCACCCGTCGATCACGCCATCGAGAATCTTCTGATCCACGCGCTCGTCGGGCGTGAGTGCGCTGGCGGGGTATGCGCGCAGTTGCGTGCGGGTGACCTTGAGCGCGGCAATCTCGCGCGCTATCCCGGCGGCGGAGAAGTCGTCGAGCGTATCATCGGCGTCATGAATTCCATTGCCGGCCGCGATCGACGGATGACGCTTCGCGAAGTCGCGGAGATACTGATCGACGAATGCGGCAAACGGAACGGCGGGGGCAGCGGAGTAGCGAACCGGCGCGGTGGTGAGGGAAATACTCGCCAGCACGACCGCCACTGAACGGAGGGAAAAACGCATGGCGGAGAAGGTGCGCCGCAAGCTGCATCGCGGCAACCACCTCCCCCGCCATCAGACTTCGCTGAGACGACTACTTCCCCTTTGTCTCTTCCCAGAGCTGCGGGTACTGCTTCTTCAACGCGTCGAGCTTGGGAAGGTCGTTGTACACGATGTACGGCTGCGTGGTGTGCGTGTACAGATAGTTCTGGTGGTACCCTTCGGCGTCCCAGAATTTGTCCAGCGCCGCAACCTGCGTAACGATTGGCTTGCTGTAGGTCTTGGCCGCCGCCAGCTGCGCGATGTAGGCCATCGCTTCCTTCTGCTGGTCGGCACTCGTAAAGAAGATCGCCGAACGGTACTGCGTTCCGACATCCGGGCCTTGACGATTCAGTTCCGTTGGATCGTGCGCCACGCTGAAGAACACTTTGAGCAGCGTTTCATAGCTCACCACAGCGGGATCAAACGTCACCTTCACCGACTCAGCGTGCCCGGTACGGCCGCTGCTCACCTGCTCATAGTCGGGGCCCGCCACTTTCCCGCCAGCGTAGCCCGAGACAACGGCTCGCACCCCTTTGATGTGCTCGAACACGGCTTCCACGCCCCAGAAGCACCCTCCCGCAAACACCGCGGTTTGCAGCGTCGGCGCCGTCGCCGCCGCCGCCTTCATTCCGCTCTGTGCTCCAACCGTCCCCACAGCGAGCGTCATCGCCACCGCGCTCGCCATCAACTTCGTCGCGAATCTGAACATCCTCTGCCTCCGCCATCGAGTCGTGCGTCTGCCCTCTGAATTCCACCCACACATAGTCTGTTACGCCGCGCAGAGTTCCGCAGATCTTCCGACCAAAGGCTGCCTGTTCAGCGGGCCCTGCGGAACACGCGATATCCCCAGGCCTCAAGCGACAGCGCGGGGAGCGCCGCCGTGCCTCCAACCGCCGGCTTCGCGCGCGGCGTCACATCGGTGTAGTCACCGCTGGCCTCAATCGTGCCAATCCAAGGCCGATTGGAAGTGTTCACCACCACCACGAGTTCCTCGCTCGCGTCTTTCCGCCGATAGCTCACAATCCGATCGTCGCTAGAGTTGTTGAGCCATTCGAGCGTGCCATTTCGCAGAACCGAATGCGCCTTCCGAAACGCGATCAGTTCGCGATAAAACGCGGGAAAGTCGGGGCGTCGCGATGCGTCCCAGAACACATCCAGCTTTTCGAACAGTTGCGGCGCGCCGCTTTCGGCGAGGTCGCCGACTTCCATTCCCGTATACAGCAGCGGTACACCATCGAGGGTGAACATGATGACGCTCGCCGCCTGCGCTCCGCGCGAGCCGAAGCGCGCAATCGCTCGCGTCTCGTCATGGTCATCGGAAATCCGCATGTGCAGCGAGCCCTTGGGAAATTGAGCCACCTCGCTCTGCCACTCGTCGCGCAACCGCGTCGCTGGCGCACCGTTCATCAACACGTCGGTCAGTGCGCCATGCAACGGCCACGCGTAGTCAAGGTTGAACGCCTTCACCAGGAGATCCGGCTTGTGCGCCTCCGCGAGCATCATGATGTCGGGGCGCACTTTTTCGACCGCCGCACGCGCCGACTCCCAGAAATCCGTCGGCACTTCACCCGCCACGTCGCAGCGAAACCCATCGAGCTCAAACTCTTTCGCCCAATACACCAGCATGTCGCTCATGTACTTCCGGAGCGCCGGGTTGTCGTAGTTCAGCGCCGCGACGTCGGTCCAGTCGTACGGTGAAATCACCGCGCCTTTCGCGTCGTGCTTGTAGTACGCGGGCGTCTTCATCATCACGTTGTCCCAACCTGTGTGATTCGCCACGATGTCGATGATGACCTTGAGCCCTTTGCCGTGCGCCTCCTGCACGAGCCGTTTGAAATCGGCCTTCGTGCCGAACGCCGGATTCACTTCGTAGTAGTCGCGCACCGCATACGGACTCCCGATGCTTCCCTTCTTCTTCAGTTCGGCAATCGGATGGATCGGCATGATCCAGAGCACGGTGACCCCGAGATCCTTCAATTCGCCGAGTCGCTTGGTCACGGCGTTGAAGGTTCCTTCTTTGGAGAACGTGCGTGTATTGAGTTCGTAGATCACGCCATCGCGAATCCATGGCGCGGAGGTCACGGTCGGCAATTGCGACACGTCGCGAGTGGCTTGGGCGCGCAGAACGCACGGAGCGAGAGCACACAGCGACAGCGCCGAGGTCGCGAAGAGTGAGCGGAATGAGCGTCGCATCACGAGAGCGGGCAGGAGGAAAAGGGCCAGCGAATCAGTGGACGCTACGCCGTTCGAACGCGCACGCCAAGAGCCGCGCTCACGAACGGCGTCTCACAATCGATTGCGGTGAGTCGATTTGCGCTCACATCAGCGTCAGATGTATCGCATAGCTGACTAGCGGTCCGATCAACAGGCGACGTCGAGACGGAACACGGATTGCGCGGATTGAACTGCGATTACACGGACCGCTCCGTGCCACCGGAGACTCCCGTGCGCGTCCTGAATTGCCTCACGGTTAAGAGCGAGAATCCGTCCGAGCCGCTCGAAGGCATTTCACAAAAAACTAAAGGAGCTGCATTCGCACGTCGCCGTATCAATGCCGTACGCCCGATCCGCGTTCATCGCTTTGCCATCCGTGTAATCCGCGCCAATCAATTCGCAACGCTTTGCACGCCGCGCCACTTGCCCCAGCGCACCAAGCACGAGTGCGGCAATCAATCAGCGCGTCTCGCGCAACCGAATCAGTCCTTCCTGCGCCACCGACGCCACCAGTTCCCCGCTCTGCGTGAACACCTGGCCGCGCACAAAGCCGCGCGCACCAGCGGCTGACGGACTATCCATCACGTACAGTAGCCAGTCGTCGGCGCGGAAATCGCGATGCATCCACAGCGTGTGGTCGATCGACGCGAGTTGAAGCCGCGGGTCGCGATACGAGACGTTGTGTGCCAACAATGTCGTCGGCAGGAATCCGTAGTCCGACGCGTAGGCGAGAATCGCCTGATGCACGATGGGCGAGTCCGGCAACGGCTCGATGACCCGAAACCACATCGCGCGCGCCGGGGCGCCGTGACGCCAGTCATGCTCCGACGACGGCACCATCCGGAAGTCGAGCGGTCGGTCCTGCGTGAGCACCGATCGCAGCTCTTCGGGCAGCTGCGCTACGCGTTCGCGAAGCTCCTCGAGTTCCGGTTTGAGCGTGTCCGGCGCGGGCACGTCCGGCATGCCCGCCTGATGATCAAGCCCGCCCTCGCGCACCTGAAACGACGCCGACAGGTGGAAGATCGCCTCGCCGTGCTGAATCGCCGTCACGCGACGACTGGTAAAACTGCCGCCGTCACGCGGCCGATCGACGAAAAACACGATCGGCACTTTCAAGTCGCCCGGCCGCAGAAAATACCCATGGACCGAGTGCGCTTCTCGTGGCTCGTCGACGGTTCGACGCGCAGCCACCAGCGCTTGCGCGAACACCTGTCCGCCAAATACGCGCCCTGTGCCGAGGTCGCGATTCCGGCCACGGTAGATGTTGACTTCCAGCGGCTCGAGTTCGAGCAGATCGAGGAGTTCGTGGACGATGGTCATGGCTGGAAAATAGTATGCGCCGCGGACGCCGATGTCGGCAGCGGCGCTCCCTCATTGTCGCCAAGGCATCGGCGCAAAATCCAGTTGTGCAATCGGCTATTGGACCGTAGCATGGTGCATGCTGAATCGGCCTCAGAATCATGCGCTGCCGGCGGCGACCATCAACGCGTCGCGCATCTCGCCGACCTCGCTCATCTGGGTGCTCGTGCCGACGATGCCGCTCAGCGACGATCACCTCCAGTATTACGGAGACTTTGAACAAGGGCGCGAGGAGTTTGCTCGCGCCTTTGCCGCACTCGGCATCGACTGGCACTGGCAGCCGGTCACCATGCAGACCATCGAGTCGACCATGCAGCAGATGCTCCAGGCGGGCGTCACCTGCTGCATCAACCTCTGCGATGGCGATGAACTGCACAGCGTTCCCGGCGTCTCGGTTATCGACGCACTCGAACGCGCCGGCATTCCCTACACCGGCTCCAATCGAGCCTTCTACGATCTGACCACGTCCAAGATCGATATGAAGCGCGCCTTCGACGACGCCGGCGTTCCCAACGCACCGTGGAGCGTCGTCGAAGCCAGGCAGTCCGATTGGGATACCGTTTTCCAGCGACCGGGCCGTCCGCTCATCGTCAAACCGGCGGTCTCCGCCGGAAGTCTCGGCATCAGCGTCAACAACGTCGTGCATACGCCCGAGCAACTCGCGGAGCGTGTTCAGCTACTCTCCGATGGCTATCGGGGCTGGGACCTCGCCGCCGGTGGACTCATCGCCGAGGAGTTCGTCGCCGGCCGGGAATACACCACCTTTATCGTCGGTGACCACGACGACGCGCGCCATCGTCGCATCTATCCACCCGTCGAACGGGTGTTCAATCGGCGGCTACCGCCCACGCAGCAATTCTTGTCGTTCGATCGCCTCTGGGAGTTCTACGACGAGGAGTCCCCGCTCCCTGAAGGCGAGTTCCTGTGGGAGTACGCGCGGATGAGAGCGGCGAAGGCGGCGCTGGTCAAGCAAGTCAGCTGGGATGCCTATGTCGCGGTTGGTGGAGTCGGATATGGTCGCGTCGACCTCCGCGAAGACGCCGAGACGGGCGAGTTGTTTGTGCTCGAGGTCAACGCACAGTGCGGGCTCTCCGAAGACGAAAACTTCACCTCGATCGGCGCCATCCTGCGGTTCGCGGGCGTCGGCTATGAGGCGCTCGTCGCCCAACTGTTGCGGCACGCCGAGCGACGTCATCGCCGCCTGCATCGCCAGTCCCAGCGCGCGGAAAAACTCAAGTCGCGGAATCTCCGGGTTGCATAAGCGCCGGTTCCAGAGTGGGCGCGAATGACGACGCCTCTGCGCGTCTGCGTGCTGCAACCCGACTATAGCGCCTCAACCGTCGACTACCGGCACTACGATCCGCCACGCGATCTGGCACCCTTCCTGCCGGAGGCGGCCGTCACGCATGTCTTCCTCGACAAGCGCACGGTGTTTCGGCAATTGCAGGAATGCAAACGAACGGGCTACGACATCTATGTGAACCTCTGCGAGGGCTATCTCGACTGGGATGTGCCCTCGATCGATGTCATTCACGCGCTCGAACTGCTCGGTTTGCCCTACACCGGCCCCTCGCCGGAGCTCTACGATCCGCCCAAGCCACTCATGAAGTACGTGGCGTATTCAGCGGGCGTCGCAACACCGCGCCACGTCGTGGTCACCTCCGATCGGGAGATCAACGCCGGCGCGCTCAACTTCCCGCTGTTCGTGAAGCCGGCGCACGCCGGCGACAGCCGCGGCGTCGACGACGACTCGCGCGTGGAATCGGCCGAACAACTGGCGAAGGTCGTCCAGCACCAGCTTGGTGAATTTCCGTCGTTGCTGGTGGAGGAGTACATCGACGGCCCAGAGTTCACCGTGCTCGTGGCCGCCACGGGGCACGGCGACGTGCGCGCGTTTCGCCCGGTCGAGTACGACTTCGCCGACGGCCCCCGTTTCAAGACGTATGCGTTGAAGACGTCCGCCCTCCACCCACACGCCAACCGACCGGTTCAGGATGCGGCGCTCGCGGCGCGTTTGACCGACGCGGCGGTGCGGATTTTCCGCGGCTTTCGCGGGGTCGGGTACGCGCGGCTCGATTTCCGGCAGGGGCGTGACGGCACGCTGTATTTTCTCGAGATCAACTTCACCTGTTCGGTGTTCTATCCCGAAGGGTCCGAAGGGTCCGCCGACCACATTCTCAAGTTCGACGGCATCGGACCGGCCGGTTTTCTTTCGCTGATCGTGCAGGAAGGCATGGCTCGACACGCGCATCGCCAACCGATCACCGAAGTCCGCGGCGATTCCATCGCGGGCTACGGGACGTTCGCGGTTGTCCCGTTTGCGGCGGGCGATGTGGTCTTTCCGGGCGAAGAGCGCCGCTTCAACCTCGCCACGCTGCCGCATGTGCAGAAAACGTGGAGCGCCGAACAGCGACTCGAGTTTCGTCGGTACGCGTACCCGATCAGCCAGAGCGTCTATGCGCTCTGGTCCGACGACCCCACCGCTTGGCGACCGCAAAATCATTCGTGTCTGCCGAATACGGTCTTCCGCGGCCTCGACGTGATCGCACTCCATGACATCGCACGCGGAGAAGAGCTCACACTCGACTATGGGTCGGCGATGAATGAGCTGAGTGAACCGTTCGACTGTCGCTGTGGGTCGTCCAACTGTCGCGGCCGCATTATCGGCACGCTCGGAAACTCGGTCACGCAACGAAGCCCAATCGACGTGCCATGATCCCGCGGCCGTCGCCGATCCGACGCACTCTCAGCGAATATCGATGGTCGATTGCCATCACGTACTCGCTCTTTGCGCTGGAGATGGCCGGTAGCCTCGCGCGGCCGTACTTCCTCGGCAAAGCGGTTGACGATCTGCTCATCGGCGAGACCACCGGCCTGCTGCAACTGGTCAGTGTGCATCTCGCCTGGCTCCTCGTGGGCATGGCGCGTCAGCTCGTCGACACGCGCACCTTCTCGGCGATCTATACACGATTCATCACGAGTCTCTTCGAGAAGACGAGCGACGAGCTCGACATCTCGCGACGCAGTGCGTACTCGTCGCTCGCGCGCGAAATCGTCGAATTCCTGCAGTACGATCTCGTGTATGTGCTCGAAGCGGCCTACAACGTGTTCGGGTCGCTCGTCATCCTGCTCTTCTACGATCGCACCGTCGTGCTCATCTGCGCCGCCGCACTCGTGCCCGTCGGCGCGTTCAGCTTGCTCTACGGTCGTCGTACTGCCGTACTGAACGTGCACAAACACGATGAGCTCGAACGACAAGTCGATGTCATCGCCAGCGAAGACCCGGAGCTTGTTCGTCAGCACTACAACGCGCTTCGGCGCTGGCAGGTGAAACTCTCCAACCAGGAGGCGTGGAATTTCGGCGCCAATGAACTGGTTATTCTCGCCGTGCTGGCCGGCTCGCTGCTGGCCTCAACCGTGCTCACCGGATCGCCACTCAAGGCCGGCGTGCTTGTCGCGCTCTACAATTACGTGCTGCGCTTCACCACCGGGCTCGACACGATTCCCTATACGATTCAGCGACTCGCGGCACTGCGCGATATTCTGCGTCGTATGAATCGCCCCGACGAGCCGGCGGCGGCATGAACGCGCCGTATCGCGTCACCATCGGCGTGCTGCTCATGGCGAGCACGCACGCGTGCGCGCATCCAAATCGGCGCGCCGCCGCGTCGGATTCGCCACCAGCCAGTGACGCCGCGCCACGCACCGCCTTGCGCGCTTCCCTCCTCGACACGCGCGCGGCGCTCGGCGTTCCGACCGTCGACCTCGCCGGTGATTCAACGTTGCCCATCGTGGTCGATCGGGAACCCGGACAATATCTCGGCCATCCAACAACGGTCCTCTTGGAAGACGGTCACACGATGTTGGCGGTCTATCCGCGCGGACACGGTGAGGGCGCGGTGCAACTCAAGCGCAGTGTTGACGGCGGTCGCACGTGGAGTGCGCGACTCCCCGTGCCCGACAACTGGAGTACTTCGAAAGAGACACCGACGATCTATCGCACAATCGATCGTGCGGGCGTGAAGCGCCTCATCATGTTCTCGGGTCTCTATCCCATTCGACTGAGCGTGTCGAGCGACGACGGCAATCATTGGTCACCGCTCGAACCAATTGGCCGTTTCGGCGGTATCGTGGCCATGGCGTCGCTCGTGCGCCTCAAGAACGGCGACTACATGGCGCTCTTCCACGATGACGGCCGCTTCATCACCAACTCGGGCAAACGTGGCGTGTTCGTCGTATACAAGACGCTGTCGCACGATGGCGGTCTGCACTGGGAGGAACCAGTTGCCATCGCTTCGCGTCCAGACATCGACCTGTGTGAGCCGGGGGCGCTTCGCTCGCCCGATGGCAAGCGCATCGTGGTCTTGTTGCGCGAGAATCGTCGGACGCAGCCCTCGCAGTTCATTAGCTCCGACGATGAAGGCGTCAGCTGGAGTGCGCCCCGGCCCGTATCGTCGGCACTTACGGGCGATCGTCACGTGGTCGCCTACCTTCCGGACGGCCGCCTGTTCGCGACTTTTCGCGACATGGCGCCCAACAGTCCCAGTAAGGGCGACTGGGTGGCGTGGATCGGAACGTTCGCCGAACTCACCTCGGGAATCAGCGCGGGATTTCGTGTACGTTTGATGGACAACACCGATGCGTGGGACTCGTCGTATCCAGGTCTCGTGCTGCTGCGCGACGGGACGATTGTGACCACCACCTATGGTCACTGGACGGCGAACCAGCCACCGTGGATCGCAACGGTGCGCCTTAACCCGCGCGCGCTCGACGATGCACTGACGTCACTCACCTCTCGCCCGCACTAGCTCAGCGAATGCGTCGCCTGCTCGCTCTCCTCGTGGTGGTTGTCGCCGTCTGGATCACGCTGCGTCGCGGCGCGGCGCCGTCGCCACCGACATCCTCGCAGCCATCGACCAGTGCGACCGCGAGTGCGCCAACGTCCGAGCCCGCAGTCGGCGGCGCCGCGGGCGGTCTTGCCCCCCGCGTCCGCGTTGGGCAACCCGACGTCGGCTTTCGCTCAGCGGCCAAACTCGATGAACACTTCGCCAAGCATGGCGCGGAGTTTGGCAACATCACCAAAGCGGAATATCTGCGGCTCGCGCAGCAACTGCGCGACGCCGAACCCGTTGGCGATATCCTGGAAATTGTGCGGCCGGCCGACGGCGTGGTTTCGCGCTTTGACAAGAAGAGCGGCGCGTTCGAGGCCAATGACCGAGACGGCACGATCCGTACGTTCTTCAAACCCAACGACGGCGAAGCGTACTTTCGTCGTCAGGCCAGACGGAGGCCTGAGCTGTGACGCTTGCCCGTGTGAATATTCCAGCACTCATCGCACACTGGGCGCGCATCGTCGACAGCGTCGAGCGCGGTTACACGCTCACGATGGACGACTACCTCAACGACATCGACGCGCGGCACGAACTCGCGCGCCGTCTGCGCAAACAGACCATCACGGTCGAGAACCGCGAGATGCTCGCCGAGCTTGATCAGCGATTCAAGGCGGTCACGCAGGAAACCGCCGAATGCATCTGGGGCGCCGAGAACGCCACCGACGAAGGCTGGACACCGA
>CBHTUR010000005.1:0-253393 GCA_966096095.1 uncultured Gemmatimonadaceae bacterium | reverse complement strand
TGGCTTTACATGGGTTTGGGCGTGGGGTTCTACCCTAACGGGTTTTTCTTTTAATTGACGACTGTGGGGCTTGGTTCTGGGTGCGGCCCGCCCCTCTTGTATTGCGGTGGTTTCCGCCGTTCGCGGTGACCCGCCGTTACCTCGTCGGCCGACCCGGCGGATTCGGTCCGTTGAAAATGTCCTTGTTCACCGCGATGAAGCTCTTGAGCTGCACCGGCACGTCTTCTTCCGGGAAGATCGCGGTCACTGGGCACTCCGGCTCACAGGCCCCGCAATCGATGCACTCGTCGGGGTGGATGTAGAGCTGTTCGGGTCCCTCGTAGATGCAGTCGACCGGGCACACGTCGACGCACGACTTGTCCTTGACGGAGATGCAGGCTTCGGTAATGACGTAGGGCATGGGAAAAGTCTCGGGTCAGACGCGCACATCGGTGACTGTGCGCCCAAGTTAGCTCCACACTAAACGCAGCAACAAGAGTCTCTGTTGGTTCGCCGGTAGGAGTTAGCGGCGCCACGGCGGCAACTCGCCGCGTTTGAGTTCGGGGTTCTCCCGAAACAGCGTAAATGTCCGGCCAATCACCTGTACCACCTCTGCACCCATGCGCTCCGCGAGGTCGTTCGCGGCCGTCTTGGCAGAGAGGTCGCCCGCTTTGGCGACCTGCACTTTGACCAGCTCCTTGGTCCGCAGCACGTCATCGAGGCTGGCCAGCAAGGGATCGGTGAGTCCCTGATGGCCAACGTGAACGAGCACGTCGAGATGGTGCGCCTCAGCGCGCAACGCGGCGCGCTCTTTGCCAGACATGGGCATCCTGAAACCTACGGTCCGCTCAGGGGCGGACGCCGTCGAACGTGAAGAAAAGGAGCGGGTTGATGGCGGGGCCATCCCACCAGGCGCGTCCTGTGCCCCGCTTCATCACTTGAAAGTGCAGGTGGGGCGTGTCGGGCGGAGCATTGCCCGTCGTTCCAACGTAGCCGATGACCGAGCCCTTGGCGACTGTGTCGCCAACGGCGAGTCCGCGTCGGTAGCGCTGCAGGTGGGCGTAGTAGTAGACGAACCGCTTCGCGAGATCACTCGCGTAAATCACGATGCCACCGACCGGACCTGTGCTGAGGCGACCGATGACAACATCGTCGGCGGCCAGCACCGGGGTAAATCGCGGCGCCAGTAAATCCAAGGCGGCGTGAATACGATCGCCGTTGCCGTCGGTGCGTTTGGCTTCGAAATCGTCACGGACCTGGCGCCGTTGCATCCCTTCGACAGGCACCATGATCTGGTGCTCCCAGAGTGCGTCGAGATCGTCGTCGGTAATACTCTCGTCGCGTGGCGAGTGATACTCCGGACGGCGCCCGAGCGAAACGGGCGGCGAGGCGACGGGCGCGGCGCTCGCGCGATCATCGTCACGCGGCGTGGGTTCGAGCAGAGGTGGTGCGGTGTGTCCGCGCGAACAGGCCATCAGCGCCGACGCTGAAAACAGCAGCCCGACGCGCTGCAGCGGACGCAACTAGCCCCTCACGACTTCAGGTTTGAAGTACGGCTCAAGAAAGCGCAGCATGTCTTCCACCGTGCGCACACCACTGGTCTTCAGCGAGTCGAGCTCGCTGGACTTCGGAAGTCGCGCACCGGCGCGATCGGCGATGACGAGTACCGCGTCTTCGAGATCGAGGTCAACGAGGCCGAACACGCGCTCGAGGTCGTCGCCCGGCATGACCCGATAGTGCGGTCCCACCGCCCCGTGCCGCTCGGCCAGATACTGATACGTCTGCGCCAGCAACAGCTCGGGAAACCGACCGTGAATCGCATCGCGAAAACGCGACAGACCGTCTCGCTCGATCGACTGCTGATTCATGATCCGTGCACGCACGAACAGAATGATCGCGGCCGCCAACAGCATCGTGGTTCCCACGAGTGTCAGGCGCACGATCGATCACTCCTCGTGCAGGGCATCGTCAGCACTGGCAAGCGGTTGTGGCGTGGGCGGGAGGAGAGAGACTCGTCGCGAGTCGTTAACGACTTGGTAAAGACAATAATGCGGAATTGAGTGTTTCCGCTGGACTGTGTTTCAGCTCGAAGGGGGTTTGAATGCCACATAATCGCCACAAGGCGGTCTGGCGGCTACTCTGGAACGCAAACTCGTAGTCCGTCACCAATTCGTCAACGCTTTCGTTGACGTAGTCGGCAATGCCGAATTATATTGTCCCAATGGAAGCGGTGTTGGCGGCCCTCGGGGGATTTCGCGGCGTTCGTGCCGAGTTGTTGGTTGCGCTGAAGAAAGCGCAGCCGATGACCGCACATGAACTGGGTGAGCGATTTGGGCTCACCGCAAACGCGCTCCGCCGTCACCTCAAGGCGTTGGAAGAAGATGGGTTGGTGGGCTTCGCGCGCGAGGTTCGCGGTGTCGGTGCCCCGGTTTACACGTTTTCGTTAACGGAGGCGGGTGAATCGCTCTTTCCCCGGCACTACGTCCCGGTGCTTGCGACCGCGCTCGAGCGACTCGACGCCGCGCAGGGTCGTGGTGCGGTGACGGAGGTGCTCGAGACGGAGTGGCAGCAGTTAGTTGAAGAAGCGGATCCTATCGTCGCCGCCCTGCCCTTGCACGAGCGCATGCCGCTCGTGGCGGAGTTGCTGACGGCGAAGGGTTATATGGCAGAAGCGGTCGAACCTCACCCGTCTGACGGGGGAGCGATGGGAACGTTGCGCATTCACAACTGCGCGCTTGGCGAGATTGCCGAGCAGTTTCCCGAAGCGTGCGAAGCGGAACGACGGGCGCTCGAGCGCCTGTTGGGAGTGCCGATGGCGCGAAGCGCTCATCGTGGCGATGGATGCGGCCGGTGTGAGTACGGCGTTCAGAATCAGATCATCGTAAGGAACCAGGAGCAGGCATGAGCACGTCGATCGACGCCCTCGTCAATCGCGAGTACCAATACGGTTTCACCACCGACATCGAAGCGGACACCCTACCGCCTGGATTGTCGGAAGACACGGTGCGATTCATCTCGGCCAAGAAGCAGGAGCCGACGTGGTTGCTGGACTGGCGCCTGAAGGCGTTCCGTCGTTGGCAGACCATGACGGAACCGCACTGGTCGAACGTGCAGTATCCGCCAATCGACTATCAGGCGGCGAGCTACTACTCGGCGCCGAAGTCAGCGAAGCCGCTGTCGTCGCTGGATGAGGTCGATCCAGTGCTGCTCGACACGTACAAGAAGCTGGGCATCTCGCTCAACGAGCAGAAGCGTCTGCACAACGTTGCCGTCGATGCCGTGTTCGATTCCGTGTCGGTGGGAACGACGTACAAAGAAGAGCTGAGCAAGTACGGCATTGTCTTCATGTCGTTCGGCGAAGCCGTGCGCGAGTATCCGGATCTCGTGCAGAAGTACCTGGGCTCCGTGGTGCCATACAGCGACAATTTTTTTGCCGCGCTCAACAGCGCGGTGTTCTCGGACGGCTCGTTCTGCTACATCCCCAAAGGGGTGAAGTGCCCGATGGAATTGTCAACATACTTCCGCATTAACGCGGCGGAGACGGGACAGTTTGAGCGGACACTGATTGTGGCGGACGAAGGCTCGAACGTGAGCTACCTCGAAGGCTGCACGGCCCCCAAGCGTGACACGAACCAGCTGCACGCGGCCGTCGTGGAGATTGTCGCCCTCGATGGCGCCACGGTGAAGTACAGTACCGTGCAGAACTGGTATGCGGGCGACGAAAACGGCGTCGGCGGCATCTACAATTTCGTCACGAAGCGCGCGAAGGCGATGAAGGACGCCAAGGTGTCGTGGACGCAGGTCGAAACTGGCTCGGCCATCACGTGGAAGTATCCGAGCGTGATTTTGCAGGGCGACAACAGCGTCGGCGAGTTCTACTCGGTGGCGGTGGCCAGCAAGCGCCAGCAGGCGGACACCGGCACGAAGATGATTCACATCGGCCGCAACACGAAGTCGACGATCGTCTCCAAGGGCATCAGCGCGATGCACGGCCAGAACAGCTATCGCGGCAAAGTGCAGATCCTGCCCAAGGCCGAGGGCGCACGCAACTACACGCAGTGCGACTCGATGCTGGTCGGCAACGCCTGCGGTGCGCACACGTTCCCGTACGTCGAAGTGGGCAACAACAGCGCGACGCTCGAGCACGAAGCGAGCACGAGCAAGATCGGCGAGGACCAGATCTTCTATCTCAAGGCGCGCGGCCTGGACGCCGAGCAAGCCGTCTCGATGATCGTGAGCGGATTTTGCAAGGAAGTGTTCAAGGAGTTGCCGATGGAGTTCGCACTGGAAGCGCAGCAGTTGCTGGGGATTACGCTGGAAGGGTCCGTCGGATAACCGACTGATGTCGTTGGGCTGACAACTATCAACCGCCTTTAAGTGGTCAGTTGTCAGTCGGAGTTTTCAGTAGTCAGAGTCTTCTGAATACTGAAAACTCGAACTGAACACTGAGCACTTAAACGCTTTTCATACACGAATCATCACGTCCATGCTCGAAATCAACGATCTTCACGCCGCCATCGACGGCAAGCCGATTCTGAAGGGCATCTCACTCACGGTGAACGCGGGCGAAGTGCACGCGGTCATGGGGCCGAACGGATCGGGCAAGAGCACGCTCGCGCAGGTGCTGGCCGGCCATCCGGCGTACGAAATCACCGGCGGCGAAGTGCTGTACAAAGGCGAGAACCTGCTTGAGATGGCGCCGGAAGTACGCGCGCAGAGCGGAGTGTTTCTCGCGTTTCAGTATCCGGTGGAAATCCCGGGAGTAACGAACGCCTACTTTCTGCGCGCGGCGTACAACGAGATTCGCAAGGCGAAGGGGCTCGACGAAGTCGATCCGATGGAGTTTCTCGATGTCGTCGAGGCGAAGCTCAAGCTGGTCGAGATGGACGCATCGATGATGAGCCGCTCGGTCAACGCTGGCTTCTCCGGTGGCGAGAAGAAGCGCAACGAAATCCTGCAGATGGCGGTGCTGGAGCCAGCGCTCGCAATTCTCGACGAAACGGACTCGGGGCTCGATATCGACGCGCTGCGCATTGTCGCGGGCGGTGTGAACGCTCTCAAGCGCCCGGACAACGCCACCATCGTCGTCACGCACTACCAGCGCCTGCTCAACTACATCGTGCCGGATTTCGTGCATGTGCTGGCCGGCGGGCGCATTGTGAAGTCGGGCGACAAGTCGCTCGCGCTGGAACTTGAGGCGCGTGGTTACGACTGGGTGCTGGAGGCGGCGTGAGCGGCTCGACGACCGTCAGTAATTCGTTCGTGACGCAGGCAACGGCGGCAGCGACCGTCAGCGCGCCGGCACCGTTGGCCGCGCTGCGGCGCGACGGCGCCGCCGCGTTCGCGCGACTTGGTTTCCCGACCACGCGCGACGAGGATTGGCACTACACGAATCCGTCGGCAATCGCTGAGGCGTCGTTCGTGGACGCCTCGAGCGCGCCCGCAACGGCGTTGCCCGACGCGGCGCAATTGGTGCCGTACACCTTTGGTGGCACATGGCCGCTGGTTGTGTTTCACAACGGCCGTTACGCGCCGTCGTTGTCATCGCTGTCCGCGCCTCCCGACGGCGTGCAGGTCTGGTCGCTGGCCGACGCGGTCACCGCGCAGCCGGAGTTACTGCGTAAGCACCTCGGCCAGGCCGTTGCGGCAGATCGTGACGGATTCTCCGCGCTCAACGCCGCGTTTGCCGGCGAAGGCGTGGTGATTCACGTTGCCAAGGAGATGGTGAGCGAGACGCCGGTGCACATTCTGCATCTGCGCGACGCGGCGGCCAACGGGTTGATGGCGCACCCGCGTCACGTGATCGTCGTTGAGCGACACGCCAAGGCGACCGTAGTTGAAAGCTACGTGTCACTGGCCGACGCGCGTTCGTTCACGAACACCGTCACCGAAGTGTACGTGGAAGACGGCGCCACGCTGAATCACACGCGGATTCAGCGCGAAGCCGCGTCGGCGTTTCACGTTGGCACCATCGAAGCGCGTCAGGGCCGCGACAGCCACTTCGTGCAGTTCTCGTTCCAGAACGGCGCCGCACTGTCGCGCAGCAACGTCTACACGGTGCTGGGTGGTGACGGTTGCGGTACCACGCTCAACGGCTTGTATCTCCTCGATGGCCGGCAACACGGTGACCATCAGACGCGCGTAGAGCATGTGGCGCCGAACTGTTTCTCGCGCGAGTTGTACAAAGGGTTGCTCGACGGATCGTCGCACGGCGTGTTCAACGGCAAGGTGTACGTGCACCCCGAAGCGCAGAAGACCGACGGCAAGCAGACCAACAACACGTTGCTGCTGTCGGAAAAGGCGCAGATCGACACCAAGCCGCAGCTCGAGATATTCGCCGATGACGTGAAGTGCACGCACGGTGCCACCGTGGGTCGCATCGACGAGATGGCGCTCTTTTATCTCAAGAGCCGCGGCGTCGGCGCGGTGTTGTCCAAGCAACTGCTCATGTACGCCTTCGCCGCTGATGTGCTCGAAACCATCGAGAACGAAGCGGTCAAGCAGGAGTTGGAGCGGATGACGTTGGAGCGGTTTACAGGGACGCACTAACGTCGACGGGCGACAGACTGATGATTGAACTGCTTTTTGTGTTCAGTTGTCAGTAGGAGTTTTCAGTGGTCAGAATTTTCTGTCTACTGATCACTCGAACTGAGCACTGAGCACTTCAGGGCAGTTTACTGCTTCATTACGCACAGACTTCTATGTCAGACCTGCAGGAGCTCTACCAATCCGTCATCCTCGATCACAACCGCAAGCCGCGGAATTTTGGCGCGCTTGAAGGGGCGAACCACACGGCGGAAGGCAAGAATCCGCTGTGCGGCGATCATGTGATCGTGCAGGTGCATACCGACGGCGACGTGATTTCCGACGTGCACTTCACCGGACAGGGGTGTGCGATTTCCAAGGCGTCGGCTTCGCTCATGACGACAGCGGTGAAGGGCAAGACCCGCGCCGAGGCGGAAGCGTTGTTTCAGCGCTTTCACGCGCTGGTGTTGGGGCAGGATCCGTCGGGCGGCAAAGATCTCGGCCAGCTGGTTGTCTTTTCGAGTGTGTCGCGCTTCCCAGTGCGCGTGAAGTGTGCGTCGCTGGCGTGGCACACACTTAAGGCGGCGCTGGCGGATGACGTGACGGCGGACACGGCGCCGACCGTTAGCACAGAGTGATAGATGGGGGTTCGTGCCGTAACGCATCTTGGCGCGATGGATCGTCAAGGTGAGTGAAGGCATGGCAGGTTCGAACTCTCACGAAGAGGTAAGGATGGCCCTGTTCCAGTTGCAGCGGGCGGCGCGGCTCGCCGACTTGGCGATAGGATTGCCAACGGCAGTGACGCTCCCCGACGGACAGCGCGTGTGCCTCGTGCGCGACGGGGAGCGGGTCTATGCCGTCGTGGACAGTTGCACCCATAAGGGCTTCGCGCTTTCGGGTGGCGACATGGTGGCACCGTGTGTGTTGGAGTGCCCATGGCACGGGGCACGATTCGATGTGCGAACCGGACGTGCAACACACGGCCCGGCGACCGAGGATCTGACCACGTTCAGTGTCCGGATCATCGGCGAAGAGGTTTTCGTAGGACCGCGGACGGCGCGACTCTGACGGCTGCCGAGACAGACCGGACAGCGATCGGGCTGCGGCGAACGCGATCCCGAGGCTGTTCCATTCTATTCCGGCAGTCGATCTGACTGTTGATCGAGAGTTGTGATGACGTCGCACGCTGCTTTGGCACCTCGCGCGGATTTTCCGCTGCTCGTCGCGAATCCGACGATGCATTATCTCGACTCTGCAGCCACGTCGCAGAAGCCGCGGGCGATACTCGACGCACTCACCGGGTTCTACGAACGCGTGAACGCCAATCCGCATCGCGGGGCGTATGCGCTGAGCGCGGCCGCCACCGATGCGTATCATGAGGCGCGAGAAACGATCGCGCGTTTTCTGGGCGTTGCCGATAGCGACTGTTTGATCTTCACGCGCGGTACGACCGAGTCGATGAATCTCGTGGCGTCGAGCTGGGGGCGCGCGAATGTGCGCGCCGGCGATGAGATCGTGATTTCCGCGATCGAGCATCACGCCAACTTCGTACCCTGGCAGCAGCTCGCGAAGGCGAGTGGAGCGACGCTGCGCATCGTGGAGCTGACGCCGCACCAGACCATCGACCTCGACGCGCTGCGCGCGGCAGTGAATGCGAAGACAAAGGTCGTCGCGTTGACGCACGTGTCGAATGCGGTTGGGGCCATCTCGCCAGTCGACGACGTGGTGCGGCTGGTGCGCGCGCAGTCCACCGCGATCATCGTGATGGATGGAGCGCAGGCGGTGCCGCATCTGCCGGTGTCTTTCGATGCGCTCGGCGTGGACTTCTATTCGTTCAGCGGGCACAAGATGCTCGGGCCGATGGGCATCGGTGGGCTGATCGGCAAACGCGAATTGCTCGAAGCGATGCCGCCCTTCCACTTTGGCGGCGACATGATCGAGTGGGTGAACGACCTCGACTCGACCTGGAATGTGTTGCCGCACAAGTTCGAGGCTGGCACGCCAAACGCGGCCGACGCCGTCGGACTCGCGGCAGCGTGCGATTACCTGTCGGCGCTCGGCATGCAGAACGTGCGGGCACACGAGTTGGCGCTGCTCAAGCTGGCCGACGCGCGACTCCGTGCACTGCCTGGCGTCACCGTGTACGGACCCGACGCCGAGCATCGGAGCGGTGTGGTGAGCTTCAGTGTCGACGGGGTTCATCCGCACGACCTGGCGACGATCTTCGATCAGCACGGCGTCTGCATACGTGCCGGGCACCATTGCGCGCAGCCGCTGATGCGCCGACTTGGCGTCAGCAGCACCGCGCGCGCGTCGTTCTACGTTTACACGGACGAGAGTGACATCGACGCGCTGTGCGACGCCGTCGAGGCGGCCCAAGCGATGTTCGCGTCCATCGGTTGAGGATGGCGCGTCAGTCGGGCGCCTTGGTCAGCGATTGAAGCCGACCGCCCGTTAGGCTAGCATCCGCTCGGTGCCTCGGCGTTGGGCGGCCTGTCGCTCATCGCTTCGCATCGATCACATCATCCTCGCCTGCTACCATGTACGCCATCGCGCTCATTCGCTATCGCCGTCCGTTTCCCGACATCGAGCCGCACGTGGACGAGCATCGCGCGTATCTGCGCACGCTGAAAGCGGCCGGAACGCTCATCGCGTCGGGACCGATGGATCCGCGCAGTGGCGGTATGCTGTTGCTGCGCGTGCCCGACGACAATGTCATCGGCGCGCTCGATGCGGTCCGCGATGGCGATCCGTTCACGCAGAAATCACTGGCCCAGTATGAGCTGATTCCGTGGGCGCCCGTGATTGGCAAAGAGGATCTGGATCGGCTTTAAGGCGAGGGCGGGCCTTACCTCCCGCACTTCCCGAAGACAGCGAGCGCGTCGCCAACGGGGCGCTCGCCTGTTGCATCCGACGGCTTATTGACGACGCGAACGGTGCCGCTCAGCGCATCGCGAAGGGCCATCGCCGTAGAGCCACCGCCGTCAAGGTTCAGCGCGTCGCGCGCGCCCAAATCACGTAGCAACTCCGCCGTGGCGAGTGTTGACGTGCCGGCGCTGTAGCCTGCCTGTCGTCCATCGATGACGACAAGCAGGAGTCGCCGGCCGTGGTCGGCAACGCCAACCGCTGTGCGCGGATTGACGCCGCGAAAGCTTTCGGCGCCATCTTTGTCGAGCGTTGCCGACAGGACGCTATCGCGCAGCAACAGAGGGAACCCGCCAACCGCGTTGCGCGGCATACTGGGTGCGAGCGACGCATTGACCGTCACTGTGTCGCCCGCAATCAGCGACGCCCGCGAATGTCCAACGAGCATCAGCGTGTCGCCTCGCGCCAGCCCATTATGGCCCGTCGGCAGCTCGGTTAAGCGGTAGCGATGATTGCCAAGGGCAATCATGGCCAGCGCGCCGGGGCGAGAGAGACTGTCGAGCGGTTGTCCCCAGCGCGCATCGACGATGCCGACGCTTGCGGCAGATGGACGATTCCACGACGTGAGTTTGATCTGCACGTGCGACGCGCCGTGCGTGGTCGCAAGCGTGCCGGTCGTCGTGAGTGTGCCGATGGCGGGCTTGCCCTTGTCATCGAACCAGAGCACCGGACGATTGCTGGGTCCGGCGAAGAGCGTTCCGTTCTGCACGAGTGCCGTGACCGGCACTCCGTTGGGCGTGAAGACGAAGAAGTCCGCGTTCACAGTTGCCAACGGCTTGTCGCTCACCGGCAGTCCGCGAAGCAGATCACTCGTGGTCTGACGTCCGACCGCGGTCTCGGCACCCTTGAGTGCCTGCACCGAAACGCACGAATGAAGATCGATATCCAGCACATGCGCGCGTAGCGGCGTTGCAACCCGCACCAAATGGTGAACGCGCACGCCCGGTGCGATGACCTCCGTGCGGACGCTGTCGGCAATGGTGGGCGGCACGCGCCAGCGCCAGGCACTCGCCCGACCCGCGCCGGTGGCGCAGCCACTCAAGGCGGCTGCGCCGGCGAGCAATACCGGGAGAACTACTCCGCGCGCCGACGCGAGACGCGCGGGGAGGTAGCGCGCTGACGTTAGACGCGCTGCGTATCGCGACGGAACAGCACCATGGCCGCCGCGCCGAAGAGGAGTGTCCAGAAGATCAAGCTGCTGATAGCCCATGCACTAATCTCCCCTGTCACCGGCCATCTGGCCAGCGTGCCGACGCCAAACATGGGCGTGTAGCGCGCCGCATTCTGAAGCGATTCCGGCAGCGCCTTGAGCGGAATGAAGATTCCGCCGAACATCGCCATCACTGCCAGCAGCGGACCGACGAACTGCATCACGTTGTCGCTGGGCAACAGGAAGCCCATGAACAAGCCGAACGCCGCAAACACAAACGACGCGCTCCACGACGCGAGTCCCGACATCAGGAACTGTTGCAACGTGAGATGCACGCCGTTGTACGCGCCGAACAGATAGGTGGACGTGATGGCCATGGCCGCCAGCACCATTGAGACAAAGACGCGCATGGCGATGTAGGCTACGGGCGACAATGGCGTGAGGCGCAGCTGTCGACTCCAGCCGAGTGCGCGATCGAGCGCAACAGCCGCCCCGCCCGACGTGGTTGAGACCATCGCGCCGTAGACGGCCATGTTGATCATGATCATCGCGAGCACTTCCGGTCCGCCGCGCTGCCGTCCTCCGGCCATTCCGAACAGATAGAAAAACAGGTTCGGAAACACGAGCGTGAACATGAGCGTGCGACGGTTGCGCAGCACGCGGCGCACGTCGAGCGCGATTGCTTTGAAATTGAATCCGCCGAACGGCGGCGCGGTGCGTGTTTCGTTGACGAGCGAGTTCGTCAACGGCGCGAGTGGAGAGTTGGTGGCGTCGCTCATCGTTTTGCTCCGGCCGTGCTGGCGTCGTCCGAGGTGAGGGCGACGAACGCGGCTTCAAGATTTTGCGCCACGATTTCGAGATCGCGCGCGTCGGTATTGTTGAGGAGATAGCGAGCCACGCCATCGGAGTCGGTGCACTGCAGCAAGACCGAGTCGCCCCGTGTTTCGGCATGAAGGACGCCCGGGAGCGCCTGTAACACCGCGAGCGGCGCATCGGGCAACGTGGCCCGCACGCTGCGTCCCGTTGCGAGCGCCTTGATTTCAGCCGTCGTACCGTCGGCCACAATCTGTCCCTGGCGAATCAGCACGATGCGATCCGCGTGAGCATCGGCTTCGTCGAGATAATGCGTTGCGAAGAGAATCGTGCGGCCGCGCTCGGCGTCTTTTCGAATCGCCGACCAGAAGTCGCGGCGACCTTCGACGTCCATGCCCGTGGTAGGCTCGTCGAGCACGAGCAGCTTCGGATCGGACAACAGCGCCATCGCGAAACGCAGGCGTTGCTGTTCACCACCGGAACACTTGGCCACGCGTCGATCGGCGATGTGAGTGATGCCTGCGCGTTCCAGCACTTCGGCGGTCGGTCGTGCGCTGCTGTACAGCGAGGCCGTGTACGTCACCGTCTCGGCGACCGTGAAATCTTTGAGCAGGCCGCCCGTTTGCATGACGGCCGATACTTCGCCGCAGGCGACCGCTTCGGCCGGCGGTTTGCCATACACTCGCACGGTGCCCGCGTCGGGCCGACCGAGTCCGAGCAGCATGTCGATTGTCGTCGTTTTCCCGGCACCGTTCGGCCCAAGGAAGGCGACGATTTCGCCCGGCGTGATTTGCAGCGACAGATTGTCGACGGCGGTCACCCGACCATACCGCTTGGTCAGGCCTTGAAGGTCAACGGCGAGCACAGGACTCCGCAGGAAAAGGTTGGGATGTCGTACGCTAGCACGCGATCACCTGTTTCGCTGTCGCTGGCGGATGATCGTTTGGTAGATTGGCCCATGTCTTCGACCCCGAATCGTCCCGAAACATCGTCACGACTTCAACGCGTATTCGCGCAACTGCAAGCGTGGGCCGATGCCGGTTGGTCTGGATCGGTCGTGATGGCGTGGGGACTACTGCAAGGGTGTGTCTTTCCCGGACTGGCCGACCTGTTCTTTCTTCCGCTCGCGCTGGCACGGCCGGAGCGCGCGTACCGACTCGCGCTGATCGCCACCGCCGGTACACTGATTGGCAGCGTGCTGCTGTATGTGCTTGGGGCGACAACAATGACGATGCTCCAGCAAACGCCATGGCAGCAGTCGCTCGCGTCCTCGCTTGGAATCACGGCAGCTCATCTCGCCGAGTATCGCGAAACGCTTGGGCGCTACGGCGCGTGGGCGATTTTCGCCAGCACAATGAGTCCGTTGTCGACCAAACTCACCAGCATCGCTTCGGGGTTGATTGGTGTCCCCTGGCCGGCCTTTGTCGGTGCGTTGTTGGCTGGACGATTGGTGCGAACACTGGGTCTTGCGTGGCTCGTGCGAAATGGCGGCGCGGCGGCGGTGAAGCGATGGGTGAGTGTGCCTAGCGTGGACCGCGAGGCTTAGCGCGCGGATTCGGGCAGTTTAGGGCCGGCGTTGGGCGAGCGTGGCGGGACGCACCCGGGGTGGCGTGTCGCTGGTGCGGCTGCGATACTCGGTGACGCCTGTCGGGCGCCCACGCTGTGGCGCCCTTTGTCGACGTTTTCCCCGCCTCCTGAGCCGTTTCCCGCCCATGAACATTTCCTGGATCGACTGGGTCATCGCCGCCGCATCCATCTTGGTGTGTTTTATTCCGGCGCTGTTCTTGGCCAAGCGATCGGGTGAGAGTACGCAGGAGTTCTTCGCATCGGGCCGTTCGGTACCGTGGTGGCTCGCCGGACTCTCGATGGTGGCGACAACCTTCTCGTCGGATACGCCCAACTGGGTCACTGAGCAAGTCCGTCGGTACGGCGTCGCCGGCAACTGGCAGTGGTGGGCGTTCGTCCTGACGGGCATTGCGACCGTGTTCTTCTTCGCACGCATGTGGCGTCGGTCTGGCGTGTTGACGGATCTCGAGTTCTACGAGCTGCGCTACTCCGGACAATCGGCATCAGTCGTGCGCGGTTTTCGCGCGGTCTATCTCGGCTTGTTTTTCAATTGCTTCATCATGGGCATGGTGACGCTCGCCGCGTGCAAGATTGCCAACATCCTGTTCGGCCTGTCGGCATGGCAGACCATTTTGATCTGCGGTTTGCTGAACGTGGTGTTCGCCGCGCACTCAGGTTTGTGGGGCGTGCTGGTGATCGACATGATTCAGTTCTTCATCAAGATGACCGCCGTTTTTGCGGCCGCGTGGTTCTCGCTGGTGGAAGTGGGACGTCGCATGGGGAACGATGCGAGTGGCTGGGTGGGATTGAAGCTGCTGGTGGGCAAGCTCTCGACGCTGCAGGTGGTGCAAAGCACCGCGGCGAACGCGCAGCCGGTCATGTCCGCGAAAGACGGATCGGGACAACCGATTCTCGACATGCTGCCCAACTTCAGCATGTCACAGCTGGCCTTGATGATTTTCATTTTGCCCATCGCCATCAGCTGGTGGGCGAACTGGTATCCCGGCGCAGAACCAGGCGGTGGTTCTTACATCGCGCAGCGCATGCTCGCCTCGAAGTCAGAGAAGGATTCGCTGGGCGGCACGCTCTTCTTCAACGTGGCGCACTATGTACTGCGCCCGTGGCCGTGGATCATCACGGCGCTCTGCTCGATCATCGTCTATCCAGACTTGGCATCGATCAAGGCAGCGTTTCCTAATGCCGACGCATCACTCATCGGTCACGACTCGGCGTTTCCGGCGATGCTCAAGTTTCTTCCGGTTGGATTTGTCGGCCTGATGATTGGCGGTTTGTTAGCGGCAAATTCGTCGACGATTCTCACGCATTTGAACTGGGGCTCGTCGTATCTGGTGCACGATTTTTACCGACGCTTTGTGAAGAAAGACGCGCCGGAATCGCACTACGTGAACGCTGGCCGCGTGAGCACCATCGCGCTGTACTTTGTCGCGGCGCTTTTGAGTCTGACCATGAGTTCGGCGCAACAGGCGTTTCAGGTGTTGCTCTCGATTGGTGCCGGCACCGGCCTGCTGTATATCGCGCGTTGGTTCTGGTGGCGCGTCTCCGCGTGGTGTGAGATCGTGGCGATGGTGATGTCGCTCATCACGTCGCTTGCCGTGCCGAAGCTGATGCCGGGCGCGGATTTCGCCACGACCACCATCGTGCAAGTTGGCATCACGACGATCGCGTGGCTCATCACGGCCTTCGTCGGCCCGGTCACCGACCGAGCGACGCTCGTCGCCTTCGTGAAGAAGGTGAAGCCGGCCGGTCCCGGTTGGACGTCGGTGCGCGCCGAGGCTGGTGTGTCGGACGAAGAGATTGCGCGCGAAAATCGCGTTGGCGCGGCGTTCGTTGGATGGATTGCCGGCTGCGTCGTGATCTGGTCGTCGCTGTTTGCCATCGGCAACTTCCTGTACGCCTCGGGCGACTCGTCGCGTCTCTCAACCGCGTGGATGCTGACCGGCGTGCTGGCCGTGAGCGGCTTTGTGCTGCTGCGCGTAACGCGGCAGCTATGGGCCGACAGTACCGCGTCGGCGCTTCGAGCGGGCGCCGGCGGTCACTAGTAGTCGATTGAAGGCGAGTGGAAACCGCGCGTGCGTCGCTGGTGACAAACGTGTGGTGCGAACGTTTCATCGTTCCGGCGGTTTCCACTCTCCTGACTCATGCGACAGACCATTGTTGGCGTCTTTTCGTTCGCGGTAGTCCTCGTTTCGCCAATTGCCGCGCAGCCGGCGCCCCGTAGGGCGATCGCCATTGAAAGCGCGCTTGCCGTAGCCGTTGGACGCGTTCAATGGCCCGGTTACGCGCCGCTGTCGATTCCCCTCGCTATCTACGATGGCGATTCGACCTATCTCTTTCGTCATCCTGCGCCGCCGTCGACCTATCACTCGACCGCGGACGCGTGGGCAGTGATGTCTGGCCGCGATCCGAACATCACCGCCAACTCCAGCGCGACGATTGGTGGTGTGGTGAGTGCCACGCTGATGATCGATCGTGCCACCGCACCGTTCGACGCGACGGCATGGGCGGCCGTCGCCATGCATGAGGCATTTCACGTGTTCCAGCGCACGCACCACGCCTCCTGGGTGGGTAACGAAGGCGACTTGCTGATCTATCCATTCGAGAACGCGAGTCGCCTCGCGCTGCGTCGACTGGAGAGTGATGCCCTGCGACGAGCCGAAGGGTCCTCATCAGCGGCCTTGTCGCGCTGCTGGACCCGCGAGTTCGTGCGGGCCCGCCAGTCGCGCTACGCGAGTCTCGACAGTGCGTTCCGCTGGTATGAGCGCAAGAGCGAACTCAATGAGGGGCTCGCGAATTACGTGCAGGTTCGCGCCGGTGCGAAGCGCGTGAATCCGTTGGTGTCGACCGAGTTTGCCGCGGAGGCGGTGCGCGATCGCGTGTACGCCACCGGGCCCGCACTCGGCGTACTGTTGGACCGGTTTTCGCCCGAGTGGAAGGCGGCGCTCGAGCGAGACGACTCGCAGAACCTCGACGACTTGCTCGATCGCGCGACGCGCACTGAAGACTCCGCGCCGCCATCCGTCGCGCGGTGTGGATTTTCGCTCGCTGAGCGCATGAGTGCGTCGGCGCGCGCGCGACGAGATTCGATGGCCATTGTGGCGCGACGCGATTCGTTGCGGCGCGCGTTCGAATCGCGAACCGGGTGGAGAATCGTGGTGCAGGCTGCCGATGGCGCTCCGCTCTGGCCGCAGGGCTTTGATCCGAGCAATGTGTCGCTCGTGCGTGGCGGCCTGCTGCATTCGCGCTTTCTCAAGCTTGGCAATGCACTCGGCGAACTCGAGGTATTGCGTTCAGCGACGGCGATGGTCGAGGCGTTGACGGAGGCGGCCGGAGCGCATCCGCTGTTCAACGGCGTGCGCCGAGTGGAGATTATGCTTCCCGGTGCTCCTCAAATCGACACGGAGAACGACAGCGTTCGCATTGCGGCCGACGGGCTCACGCTGCGCCTGAACCACGCCACCGTTGTTCGCGATGCCCAGCGCGTGTCGGTGACGTTACAGCGTCAGCCCCGTTAGGCAGGTGAGACGCGAAGGACAGCTGCCACATCCACACGAAGTCGGACAGCCGTCACCGCGCCTACGGTTCCGCCTTGACCGCCTCACCGTGGCGAGCCACGATGTCGGGAATTTCCGCGATGTCACGCCACGATGTGCGGAAATTCACAACGCAGGCGCGTAGCACGTACGTCTCACCAATGACGGCGTTCGATACGAACAGATCGCCACTGAGCTCCAACCGGGCCTGAAGTGCGCGATTGAGTTCGTTGAGCGCCGCTTCGCCCTCAGGTGTACCGACAGCCGCCCGCAACGATGCGGGCACGTACCGGAACGTTGTGATACTGAGGCTGTGCGTGAACACCTCGAAGCGCGCGTCGCTTAGCAGCCGATCGTACAGTCCGCGCGCCAGCGCGATGTCGTCGCCGATCATCTGCTGATAGCCGCGTAAACCCACCTGCTGGATGGCCATCCACACTTTCAGCGCGCGAAAGCCACGGGAGTTCTGCGGCCCGTAGTCGACGAAGTTGGTGGCTTCCTCGCCGAAGTGATAGTACGGCGGGTGGTAACTGTAGGCGGCGCGATGCGCGTCGCTGTCGCGAATCAGTGTGCATCCCGCCTCGATGGGTGCGTAGAGCCATTTGTGCGGATCGATCGCCACGGAGTCGGCCAGCGCCAGCGCGCGCAAATCGTCGGAGGCGTCGTCGAGCATGGCAGCGAAACCGCCGTAGGCACCGTCGACGTGCATCCACACATGATGCTTTGCGCACAGGGCTGCAATATCGCGCAGCGGATCGACGGCGCCCGTGCTAACCGTGCCCGCAGAGCCCACGATGGCGAACGGGATGCACCCATTGGTCAAGTCGCGGGTGAGTTGTGCTTCAAGATCGGCCATGTCCATCTGGCGATCGGCGTTCACGCGAATCGACCGACGGGCACTGTGCGGCAGGCCGAACATCGCACACGCCTTTTCGATCCAGGTGTGCGTCTCACTCGACGCGTACACCGTGGCACGCAACAGCCGCTCCGGCGTCTCCGGTGCCGCATGCGGAAAGTATTTGCGCAGCGCGGCGTAGAATCCGACGAAGTTCGCTTGGTTGCCGCCGCTCACCAGCACACCGCTCGCGGTGGAAGGATAGCGCAGCATCGAGGCGATCCAGCGAATCGTCTGACTCTCGATTTCCGTGGCAACGGGCGACAACGTCCATGCGCCGACGTTTGCATTCACTGCGGCGGCCAGTAGATCGGCCAACATGCCGATCGGTGCGGGCGACGACGTGATGTAACCCAAGAACTTCGGGTGTCCGTTGTACAGCGAGTGTGCAATCAACATCTCGCTCGCGCGCGACAGAATCGCATCGGCGTCCGTACCCGTGAGCGGCAGCGATGCAGTTGCGTCGATCAGCGTTTTGACTTCGCTGACTTTGAGACCCGACGTTACGGGTCTCGTTGTCATCGTTGACAGCAGTTCGGCGATGCGGTCAACCAGCGAGTGACCAAGCGCCCGAAACTCCTCGGGCGCCATGTCGAGTGGAGCAAGTCGTTCGGATGTCAGCTGGCCGTCTCCATCTGATAGTTCGGCGTTGACTTCATCAGCGCGATTTCTTCCGGTGTCATGTCGTCCACGATGCCTTCAAAGAGCGGCGTGGACAGGTAGCGCTCGCCCGTATCAGGGAGCATCGCGCAGATCACCGAGTCTGGCGCAGCCTGCGCCGCGATCTGCAATGCGATGGCCAATGTGCCACCGCCCGAGATGCCGGTGAAGATGCCCTCTTTCTGCGCCAGCTGTCGCGAGGTCTCAATCGCGACCGGGCCGGCCACGGGAATGAGTTGATCGTAGTACTTGTTGTCGATCGCTTCCTGCAAGACGTAGGGAATGAAATCCGGCGTCCATCCCTGAATCGGATGCGGCGTCCACGACGAATGACCAGCGGCCGGCGAATGATCGGCCGCGCGCTGTTGCGCGACCCCGCTCGTTACGATTGCCGCGTTGGCAGGCTCGGTGAGAATGATCTTCGTGTCCGGACGTTCTTTGCGCAGAACGCGCGCGACACCGGAGATCGTGCCGCCCGTGCCGTAGCCCGAGACGAAATAGTCGAGGCGCTGGCCGGCGAAATCGGCCATGATCTCGCGCGCTGTCGTGTTTTCGTGAATGGTCGCATTGTCAGGCGTTTCGAACTGATGCGCCAGGAACCATCCGTTGGCGTCCGCCAGCTCCTTGGCCTTCTGGTACATGCCGTAGCCCTTCTGCGCGCGCGGGGTCAGCACCACCTTGGCGCCGAGGAAGCGCATGAGCTTGCGACGCTCGACCGAGAAGCTGTCCGCCATCGTTACGACCAATGGATAACCCTTCGCCGCGCACACCATCGCAAGACCGATACCGGTGTTGCCGCTCGTCGCTTCAACCACCGTCTGTCCGGGTTTGAGCTCGCCGCGACGCTCGGCTTCTTCAATGATGCTGATGGCAAGTCGATCCTTAACCGACGCGGCCGGATTGAAGAACTCCGCTTTCACATACAGCTTGACGTGCGGTGGCGCGAGCCGAGTGATACGAATGCATGGCGTGTCGCCAATCGTGTCGACCACGCTTTCGTAGAGGCGACCACGACCGGAGGTAGTGCGCTTGCCAGAAGACATACGGGCTCCCAAATCGAGATGGTGCATGACGCGGCACGCGCAATCCGATGCGTGCAGAGCGACAAAGGGTCGCTCACTGTTCCGCTATAGAGGTGCGCATGGAAGCGCGCCGACGCAAGCACGTAGAACTTCGTAGCGTGCGTCGCGCGCGGTCTCAGGGCACGCGCGACAACCAGTGCAGTACGTTCAGCACGAATTGGGCGTTCTGCGGTGCGTCGGGCGCGTTAAATCCCATACGGCCTTGTGCACGCGGGCCCGACCGTTGCGCCGAGAACATAGCGGCCTCACCTGCAACGAAGACTCGCCCCTTCCCGAGTTCAAGCGCGGCGCCGAACAACAGTCCGTCCCCACGCATGCTGGCTGTTCCGGGGACAAACTCCCAGGCGGTCACCGGCTGATCGACTCGCGTGCCCGGCGGGAGCCGCAACACTGCGGCGCCGGCGGTTCCCGTTGCCGAGATCGCGAACGCCGAACCAGTGAAGATCACCACGCTATCGACGCGCTCGGCGACCGTGCGTCCGTCAGTCACGGGATGCGACAACAACGTTGAACCACGGCGAAGCGTGAAGTTGCTAGCGCCTGCGCTATCGCGGCTGAAGCCATTAATGAAACGCACGCCAACTGCCTCGCCGAGCGCCTCAGCGGCACCGGCAAACGGCATGTGATCGGCGATTAACAGCAGCGATCCCCCGTTGGTGACGAACCGTCGAACCGCGTCGATCTCGCTGGTCGTGAACGCTGAGGGGGTCGGCAGTGTCCACTTGCCGCCGTCGTTCACCTCATTCAAAGGGTTCGCAATCACCAGCAGGTCGATTCCACGCAAGGACGCATCGGTAAAAGCCCTGCGCACGCGTTCGACGCGATAGCCATCCGACTCGGCGAGCAGGCCAAACGGGCGATATCGACCGAGGGCCGTGTGAAAGTTGAAGTGCGCCTCGTCGATACCAATCCGCGGCCCGGCGCGGGCGGCGAACGCTGCCGCCCCGACGCGCGGACGAAAGACGGTGTCCGGCACCTGTTGGCCGCGCGCGGTGGCCGAGAAGAGAAGCGAGGCTCCAGCCGCAGCCAATCGGGCACCGCTCCACGCCCGCCCCCCGTGCGGAAGGAGTCGCGACGGGCGACATTTCGCCCGGTCCCTCCCGAAGCGTTCTCTCCAGCTCGAGACGTCTATGCGCGCTCGCATGACTCCAATCCGTTCGTGGTCCGCAAACTCGCGGTCGGCCGTGGTCTTGCTGTCGTTGACCGTATTACTGCCGGTTGGCTGCGCACGAAGCAAGAGCGCGGCCGTTGCGACAACGTCCAGCAGCGCGACCGTTGTGCGCGGCACCGACGCGCCGAATGGCATGGTCGTATCGGCTAGCGCACTGGCGAGCGAAGCGGGCGCAAAGGTGCTCGCCGCTGGAGGCAACGCGGTCGACGCAGCTATCGCGACAGGTTTTGCATTGGCCGTGACGTATCCCACGGCGGGCAACATCGGCGGCGGTGGCTTCATGGTGATTCGTCAAGCCGACGGCAAGGCGACGACGATCGACTTCCGTGAAAAGGCGCCCGCCGCCGCCACGCCGGAGATGTTTACCGAGAATGGCGCCTACTCGGCGCGTATTCATCATCGCACGCACCTCTCCGTGGGCGTTCCGGGAACGGTGGCGGGATTTGCACTCGCGCATCAGAAGTACGGACGCGCCGACTGGAAACAGTTAGTAAATCCGGCCGTGTCGCTCGCCGGCGATGGGTTCGCCGCGCCAACAGGACTCGCCGCTTCCTTGTCGAGCGCCGTAGCGCGACTCAAGGACTATCCGGCGACGGTCGCGGCCTACTCGAAGAACGGCACGCCATACGCGGCGGGTGAGAAGATCGTCCTTCCGGATTTGGCGCGTACGCTGACGCGCATTCGCGATCAGGGACGCAACGGATTCTACACGGGCGAAACGGCCCGCCTGATTGTTGAAGAGATGAAACGGGGCGGTGGCATCATCACTGCGGCCGACCTGTCGTCGTACGAAGCCAAGGAGCGTGCGGCCGTCAAAGGTACGTTTCACGGTTATGACGTCATCTCGATGGCGCCGCCAAGCTCCGGCGGAGTGGCGATGATCGAGATGCTCAACATTCTCGAAGGCTTCGATTTGAAGGCGGCTGGTCACAACTCCCCCCGCTATTTGCACTTGCTCACCGAGAGCATGCGTCGTGCCTTTCTCGATCGTGCGCGCTATCTCGGCGATCCCGATTTCGTGTCTAATCCGATCGACAAGCTCACCAGCAAGGCCTATGCGACCGAACTGCGCAGCACCATCGATCTGAACAGGGCCACGCCCTCGCAGCCGGCACAAATCGCAGACGGGCACGAGAGTCTGGAGACAACGCATTTCTCAGTAGTCGACAAGAACGGTATGGCCGTGTCGGTGACCTACACACTCGAGGCGGGCTATGGCCTCGGCGCAGTGGTCGCCGGCGCCGGATTCTTGTTGAACAACGAGATGGGCGACTTTAACGGCAAGCCGGGCGTGACCGACAGCACCGGACTGATTGGCACGCCGCCCAATGTGGCGAAGCCCGGAAAGCGTATGCTCTCCAGTATGACCCCGAGCATCATCGCCAAAGACGGCAAGTTGGTGGCGGTGATCGGCAGCCCGGGTGGTCGCACGATCATCAACACCGTGTTGCAAGTCGCGCTCAACATCATGGCGTTCGACATGCCGATTCAGGACGCGGTCAATGCGCCGCGCATTCATCATCAGTGGTTACCGAACACCGTCACCATCGAACGGAATGGAGTTCCCGAGTCGACGGTGGCCGCGCTGACGGCGATGGGACACAAGGTGCAGTTTGGCAGCCAACAAGGCACAGCGCATTCGATCATGATCGACACGCGCACCGGACATCGCGTTGGCGCGCCGGATCCGCGTGACCGAGATGCAGGCGCGGCGGGACACTGAGCGAGCACACCGCATCGTCCGACACCACCGCGCGCCCGTTTTCCTTTCGCACGGGCGCGCAGCATGGCGCAGCACGATTAGGCTGGTTTGATACACCACATGGCGTCGTCGCAACGCCCGACTTCATGCCCGTCGGGACACACGCGGCCATTCGCGGCATCAGCATGCGCGAAGTTGACGCGGTCGGCGCACGTATGGTGCTCAGCAACGCATATCACCTGTATCTCCGGCCCGGTGATGCAATGGTGCGAGCGCTCGGCGGATTGCATGCGTTTGCTCGCTGGCCCGGTCCGATGCTCACCGATTCCGGCGGTTTTCAGGTGTTCTCGCTGGCCGATTTTCGCACGGTCAGCGAAGACGGCGTGCTGTTCAAGAGTACGATTGACGGTTCGCGGCACGCGTATACGCCCGAGAAGGTGATGCAAATCGAGCGAAACCTCGGTGCCGACGTCATCATGCAACTCGATGAACTCGTGGCCGGCGTATCTGATCCGACTGTCACGCGCGCGGCGATGGAGCGGAGTTTGCGGTGGCTCGCCCGGTGTCGGACGGAATTCGATCGGCTTGAGCGCGACGGACGTGCGCCGCTTCCCGCGTACAAAACCGCCGCTGATGCACCGTCGCTCGAACCCGCGCACCCTGACGAGGAACGACGCGCACCGACGCAGGCACTCTTCCCGATTGTGCAAGGTGGCGTAAGTCCCGAGATGCGACGCGCCTCAATTCGCGGCATTCTCGATA
Source organism: uncultured Gemmatimonadaceae bacterium (assembly GCA_966096095.1). Classification (GTDB taxonomy): domain Bacteria; phylum Gemmatimonadota; class Gemmatimonadetes; order Gemmatimonadales; family Gemmatimonadaceae; genus Gemmatimonas. The sequence continues at coordinate 230,612 of CBHTUR010000005.1, read as the reverse complement.
CCGGTGATTGGCGCGGCATTGCCGTCGGCGGGCTCTCCGTGGGCGAAGCAAAACCCGAGCTCTATACGACGCTTGATGTCTGCGAACCGGAGCTGCCGCGCGATCGCCCGCGTTACTTGATGGGCGTGGGCTTTCCCGACGATCTCATCGAATCGGTGAGACGCGGAATGGATCTCTTTGACTGCGTGGCACCCACGCGGATGGGACGACATGGCACCGTCTTCACCGTCGACGGCACCATGCAAATCGGACAGAGCAGCTACCGCACGGATACGCGCCCGCTCGACGCTGATTGCCCGTGCCCTGCCTGCACGGACTACGATCGCGCGTATCTCCGCCACTTATTTGCCGCGCAGGAACCAATGGGTCCGCGGTTGCTGGCGCTGCATAACATCGCGTTCCTGCTGCGACTCATGCGCGAGTTGCGTGCGGCCTTGGCGGATGGCTCGTTCGGCACGTGGAGCGATCAATGGTTGCTGCGCTATCGCGGCACCCGCACGACGCGTGCGATTCGGCATACCACGCCGCGCGAGGCGCAGAACTAGCGCTCATCGCGACTCACTGCGTATACGCGGCCGGGAGCGGATCCTGAAGTTTCAGAAGGCGCTTGGCGTTCTCCGCCACGCCGGCGTCGGGATGTTTGGTAAAGCGCCACAACAACACCGCGACATCGCCGTGCTTGTAGTGACTCGCCAGTTCGAGTGCACACACCAGCGTAACTTGATTCTTCGCTGACTCCGCGATGGCCGCATACTGTTTCAGCGCGCGATCGTACGCGAGCTTCATGGCCGCTTTCTCGAGCTCTGGCGGCAGCGGTGTGTCGAGCGCCGATACGCCGTGTCCACTCGTAAACGCCGGATTGCGTGCCGCGATGCAGGCGTCCATCGACTCGGTCACGAGGGTCGTCAGACTCTTGCTGCACCCGAGCAGTCCCAGCGAGATCGCGAGCGACCCCAGCAAAGATCTCGCCGCCCAACGGGCGCGTGTGCGGTAGTTCGGGTTGGAAAGACCTGTCATGGGCCGGGGCAGTTCGGTGAAAGGACAATCAGCGGACTGTCCCATGCTCGTCCGAACTGGAGCCAACGTCAAGCTGACGCGGTCCATATCCGGCACTCGACGCAGTCGGAGGGCGCCTTGTCCCTTGTAAGCACCCCGCCGGGCGGCCGTAAGCACCGCGTCGTAGGTCGGAAGGCAGGCGGTAAGCGAGGATCTCGATCTTCCCGCTTGTCCACGGCGCGAGCGACGGTGTGCTCGCGCTCCGCGCCGCCTCGACTCGACTCCCTACGGTTCGTCTTATGTCTGACTCCACGACTTTCGCTGCGATCGAACGCACCCTCTCGGTGCTGTTGTCACCACTGGATCATCCGACCTGGCAGTCGTGGCAGCGCGCCTCGCACGCGCAACTGCTTGAGCTGACGCGGGCGGACTCGATTTGTATTTACACGCCGCTGACGCGAGGCGCCGATGCTTGGTATTCGCCGCATCTCTCGGCCGACGACCTCGATGCGTATGCCACGCACGCGGCAGAACGTCCCGAATGGGACGTGATCGAAGCGGGGTTCAGCGCCTTCGCCGCGAAGACCGGCCGTTCGGTCGCGCATGAGTCGGAGTTCATGTCGGCCCGCGACCGCAAGCGATCTGCGTTTCATCGCGAGTTTCTGGTGCCACACGGCTTGAACGATCTCACAGTCGCCGGCGCAAACTTTGGTGGAGTCGACGCGGCGCGCGTGCACTTCTCGAATCGTGAATCGCGAGGCGAAACGGCGCAGCGCGACCGCCAGCAACTTGTGCGCGCTATTTTGCCCGCGTTCAAATCGGGGCTTGCCATGTGGCGTCAGCTCGGGCAGCGTCGCGCGGAACTCGGCTACGTTTTTGACGCGCTCACGGAAGCGGTGCTGCTCTTTGACGATCGAAGCACGCTGGTGCATGCCAATCCGTCAGCGCGGGCACTGCTCTGCCCCACCGCTTCCACACCGACAGCCGCTGAGCGTTTGCGCCAGGACGCGGCGCACGTCGCGCGTCACGTGAACGCACTCATGCAGCACACGGGCGTTGGCGCGCCGACCGTATCGCCGAGCACCGCCACGCGCGACGTTCGTGTCGGCGATGGAATCGTGACGTTGCGCGGTGCGCTCGCACCCTCGTGGATGTTCGGTCGCAGTCACGGCGTTATGGTGACGCTTGAACGCAAAGCGGCCGCGTCTCTCTCGGACGACGGCTTGCGCGAGCGATTCGGACTGACGGCCCGCGAACTGGAAGTTGCGCGTCATCTGGCAAACGGTCTTTCAAACCAAGCGCTGGCGGAGGCGCTGGGCGTGAGCTTCTTCACGGCGCGCAATCATGTTGAACGCGTGCTCACGAAACTGAACGTGAACAATCGCGCACAGGTCGGCGCCGTCTTGCGCGCGCCGGCCCCGCACACCGCGGCCGCGTAAGTTACGCGGGCGACGCTACTCAGTGCCGCCCGCGCGAATACGTTCAGCCAGCGCCGATGTTTGCTCGGCAGGTTCCACACGCAGATCGTGGCGCAATCGTTCGGCGAATCGCTGAAACACTCGTAGCGCCTGCGCGTGCTCACCTCTCCGGGCGTACGCGCGCATCAAGGCGCCTGTGACGTGTTCATCGAGCGGCTCTCGTGTGAGCGCGCGCGCATACGCGTCGACGGCCCGTTCGTCTCGTTGCGCCTGCTCGTGCGCTCGCCCCAACGCCGTGAGCGACTCAACATACGTGCGTTGCAAACGGGCGCGGTGCGCACGCGGCCAGTCGCCAACTGGTTCGCCGTCCAGAAAGTCGCCGCGATACAGTGTCAGGACGCGCTCCATCTGCTGATCGGCGCCGTCAGCGCGCTCATCCAGCGCGAGGCGCGCCCGCGCAGCCTCGTGTTCAAATCGTGCGACATCGAAGCCGGCCAGACGTGCCGGATTAACTGTGTAGCGATCGTTGGCGAGGACGACCCAGTCGTCCGCGGATTCTCCCAGCGCCTTGCGCAGACGATACATCGTGACGTGAAAACTGTTGCGAAGTTGCGCGGTCGACGCGTCGGGCCAAAGCGCGAGTCCCACCTGCTCCTTGGTTGCGCCGTCGGGATGCAGCAAGAGGTACACCAGCAACTCGCGAGGGCGGGAAGATCCCCATGCCCCCGATTCCACCGCGACGTTGTTCACCAACACCTGCAACGGCCCGAGCGCCCGCACCTCGAGCGGCGCGAACGGCTTCGCGCGCGCATCGTCGGGAACGTCGTTCAGAGGCGCACCAAGTCCACCTCTCGTGGAGACTCCGTGGGTCGCCTCAAGATCCGGCACTGCCGTAATCGAATTCACCAGTGCGCCGACGGCATCGTTGTCGAGTTCGGCGCCCGCGGTGTGCAACGACACGTACGACGTGCCGAGCAACCCGCGGGCCGCCCCGGCGATGGCCGCGTGTTCTTTTATGTCGGTAGTCAACATCGCGACGCCGATACGGTGCCGTAGGGCGTCGGTAACGCCGATGACTCGCGTCGCTTCCGAGAGATCACCGCGCGCAGCGAGCAGGCGAATAACGCCTTCGAGATCAACCGAAAGTCCCCACCCATCCCCGATCGCGCGATGCAATGTCCACGCTTCGCGCAGCGCCTGCGCCGCCATAACGAGCTCGCCGCGCATGAGATACGCCCGCGCGATAAGCGACGCTTGATGCGCGCGAATAGTTCGATGGTGCGCGAGCGCTCGACCGACGCGCAGCGCTTCTTCGTGCAACTCGAAGACCTGCGGCAGTGCACCCTGGGTGAGGCGCAGCCAACCGAACCAAAAGAGTACGAACGCGTGCACCATCGCCGGCGTGAGCTCCTGCGAGACCGCGTGTGCTTCCTCTAACAAACGTTGGGCGGTGGCCGACTCGCCGCGCATGAGATGCGCCGCGCCGAGTTTCGAGAGCACGACCGCAAGCGCCGCCCGATCGCCGGCCGGACGAATCAGCGCGAGCGACTCTTGAAATGCGCCGAGGGCGACCTCCCAGTCGCCTTGTGCCAACGCGTTGAGGCCGCGCGCAAGCAAGGCGCGTCCCAAGAGCGCCGCCGGCGCGGAACGCCCGGCCTCGATGGCCCGATCGAGATAGGTGCGCGCTTCGTTGAACTGCCCGGTGCGCAGCCAGTACCCTGAGCCGTACCAATACCAGAACAACGCGTCGGCAAAGCGCAGTGCGTCTTCGGCGCGTTCAGGGCGCTCCATCGCCCACTGTGAGGCGGCGCGCAAATTGTCGTGCTCACGCGTGACGCGCGCCAACAGGCCTACTTCGTGTTCGCCACCCACGAGGCGAGGCGCAACCGATTCGGCGAAGGCGAGATAGTAGCGGGCGTGTCGAGCACGCAGCAATTCGAGTTCGCCGCTCGAGTTAAGGTACTCAAGCGCGTACTGTCGAACCGTCTCGAGCAATCGATAGCGCGCGGCGAACTCGTCGACCTCCATCGCGACGAGCGATTTATCGACCAGCGCGGCGACGCCGTCGAGTACATCATGGGGTTCCAGCCACGCCTCGTGTTGGGCCGACTCGCGATCATCGGCGCACACCGACTCCGCCGCTTCGAGCGAGAAACTCCCGGCGAACGCCGACAACCGGCGCAACAACGACTGTTCGCGCCCGCTGAGCAATCCGAAACTCCAATCCATCGTACTGCGCAGCGTGCGATGTCGCGGTAGCGCGGTACGGCTATTCACGGTCAGTAGCGAAAACACATCATCGAGTCGCGCCTGAATTTGCGCGGGCGACAACACGCGCACACGCGCCGCGGCCAGTTCGATTGCGAGTGGAATGCCATCGAGCCGCTGACAGATCTGACGCACGGCTTCACGGTTGCCTTCGGCGAGCGTGAACGTGGGTTGCACTGCCGTCGCTCGCTCGGCAAACAACGCAATGGCCTCGTGCTCGTCGAGACGGGGCACCAGCCACGCGGTCTCACCAAGGACGCCGAGTGCTTCCCGACTGGTGGCGAGGATTCGCAGGCGGCGGCAGCCACGCAGAAGTGCAAACGTGATCTGTGCGCACGCTTCAACGACATGTTCGCAGTTGTCGAGCACGAGCAGCAGCTCCCGCTCGCCGATTCCTGCAACGAGGCGCTGCTCCATCGTGAGCTGCGCATGCTCGGGAATGCCAAGGGTCGCGGCGATGTGGGGCGCGACGAGTACCGACTCGCTGATGGGAGCAAGATCCACCCAGACCACCTGCGGCGGCGGTTGTGTGGCGCCGTGGCGGGCCGTTCCGCGCTCGGAGGTCCCGAGCTGGGAGGTTCCGAGCTGGGAGGTTCCGAGTTGGGAGGTTTCGCGCGCGGCCGCTTCACGCGCGAGTCGCGTTTTGCCGCTGCCACCCGCCCCAGTCAGTGTCAGCAGTCGCGTCGACTTGAGTGACTGCGACAGCGCACTCAACTCCGCTTCTCGTCCCACGAACCCCGTCAGATGCACCGGTAGTTCGCCGTCGGCCCGTTGACGTTCGGTGCTGGTATTGGCGGCGGCCGAGCGCGGGGGCTCAGTCGATGAGTTGATTGGATGCTCGGACACAGACGTAACGTGATGATGCACCGCGCGCGGGCACCAGTGCCCAACGCGCGGTTATCGGCGCCACAACTTACGCCCGCGGCGCGAACACGGCATCAACGATTGCCATAGGCCTTCGACGGCACCGTGCGGAGATACGCATAGAGGGCGGTGATTTCGGTATCGGTCATCGATTTCGTCAACCGCCACGGCATCAGCGAATCAACTGCGCTTCCGTCGGGCCGCTTTCCTGTGCGCAGGATACGAGTGAAGTCCTCAGCGTTGTATCGACCGATTCCCGCGGGCGTGATGTTCGCGGCTGGCTTCCAATCGGGGGGAGCACCCGGAATTTTTCCGCCGGAGAATCCGGTGCCATGACATCCGGTGCATCCCTCTGCGAGATAGCCGCCGTAGAGCGCAGTGGGTTCAACCGTGATCGTCGTCCGATGCGGCCGATTGTGTTCGATCACGTCGGCCGCCAGTTGTACTTGCCCCGCCGTGGCCAGCGCGCGCAACACCGGACCCAGTTGCACCGGGAGCTTCGCGCGATGAACGGCCGGCAGCGAACGCACATATGCGGCGATCGCTGAGAGATCTTCGTCGGTCAATCCCGCAAATTCTTCGGATGGCATGACGAGCAGCGAGGTGCCGTCGCGACGGAGACCATGCCGCACCGCGCGCTCCCAGTCTTGATCCGTGAGTCGGCCTCCCACTCTGCCCTCGGTGAGATTTGCGCCGCCGATGCGCCCGATCGCCGGGTCGTCGATGATCATCGCGCCGCCGAAATCGGCTCCGTGACAATCCACGCAGCCGCGAATCGTGGCCAGGTGTTGTCCGCGCGCAATGGCCTCGGGAGTTGACGGCACAGACAGCACGTGTTCGGGGATTGAGTACCTGCGCACGAGCAGATGCTCCGTCCACGCGTACACCGATCCGGCCGTGACGACGATCAGAGCCACGACGGACAGCGCGAGGCGACCGAGAATCCGCCAGACGCGTGCGCGCCGACGTGGCAGTGGGTTCGAGGGGGTAGGCATGGCGACTCCGGAATTGCGTGCGCCTGAGGGCGAACGGCAGCAGTGCGAGAGTGAGAATGGGTGACCGCGATAGCGGCATCGACTGGGTCATCCGGACAATGCGCACGAGCAGTGCACCGCGAATGGGTCAGCTGACCTATTTTTCGGCAGCGTGCCGTTTGGCCGCCTTTCGTCTGAACATCACCGAGCCACACTGTGAGCCCGATCGTTTATCGCAATCCCAGTGGCGTTGACATCACCGGCGCCGGCGTCTGGCGTTGGACGCTGCAGCGCATTCGCGCGCGTCTCCCCCGTCCGCCAAAGACTGCCGTTCTCGGCGTCGCTCCCGACGTCGAGTTCTTGCATGGCAACCGCAGCGTGCCATCGCTCACGTGGATCGGTCATGCCTCGCTGTTGCTGCAAGTTGCTGGCGTGAACGTATTGATTGATCCCGTCTTCAGTCAACGCGTCTCACCCGTTCGCTGGGCCGGTCCCAAGCGACATCAACCACCGGGGCTTTCGCTGTCGCAGTTGCCGCCGATCGATATTGTGGCGATTTCGCACAACCATTACGACCACCTCGACGAACGATCGGTGCGAGATCTCGCGACGCGACAGACGCCGCAGTTCCTCATGCCCCTCGGAGTCGATGCTTGGCTGCGCAGCAAAGTGCCTCAAGCCCAGACGCGGGGATTCGAGTGGCATCAATCGTTTTCCGTGCCCACATCGTCGGGACCGCTCGAATTTCACTTTCTACCGGTGCAGCACTGGAGCAGCCGCTCCGCGTTGCGGCGCAATGACACGCCGTGGGGGAGCTGGGCCATCATTCACCCCACGTTTCGCTTCTGGTTTTCGGGGGACCTCGGCTATTCCACCGATCCGGCACAGATTGGCGCCACCTTCGGCCCATTCGATCTCGCGGCGATTGGCATTGGTGCGTATGAACCGCGTTGGTTCATGGGCCCTCAGCACATCGATCCCGCGCAGGCGGTGCAAGTGATGATCGATGTGCGCGCCACCCGCGCAATTGGCATTCACTGGGGCACGTTTCCGCTCGCCGATGAATCGGCCGATGCGCCACCGATCGAACTCGCAGCGGCCGTTGCCTCACGCGGTCTCGATCCTGATCAATTCACCGTGATGAAACACGGCGAAACGCGACGTTACATGCCGCGCTGAGCAAACTGCGGTTCGTTCGTTCAACCCGAACGACATTCTAACGGTTCAACGTATTCCAGGAAGTAGAACTCACGACCTTAGGAGACGTCGCGCTCGTCGCGTCTGGCCAGATACACCAGGATCGCCACACACCCGAACACCAGAGTCGCCGCCCACCACACGCGTGACTTTCCGCGCTGCGTCAAATCGCGCCACAACCAGATCAGCACAATCGCGGTGAATACACCCATGTCGTTCCACGCCAGAAACACCATCGGGTCGGCGCGCAGGGTTGCCCACGCATGCGTGAGCCCTGCACTCACCGACCCGAATTGCGTAATCCACCGGTAAAACGACCACTGCTCAAAGGCGAAGAACAGCGCGGCCAAAGAATACAGCAGTGAAGTGCGCACGCCTGCGATTACGAGCGACGTCCGCCCAGCAAACGCAGGATTGAAAGAAACAAGTTCAGCAGGTCGAGATAGATCTGCACCGCCGCCAGTACGTAGTCTTCTGGTCCGTACTGATTTCGCATGCGCCACGTGTCGTACACCAGTAGTCCGCTGAACACGAGCACCGTCGCACCGGCGATCCAAAGAGATGCGGTTGCATTCTGGAAGAACATGTTCAGCAGCGAGGTGCCGATGAGCACCCAGAGACCGACGACAAAGAAGCTGCCCCACGCCGAAAAATCACGACGCGACAAAAACGCATACGCGGTGAGCACCGCGAATGTGCTCAGCGTCAGAATTGCCGCCTGACTCGCCACGCCGGGCTGCTGCCGCTCCATCACGAAAATCAGGGGCGAAATCCAGATGCCCTCGACGAGCGTGAAGAGCAACGTCAGTCCGATGTTCAGCGGAAACTGCCGACGGAAGAACTGCGCCCCCATCAACGGCGCGAACGACGCGAAGAAGGTCAAGAACGGATGTTCTGCCACGAGCCCCATCAGCGACGGCTGTGACATCGCCCACGCGCAGCTCAACGTGGTCATCAACACTCCGGCCAGCACCAATAGGTAAGTGCGCCGCACCAGGGTGGCGCGCTCGGCGCCGGTGCGCACCGGCGTAGCTAACGCGCCGTAGGAAATGCCCATCGTGATCCTCCTTCGAAAAATGCCGGCGGCCGTTTGCACCCTTCGCGAACGCGGCCGTTCACACTGCAAAGCGTCGGCCCGGGTTCCCGGCCGACGCTCCACAGACCTCTACCTCAAAATAGCAGGTTGCGGGTCTTACTGGCGATAGGAAAGCGCATCCAGTGTCACCCGATATTCCTTGGCGGTCGGGTCGTATTTGATCGAGTACGATGACGGGTAGTACCCCGAAGCGGCCACTTGGCTCGGCGTGCCAACGGTGCGCGTCATGCCAGCCGTGTTCTTGAGCGACTCGAGATAGGCCTTCGTGATCATCGGTTCGAGGAAGATGAACTTGCCGTCCCACGATCCGTAGATAAACGTCTCTTTGAACTGCTGGTTGTTGGGCGGCGGCTGCAGTTCAGGCGAATTCGTGGCGAGCCAGTGCAGCCCCATCATCGGCACCGTGGCGGCCGCCGGCGTGATATTGGCCAACGCACTCGCGGCGGCATATCCCGTTGGTACAAACGGCGCGGCTGGCAAGTTCGCCGCTTTCGTCGCGAACTGCGGATCGGTGGGCATGATCGACATCACGACCGACGGATCGACCTTGTAAAAGTGAAAATCGAAGTGCGGCAGCGTGTAGATCTGGTCTGGTTCATGTCCGTTCGGATTCCAGTCGACCATCACGTGATTGAATCCGGTCGACGGCGCATCAGTCGGCAATTGCAGCTGCAACATGGCCGCCGAAGGACTCGGCGCATTCGGCGTGGTCGGCAGGTTGTTCATTGCCGCTTCCGACAGCGCAACGCCAACGGAAACGGGCTTTCCGGATCCGTCGACGGCAACGAACGTGCGCGCCGTACCGGCTCCCAGCGTTTGTGCCGCGCCATACACCAGCCGCGGCGCGGCGGGCGCGGTGCTGTCATCACTGCACGCCGACGCCAACAACGCCGACACCGTCAACAATGCCGCACGAGCAGCATGAACCACAATCGAGCGAGACATACGCAGGTCCTCCAACAGACCGGGCAAAATCGTCAGTGCACTCTCACAGTGCATCACGAACAGCGAGTGAGTGACTGAAGAGTGCCCGACGACCTGGCGCTGCGAATGGGTCGCTTGACCTAACTTTTTCGTTGAGTGTCGACGCGCCTCAGCGCGCCGCGAACTCCGCGGCCCAGCTTTCCACGAACTCGGGCGCCATGAGCCCCGCACGCGACACGCCGTGCGGATCCTGCGTTGCCCGCACGTGATTCACTAGTTCGAGTGCAGACTTTTCGCTCGGTGGAAGCTCCGCATCGCTCGTGTTGATGGGCGTCACGCGGTTGCCCCAGCGCACCAACAGGCTGCAGTACGTCAGTCCACCGCCAAAGGCCGGCATCAACAGATTGGCCCCGGGTTTCACGCGTCCTGCTTCGAGTGCCTCCACTAGCGCGACGGGAACGGTTGCCGCGCTCATGTTGCCGTACTTCTGCACCGTCACAATCACCTTGTCCATTGGCACGCCGGCGTACTTCGCAACCGACTCGATGATGCGGAGGTTCGCCTGATGCGGGATCACGAGATCGACATCTTCAGCACTCAGTCCAGCATCCTGCAACACTTTCACCGATGCGCCAGCCATCGCTTGCACAGCGCGTTTGAAAATCACCTGCCCATCGAAATCCCAAATCGTGTCTCCGAAGTGCACATCGCGTCCCGCGTAAGTGCAACCGAAACCGCGCACACGCAAACTCTCGCGGCCATCGATGTCGCAGCCGAGGACGCTGCCCAACATGCCTTCTTCGTTCTCGGTCGCCTCGACCACAACCGCGGCCGCGCCGTCGCCAAACAGCACCGCTACGTTGCGATCGCTCCAGTCCATGTAGCGACTGATCAGCTCCACGCCGATGACGATCGCGCGTTTGATGATCCCGCTGCGAATCATGCCGGTCGCCGTTGCGAGGCCGTAGCAGAAGCTCGTGCACGCGGTGTTCAAGTCCATCGAAGCGGCCTTGTGCGCACCGAGCGCGCGCTGCACGCCCGACGCCGAGTTGGGCACAAGCTCGTCGTTCGAAACGCCACCGTAGATGATCAAGTCGATATCGCTCGCCTCGAGTCCCGCGCACGCCAGCGCCCGTTTTGATGCGACCGCCGAGAGCTCAATCGCGCTCACATGCGAAACTCGGCGTTCCTTCATGCCGGTGCGCGACGTAATCCACTCGTCGGAGGTGTCCAGGAACGTGGAAAGATCGGCGTTGGAGAGCACCGCAGGGGGCATGCACTTCCCCCAACCGGTAATGGCTGCGTAGGTCATGTCCGTCGGGCAGGAGAGACGGGTCGGTTGAACGCCCAGGGGCGGGCGCGCGTTGCACAGACACAAGCTAGCCGACGGATTCTCACGCCGCGATATTCGGCGGGTCCGCGTTGCCTCCCTCCCCTCTCAGTTTGTTATGCCGAAACCCGCATTTTGGCGTCAATGGCACCGTTGGATCGGCGCCCCCGCCGCCCTCTTTCTCTGCTTCGCCGCGTCAACCGGCGTGATCGTCGCCGCCACGGAATTTTTCGGCGCCGACGAAGCGCTGCGCGAGGCCAATCGCGATCTCGTCAGTGCGGTCAAAACCGATTCGCCGATGTCGGCATGGAGCGGCGTGATGAATACCGCCATGTCCGAAGCGGCCAAGCAGGCACCGGGTGCGCCGATCGACAAGATCACCATCGAGCTCAAAGGCAAGGCGCCCGTCATGGCCGTGTACGTGGGGAAGCCAACGGGCGGCGAAGATCGCAAGCTGGTTTTTGACGCCAAGACCGGCGCATTTCTGCGCGTCGACGAGTACGTGGACAAAGCGTTCATCAATCGCGTCCACAGCGGTGAAGCGTTCGGTGACGGCGGCCTGGTCGCTGGCATGATTTGGGGACTCGCGCTCGTTGCGCTCACCATCTCCGGCTTCACACTCTGGTGGCGTCTGTTCAAGATCGAACGCCCCGACCGCGTAGGACTCAAGAAGTTCTTCTTCTAGCCCAACAACTCCGATGCTGTCACGGCTGAGAGCTTTCGCGGAACGCCCGGCGAGTTCGTTCGCCACCGTTTCTCTCGTGTCGATCGCGCTGTCGGCGTGCCATCACGCCGGCATGACCACCGCCGCGTCCGCATCCAACGCGGCGCCGGTCGTGCGTACTGCCGATCCGGCCAAACGCGGCGTGCCGCTATCGGCCTTTCCGCGACTCGTGCCGCTGGCCGCAAACATTTACGGCTACGAAGAAATCCGGCAGCCGGGATTCACCACCGTGAGTTTGATCGTTGTCGGCAAGAACGGCGTTCTGGTCGCTGATGGTCAGGGTAGCACGGCCGCCACGCAAGCGATGGTCGACAAGATCAAGACCATTACGCCGCTTCCCATCAAGTGGTACATCGTCGGCTCCGATCACGGCGACCACACCGCCGGCAACAGCGTGCTGCCGAAGGACATCACGTACATCGTGCAGCGCAACTCGCTGGCGCAGCTCAAGAAAGACTCCGCCGCAGCGACTGCTGGTCGGGTGGTGGTCGTTCCGACGCGCGCCATGACAGGTGATCGCGAAGTCGTTGATGTCGGCGGCATCACCGTCGAAGCGCGCTTCCTCGGACGCGCGCACACGGGTGGCGATCTCACCGTCTATCTGCCGGCCACCAAGATTCTCTTCATGAGCGAGGTCTATCTCAATCGCGTCTTCCCGGCGATGCGCTCCGCTTATCCCTCCGAGTGGGTTGCGACGGTCGACAAAGCGCTCGCAATGGACGTCAAGCACTACATCCCGGGGCACGGGTTCATCGAAACGCCGGCAGTCGCGCGCGAAGAGTTGATCGCGTTTCGCGCCTCGCTCAAAGACGTCATCGCCGAAGTCACGCGCTTGCACGCGCAAAAACTTTCCGTCGACGACGCGATCAAGCAGGCGAACTGGGGCCCGTACACCGATTGGTTCCTGCGCGATCAACAGGCGCCGATCGCGGTGCGCAAAGTTTACGACGAACTCGACGGAAAACTCAAATGATCTCGCACATCGCGCGCACAATCTCGACGTTCGGCGTGGTGACACTGACGTTCGCCACGACGCTTCCGGCGCAGAGACTCAAGGAGGTTGGGAAAACCTCGGCCGGTACGCCAGTAATGCAGGAAGGCGCCACGAAGAAGGGCGCCGATGGCGTGGTAACCGCCACCTTTCGCGTCGGTCTCGAACCCGTAATCAAAACGTCGAACGGCAATATGGTCATGATGCGCAGCATACTGCTCATCGATTGCGCCAAGAAAACATCCGCCACCGCCGAACGGTGGTTCTACTACGACACCAAAGCCACCAAGGAAGCGCGCCACGACAAACCCGGTAAACCAGGCTTCGCCGGTCCGATCAAAGGCTCGTTGGCCGATGTCGCCATCGCAAGCGTCTGCGCGGGAAAATAAAACGCGTCAGCCGTTTAGCGGCTTAGCCGTTTGGCGTCTTCGCGTTGTTCTCTCCCTGCTCCCCCCTCACCCTAACTCCTTCCAATAACGCTCCGGTCGCGGTCGCGTACCCTCCCGCTTCCGGAATCGTGATCGTTGCGCCGTAAAACACACCCACTTCGCGCAGCACCTCGCGCACGCTCGGCAAGTCGGTCAAATGCCCTACCACAACGATGTGTTCGTTCTGCGTCGCGCGCGCCGCATTGATCGCAATGATCGCAATCACCTGACCTACCATATTCACTAGCGCCGCCGCCGTGTCTTCCGGCGTAGCCTTCACCGGACCTCGCGCGGCACGACCGAAGTTCACCGCAGTTGTGTCGGCCGGCAGTGAACCGATCGCACTGCCGAGGATTTCGCCGATCGTGAGATTGAGCCCCGCCTGATTGCCCTCACGCGCCAGCGCGTCCAACTCTCGCGGATCGGCGATGTTGAGCAGCATGCGACCCAAGCCAACGAGCGTGCCGCCGCCTACGCCCGTGCCGGTGAAGTGGCGCGACCCTTCCGGTCCAGCCGACACGACCGCAGTGCCCGAACCCGCGCTCGTCACGATCGCGCGATCCAGGTACGCCAACGAAAGGCCGCCGCGACCAATCGCCGTCATCTCATCAACGCGAATCACGGGACGGAGATCGATCGCTGTCGGCAGCTTTTCGCGATTTCCACCGGTGACCGCAATCCAGTCGACTTCCGACGGCATCAGCAGTCCATGCGCCAGCACCTCGCGCACCCGGTTTTCATCGGGCTGCCCGCGACTCGGCAGATTCCACTTGTGCACCGCCGTGCCGTTGCGAACCACCACGTCGGTGTTGCTCGCGCCAAAGTCGATCGCGACCGCGCGCACGGCGCCGTCGGCTTGAACGTCAGTCATGGAAGCACGGATTGCGGTGCGAGCTCATGCGGAAAGGCTGCCCTCGGAACACCAATGTCGCAAGCGCGCTCAAGTCGTCCCAGCGGCGATTTATTAAACCTTCATGACGTTCGGAACCTTGTTGGGGGTCCCGCGTACGCCCAGCCGTTGGTCCCGCCAATTGCGACGACGGTCACCAAAATGCTCAGGTCGACCGTCCAACGATTGCCGGACTCGCTGTGTCCAATGCTGTGTTTGCCCCGCGTCCCCTCCGCCTCGGGAGTCCTGCCTGTGTCATTGCGTTCGTCGCTGAAGCATCTGTGCCTTTCAGCCTTTCTGGCGCTCGCCCTGCCGTCGCTGTTGCGGGCGCAGGTCGACGTCATTCGCGGCAAGGTCACCAACACTGAGGGGGCGCCGCTCGCCAACGTCCGCGTCACGGCGACCTCGATTCCCGGCAATGTCACGCGCCAGACGCGCACGGACAGCCGAGGCAGCTTCCAGATCGCGTTTCCGGGCGGGCAAGGCGACTACATGATGGGCTACGCGCTCGTCGGCTACGGGTTCCGGCAGTTCGAGATTAAGCGCACCGTTGACCAGGACGTGCTTGTGGCCGACACGCGCTTGCAGCCCATGCAGCTCGATACCATTACGACCACGGCGCCCGTGCAGCAGCGGCCCAATCGCTACGGTAACAGCACGCCCGATGTGAGCGGCACCGAACGACAGGTGCCCAACAACTCGCTGCCGCCGGAATTGCAAGGCAACCTCGCCGCGATGGCGGCGTCCATGCCGGGCGTCACGCTCATTCCGGGCGCGGACGGCGCACCGGATGGTTTTGGCGTGCTTGGTCTCGGCGCCGACGCCAACACCACGACGCTCAATGGCCTCAACTTCGGCGGCAGCAATCTGCCGCGCGACGCGGCCGTGAGTTCATCGCTCACAACGTCGCCGTACGACCCATCGCGCGGCGGTTTCAGCGGGGGCAATCTCAACCTGCGATCGGGCTCCGGCTCGAACTTTCTCAATCGCGGTATGTCGCTGGTCATGAACGCGCCGCAAATGCAGTGGACCGACCGGGCGGCGCGATCACTCGGCACGGAGTATACCAGCGTTTCGCTTGGTGGCCTGACGTCGGGCCCCATCAAAACGAACAAGGCGTTCTACAACATATCCTATCAAATCGATCACAACTCGCGCGCCAATCAAACGCTGCTCAACACCGGTGCGCTTGGCTTGCAGACGGCGGGCGTGGCCCAAGACTCGGTGACGCGCTTCCTCAACCTGCTCAATGCGCGCGGCGTGCCGCAGATCAACGCGTTCCAGAAGGGTTCGCGTTTGAGCGACAATGGAAGCCTGTTCGGCAGCGTCGATATTCAGCCGCCCAACGCTATCAATGGCGACTCGTACAGCATCGCGTTCAATGGCAACTGGGGACGTCAATCGCCAGTGAGTGGCGGTGCCACGTCGCTTGGCTCAAGCAGCGGTGACCGCATCAACTGGGGCGGCGGCGCTCAGCTCCGCACGAATCGTTATTTCGGGCTCATTCTCAGCGAATCGTCGGTTGGCGTGAACGTGTCACGCAACTACGGCGAGCCGTATCTCGATCTGCCATCGGGTCGCGTGCGAGTGAACTCCGTGCTCTCGGACGGTGTGAATGGTGTGCAGTCGCTGACCTTTGGCGGCAACCAGGGATTGTTCGGCGAATCGCGCTCCGTTGGCGGCACTTTTCAGAATACGCTGTCGTGGTTCGACGATGCGAACAAGCATCGCATCAAGCTCACGACGGAACTCAACTACAACGGCACGCAACAGAACTTCGCCAACAATCTGCTCGGCACCTTTACCTACAACTCGCTCGCGGATCTTGAGGCCGGTCGTCCGGCTACTTTCTCGCGACAGCTGACCTCGCGCCAGCGTGACATCGGCATGTACACCGGGGCGTTGTCGCTTGGCGACTCGTGGCGCCGCACGCCAGATGTTCAGATTCAGTACGGCTTGCGACTCGAGAATACGCGCTCGGCGCAAACTCCCGAGTACAACGCCGACGTCGAGTCGACATTCGGCCGTCGCAACGATCGCGTGCCGACGCCCATTCTCTTCAGCCCGCGCATTGGGTTCTCATGGACGCTCGGCACTTCCAACGACATCGCCGCATTCACGGGCGCGTTCCGTGCACCACGCGCCGTCGTGCGCGGCGGCATCGGCATCTTCACGAATAGTTCGGCGGCCGGTCAGGTGGGCAGCACCATCGACAACACCGGATTGCCCAGCGGCGTGCAACAGTTGGTGTGCACCGGCGACGCCGTGCCCGTGCCAAATTGGACCGCGTACGCGGCGGGTGCGTCGGCGGTGCCTGATCGCTGCGCCGATGGCACGACAGGAACCGTTTTTGCCAACACGGCACCGAACGTCGTGCTCTTCGCCAAGTCGTTCCAGCCGCAGCGCTCGTTGCGCTCCAATCTGTCGTGGCAGGGCCCGATTCTCGACGCCCGCTACTCGCTGAATGCCGAAGCGACATTTGCCCTCAATCTCAATCAGCAACAGTCGGTCGACATCAACTTCCGGCCGACGGAGCAGTTCAACCTCGGACTTGAAGGGAGTCGTCCGGTCTATGTGCTGCCGACCAGTATCGACACGCTGACCGGCGCCATCGCCTCGCGCGATGCGCGTGTGTCTGCGAACTACAATCGCGTGAGCGAGCTGCGGTCGGACATCACATCGCACACGTCGCAACTGCAGTTGCGCCTGTCGCCCATTCAGCGCACGCCCTCGCGATTTGGCTGGAGCGCGGCGTACACGCTCATGTATGTGCGCGAGCAGGTGCCGGGCTTCCAGAGTACGGCCGGCAACCCGCTGGGCAAGGAATGGGCAACAGCGTCCACCGGTCCGCATCAACTGTCGTACAACCTGCGCTACAATTTTTTCGACTATATCACGGTCAACTGGCAAGGACAGTTCCGCTCGGGGAGCGCGTTCACACCCACGGTCGCCGGCGACATCAACGGCGACGGGTACAGCAACGATCGCGCGTTTATCTACGATCCCAACACTGTCGCCGATCCCACGGTGCGCGCGGGACTGCAGCAGTTGATGTCGACGCTACCGGCCAGCACGCGCAGCTGCCTGGAAAAGCAGATCGGGCACGTGGCCGAACGGAACAGCTGCCGCGGACCGTGGAGCTCGAGTGCGTCGCTCACACTCACACTCGATCGCGCCAAGTTCCGCATGCCGCAACGCGCGTCGGTCAACTTCTCGTTGTCTAACCCGCTCGGCGCCGCCGATCTCGCCCTCAACGGCTCCGGCAATCTGAAAGGATGGGGACAGAACCCGTTCCCGGATCAGTCGCTCTTCTACGTGCGCGGCTTCAACGCGGCCACGAAGACCTACAAATACGAAGTGAATCAGCGATTCGGGCAAACACGCCCGCAGTTTCTCACGCTGCGCCAGCCGGTCACCGCCACGCTCAACGTGCGCGTCGACTTGGGTCCTACGCGCGAACGGCAACAGATGAGGCAGATGCTCGACTACGGTCGGGTAAGCACGGGTACGCGCACCAGTGAATCAGGATTCCGCAGTTTTGGCACCAGCAGCGTTCCCAATCCGATGACGCAGATCATTCGTCAGCAAGACTCGCTGCGTCTGACAGCGATGCAAGCCGACAGTCTCGCGTCGATGAGCCGCCGCTATTCATATCGTGTCGACTCGCTCTGGACGCCGGTGGCACGCTACGTGGCGGCATTGCCCACTGCGTACCAGAAAGATCAGGCCTTCGATCGCTATCTGCGCGCGCGCCGACAGCAGGTCGATATGTTGACGACCTACGTGAAAGCCGTGAACGAATTGCTGACATCGGAACAGAAGCGGCGCTTGCCCGCGCAGATCGTGCAGTATCTCGACCCGCGGTTCCTCGATCTGGTTCGCGACGGCACGGGGCTGTACGTCACAGCTGGTTCGTCGTCGCCATTCTTCTTCGCCGGCGGTGGCCAATTCATCGAGTTCGCGCGATGAGCCCGATTTCACCTTTCAACCGAAACGTGCTCATGCCCTCCACGATCGCGCGCTGGGCCGCCTCACGCCTGATTTCAACCGCGTTCGCGACGGTTGTCACAACCGCTGCGGCGACGATCGGCGCTCACGAATCCGTGGCTCAGGGCGGTCCGCCACCAGTCGGCGCACCCACGACGCCAACCACTGCGCCCGGCGCGCCGGCGGCGGCGCTGCCTCCGCTCCCCGGTCCGGCGGTGCGACTCATTCAAAGCGCACAAGCCGTCAGCACGGAACCGCTCGGCAACATCAACAGCGTGCGCCATCTACCCGATGGTCGCGTGTTGTTGAATGATGGCAGCCGACGTCGTCTGCTGCTTTTTGACAGCACGCTGACGAAAGTGACTGTGGTGCTCGACTCACTCACCGAAGTCGAGAACGCGTATGGCACTCGCGCCGGTGCGCTCATTCCGTATCGTGCCGATTCATCACTGTTTATCGATCCGGCATCGCTGGCGATGCTCGTGCTCGACGGCAGTGGAAAGATCGTGCGCATACGCGCCATTCCGCGCGCGCAGGACGTGAACTGGCTGACGAGTCCGACGTTTACCTACGGCGTACCCGGCATTGATGGTGCCGGTCGACTGGTGTTTCGCGTGCCCGCATCGGCCGCGCCTCCCGCCGTGGCGCCGCCCCCGGGAATGCCGTACTTCCCGCAACCACCCGACTCGGCCTTTGTCGTGGGCTTGCATCTCGATACGCGCAAACCCGACACACTCGGCTCCGTGCGCATTCCCAAACAAGTCTATTCGTTCCGCATGGAACCAGAGGGCTACTACAGTCTCAATGTGGTGCCTAACCCACTGCCGTTGCTCGACGAGTGGGCGCTGCTGAGCGATGGCAGTCTCGCGTTCGTGCGCGGACAGGACTATCGCATCGAGTATCGCGCCGCCGACGGTACCACGACGAGCTCGGATAAGCAGCCGTTTCCGTGGGTGCGCATGAACGATTCAGCGAAGACCGCGTTTGCCGATAGCGCGCGTAAAGTGCAAGTGACGCGCGCGCAGACCGATTTCGCGACGCAAATGATTGCGTGGTCCAATCTGCTCAACAAACCGTATCCCGCGTCGTTCAAGGTGCCAGACGGATACGTGCCTCCTGCGGGATTGCCCAAGGATTGGATTCTACCGAAGGGCGTCACCTTTCCGGCCAACTACGTGCCGGCGTGTCCGCCTGGAGTGAATCCGCCGAACGGCGCTGGCATGATGCCCGTTGGCATGAGCGTCGCGGCGCCACCGGCCGCGGCTGGCGCCGCAGGAGCAGCAGCGGCACCGAACACGCCGAATTGCACGCAAACGTATTTCACCGATATGTACGGCAGCGGCTATACACCACCGCCGCCAACCTATCGCGCGCCCACGCTCATCAAGCCGGGCGATATTCCCGACTACAAGCCGCCCCTCGCACCGACCAGCGTGCGCGCCGACGCCGACGGCAACCTGTGGGTGCGTACGTTGCCGATGCGTCCGACGCCGGGCGGTCCGATTTACGACATCATCAATCGCCAGGGCGAGATGTTCGATCGCATTCAGCTTCCGCAGGGCTTCACGCTCGCCGGCTTCGGACCCGGTCGCATTGTGTATCTGACCAGTCGCGATGCGAAGGGGCTGCACCTGGCGAGGGTGCGGCTCAAGTAGACGTTACGTGAAACTGCGTTTAAGTGATCGGTTGTCAGTTTGAGTTGTCGGTGGTCAGAATTTGATGGTGCGAGACAAGAGATTCTGACCACTGAACACTCGCACTGACAACAGAGCACTTAAAAGCAGTTTAAATCCAGCATCAACGCAAAACGGCCGCCCGTTGGCGGCCGTTTTCGCATCCGTCCTCCACCCGCCGTTACTCCTTCTTGCGCGTGGCCTCGAACGGGAATCCGCCCATTCCGACCACTTCGAAGTTGCCGTTCATGGTGTCCTTGTCCTTGAGCACCGCGCTCGCCTGCACGTTGATCTGCTGCCCCTGCATGTCGAGCGAGAACACGAAACGCAGCGTGTCGCCGCGCGCGAGTCCCTGAATCGCGGCCTTGCCGAGTTCCGATTCGGTTTCGCCGGTGATCGTGTCGCCCTTCTGCTTGAGATTGAGCGTCGAGTTCATTGCGCCCGACGGTCCCTGAATGGTGACGTTCCACATGCCGGCGAAATCGGCGAACATGCGCTGCGCGGCGGCAGTGGCACTCACCAGCACGAGCGCGGCAACGAAGGAAAGTCGGGCGGCGCGAGTCTTCATCATGATAGATACTCCTGACTAATGGTGAAACTCAGCGCGGACGCCGAGCGACGAGTTCGATTTCGACCTGCGCGTTGAGTGGCAGCCCCGCCACCGCAACGGTTGTACGCGCCGGATACGGCGCCGTGAAGCGCGTCGCATAGGCTTTGTTCATCGCGGCAAAGTTGGCCATGTCCGTGAGGTACACGTTGCACTTCACCACGTCATCCATCGACAACCCGGCGTCCTCGATGACGGCCTGCAGATTGTCGAACGCGCGATGCGTCTGCGCCTCCACATCGCCATCAATCAATTTCCCCGTCGCCGGATCGATCGGCGTCTGGCCGGAGCAAAATAAGTTGCGCCCCGACCACACGGCGTGCGAGTACGGTCCGATCGCCGCCGGACCGTGTTTACTGGCATGTGCCTTACGCGCCATCAGTTCTTTCCTTGGCTTTCAGCCTTCGACGCCGAAGCGCCGGGATGGTAGGTCTTTTCGGCGTGCGCCTCGACGTCCGCCCGATAAAACAGGACGTCGCGGAAGTTGCCGTCGGAATAGCGTGCAATCTGATCAGCGAAGTGCGGCGACGCGGGGTCGCCACTCTGGCCGCCGGCAGTCACCGCCTTGGCTTTGATCGTCGGACCGAACTCGATCGCCGAGACAAAGCTGTTGCCGCGATTGCCGTAGTTCTTCTTGGTGGTCTTGGGTCCGGTGTTGCCGTACGCCGCCAGCGAGCCCCAGGTTGCAGAGGCGAACTTCACCGGGTAGCTCGGCTTGCTGTCGTCGAATGTGGCGTCGAGATCGTCGTTCAGCCGCTGGAACCGGTTGATGTCACCCCACGGCTTCTTCCAGGTGCCAAAGTCGGCCGTCAAGGTCGCGACAGCCTGCGTCAGCGAGCCAAGCCGCTCGTCGGCCGTGGCGCCCTGCGTCAGGTATTCGAGCGCACTGATGCCCTTGGCACGCGCCGAGCGACCGACGGCGCGCATGGCGGCGTTGCCATAGTAGTCGCCGAGCGACATGCCAACCGAGGCGGCGCCCCACGTGCGCTTCCACGCTCGCAGCGTGTCGATCGGCTCCGCGAGCGCCGCGCGACGCGCGTCGCCAGCCGGGAGGGCGTTGTAGTCGGCGAGCAGCGGCGGGATGATGTCGTCCATCGCGGGGAGCTGCGGATCGAACGCCGCGCCGATGAGCTTGTCGACGTCAAAGTCTTTGCGGTCTTTGAGCACGCGCACCGCGTGAATGCCGCGCGCATTCTCCGGGCTCGGCGCCATGTACACCGGATACTTGTCCTTGCGCGGACTGTCCGGACCGGACGCGGTAAACGGCGTGCTGTTGGTGTTCTGAATCCACCCTGTTTTCGGATTGAACAGGTGGATCGTTTCGCTCACCGGATGCAGTCCCTGCCACTCCGTGCCCGGATCGCTGCCGTCGACCGGCTTGGTGAAATCGTACTTGTCGCTGCGACGCGGCACGAAGTTACCGTGCCAGTAGCCGATGTTTCCCTTGTCGTCGGCGTAGACCGTGTTGTTGCTCGAATTCGTACGCAGGTCCATGACCTTGGCAAACGACGCGTAGTCCACCGCCTTCGTGCGGCCGTACGACTGCATGAGCGCGTGCATCGGGTCGTTCATCAGCTTGACGGCCACCCACTTGCCGTCGGCCTGACGAATAATCGGGCCATGATGACTGAAGTACGCCGTGACCGTGCGCGATTGCATCGAGCCATCGGTTGCTTTGTACGGCAGCACGATTTTGCGCTCGCGCATTTTGCGCATCGTCGCTCCGTACTTGTAGTACATGCCGTCGGGCTTCTTGGTGACCGTTTCGAGATACTCGTCGATTACGTCAGCGCCGCCCGAGGTGTGCATCCACCCGAGATGCTTGTTGAATCCCTGATAGATAAAGAACTGCCCCCACGTGCTCGCGCCGTAGGCGTGCAGGCCTTCGTCGCTCACCATCTCGAGCTCAGCGCGGAAGTAGAACGACGTGTGCGGATTGATCAGCAACAGCGAGTGCCCGACACTCGTATTCGCGGGTCCAATCGCCATGCCGTTCGAGCCACCCGGCTCCTTCGGCATGAACTCGTCATCGCTATCGCTATTACCGTTGCCGCTGCTGCCTGTCGCCGCGCCCGCGCCACCGCCGTACATCGACATCAGCCCGCCGAGATTGACGCTCTCGATATCGCCACCAATCGAGCCTTCGCTGAACGTGAGCGCCATCCACGGTTCGAACGTCGTGATCAGCTCCGGCTTCACCGACGGATGCGTGTAAAGGTAGTAGTTGAGTCCATCGGCCCATGAGTCCATCAGCGTCTTGAGCCACACCGGACTCGTGGCATACAGGCGCTTCATCTCGGCCGGATCGATAAAGAGCTTCATGCGCAAATCGCGCCAGATCTCTTTGTCGCCTTGCACTTCGGCCAGGCGCCCCATCGAGTTCACGTAGTTGCGCTCAACACGATGAAAGTCATCTTCGGCCTGCGCATAGATCGCGCCGAAGACCACATCGGCGTCGGTCTTGCCGTAGATGTGCGGAATGCCCCACGTATCGCGAATGATCGTGACGCGACCAGCGGTTGCCTGCCACCGGGCGACGGCTGCCGCGGGTGGGGCCAAGACCGCCTTTGCGGGCGGCAGCGGACGTCCCGCGAGGGCGATCGACGGGGCCGCGATGAAGGCGAGGAGTGGGGCGAGCAGACGGCGGGTCACCACGAGGGGCTCCGGAAACAGGTGAGACCGGAAAAGTACGTGGCGCGCCACGCGGGACGGAAGGACGGGCGCGGGACTCTAAGTCGAGATCATCCGATCGAAGCGTTGGCTCTTGCTGATTTCCAACTGCTTACCGCGGATCTGACGGATTTCACGGATGCGACTGATCTGTCGGCGCGCATCGAACCGGACGGTTCAGTGCTTCAGGATCAAATGGGAGAAGTCCTCGTTGATCCGACCGCCGCCCGTCGAATGGAACGACCAATCCGTGTTCATCCGCTCAATCCGCCCAATCCGCGGTACGCGGTGAGCAGTCCGCTCCACCAAACCGAGGCCGAGTCCCGCGTAAAAAATCGGCGTGCGAGAGCCAGTCTCAGCTCCCGCACGCCGATTTAATCCAGCGGTACAAGTCTCCTATTCGAGCCCGCTCACGCCCGCCTGACCTGCCGCTTTGCGCTTGGCGTTAAACGCCGTGATCGCCGCGCGCGCTTTGGTCCACTCGGGCATCACCGTCGCCGATGTCTTCCGCGCTGCTGCTACGGCCGCCACCTGCA
This sequence comes from uncultured Gemmatimonadaceae bacterium, assembly GCA_966096095.1. Lineage (GTDB taxonomy): Bacteria > Gemmatimonadota > Gemmatimonadetes > Gemmatimonadales > Gemmatimonadaceae > Gemmatimonas. The sequence continues at coordinate 207,040 of CBHTUR010000005.1, read as the reverse complement.
CCGCCGTGGGTGTCATATCCGCCGCCTGCATGCTCATTGCGGCGGACAACATCGTATTGCTCACCGCTTCGAGCGTCGGCGTGGCCGTGCCCGCACCGCCGCCACGACCGCCACGGCGTCCACCACGCTGACGTTGCGGCGCACCACTCGGCGACAGCGGTTCCAACTGCGCCTTGAGCGCGTCCACATCTGCGCCCGACATCTTGGCGAGTTGCTGCATCACCGTGCGCGCTTCCAAAAACGCTTTGTGCGCGGCGACCGCGCCGTTGTACATCTCCATCGACAGCATGTTGAGCTGCGCCAAACCCGCCGCCGACGTCTTCACGCGCGGATCGAGCTTGAGCGTGATGGGCTGCGAATACTTCTCGCCGTCCACCGTGAGTCGCACCGTGTAGCTACCCGCCGGCGCCCACGGCGAGTTCACAAGACGATAGGTGCGGCCCGGCACGGCCCCCTGCGCATCGTCGTCACCGAGTGGGATGAGATCGAGCGGATCGATCGGATCCATCTGCAAATCCCAGCTGAAGCGATGCATGCCAGCCTTAGCCGAGACCACGAGCGGCTGCGCCGGCCAGTAGAGCGGCAGTCCGCAGAACGGCGCCGTCGGGTCCTTCTGGCACACCTTGTCGTACGCCGCACGATCAGTGGCCGGATGCGGGTTGAGTACGCTATCACGGCTCGTGTACGTGCGAACGACTTTGCCGGCCGCGTTCAAAATTTCGAGCGTCACGGGGCCACTCGCGTCCTTCGCGAGCACGTAGTCAATCACCCCACCCGGCAGCGGATTTTCGCCTGCCGGCAATTCGGCCGGCCACGGCGTCGGTTCGTTCGTGCCAAATCGCACACGCACCGCCGTCGCCGGCTTGAAGAGATACGCTTTGCCGCTGTTCTTCGCCGCCATCGCGAGCGCCGCCTGACGCAACGGTGTCACGTTGTCGAGAATGTAGAAGCCACGACCGTGTGTGCCCGCGACCAAGTCACTGCAAAGACACGTACTATCGTCCTTGATCTGCAAGTCACGCACGGAAATCGCCGGCATGTCGTTCTTGAGCGTCGCCCAGTGGTCGCCGTCGTCCATCGACACCCACACCTGCAAATCCGTCGCCGCGTACAGCAAACCCTTCACGCGCGGATCTTCGCGAATTGAGTTCGCCGCCGCGCCGCCGGCGATGCCGGTGTTGATCTCGGTCCACGTCGCACCGCCGTCGTGCGTGCGATAGAAGTGCGGATTGAGATCGTCGAGTCGCAGCGTGTTCGCGGCGGCGTAAGCCGTCTTCACGTCGAAGTGTCCCGCTTCGATGTTGAAGATGCGCGTCCACGGCTTAATGCTTGCCGGGGTGACGTTCTTCCACGTCGTGCCGCCGTCGCTCGTCGTTTGGATGTAACCATCATCGCTACCGGTCCAAATCACGCCGATCGCTCGCGGAGACGGCGACAACGCCGTGATGGAACCCGCTGGCGCTGGCGTAACCGTGCTCGCGTATTTGCCCGCGCTCGCCGGCACGGCCCAAGTCTGCCGCGTCAGGTCACCGGAAATGCGCGTCCAGCTCTGCGCGTGATCGGTCGACTTCCAGACCGCGTTCGACGCGTAGAACATCGTGCTGTTATCCACTGGCGAAAACTGCAGTGGCATCGTGCGCACGTTGCGATTGTATCGCTCACCTTTGGGACCCACCGCACTCATGTCCGGTCCCACCTGTGTCGTCTGCGCGGTGCGTCGATCGTATTTGCTCACGCCACTGCGCTGACTGCCGTACACCATATCCGGATCCTTCGGATCGGGCGCGGCGATGCCGTACTCCTGAATGTTCACCGGGTGCCAGTCGTGGAAGGTGATGCGACCATCCATGCTACGACTGTCCACACAGGCCGAACCAGAGTCTTGCTGTCCACCGCACACGCGATACGGAAACGCGTTGTCGGTGGTGACGTGATACATCGCGGCCGTCGGTTGCGTATACCAATTGCTCCAGCTCACACCGCGATTGGCCGACACCACGCCGCCCTGATCGGACACCTGCAAAATGATGTTCGGATTGAGCGGGTTGATCCACGACTTCTGATAATCGTCGCCGCCAGGGGCGCCTCGCACGGCGCTCCAATTCAACCCACCGTCTTCGGTGCGCCAGAACACGGTGCTCGAGCTGTAGATCACCTTCTCGTTCGTCGGATCGACCACAATCGTCGGCAGGTCGCCACCACCGATGCGCGACATGGGTCGTGGATCGGCGGTACCACGTTCGCCGCCGCCCGCCGCATGTGCCACGAGCGTCCAATGTTCACCGGCATCGCTCGATCGATAGAAGCCCACGGGGCCCGACGCGCCGTTCTGCCCCGCACCGGCCGCCATGGTGTACAGCACGCGCGGATTGCTCGGTGACAACGCGATGTTGGCTTGCAGAATGTTGGTCAGTCCATCCGTCAGCTGCTTCCACGTGTTGCCGCCGTCGGTCGACTTGAAAATGCCGTTGCCGCCGCTGCCAAAGCCCTGTCCTTCGATGAAGCTCTGCTGCTGCTGCCACAATGTGGCGTAGATGATGCTCGGGTTCGACGGATCAATGCGCACATCGTTGCCGCTCGTATACTCATCCTTGTACAGCACGCGATCGAACGTGCGCCCACCATCGGTGCTGCGGAAAATGCCGCGCTCCGAGTTCGGGCCATATGGATGACCGAGCACTGCCACGAACAATCGATTTGGATCCTTCGGATCGACATCAATGTGCGCAATCATCTGCGACTCACGCAGACCCAAATGCGTCCATGTTTTGCCCGCGTCGGTCGACTTGTACATCCCGTCGCCAACGGCCAGATCCGGACGAATGATGCCCGCGCCCGATCCGACATAGACGATGTTCGGATCCGACGGCGCGACCGCGATGGCACCGATCGAGCCGGTCGGCTGCGAATCGAAAATCGGCACCCAGTTTGAGCCGTAGTCGGTGGACTTCCACACCCCGCCGTTGTCAAAACCGATGTAGAACACACTCGGTTGCGTCGCAACACCCGACAGCGCGCGCGCGCGACCAGCACGGGTGGGGCCGATCTGTCGCCAATGCATGGCAGACCAGAGATCCGGCGTTTGAGCATGGCTCGCGAACGGCAGCGCGAGCGACAGAGCGGCAACAAGGGAAAGGCGGCGAAACACGGGCAGAGTCCTGTTAGAGGTCTGCCGATAACCTACCGCCGTTCGCCAAGCTCAGACAGAGAATGTTCACGCGGAGGCGCGGAGAACGCGGAGAAACGCAGAGGACGCCGAGGCCAGATTCAGTCTGCTTGCTCGGCGTCCTCTGCGTTTCTCTGCGTCCTCTGCGTCCTCTGCGTCAAGCGCTTTGGAGACTCACGAGTTCCGTGAGGCTAGCAGGCCCGAATGCCTTCCCCCGGCGCGGGCCCCGCTGCCACGAGTTCGCCATCGGCCGCGAGACTCGCGGCCATCTTGGAGCGCTTGGGCGCGATGAACTCATCGGCCGGCAACTCGTGGCCGAAGGCCTCAATCACAGGCAGCGGCGCGTGAGCCGACGGTTTGTGCACGTGCTGGATTTCTTTCTTGTTGCGCGCCCGGATCGCTTCGTCGGCGCTCTTCGTTTTCGATTCGTCGAATTGGAAATCGGCCGAACCCACGCCCCAATAGCCGATGCGACCCAGGTCGTAAAAGCGGCGCTCGAATGCGCTCTTGAGATACGCTTTGAGACAGCCGCGCAGGTATTTCCTCCGCTGTGGATCTTTGTCCCACAGGTAGCCGCCGGTCGCCTTCTTGAAGTAGAAGCGGCGATAGTTGTGCAGCACGCCCTTCAGTACGTCGTCGCGCGACATCACGTCGGGCTGAATAATGGGCGTCACGAAGTTGTACTTCGCGTAGTCGCGCACCTCCACTTTGTCGCCGAGATCCTGAAACAGGTCGGAGAATGGCCATGGCGTATAGCAGTTCCAGTTCGCCATGTCCACTTCCCACTCCTGCGCCATCTGATACGTCTCCTCGAGCGTTTCCGGCGTTTCGTTCTCGAGGCCGACAATGAACTGCGCTTCCGCCACGATGCCGTTCTGCCGCAAGAGCTGAATGGCTTTCTTGCTCTGATCGAGCTTGATCTCCTTGTTAAAACGATCGAGCTTGAGCTGCGCGGCCGCTTCCGTGCCGAGCGAAACGTGAACGAGCCCGGCTTTGCGATAGAGCGGCAACAGTTCTTCGTCGCGCAGAATGTCGGTGACGCGCGTGTTGATACCCCACTGCACTCCCAGATCGCGCTTCACAAGTTCTTCGCACAGCTCCACAAACTTCCTGCGATTGATCGTTGGCTCTTCGTCGGCGAGAATGAAGAATCCGATCTGGTGCTCCTTCACCAGCATTTCGATTTCGTCAACAAACTTCTTCGGATCACGCGTGCGATACTGACGCCAGAACTTCCACTGCGAACAGAAGCTGCAGGTGAACGGGCAGCCGCGTGCGAAATTCGGGATCGCCACGCGGCAGTTGAGGGGGATGTACAGGTACCGATCCCAATTCAGGATGCCCCAATCGGGCGTCAGCGCATCGAGGTCCTGAATGGGCGGATGGACGGGTGTCGCAAACGGTTTCCCCTCCTTGAGAAAGGCGAGTCCTTTGATGTGCTCGCGGTTGTTGAGATACGTGCCGTCGTCGAGCGCTCTGACGAGGTTGACGGCGATCTCCTCGCCTTCACCGCGCACGATCACGTCAATCCAGGGCGCTTCGCTCAACACCTGACCGTACATGAACGTGCCGTGGATGCCACCAAGCACGGTAAGCGCGGTTGGCATCAACTCGCGCACCATCTTGAGCGTCGATTGTGCCTTGTAAATGGCGGGCGTGATAGCCGTGCAGAAGACCACGTCAGGTGAGGCTTCGCGAACCATCCTGGCCAGCACGGCGTCTTCGATGTTATCCGTCATCGCGTCGATGAATCGCACGTCGCGATAACCTGCCTTCTTTAGCGCTCCGCTGATGTACGCCACCCACGCTGGCGGCCAGTTGCCGGCGATCTCCGCGCCGCCCGAGTGGTAGTTGGGATGGATCAGGAGGATGCGCATGAGGAAAGGGGCAAGGAGGGCCGCACGTCCTCACCGTCGACACGACGGCAGACAGTGCTCACGCCATCAATGCCCCTTCCGGGTTCAGCTCACATCAGGACAACGCGCAGCTCTCTGTCGGGGAAATGCCGATGGACTGCGCAGTCCTATTCGCGTTCCACGCGTGACTTCGCACGAATGCGACTTATTTCGCGTCGCGCTTGCCCGTGAACGTCGCACCACCGTTGCCGCCGAAATCGACAACACCCTTCACGTTGTCTTTGTCGACGATCACGCCCATGAAGCGCAGTTCGACCTCTCCGCCTTTGAGCACGAAATCGATCGAATCCTTTTTGACCGTGCCAGCAATCGGCCGCGAGCCCATTCGCGCGGATTCGTACGTACCAGTCAGCATCTCGCCTTCCTGCTTGAGCGTGACCGCCGGCGTGCCCGTGCCGTTCTCGGTTACCACGCTGAAGGTCCACTTACCCGTGAGATCGACAGCGATCTTCTGTGCCACCGCCACCACCGCGGTGAGAGCGCTGGCCAGCATGATTACCGTCGCAGCCTTTCGAATTGACAACATCGGTTTTCCTCCTGAAGTGAGTCCGCGCCTTCGGGCTGCGGCCGTCCATCGCGAAATCTACTCGCAGTTCCTGTTACACTGCATCGCGCGACGGACACATCTCGCGAAGCGGACAGCCGCCACAGCGGGGCGCCGTTCGCTTACACAATTCCTTCCCGTGCGTCGACAGCAGCCGCCCTAGTTCGACCCGTATCGACGCCGGCGTCTCCCGCAACGATTGTTGCGCCGCGTGATACTGGGTGGCGTAGTTCGATGATGGCGCAGCGAGCGTCAGTCGCTCGAGCACGCGAAGCGCGTTGGAATCGGCCGGCACTCGCGATCCGACGCCGACAATCGCGAGAATGCGATCTGCGCCCGGCTCACCAATCATCGCAAACTGCTGGAGCGCTCGCCGTGCCTCGGCCTCTGGTCGCGCCACAAGACCTTCCGACTGACCGCCGAACTGCGCTAGAAGTAGCGATGCTGACGCACGAAGTCGCTGCGCGCGTTCGGCGAAAGCGATCGCGCCACCGAGGCGACACACGGCCGTCAGCTCGGATTCTTTCGCCGCCTCGATCGCGCGCGCGGTCAGCCCCACGCGCGTGCGCAACGCGTCGAACGCGCTGCGCCGCTTGGCATCCGTCGCCAGATACGCCACCTGCTCATAGAGCACCAACTCGAACGCATCGCGCGTTGGCGGTGGATCCACCGCGCCATAGTGCTTGCTCAATGCCGCGTGCAGACGCGTTGGCGTCGCGTTCGTCATGCCGACGGCGGCATGTTTGCAGTCGACGATGTTCGCAGCACCAGCCACACCACCGTGCCGGCCACCAGCGCGATTGCGTACCCATATGGCGCGTACGCCGCCGTGATTCCGCACGCAAGCGCCAACGCAAACGCGGCACGCTCGCGCATAATGTCACGCACCAACAGCAGCACCGACGCGGCTTCGACCGCCAGCAGTACGCCGAGAATAGGCCCCGGAAAGAGCCGCTGAAACGCTGCTGGATCGCCAACCAGCAACAATCCCGCGAGCACAAGAAACACGCCGTAGATCACGACACTGCCTCCGCTCCGCGCCCCGAACGCGTAGTGTCCAACCATGCCGCCGGATCCGTGACATACGGGGAGTCCTCCGAGCGGCGCGGCCACCAGATTCATCAGCGCGTAAGTCGTACCGATCCGCTTCACCGTGAGCGGAGCGCGCTCAGGAAACAGGTCCGCCACCACCTGTTTCGTGGCGAGCACCGAATTGCCAAGAGAGAGCGCGATCTGCGGCAGAGCGAGCAGCACGCTGGCACGCGCGAACTCGTCCGTCGTCGGCCAGCGTGTTGGCAGCTGTGGTAGCCTGAATCCAAACGGCATCGCCAGATCCTGCGGCCATGTTATGAGCGCCACAGCGACACCGAGCGCTATTACCACGAGCGCAGCCGGCACTCGGCGCGACTCGCGGAGCAGCAGCACCAGCAGCAACGCGACGGCGGCCACGACAAAACCTCGCGCGCCGTCGGCCGGCAGGAACTTTGTGATCGCCAACGTGCCTAGTTGGAGACCGAGCCCAACCTGAATACCGCGCACGACAGCTTTCGGCACGGTACGCGCAATCCAGGTAAGTAGCCCGGTGTTGGCCAACACCAGCATCACAACGCCAACAATGAGCCCGCCGGCAGCGAGCAGCGGAGGTGCAAGCTTCGTGGCAATCGCGATTGCCGCCATTGCCTTTAGCGGCTGCACTGGCATGGGCAACCGATACGTCAACCCGGACAAAATCTGCAGCCCGCCGAATACCACGAAGGCCGTCGTCGGATCGAGCCCTGTTGCAACCACGACGCCAACTAAGAGCGGCAAATCCGTGCCGAGATCGCCAAACGCGCCCGAGAATTCGCGGCGCGTGAAGAGCAGTGGCGTGGGCGGTTCGTCGGCAATCGCCGTGACGTCAGAGTTGGAAGAGCCGGACATGCGACGTAATATGCGCGGCGTTCAATCAATCGGAGCACTGCAATGCGGCTGACGCCTCGGGCGTCACCGCTTCATCTTTCGCGCATGCTCAACGGTCAACCGGCGCTCGCGACGCATCCAGCCGAAGCAGACCTCTCGCCGCTGCGCGATCGACTGCGCGCGCATATCTTCGCCGCGCGCGCGAGCGATGGCGGTTGGGGACCGATTCCGGCGCGACAGAGCGACGTGGAATCGTCGGCGTGGGTGTTGGTCGGCGCGGCGCGAGTCAGCGAACTCGCAGATCTCAGGGATAGCGCCCGTAGCTGGCTCCTCTCCCGGCAGCAGCACGATGGCAGTTGGCTGTATCGTGTGGGACCAACGATCGCCACCTGGCCAACCCACGCAGCTCTCTTCGCGTTGACGTCAGACGCCAGTACGCGCGCGATCGAAGCCATCAGCCGCGCCAAGAATTGGCTCTCAAACGAGCACTCCGCGACGCCGACGCGCTGGCAACGCGTGGCCGGTCGCCTGCGAGCAATGATACCAGGATCCTCGTCCAGCAACGCTGAGCCGGCGGTGGTTCTCGACGCCTCGCTCGACGGCTTTGGCTGGGCGCACGAGACCTTTGCGTGGGTCGAACCCACGTCGCTGGCGATGTTGGCAATGTCGATGTCATCGACCGTGCGCACGGCACAACGCACCGCAGTGACGGCGGGTGAAGACGCACTCGCCTCGCGAATGCAGATCGCCCTCGCTATGCTGCGCGATCGACAAAGTCCCGATGGCGGTTGGAATTTCGGCAACAAGCGCGTACTGGGAGTCGACTTGCCAGGGTACCCCGATACCACCGCGTGGGCGCTCCTCGGCATTGCCGCGGCTATTCGACATGGCGCCGACGCCGAAGCTCTGGCGCCCGTACTGCGCGCGGCGTTCGCGCAGTTGGCAGCGCCTGAGTCACCGACGATTTCGCCGCTGCCAACTTCGCTCGAACTGTTGGCGCGCCTCGCGTTGCCGTCAGACGACCTATCGCGCGCGTCGGCACGTGAACTGACCTTGCGCGCACAACTCGTGGCGAGTGTCAGCACCGCCCTTGATGGCGCAGCCCAAGGCTATCCGCTCCTTGAGACGCGAACCGCCGTCTTCGCGTTGCTCGCACTCTCTTCGGTTAACCTATTGGCCGATGGATTGAAGCCAGAAACCGAGCGAGTTCCGTGAAGCACAGCAACGAACCGTCCTCCGCGGCGGATCTCGCGGAGCGATTGAAGCGCCGAGATTTTTTGCTTCGGGCCTCGGCCGCCGTCTCAGTCGTTGCGGCCGGTGGATCGATTGCGCGTCAGCGCTGGCTTGAGTCGCATCCACCTGTGCGATGGACGCCGCAGGCCGTTCGCCAGTCAACGCAGTCACGCGTCGCCATTGTGCGCCAGTCGTCGTACGATGTCACTCGATTGGAGACGGAGGTGCAGCGCACGCTGGCGCTGTTTGACTTGTCCGTGGCCGGCAAACGCATCGCCTTGAAGCCCAACTTTGTCGAGTACGATCCGCACGGCGTAATCAATACGAGTCCGGCGCTCGTTGGTGTGGTAGCGCAAGCGTTTCGCCGCCTTGGCGCAGCGAGTGTGGTCATCGCCGAAGGCCCCGGTCATCGGCGTGACAACGCGTACCTCCTCGGCGCGTCCGGACTGCTCGACATGATGCGCGATCTCAAGGTGCCATACGTCGATCTCAATACCGACGATGCGGTTCAAGTAGCCGCACGGGCGAACTACTCGGGGCTCCGTCAACTCTGGTTACCGCGCACGATCGTCGAGGCCGATCTCGTAGTGTCGATGCCGAAGCTCAAGACACATCACTGGGCGGGCGTGACGCTATCGATGAAGAATTTGTTCGGCATCATGCCCGGAGCGATTTACGGCTGGCCGAAAAACGTGCTGCATCAGCACGGAATCGAAGAGAGCATTCTGGATATTTCCGCGACGCTGTCGAAGCCACCGTTCACCATCGTTGATGGCATCGTTGGCATGGAAGGCAACGGACCCATTCAAGGCACTGCCGTCAACAGTGGTGTGCTGATTTTCGGCGACGATCCGGTATCCGTCGATGCGACGGCCGCAAGATTGATGGAGATCGACCCGACGAAAGTGCGCTACCTGCGCGAGGCGGGTCGATTCCTGGGCAATATCAGCGACGCCCGTGTTGCACAGATCGGTGAACCGATTCGCGGCAACTCACGTCCGTTTGTGCTGATGTCACGCGCCGCCGATCTGCGTCAAACCGGCGGTTAACGCGACTTCTCAACTGGACGAAACGTGGGCAATCGATCTCGGGACGTCGCGCAGTCCAGAAGTTGACGATGCGGTGCTCCCCGCCTCGTGATATTCAGCGTCCTGATTCACTTGCCACACGTCGTAACTCGCGCCCTCCACGATGTTCTTCACGGCGAGCATCGCCGTCATCATCGCGTGGTCCTGATTGTTGTACTTGTGCATACCGTTGCGACCAACCACGTGTAGCGTCGGAAACGCTGCGGCGATCGCGTCGCGCACGACGGCGACGTGCTCGGAGTACTGGTCGTCGTACACCGGATAGGCCTTGGCCTGGCGCACCACGCAGCCGTCGACGACATCAGCGGCAGAGAGCAGCCCGAGTTTCTCCATCTCGCGGGTGCCGAGCGCGATCAGCTCCGCATCCGGCAGTTGCCAGAGTCCATCGCCTTCGAAGCAGAAGTACTCAAGTCCGTAGCAGGTCAGTGCGGGATCGGGCACGAGCTCGGGCGACCACGACTTGAAGTTCTGCACGCGACCAACCGAAACGCCCGGATCGTGGATGTAGATCCAATTATCGCTGAAGACGTTGCCGTCTTTCACGATCAGCGCGACGGTGAGGAAATCGCGGTACTTGAGCTGCTCCGCGGCGCGTGTGACCGGCGCGGCGAGCGGGGGCTCCAGATTCGCGACCAGCTCGCGTAGCGGCGCAGAGGAAATGAGGTGCGTGCCCATCACTTGCTGCATCTCGCCGTTGCTGTCACGCAACACCACGGTCCAGTTTCCAGAAGTTTCGTCCCAGCGGGCGCCTGTGACGAACGCCCCCATCCGCACGGTTCCTCCCAACTCTCCGATTTTCGCGGCCGCCGCTTCCCAGAGCATGCCGGGACCCTTTCGCGGATAGCGGAAGTGTGTCAGGAGCGTCTTGATGACGTCGGCCCGATCGCCGTCGGTTGGTGCGGGCTGCGGTTTGATCGCATTGAGGACCGCACTTGCCAGCGACAGTCCCTTGATGCGTTGGGCTGCCCAGTCGGCACTGATTTCACGACACGGCATGCCCCACACCTTTTCGGTGTAGGTGCGAAAAAAGATTTCGTACAGGCGGCGACCGAACTGGTTGACGACCCAATCCTCAAAGTTTGAAGGATTGGGCGTCGGGCTGAATCGCGCGCGAAGGTAGGACAGCACGCAGCGGACGCTTTCGACGATGCCGAGCTTCTTGAGCGCGTCCATCGCGCGGAGCGGATAGTCGAAGAAGTGCCCGCGATAGTAGATGCGAGACGAGCGTGGCCGCTCGAGCATATCCTGCGGGAGCAACTCGGACCACAGGTCTTCCACTTCCTGCGACTTCGAGAAGAAGCGGTGGCCGCCTATGTCAAATCCGAAGCCTTTGTAGCGCTCCGTTCTCGCAATGCCACCCACGAGCGTGGCGTGCGATTCCAGCACCGTGACCGCGACCCCCTGCTTGGACAGCAGATATCCGGCGGTTAATCCGGCGGGTCCGGCACCGATGATCACGACATGTTTATGGTCCGGCGATTTCGGCGGCGTCAGGATGGCGGACTCGGACTCAAGCGTGGAGAATATGGATGAGCCTGGCTACGTTACGAAACTTGCTTCGGAAGGCGGATGGGCGCGACCAGTGCAGTGGTTCGAGTTCAGGCGAACTCATCCAGTGCCAATTTTGTGCCGCGACGGCTCGATGTCGTCAAGCACTGAGGTGACCCGGTGATTGATGTCACTTTGACGTGAGCGGAGTATAGTGATTGCCGTAGCTCACCGCCTGTCCCAGCATGAGAGCGGTATGTGGGACGGCGGTACGACTCTTGCTATTTTCCAGTTCAACAAAACTGTTGGCATGGCTGAATCCGCAATGGATTCTGCCGCCACTCCCAGCCTGTTCAGCTGTGAGCAATGGAAGTCGCGTGTTCCGGTCCTCGGTTCAGCGCTCCATCAACACCTACCGACGGAGGAAGGGTCCATGAAGGGAATCACGCAGACTTTGGTTCGCTTTGGACGCGATGAGGAAGGCGCGTCGATGGCTGAATACGCACTGCTTCTTGGCGTCATTGCCGTCGCGTTGGTGACGGTGATTGCGACGTTTAAGAACTCGATCGCCGGGCTGTTCAATAACACGTCGAACACGCTCAACAACTCTGGTTCCTAATTGAGTGAGGAAGGCCGGGCGCTGCGCGTGCACGGCCTTCTACTGTCCGGTTCGTCTCGGACCGAGGAATCTTTGCCGCAGGCCAATCTTTCAAGAGGGTAACACCGTGAAGCGCATGACATCCGAACTTAAGCGGTTCGTCCGTACCGAAGACGGTGCGTCGATGGCGGAGTACGCGTTGCTGCTCGGCGTGATCGCCGTAGCGCTCGTGACCGTGATCGCGACCTTCAAGGATTCGATTGCGAACCTCTTCAACACAACGACGAACACGCTGAATAACTCCGGCAGCTGAGCTCTCGTTTGTCATGCACCGCGCGGCGCGTTCCTGGGTACTGGGATGCGCCGCGCGGTGCTTATGGGGACTCAACTAGTCGCTTTCTGGCAACAGGAAGTGTAGCGTTGTCGCAACACAAGTGTGATCGGTCAGCGACAAATGGCGCGCGTTCAACACAAGTGTTTGTTTCTTGGAGACTTAACGCAACGATCGTCGTCTTCTTTTGTGGTGACCGAGGCCAAGGGTGAGACGGACAGGCTCATGAGTACGATCGCGGTAGTCACACTCTGGGCATTTTTCGCCACTTTGCTGTTGGCCGCGATCGTGTACGATGTACGTGAGCGCCGCGTACCGAACCTGTTGGTCGTTCCGCTGTTTCTTGGTGGGGTGCTGGCATCCGTAGAGCGCCTCGGAGCTGCTGGCGGCCTGAGCTTTGCAATAGCTGGGGCTGGTACGGGGATGCTGATCTGGTTCCCGATGTACCTGCTGCGTTTGATGGGTGCTGGAGATGTGAAACTGTTTGCCGCGGGCGCGGCCTGGCTAGGCTGGCAGGGGGCGCTCGCCGGGTCGATTGGAACGGCGTTGGCTGGCGGCCTGCTCGGGCTGGCCTGGCTGTTCTTTCGGCGAGGTGGACTGGCCGCGGTACTGGCATTGGGGCAAGCGTTGAAGACGCCCCGGGTTCTGCAATTGAAGCCATTGGATCGTCGCGAGCGCGTGCCCTATGCGATCGCGATTGCCAGTGGACTCGCAGTCGGTTGGTGGGTGGTGATGTTTCCCGTGTTGCGACGCTGAAGTCTGAGGTCACGCTATGGCCGATTCGAGAAACGCACGAAGCAGTGCGCCAACGCGCCGCGAGTTCGCGCGCGTGTGGCGGCGTTTTTCGTGCGAGACGGCGGCGGGACCGATTGTTGAGTTTGCGATCATCGTGCCGGTGCTGATGGTGCTGCTCCTCGGCGTCATTGACGTCGGATACGCGATGTTTAAACAGAGTGTGCTCGTCGGAGCAGCGCGTGAAGGCGCTCGCACCGCAGCCGTCCTGCTCAACCCGTGTGCATCCTTCAACACGATCAGAACCGCCGTTCGTACCGCGTGGAATGCGCCCAGCGATTCCGTCAACGTGAGCGTCGTGGTTACGCCGGCCGCAGGCGTGGCGCCTTGCAGCACACGACCGGATACCATCTCGATGTTCACGGTCGAAGCATCGTACACGTATCAAGCGATTAATCCGGCGTTTCGCATCGTGAACCAGACCGGAAGCTACAACCTCAAGGCGCGCGCGACGTATCGCTGGGAGTATCGGTGATGCGCGCATCCTTCGTCGTCCCGCCCATTTGCCACTCGTGCCATGTTTGGTGACCGTTATCGTCTCGTGCTGATCGTCGCGATCATCGTTGCGGCCGGCGCCACCTACGGTGTCTTTCGCGTCATCGGCGACATGCGCGCTTCAAGCCGCATTGTCACGCAACCGGTCGTTGTCGCGGCGGTCGACATCCCTGAAGGCGGCGCGCTCACGCCCGATGTGCTTTCGGTGACGCAGCTGCCCGTTGCTGCTGTGCCGGCGGGCGCGTTTCCGTCTCCAGACTCTCTCGCCAAACGTGTCGCGCGCGTCGCGATCTATAAAGGTGAAGCGATCGTGCCGGGGCGCCTCGCGCCGGAAGGCACATCCGCTGGTATTGAAGTCAAGATCACGCCGGGCAAGCGAGCGATGGCGGTTCGCATTGACGACGTCGCGGGTCTTAGTGGATTGATTCAACCGAATAGTCGCGTTGACGTGCTGGTGACCATTCAGGACCAAGGCGTCAACGCAACAGGAAACGGGCGAGTCTCCAAGCTGTTCATGAGTAACATGCGAGTCTTGTCAGTCGGCCAGCAGGTTGACCGCGGCGCCGACGGGCGACCGTCTGGCGCGGCAACGGCCACGCTCGAGGTGACGCCGGAGGAAGCAGAACGCCTTGCCGTCGCCGGTCGCGAAGGCTCGATCCAGTTAGTGCTCCGCGGCTATGGTGATCCGGCGGCCGTTAACACCGATGGTGCTCGACCCACAGATGTGCTATCGCAGTTGCGTTCCGGCGAGACGCGTCGCGTACCGGAGCCGAGTGAACGGCCACGCCAAAAGCCACCGGCCCCGGCGCCAACACCGGCGCCGGCACCGGTAACTCCACCGAAAGCGGTGGTCGTTCCGCCGAATGCTGACTCGGTTACCGTACGCATTTATCGCGGTGGCAACATGTCGCAACAAAAGTTCGTCGATAAGAAGGACACGGTGAAGCGCGACACGACCAAGCCTCCGTTCTGACGCGCGATCTCTTCTATTCGCGAGCGGCGCTGGCCGTTGTCTCGCCAAAACTGACCATTCAGGAGTCGACTGTGATTTCTTCCCGCCCCCGCATCACTCGCCTGAGTGCGCTGGCGACCTCGTTGGCGAGCCTCTCGCTGACGATGCTCGCGAGCGCGATTCCCGCGCGCGCGCAGACGCCGCCGCCGCCGGCGCCAATCGAGAAGGTGTCGCTCGGACTGGGACGCTCGTTGCCACTCGACTTCAACGGTGCGGTCACGCAGGTCACGATCGCGAATCCCGATATCGCCGACGTCGTGGTGTTGACTCAGAACAGTGTCGTATTGAATGCGAAGGCCGTGGGCGAGACGGACGTGCTTCTTTCCGGAGCCACGATCGGACGTCGCCATCTTCGCGTTACCGTCTTTACCGCATCGGCCGATCGCCGACAGATCGCGCTTGGCGTGAAGTTCGCCGAGGTGCGGCGCGATTTCCTGTCTGAACTCGGAATTGCGGCGTCGTACGAATCGGTGAACGGCAACACTTCGACCGGTACGGGTGTTCTTTCGCCCGGCGTCTCGAATAGCCCACCCGTCGCCGCTCAGGGACTTGCCCGCTTCATTTCGGGCGTGGCCACGTTCGGCACCAAGGACATCACGGCGTATCTCGATGCGCAGGAGCAGCGCGGCAATGCGCGCTCGCTCGCTGAGCCCACGCTCATGGCCGGCAATAAAGAAGACGCGAGCTTCTTGGCCGGTGGCGAAATTCCAATTCCGCTCGCACAGCCGGGGCAAGGTGGTCAGGTCTTCATCACCATCGCGTACCGCCCATTCGGCGTGCAGCTCAAGTTCAATGCCGAAGTGCTCTCGGATACGCTCGTCAAGCTGAAGGTCGCGCCTGAAGTCTCCAGCTTGGATTTCGCCAATGCGGTACTTATCTCCGGCTTCCGCGTTCCTGCCCTGCGCACGCGCAAGGTTGAAACGACGCTTGATGTGCGCCCCGGACAGAGCCTGATCATCTCGGGTCTCTTCAACGAGGAGCGCGAGAACGTCAAGACGGGCGTTCCGGGGCTTATGAATATTCCGATCCTTGGTCAGCTCTTCAGCAGCACACGTTGGCAGAAATCGGAGTCCGAACTGTTGGTCATCGTGTCCCCTGAACTCATCGATCCGAACAACCCGCCCGCCGGCAACCGTATCCTTTTCAAGGCCGACACCACGAAGCCCGCAGGCGACGTTCTCAAAAAGCGACTGCCACCGCAGTGAAACGTGTTTTTATCGTAGGTGACGCGCTCGGTCCACTCGAACCGCTCGTGCCCGTGCTCACACGGGCTGGCTTTGGTGTTCCCACAGCTAAGCAGACGATTGAAGAGGTCAACGAGCCCGTTCGCAATGGGCACGTTGACCTGCTGGTCGTTCCCATGTCTGTCGTGCAAGGACGCTCGCGTTTCGACTTCGAGACCTTGCTGCGCGATGCGCCAGGCATGGCGTCAATCGGCACTGCGGCGTCGGCCGATGCGGAAACGATTCTCGCGGGGATGCGCTCGGGAGTCGGAGAATTTCTCGTCACACCACCGTCGCCGGGCGATCTCGAAGCGGCCTTGCTGCGCCTGCAGCGCAAATGGGGCGCGGCGGCGGTTCGCGGAACGATCACGGCGATTTATTCGCCGAAGGGCGGCGTTGGTGCCACGACCGTTGCCGTGAATCTTGGCGACGCGCTCGCGCGGCGGCGCCCAGACGGCCGAGTGGCGCTCATCGACTTGAACATGGGCCTCGGCGATGTCGTGACGCATTTGAATTTGCAGAGCGACTACGACGTGGGCGATCTCGTGCGCAAGCTGGATCAGGCGGACGCCGAGTTGCTGCATGCCATCGTCACGTCATGCGGAGACGGATTGTTCGCGTTACCGGCAACTGACGATCTCGAAGCCGCTGATGCAATTCAGGCCGACGAGGTTTCGCGGGTGCTGGCCGCGTGTCGGGGCAGCTTCACCCACACCGTGGTGGATTGCGAACACTCATTCAATCCGCGAACGGTGGCCGCGCTCGACGCGTCGGATCGTATCGTTCTGGTATTGCAGAGCAACGTCGCAACGATTCGCGCGGTGAAGCGGACGCTGTCACTCTTTCAGCAGCTCGACTACCCGGATGACCGCGTCGTTGTCGTGGTGAACCGCGAAGGTCCGGGCGACGTGTTGTCGCGGCAGGATATCGCGAAAGCACTTGGTCGCGGGGTCGATATTCGGCTACCGAACGCGTTTCAGGTCACCACTGACGCGCAGACAAAAGGCGTGCCGGTATCGAAGGTGTCGCAGTCGGGTGCCCTGACTGCGGCGTATGACCAACTGGCCAGCGCTGTCAGCGGCGAGGTGGCAATTGTGGAATCCGCGACGGAACGACCGTCGGGGAAGACCATCGGCCGCTTTTTTGGTCGAAAGAGGAAATAGCATATGGTCTCATTACGCGATCGATTGCTCGGGCGCTCTGCGCCGGTCAGCGTCACGCCGAAGACGAACACCGCAGTGGTGCCGAGCAACGGTGATGCGTCTGTCGATGCGCCCGCAGTACCCGCCATTGCGACGCCGAACGATCCGCTGGCCGGTATCGCCGTCGCGACGGCGCCTGTCAAGCCAACTGGCAAACCGGAAGTCGAGAGCGCCGTCGATCGCCTGAAGCGCGAGCTGCACACGAAGCTCGTCGAACGGCTCGATCTCGCCGCGCTCGAGAAGATTCGCGACGAAGGGTTGCTGGTGCAGCAGATTCGCGCCGCCGTGCTCGAGTTTTTGCGTGCCGAACAAGCACCGCTTTCGGCGTCCGAGCGCGACGAAGTCGTCGAGGAAATTGTCTGGGAAGTTACCGGACTCGGACCGATCGAGCCGCTGACTCGTGACCCGACGATCTCCGACATTCTCGTCAATAGCGCGAAGTCGGTGTACATCGAACGCCGCGGCAAGCTGGAGCGCACCGACGTCGTGTTTCGCGACGACGCGCACCTGCTCACCGTTATCGATCGCATCGTCAGCCGCGTTGGTCGCCGCGTCGACGAGTCGTCGCCGATGGTTGACGCGCGACTGCCGGACGGTTCGCGTGTCAACGCCATCATCCCGCCGCTCGCGATCGACGGACCGGTGCTCTCGATCCGTCGTTTCGGCGCCACGATTTCACCAGCCGAGCTGGTGCATCGCGGGGCGTTGACCTCCGAGATGCTGCGCTTCCTCGCCGCGTGCGTCGTTTCACGTCTCAACATTTTGATTTCCGGCGGCACCGGCTCAGGCAAGACGACGCTCCTGAACGCGCTGTCGGCGTTTATTCCGAACACGGAGCGTATTGTAACGATTGAGGACGCCGCCGAACTACGTCTGCAGCAGCAACACGTCGTACGCTTGGAAACGCGGCCGCCGAACACCGAAGGTCGAGGCGAAGTCGCGGCGCGCGATCTGGTAAAGAATGCGCTGCGTATGCGCCCCGACCGCATCATCATCGGCGAGGTGCGCTCGGGTGAGGCGCTCGACATGCTGCAAGCGATGAACACTGGTCACGAAGGCTCACTCACGACCGTGCATGCCAACAGCGCGCGCGACGCATTGGCGCGCCTGGAAACGATGGTGCTCTTCGCTGGTACCGCCTTGCCCACGCGCGCGATTCGCGAACAGATGGCGTCGGCACTTCACCTGGTCGTACAGGTCTCGCGTCTCTCCGATGGTTCTCGGCGCGTCACGAGCATTACGGAAGTCACGGCGATGGAAGGCGACATCGTGACTATTCAGGAAATCTTCCGTTTCCGGCGTCGCGGCGTTTCGGAAGACGGCATTGTGCAGGGCGTTTTTGAGGCAACGGGTGTGCGGCCGCAGTTCGTCGATGCGATCGTCACCCGCGGCATCGAGCTGCCGCAAGACCTTTTCGCGATGGCGTAAGCGGGCAGCTCGATGACCGGTCTCGTTCTCCTGCTGGTGTTCGCCGCCGCGATGTTCCTGGTGATCGGCGGCTTCGTGTTTCTCAATCGGCGCCGCCTCGCGGCGGCGGACGCCGCGCGCGCGCGCGTCAACGAGACGGGCCACATTCTAAAGGGCAACACGCAATCAACCATCCTGCGTGACGAGCGCGTTTCCGAAATTCGCGCACTGAATGAGCTGCTGTCGGGCCGAGGCTTTACGATTCAGCTCGACAAGGAGCTCGCGCGAGCTGGATCGCGCCAGCGCCCGGGCGAATTCATGCTGATGTCGGTGCTCTGCGCCATGGTTGGACTGACGGCCCTCAACTTCGCCGTCGGTGGTGTGGTGTCGGTAATTGGCCTGTTGATTGGCGCCTTTGTGCCGTGGCTGCTTCTGCTGCGCAAACAGGAGAAGCGCAGCAAACAGTTTGAATCACAACTGCCCGACGCGTTGGACTTGCTGACCAATTCACTGCGCGCGGGATACTCGTTGCAGGCGGCGATGGAGTTTGTCGGACGCGAAACCTCCTCGCCGCTCGGCCCGGAGTTCACGCGATTTTATGACGAACAACGCCTCGGCATTGAAGTGCGTACGGCGCTGCTTGCGATGCAGGAACGCATCGGCACTGATGACGCGCGCATGTTCGTCACCGCACTGCTGCTGCAGCGCGAGACCGGTGGTAATCTGAGTGAGCTGCTGAACAGCATTTCCTCCATCATTCGGCAGCGTCTGCAGTTTCGCGGGCAGGTGGAGACGCTGGTTGCTGAACCGAAGGCGTCGGCGCGGGTGTTGGCGGCCATGCCCTTCGCGATGTTCGGAATTATCTACTTGCTCAACCCGGTCTACATGCAGCCGCTGTTCACGACGCCGTCAGGGAAGCTCGCAATCGCGTACGCCGTTGGATCTGTGGCGGTGGGCTACTTCATCATGACGCGCATTGCAAACGTGGAAATGTGATCCCGTGATTCCCTCACTCGATAACATTCCGCTCTCGCTCGTTCTGCTGATTGCCACGATCGTGCTGGCACTCGGTACCGCCGTCTACATGGCACTCGCGAGTGCCGAACGACAGAAGACGCTCGATCGTGTTACGCAGCTTGAGCCCGAGCGCCTAGCCGAGCGGCTGCTGATCTCGCAAACGCCGTCGCGCTGGTCGCGATTCGCCGCGTGGCTCAGCGAACAAATGCCAAGCGGTTTCTCAGCGCCATCTGAGAAGAAGGACAATAAGCTGGCGATCGCCGGGTTTGAATCCGCAGCAGCGCCGGTGCTCTTTAACGCTTTTCGAATTGTCAGCGCGTTGGTGTTCCCGCTGGCAGGCCTGCTGCTGGCGCCGCGCAACAATCCGCTCGGCGTGCTCGGTTTCGTCTTTATCGGCCTCCTCATTGGACTGGCCGGGCCTCAGGGCATTTTGGACCGGCTCGTCGCCGCGCGACAGACGCGCATTCGACGAGCGGTGCCCGATGCACTCGATTTGCTCGTCGTCTGCGTGGAAGCGGGTGTGTCGCTCGACGCCGCGCTCTTGCGCGTGTCGCGCGACATGGCGTCGCTCCATCCTGATCTGGCGCTGGAAATGTCGCAGGTGGTGCGGCGGACCAGCGCCGGCATTCCGAGGGACAAGGCGCTTCAAGGACTCTGGACGCGCACGGGCGTAGAAGAATTGCGCACCCTCGTGGCCAGCATGATTCAGTGCGAAAAGCTTGGCACGTCGATTGCGCGAGTGCTTCGTATCAACGCGGAGTCTCTGCGAATCCGCCGTCGGCAGCACGCCGAAAAACGTGCGGCCGAGGCCGCTTTGAAGATGATCTTTCCGCTGGCAGTATTTTTGTTGCCGGCGTTGATGGTGATCCTGGTCGGACCGGCGTTCTTCGAGATTGTGAAGCAGTTCGGCAACGTCAATCGATAACCCTTACGGGGAAGTGGCCATGTCCCGTTCGCTGATTTTCAGATCGCGTCGACGTCGTGGTGCGACGCTGGTACTGGTGGCCGTCATGGCCGTGGCGATCTGCGGTATGGCCGCGATCGCGGTCGATCTCTCGCGCGCGTACATGGTCGCGGGTGAATTGCAAACGGTCGCCGACGCCGCCGCGCTGCGTGGTGCGCGCGCGCTGCAGGTGGCGCCGGGTGCGAATCCGACGAGCGCGGTGACGTCCTTCTCTGACACCAACAAAGCACTTGGCGCCCCCGCCACCGTAGCCGTGACGTCTGCTCGCTGGGACCCTTCCACAAACGTCGTCACAACCGGAATGTCGTGGGACAGCGCGAACGCGGTGCAAGTCTCGGCGTCACGTGCGACCGCGCTCCTGTTCGGTCGTGTCTTGAGAACCGTCGGCATTACTCCGGCGCGAAAGTCGGTGGCGTGGATTGCCAATCTGGATTCGTCCAAGTGCATGAAGCCTTGGTCGTTTCCGATCGATCAGCTGCGCATCCGTGCGGGCCTCGCGGCAACTCCGGAGGTGGCGCTCACGCCTGCGCAGTTGAACACGGTCCTCGCAAAAACAATCGACCAGCGCTCGATGCTGTTCAACCCACCCAACGTCGCCGACAGCTCTGAATGGCTCGCACTTCGCGTTGATGGATCCGGTATCGCCAGCTATCGAGACGCGCTCGAAGATGCGACCAGCAGCGGATGCAGCGGCACGGCGCTCGCACTTGGGAATCAAGTTGTCGAGCAGCCTGGCGCGGCGACCTGGAAGAATCAGACGGACAACTCGTTGACGACAACAACCTGTCGCGCGTGGCTCGCCAACGACGACACCTGCTACGGGCCAACGGCAAGCCCGGCCGACACCATTCTGACGGTTGCGTTTACGACGCGGGCAACTGGCGGCGGTGGCGGGAACGGCAACGGGAATGGCAACGGGAATGGCAACGGGAATGGCAACGGGAACGGCAACGGCAACGGCAACAACGGTGGCGGGGCCACAATGAACGTCTCCGTGCTCATGCTCACCGACTTCGTCCTCAAATGCTACAAGCGATCTGCCGGTAACTCATGCACGTTCGCGTCCACGGCTGGTGTAACGTGGTCTTCGGCCCCCGTGGGATCTATTCTCGGCTACGTTACCAAGAGTCCACGAGCCACTCTCGGCGGCGGTAGCGGCGGCACCTTAGGCAACACGATTTCCAGTTCGCAGCGATTGGTTCTGGTGAAGTGATGGACGAACTCGCCGCATCCCGCGTGCGGCGTTCGCGCGGCCAATCTTTTTGGCTCGCGTTGCTCGCATTGTTGCTGCCGCACTCCGCACGTGCCCAACTCGCCGCAACCTCCGCGCCGAGCGCCTGCTACGCGCCCGGCACTCAAGCGCCGACCGATCCCAACGCGACCACGCCGGTTGTGGTGCGTCTCACGGCGAGCGCGAGTGCGCGTCCACGCGATGCGCAGGTGGCGCGGGTGCTCGGCACGCGTATTTCGCGCGCCATGCTCATGCTGACAACGCAGGCGCCGTTGCCGGCCGCTCTACTTGGGCAACCGGCGAATAGCGGAACCATTCGCTGGGTCGTGGCCGGCGAAGCGGAGCGCACGAAGGACAGCGTGACGTTGCGTTGGACGATCAGCGATGTGCGCACTGGAGCTCGCCGCGGGAGTGGTACTGCGAGCGGCGCCTTCCTCGACCTCGACGGATTCGCCGAGCGTAGCGTCACTGCCATCGCGCGTCAGATCGGCTATTCATCGATTCCGCCGCACACCGTCGAGCGTACGCAGCGCGCCACCTCGGCCGATGCGTTTGAGCAATACATCGCGGGCATCGCGGAGTATGATTCGTTCGACCCGACTCTGCTCCGTCGAGCCACCGCCGCGCTGCAGCAGTCGGTCGCGCTCGATGCATCGTACGCGCCCGCGTGGCTCGCGCTCGCGCAAGCGCTCACGTCCATCGTGGAGTGGGGTGAGGGGCCGACGGCGAACGGCCGGAGTCTGCGCAGCCGCGACGCATTGGCTGCCGTTGCGCGCGCGCTCGCCATCGCGCCCCGAGACACGCGAGCGATAGCGCTGCAGGCGCATTTGCATTTGCTGCGCGATGACGTGAAGAGCGCGATGGCCAGTCTCGAACAGCTACGCGCGGCGTCGCCCAACGACGAGTCGCTGGCGTGGCTCAACGCCGAGCTCGCGATGGTGCGCGGCGACGACCCGGCGCTGCTTCCCTCCCTGGTGGCGATCGACGTCGCTAACAGCCGGAGTGTTCGTGGGTTGTATTTGCGCGGCGAATGGGAGCGACGCACGGGTCGATTGGGCGCAGCCTGCTCATCCTTCAATCGACTGCTGCTCGTGGAGCCTAATTGGGCTCCCGCGTACGTGCAGCGTTCTTTGGTTCGCAGTGCACTCGGTGATCAGCGTGGCGGTTGGCAGGACGCTGAAATGGCCACGCGCCTCGGTCGACCTGCGTGGGGCGAACTCGCCAGCGCGCTGATCGACTACTCAGTGAGTGACTCGCTCCGTACGCGAGATCGTCTGCGTCGCGTACAAGGTATGGCTCGCGGCACCGTACATCCGTGGCTGGATGTGCTGCTTGAAGGCGCCGTGCTGCGCGCTTCGGGCGAGCCTGACCTTGCTCGTCGCGCGCTCAGTACGGCGGCATGCGACGAGCCACGACGACGACTCTTCGCCGTTGATCCACTGCTGCGCGATGTCGCCCCAGGCAAGTCGACCTGCCTGGCCTCAGTCGGCCTGCCGAATCCAGCGAAAGATTTCCGCGACTGACGGTCGCTTGCCGTACATCAGCAAGGCCGTCCGGTACACTCGGCCCGCCGCCAACAGCGCTGCAACGGCCGTGAGGCTCAAGAGTCCGATCGAAATCACCATCTCGGTATCGGACACATCGGTCAATCCGAGGCGAAGCGGCATCATGATGGGCGACGAGAACGGAATCAGACTCATCGTGCGCCCGATCGGCCCGTTCGGATCGGCCAAGGCGGCCTGCATCAGCGCGACGCTCGAGACTAAGAGCATGATGACCGGTGTCTGCGCCTGCTGCGCTTCCTGTTCGGACGTGGCGATGCTGCCGACGATAGCGAACAGCGCCGCATAGAGCGCGTAGCCGAGCAGGAAATACGCGCCGAGGAGGACGATGGACTCCCAGCCAATCGACGGCAGCTGCAGCGACGACGCTTCGACGCCAAGCTTTGCGAAGATCGACGCGCGATTCATCATCACGGTGACTGTGGCGGCCGTCCAGAGGCCCAACTGCAACATGGCCACGCCGCCAATCCCGACGATTTTTCCGGCGAGCAGGACGCGCGCGGGCACGCTGGCCAACACCACTTCGGAAACGCGCGATTGCTTTTCCTCGGTTACACTCCGCAGCACAATTTGGCCGTAGAGCACGATCGCGATGTACAGCAGGATCGCGACGCCGAACCCAAAGATGATGTTGACGCGCGCCGATGCCTCCGATCCGTCGGCAGCGAGGCGCGTAGTGCGCACATTCACCTTGATCCGCGCCAGGTCGTCTGCGTCGTCGGTTGACACGCCGAGCTTGACCAATCGCGCTCGACGGATTTGTCGGTCGAGCGCAAGTTCCAATCGATCGCCGATCGAGCTGGTGACACCATCGCGCAACACGATCGTGGCCGAACCCGTTCGAACGGTCGCAGCGTCGAGCATGATGTAGCCCGTGAAATCACCCGCCAGCAGACGCCCGCGGGTGTGCGCGACGAGCGAGTCAGCATCGGTGGCGGCGGCAACCATGACCTTCGGTGGCGTGCTGGTCGACTGTACGCCGCCGGCGAGGTCAACAGCCACCGCATCACCAAGACCCGTGCCCGTGACGTCGAGGACGGCGAGGGTGCTGGCATCGACGTTGGCGCGGGTGCGTGAAGCAAGCCACGGCGGCAGGATGAGCAGACCAGCGATGAGCAACGGCCCGAAGAGCGTCGTGATGACGAACCACTTCGACCGCACGCGCTCACCGAATTCCCGGTCGATTACGGCGCGCAGCTTATCCATGGCCGGACATCCCCGCTTCGACGCCGGTCGCGCCAACGCGATCGAGAAAGACCTGATGCAACGACGGTTCGAGACGGTCGAAACGCGCGATGCCGACATCAGCACCGACCAATCGTTGCAAGAGTTGCTGGGTGGTCGCTCCAGCCGCCAGTGTAACCTCAACCTGATTCACGTTGTCGTCGAGCGAGCGTACGAGCGCGCGATCGGCGAGCACGGCGGCGGCACGATCGGCAGAACCTGAGTCAAACGTCATCGAGACGCGCGGCGGACCCGCGTACTGTGACTTGATGTCCCGCAGTTCACCATTCAGCACGACGCGACCGCCGTTCACGATCGCGACGGCGTCGCACATGCGTTCGGCAACGTCCATCAGGTGGGTGCTGAACACAACCGAGCAACCCCGCCGTCTCAAGTCGACGACGGTGTCCTTCAGTGCCTGCGCATTCACGGGGTCGAGTCCGCTGAAGGGCTCGTCGAGAATCACCATTTCGGGATCGTGGATGACGGTGCCGATGAACTGGATCTTTTGTTGCATGCCGCGCGACAGCTCTTCGATCGCGGCGTTGGCCAAATCACGGTCGGCGGTGCGCATCCCGAATCGCTCCAGCCACTCGTCGATTCGCTTGTCCGCGTCGCGCAATGCAATGCCCTTGAGTCGCGCAAGAAACCGCAACACGCGCCGTACGGTCATCTTGCGATAGAGGCCGCGCTCCTCAGGGAGATATCCGAGGCGATTCACCAACGAAGCGTCGTGCGCCGGGAGCCCAAGCACGCGAATGCTCCCCTGATCGGGGAGCATCAAATTGAGTGAGAGACGAATCGTTGTGGTCTTTCCCGCGCCGTTCGGCCCGAGTAAGCCGAAGATGGTACCGGGGCGAATCCGCAACGAAATATCGTTGACGGCCAGATGCGTGGCGTATCGCTTCGTGACCCCGGTCAGCTCCAGTGCGTATTCGGGGTGAGAACTCATCGATTGGTGCATCCCCAATCCTGATCGTGGGTCAGCATCATTGCAACATGTTGGTCGTGCTTGGTTGCCGAAATTTCGGTCCGGGCACACATTGGCGCCTGCCGCCTTCGCCACCTCGGACCTACAGACAACGACGTCGTTGCTCAGCCAGATCACGTCTTCATCCACTACCGACGACTGGCGCCGGGACGTCGGCACGTCGTGGCCCTGGCTGATTATCGTCCTCGCGATCCTCTGTTTCATCGCGGGCTGGATGAGTCCATTGTACGAAGTCGATCTCCCGATGCACTTGCGCACGGGGGAGTGGATGGCGGCGCACCGTGCAGTGCCATTTGTTGAGCCGTTTGCGTGGACGCGCGTGGGTGCGCCGTTCTACGCGTATTCGTGGTTCGCAGAGTTGGTCTATTGGGGATTGTTTGTCGCTTTCGACGCGAATGGGCTGCATCTGCTGCAGGCGTTCACCGGCGCGGGCGCCTTTCTCGTCATCTTTTGGCTTGGGCGGACGAGTGGCTGGTCGCCGTGGGGCACGCTGCTCACGGCGTTGCTGTCGTTTGGTGTCTGGATGAGCTTCATCGCGGCGGTGCGACCGCAGACCTTGATGGGGCTCACCGTACCGCTCTCGTGGATTGGCGCCGAGTGGACTTTACGTGGTCGTGTGCGCGATGGCGTCGCTCTTTCGGTGCTCGCGGCTGCTCTGACGGTGAACACGCACTTGCTGTTCCCCGTGACGGCGGTGCCGCTCGTTCGCCTGCTCGTCGAAGAGCACGTCAATTGGCGAGCGGGCGCGCTCTTCGTGCTCGCGAACGTCGTCGGATGGTGCATTACGCCCTACTTGCTGGCGTCGGTCGACATCATGCGCCTGAACTTTGCCGGCAGTCTACTGATTGGACCACGCACGACGGTGGCCGAGCTTGAGCCGGGGTGGCGTACGTTTTTGCATGCCGCGCTGAGCATACGTATCGCGGCCGTCGCGCTGCTTGTCGCACCGTTCGTCATTCCCGCGCGCCTCATTTCCGATCGCGAGCGCATCTTGTACGGCTTCGCGTGGGCCGCCGGGGCATTTCTCTTTGGTACTGCCGTCCGCGGCATAGTGATCTGGCTGCTGGTGGCGCTGCCGCTCATGTCGCGCGCCTTCGCGTCAATCCCGTTGCCGCAGTTGCCGCGCACCAGACGCCTCAACGCGGCGGTGAGTTTACTCGCGCCGCTTGGGTTGATCGGAGGCTCGCTGCGCGCCCGAGAAACGGCGCCCATCGTTGTGGCCACGCGGGAAACTCGACAATTGCCAGTCGCGGCTTCGATCGTCACGGAGCCCTTAGTGCGGGTGCTCGAGTGCCAGACCCGCGTTGGAGACGATACGAAGGCGTTTGTCGCCTTCAACTACGCGAGTTATCTGGTGTGGCGGCTTCCCTCGGTGCGTTACCAGATCGACGGACGCAACATCTATCCCGATTCGGTGTCGATCGCCGAGGCGTACCAGGTGGCGGCGGATGGTCCGTTGCAAACGGGACCGTGGCAGTCGGCCGACGTCGCGATTTTGCCAATGAAGTACGCGCAGTCGCAACTGCTCGCCGCGTCGCCGGCGTGGATGCGATTACGCGTAAGCGTGCCGACCGACTCCACCGATCAACCGGCGGCGCTCTGGGCGACGAGACGCTGGATGTCAACGCACAGCGCGACGCCGGACACGTGGCGTGAAGATACGGTGCGCGTCGGTCGCGTGGTGGCGCAACGCGCGGGGTGCTAGGTGACCTCGGCGGAACAACGCAACCGTCGAATTCCTGAGCTGCTGATTCTCGGGGCCTACATCGCCCTCGTCGTTGTTGTGGCGCTGCATCACGAGCTGTGGAAGGACGAGGTGCACGCCTGGACGGTGGCGACTGAAACGCCGACGTGGGGTGCGCTCCTTCACGAATTGCATCTCGAAGGCCATCCGCCGCTCTGGTACGCGCTGCTGCGCGTGCTGAACAGTGTGTTTCATACGCCACTCGTGCTGCCTATCGTCAGCGTACTGATTGGTGTCGCCATGGTATGGCTTGTGGTGTGGCACGCGCCGTTTTCGCTTGTGGCGCGAGGCCTGTTCGCCTTTGGAGTTTTGCCGGCGTATGAGTATTCGGTGATGAGTCGGAGTTATGGGTTGGGGGCGTTGCTGCTGTTGTTTTGGGCCTTCCGGATTTCCGCGCGCCCATCCGGCATTAGCGGCGTCTGCTGTCTGGTTCTCGCGTCGCTGACGTCACTCCACGCTGCCGTTGCGGCCATGAGTCTGACGGTGATGTATTGGCCTCGACCCGATGAGCGCACAGCATCACTCACTTCGGTTCGCGCGTGGACCCTGCCGCTGCTGATACTCGCTGGATCGCTCTCGTCGTTCGCACTCATGTGGCCGGACACATCGAATGTCGCGTCGCCGGCGCTGCATGAGAGTGCCACGTTGGCGTGGCGTAACGCCGTCAACGCGATGCCACGACTGCTTGGTGTGATTCCCGATCTACCGTATTACCTGTCTGACGTGTTCGGCACCAAATGGTTCATTCCCGCCATGCCGTGGCGCGCCGACGTGCTCAACTCGATGATGGTAGTCGTGAATTTGCTTTTCGCCCTATCTGCGCTGCGCGAGGGGGATCGTCGCGGCTTGTTCGCATTTTGTACCTGCCTTCTCGTCAGCGTCGCGTTCTTCGTGTTCGCGTATCCCGGCGTGTTGCGTCACGAGGGTATAGTGCTCGTCGTGCTCGTTGCGACGGTATGGGCAACGAACACCAGTCGTCGGGCGCCGGCCGTGCGCATCGGGCAGCCGAAACAACCTCTCACACTGTCCGCCCTGCTCGGATGGCAGGCGCTGCTCGCTGTTACGCCCGTGTCAATCGACCTCGCTGGCGCGCGCACAGGTATCCCGGCGCTGGCGACAGAGCTTGAACGCCGTGGAATCGACGCACCGATTGTCGTGGCGGAGGCGCCAAACACGTCTGATGCTGTGCCGTACTACCTGCCACACGCGCAGAACTTTCAGGCGCGCACCGGCGACCTGCGCAGCTGGCATCGATATGTCCGAATGCGAGATTCACTCAGCGTCGCGCAGCTCTTGGATAGCGCCTGTGCGGTCTCGGCGCGATTGCGTGTACCTGCCGTGCTGCTGTTGAGCGACCCGCTCTGGGCCGACCACGACTCTGCAGATGTTCGACGCGGCGTGGGCCAGCTGCGTTTTCTCTGGACGAGCGCCCAGCGCACGCGCGTTCGACTGGGCACCGAGCCGATGGGATATTTTTCCGCGTTCACCGACGAGCGATTCTGGGCTTATCTGGTGCGAGGCGATAGCCTGCACCGCTCGGCGGGCTGCGCGGTGCAGTGAACGGCGGGCTCGATCTCCCGCATGCGTGTGCTACGTTGCCCTATCGCGACGCGAATGACAGATTGGCGCAGCGATCAGTAAACGGACGCGTTCCGACGATGTGAGAATTATCCGGAGCCGGTGATGCCGAGACGGGGAGTGCACGCGTGAAGACGATCATTCTGGCCGGCGGACTCGGCTCTCGGCTCGCAGAGGAGACAACTGTCAAGCCGAAGCCGATGGTGGAGATCGGTGAACGACCGATCTTGTGGCATCTGATGCGATACTTCGAATCGTTCGGCCACCAGCATTTTGTTGTGGCTCTCGGTTACAAGGGTGAAGCGATCAAGGAGTACTTTCTGAACTTCCATGCGCTCTCCCACAACCTGACCGTGCAACTGCGTTCGGGTGCGCGAGTGGTTCACAGCTCGGAAGCACTGCCCGATTGGACAGTCGACTTGGTCGACACCGGACTCCACACGCAAACGGGTGGGCGGTTGCGTCGACTGCGTTCGTGGATCGGCGCCGAGACATGTCTCGCGACATACGGCGACGGCTTGTCCGATGTCGATTTGCACGCGCTCGTTGCCTTTCACCGGCAGCATGGCAAGCTAGCGACCGTCACCGCAGTCCGACCACCGTCGCGCTTCGGCGGCTTGGAGATTGACGGCGATCGCGTGTCGGCGTTCATCGAGAAGCCGCAGAGCGGCGAAGGATGGATCAACGGCGGGTTCTTTGTTCTTGAGCCGGCAGTCTTCGACTTCATCGATGGCGACGACACCATCTTTGAGCGCGGACCTCTGGAACGCCTGGCGGCGGCCGGAGAGTTAATGGCCTATCGCCACGCCGGCTTCTTTCAACCGATGGACACGCTGCGCGATAAGCAACAACTCGAAGCGCTCTGGCGCGGCGGCGCAGCGCCGTGGTCGGCGTCTCCCTCGGCCGATCGCTGAGCATGGAGCAACGGCGCGCGGACTTTTCGGGCGTCCTCCCCGATCGCGAGCAGTGGCGCGGTCGTCGCGTGCTAATCACGGGACATACGGGATTTAAAGGCAGTTGGCTCTCATGGTGGCTCTCGTCGATGGGAGCCGAGGTGTTCGGACTTGCGCTGGATCCCCCGTCGTGGCCGTCACTGTTTGCGCTCGCCGAGTTGTCGCGCAGCGTGCGGGACGTACGTGGCGATGTGCGCGATGTGGCAGTGGTTACTCAGGCCGTTCGAGACGCGCAGCCAGACATCGTGTTCCATCTCGCGGCGCAATCGTTGGTTCGCCAGTCGTATCGCGATCCCCTTGGTACTTTCGCCACGAACGTCATGGGCACGGCGAATGTGCTCGAGGCAGTGCGTGCGCAAGAGGGTGTTCGCGCTGTGGTGGTTGCGAGCAGCGACAAGTGCTATCGAAACGACGAACTCGGACGCGCTTTTGTCGAGTCCGATTCGCTAGGAGGGCACGACGCGTACGCGGCCAGCAAGGCCGGCACTGAGCACGTCGTTGAGGGCTATCGCTCGTCATTCTTCGCCAACCGAAGCACGCTCATCGCATCCGTTCGCGCCGGAAATGTCATTGGAGGTGGTGACTGGGCCGACGATCGCCTGGTGCCCGATCTCGTGCGCGCGCGTGCCAGCGGCCAGCCGATTCGCGTGCGGAATCCCACAGCGATTCGGCCCTGGCAGCACGTACTGGAACCGCTCTGTGGATACATCGTGCTTGCGGAGCGCCTCCATGCCGGCGATCACTCCGTCGCACGCGCATTCAACTTCGGACCGGGCGCGTCGTCGGAACAGACTGTCGAAACTCTGCTCAGTCGATGCGTCGATGAGTGGGGCGATCGCCCTGAGGTCGTCTACGATCGTTCGCCTCAACCGCACGAGGCAGGAGTTCTCCGCCTCGACGCAGGCCTGGCGCACCGTCAGCTTGGATGGCAACCGCGCTGGCATTTTGCCACTGCCGTTGAGCGCACGGCCGCATGGTACGCGGCGGTGCATGCGTCGGCGTCAGTCGACACGGTGCGAGCGGCGATGTCTGCTGACCTGACCGCTTACTGTGAGCGTCGCTCGTAATGTCGACGAACGATCACGCGACGCCGGAGGACACACTAGAGACGTTACGCGAAGAGATGCGCGGATTGATGTCGCGCTATTTCGACGCGAAGCATGCCCGCCGCGAGTTTCGGCCGGGAATTGATGCCGTCCCGGTGAGCGGCAAAGTGTTTGACGCCTCTGACATGCACGCACTGCTGGACGCCACGCTCGACTTTTGGCTTACGGCCGGTCGCTTTGCGATCAGCTTTGAACGCGAGTTCGCCCGTGTGATGGCGGTTCGGCACGCGCTCCTGGTGAACTCGGGTTCGAGCGCCAATCTGCTCTGTGTGGCAACGCTTTGTGCGCCGGAAGTCGGCGAGCGACAGCTGCGACCCGGCGATGAAGTCATCACGGTTGCCTCGGGCTTTCCGACGACCGTGAATCCGCTGGTGCAGCACGGACTCGTTCCCGTCTTTGTCGACGTGCACTTGGGAACGTACAACATCGACGCCTCACAACTGGAGGCAGCGCTCTCGCCGAGGTCGCGCGCGATCATGCTGGCGCACACGCTCGGAAACCCGTTCGACATAGCGTCGGTTCGCGACTTCGCACGTCGACACGATCTCTGGCTGATCGAGGACACGTGCGACGCCGTCGGCGCCCGCTTCGACGGGCAGCCCGTCGGCAGTTTCGGCGACCTTGCGTCAACCAGTTTCTATCCGGCACACCACATCACGATGGGCGAGGGTGGCGCGGTACTGCTTGGCGCGCCGGCGCTCAAGAAGCTGTGCGAGTCACTCCGCGACTGGGGACGTGATTGTTGGTGCGAGCCCGGTAAGGACAACACCTGCGGGAAGCGCTTTGACTGGCAACTTGGCGATCTGCCGGAAGGGTACGATCACAAGTACATCTACTCGCGAGTTGGTTACAACCTGAAGGTGACCGACATGCAGGCCGCCATTGGTCTCTCTCAACTTGCCAAGCTTCCGCAGTTTGTCGCGCAGCGGCGCACCAACTTTGCGTCGCTGCGTTCGCGCCTCGCACAGTTCGAGATGGATCTTATTCTGCCTTCCGCAACTCCACGCAGCGAGCCCAGTTGGTTTGGCTTCCCGATCACGCTCCGCGACGGGGACGCGTCCGATCGCGCGCGACTGTTGCGCTTTCTCGATCAACGAAAGATCGGCACGCGCCTTTTGTTCGGTGGCAATCTGCTGCGACAACCCGCCTATCGTGGGGTTCCGCACCGCGTGGCGGCGCCACTCACCAACGCCGACATCATTACTGACCGGACGTTTTGGGTGGGCGTGTATCCCGGACTTGGCGACGCGCAACTCGCGTATGTATCGGAGTCCATCGGCGAGTGGTTGTCGGTTCGATGACGGTTCTCGCGACGCCAATCGCTGGATGCTGGGAACTGCGTCCGGATCGACATGTCGACGCGCGCGGCGTTTTCGTCAAGCCGTTTGCGCGTTCCGCCATTCCCGCCGGCGTGTTCGATGGTGAAGTCGCCGAGATGTTCTACTCGACGTCTGCGCGCGGCGTCGTTCGCGGTATGCACTTCCAGCGTCCGCCGCACGCGTGCGCAAAGCTCGTCAGTTGCGTCGTCGGGCGGATCTTCGACGTCGTGCTCGATCTGCGACGCGGATCACCGACCTTCGGACAGACACACGCCGTCGAATTGTCGGCAGCGACGGGGAATTCATTGGTGGTTCCTGTCGGCGCGGCACACGGGTTCCAATCGTGCAGCGACGACGCGCTTGTGACGTATTTGCAAAATACGCCGTTCGATTCAGCCTCAGACGCCGGCGTGCACTACGCATCCATTGGCGTATCCTGGCCAGAGCCGGTAACGCAAGTCTCGGCGCGCGATCTCGCGCACCCTGCGCTTGCCGACTTCGCCTCGCCATTCGCCTGAGTCGATGCCACAGACCAACGCCCTTCGCCGAGTACTTATTACCGGCGCCAGCGGATTTATCGGCGGTCATCTGACTCAGCGTCTCGCTCAGAGTTCGTGGGATGTGCACGCGGTTGTACGAGCCTCATCAGACACGCGTGCGCTGACGCAACTGCCGCGTCGCGTGGAGATACACGCAATGGACAGTGTCGCCGACCTGCGTCGGATCGTTACTGCCGTTCAACCGGCGTTGGTGGTGCATACAGCTACGAAGTTCATTGCGGAGCATCGACACGACGATCTCGGGCCACTCGTCGACGCCAACCTGCGACTGGGCCTCGAGCTCCTCGACGCCATGTCGGCCGCAGGTTGCACAGCGCTGATCAACTTGGGCACGACGTGGCAGCACTTTCACGGTGAAGAGCACACGCCGGCCACGCTGTACGCGGCGACGAAAGCGGCATTTGAGCCGCTGATTCGCTACTACGTGTCCGCGAGCGCGCTGCGCGCGTGCACGCTTGAGCTGCCCGACACCTACGGTCCGGGCGATCGACGCGGCAAAATTGTCGCCGCGCTGTTCGCCGCGGGGCGAGATGGACGACGGCTTTCCATGTCACCAGGTGCGCAGCATCTCGATCTGCTGCACATCGACGATGTGCTCGATGCGATCGAACTGACTGCGTCGCGAGTGCTCGAAGATACCGGTCCGGGCTACAATCGATACGCCCTCAGCAGCGGAGCAACAATCTCGCTCCGGGAGTTGGTGAGACTGGTCGGATCGGTCAGCGGAGTGACGATCGATGTCGAATTCGGCGCGCGCGCCTACCGCGCGCGTGAAGTGATGGACCCGTGGCGCGGTGGACCACCGTTGCCGCAGTGGTCTCCTCGCGTCACGCTCGAGGCGGGTCTACGGCGACTCGTGAGTGAGGTTGATCCGGCCTCATCGTGACGTGGTCGAGGCCGGAACACGTTCCAGTCCGAACGCGGTCAGCTCGGTCACGGTGATACGGCGCACGCGCGCCGTGGTGGGCAGTTGCAGACTCGCATGCAGCGGGCCGTCAACAACCGACCCAAAGACCACAATCGGCGGAGTCAGCGCCGGATCATTTCGCACGAGATCGCGGCCATACCAAATTGAGTCATTCGGCACAACGATGACGTCGGCGTCTTGCGCGCGAATCCATCGACTGGCGTTGGCGAACGGCCGAGCAAAACGACTCGCCTCACGCGCACGAAGCGGTAACTGTACCAGCACCGTTAGGACCGCTGACAGCAGCGCAACGCGTCGCGCACGCACGGCCCCGAACGCAGATTCGATGACCGGCCACGCCGAACCGGTTAGCAGCGCAGCGTTGCCCAGAACCTGATGCCCGTATCGCCAACCCCAGCCATGTCCCTGGGTGACCAGCTTGAAGAACAGATAGAACACGAGACTGAGGAGCAGACCTAGCATGAGGTCGCGCTCGATGTCAGTGAGGACTCGCACGCGCCGGATGCAGACGATCATCGCCAGTGCCGCAAGCGGCGTCTGCCACGTGCACAGGAGCAATGCGTGCATTACCGCCACGAACCATGACAGCAGTTGCGGCGGCGCCAACGCTGAGACGAGCCCACCGGTGGCAGCCGTAAAGCCGACGAGGTTGTGCCAGGTAGACGAGAACGCCAACGCGAGCGCGTAGCAGGCTCCCATCCAGATCACAAGCGGCCAACGCCGCTCTCGCAGCGCACGAACGCCAAACGGCGCCGCGAACAACAAGTGCGGCACGGGTTGATGTAGCAGTACGCCCACGATGCCGATCGGTCCGGCGATGTATGCCACACGCCCGCCCCGAACCCACGCATAGAGCCAGCACAGATTGACCGCGAGATGCGCCGTCATCGCGTAGGGCGTGCCGGCGACGACGAGAAACTGCGATGAAAGTGCAAGCGCGCCGATCGCGACGATTTGTCGGGTCCCGTCGCGAGGCCATAGGCGCCTGGATACACCCGTAATCGCCACGACGCACACGACCGCCAGCAGGACTCCCGTGAACCAGCCGACGTCCGCGCGCTCGAACGGTGCGCGGATAAGCGCGTTGCCGGGGAGATACGACGATACCCATGCCGAGTCGACCGGGCGGGTAGTCACAAACACCGGCGTGATCGCGTCGAGATGCGCGCGCCAGGCCGGTGGTACCGTTGCGGCGACTCTTCCCGCGGCGAAGAGTCGGGCTTGAAAGACGGCGCCGAATTCGTCCATCGAAAAGGCACCGTTCCCGAGGACGCTGCGCGCGAACCAGCCAACGGCGATCGCGACGACCAGAGCGATCGCGCCCGTTACAAGCGTCGGGACGTCGGAGCCGCCCGCGGGACCGCGATCGGAGTGCGTACCCGGCAGCATGCGCCACGCACAACCAGCGAAGACCACGAGGAGCGCAATCGGGATCGGTTCGCCGAGGTAAAAGAGGCGAAAGAAGATGAGCGCGGAACCGCTGTCAGGCTCGCCAGCGTTGGCTCGTGCGAGCATGATCAGGTACAATACCCCAACCAATGCGACGACGATGAGTCGCCGCAAGCTCCAGCGAAGATCGTCCACCGACTGAGACGCACCGACCACGGTCGCCCCTTCACTCACCGCATGTACTCGCAGCGTGATCGATGATGCATGGTACCTTGGGTGACACCAGCGTCGAGTTGACGGTCTTGATGCCGTGCCTCAACGAAGCGGAAACGATCGCGGATTGCGTCAATATAGCGCTCCGCGGCATTGCTGATGCCGGCGTGACCGGCGAGGTCGTCGTCGCTGACAACGGTAGCACCGATGGATCGCAACAACTCGCGACCGCGGCGGGAGCGCGCGTGGTTGCGGTAGACGCTCGCGGCTACGGCGCAGCAATCGCCGGCGGAATTGCTGCGGCGCGTGGACGATGGATCATCATGGGCGACGCCGACGCGAGTTACGACTTCTCGGACCTCGAGAAGTTCGTGCGGCCGTTGCGCGCGGGAGCCGATCTCGTCATGGGCAATCGCTTCCGCGGCGGGATTGCAGCCGGCGCGATGCCGCCCCTGCACCGCTACCTCGGGAACCCTGTCTTGTCATTTCTGGGTCGGCTCTTTTTTCGCGTGCCGATCGGCGATTTTCATTGCGGCCTTCGAGGGTTCAGCCGCGAGGCAGCGGTCCGCATGGACTTACGTACGACCGGGATGGAGTTCGCGAGCGAGATGATCGTCAAAGCGTCGCTACTGCACATGCGGATCGCTGAAGTGCCGACCACGCTCTCGCCAGACGGCCGCAGTCGCCCACCGCATCTTCGCACCTGGAGCGACGGCTGGCGACACCTCCGATTCCTGCTGATCTACAGCCCACGCTACTTGTTTCTCATTCCCGGTCTGCTGGCGATCGCGATGGGGCTCGCGGCGGGTATCACGATTGGCATCGCGCCGCGCCGCATCGGCGGTGTCGGATTGGACATCCACACACTGCTCTTCGCCGCGGGCGCGGTGCTGCTCGGCGTGCAGAGCGTGTTCTTCGCGGTGTTCACCAAGGCGTTCGGAATCACCACGCGCCTGCTTCCCGACGATCCGGCGTTCGAACGGGCACTGCGCTACGTACGACTGGAGACCGGCCTGATTGCCGGCGCGCTCATGCTGGGGATTGGCATTCTATTCGGCGTGGTCTCTCTGCTCGCCTGGCGCGATGCACAGTACGGCGCGCTCGATCCTAAGCAGACCATGCGGTTTGCCATACCCGCTGTCTTCTGCGTGCTGCTCGGAGCGCAGGCGATTTTCGGCAGCTTTTTCCTGAGCATTCTCGGCCTACGACGTGAAGGGACGCGTTGAGCGCGTTACCGACGCTGGTCGACTCCGCCTCCAACGCGTCGCCGTGGCTCTCAGTGTTGATGCCCGTCTACAACGGCGCGCGGTATCTACGACACGCGCTCGACTCGCTCGTCGAGCAGCAGTCCCGCGAGTTCGAAGTCGTGATTGTCGACAACGGATCGACCGACGAGACGTCGTCGATCATTCGCGAGTACGCCGCCACACTCCCGCTGCGAGCATTCTCACAGCCGCACGCCGACAGTTGGCTCCGCGGAACCAATGCCGCACTTCGCGAGGCCCGCGGCGAGTTCGTGGCCGTTCTGCACGACGACGACTGGTGGCACCCGACGCGATACGCCGAACTGACAGCACTGTCGGCGCGCTTTCCGACGGCCGACTGGCTCGCGACCCCGGTTCAGTTCGTCGACGCGACCGATCGCGTGCTCGGCAACTGGACGGCGCCGCTCCGCGCTGGATTGCATCCGCCGGACTCGATCACCGCAGCGTTGTTGATTCAGAATTTTTTTGCCGTCGTCGGACCCGCTGTACGGCGTCGTGCGCTCCTCGACGCTGACGGTCTGAATGAATCACTCTGGTATACGGCCGATTGGGACTGCTGGCTCAGGTTGAGCACGCGATGCGCACTCGCGTACGCGACGACGCCGACGGCGTCCTATCGGGTTCATGCGAATTCGCAGACGTCTCAGCGCTCCCGCGCGCCGAACGCACTGCGCATGCAACTGTTGGCCGCGTACGAGCCACATGCGCAGCGCTTCCTCGCCAATCATCCGGCGTTCGCAGAGATTGACGCCGTTGCACGATTCTCAATCGACGTGAACAGTGCACTCGCGGCGCTCGCGCAAGGTGCGAAAGAAGAGGCGCTGACGCTCCCATGGAGATTTGTCAGGCTCGGCCCCTCGGGATGGCGGCGCTATTTTCGTGACTCCCGCATTGTCGAACGCGTGGGTGCGCGCCTTCGACTACCGCGATAGCGCCACCACATCGACGCAGCGAGAGACGATCGTTATCGGTCGATCCTCACTCACCGCGGCAACAACGGCGTCCGCGCGCGCCCCAGCCGCTCGCGTTCCGCCCGCTCGTCAAGCAGCGCGCGCGCCCGCTCCACGACCCGCCGCAGCACTTCCTCCGATTGCGCGCCGCGCTTACGTGAGGTGCGACCGAAAAACGTGCGCGCGCCGGTGTACATCACACCCACCCAGAGCGCAATCGCGCCCAGCACGAGCGGCGGACTGTGCGTCACGTTACCGACAATGCCGCCGATGAGGGCGCTGATGCTGGTGCCACCGCCGACGCCCAATCCGACGAACCAACCCACGGCGAGGTTGCTGAGATCTTCGTAACTGCGCACCTGCGTGCGACCGTTGCGTGACGTCAACGTCAACTGAAACGCGCGCGGATTCCCCGACTGCCGGCCGGCCGCGATCGCCGTGTTGACCGTGAGCGAGCGGCCGACCGCACTCACGTTAACGATCTCGCCCAATGCGCGGCGGACCTCATCCGCGATTTCTTCGAAGTCGTCGCTCGTAAGCTCGCCCTCGAACGAAGTGCTGTACTCGTATTTCGTGCGCGAACCGACAAACGCGTTCGCCGGTCGCTGCATCAGCTCGCCCGGCACCACCTCCACCTGTGCCGCGCGCTCGACTCGTGCCTTCTCCATGAGCGCCCGTTCGACATACCGCGGCTCGATACCCGCTTCCACGGCCGACTGTCTGACCAGCGCGGCATCGTAACCGCGCGTGACCAACGAGTCGGTGTCCCGTGCGGTGAAGGACGGCGGAGGTGTGATCATGCCGGTATTGGCCTGCAATTCGGCCGCCCTCGACCAGACCTGCTGCGCTTCGTCGCTCGACAGCACGCGCGGCACACCGTCGAGTGTCGGCGGCAGCATCAGCAACGCCGGATCGTTCAACGCGTCCTGAAGCGCCGCAGCATCGGCAAATCGATCGTGCGGCGACTTGGCCATCAGCGTCGCCACCAATACGTCGAGCGCCCGCGGCACATTCGCGGCGACATCGGCCAAATGCCGCACAGGCGCATTTACATGGGCGATCACCACGGCCGACGCCGTCGCGCGCTCGTACGGGAACCGGCCCGTCAACGCAAAAAAGGCGAGGACCCCAAGCGCGTAGAGATCACTTCGTCCGTCGAGCGGCTCACCGCTCACCTGTTCCGGACTCATGTAGTGCACCGTGCCCAACACGGTGCCAGTGGCCGTCAGTGGCTGCGATTCCGCCACGCGCGCAATGCCGAAGTCGGTCACCATGGCCCGACCGGTGACGCGATCAAGCAGCACGTTCTCCGCCTTCACATCGCGGTGCACGATGCCTCGCGCGTGTGCGTAGCCGAGCGCATCCGAGAGCTGCCGCATGAGCGCCACGACATCACTCGGAGGCAACGCGCGCTCGCGTGCGATGCGCTCGGCGAGCGACTCGCCGTCAACAAGGCCCATGGCGAAGAACACCACGCCTTCGCGCTCCGCCGCCGAGTAGATCGGCACAATGTTTGGATGCGAGAGCGAAGCAGCCGTACGCGCCTCACGCAGGAAGCGACTGCGCACCTGCGGGTCTGCCGCGAGATGCGGCGGCAGCGTCTTGATCGCGACGTCGCGCTGCAACTGCTCGTCGAACGCCGCGTACACCACGCCCATTCCACCGCGCCCGATTTCGCGATCGAGACGAAATTGCCCCGCGGTGGCGCGCTTGAGCGCATCGGCGGTGGGGTCGTTGGCGGCGGTTGGAGCGCTGTCGGCCATAGCAGTCGGAAAGTTAGTCGAGCGAGCGGAGAGAAGATCGTGCCGGGAAGCGTCCGCCGACAGTGTTTGCGACGGCGTCCGCGGCGGCGATGCCGTGCCATTGCGCCTCCTCAAACACACTCAGCCCGCTCGCGTCAGCGTGCGCGATATGCATACGCGGCGCTGGCACCCATCGCCGCATGGCCTCGACCCGCGTCAAGAGTCCGGGCACGGGACGCGCCATCGCGTGCCCCCACCGCATGATATCAATCCGCTCGATGCACTCGGCGATATCGCGATGCGCTCGCGTGAGATCGGCGACGATATAGTCGCGCCACGCGCTCCACGGGCGCTGCTGGAGCCATCGTCGACCATCAGCGGGCGATCGATCGACGACGGCGTGATACCATGTCCACACGCGTCGCGGACCTCGGGTTGCGAGCGACTGATGTCCCGCATCGACGTATCCGAGCGACGGACTGTCGTAGATGACGTTGTCCCACGCCGATGCAAAACCCTGCTCCTCCGGCGGTCGACGCAGCGTGAGATTGGCGACGACCCACGACGCGTGCTCGAGCGTGACCGGCAACGTCACACTGGGGAGTACCCTCGGCAACACAAACAACGGCGCGGCCCAGATGACTGCGTCGCAGAGCACTTCCATCGCGGGCGTGCGAACCAGCCACTGCGCTCCCGCGCGCTCAATGCGATAGGCGGGCGCGTTCACCACGCAGCGACCGGCCCGCGTTTGCTCGAGCCGCGCGACCAGCCGATGCACAATCCACCCATTGCCGTCGGGCCACGTCAGCGGTCCTTGCTCATCGGAAGCGCGCGCGGCGAAGTAGTGTGCGGCGGCCCACGCACTCGCCTGACCGAGCGACGCGCCGTAGTCATCGCGAGTCCCGTACTCGACCCACCATCGCAGCGCGGGTGAGGTGTACCCGTTGGCGCGCATCCACGCGTCGGCGGAGAGCGTGTCGAGCGCGCGAATCGACGCGGCGTCGCGCACGTGAGATTCGCGCAGACGCGCGTGCCCCACCGCCGACGGCACACTGAATGCGCCACTTGCGCGCCACTCGACAACTTGCGCGTCAAAACGCGCAAACTGTGCGCGTTCGCTCCGCGACAGAGCGTCGAAGGGCTCCAAACCTTCGTGCCAACGCCCGTGCTGAAAGAGCCGCTCTTGTGGCGACGCACACAGCGTGCGCTCGTCCCACGCCCCCGATGCGTCGAGCACTCCAAGTTCGCGCATCAACGCGCGCACATGCGTCGCATCGGCGCCTGGCACCGGCAGATAGTGCGCGCCCCACGGAAAGTGGCTCACGCTGTTCTGGCCGGAACGGGCGTTGCCGCCCACCGCATCGCTCAGCTCAAGCAACACCCAGTCGTGCAAACCGAGCGCATCGAGCCGCCAGCCGGCGCTCAGTCCGCCGACACCGCCGCCGACGATCGCGACGGCCGCCCGGCGTCGTTCGCGGGCCGGCGGAAACCGCGACCCGTCACGCACTGCGTGCCCCGCACCGCTGTGATCATCCACGAAATCACCGGCGATTGTCGGACCAGACTTGCGCGACAATCCGACCAGCGCCGGCGCGGCCAAGAGCGTCGCCAGGAACTCTCGGCGACCGACTTCTCGTGAGCTCACCGGTTGATCGCCTCGAACTCCTTTTCGTAGTAGCGCACGAGCACCTGATCGTTCAGCCGATTGGGTTCCGCACTCACGCGCTGCATATCCGCCGGAAACTCGAACAGCGACGGAACCGCCGCCGCGGTGAGATATCGCAGGTCCGATGGCAGCGAGCGCGGCGGCTCGTACGACTGCTCGCCTGCCAGCACAAAGCCCCACTCGCCAAAGCTCGGTACGTACACGTGGTACGGATACGTGCGCAGCCCAGCACGCTCGAGCGTGGCAACGATGCTCCAATACGACTGACGCGCGAACATCGGCGACGTGCTCTGCACGCAGAGAAACGCACCTGGTGCCAAGTGCTTTTGCACCAGTCGGTAGAACGCGCTCGTGTACAACTTTCCTACGTGATAGTTGCTCGGATCGGGGAAATCGACGACCACAAAATCGAATGGCGCCGTCTGCGCGTCGAGCCACGTAAACGCATCGGCGTTGACTACCGTGACGCGCTTGTCATTCAGCGACCCGCCATTGAGCGCCGTGAGTCGCGCGTGCGTTCGGAAGAGGGTCGTCATCTCGCCGTCGAGATCGACCAGCGTCACATGCTGCACATCGCGGTACTTGAGAATCTCGCGGACCGCCAACCCATCGCCGCCGCCAAGGACGAGCACGTTCGCTCGTGAACGGGCGGCGCCGAGCCCCGGGTGCACCAACGATTCGTGATATCGATACTCATCGCGCGACGCAAACTGCAGATGCCCGTTGAGATAGAGTCGCAGGTCGTCTTTCCAACTGGTCAGCACGATGCGCTGGTAGCGCGTGTCGCGCGCAAAAATGATCGGATCGGCATACATGCCATCTTCGGCGAGCGAGGTAATGCGCTGTCCCTGCCAGAGTCCGATGCTCAGCCCGACCAGCGATAGGACGCCCATCGCGGTGAGCGATCGCCGCTGCGTCAGCACATCACGAAACAGCCAGATGCTCCAAAGCCCGACGGCCACGTTAATGACGCCAAACAAAAGCGCCGAACGCACGAGCCCCAGACGCGGCACCAACAAGAGCGGAAAGAGCAGCGACGCGAAAAGCGCACCGATGTAGTCGAACGTCAGCACGTTCGAAATCACGTCCTTAAAGGCGAAGCGATCACGCAGGATGCGCATCAGCAGGGGCACTTCGAGCCCGACAAAGACACCGATGAGCACGACCATGGTGTACAACACCGGTCGGAACACGTCGGTATACGCGAACGCGAGGAAGAGAATCAGCGACGAAAAGCCGCCCACGATGCCAACCAGCAGCTCGACCACCACAAAGCGCGCCACGACGCCGCGGGTGATAAACCGCGAAATCCAACTCCCAATGCCCATCGCAAATAGATACGTCCCAATCACGGTCGAGAACTGCGTCACGCTGTCGCCCAGCAAGTACGACGCGAGCGCGCCGGCTACGAGCTCATAAATGAGTCCGCACGCGGCGATGAGGCAGACTGAGACAAAGAGCGCAACGTTCACTTCGACTCGGCGTTAGTGAATCGCAGCGGCGACGATAATGCCCAGCGCGATGGCCACGCATCCCATCAGCGTCGCGGCCGCCTGATTTCGCTTCTCGCCGATCTCATCCCACAGCCGGCCGGGTGTCAGCGCGTCGATGATGAAGAACGCCACCACAAAGAGCACGACCCCCAGTCCGGCAAACACGGCGGCACTTGCTACGTTCGTCCAGATAGTCGACATGATCGTCAGGCTCCGTTACTTCCCGTGCATCGTGCGGCCGGGGATGTAGTAGGAAGAGCGGTACGCGCCAGGATTGGAACGCACCGATGTAGGATTGGTCTTGCTCTGCGTGCTGGAGGTAAACGACCAGCCTCGATACTGCGCGACCCCGAGGGTCAGCAACACGGCCACGCCCCACGTGGTGAAGATTCGTGCCGTCATTCGTCGTCTCCGCTGTCGTCGCTCGAACTCGATTCCACCGCGTAGTCGCTCTCTTGCCAGCGGCGCGTTTCGAAAGCGCCGCGCGCCAGCAGCGAGAAGAACGCCGG
Source organism: uncultured Gemmatimonadaceae bacterium (assembly GCA_966096095.1). Lineage (GTDB taxonomy): Bacteria > Gemmatimonadota > Gemmatimonadetes > Gemmatimonadales > Gemmatimonadaceae > Gemmatimonas. The sequence continues at coordinate 164,242 of CBHTUR010000005.1, read as the reverse complement.
CACCACGAGCGCCACCAGTGCAAAGCCGTAGAACAGGAAGCTGGGTACGTCGCGTCGAACACGCAGGGTGTAGTGCACGTCAGGGCGTCCCGCTTCGCCACCCTCCGGCGCGACGCGCAGGAAGTAGCGACCGGCCGGCACCGACGACACACGCACATGACTCGTGGACGAGCCCTCGCTCCAGTTTCCGTCGCTGTCACGGCCGAAGTAATAAGACACTTCGTCAGAGAGTTCGCGCGACTCGCCGGATTGCTCGTTGATCAAGGCGTAGCTGAAGAACGCCCAGTTGTTGGAGAGGTCGGTTTGGAGCTCCAGGTCGACGCTGGATGGGCGACCCGTGAGCTCAAAGGCGGGTGTCACATATGCCGCCGAGTCGTCCGAGCCGCGCGCAAAGGTGTACTGATGCGAATAGACGACATCGCCGCGCGAGAGCGCGATGTTCGCGAGGAGCATGATCGCGAGCGCGACCAGAAACAGCGCAAGCCGCTTGCCGACGGCGCCGGCCGTGCCATCGTGCGGGTTAGGTTGATTGGCGAAAACCCCAATCGGCGTCATCAGTCCTTTGACGTTGAACGCCTTTTCGATCACGGACGGCGGGGTGTAAAGCCCTCGCGACCATGTCGTTTCACCGTCGCTCGCTTCCGCACTCAGCAGATAGGGCGGCGCGATGTAGTCGCGCGACAGCACCTTGTCACCAACCCGCAACTCCCACGGAAATTCACCGAGCGCAAATGTCGTCTGCGCGGACGCGGTCTGAAAATGCGTAAAAGTGGTGCCATCGACGAGCGCGGTCGGTTTTCGTCCGGTTCGCTCTTCGTTGGGTACCGTGTGCAGCTTCTCGATGTAATTCCAGTGTCCTTGATACTCTGACAGATAACGAAAGCCGCGGTACGGGTTGAACAGCACGTACTCCGACCAGGAGTAGTCAACGCCATCCACGGAAATCGTCACGATCTGGAAGCCAATCACCTCCCACGGCGCGCCGTGCCACGTACCACGAGTGCCAAGCGGAAGGTGCGGGGTGCCGCGCATCCGCTCTTGCTGGCGCTGCAGCACGCGCAGGTTTTCGTCTGTCGCATCGAGCACCGCGCGACAGCTATCGCAGACTACCGTGACGGCCCATCCCTGCGCACGCGGCTTGATGGCCGCGCCACACGAGGGGCACGACAAGGACGCCGCGTGAGGACGCGCCGCGACCGGATCGAGTGGGCTCACCATCCTTCGAACTGTCGAAGGTTGGTCAGCGCCAGCGCATCGAACTCGACGTACTCACCGCGATACAGCGTCGGCGGCGAATCGGCGTAGTCGATGGTGGCCAGCAGTCCGCTATCAGTGTGCAGATCGGCGAAGGTGCAGCTCTCGCGCGAGACGGACGTAAGAGGGAGTTCCCCTTCGGTACCGAGGTAGCTGGCGAAAGTGATGTTCGAAACCACGTACACGTGATTTCCCCAGAACTGCTGCGCGCCGACGCTCAGTGAATACGCCTCGGGAAGCGCCGAGTCCGGAGTGGTCTCGATGGTCATCGCGTACTCAAGCTGCGCGTCGGACAGCCACGCTGCCGATCCGTCGTTGAGGCGACAGTACCACTCGTTCCAGCGACCGCGTGCCCACTTATACGCGAGTCGCCCAACCACCATGAACTTGCGGCCGCGCCATGTACCTTCCGTGCCGATCTGAATGGGCGAGCCCGTCTCGGGAAAGTTGGCCTGCTGGCCGATCGTCTCGAGATCGAGATCTTTGCGCACCAGCACCGCTTTGCAATACTGACACGTTGCTTGAACCGCCTGCGCCCACACGAAGCGAATGGGCGCGCCGCAGTTGGGGCATGAAGCTGACCTCGGCGCGGGAGCTGTCATCGTGCCACCGCGTTTGCCGTCGCGTTGCTTACGGCGCGCGACACGTCGGCGTAGGCGCGCGTGAGTACCCTTACCTCGACGCGCTCGGCCCCGAGTAATTCGCGCAACCGCGCGTCCCACGACCAGGTGCGGCGCGGTGTGCAGCAAAAGAGGTTAATGCAACACGACGCGTGCTCGGGAAACGTGTGCACGGTCAAATGCGACTCCGCGAGCATTTGCATACCCGTAACGCCGCCGGGGTCGGGAAACTGATGCCAAACGGCATCGCCGACCGGGTGCAAATCGAGTTCGGCGATGATCACCGCAAACATCGCGCGCAACGAATGCACCTCGGCGAGGCGCGCGGACGTGCATCCGTGCGCCTCGACTATCCACTCCGTGCCGGTCATATCAGCGCGTAGCTGTCGACGATTGCGTGGGCGCTATTGCTGCGCGCCGCCGCACTCGGGGCAAAACTTCGCTGCCGCCGGAATGGGCTTGCCGCAGTGCATGCAGAACTTCGTTGCGCCCGTTGGAGTGGCCGCAGCAGCGGCCGCGCCAGCGGCTGCGCCAGCGGCTGCTCCAACGGCGGCCGGCGGCTCCGGCGGAGCGTTGCCCATCGCCCCGCGCATCGCATCGGCGATGGCGCCCCCGATACCCATGCCGGCGCCGAGACCCGCTCCGATGCCGGCGATGCCGCCAGGATTCGCGGCGGCGATCGGAATGCTCTGCGCCGCCTGGAACTGGGTGTAGGTGCGCATGTCGCCAATCATGTTCATCGAAATGCGCTCGTCGAGACGCTTCTGCAGTTCGTCAGGAAGCGAGAGATTCTCAACGGCAAACGTTTCCAGCTTGAGGCCCAGCTGTTCGAATTGCGGCGCCACGCTTGCCGCGATCTGCTTGGCGAGTTCGGCCTGATTGGCGGCCATATCGAGGAACGGCACCTGCGCGTTCGCAAACGCGCCAGTGAAGCCCGTGATGACGGCGTTGCGCAACTGCGGCTCAAGCTGCTCGACCGTGTACTCGGCGTCCGTTGCGCCGACATTCGCTTGAAAGACGGCCGCGTTGGCGATGCGATAGCTGTACACGCCAAACGCGCGAAGCCGAACGGCGCCGAATTCCTTGTCGCGAATCGTGATCGGTTGCGCGGTGCCCCAGCGCTGCGCCGTCTGAATGCGGGTCGAAAAGAAGTAGACGTCGCTCTTGAACGGCGATTCGAAAGCCTTGTCCCAATTCTGCAGATTGGTCAGCAGCGGCAAGTTGCTCGTGATGAGCGTGTGCAGACCCGGGCCGAACTGATCGGCCGCTTTGCCTTCGTTGACGAACAACGCGAGCTGCGACTCACGCACGGTGAGCTTGCCGCCCGACTGAATCTCCATATCACGCATCGGGAACCGGTACATGAGCACACCCGGTCCTGATTCGGTCCACTGGATGACATCGATGAACTGCTTCCGCAGAAAATCGCCGAGCGACATGACCGTCTCCTTAAGGCGCCGAGTTGCGCTGCAACGCGGCTGGTCGCGAGAACGCGTCCCATTCCATTCGGAACGGGACGCGAGCTCGATGGGGCAATCTACCGGAGACTACGGATTGCGGTAAGACAAGTGTCAAGACTGCGAAGAAACAGTACTTGGTACTTGGTACTGGTACCAGTACTGGGTACCAGTACTCGGTACCCGTACTAGTAGTTCAGTACCTGTACCAGATACCGTTACCGAGTACCAAGTACTGTCGTTCCGCAGTACTGATCAAACGCCGCCGTGAGGTCCGCAGCAATGTCCTGTGCCGAACGCCCTTCGATGCGGTACCGCTCCAGCATGAACACCACGTCGCCGTCTTTGATGAGCGCAATGCTCGGGCTCGACGGCGCGTAGCCGACGAAATAGTCACGCGCACGCTCCGTAGCGTCACGATCTTGCCCGGCGAAGACCGTCGCCGACACGTCGGGCTTTACCGCGTGCGACATCGCCATGGCGACGGCAGGACGCGCGTTGCGGGCGGCACAACCGCACACCGAATTCACCACCACCATCGTCGTGCCTTTATGCTCGGCAAGCGCGACATCGACAGCCTCAGCTGTGCGCCACTCTTCAATGCCGTGACGCGTCAATTCCTGACGCATGGGAATCAGCAACGGCTCCGGATACATCATGTGCAGCTCCTCAGAAATCGGGTAAGTCATCGCGATTTTGGTCGCGAACCAATGCGAGAATCGCGGCTTGCGGCACCACGAGGTATTGCTCGTTTTCGAACGTGATCTCGACGGCGGCCTTGCGAAAGAAGAGCGCGTAGTCGCCAACCCGCGCCTGCATCGGTACGTAGCGCGCCTCGCGATTCGAACCACCAACGCGCCACGGCTCTTCTCCCTGATCAGTGAGATCGGGGAGCGCGAGTCCAGGGCCCGTCGAGATGATCTCGCCGCCCTGCACCGCCTGACTGTCGATCGCGGTCGGCGGCAGATACAAACCCACTTTGGTTCGTTGCTCGCCGTCTTCCAGCTTGACCAGGACGCGATCACCAACCACCAACAAACGCTTATGCTTTTTTGCCATGAGGGAAATCTAAGTACTAAGGCATGAAAGAAGGGAGAGGGCTGTACGCTTAGCGCGGCCACCCCTGACTCCATCCGCCGTGCGACACGGGAAAGCGCGCTACAGCGTGGGCAGATACACCGCGAATTCCGTCCCTTGGCCCAGGGTGCTCTCCACGGTCACCGTTCCACGCGCCGAGCGAACGACAGCGTTCACGGTTGCGAGCCCGAGTCCGGTACCGCGGTCGCCTTTCGTGCTGAAGAACGGTTCAAAAATGCGATCGAGGACTTCTGGCGAGATACCCGTTCCCGTGTCGCGTACGCGAATGGTAGCCGCCGGGCCACTCTGCAACGTTTCACGCACCTCCGCGCTCATCGCACCGGTCGCGGTCATGGCCGTGGTGACATTCACCTGCCCCCGACCGCCGACGGCATCGCGCGCGTTCACGACGAGATTGAACAACACCTGATCGAACTGCGTCGGATCCATCTCGACGCGCGCGGTGGCGAGCGATTGTGTGTCGAGGGTCAGCGTCACGCCTTGACCGACCAAGCGACGTAACATCGGCTCCAATCGTTGCAACCGGGCCGCGATGTCGAATTCGGTGATCACCGGCGGATGCTGTCGCGCGAACATCGCCAGCTGCCGCGTAAGGTCGGTGGCGCGCTCCAGCGCATCGCCCGCGTGATCGAGGTGCTCACGGAGCTCGCCGCTGGGCTGCGTCGCGCGCGCACTGTCAACTTCTCCACCGATGATCGTGAGCACGTTGGCGAAGTCGTGCGCGATGCCACCGGCCATCTGCCCCAGACTCTCCATGCGCTGCGCCCGCGCGAGTCGCATTTCCGTGGCACGCATGATTTCGCCCTGCGCAACAGTCGCGGCGCGCTCTTCAAGCATGAGTGCAGCCAAGAGAGCGATGCCATTGAGCACGGTGGTCGAGGTCTGCACGAACGAGACCGCGCCCGCATCAATCTGCCCGCCGCCGAACGCAAAGGCGGCGGCGATCATGCCGTAGGCCTGTCGTATTACGAGTGCGAAAAACGAGACCGCCACGAGCTGCAGCGCCAGCGCATTCCGTGGCGCCGTGCGAGCCGCTCGTGCCGAGTCGATGGTCGCCAGCAGCATGGCCGCAAAGATCACCGGTCGCGGCGTCGACGATTTAACGACGGCGCCAACGACACCGGAGAATGGAACGAGCGGCAAGAGTTGCACGACCAGCGCGCACGCCGCACCGGTCGCCAACACTGGCAGCCAACGCGGCCACGCGGCGTTGGTCGTGCCGCCAAGCGCACGCACGGCGTGCCAGTTGGCCGCCCACGACGCACCAAGACACAACATCGCAAACGCGAGCGTCAGGTCGTGCCACAACGCCGAGCCGCCTGAGGCGCGAATGCCCACCGAGACTGCGCTGCTGACGGCCGCGACAGAGAGCAGCGCGTACACCACCGCGTACGCGCGACTGCCGGCTCGACGCATCGCGAGCGCCGCACCGACGATGGCCACGAGAAACGGCCCCTGAATCGCGAACGCCAGCTGATACGCCGAGCTTTGCGCGCGCAGTACCTCAGCCGCAGCGTTTGGTGAAACTTGCATTCGCAGTGACTCCGGTGAGCCGGTCCGGTGTTCGCGTCAACAGCAGACGTTGCGCGGAAAACCTTCGCCGCGCCAGCATCCGCGACTCAGAACGTTGCCGGACGCGTCGGCCGTACGAGATGAAACTGCGTCTGACGCTTGAACGCCCAGCGCACTTTGCCGTCGGCGCCGATCATCACGTCCTCCTCCTGCATCGAACGCACCTGCTGGTTATTCCACTCCGGAACCGGCGTGGTTGCTTGCAATTCGATGCTGTACCACATGCCCGGCACGATGGTGTGATCGCCGCGCCCAGGTACACCATCCTGATAGTCCCATAGTCCAATGAGGGCACCGGCGCCGTGACCATGCAGGCCAATCGGATGTGAATAGATCGTGCCGTCGATCTTCGCTTCCTTCATGCGCGCGAGCGCACTGGCCAGCACGTCGTTGCCCGTGCGACCGGGACGCAACTCGGCCACCGTGATGTCCTGCAGTTTGTTGGAATTCAGGAGCGCCTGCTTGAGGCCCGCCGGAATGTCTGTCTCACCATCGCGCAACACGTAGGCCATGTGTTGGGTGTCGGTATTGAGACCCATCGCTGTGACGCCGAAGTCACAGTGCAACACATCGCCTTTCAGAATGACCGGATTAAGTCCTACCAGCTCCGGCCTGCCGAACTGTCGTTGCACCTCAATGCTCGGCTGAAACCACGTACCGAGACCGAGGTCATTGAGTCGTTGGCGCATCCACCAGACGACATCCTCCGCGTGCGTCACACCGGGCGTGATGACCTTGTTCGAAAACGCCTCCTCAATGATCTGCCACGCCACGCGATTGAGGTTCGTGAACTCCGCCTCCTCTTCGGGTTGACGCGTCGCGATCAAGTCGACAGCCAACGCTTCGGCGGGAACCATTCGCGAGACCCACTGCGCGCCGAGCGCGGCCTGCATTCCATCGCGCTCGCCGCTCGAGAGTCCATCGGCGAACGCAAAGGTACGGGAGGTGTTGATCGCGATCTTCTTCGGTTGCCGCTCCTCAATGACTTGCTTGAGGACGCTCCATTGTTCATCGCCCCAGAGCTCGGCCGTTCGATCGACCGTGCGCCCACCGGCCGGCGGTGCAGCAACCGTCTTCATGCTGCGAACTGCCTTGTAGACGTTGCCTTGCGACGTACCGCCGAGCGCGAGTTTCTCAACGCCGGCGGCGGGACCTTTGTCGAAGAATACGTAAATCGTCCGACGACGTGCGCTGAAGGTGGTAGGCGACGTGATGGCGTGAAAGAGCGGATCTTCCGCGTATTCGCGCATGGGCACGACCCACATGTCGACGCCCGCGCGACGCATCAGCGCGGGGAGTGTGCGCTCCATTCGTAACTCGAGCCATTTTTGCTGCTTGAACGCCTGTTCGCGCAGCGTGCCGAACGGTCGAAGCGTATCAGCGGCGGATGAGCCGGACGTGCGCGCGCCAGGTGTCGCTGGCACCACAACGGGCTGCGCGAGAACAGGTGTCGCGCCGAGAAGCGCGAGAGACACAGCGAAGATGGAAGCACGCACGCGGACGGTACTCAGGCGGGAGTGGGAGCAGAGTGAACGGCCAGCGCCGTACACTATACCGCAATCGCCGCAATGAATAGCGAACGCGCAACGATCGCGCGTCCGTCGCGCTCTACGGTGCGCCGTTGGGCGTGCGCGGGCCGCCGTCCCGGAAGCCGCCGTCGCGCGGACCACCGTCGCGCGGACCACCGTCGCGCGGACCACCGTCGCGCGGACCACCGTCGCGCGGACCACCCTCGCGCCCCGGCTGACGAGAGCGCTGGCGCATCTGTTGACGCAGCAGCTTGACCTTCTCGCGCTGCTCGGGCGTGAGTACCGAGTCCATCGACGCCTGCGCCGCGAGCACGAGTGAATCGATCCGGGGCTGCACGCTGGCCGACGCCTTGCGCATGCCTTCAAACTGGCGGGTCATGATGGTATCGACTTTCACTTGCTGCTCGGGGGTTAACCCCAGCTCCTTCGCAATGCGATCCGAAAATCGGCGGCGCCCCTCGCCCGATGGTGGTCCGCCGCGACGACCCATGTCGCCCATCGGTGGGCGATTACCGTAGCGACCACCCGGCCGCAACAAGAACATGCGGTCGATCAAGACCCCTGCGGCGCCACCGGCGATGAGTACCGCCACGAGCACCGCGCTCGCCATCAAGCGCGACTGTCCCTGTCGACCCACCGAGCCATCAGCGGTCATTGCCGCGCCTCATGATCGAACGGAGCGAGCAGCACTGCGTCCGCATCCTGCGGCAACAACAATTCCTCGGCGCTCTGTGGTGAGAGCAGCGAATCGCCGGCGATGGCACCCGACGGCGTCGCCATCGCCATCGTGTTCGAGTCGTCGACCGTCGTGATTTGCGGGAGCGCGCGCAAGACCAGCATGGCCGTGATGGCCGCAGCAACGGCCAGCGGAATCGCAATGCGGCCGATCGAACTCGTGACGTCGAGCCAGCTCGCTCGACGGAACGGCAGAATGCCGGCACGAACCTGCAAGCGAGGCGCCGCCGCTGCCAGAATTCGCGTCCGCAGCGCGGCTACGTCCGCCGCGGTCGGCGTCGCGCTGAGCGCGGCGAGCCGACGTGCGAGTTCAGGGTCTCGTTCGATTGGAGTGATGTCGTCGTTCATGCGATGTCCTTCATGGTGTTATCCAACCTCGCTTGCGGATGGCGAATCCGCATCGTCGCGCAACACGCCGAGCGCTTTCCGCAGGGTGTGTCTCGCATCGTGCAAATGCCATCGAACTGTGGCCTGCGTGAGCTCCAGTGCCTCACCGATATCTCCCGTCGACCACCCTTCGACTTCGTGCAGCATGATGATTTGTCGCTGACGATCGGACAGCGCCGCGACGGCCGCATTGAACCGATCCTGAATCTCACTGCGCTCGGCCTGGATATCGGGCCGGGCGTCGTTCGACGGCGTGTACTCCGTTAGCGGTTGATGCGTTCGAAGCGCACGCGATTTTTGCTGGTTGATACCGAGATTTGCCAAGACCCGCATGAACCATGGCGCGAATGGTCGCTGCCGATCGTGCTGCTCGATTCGATCGAGCGCGCGCAAGCAGGCGTCCTGCACGAGGTCTTCTGCGTCTTCCACGTTGCCAAGCAACCGACGCGCCAAATGCAGCGCGCGCGGGAGGAGCGGCGTGATGAGCGCATCGAACGCAGCCGCGTCTCCGCGCTGCGCTCTGGCCACCAACTCCGCGTCTCGAGCGGCATCCTGTCCAGCGGCATCGGCTGGAAACGATGCATCGAGCTCGGCTTCGACGCCCTTGGCTCCTTGGTTATTCACTCGCGGGGCTGGGTGTGCTCAGTCGGTCGGATGGCCCATCAGCAAGAAATACCACTGGTGGGGCGGGGGCGTTGGGCGGCCGAGACAGCGGCGGATTAGCGGCGGATCGGCGGCGCTCGCCAGGCGGCTCGTCGATCATGACCGAGTCCCCGGCTTGCCCGCCTACGCCGGCTGGCCGTGGTGTGCGTCTCGGCGATCGAGTGTTCGCCGAACAATCTGCACGCTGGCGGCGAGGATTACCGCGAAAAGTACCAAGACGACACCCCGCTCTATGGCGGTCTGGCCGGCCATGGGCCACCAGTCGCTCCAGGTGGCCATGCGGGAGCCAAATCGTTCACGGTGGAAGCCGATGAGCAGCGATGACATCCCCAGCTCGGCGGCGACCTCGATCACGATGAAAGCGAGGACCCGCAGGGGCCACCGACGGACGGGGAAATTGCCGAGATGCCACGTGAGCATGCCGAGCAAGAAGAGAAGACCGAGGGTCACGCCTCCGACGAAAACCACGATTCCCGACGTCGCCGTGGCCCCGAGCAGCGCCGCGCGATACGCCCGCAGGGTCAATCCAGTGATACCGGCAGGCTCAAGCGTCCTGACCGCGAACGCCCGCAGCGGGTGGAGCTTCTCTTCGCCCCAGTGAATGACATCGCGCGGAAAAAACGTGGCCATACCTCGCAAGCTACGCCCGGGCCCGCCCGACGCCAGCATTCCGGCCGCAAGCGGCCGTGCCGGTGGTGTTACGGTGTGTTGAGCGTGGCCAGCAAGAAACGCACGCTTTCGGTGGCGTGCGTGCTCCAGTACGACCAGGTGTGAGCTCCGGGCCACTCGGCATACTGGTGGGACACCCCGAGTCGCAGCAGGGTTTGGTGGAAATCGCGATTCTGCGGCAGATACGGATCGTCCACGCCACAGTCGATCTGAATTTTGGGCATCAGGCTGCGGTTCGGACCGGCCAGCACGCGTGACGCCAGCTTTGCCGGCTCGCGCAGGTTCCACCCGATCGTGTCGCGTCCGAAGGCGACGCTCATGCTGCGCCAGAGGTTTTTCGCCGCGCTCCGGAAGTCCGCCTCATTCGCTGCATATCGACCGGGCGCGAGGAGGCGAGGTGACAACACTCCCGAATGACTCGCCGCCGCGCTGAACTCGGTCGGATACATCAGCGCGAGGGTGATAGCGCCATAGCCGCCCATGCTTAGGCCGGCGATGCCGCGATGCGCGCGATCGGCTTTGGTGCGATAGCGACGATCAACGTGCTTGACGACGTCGAAGGCGATGTAGTCGTCGTAGTGGGGCCATGGAACGCAGAAGGTTGCTTCCGGTTCCTTTCGCTGCGTGTCGGCCCGGCAGCCGGCAAGATCGGGCAAGGCAGCCCATGTCGTATACCAGCTGTCGTCCCCGTCGGGCATGACGACGATCGCTTCCGGCTGACCCGCCGCGAACAGTGAATCAAGTGTGCGATCGAGATGTCCCGCGTCGACCCAGTTTCGCTCCGAGCCGCTCAGACCGTGCAGGTAATACAGCACCGGGTAACGTCGCGAGGTGCTCGCGGTGTACGATGGCGGCAGGTAGACGGTGAGTTGCTTGTTCGTCCCAAGTGCCTGTGCCCAGATCGTGTCCGTGTGCACAGTGCCGCGACGGGCGACGGAGGGCGACATGGTTTGCGCCGCGACCGTGTTCACACCCAGCATCGCGCTGGCGCCGGCGAGCCACGCGCGAACGTGTGGACCGCTAAGGCGCGACGCGAGTCGTCGCGCCGGATTGCGATTCGACGGCGAGACCCGCCGTGAAGTACGCCACTTCATCGTCCACCGCATGCGGTATCGGGTCGATCGAGACAGTGAGAGGATAGCCGCGCTGCGCATCGTATTTCACGTCACGCAGCCTGCCGGGAACCTGCATCGACGCGCGCACCTCCGCAAAGAGTTGGTCGATGGTCCGGAATCGCCCATAGTCGCTGGACGGCACAGCGGTCTGCGACAGTGACTCAACGACGCGGCTGATGGCGCCGTTGGTCACGGTAACGCGATAGACGGTTCCGCCAAACGCGCAGAAGCAGCTGACCTGCTGCTGGATGACGTAACTGTTATCGGAGGGGCGAGAGGCGTTCCAGCGCGCGACCGCCGCATCGTATTCGCGTACTTCGGGCCGCAGCGAGTCGTGGCACGCCGAGATGATGGGAGCCACCACAAGTCCGCCGACGGCGGTCCAGCGCGACAAGCTCCAGAGGCGTCGAGGCCTGAATGTTTTCATCTTCCGATCTCCCGGTGGCGAGGTGTTCATGATGAACAACCACGCGGCGCCGTGAGGCGTTACCGAATTACGGTGCCCAGACGCTTCCAGCGGATGTCGGTAATGAACGGCAGCGAGCGATCGCTGTCTTCGGCATTGTACGAGTAGTACACGAAGACCGGACGTCCGCGAACGTTCTCGCGCGGCACGAAGCCCCAGTAGCGCGCGTCTTTGGAGTCGTAGCGATTGTCGCCCAGCATGAACAGATGCTTGGCCGGCACAATCATCGGCCCCCAATCGTCGAGCGCCGGCTGCGTTGGCGGATCGCCGAAGCGCGAGCCTTTGAGCTCGAAGGCCTTCTGCCACTGAAAGAGCGGATGCGAGAAGGTGCCATCGCCCTTCGGATTCTCCGACGCCGGATAGCCCTGCTTCTGCGGCATGCCGTTCACGTACAACAGCCCGCCGCGCATGTAGATCGTGTCACCGGCCACTGCGACGCACCGTTTGACGAGCGTGGGATTCGGGTCTTCCGGTTGATCGATCTGCGTGGGCGACATGAAGACGACGACGTCGCCGCGTTTGGGTTCTGCATACCCCGGCAGATTGATGCCGGTAAACGGCACATGCGGACCATACGCCAGCTTGTTCACGAACAGCCAATCACCGACGAGCAGCGTGGGAATCATGCTCCCCGATGGGATGCGGTAGGCTTCGATGAGAAACGTCCGGAACGCGAGGAAGAACGCGAGCGTGACGAGAATCGCCTTGGTGTTCTCCCACGCGGTCGGCTTGCCGCCCGTGCTGCCGGATTTGCCGGCGCGCATGGCGGCGACCGATCCTGAGGATTTGGCGGATTGTTTGTTCGAGGCCACGGGCTGGATGTCGAGAGAGGTGGAACTGTACAGCGAGGGGGCGTATCCCGTCGGGACACGCCCCCTCTCTTACGCCGGAGAGACTCCGGTGGTTACGCGAGTCGCCAGGCGGATGCCTTACGACAGGTGCTTCGACACGAGCTTCGTCATGTCGAACATGCTGACCTGCGCCTTGCCACCGAAGACCGGCTTGAGCTTGTCGTCGGCGTTGATCGCGCGGCGGTTCTTCGCGTCCTGCAGGTTGTTCTTCTTGATGTACGCCCAGAGCTTCTTCACGACTTCGGTGCGCGGAACAGCTTTGTCACCGATGACCGCGGCCAGCGCGGCCGACGGCGTGAGCGCCTTCATGAACGCGGCGTTCGGCTTACGCGCCGACTTCTTGGCGGCCTTCTTCGGCGCGGCCTTCTTCGGCGCAGCCTTCTTCGGGGCGGCCTTCTTCGCAGCCTTCTTCGGGGCGGCCTTCTTGGCAGCCTTCTTCGGGGCGGCCTTCTTCGCAGCCTTCTTCGCAGACTTCTTCGCTGGGGCCATGTTCTCTCCTGAGAGTGTTGACCGGTAGGGTCGCGTCGAGCGGAACAACTCATCCGACTGTCGCGCGAATGCGCGGACGCGCTACGCGGACGCGCCACAAACTACAATCGCGAATACGTCGCGCAATAGGGCAACGCACAATTTTCCCTCTGAAAACGCATGTTTTTCGCTCTGCGCGCCCTCGAAAGCGCATTCTTAGCGCTCTCGACACACTCGGTGCGCGCAATTCCAGTCACTCACACCGCAAGCGTTATCACGCGTGTGGCGCGCGCCGCCCGAGGGAAAATCGGCGTGCGCGCGCATGTTGACAGTAGCGATTCGTGATCAGCGCGCCGCGCGCGCGCGCAACTGCGCGAGCGTTTCGACGTCCCACGGATCGGCCGAGTCGTCGTCTTCGGCCACCTCTTCGTGCTGCTGTGGAGTCTCGAGAATGAGCGGCACGCCCTGCGCCCGGCGATCCTGCACCAGCCAGGTGAACGCATCGGCACCGATCAGCCCTTCGCCGATTCGACGGTGCCGGTCCTTGTTGGAGCCCTGCGCACCTTCGCTGTCGTTGAGGTGAAAGAACGCGGGCGCCTCGCCAGTTGCACGCTCGAATTCGTCGAGCACCCCGGTCAACGCCTCGCGTGAGTCGGCAATCGCATGTCCCGACGCAAACAGGTGACAGGTATCGAGCCCGTAGCCTGTGCGCGCGCGCAGATCGGCTGGGATTCCCGAGAGCATCGCCGCGACTTCCTCGGCCGTGCGTCCCACCGTCGTGCCCGCGCCAGCGGTGTTCTCGATGAGGAGGCGCGTCGCGCCGTTCGGCACCGCGGCGAGTGCACGACGCATGGCCTCGCTCACGCGCGCGATTGCGGCGTCACGGTCGCCGTCGGTCGCCGCACCGGGATGGAAGCACACCCCTTTGACGCCGAGGGCGGTGGAGCGCTCAAACTCCTTCGCGAGTCCGGCTGCGGCGCGCTCCCATTTTTCCGCGTCGGGCGTGGCGCAGTTGAGCACGTACGCCGCGTGGACGATGACATGCTCCGGCCTGATACCGCCCGCCGCCAGCGCCTCGTGAAAGCGAGCGATTCGATCCGGCTTCACGCTCACTTTGTCGTTGTAGTACTTCGGCACCGCGCTGAAGATCTGCAGCGTCTGCATGCCGCCCTTCCCCGCCCGGCGTGCCGCCATTGGAATGCCGCCGGAATCGATGCAGTGCGCACCTAACAACAGAGCAGGAGTCATGTGATCTGTGGTGAGCTTCGGAGTGAGCTAGTGAACCTTCGCACGACGCGTAGTGAATTTTGGCTCGCCGCCGGGCAGTTCGCTCCACCCGACAATGACCGCCTGCCCGCGCACATTCACGTACGGGTCACGGGCGATACTCGTGGTTCCGCTGGCAATGAGTCGCGGCTCAAAGAGATGTCCCGAGGAACGCGACACTGCGAGACCGACTCGGGTGCGCTCGCCGCTATTCGGATCTTCGTAGGCAACAGCGACGATCGTTCCCGACGCGGCCACGCGCGCCGATCCCAAACGATCGCCGTACACGATGACCTGAGGCGGTTCGAATGCCGCCCGCGGATCCATCTGATGCGCGTAGAACACGCCGGCCCCTTCGGGACCCGCCACCACATAGGCCACATGCACGTATCCCATCGCGTCGTCGATCGCGACGCTCGGCGCCGGACGCGCGCAGCCCGCCGCACCACGCTCTGACGCGCGCGCGTCGCCTGGACCCTGATCGAGTGAGTCGATGACGATGGGACCGCGCCAGGTCGATTGCTTCGTGACCGGCGCAGCACCGGCGGCCGCGCTGTTACCGGCACTGTCATGCCAGGCCGCCACGAGTGCGACGCGTCCGTTGCTCCGTCGAGTCCACCAGACGGCAACACGCCCACGCGCATTCGCGTCCACCACGCGCAGTGATCGCGCGCAGCGAAGGGAGTCGAGCGGTGATTCACCGTCACCGAGTCCCGTGTTCGCGTGCGTCATCGCCGACCCAGTCGCGCTCACACCCGACATATCCATGCCGGGCATCTCCATCATGCCATTGCCCGCCGGTGTCATGGAGGCGCCCGCGTTCGCGCTGGCCGACGACAGAGCGGACGCAGAATCACTGGCCGGGCGAAGGCGCGACCATGCGGTCGTGTCGAGCACCCGCGACAGCAGCGACGCGGCGCCGGCCTCGCGCATCACGTCGGCGGCGGCGAGATACGCGGCGTCCGGAGTGCCGTCGCGCTGCGCGGAGTCGACTGGGACAAATGGCGGGTGCGCAAGCGGCGACGGATTGACGGTCGCGACCGGCGCGTCGTCGGCCCAATCGACCACTGGCGCATCGCACGCGGTGACGCCAACGGTGAGCAAGGCGGCGCCCATGAGGACCCGGAGTGCGGCGC
This sequence comes from uncultured Gemmatimonadaceae bacterium, assembly GCA_966096095.1. Taxonomy (GTDB): domain Bacteria; phylum Gemmatimonadota; class Gemmatimonadetes; order Gemmatimonadales; family Gemmatimonadaceae; genus Gemmatimonas. Next base: position 148,956 of record CBHTUR010000005.1, on the reverse strand, counting down.
GTACTGCACGGAGGTGACGCGTTGAGTGCATAGCGAAGGGTATCACGTGGCGACGGGTACGCCAGCGGGGCTGCGAGCGGCTAACTTTCTCCGTCTGCCGCCGGAGCGCCCTCTTCGCCCCTCGGTGCGCAGACCTACTTCCCTGCTCTCCGGAGACTGCTGATGTCTTTTGCTGCGTTCGACGGCGTTCGTCGTGTACCTGCCGCCGTGAATGAACCTGTGCGCTCGTACGCCCCCAATTCCCCCGAGCGCGCGTCGCTGATGCAGCGGCTTGAGCAGATGGCGGGCGAGACGGTCGAGATTCCAATCGTGATCGGCGGGAAACGCATTCACACGGGCGATACGGGCACCGTGACGATGCCCTGTGACCATCAGCACGTACTCGCGACCTACCACAAGGCGACGCCCGCCCTCGTGAACGATGCAATCGCGGCGTGCGCGACGGCACACACCGAGTGGGCGAGCTGGCGCTGGGAAGATCGCGCGGCGGTGTTTTTGCGCGCGGCCGAGCTGCTGACGACAACCCACCGCAATACGCTGCTGGCGGCGACGATGCTCGGTCAGGCCAAGACCGTGCATCAGGCCGAGATCGATGCGGCGTGCGAGCTGATCGACTTCTGGCGTTTCAACGTGCAGTTCGCGCAGGAGCTCTATCACGAGCAGCCGTTGTCCGACCACAGCATGTGGAACCAGCTCGACTATCGTCCGCTGGAAGGATTCGTGTACGCGGTGACGCCGTTCAACTTCACAGCCATCGGCGGCAATTTGCCGACGGCGCCGGCGCTGATGGGCAACACGGTGCTCTGGAAGCCGGGTGCGACGGCGATGTTGTCGGCGTGGTACATCTATTTGCTGCTCGAAGAGGCGGGCCTGCCACCGGGTGTGATCAACTTCGTGCCGGGTGACGCCGCGACGATTTCCAACGTCGCGCTCCCGCATCGCGATCTGGCCGGTGTGCACTTCACGGGCTCGACGGGCGTCTTCAACAGCATGTGGGAGACTGTCGGCAAGAACATGAACAACTACCGATCGTATCCGCGCATTGTGGGCGAGACCGGCGGCAAGGATTTCATCGTCGTGCATCCGAGCGCCGACCCGCAGGCGGTGGCCGTTGGCATCGTACGTGGTGCGTTTGAGTACCAGGGACAGAAGTGCTCGGCGGCCAGCCGCGCGTATGTGCCGAAGTCGATGTGGCCCGATGTGAAGGCTCGCTGCGTGGCGATGATGAAGGAGATGAAGCAGGGCGACACGCGCGACTTCTCGAACTTCGTGGCGGCCGTGATCGACAAGAAGGCGTTCGAGCGGATCACGAGCTACATCGATGACGCGAAGAAGAGCGCCAGCATCGTGGCCGGTGGCGGCTACGACGGCAGCAAGGGGTGGTTCGTCGAACCGACCATCGTCGAGACGGCGGATCCCAAGCACCGCATGCTGTGCGAAGAGATTTTTGGTCCGGTCATCACGGTGCATCCGTACGACGATGCCCAGTGGAGCGAGACGCTCAAGATCGTCGACAGCACGTCGCCGTATGCGCTCACGGGCGCCGTGTTCTCGCGCGATCGCAATGCGGTGCGCGAAGCGATGAGCACGCTGCGGCAGTCGGCCGGTAACTTCTACATCAACGACAAACCGACGGGCGCGGTGGTGGGGCAGCAGCCGTTCGGCGGCGCGCGCGGCTCGGGCACGAACGACAAGGCCGGCAGCAAGTCGAACCTGATGCGCTGGACGAGCACCCGGACAATTAAGGAAACGTTCTCGCCGCCGCTGGACTGGAAGTATCCGTTCCTCGGCAAGTGAACTGCGGGCACGGCTGAACTGCGGGAACTGATTTAAGTGGTCAGTTTTCAGTTGGAGTTTTCAGTGGTCAGGATATTCTGACCACTGGTCACTCGGACTGAGAACTGACCACTTAGCGTCGTGGCGTCGTGGGACAATCGGAGGTGGTAATGCGAGCGGTTCTTCGAGTGTGTTTGTGTTTGCTGCCAGGCGTGCTACGTGCGCAACCCGCGGGCGTCTCGTTCGACGCGGTCGTGGATCGGCAGCGCTGGCTGTATCCCGCGCAGCGTGAGAGCACGACACGGTGGCTCTTCCGAGAAGGATGGTCGGTGCGAATTGATTCGACCGAGTCGCAGGCAACGAGCGCCAGCTCCCGCGCGCGCGCGGGCCAGCGAGTCCTCCTCAATGTCGGCCGTGATGAATCGGCGACCGTAACCATCGACGCGCGCGGCGGCATCGGCGACTTTCGTTTTCGTTCGCGACCAGTGGACCCGCAGATCACGCGGGATTCCGTGCTCATCGCCGAGTGGGAAGTCACAGCCATTGATCAGCTCATTCGGTCGCTGCCACTGCTGTTGCGCTCGCCGGAGCGAGTCGGACAGGTGCGGCAGACACCGCTGAGCGTGAAGGCGGTGTCTTCCTTGAACGATCGGCAGGTCTTCGGGAGCTTCACGACCACGCGCCTCTCAGACACGCTGGTCGATGGTGTCTTACTGCATCGATTGCGCGACGTCGGTTCGATTTCGTTGACCATGCGCTCGTCGTTCAACGAACACGCCGGCAACGGCGTTCGCCGCGAAACGCGCGCACTGCGCGGCCGTTGGGTTGTGCGTCGGCTATACGATGCGAGACGAATGATCACGGTCTCGCTCGACGACAGCCTGCAACTCATGGGCCGTGAAACCGACACGCTGCCTGACCGTCGAGTGATCAGTGCTCCGGTGCGATTTCAGGAGTATCGACGCGTGGTCGCGACCGATTCGGCCACGAGTTGGGCGCGTGAGTGGAGCGATTACCTCGCGCTCGAACGAAGCAGTATCGTAAGCGTAGGCGCCGACAGTGCTGTGCGCCTGGCGAACGTGTTGATTGCATCGTTTCGAAGTGCCACGAAACAGGCGACGCGCGATTCGCTCGAAGATCGCATCAAAGGCATCTACCCGCACATTCCCGACTCGCGGCTGGCGGAGATATATCTCGAAGAGGGCGATACGGCACGGGCGGCCCGCACGATACGCAGCGATGGGAGTTTACCGTTTGATGCGCGTGCGTACGACATCCTGCGTCCGTTCTTGGACGACCCGCAACGCGCGTTGCGGCACGGAATCGACATCGACGACTACCTCGAAGCCCTCGTATACGGATTCACGAACTCGCCGCCCGCGGTGGCGCGCGATTCGTTGCAGACGTTTTGTGTTCCCTCGCTCTGCGCGCGCGTGGCAGCAGAGTGGACCAAGGCCCGCGATCCTCGCTTGCGCGACATTGGGCTGTTAGCTGCCGCTGCCAGCGATCCGTTCCGATGGGGTGATACCCTGATCGAGCGTGCCAGGACAAACCATCCCATGCTGCGCGGGGTCGCGCGCCAGCTTACGAACGCGCGACACCTTGGCGATGCGCTGCCCGATCTCGCGTTTCCGGGCGTGACAGCCGACTGGCGGGCGTGGCTGCTCTGGTTTCGTCTGGGTCGCTACGGGCCCATTCGTCGGAATCCAAATGATATCCGCGAATGGATTGACCGCGTTGATAGCCGCTCGCTGCAAATGGCGATGCGGTATCGGGGCCACGCGTACCGCGACACCATCGCGGCTCGCTTTGCGCGCGCCGAGGTCGATACGGCGCGATACGTGTACGGCACTGTGCTGCAAGCGCTCGGAATGCACCGCGATGAGGCGACGCTGGCGCGTGTAATCGAGTCGGGGACTCCGCTCGATGTTGAGCTCGCGGCGACCGAGGCATGGGATCTGCCGTTTGTGGCGGCCGACACTTCCACCGCGAGTCTGCTCGAACTCCAGATGATCGAACGCTACACGGGCCAACCTCCCGCCTGGCGCCTCGCGGGACTACCTATGCGATTCTCGGATTGGACGGACGGCATCAGGATTCAGCGCTACCAAACGTGGTCCGGAAATGTTCAGCGCGGCACCTCAGCCCGGCTGGTAGCGCTGGGACTTAAGCCGTGGACATCCAACATGCCCGAGAGTGTCGCACGCTCCTTCGTGTTTGTCGACTCCGTTCGCCGGGTCGGATCGTTCGCGACGGTCGGCGTGCAGTTTCCTCAGCACGGCGCGCGATACCTCTTGGTTTTGGTGCACGGTGAGTGGAAGCTGCTCGCGGTGCGGTCGAGCGTCGTGTAGGTGGCCGCGGCGTACGCAACCGGCAGGCAACGGCTCAGCGCGGGCGACTACGAAAGCTTTTTTCCCGGCGCGCACGTTTCATAGTTCACCTTTCGCGCGCGTGCCGCCGAGTCGACGACGAAGTTCCATGCGGGTATGACCCCCGGATCGCGCATGCTCGCCATCAGACCCAGCATGCGTTTGGCGACGTCCGGATACTTGGCGCTCACGTCGCTCCGCTCGCCCGGATCCGCGTCGAGATCGTACAGCTCGAGCGCGCTCGGACTCGCTGTCGCGACACCCAGTCGCACAGCTTTCCATTTGCCGTCGCGCACCGCTTGCTGACCGGCGCACACTTCGTGGTGCTCCCAATACATCGGTGGGTGCGGCGTTTGCCTGCCTGTGCCGAGCAACGTTGGCGCAAACGACACACCGTCGATCTTCCCGCGCACCGTGGCTTTGGCAATCTCGGCAACCGTCGGAAGCACATCCCAGTTCGCCGCGATCGCGTCTGTCACTGCGCCGGCCTTGATGCGTCCAGGCCATCGCGCAATGAACGGCACCCGCAAGCCGCCTTCATAAACCGCGTCCTTGAGTCCGCGCAGTCCGGCCACGCTCTCAAAGAACTTGTAGTCCACGCCACCCGTATAGGTCGTGCCGTTGTCGCTCGTGAATACCAGCAACGTGTTCTGTTCAAGCCCGAGTTCCTTGAGCAGTGCCATGAGTTGCCCAACGTGCTTATCGAGTCGACTGATCATTCCAGCGTAGGCCGCGCGCGGACGCGGATGCGGCAAATATCCCTGTTGTCCGAGATACGGTGTTTCAGGAAAGCTGTACGCGCTGAGTTCTTCGTCGGGTACCTGCAACGCAAGATGTGGGAGCGTGGACGCGAAATAGAGAAAGAACGCAGAATCTTTCTTCGCGCGAATCCACTTCAGCGCTTCGGCCGCCATCGTGTCGGGCGCGTACACGTTCCCCTTGAATCGAGTCCACACTGTTGGATCACTCGGCACCGCGTCGAGCTTCTGGTGCGCTGAGAAATACGCGTTACCCAACGAATCCCAGTGTTCGTTGCGCCAGAGATGGGTGGGATAGTGGTTGTGCGCCTGCTTCTGATCGAGATAGCCGTAGAAGAAGTCGAAGCCATGTTTGTTGGGCACCCCTTCGGTGTCGGGACCGCCCATGCCCCACTTGCCGACGATCGCGGTGGCGTAGCCTCGCGCCTTGAGCACGGTCGCCATGGTTTGCGTGCCTTTCGGCAACGCGTACTGGCCCCGTTCCTCGCTGTCGAGAAACCCGCCGAGTTCGAAGTTGCCGCGAATTGGTGAATGCCCGGTGTGCAATCCCGTCATCAACGCACTCCGACTCGGCGCGCAGACGGGGCTCGCGCTGTAGAAGCGCGTAAAGCGCATGCCTTCGCGGGCCAGCCGGTCAATGTTCGGCGTATGAATTTTCTGCTGCCCGTAGCTCCCCACCTCGGACCACCCGAGATCGTCGGACATGATGTAGATGATGTTCGGCGGACGCTGCGCCCCGGCAATCGAGGCGGCGATCAAGACAACGAGGACGGCGAGAAGAGGAAGGCGCATGGCGCGAAATGACTGCGGGTTGGCGCTGGTGGCAAGGGCAGCGTGTTTCGCCGTTCAGCAATCGGTGTGGCGGTCGGTTGTCCGCAAACACCGACCACCTAGATTTTCACCGTAACCACCTCAGCCCAGCTGCCCATGCCCTCGCTCCGCTTCGTCACCTGCGACGTCTTCACGACGGCGACGTTCACTGGCAATCAACTCGCCGTTGTCTTCGGCGCGGACGGACTCTCGACGGAAACGCTGCAGGCAATCACGCGGGAATTCAATTACGCCGAAACCGCGTTCGTCTTCCCCGCCGAAGATCCCTCGCACACACGTCGCGTTCGCATATTCACGCCGGAGGAGGAACTGCCGTTCGCGGGCCATCCAACGGTAGGAACGGCGCATGTGCTGGTGGCGATCGGGGAGGTAAAAGCACAGGGTGACGAAGTGACCGTTGTGCTGGGCGAGGGTGTGGGACCGGTGCCCGTGCGCGTGCGCCTTTCGGGTGGCGTTCCGGTGCACGGACAGCTCACCACGGCGATGTTGCCCGATGAGCGACCGGCGGCAGCGACGATTGAGCAACTGGCCGACGTGCTTTCGCTTGCGCCGAGTGATTTCGTCGGCGGCACGCACGCGCCGGCGGCCGTGAGTTGTGGTATTCCGTGGCTCATGCTGCCGCTCGCCAGCACCGACGCAGTACGGCGCGCTCGCGTGCGGATGGAACCGTGGGAGCGCTATCTCAAAGGCCAGTGGGGGTCATGGCCGTTCGTCTTCGCACTGACGAATGGTCAGAACGATGCGAGCGCGCCGGCCCACGTGCACGGAGTGGACATTCGTGCGCGCGCATTTCTCCCTGGTGCGGCCGTGCCTGAAGATCCGGCAACAGGATCGGCCAATGCGTGTCTGGCCGGGTATCTGGCGGCGCGTACGCCGCGCGACGGACTACTCACGTGGGAAGTTGCGCAGGGCGTCGAGATGGGACGAGCCAGTCGATTGTCGATCGAAGCTCACAAGACCGCGGGCGCGATCGATGCCGTGCGCGTGGGCGGCGCGACGGTGCTGGTGAATCAGGGCACTATGCAGCTGCCGTAGGCTCGCCACTCGGCTGTCCAAGTCGCAGGGCATCGAGCCCGTGCGACCACAACACCACCCGATTGCGTCCGCTGCGCTTGGCCGCGTAGAGCGCTTCGTCTGCGCGCGCGCGTAGCGCTTCCGCGATGCCGTCGTCGGGAACCGACTCGGCCACCACGCCGACGCTGACGGTCAGCAGCACGTGCGCCTCTGGTTCACCGAAGCTTCGGCGACGGAACGCCTCCACGATACGAAGCGCGAGATGTTGCGCGCCGGCAATCGAAGTGTTCGGCGCGAGAATCAGAAACTCCTCGCCGCCCGTTCGCGCGACCACATCTTCGGCGCGCGCGTTCGCGCGGAGCAGTTCGCCCGTCTCAGCGATGACGCGGTCGCCGACGAGATGCCCGTAGGTGTCGTTGATCTGCTTGAAGTGATCGAGATCGATTGCAATGAGCGCGACATCCGTGCCGGCGCGCGCGGCGCGCGCCAACTCGCGGCGGAACTGTTGCTCGAATCCTCGACGATTGTAGCAGCCCGACAGTGGGTCGTGCAGCACAATCGACGCGAGCTGTGAACGCATACGGTTGTACGCGCGTCCGACGACGGTAATCGCATCGGGGCGCGAATCCGCGCCGACATCGTACTCCGTGCCAAAGTCGCCGTCCTCGGCGCGCTCGAAAATTGAGACGAGCGTTGCCAGGCGACCGTGCAGGTTGCTCTGCACCGCGATCACGAGCGCCGAGCCGACAAAGAAGAGCGCGAGCGTGATGAAGGAGGTCGCCCAGCTGACATCGCCGCCGTGCGCGACCGCGATGTCGACCAAGAGCAGATAGGACACGGCAATGGACGCCAGCATCAACAGCGCTGGCGCGCGCCCGAAGTACACGTGCGTCAGTTGCAGCGAGAAGAGCGCGATCAGGAGCGCCCGATAGTATTCGCGCGGTTCGGCCAACAAGAAGACCAGCCAGAAAACCACTGCCAGATCGGCGACGACCATGAGCGTGGCCAGCGTGCGCCCCGCCCGACGAGTGGTGCGTACACGAGCGCGAATACCCATTACCAGCAGCACGTAGGTGACGCTGACCAGTCCAAGCATCCAGTCGGCCAGATCTCGGCCAATCACACCGTCGGCGACGGGTGACAAACTCAGCACTCCGGCTGTTCGCAGCGTTACCGCCAGCGACGCGGTGATAAGCGCCAGCGCGACGCGATACCCTGTCTGCCACAGGAGCACGTCGGCATTGGCCTGTTCGGAGCGCGGACTCTCGGACATGACAGTGAGCTGGAGTTACTTGGGCGAACTGCGGTCGAGCGTTGGACCTCGTCCGTCGTAACCACTCTCGCGCAGAAGCTGCGCGGGATCGTGCTGAGCTATCAGGGCGCGCAATGCCGCCGATTTGTCGCTGGCGCGAATGTAATATGCCTGCGCAATCCGATATCCGATGAAATATCCCAGATCACCGGGCCATTGCGCCGTACCGTTGCCCTGATTGTACAGCCAGCGCTGGAGATTCGTGCCCTGCTGCTCGCGCTGAAATGCCTGCCAGAACTCCAATTCGCGCGACTCCCACGCGCGAAATCGCTCGGCGTACGAGGCGTGACCAACCGCGAGTTCGGCGACGAAATCAGCCCCACCCTCGGCGAGCGCGGCGGCGAGTAGTGTTCGTCCCCGCTTTCCTCCCGGAGCGCCCGCTGCCTGCTGCAGCATGTGCGCGTGTTCGTGCGCGACGAGCGCTGGCAGATCGCGATGCAGCGAGAACTGATTCGAGCGTGCGAAGAGTCCCAGTTCGGCCGTCGGGGCATGGGCATCGGCGCCGTAGAACTCAAGGCCGAGCAACAAACCGTGCGGACCCGTCGTGGCGCCGGTGCTGAATCGACCGTACAGCAACGTCACGGGCGGAAAGAAAGCGTCCGGATAGAGCGAGTCGATGCGCGCATAGCCGCGCCGAATTTCGGCGAAGATTTCGTCGTACTGCTGGACGTCGCGAAAGCTTGGAGACAACGCCGCATAGTATGCGCGGTATCGTGTCACGACCTGAGCGATCGACTGCGCCGTGAGCTGACGCACCTGTATGAAGTCTCGCAGGCCCGGCGATCCCGGATCGAGGTACATCGTCTGAAAGGCGGCCGCATTGCCTTCCTTGCCGCCAGCGTCATACGCGGCCCAGAAACGTCGCACATCGTCGGTCACGAACTGGGCGCTGGCCGCGTCGCCCGGAAACGCGCGCGGATTCAGACGCCCGCTGTGGAAGCAAGCGCTCGTTGGTCCGACGGCCAATCCGAGCGCGCCAACCAGCGCGACCAGACGACGATTTCGCGTAAGGCGGAAGAATGGTGCCATCAACAGCCGGCTTTGCGGGGTGGACCGTGACGAGCCGCGCGGAAGTTCAACTCGCGCCGGTCGCAGCGCAATCGATTACCGGATTTCGCATCGCCGCCTCCATTGGCAAACTGGGAACTTATGCGTATTGATTGCATGTTTATACAGACCACTCACCGGGACGATTATGGCGCGCGCACACGACTCTCGCGGTTCAATCCACGATGACAGCACCGGATCTCCCTTCGCACCGCGTGATGCGTGCGGCGTCGGGTTCATCGCGCGACAGAGCGGCGAGCGCACACACGAAGTCGTCCAACTAGCCCTCGAAGCGTCGGCACGACTTGCCCACCGCGGCGCGTCCGCTACCGACAGCTCGGCCGACGGCGCGGGCTTGCTCACGCAGATTCCCCGTCGGTTTTTCGTGCTCGCGGCGTCGCGACTGGGCATTCATGTGAGTGCCGATGCCACGCTGGCCGTTGGCATGTGTTTCCTGCCGGTCGAGGCAACGGCGTGTGCGGCCTCCATCGAACTCATTCAAAGCGTGCTGGTCGCCGACGGTTTGCCGGTGCTCGGATGGCGTGATGTGCCCGTGCGTCCCGACGTACTCGGTCCTTCGGCGCGCGAAGCGATGCCGCTGATTCGTCAGGTACTCATTGGCCGGCCGCTTGGCGCGGACGACGCGGATTGGGAGCGACAGCTCTATCTGTCGCGCCGTGAGATTGAGCACCGTGCGCTGGCGAGCGAGTTGGCACTCTACTTCTGCTCGATGTCGTGCCGCACCATCGTCTACAAGGGATTGCTCACGGGTGGTCAGCTCGGCGAGTTCTTTCCCGATCTGCGCGATCCGTCGTTTGAGTCGGCGATCGCGATTTTTCACGAGCGCTACGCCACCAATACGATGCCTCGCTGGGAGCTGGCGCAGCCGTTCCGCGCGCTCGCGCACAATGGCGAAATCAACACGCTCTGGGGCAACCGCAACGGCATGGCCATGCGCGGCCCGCTGCTCGAAGCGCCCACCTTTGGTGCGCGCGCCGATCGTGTGCGCGATCCGATTCGACCGCGCGGCAGCGATTCAGCGAGTCTCGATAACGCGCTGGAGCTGCTCGTGAAGGCGGGACGTTCACCGGTGCACGCAGCCATGATGCTGGTGCCGCAGGCGTGGGAGAAGTATCCCGATGTCGAACCGGCGGTGAAGGCGTTCTACGAGTATCACCAATGCGTGATCGAACCATGGGACGGTCCCGCGGCGCTGGCGTACAGCGATGGCATTCAGGTCGCGGTCTCACTCGATCGCAACGGACTGCGTCCGTGCCGCTACAAGATTCGCGCAGACGGAATGGTCGTGGCGGGATCGGAGGTGGGCATCGTCGATTTCGATCCGCGCGATGTCGTCGAGTCGGGCAAGCTCGGACCCGGCGGAGTGTTCGTCGTCGATACGGCGGGCCGTCGCATCGTGCGCAATCTCGCGGCCAAGCGCGAAGTGGCCACCCGTCGACCCTACGCACGCTGGATCGCGCAACACATGTCAACGCTACCCACGAGCGATGGCACCGAGCCGCTGGTGCGCTCAAGTGACACGCTGCGCGCCCTGCAAAATGCGTTCGGATACACGCACGAAGATTTGCGCATGCAGCTTGAGCCGATGGCCATGACGGCCGCCGAAGTCGTCTGGAGCATGGGAGACGACGCGCCGCTCGCTGTCTTGTCGCCCACCGCGCCGACGCTCTACTCCTTCTTCCGGCAGCGCTTCGCACAAGTCACGAACCCACCGATGGACTCGTTGCGTGAATCGATGGTGATGTCGCTTCGCATGCACCTGGGTCGTCGCGGTTCGCCGCTGGTCGAACGTCCGTCATACGCGCGCATGCTGCGTGTCGAACATCCGGTACTGCTGCCCGACGAGATGGCGGCTCTACGCGCCTTCCCCGGCTTTGCCTCGACGACGCTTGATGCCACGTGCCCTGTGCAATCGCGCCCCGAAGCGTTGGAAGCGGCGCTCGACGCGCTCTGCCGTCGCGCCGAAGGGGCCGCGCGCAAGGGCGCGCGCCTGCTCATCATTTCCGATCGCAAGGCCAACGCCGAGCGGGCGCCGATTCCGGCGCTGCTCGCGCTGGGCGCGGTGCGTCAACATCTGGTACGCACCGGATTGCGGGCACGTGTCGGGCTCGTGGTTGAAGCCGGCGACGCGATGGAGCAACACGATATTGCAACGCTCGTTGGATACGGCGCAGAAGCGGTGCATCCGTGGCTCGCCATGGAAACCGTTGCGACGCTCTTCTCGGAGGCGCACGGAAAGGGCGATGTCGACACCGAACGTCCAGGACCGGCGCAAGCACAATCACGCTATCGCACGGCGGTCGAGAAGGGCCTGCTGAAGGTGCTCGCAAAGATGGGCGTCTCGACCCTCTCCTCGTATTGCGGCGCTCAGATGTTTGACGCGCTCGGACTCGGCGGCGAGGTGATTGATCGGTGCTTCTCCGGGACCGCTTCGCCACTCGGTGGACTCACCTTCCGCGAACTGTTCGAGGATGTGCTACTCCGGCATCATCGGGCGTACGGCGATACCGCCACTCCGTCGGGGCTACCCGATGCCGGTCGCATGCGGTTCCGCAAAGAGGGCGAGCATCATGCGTGGGCGCCCACGACGGTGTTGGCTTTACAACAGGCGGTTGGCAGTGCTCGCGCGTCGCGCACGACGCTGACGGCCGACGATGCGTGGCGGTCGTTCAGTGAGAAAGCCAACCACGGTGCTCCCGCGACTGTTCGCGACCTGCTCGACGTACGCGTTGGTCAGCCGATTCCGATCGCCGCGGTCGAAAGCATGGAGGCCATTCGCGCTCGCTTTGTTTCGTCGGCGATGTCGCTCGGGTCGTTGTCGCCGGAAGCGCACGAAACGATTTCGATTGCGATGAATCGCATGAACGCGCGCTCCAACTCGGGTGAAGGCGGCGAGGACCCGGCGTCATACGCCCGGGCGGCCGAGTTGCGTTCAGACAGCCGGATCAAACAAGTGGCGTCGGCGCGCTTTGGCGTGACGACTGAGTATCTCGTGCGCGCCGAAGAAATCGAAATCAAGATCGTGCAGGGCGCGAAGCCGGGTGAAGGCGGACAATTGCCTGCCCATAAGGTGACCGAGCTGATTGCGCGCTTGCGTCATGCAACGCCGGGCGTGCAGCTGATTTCACCACCACCGCATCACGACATCTATTCCATCGAAGATCTGGCGCAGCTGGTGCACGATCTCAAGACCGTGAATCCGCGGGCACGCATTGGCGTGAAGCTGGTCGCATCGTCCGGTGTCGGCACCGTGGCGGCGGGTGTCGCCAAAGCATTCGCCGACTACGTGCTGATCGCGGGATACGCGGGCGGCACGGGCGCTTCACCACTTTCGAGCATCAAGCACGCCGGATCGCCGTGGGAACTCGGTTTGGCCGAGGCGCAGCAGACGTTGGTGGCCAACGGGTTGCGCCATCGCATCGAGGTGCGCGTCGATGGCGGACTGCGCACCGGCCGCGATGTGATCATCGCTGCGCTGTTGGGCGCCGAATCGTTCGGCTTCGGCACCGGACCGCTGGTGGCATTAGGCTGCGATATGGCGCGACAGTGCCATTTGAACAGCTGCCCAACGGGAATCGCAACGCAGCGCGAAGACTTGCGCGCGAAGTTCCGCGGTACACCCGAACAGGTGATCGCGTTCTTTACCCGCATGGCGAACGATGTGCGCGAATTACTCGCGCAGATGGGTGCGTCGGCGCTCGACGACATCATCGGACGGACCGATCTGCTCCAGCGCGCGGAGCGCCCGGAGATGCCGCGGTCGGCGATGCTCGACTTGTCGATGGTGCTGACGGCTCCAACGTCGTCGAACGCGCCACGCCGCCGCACGGTGATCCGCAACGAACGACACGGTAATCAGTCGCTCGACGCGCAGATTCTCGTTGACGCGGCAACGGCGCTCGATACCGGGACGCCGTTTACTGGGCGATACGCCATTCGCAATCACCATCTCACGGTTGGGGCGCGGACCGCCGGTGCCGTTGCCAAGCGATTCGGCGAACCGGGGCTGCCTGAGGGCGCGCTGACGCTGCACTTCACCGGGAGCGCGGGCCAAAGCTTTGGCGCGTTCGGTGTTCGCGGCATGCGGCTCGCTCTCGAAGGCGAGGCCAACGACTATGTAGGCAAGGGGCTCAACGGCGCGGAGATCAGCATCCGACCGTTCCATGACGCGCGCTATTTAGGCGCCGGGCACCTGAACATGATTATGGGCAACACGGTGCTGTACGGGGCCACAGGCGGCATGCTGTTCGCGGCGGGGCAGGCCGGCGATCGGTTTGCAGTGCGCAACTCCGGAGCGTGCGCCGTGATCGAAGGGGTAGGCAATCACGCCTGCGAATACATGACCGGCGGCGTGGTTGCCGTATTGGGCCGCGCGGGGCGCAACTTTGGAGCCGGCATGTCGAACGGCCTCGCGTATGTGTTCGACGAGACCGATACGTTTGCCGGACGCGTCAATCACGACATGGTGCTGCTCGGAGAGTTCGACACCGACGACGACGCGTTGCTCATGCTGCTCCTGCGCACGCATGTCGCGCGAACCGCCAGTGCCCGCGGACGCTACATGCTCGACGCTTGGGACGCGCTGCGTCCGCGCTGGCGGAAGGTGAAGCCGCGCGGCGCGAGCGAGCCGGTGGCGCGTATTCGACAGGAGTGGATTGAAACGCTCGCGCGTGGACTGCAATCGCCGTCCATCACGACCTCATCGCCACTCGTGGGTCAGAGCGGCGCTTCGAGGTAGAGATCAGTCCGCCAACGCTTGTTGAAGTTGAGTCCGCGCGAGACATCGATGCGGAACAAGCCGTCGAGGAAGCCCATGCCGAGGCCGGCGCCGCGCATCGCCTGAGATTTTCCAAAGGCGCCGCGCTCGCCGGCCCATCCGGCGTCGAAGAACGCGACCGGACGGACCGCGCCGCTGCGCAATCCGAGTTCGCTACGCGCGAGCCAGAACGCGTTGCCACTCTGCGCGCCGGCAATCTGTCCTCGCACGCTGCGCAGTCCGCCCAAGTACCACAGACGTTGCAGGGGTAATCGACCCACGGAACTGCCCGCGCTTCCGGTGAGCGCGAACGCGGTTCTGCCGAGTGGACGTGATACGGTGCCTTCGAACGACGCGCGACCGTACTCGAACGTGCCCGTGCCTCCCTCGGCACGCGTGGTGGTCAGCAGGCGGAATCCTTTGGGATCGTTACCCCATGCGTGCAGCCACGCGGCTGAGAGTCCCGTAACCGAGCTGGGTTCACTCAGAATATTCGTCCGGAAGCGTCGGTCGCCAAACAGTCGCGCGAGCGAAAAGGTGTTCACGACATCGCTATCGCCGGCCGTGTACTCACGCTCGACAAACAGCTTGTACTCGAGCGAACCATGACGCTGCTCGCGCTTCTCACCCAACTCGAATCCGAACGAACGATAGTAAAAGCCTTCGTCGCGCGCGTAGAGCAGCGCCGGCAACGAGGGACCCAGCGAGAGTGCCCCGCCCCATTCCGGGTTGGTGGCGTTCAGACGGTGAAACAACGTGCCTGTAACGGTGCGCTGGCCGTTTGAGCGCGCGAGTGAGAGCTCGCCGTTGGCGTGCAAATCGGCGTGTCCGATTCGACCGACAGCGGAGAGCGTGTAGCCGGCGCCCAACGTCTGGGTGGCCAACACACCAACCGACAGACCTTCGACCCGGTTGTAGCGCACGAGGTCCGAGCCGGTGCGTATCGTGGGCCGCTGTGGCGCCCACGCCGGCTGCAATGACAGATCGAGCGACGCCATCAACTCGTTGGCGCTCCGCATGTCAAAGAGTTCTTCGTCGGATGCGTACGCCGGCGGCAACGAGCTCGACTTCGCGAGCTTCGATTCGTCGCACGGCATCTGGTACGCAACGCGCAGGGCGCCCTCGTAGCGCGTTTCGTAGCGGGTCCACACCGAATCCTTCGCGCATTGCCGTGCTTTGTTGATCGGCACGCGAATCATGGCGGCGGAATCGGCGCGTGCGCGCCGCGTCGTATCACCGACGGCCTTAGTGGTGTTCTTCGAATTCTCCGGGCCAACCGACACATTCACCGTGACGCTGCCTGCCACCGAACGCAGCTTCGGATCGGCCACCAGCGTGTCGCGCGGCGTGGTATCGACCGGCGCGCCGCGCTGACGCGGCGGCGGCACGACGGCGAGGTCGAAGTTGGCGTTCACATCCTCGTACGTGAACTTCTCGTCGATCCGGAACGGCACCCGCATGAATCCCACCTGCGCCGACGCCGTGGCGCTGTTGGCACGCGGCAGCCAGAAGCGGCCCTGATACAAGCCGTATTCGACCGTGATGGCATCGAGTTTGGCCTTGGCCGGACGGAACATTCCACTCACCCATCCCGGCACATCGTCGTCGTTGTTGTTATTTCCCGCCTTCGCGCGCGCCTCGGCGGCTCTGGCGCGCTGCGTCGAATCCTTTACGTACAACTCGCGCGGCAAACGCTCGCGCGCGATGGAGTCGCGAACGATGCTGGTTTCCCGATTCTCCGCCGCGTCGAGCTGGCTTTCGCTTTTGGCCACGTCCCAGATTTCGAAGTCGACGGCCATGCGATACGCGGCACGGACCAACTGTCCGCCATCGCGATCGAACCAGAAGGAGCCCACGAACAACTTCCAGTCCGGACGCCGCGCCGTGATGCGCAGCTCGCGCACCTTGATGACCTTCCCGTCCTGCAGCTTGATGTCGATCGAGTCGCCGGTGTCGTACCGGTAGTAGTACTCGGCGCCGCGCGCGAGCGGGTGGATCATCTCGCGTTCATCGACGTCCGACTTGACCACGCCAAAGTTCGATGACGGAAACCAGAGTGACTCGCGCCCCGGGAAGTACGGGATGGTCACGGCCTCCGACATTTCGCCATCGACCTTCGACGCCATCGGTACCGTCATGCGCGAGCCGATCGGCGTCACCCAGACACCGCTTCCGCGCTTCCAGGAAATCTGCGCCACGTTGTCGCCACGAAACATCAACTTCTCGAGCCCGACTCGGCGGACACCCATGGAAACGGACATGCGCTGCGTTGTCGTCGCACGGTAGGACTGCAACGCGCTATCCTGCTGCTCGCGCGCCAACCGTGCACGTTCGAGAATGGCTCGCGCTTCCGGCGATCCGAACGCTGTCGCGCTGGCGGAATCGGCGCGGCGTCGACGCTCGGCGGAATCGGTGCTCAACCGGCGACGCGCAATCGAACGGGCGTCGCGCGACGCTTCGCGCAGCTGTTCGCGCTCCGCGGCCGACATGGTATCGCGAGGTGCGGGGCGCGTCACGCGCTTTGCACTGTCCTTGGACGCCGGTGGCTGCGACCCCTTCGGTGGCCGACCCGCTGCCTGCCCGCCAAGAAGCGAGGCTGACACCATCAGCGTCACTCCGGCGACGACGAACCGCGAAAACCACTCGCGGGAGAACTGGCTGGGCATGGCGAGACGCGGAGAGGAGTTAAAAGGCACGGGCGAGACCAACGCTTTGGGGACACGCAACACGTTCAGAAGAAAAACCGACCGCGGCAGGCGGGAAAGTCGTCGGAACCGACCACGCAAAAAGCGGCCGCCTTTGAGGCTCGCGATTGGGCACCTTACGCGACCGTGACGAGGCGGGTTTCCCAGCGTAAGTTCGCTCTGAACCCTTGGCCGTCCTCTCGACCCGTACTCCCGGAGCCTGTCCGTGTCACGAACTCAGTTCCCAGTTCGCGCCCTGCTTGCCGCCACGTTGTTACTCGCCTCGCCCGGCGCAGGTGCCACACTGAAGGCGCAGGAGGCGCCGAAGGCTGCGGTTGATCCCCGGCTGGAGAAGCTCAAGTCGGAGGCGCTCACGATGGTGGAGGCGCGTTCGAAGCAGGTCCAGGAGATCGTGGACATGCTGTTTTCCTTTCAGGAACTCGGCTTCCAGGAGTTCGAATCGCAGAAGTACCTGACCAACCTGTTGGAGAAGGAAGGCTTCAAGGTTGAGCGAGGCGTGGCCGGCATTCCCTCCTCGTGGACCGCGCGCTGGAGCTACGGCACCGGTAAGCCGGAGATTTCGCTCGGTTCTGATGTCGACGGCATTCCCCAGGCCGGTCAGAAGCCCGGCGTCGGATATAAGGACCCGATGATCGCCGGTGCACCGGGACACGGTGAGGGGCACAATTCCGGGCAGGCGGTCAACATCGTTGCCGCGATCGTGGTGAAGCAGCTGATGACGCGCGACAAGATCAACGGCTCAATTCTGCTCTGGCCCGGTATCGCTGAGGAGCAGATGGCTGGTAAAGCGTTCCTCGTGCGCGCGGGCATCTTCAAGAACACCGACATCACGCTGTTTACGCACGTCGGCAATGATCTCGGCGTGTCATGGGGCGCAAGCGGATCCAGCGCGTTGTTGTCGGCAGAGTTTCGGTTCCGCGGTGAAAGTGCGCACGCCGCGGGTGCGCCGTGGCGCGGCAAGAGCGCGCTCGACGCCGCGATGCTGATGGGCACCGGATGGGAGTACAAGCGCGAGCATCTGCGTCTGCAACAGCGTTCGCACTACGTGATCAAGGACGGTGGCGATCAGCCCAACGTCGTGCCGAGCACGGCGAGCATCTGGTTCTACTTCCGCGAGCAGGACTATCCGCGCACGATGGCACTCTTCGAGATGGGCAAGAAGATGGCCGAAGGTGCCGCGATGATGACTGACACGAAGCTCGACACGATTCTGATTCTCGGCTCCGGCTGGTCGGGTCATTTCAGCAAGCCAATTGCCGAGGCGATGCACGCCAACATTCAAACGGTGGGCATGCCCAAGTGGGACGACAAGGATCAGACGCTGGCCAAAGGCATTCAGAAGGAGCTGGGTTCGCCCGATTTCGGTCTCGAGATGCAGGTGAACAAGCAGTTGCGCGGTGCCGAAGTGCCGCAGAACTGGATGGGCGGCGGCTCGGACGATATCGGTGACGTGGCCTGGAACATGCCGACGGTCACGCTGCGCTATCCGTCGAACATTCCGGGGCTGCCGGGACACAACTGGGCAAACGCGATTTCGATGGCCACGCCGATCGCGCACAAGGGTGCGCTGGCAGGCGCCAAAGTGCAGGCGCTCACGATGCTCGACATCTTCCTGACGCCCAAGGTTGTTGCCGATGCGTGGGACTACTTTAAGAATGTTCAGACGAAGGACATCAAGTATCAGCCGTTCATTCGCCCGCAGGACACGCCGCCGATCTGGCTGAACGCAGACATCATGGCGCGCTATCGCGAGCAGCAGAAGAAGTTCTACTACGATCCCACGAAGTTCAAAACGTATCTCGAGCAGCTCGGCATCGAGTATCCAACCGTTCGCGCTCAGGAAAACAAACCCAAAGGTCCGTGAGTCATTCGTTAGAACAGTTGATCCCCGGTCGGCGCGAGTTCGACGGCGCCGACCTGATCTTCACCATGAACGCGGCCGCGCAGCAACGCGCGGCCGCTGGCGTATCGGTGATCAATGCCACCGTCGGCGCGCTGCTCGATGACAGCGGCAAGCTGGTCGTGCTCGACACCATCATGGAGCACTATCGGCAGCTGACGCCGATGGAAATCGCGCCGTACGCGCCCATCGCGGGTGATCCGAAGTATCTGCTGGCACTGACGCAACGACATTGGCCGTCGCTCGCGAGTTACGGCATTGGTGTCGCGACACCAGGCGGAACCGGCGCGCTGGCGTTGAGCATTCGAAACTTGCTGGAGCCCGGGCAGACGTTGCTGACGGCCGCACCGTACTGGGGTCCGTATTCAACGCTCGCCGTCGAGAATCGGGTTGAGCTGGCCACGGTCCCATATCCTGCACCCGGTGCCTTGCTTGACGTGGCGGCGTGGCGCGCGGCCTGCGAACAGTTGCTGCGATCGCAGGGGCGGGTGCTGCTCTGGCTCAACGACCCGTGCCACAATCCGACCGGCCGCAGTCTTTCCCGCGAGAATCGTCGCGCGCTGTTGTCGATGCTGCGCGAACTGGCACCGCAAGGCCCCGTCACGCTGCTACTCGATTTCGCGTACCTCGACTACGCGCGCGATCCGCGCGCGGTGCAGGAAGCGCTCGATGACTATCGCGCCTTTGGTGAAGAGGGGGCAGTGCTGGTAGGCGCGAGTCTGAGCCTGAGCAAGGCGTACACACTGTACGGCGCGCGCGCCGGTGCGCTGGTTTTTCCGTGGTGCAGCGACACCGCACTGCGCGAAGCGCTGACCATCAGTTGCCGCGGTGCCTACTCCAATTGCGCGCGCGCGCCGATGATGGTGCTGTTGCGCATGACGGCCGATGCACCCGCGCAGGCCGCGCTCGCACGCGAACACGCACACTGGAGCGATGTGCTGACAGCGCGCGCCGATGCGCTCGATGCGGCGCTCCGCGCCGAGGGGTTGCCCGGCGCACCGTGGGATGGCGGCTTCTTCATCACGATCGAACTCGCCGACTCCATGGCCGTGAGCGATCGGCTGATGAAAGAAGATGTGTTTGTTGTGCCGATTCCCGAAGGGCTTCGCGTGGGCGTTTGTGGACTTCGCGTCAGCGATGCGCCGCGCTTTGCCGCGGCAATCCGGAAGTGTCGCTAACGGCGCGACTCTCGGGCTCGATGAGCGGTCTTACGGCTTAGCCTTGTCGAGCCCGAGCGGCACGAATCGTCCGTCGTCGATCTTGCCGCGCGTAATGCGATAGACCGCGAAGCCCGACGTCATCATCACATTGGCGCCCGGTGTCGGCGCCACGATGGCCGCGGTCTGATCGAACCGAGTTGGAAGTCCTTCGTACCGCAGCTGTTCGCGCACGTGAACATGACCGCCCAGCGCGAGCGGATACGGATGTCCGCTCACCGCGGCAAGCACATCGGTCGCGTTGGAGACCGTGTGCCGGAATTGGTTTTTCCCGTTGATCGAGATGATGCTTGGTGCCGGCGGCTGTTCGCTCAAACCGTGCATGATCTCCATTGCCGAATAGAACGGAATGTGATTGAAGGTGACCACCGGCATCGTGGCGGGAACGGTGGCCAAGTCGTTGCGCAGCCAGGCCAGTTGCAACGAATCGACGTGTCCGTAGTATCGCGTGTCGTCGATATCGACAGAGTTCAGTCCAACGAAGTGGACGCCGCCGGCATTGAACGCGTAGTAATCGGGACCGCGATAGCTCCGATACATCGTCCGTCCGAAGAACGGGTGCGACGACGCGACTCCGGATTTGTCCCGTTCGATGCCAAACGCTTCGTGGTTTCCGGGAACTGTCCAGAGCGGCATCGTGAATCGCGCCGCTTCGCGCTGAAACAGTTCGTAGTAGCCGCGCGCTTCTTTTTCGCCAACGCGCAATGCATCACGCACCAAGTCACCGGTGATGATGACGAACGCGGGTTTGATTGAATCGACGAGCTGCTCGAAGCGCTGCATGCGCGGAAGCACCGGCTCGGCGATGTGCGTGTCCGACGCGTGGACAAACGTGATTGAGGTGGGCTCGACGAACGGAACGAGCGCAAAATCGAGCGACTGTTCGGCCGTGCGATAAAATGCGCCGCGTACACGAAATCCAGCGGGCGCTGTGACGTACACCAACGCATACGGCCCGCGCGACGGTAGCGAGAACGATCCGTCGGCGGCGACACGCGTCACGTCGAGCTGATTCGAGACCGTGGCACCAGGCACACCCGGTTCCCCGGCGTCAAACTGACCATTGCCATTGCGGTCAACAAACACACGCCCCGATGCGATTTGTTCCGCGCGAATGCGCGCGGTGCCCTCGGCACTTCGCGCTCCAAGCGTACCAGCGGCCATAAGCGCGAGGCCAGTCGCCATAAGAGCGGGACGGCATGCATGAAAAAAAACTGAACTCATAGCGAGAAGGCGAGTGAGTGTGGCGAACGCTGAGATCGCGCGATCCCTAACCTATGGTTTCGCGCGTCGACCGCTACTAGAATTCCGACGCTCTTACTCGGGTTGCATTTCGCGATTCGAGCATCAGTCGAGAATCCCCGCCCCTCTCGGACAACTCATGGCTACTGGCTCCGTGGTAACGGCGCCGGAGCGTTCGTTCGCGCATCTCTCGAACGACGCTTCGGCAGGATTGGTTGTGTTTCTGGTGGCGCTGCCGCTGTGTCTCGGCATCGCGCTCGCGTCGGGCGCGCCACTGTTTTCCGGTGTGATCGCAGGTGTCATTGGTGGTTTGGTCGTCTCATTGATTTCTTCGTCGTCCGTCAGTGTGAGCGGCCCCGCAGCCGGTCTGGCAGTCATCGTCGCCACGGCAATTGAAACACTCGGTTCGTTTCCGGCATTTCTGCTGGCCGTGTTGGTAGGCGGTGTCGCGCAAATCGGCTTCGGCCTGATGCGCGCCGGGCGCATCGCGAACTACGTGCCCAACGCGGTCATCAAGGGCATGCTCGCGGCAATCGGTGTGGTGATCATCCTCAAGCAGTTGCCGCACGCGCTCGGACGCGACAAAGGTTACGAGGGCGACTTCGATTTCTTTCGCGCGGCCGATGGCAGTTCAACAACGTTGTCCGACATCGCGGACGCGATTGCCTCCGCCAGTGGCGAGGCGATCATCATCGCGGCTGTCTCGCTGCTGATTCTGCTCGCCTGGGAATCGCCGTGGGTCAAGTCGCGCAAAGCGCTGTCCTCGGTGCCAGGCGCGCTCGTTGTGGTGCTCGTCGGCGTCGCGCTGAATGAGCTGTTTCGCTTTTCATTCAGCGACTTCTTCTTGCGTGCGGAAGATGGGCATCTCGTGACACTGCCGGCGGGTGGTCCGCGCGATCTACTCGCGCAGGTCTCCTCACCTGACTGGTCGCGCTTCACCGATCGGCGCATTTACACCACCGGCCTCACGCTCGCCATCGTCGCGAGCATTGAGTCGCTGCTGTCGCTAGAGGCGTCGGATAAACTCGATCCACAACGACGGATTTCCGATCCCGACCGAGAGCTGCTGGCGCAAGGCGTCGGCAACGTGGCCTCGGGGCTGCTCGGCGGACTCCCGGTCACCGCCGTGATCGTGCGCAGCTCCGCGAATGTGTACGCGGGAGCAAAAACGCGCTGGTCGGCATTCATTCACGGCGTGCTGCTGCTCGTCTGCGTACTGATGATTCCCGGACTCCTCAATCGCATTCCGCTCGCCAGCCTGGCCGCGGTGCTGTTGATGGTGGGATACAAACTGACCAAACCCGCGTTGTACTCGCAGATGTGGAAGGCCGGGCTCGATCAATTCCTCCCGTTCATGATTACGGTCACGGCGATCGTGTTCACGGATTTGCTGACAGGAGTACTGATCGGCATCGTCGCGGGCATCGTCTTTGTCATTCGGACGAATCACCACGCGGCCTTCACGCTGGTGCAGCAGGAGAACATGTTCCTGCTGCGCTTCAACAAGGACGCGTCGTTTGTAAACAAGACCGAACTCAAATCGAAACTCACCGGCTTGCCGCCGCGATCGACAGTCATTGTCGACGGCACCAAGGCCACGTTTATCGACAGCGACGTCTATGACGTGCTGCACGATTTCGAATCGCGCGCGCAGCACGACGGCATTCAGGTCCAGTTCAAGAACTTCCTCAACAAGTCCCAGAACTATCGCAAGGGGAGACGCCTCAGTGGAGTCGTATAAGAAGCTGTTGCTCGCCAACAAGGCGTGGGTGCAAGACAAGCTCGCGGTGCGCGAGGACTATTTCCTCCGCATGGCCGACGATCAGACACCTGAGTTCCTCTGGATCGGTTGTTCAGACTCGCGCGTGCCGGCGGAAGACGTAACCGGCACCGAGCCAGGCGAGCTGTTCGTGCATCGCAACATCGCCAACCAGGTGATTCACACCGACTTCAACGTGCTGAGTGTTCTGCAGTACGCGGTGGAAGTGCTCAAGGTCAAGCACATTATCGTCTGCGGACACTACGGTTGCGGTGGTGTTCGCAATGCGCTGTCGCAGAAGAATCTGGGGCTGATCGACAAGTGGCTGCGCAACATCAAGGACGTGTACCGCTTGCACAAACACGAATTGGACGGTCTCGCGTCAGACAAAGAGCGTCAGTTGCGCCGCTTTGTTGAGCTGAACGTCCAGGAGCAGGTGTGGAAGCTCGCCGAAACGTCGATTGTGCAGCGCGCGTGGCACTCCGGCCATCCCATCCATCTACACGGCTGGGTGTACGATCTGCATTCGGGACTCATCAACGATCTGTTGATGTTGCCGCCGGGAACGACCGTCGACGACATCTATCGCTTTCAATTCGACGATCCGGCGTAGCCGGCGCCCGTCGTTCGGCTGGTCACGTCACTCAACGCCGGCAGCGCAGGGTCACGCGCTGTCGGCGTTGAGCACCGCATTGAGCAGCACGTCGGCACCGTGTGCGACATCCTCGGCCTTCGTGAATTCCTTGGGCGAATGACTGATGCCGCCAACGCTTGGCACGAAGATCATGCCCATGGGAGTGATGCGGGAAATTTCCTGAGCATCGTGTCCGGCGCCGCTGGGCATGCGTTGCATCGTCAGTGACAACGATTTTGCGCTCGTTTCAATCCACTTCATCACGCTGTCATTGGCCAGCGCGGGCTCGCTGTCGACGAGCTTCTTGAAGGCGAAGGTCGTGCCGGTTGCCGCGCCGATATCGCGGCCGAGTTGTTCGAAGCGCGCCTGAAAGCGTGAGAGTTTGGACGAGTCGAGGTCACGCAGATCGACCGTCAAGATTACCTGACCGGGAATCACGTTGGTCGTGTTGGGCGACACGTTCAGGCGACCGACGGTCGCGACCTGGCGCCCCGGTTCACCAGTAATAGCGTCGTTCACGGCAACGGTGAACTTTGCCGCCGCGAGCATTGCATCGTGGCGCTGATCCATGGGCGTCGCGCCCGCGTGATTCGCAGAGCCGGTGACGGTTACCTCAAACCAGCGGAGGCCGACAATCCCCTGCACCACACCTATCTGCAGCCCGGCCTTCTCGAGCAACCCACCCTGCTCGATATGCAGTTCGATATAACAGTGATACGCGCCCTGCTTTTGCACGGCTGTGGCCAACTTGCTGACATCGCCACCCACGAGGGCAATGCCTTCGCGAATGGTTTTGCCCGAGCGTGCGACTTTGTCGAGATCGGCGTCGGTCAGATCGCCGATGGCGAGCTTGCTGCCAATCGTGCCGCCCTCTTCGTTTTGCCAGACCACGACGTCGAGCGGATGCCGAAGTCGCACGCCCTGTTCGCGTAGTGTGCGCGCGACTTCGATGGCACTGAACGAGCCGAGAGCGCCGTCGTAATTGCCGCCGTCGGTCACCGAATCGACGTGCGAGCCGATCAGAATCGGCTTGAACCTAGCCACGCTGCCTTCGACTCGGCCAAAGATGTTGCCGGCGGCGTCGATGCGCGGGGTGAGTCCAGCCGCTTTGAAAAGGTCGAGCGTATAAGCGCGACCGGCGAGATCGGCCGGCGAGTAGGCGACGCGGTTAATTCCGCCGGCGGTACGTCCAATCTTCTCAAAGTCCGCAAGCCAGCTGTTGAGTCGAACGCCGTTGACATGCATTGGCGCCCGGACTGACGGTCGCGGTTCTCTCCCGACCACATAGGGGGCAGCCGCGAGGGCGGCGGAATGCTGGAGGAATTCGCGTCGTTTCATTCCGAGAGCGTATCACGATGGCCGGCGTTTGACCACGGGATCGGGGGCGCCCCTTGCGCGGGCCCGGGCGCTTGTGAAATATTTCACAAGCGCCCTAAAGGAGCCCGTAATGCCTCGCTCGATTCCGGCCGAACCGAATACCAGCGTCCGCATCACCAGCACGCACGCCAATGACCCGCGCCCACACGTCGTGATCGTCGGCGGCGGGTTTGCCGGCCTCGCCGCAGCGCGAGGACTCGCGCAGGCGGATGTCCGAATCACGCTGATCGATCGCACGAATCACCATCTGTTTCAGCCCCTGCTCTATCAGGTGGCCACCGCGGTGCTCAATCCCGCCGACATTACCGTGCCGATCCGCTGGAAATTGCGCGATCAGAAAAACGCGACGGTGATCATGGCTGAAGTCGATGCGATCGATCTCGCGGCACAAACGATCGCGCTCGATCACGACACCACGACGGTCGAGTGGGATTATTTGCTGATTGCCACTGGCGTCCGTCACGCATACTTCGGGCACCCCGAGTGGGAGGCAAACGCCCCGGGGCTCAAGAGTATCGAAGACGCGCTCGAGATGCGCCGTCGGTTTCTTCTGAGCTTTGAGGCGGCAGAGCGTGCGAGCGCAGCCGGTGAACGCGACGCACTGATGACCTTCGTGGTGGTCGGTGGTGGTCCAACCGGCGTCGAGCTCGCCGGCATGATACCAGAGGTGGCGAAGCACGCGCTGACCGGAGAGTTCCGTCGCATCGACCCCGCGAACGCGCGGGTGGTGCTGCTGGAGGGAGGCCCGCGCTTGCTCCCCGCGTTTCCGGAGTCGCTTGGCGGACGGGCTGCGCGCGACTTGGCCGACCTCGGCGTTGACGTGCGCCTCAACAGCATTGTGACGTCGGTCGAAGATGACGGTGTCACGCTCGCCAACGGTGAGCGCATTTACGCGCACACGGTGTTCTGGAGCGCCGGCAACGAAGCATCGCCGCTCGCGAAGCAGCTCGGCGTGCCGCTCGACAAAGTTGGCCGGGTAATCGTTGAACCGGACCTCTCGATTCCGACGCATCCGAATGTCTTCGCGCTTGGAGATTTGGCGGCGGTGAAGACAAGCAACGGCGCGCCGGTTCCCGGTGTCGCCCCCGCGGCGAATCAGATGGGCGCCCATGTTTCGCGAAGCATCATCGCGGATCTGCGCGGACGTGCACGCCAACCGTTTGTGTATTTCAACAAAGGCGAGTTGGCCACGATAGGACGGCATCGCGCCGTTGCGGACATCGGCGGCATCAAGCTTTACGGCTTTGTCGCCTGGTGCGCGTGGCTGTTCATTCACATTCTCTATCTCGCGGGCTTCCGCAATCGGCTCAGCGTGATGGTGCAGTGGGCGTATCAATACCTCACGTATCAACGCGGCGGTCGGTTGATCACTGGCGCCACGGCGCATCGACTGCTCAAGACAAGTCGCGAGCGCGCGAAGGCACGCGGTGAATTCCCTCGCCGCGACGCGGCGTAACGTCACGCTCGCGAGCGGCGACCTACGGCACGCTGTCGCGCAGCAACTTGCGCAGGTCGTAGGCCCACGCGGCGGGATTTACGCTCTCGGGATACAGGAAGTGTCCCAGACCGTCGCGTGCGAATGCCACGACGGCCGCCGCGTGAGTTGGATCGATAACAGGCACGGTCGCGGCTGACGGAGGCGTCAGCCGCAGCCGCGCCAGTTCCGCGGCGACACGATCCGGTTCGGCCGTCAACGGCACGAAGGCTGGATGAAATCCGCGCAGCCAGTTCGTAAGTGCCGTGCCGGTATCGCGCGCAGGATCCAGCGTGATGAAGAGCACGCGCAGCTGCTCGGTGGTATCGGGCCCCAACGAGCGCAGTGCCTGCGCCAGGTTCATGAGCTGCAATGGGCAGACGTCCGGACAGTGCGTGTAGCCGAAGTACAGCAGCGTGACCTTGCCGTCGGTCTCGCGCGCCACGTCGTAGAGCGAGCCATCGGCGCGCTTCCAGCTACCGCTTGGCTTGGCAACGGGCGACGATACCCGCATGCCGTTGTACTGATGCGCGAGGAGCGGCGATCGCTCGCATGCCGCCGAGAGCAGCGGTGCTATCAACCAGATCGCGAGCCCTCGCGTGCCTCGCCTGTTCACAGCGCCGACTCGGCGACGCGGAGTTCGTCAATCATCGCTTCGATTGCCGAGACGAGTTGGTTGATGCCGAATGGCTTTTGAATAAAGCGTACGTTGGGCTCGCCGAGCATCCGCTGCGATGCTTCTTCTTCGCTGAAGCCGCTGGTCAGCAGCACCGGAACGTGGGGCATGATCTCTCGAAGCGCGTCGAACGTCTGTTCGCCGTTCATACGCGGCATCAACATGTCGAGCAGCACCAGCGACACCTCCTGCGGATGCGCCTCCGCAAACGCGAGCGCCTCAATGCCGTCATTGGCAACCGCGACGGCATAGCCCGCGCGACGAATGACGCGCTGCGCGACCGAACGCACATTCGCTTCATCGTCAACCACCAGAATCAGCCGCTGGGAGCCGTTGGGCGAAAGCGCCGGAGCGCCGAGGCGCGCGCGCTGTTCGACGACATCGTCGGCAAGGGCTTCGCACACCGGGAGATACAGACGAAAGGTCGATCCGCGCTCCGGCGCGCTCTCAATGTCGATCGCACCATTGTGGGTACCCATAATGCCGAGCACCGCCGCCAATCCCAGTCCTCGCCCGACGAACTTGGTTGAGAAGAACGGATCGAAGATGCGTGCCAGCGTCTCCTGCGTCATGCCAGCGCCAGTATCGCTCACCTCAACGACCACGTAGCAGCCCGCGGGCAGAGCGGCGCGTGCGGGCAATGCGGCCGGAAGCTCGGCCTTGAGCGACGTCACCGACGTGCGCAGCGTGATCACTCCCGACGCGTCGCCCAGCGCATCGGAGGCGTTGGTGATCAAATTCATGACGACTTGGCGGAGCTGCGTCGCGTCGACCTCGACGCACGGCAAGTCGTCGCTCAACTCCAGCCGGAATGTGGCGTTCTTCGAGATGACCGTGCGCAGCAGATCGGCCATATCGTGCACCAGCGCCGACATGTCCAGTCGAGTGAGCTCAACTTTACCCTTGCCGGCATAGGCCAGCATTTGGCGTGTCAGATCGGCGGCGCGATGGGCGGCGACGCCAATCTGCGAGAGTGAGACGACCGCCGGCGAGTCGGTCGGCACATCGGCCTGCGCGAGTTCGGCATTGGCCAGTATGCCAACCAGCAGATTGTTGAAGTCGTGGGCAATTCCTCCGGCGAGCAAGCCAAGACTCTCGAGCTTCTGTGCATGTTGCATGCGCGCTTCCGCGCGTTCGCGCTCCTGCTCCTGGTGCTTACGCTCCGTGACATCGCGCGCGATGCCAGCGGTGCCGGACACGTTTCCATCGGCGTCGAATATCGGCGTGATGGTCGTTTCAAAGTTGCGATGTTCTCCCAGCAGCGTGAACTCGCGATCGAAGGTCGCAGCCGCGCGCGACTCGATGACCTGCCGATCCTGGGCGGCGAATTCCGCCGCCACGTCCGTGCCGAGCAAATCGTGCACGGTGAGGCCGGCGAGATCTTCGACTGCTTTGCCAACCTGTCGAGCGTAGGTCGAGTTGGCAGTTACCAGCCGCCCCTGCAGGTCGCGTACCCACATCGCGTCGGGACAGTTATCGAGAATCGCCTGTTGGCGGAGCGAACTGGCCGCAAGTTGCTCGCTGGTTTCGCGCAGGCGAAGCTCCGAACGTTGGAGCTGTGAGAGCTGATCGTGCAGCAATCCCTGGTCGCGGCCAAGCTGCAGTCGTTGCCACGCGTCGCCGAGCGTCTGCATTCGCAGCAGATGTGCCCAATAACCGCACAACGAGACGTGCACCAGCGCGATCCCGAAGTGGTAGAACAGCTTGGTGAAGTCGACGTACGGCTCCGGGAAGAAGTGCACCGGCTGTCCGGCATTGTGCAGCGTGGCGAAGATGATGTGCTGCAGAATGATCAGGATGGCGCCGGGCCACATGCAGACCCAGTCCTGATACACGATCATCATCGTGAACGCCGTGAAATACCAGAAGTGTTGTTCGCTCTGCCCGTACAGCTGATAGATGTGCAGCGCCACGAAGGCTTGCTGCGCGACGCCGGCGTAGGCGCGCGTGAAAAAGGTGCGCGGGAAGAGCCGAGTGGCCAGGAGGAAGCTGAAGAGCGCTCCGCCTCCGACGCTCAGGGTCGCGAACCACGTACCGTGGTAGAGCGCGAGAGCGAGGGCGAGCGCCATGTGCGACGCCAGGAACCAGACCATAAGGCGGTCGCCGCGCGCATAGATGACATCCATCAGCGCGTGCTGCTCCGCGATGTCGAATCCGTGCGCGTTCGTCGGCTGCAGATCTTCGACGCGCGAGTGCGCAATCAAGGATTGCATTGGCGGTGATGCCATGCTGAACGATCCTACACCGGCGGGGGCGGTTACTCCCTCTGCGCCGCGCTGCGTTGCGCGTGCCCGAACCTCACGGCGATCAGCGGCCCTCGACGCCAACCCCGCACCTTAAACGATCGTGCTGAGCAAGCGTCGCGAGTCCGGGGAACGTGGGCGCGCGACGCTGGCCGCAGCCCAGTATATCCCACCCGACGAGAGCGTGGTGAAAAGTGGGACCGAACGCACATATTTCTCTGGCACGCGGGTGCCTGGCGCCCAGCGTCACCTGTTCGCTCTGAATCTCGGCCGCCCGCTTCTGTGAGTTGAGGAACGGCGCCTGCCGCGACGAGGGACGAGAACGCCCGTCGACGGGCGTTCCGCGAAGGGGAATTCACGAGGCGTCGTTTTGAGTGCGGGCCACGCGGTCGGCGGCCGATACTCTCGACTGAGCGTCGTGAGCGCGGGAGACAGGTACAGTGGTGCAAGACAAAGCGAGCGGCGATCGGGACGAAATCCGCGCAGCGGCGCGCCGAGCAACGGCGCGCAGCGCAGAGGCGCGCGATTCGCGTTGGCGTGCGGCCGATATTGCGTTCGTTGGTTTGTCCGCGCTCTTGGTGACCTGGCTCCCGAACCACTGGGCGCAGACTTCGTGGTCCGCGACGTTCGACGTCTGGGTGTTTGCGCTGGTCGGGCCACTGCTCGCGGTCGTTCAGTGGCAGCTGAGCCAACGCGTGGAGCTCCAACGTGAGCGACGTGCGTGGCAGCTGTTGGCCGCGGCGTCGCTCGCGCGATCCCTCTCCGGACTTCTGTGGGGCGAGTGGGGCAAGCTCTTTCCGGACAGCGCGCAGCCATGGTGGTTACTGGCGGCAAAGTGGCTGTATCTCGTTTTCACCATTGGCGCGCTATTGACGTTTCCGTCGGCCCCACGGCGTCCGGCGGAACGCCCGCGTCAGCTACTGGAACTCGCCACGGCGCTGGTGGGCAGCGCGATGGTCAGTTGGTACTTCGCGCTGGGGCCGTTCTTCAGCACGCGCTCGATCAGTCCAGATTTTGTGGACGATCTCGTGCACGCGGCAGGCGATTCGTTGTGCGTCGCGCTGGCCGCTGCGGTGCACTTGCGCGCGGCGCATGCGGGTCTGCGACGCGCGGCGCTCTGGCTGCTGCTCGCGGCCGTAGTGCAGCTCGCGCCCGACATTTGGTTCTGGGGCACACCCGAAGGTACGTCGGGACGAATTCCCGACCTGATTTCGTTGCTATGGTTGTGCGTCTGGCTGCTCAAATGGGCAGCGGCCCGCGCGGCCATACCGCGCGAGAGCGCCGTCGCTGTGGCGAAGCCGGGCGCGGCAGAAGTTGAATCGCCCGAGCGCACCGTGCGCAGCCCGCTCCCAACCGCGATTCTGCTGGCGGCGACGGCGCTGCAAATCCTCTCCATTGTTCGCAGCGCGGACGGCGAGCAAACGTGGATGGCGCTGGGCAGTCTGCTGCTCGCCATTCTGCTCGTGCTGCGCCAGTACGCGGAGATGCGCGAACGCGATCGTTTTCAACAAGCGCTCAGCGACGACACCGCACGACAGCGGGCGCTGCTGAATCGCGCCTACGACGCGATCGTGTTGTTGGACCGGAACGGTGCATTGGCGTACGCGAGTCCCTCGGTCGAATCGCTCCTGACCGGCATCGACAATCCGTCGCGGCCGTGGGCGATTTTTGACATCGTGCACCCCGATGATCGTGCGATCGTGCAAGCGGCGATCGACGCCGATACGCCCGGCGCGCGCCCGTTGCGCGTTCGCCTTCGTGACCGCGCGGGAACGTGGCGCATCTTCGATGGACATTTGCAGGATCTTCGCCAACAACCGTTCATCGAAGGTTTCGTACTCAACGGTTTCGATCGCACACGCGAGCTCCAGCTCGAAGCTGGGCTGCGGGACGCTCAACAGTTCGAAGCATTGGGCGTCATGGCCAGCGGACTGGCCCATGACCTCGGCAACACGCTCACCGTCGTGGCGTCTCATGTCGAATTGATGACCGACGACGCGTCAATGAGTGCGCGCGCGCAGACCGATCTGCAGGCGATTCGCGCCGCGAGCGATCGAGCGCGTGCACTGACGACGGGTTTGCTTGCCTTGAGCCGACGCAAGAGCGCGAGTAAGACCATGGTCGCGGCGGACGCGATCGTACTCGAACGCCTCGTGGCGCGCGGACGTCGGGTGACCGCGCGCATTGCCGACGATGCGTCAGGCCCGCTGGTACGCGTGAACCGCGAAGCGTTAACGCAGTTGGTGGACGTGGTGTTCGACGAGGCGCACGCGGAGCGAAGCTCGCCGGCAGATCCGGTGGTAACCGTAGCGCTGCAGGAGCTGCGGAGCGACCTCGCTGGTCAACTGCACATCGAACACGGACGTTACCTCGTGATCGGCGTCGGCGATGCAATCGATGTCGCTCGGGCGACGGTGCGTTCGGCTGTCCACACCGATACGCGCGACGAGTGGGATCTCTCGCCGGGTGATTTGGCGCTATTGATGGCGATGGCGGCGGCGCGCGAAATTGGCGGCACGGTGACGCGTGAGCAATCTGACGACGCGTCGCGCTATGCGATCTACGTGCCGACGGTGGCGGCATGAACACGCGCGCGCGCCTCTCGGAAGCGTGGATTCGCTGGCGATCGCCAGACTTTCGTCACGAGCGCTATGTCGCGTTGTACGCGGTGGCGTTTGTGTTCAGCGTCGTCTTCGCGCTGCGCTACGCCGCCGCTTCGCCCGTCAGCGCGGCGTTGTATCTGGGCATCGGCATTGCCACGATCTGGTCGCAGGTGCAGGTCGCGCGGGAGAGTGCGTCGCCAAGAACGCAACACGCGTGGCTCTGGCTCGCGTTCTCCAGCTTTCTCATTGTGCTGGGCGGAACATTGTGGACGTATTGGCCCATGTACTTCGGCCGCGAGCTGCCCGACGCGATGGCGTCATGGGCGGGCGGGATGTACGTGCCGTTCGCCGCCGTCGCGTTTCTCATGCTGCCGAGCGACGAGAATTTTTCCTTCCGCGACCGGCGCGCGCAGATCGAGACGGCGCTCTTGTTCGTTGGGAGTCTCGCGCTGTCGTGGCACTTCGGATTGCGACCATCGCTGATCGACAATCAGGGCGATCGCCAATCGATGCTCGCGTTGTCGGGCGGCTACTTCGTCCTGATCGGCGAGTGCGTAGTCAGTCTCGCCGCGTCACTCGCGTTTGTGCGCGCCTCATCGCGTTCGATGCGCACCGTCGTTGGCATTGCGCTCGCGGGGCATCTGGTCTACGTGTTGAGCGACTTCTTCTGGACGCTGGTCGAGTCGCGATACAAGCCAGGCAACTGGGTCGACCTGATCTTTTTTGTCGCGTGGGTGCTGCGGTGGATCGCCACCCGCACCGCGCTGCATCAGCAGCGACGGACGACCGTCGAAATTGGCACATCGGCGAGAATCGAAGACACTTGGCGCGGCGGTATCGGTGCGTCGATCTTCGTGGTTTGCGCCTACGCGCTGTTGTTGCTGGCCTTAACGGTTGACAAGAAGCGCAGTGCGATCGACATCGCACTCGTTGTCTTGGCCATGACCGGACTCTTGCTGCTCAAGCAGCGGTTGGCGCGCGAGGAAACCGAACGCAGCGCCCGACGGACCGCCGCCTACGGCGAGCGCTTCCGTGCCTTGCTGGCGCGATCGGCCGACTTCGTGCTGGTGGCCGACTCTTCGTGGCACATCAGCTACGCGAGTCCCTCGTTGGAGCGAGTTGCCGGGCCGCTGCTCGGGCGCGAGATGCGCGCCATGCTGCATCCTGACGACTGGCCGCACCTGCAAGACGCGGCAACGCGTTCGCGTGATGCGCGCTCG
Source organism: uncultured Gemmatimonadaceae bacterium (assembly GCA_966096095.1). Taxonomy (GTDB): domain Bacteria; phylum Gemmatimonadota; class Gemmatimonadetes; order Gemmatimonadales; family Gemmatimonadaceae; genus Gemmatimonas. The sequence continues at coordinate 116,022 of CBHTUR010000005.1, read as the reverse complement.
ACGCGTCCGATTCAGCTGCGTCTGCGAGCCCTCGATGGCAAGTGGCGCGACGTCGAATTGCGTATGGACGATCACCGCCATGACCCGTTGGTGCGAGGCTACGTCGTGAACGGTCGTGATATCACGGCGGAAGTGGATCTTGAACAGCAGCTGGGCCACGCCCGCAAGCTCGTGACGCTGTCTGAGATGGCGGGCCGCATCGCGCATGCATTCAACAACGCGCTGGCCGCGCTCGTCGCGCACGCGGAGTTGCTGATGGACGAACTGGAGCCAGACTCACCCGCGCGGGAAGATGTGCGCGCAATTCGCGTTGCCGCCGAGCGCGGCGCGGGTATCACGCGCCAACTGCTGGGATTCTCCGGTCGCCATGTCATCCGACCGGAACACGTGCGATTGGCTGAGTTCCTCACCTCTCTGCGACCCACGCTTGCTCGTTTGTTGCCGGCGAGCGTTGCGGTGCAGGTTGATGTGGCGGCGAGCGCTCCGACCGTATTCGTGGACCGTGCCCAGTTTGAGCAGGTGCTGCTCAACCTTGTGGCCAACGCGCGAGATGCCATGCCGACGGGTGGGACATTGACGCTGTCCGCGCGCGCCGATGAGGATCACGCAATCATTCAGATAACCGATACGGGCGTCGGTATGAGTGAGTCAGTGCGTTCGCGTATCTTCGAGCCGTTCTTTACAACCAAACCGCCTGGTCGCGGAACCGGACTCGGTCTCGCCATGGTCGGCTCGATTGTCAAACGCGCGGCCGGCGAGATCGACGTCGAGACCGCACCGGGGTGTGGCACGATTTTCAGCATCCGATTGCCGAGCGTTACGGCGCACGAAGGTCAACCGGCACACACGTCGCTGACGCCGGTAGCCGCCGCCCCGGCGATTAATCCGCTCGCCGGCGTGGTATTGCTGGTCGACGACGACGCGCCGGTGCGGCGCGCGACGCGACGCATGCTCGAACGCGCTGGCTACGAAGTCGTGGAAGCCGCCGACGGCGCAACGGCCATCGACCTGGCCGCGCACGCCGAGCGCCGATTCGACGCGCTGTTGACGGACTTGATGATGCCCGAAGTCTCAGGGCGCGACGTCATCGAGCAGGTGCGCGTGCTGCGGCCGCACTTGCCCATCGTGTGCATCACCGGTTTCGCGGCCGAGCGCGACAACGATCCGACCCTGTCTACGGATGTCTTCGCGATTGTGGCCAAGCCCTTTTCGAGCACCACGCTGATCGGCACGATCGCTTCAGCGATTCGCCGCGAGAGCGATCGACCAGTTAGCGCGCGTTGAGCGCCGAATCGAGGCTCGCGCGGAGCGCGGAGTACGAAACGCTGGGCGCCAAGACGCTCTTGCCAAGCACGAGGCGCAACGGGTTGCCGGCGTTGGTAGCATCGGCCCAGTCGATGTCAGCCTTAATTTGGCGCAACAGTCGCCCGCTCTCGACGCAGTCGCGGTAAGCAAACGCATCGAGCCCCGGCACATTGCCGAGCGAATCGATGAGCGCGTTGGCGTTGGCCGCCGGCCCCCAGCGACTGCTCGTCGCGAACAACCTCGCGCTGGCGTCTTCGAATCGTCCCTGCACGCCGGCGCAGAGCGCCGCGCTGGCGGCGCGCACGCTGTTGGGATGTTCGCGTAACGGATAGTGCACCCAGGTGAGCTTGACGCGTCCCGAGGAGAGATACGAGTCACGAATTAGAGGCAGCGCGTGTTCGAACCAGAATCGACACATCTCGCACGCGTAATCCGACACCACGAACAGTTGCACCGTCGCGGTGCCACTGCCAAACACACGACCGCGGTCCGATTGGTCGAGCATGATGTCGGGCACCTCGGCTTTCCGCGTGGGCGGCAGGCGTCGGACATCGGTGTCCGAGACCTCGGCCGCGCGCGAACGGGTCCGTTCCCGACAGCCCGACAACCCGGTTCCTAACACGATGGCGGCGGCGACGAGCCAAAGCGCGCGACGGCCGAGCGATTTCTGCTGTATGCGCTGATCGGAATCCATCCCGGAAATTAGCCACCCTTTCCGTCTGCTCCCAAGCGCCGTACACTGGCAGCACTATGCGTCACCTCATCATGCGTTCGTCCCGATGCGTCAGGTCCCTCTCGGTCGCGCTCACCGCGGTTTCGGTAATGGCGGGTTGCGCGAAGGAGTCGGCATCGACCGTTGGCGCGGTAGACCCGCAATTTGTGTCGCAGTGGATGCGCACCTCACTCGCCTTCGTGCGCAGCGAGCGACTCGGCCCTCCCGTCGCTGCACGCATCTCGGCCTACAGCGCACTCGCGCTCTATGAGGGGTACGCGGCGGACACACGGTCTCCGTTGCGCTCGCTGGCCGGCCAGTTGAATGGACTCTCGTCACTTCCGGCGCCACCGTCGGGCGACGCGATCGACGGCGTGATCGTTGCCGCCGAAGCGGAGCGCGTGGTCATGGACTCCCTGTTCCGCGACGGAATGCCGGGCACGCGACGCACGATCGATTCTCTGGCCCGCGCGCAAGTTGAAGCACGAACGACGATCAGTGCGGCAGAGCGCGAGCGTGCACTCGCGCACGGTGCGGCCTTAGGTCGGGCGATTTTGGCGTGGGCGGCAACCGACAGCTTTTTCGCGACGCGAGGGCGAGCGTGGAAGCCAGTCGGCACCCGAGAGGCGTGGAGCAACACAGCCAACGTTGCGCAGTTCGTACCGCAAACGTTGTCCGGTCAATCGGATTTGGTGCAACTCGCGAATCCGAACGTGCATGAGGATGTCGAACAAGCCACATCCAAGGGCACCTTCACGAATCGTCCTAAGGCCGACGGGCCAACCACGCTTCCGGCCTTCAATCCGACGAAGCCCACCGAGCCGTACTGGGGCGTTCTGCGGCCGTTCGTTATCGCTTCAGGCGACGAGTGCGCGCCACCACCACCGCCCACGTACTCCGAGAAACCGGGATCGAAGTTTCGGGCGATGGCACAGCAGTACTACGACACCGTGCGGGCGCTCACGCCAGCGCAAAAGCAGATCGCACTGTTCTGGGCTGACAATCCCATAGCAACGGGAACGCCGGGGTTCCACTGGATCAGCGTCGTAAATCTGATGGTGTCGCGTCGGCATCTGAACGCGTACGACGCGGTGGAACTGTACGCGCTGACCTCGATGGCGATTGCCGACGCCTTTATCGGGTGCTGGCGTGAGAAGTATCGCAGCAACGTGGTTCGTCCGGTCATGTACGTGCAGCGCGTCTTCGATCCGAAGTTCCAGACGGTCATTCCCACGCCGCCCTTTCCCGAGTACACCAGCGGGCATTCCGTTCAGTCAGCCGCCGCCGTGGATGTCCTCATCGCTCATCTCGGCGATACGATTTCGTACTACGATTCCACACAGGTCGACATCGGACAGCCGGCGCGCCCATTTGCGTCGTTCAGTGCGGCACGCGACGAAGTCGCGATTTCGCGCGTGTATGCCGGAGTACACTACTTCCCGGCCGTGGTCGACGGCGTGGTGCAAGGACAGTGCATCGGGCGGAAGATCAACGCGCTGCGAACACGTCGCGCGCCGTGAGCGTCCGCCGAGAACGGCGAATGATCATAGCCCACCGTCGGTGGCGCAGCGCGCTGATCGCGCTGGCGTGCGTCGGCGCGGCACGATGCGATTCGCCGCCGGTCGACACATCGTGGCACGCCGCGGCGGGATATCGCTGGCGCGAGCTGGCGGTCGCGCGCCGAGGGCATGCCGGATTTGCGATGCTGAACGCAGCGCGTACCGGCGTCACGCACCGCAACGACATCGACGACGAGCATGGCCTCGCGAACCGCGGGCTGCTTGATGGTGCGGGTGTTGCACTTGGTGACGTCGACGGCGATGGGCGGCCTGACATCGTCTTCGCGTCGGAAGAATCTCCAGCCGCGCTGTATCACAACGACGGCGATTTGCACTTCACTGACGTCACGAACGCAAGTGGACTGCAGTTCGCGGGACTGCAAACAACAAGCGTGGTGCTGGCCGACGTCGACGGCGACGGCGACCTGGACCTCATTGCCGGGACGTTTGGCGGTCCGGTCAAGCTCTATCTCAACGACGGAAAGGGGCACTTCACTGACGGCACGACCACCAGCGGACTGAGCGGCGGCTACAACGCGACGACGATGACCTTGGCGGACATCGACGGCAACGGGTCGCTCGATCTTTACGTCGCGACGTACAAGACGCACAACGCGCTCGACGTGTACACGCCGCAGCAGCGCGCGTTCGATCAAGTGCTGAAGAAGGTTGGCGATTCCGTGGTCGTAGCCGACGAGTGGAAAAAGGAGTACCGAGTTGAATCGAGACCGGACCTCGGCGGCTTCATGCGATCACAGCGCGCCGAGCCCGATCTCTTTTTCTTGAACGACGGGCATGGCCACTTCACGCGATCGCCAGTCACCGGCCCGCGCTTTCGCGACGAGAACGGTCATCCGATTGCGGTCGACGCCGATTACTTCACACTTGCCGCGCGCTTCTACGACGTGAATGGCGACGGCGCGCCCGATCTGTACGTCTGCAACGACCTGGAAGATCCCGATCAATTCTGGCTCAACGACGGCCACGGCAACTTCCAGCTCGCGCCACCGTTTACCCTGCGGGTCACGAGCAACACGTGCATGTCAGTGGACATGGCCGACGTCAATCGCGACGGCCACGTCGATCTGTTTACGACGGACATGCTGTCGCCGACGCTCGCTGCGCAACAGCAGCAGATTCCCACGCACACGCCGCTGCAGAAGCCGGTTGGGCTATCGCCGGAACGCACGCAGTGGATGCGTAACATGCTTCAGCTCTCGCGCGGCGATGGCACGTTCGCGCAGATCGCCGATTTCTCCGGCGTGACGGCCACCGACTGGACCTGGGGCTCGGCGTTTCTTGACGTGGATCTCGACGGCTACGAAGATCTGCTTGCGGTCAACGGTCATCGTTACGATGTGCGCGCCGCAGATCCGTACGATCGAATTCGGAACACGTTCCCGCGCGTGCCGTGGAACCGCGAATCGGCCGAGTTTCCGCGTTTAGCCACCGCCAGCGTGGCGTTGCGCAACGGCGGCGACCTCGTGTTTCACGATGCGAGTCGCGTCTGGGGCTTCGGCGTCGATTCCGCAATTTCCCAAGGAATGGCACTCGCGGATCTCGACGGCGATGGCGCGCTCGATGTCGTCGTCACGCGACTCGACGCGCCGGCGGTGATCTATCACAATCTCTCGAACGCGCCGAGAATCGCCGTACGACTCGTTGGCATTGGTGCCAATAGCCGCGGCATCGGCGCGCGCGTGACGGTGCGCACACACGGACTGCCGGTGCAGTCACGCGAAATCACAAGCGGCGGCTACTACCTCTCGGGCAGCGACGCGCAGCTCACGTTTGCGGCCACGGCGGACAGTGCGAACGACATCGAAGTTCGTTGGCGTAGCGGTGCCATCAGCGTGGTGCACATGGCGCGCGGGAATCGGTTGTACGAGATCAACGAATCGGGAGCGTCGGCAGCGCCCGCCGCGCGCGATTCCGCAGCGCTTTCGCTCTTCCGCGACGCGACGACATTGCTCGGCGGAGCCACGCACGTCGACTCGCTCTACGCTGACTTCAAACGCCAATCGCTGTTGCCGACGCGACTCAGTCAGCTGGGCCCGGGTGTGAGTTGGATCGATATCGATGGCGACGGACGAGAAGATCTCGTGTTCGGTCAGGGGCGCGGCGGCAAGCTGACGGCGCTTCGCAACGCGGGTGATCGCTTCACACCGCTGCCCGTATTCAGCAGTCCGCAGAGCGTGGACATCACGACAATTCTCGCGGGCGTGCCGATGTCGGCGGGGGCGGCGACTGGTACGGCTGCGAGCGCAGCGACGCAACGGTCGGCGCGCGGTGCCACGCCGTTGCTGATCGGACAATCCAATTACGAGTCGGCGAGCGTGGCTGACGCGGTCGCGCTGCCGTCGGTGGTGGCGTGGCGCGATGCGCGCACCAGTGCCGTGTTGAACGGCGATAGCGCGAGCATCGGCGCGATGGCGATGGCCGATATCAACGGCGATGGTCGCCTCGATCTGTTCGTGGGCGCACGCGTCGTGCCCGGCGCGTGGCCGTTGCCCGCGCCGTCACGCCTGTTGCTGGGCACCGCCGACGGCGGCTTTGCCGCCGACACGTTGAATTCGCGTGCCATGCGCGCGCTGGGTCTCGTCAACGCCGCGATGTTCGCAGATCTCGACGGCGATGGCCGACCGGAGCTGCTCGTTGCGACCGAGTTTGGTCCGGTGCGCGTACTGCACAACGAGCGCGGCGTTTTTCGCGACATCACGACAGCGTTGGGACTCGGCGAGTACACGAGCCGCTGGAATGGCGTGAGCGTTGGCGATTTCGATGGCGACGGCAAGCTGGATATCATTGCCACCAGTTGGGGACGCAATACACCGTGGAAGGCGTCGCCGACGCGGCCGTACACCTTGTCGGTCGCGCGCGTCGACGGCGATCGACTCGGGTTGGTGTTTTCGCGTGCCGACTCCGTTACGCGTCGCGAGATGCCACTCGATGGCTTCCCGCGACTGGGTGCCGCGCTGCCGTCGGTGAAAGCGCGATTTGCGACCTTTGCCGAGTTTGCGCGGGCCGACGTCGATCAAGTGTTGGGCGATGCAGCAGCGAAGGCGGTGCGCGTTGGCGCGACGACGTTTGATCAGATCCTGTGGCTCAATCGCGGCACGCACTTTGAGCCACATGCGCTGCCCACCGCTGCGCAACTCGCGCCCGCGTTCGGCGCCGTTGTGGCCGACTTCGATGGCGACGGCCACGAAGATGTGTTTCTCGCGCAGAACTTCTTCCCGACCGAGATCAACACCATGCGTTTCGACGCCGGCGTCGGGCTCGTGCTGTTGGGTGATGGCGCGGGACATTTTACTGCGCAATCGGTTCGTGAAAGCGGCATCACGGTGCGTGGTGATTCGCGCGGCGCGGCCGCGGCCGATTACGACGGCGACGCACGAGTCGACTTGGCCGTCTCGCAGAATGGCGCGCCGCTGACTCTCTGGCACAACGTGGGAGCGAAGCCCGGACTGCGTGTGCGTTTACGAGGCACCGCCGAAAATCCGCTCGCGATCGGCGCCTGGCTGCGAGTGGATACCGACTCGGCGCACGGACCGGTGCGCGAGGTGCACGAGGGCAGTGGTTACTGGTCGATGGATGCGAGCACCACCGTGCTGGCCCTATCACCGTCGGCGCGCGCGCTTTGGATTCGCTGGCCCGACGGTCGAGAGCAATCGGTTCCGCTAACATCGGGACAACGCGAGGTCGTCGTGGAGCGCAACACGCGCTGACCTCGCGCGACCGATGCTAGACTGGCTTGCGCCGCTTGGGCGGCCCGGAGCGCGTCCAGATGACGATGACCCCGCAGCCGGCATTGCGACCGGCGAATTCTCCCGGGACGTCGGTAGGGCCGGTGTAGACTTCCATCGCCTCGATGTCGCGTACGGGAATCGTCGGACCGAACGTGTTGTCGACGTTTCCGTCGATCACATACTCGGGGAGACAGCGCATCGGCGCTCGCACCATGCGAATGGTGCAGCCAGCACCACCGCCGCAATCGACCGTCACGCCGCGCAAGCTGCGAGCGATGTCGGGCAACGTTGAAAAGCCGCTGCGTTCGATCTCTTCACGCACGAGATAATGACCGGCACCTGTTTTTCGCCGCCGCTCGAAATCGGCGAATCGCGGTCCAAGCGAGGCCTCAGCCTCGACGGAGACCAGCGGCAATGGCTGGAAGCGGCGTGCAGAGTCGGCTTTGGGAGGGGGCGCATTGTCCGCCGCGATGCCCGCCGCAGACGAATCGAGCTCAACTCGCCGATCAAGTTGATCCCCTTTGGCAAAGGCCAGCACCAGCCCAGCAGACGGGAAGCCCTTGGCGCGAACGAGAAACCGGAGCACACCCGTTGGCAGTTTCTCGAACTTGAAGGCGCCACTGGAGTCGGTGTTCACCGCGCGCCCGTCGCCGAGATAGACGACCGTTGCAGCGAGGATCGGCGCGCCGCGCACTTTGTCGATGACCACACCAGTCAGTCGCCCGCTGCCGTTCTGCGCGCCACTCTGCGCGTCGGCGGAGCTCCGCAGAAACGAAAGCAGTGTGACAAGAATCACACCGAATCGCAGAAACGCTGGTGCAGTCATAGCGGGCCGAAGGTGGGCTGTGGGTCGGTTTCGGTCAAGTCGTACCAATTTTTTTGTGCCGAAGCGTGGTTTTCACGTAGTTGATCGCGATTCCACTATTGCCACTCCCAACAGCGCTCCTCATTTTGGGACCAATCGAGATGGGGTCCAACCGACCCGCCTCTCGCAGTGCCGTATTGATGAAGGATGAGTTGCGAGTACCCCGACGACGGGGTGGGCCGTCCCGATGGTCCCACCGTTTGAGGGTGTACCCTCCCGATCGCAACGGCAGTCGTTCGTCTTCTGGTCTCGTACCCCGCCAACGAGCACCGACGCGCACATGGCAGAACCCGTCCTTCCCTTCCACCCTCGAGGTAACGCAATGGATGGTGTCCTCTACCGAACGTCACTGAAGCTGGTCGCGGGATTTGCCGCGATTGCCCTCAGTGCCGCGTCGGCGCAGGCGCAGACCGAGGTGTTCGCCGGCAAAGTCACGTCGGCTGGACAACCGATTGGTGGCGCCAGTGTCGGAATTCCGGAGATCGGTGCCGGCACAATCACCACACAAGACGGCAAGTACAGCTTCACGGTCGACGTCTCGAAGTACAACGGCCGCGCGGTGAACCTCGTGGTGCGATTTATTGGGTACAAGCCGAAACGACTCCCCATCACGATTGCGGCGGGACGAGTCGACAAGGACTACGAACTCGAGAAGGACATTCTCAATCTCGAGGCGGTTGTAGTGACGGGCGTGTCGGATGCGACGTCGCAGAAGAAGACCGCGTTCGCGGTGGCGGTGGTTGACGCGAACTCGATCAAGGAAGCGCCGGCCATTTCGCCAATCGGCAGCCTGGCAGGCAAGGTCGCAGGTGCGAGCGTCACCACAACATCCGGCTCGCCGGGCTCGGAACCCGCCATTCGTTTGCGGTCCGCCACGTCGCTCGCGGGTCGTCAGGATCCGCTCATCATCGTCGACGGCACGATCACCCGCCTCGGTCTCGCCGATGTGAACTCGCAAGACATCGAGCGCGTCGAGGTCATCAAGGGCGCCGCGGCCAGTTCGCTCTACGGTTCTGACGCCGCCAACGGCGTCATCCAGATTTTCACCAAGCGTGGCGCCAATCTGGCCGAAGGGCAGACCAACTTCACGTTCCGCAACGAGTACGGTCAGAGCTATTTGCCGAAGAAAGTCGGACTGAACACGTCAACCGCGTTTCAGCTCGATCCGACGAATACGACCGGGCTGCTGAAGGGCTTCAAACTCGACGGCAACGGTCAGCGTATTTCGAAGGCCGACGACATTTCGGACAACTCGTACCCGTTCGTGTACGACGCGCTGAGCGAAGTGTTCAAGCCGGGTGCGTCGATGAGCAACTACATCTCCATCGGCCATCGCAAGGGCGCGACGAACTTCAACGCGTCGCTGCAGAACATCAAGGAAACGGGCGTGCTGGCGCTGCTGCAGGGCTACAACCGCCAGAACTTCCGCATCAACGTTGACCAGGCCGTCACTGACAAACTCAACCTGTCCAGTGGCATGTTCTACGGCCGGTCGCACGCCGACCAGACCAACGAAGGCTCGCTCTTCTTCGGCCTGCGGTTCATTGAGCCGAACATCGATCTGAACGCGCTGAACGCCGACGGCACGCCGTACAATGCCGTCATCCGCGAGCCCCCCTCGTCGGGCAACGTGTCGAACCCGCTGTATCGCCTGAACAATCAGAAGGTCACGAACGATCGCGACCGCTTCACGGGCGTGCTCAAGCTCAGCTATCGTCCGTTCGATTGGCTCACGGCCGACGGCAACTTCAACTACGACCAGTCGACCGGCAACAACAAGACGTTCACGCCGATCGGCTTCCTTGGCTCGACGGGCACGAAAGGCTCCGGCGGTCTGAATCAGAACTACACGGGATCCAAGTCGTATAACGCGGGCGCGACACTGACGTCGATCCGCAAGTTCACCGACTGGATGACCAACACCACCAAGCTGGCCTACGTCTACGAAGATCAGACGCAGAATCAGCTCGGCGTGCAGGCCACCAAGCTGACGGTGACGGGCGTAACGGAATTCGGCGCGGCCGCGCAGGATCCGAACTCGCCGAACCTGCCGTACTCGAACTCGCAGACGATTCGTAACCGCAACCTGTTTGCGATCACGACGTTTGACATCAAGGATCGCTACATCCTCGACGGTCTCGTTCGTCAGGACGAATCGTCGCTGTTCGGTTCGAAGCAGCGCAAAGCGACCTACACGCGCGCCTCGGCCGCGTACCGGTTCAGCGAGGACTTCCAGTTGCCCGGTATCGACGAAGGCAAGCTGCGCCTGTCGTACGGCACCGCGGGTCTGCGTCCGCAGTTCGATGCGCAGTACGAAGTGTTCTCGGTGGCTGGCGGCTCGCCGTCGAAGGTTACGCTCGGCAATCCGAACCTGAAGCCGGCGTTCTCGAAGGAAACGGAGGCCGGTATCAACCTCAACTTCCTGCGGAACTACACCTTCGAGTACAGCTACTCCGACAAGGTCACCAGCGATCAGATTCTGCAGGTGCCGACGTCGGCCGCCACGGGCTATCGCAACACGTGGGTGAACGCGGCGACGCTCGCCGGTACCACGCACGAGTTTGCGCTCGGTGCGGTGCTCGCTTCGAGCAAGGACTTCTTCTGGCGTCTGGGCCTCACGGGCGACCGTACGCGCAGCAAGATCACCGAGCTCAACGTCGGTCCGTACCTCGCCGGTCCGGATGGCGGCGACGGCAACACGCGCATCTTCCGCGTTGCGCCGAATCAGGTGTTCGGCATCATCTACGGCTCCACGTGGATCAAGACGGCCGATCAGCTGGCCACCAACATCGCCAACGGCAAGCTCACCGGCGCCGCCAGCGACTATGTGGTGAATGAGCTGGGCTACTACGTCGCGAAATCGGCGTGGCGCACCGTGAACGAACGGCCGCTTAAGTACTTCGACAAGGATGGCAACGCGCTGCAAGCCATCGGCGATGTGAACCCGGACTTCACACTCGGACTCAACAACACGATCCAGTGGAAGAACCTGTCGGTGACCGGCGTGTTTACGTGGCAGAAGGGCGGCGACGTGTACAACTACACGCGCCAGTGGCCGTACAACGAACTCCGCGACAAGGACTTCGATCAGCGCAACGTGCCGACGCTCGAGAAGAAACCGCAGGGCTTCTTCCAGGCGTTCTACAACAACTTCGATCCGAACAGCAAGTTCGTCGAAGACGGCAGCTACATCCGTTTGCGTGAACTGTCGGTGAACTATCAGGTGCCGAAGTCGGTCGTGAAGATGACGCACCTCACCGGCTTTGAAACCGCGCGTATCGGCGTCGTGGGTCGCAACCTGTGGACCTCGACCAAGTACAGCGGCTACGATCCTGACGTGTCGGGCCCGGGCGGCGGCAATCCGTTCGGCTACAAGGTGGACTACTTCACGTATCCCGCCTATCGCTCGTTCTCGTTCATGCTCGAACTCGGCTACTGACCTCTCGCCATCACAGGATTCACTCGATGAAGATGACTCGAATTCTCGGGGCGATCGGCGTGCTGGCGGCCATGGCCGTCTCAGGCTGTAATTCGCTCGATGTCGCCAACCCCAATGCGCCTGACGCCAAGCGCGCACTCTCCGATCCGGCGGCGCTCGAAGCCGTCGCGGGCGGTACGATGCGTACGTGGTTCAACGCGTATGACGGGTGCGAAGGCAACTGCGTGCTCGTCACGCAGGCGCAAACGTTCTCGGCGTCGTGGAACAACTGGAACATGAACTTCTATTCCAGCATCGACGCCGACGGAAAACGTCTCACGCGTCCGTGGCAGAATGACCCGGCCGCGGCCGGTCGCACATCCATGGAAGTGCCATGGGTGGGCATGTACGCAGCGATTTCGTCAGCCACCGATGTGTTGAAGGCCATCCGCATCAACAAGGCGGTGATCAACAACGCGTCGGATACCAAGCGCTCGGAGACGGTCGCCGAGTTGATGTTGGGCGCAGGCTTGAGCTACATCGCGCTCAACTACGACAAGGGGTATATCGTCGACGAGAACGCCGATCCGGCGGCGCTGACGTATTCCAACCGCAAGCAGATGCGCGACGCTGCCGTCGCCAAGCTGCAATCGGCCGCGGCGCTGGCCACCGCCAACACGTTTACGACGCCAGCGTCGTGGACCAACGGCGTTGCGTACAGCAACGTGCAGATTGCGAAGATCGCGAACACGCTGGCCGCGATCACGCTGGCGTACTATCCGCGCACGGCCGCCGAAGCGGGAACGGTTGACTGGGCGAAAGTCGCCACGCTCACCTCGAGCGGTATGTCGTCGGGAACGCCGGTGGATTTCGTGTTCGTCGGCGACGGCTGCGTGGCGTGGTGCCACGAAATGCTGGTGTGGTTCGACGGGTTTGACGGTGGCCGCGTGCACACGCGCGTTGCCAACATGCTCGATCCGACCACGCAGCAGACGCCGTATCCCGCCGGCGGCAATCCGGTGCCGAACTCGCCCGACAAGCGACTGGGCGACGGCTCGTTTGGTGATGCCTCGATCGTTTCGGGTTTCGGTACGAATCCGAAGACGTCGAAGGCCGGCACGGATTTCGTCTACTCGCGCGACGAGATTTTCCGTCCGAGCCGCGGGTCCTATCACCAGTCGAACATCGGCTACATCCGCTACGACTTGTCCGGCTTGCAAGACCCGTCGGGTATCTACGGCGGCTACGGACCGGCGCCCGTCGTCACGGCCACGCAGAACGATCTGCTGCAGGCCGAGGCGCTTATTCGCTCAGGCGGATCGCTCGCGACGGCCGCAACGCTCATCAACAAGACGCGTGTGACGCGTGGCGGACTCGCTGCGGCCACCGCGGGCGACGGCGTGGCCGGTTTGACGACGAAGCTGGGCTATGAGATGGAAGTTGAGTTGCTTGGCCTCGGCCCGGCGCCTTACTACTGGCGTCGTCGCACGGACGGACTGATTGCGGGCACACCGCATGAAATGCCCGTTCCGGCCAAGGAACTTGGCGTGAAGGGTGAAGCACTCTACACCTGGGGTGGCACGGGCGCGGCGCAGTCGACGCCTCCCTGATGCAGGACTTGCGGGTGCGTTAACGCAGCGGCCGGAAGAGCGATCTTCCGGCCGTTGTTTTATCAGGGAGGGCGTTCGTTCACGCGGAGGCGCGGAGGTCGCGGAGAGATGTCTCCGCGTTCTTCACGTCTCCGCGCGAACACGTTGTCCACAGCGATCATCGCCGTAATCAGTATATTCTCGATCGACCATTCACTTCTGAGCTTGGAGCCTCGTTGATGCGTCGTTCACTCTACTTCTCCGCGTGCCTCTTCGTCGTGAGCGCCGCCACCTTGCATGCTCAGGACACGCCCACCGAGAAGGACGCCGCGAAAGACGTGCTCAAGAAGATGGCGGCGCTTGAAGCGTCGCTCGATGTGCCGGGGCTTGTCACGAAACTCACCGTCGCGAACGCCACGCGTGATGCGGTAGTCGCGCGCGCGAAGGAGTTGATGGACAAGGAACTCCTGGCGCTGGCCGACGACATCACCAAACATCCGGAGATTGGCTTTCAAGAGGTTGAGTCCACCAAGAAGCTTGCCGCGTATCTCACGGCGCACGGATTCGACGTGCAGATGGGCGTCGCCGGTTTCAAGACCGCGTTCGTCGCCAAGTTCAAAGGCAACAATGGCGCACCGAATCTCGGAGTGATCGTCGAGTACGACGCGCTGCGCGGCACCGGTAAGAATTTTCATGGCGATCAACACTCGGCGCAGGGTCCGGTGGGTCTCGCCGCGGCGATCGCGATGAGCGAGTATCTCGCGAAGAACAAACTCCCGGGCAGCGTGACGGTATTCGGCACGCCAGCCGAGGAGATGATGCCGCCGCCGGTGAAGACAGTCATGCATCAGGCGCATGTGTTTGACGGCATGGATGTACTCGTACGCAGTCACTCGAGTACCTCCACGCAACGCGCGGCAGCAGGATTTGGCACCTGCTGTCTCAACATCAACGGCGTGAAGTACATCTTCACGGGCGCGCCGGCGCATCAAATGCAGGCGTGGGAAGGGCGGAACGCGCTCACGGCCGCGATTCATCTGTTCAACAATATCGACGCCATTCGCAGCAACCTGCGCCCCGAGACACGCATTCAGGGCGTGATCACGGAAGGCGGGGCGGCGCCGAATGTCGTGCCCGACCGCGCAGTGGCGGACTTCTATGTCCGTTATCCTGATGCCGCGTATCTCGCGCAAGTGCAGGAGATGGTTGACAACGCGGCGCGTGGTGCGGCGCTCGCAACCGGGACGCAGGTGAAGATCGAGCGGTACGGTGAAATGCGTGACGGGATCGCGGTGGCCACGCTCGCCGAGGTGGGGTTCGCGTACCTGAAGAAATACGGCGGCACGAACATCACTCCCGACGCGCAAAAGCCGCAGGGATTTGAAGAAACCGGCAGTGTGTCGAGCGACATTCCCGGAAACGGATTCAGTGCCCACACGTCGGTTTCTCCGTTCCACAGCTACGGGATGGAGGCCGATGCGTTAAGTGATGTGGGACACTCGGGGTTTGTCGTAGATGCGCAAGCGATGACGGCCGTGCTGTTCGATTTCGCAACGCGCGCCGATTATCGGGCTGTAGTGAAAAAGGAGTTTGCCGGACTGAAGGCGCTGTATGCTGAATATCAGGACGCCCTGAAGAAGGTGTATGTATTGCCCAAAGTGGCTCCGGTGCCGTGACGTTTCGTTCCAGGCAGCCTCAGCACGGCGCGAGTTGTCCTGCGGGGCGACTCGCGCCGAGCCGTTTTCGGCAGTATCGTCTGCCGTCCGACCAACAGGTCCTTTTTTCGAGGAATCGATGATGTCCCGTAAACTTTCCGCGCTCGCATTGCTCGCCATTTCGGCGTGCACGCTGCAGCGAAGCGCTCCGGTCACACAGACGGCTGCGGTGGATGATCACATGGCGCACATGCGCGCCGAGGATATGCAGGCGCCGTCGATGGACAAGCTTTCGCTGAGCGACTTGGCCAACGCGCAAGGCGATCCGTCGATGGTGGCGAGCAACGCTTCGGCCGCGGCTCGTCTCGCCGCGTCGCCGCGTCATGGCGAGTGGGTGAAATTTCCGTCCGCGCCGGGGTCGAAAGATTCGATCATGGCGTGGATGGTCTATCCGGTTACGAAGTCAAAGGCGCCCGTCGTCGTTGTCGTTCACGAGATCTTCGGGCTGTCCACGTGGGTGCGCGCGGTGGCCGATCAGGTGGCGGCCGAAGGCTTCATCGCCATTGCGCCCGACTTCGTGTCGAGGGCGCGCGGCGGTCCAAGCACGGTCGAACTGGCATCGGACAGCGCGACCAAGCTGATTCGCTCGGTCGATCAGGCTGAGCGGGTGTCAGTCGCGATCGCCGCCGCCAACTACGCGATGATGCAGCCGTCGGCGCTTCCGAAGTACGGCATCATCGGCTACTGCTGGGGCGGGCAGACGGTGTGGATGAACGTCATCAACGGCGGCGTGAAAGGCTTCGCTGGCGGCGTCGCGTATTACGGACTGCCGTATCTTGGAGGCGGAGCGCCGGCAACGCCGACCACCGCCGCCGTACCGCAGTCGTTCATCGTCGATTCGCTGAAAAAGATCAAGAATCCGGTGCTCATGCTGAACGGCTCGGGCGACACGCGCATTTCGGCGGCGATGCCAGCGCTCGATTCGCTCATGAAGTCACTGAAGAAAGACTACGCTGCGATGGACTATCCGGGGGCGATTCACGGATTCCTGCGCGCGCAGGACGATGCCCGCAATCCGCGCGCGGCCAACCCGCAACGGAACACGCCGGCGGAGACGCAGGCGGCCGTCGATGCAGAGCGCGCCGCGAATCTGGCAGCCGCGAAGGACGCATGGCCCAAGACCGTCGCGTTCCTCAAGAAGAATCTCGGCGTGAAGTAAGAGACGTAAAACGCCGCAGTCGCGATGCAACGGGCCCCGGTCTGCTACGACCGGGGCCCGTGTGTTTTCAGATCGGAGAGAGCGGCACCGCGCGACTGATAATCACGGTGATGTTGTCGCTCCCGCCGCCGTCGAGCGCATCCTGCAACAGCTGTTCACACGCCTGCTTGGCGCTGGTCATCTTCGCGAGCACCTCGGCGATGCGCGCCTCGCTCACATGCTTGGTGAGCCCGTCCGAGCAGAGGAGATGCACGTTCTGCCATTCGAAGGCGGCCCGCGTCACCACGGGCATCGATTTGTCGGAGCCGATGGCGCTTGATAGCACGTGCGCCAGTGGTGTGCGCGCCGCATCGGCCTGCGAGATGACGCCGTCGTCGACCAAGTCTTGCGCCATGGTCTGGTCGCGCGTGCGTTGCGTGAGCACGCCATCGCGCCAGAGGTAATAGCGCGAGTCGCCGACCTGCAGAATGTAGTACACGGGCCAGACGCCGATATACATCGTGAGCGTGGTGGCCATCGTGCCGAGGAATCCGTTCGCGTCGCGACGCGCGCGCACTGATTCATGAGCGCGCATTGCCGCGGCCTGTAGCAGTGCACCGAACTCCGCTTCGTCGTCGCGGGTGCCGTAATAGGTCGCAATAGCGTTATCGACATATTCCATCGCCGCTTCCAGTGCGACCGCGCTCGCTTCGCTACCGCCCTGCCCTCCACCCACGCCGTCGGCGACCATCGCCAGATAGGCAAGCCGCTGTTCTTTCGACGGCAGTCGTGTTTCGACGTCGTCGAGATTCGAAAACTGCACGTGCACCCGCTTGTGAAACGACGCCATCAGGAAGTGATCCTGATTCTCTTTGCGCACCTTGCCCGTGTGCGAGAGGCCGTAGCGATCGAGTTCGTCGTCGCGCGGTTTGCGGGGAGGAGCGGAGCCGGCAGTCATGGTACGCTCACGAGGTCTCGGGACGTCGAGGAACCAGCGAAATCAGCGAACGAACAACCGCTTGGGAATCATCACGTGCACGCCCATCGTGCCATCGACGAGTTGCGTGACGCGCACATCGCAGCCGGTGCTGACGAGCATGTACGCGTCTTCACGCGACATCTTCTTGACGTCGGCCAACAGGTTGATGGCCTCACGCACCGCGGTCTTCGTCGCGATGGTCAGGCTCGAGTCCGTGCCCATCGCGATGTAGTGCGTACGCGTTTCGCCGCGCGGCCAGGTGAGCTTCATGTCCTTGCGCACGATGAACTGGAAATGTCCGCGCAGCGCCGTTTCGAGCGCCGTGATATCCACTTCGCCATCGCCCTGCGCGGCGTGTCCGTCGCCCGCTTCAAACAGCGCGCCCTTCACCTTGACGGGGATGTAGAGAATCGTGCCAGCGTGAAGCTCTTTGTTGTCGAGGTTGCCCGCGTGTTGGCTGGGCGGTGCGCTGTTGATGCGCCCCGACGCAGGTGCGACACCCATGCTGCCGAAGAACGGCGCAAGCGGAATTTCGATACCCAGTGAATCGGAGAAGTGACCAATCATGCGCTCGCGATCGAGCGGCACGATGCGGCTTTTCGACTGGCCGGGAAATTCCTCCGGCATGAAGCCGCTGCGCGGACCGAAGGAATTGCACGCGTACGGAATGTCCATATCGACGCGCTTGATGCGAATCTCCAGCACGTCGCCGGGCTCCGCTCCCTCAACAAAAATCGGACCGGTGAGAATGTGTCCGCCGGGACCGCGTCTGAGCGTTGAATCGCTCACCGCCTTGACGATTTCACGGTACTTGGGCTCGACGGTACCGGAATCCTTGCCCGGTTGCAGCAAACGGGCGCCGCAGGTGGACACCGCACCAACCTCGACTTCGTCACCCGAGGCAATGCGCAGCACGGGTTTCGCGTCCGCGTCATAGCCGCCGTAGACGACCGTCTTGCTCGACGGCATCAGCGTATACGACTTGCCGACGGGCTGCTCCTTCCAAAAGAAACCACCGCTAGCAGAGGGCTCAGGCGTGGCGCGTCCCGACGCGGTCTGCGTAGCGGCAGAGCAGCCGGCAATCAACACGATGGATCCGAGAACGAGTGCAGCGCGCGACATGTCTATACCGGTGGAAACGGAGGGAGTGCGAAGGAACGCGACGACGAGGCGGGGAGTACCGGCAAAAGTGGTTCAGCGGACACCGAACAGATAGCTGATCTTCGCGACGAGAAAATTGTCGCCTCGCGCGCGAGTGGCGTCCAGCAATTCACCGGGTCCGATCAGGCGACCCGTCGCGTCGTTACCGGCGCGACTTTGCTGCCAAATCAGAAAGGCCGTGCTCCCGGGCAGCCACTCCCAGCGCAAGACCACGTTGGAGCGGAACGAGAGCCGATTGAAATCAAGGGCCGGAATGACAAACGAGGCCGCGCCATCGGTCACGCGTCGCGACCCGTCGGCGTTGACGGCGATCGACGTGCCCGTGCCAGCGGCCCCGTACACCCGCTGCACCGCACTGCGCGGCGCCGAGAGTTCGCCGAAGTCGTAGAAACGGCCGCTCGCGGCGAACGGCTCCGCGTAGCCTTCAACCGTAAAGTTGGGCGTGAAGGCGTAGTTGAGCCGGAAGCGCGCCGATAACGTGCTGCGCTCGATAAACGAAAAGATGTAACGCTGACCATAGGTGGCCGCGGACCCGTCGTTGCGGGTGGTGACGTACTGCCGACCGTCAACCACGCGGGAGTACGTCGGATCGACCGACGCCTGCCATCGTGACGCCGGACGCACCGTGAGCGTGGTGGAGGTGGTCAAACTCCACCCACCGAAATCATCGTCGAAATATGACACGCGCGCCGACCACGTTGTGGGCACGTTGGAGCGGCTGTTGAGCGACGCGCTGTATTGCAGAGCATCGGGCGTGGCCATGAGTGGCCCGCCGCGCGTGAGGTTGTCACTGAGCGAACCAAAGTGGCGCGTGACCCCGGCACTGACGCGCATGAAGTTGTGCAGCGTCGCACTCGCATTTTCGCCCACGCGCCAGTACTGCCGAATGCCGCCGAAATTCCACCCGGCCTGCGTTGACGTACCAAAATTGTAGAAGCGCACGTACTTGTTGGGCTTTGTGTCGCGCAGTTGCACGTCGGCGTTGAAGTCAATGTCGTCGCCGCTGTTCATCTGGCCGGCGTCGTTGATCTCAAATCCGGGCGTGCGCGTTGAAAGCTGAATACCACCGAGCGAAAATCTGCCGGCGTTCTTGTCCAACCGCAGCGACATGCTGTTGCCGCGCAGTTGGGTGCGCGTTGAATCGTAGCTGATATGCGATTGATCGGGGCGTTGGAAAAAGTGCGCACTATTGCGCTGGAGTCGGCTGATGGCGGCTCGACTGCCCTGCACCTGACTGCCACCCATCCAACCGGTGATCTCGTACATCCCTTGCTTGTAACGCAGCTTCCAATCGACGCCACCGGCAACGGCGTTTTGCGGCAACAACGAACTGAGTCCGCCGCGATCATCGAGCGATCGCTGAACGTTCGTGAGCGACAGGCCAACGTTGGACTGCTGTGAACCAAACTCCTGTTGCAAACGCAACACACCGAACGCGCTTGGTGGTTCGACGGCGGTGCGACGCGTGGCGTTGTCGGCGGTGGTGTAGCTGCGCGCGTATTCACGCGGCGTAAACGCGGTCAGCGCGCCGACGGACAATCCACGCTGCAGCCGCCCCGTGACTTTGGCGGCGGCCAAGATGGTGGTACTGGTCGGTGCGTCGACGTAATCGCCCGCCACGGAACCGCGCGGCGCCGCGCCGATACGGCGACTGTAGAACCAGGTAGGTCGCCCAATAAAACTCTGGCCCCGTCCCGTCAGCAGTTCGTTGCCCTCAATGAAGAACGGCCGACGCTCTTCGAACACATTCTCGAATGCCGTCAGGTTTACCACCGCCGGATCGGCCTCCACTTGTCCGAAGTCGGGGTTGACCGTCGCATCGAGCGTGAGGTTGGGACCGAGACCGGCTTTGAGATCACCCCCAGCCCGCGCATTGGCGCGCTGCAGAAACGGATTGGCTTTCGTGTCGCTGGCGCGATACGACAAATCGGTGGCCACATACGGCAGGGCCTCGATGTGACGCGCCGGCGGCACATCACGCACGCCCTCGAGTTTGCCAAATCGCGACGAGAATCCTGCGGCGGACACCGGAATGAGCGTCCACTGAATGCGTTCCGCGAGATCGGCCACGTTTCTCGTCAGCTGCAAGCCCCACGTCTGTTCACGGAGCGCGGTATACCGCAGCTGCGAGAACGGAATGCGCATCTCCGCGGTCCAGCCCAGCGAATCCACGCGCGTGCGAGCGCTCCAGATAGGATCGAACTGCGTTTCTCGTCCGCTGTCTTCACTGTCCTGCGAATGATACGCATCGCCGCGAACGCCGCCCGACGAGACCGTGAAGCTGTACGCCGTTCGACGATCGAGGTAGGTGTCGAGCGAGATCGTGAACGTCTCTGCATCGCTTTCGCCATCGCGTCGCGTGACCGATGTACGAATCGCTTTCGGGTCACGGCGCAGCATCCGCGCGTACACGTACAGTGCATGATCGTCGTAGACGAGTCGCACCTCAGTGCCCACCGTCGGCACCGCGCCCTCAGTTGGAATCTTCTGGACAAAGTCGGTGATGGGACTCGCCGTCGACCAGGCCGCGTCAGTCAGCACGCCGTCAATCCGCGGCGCTTCACCGGTGAGACGACTGGCGCGCGCGAGCTTGGGAGCGGCGGCACGATCGTCGGCCACGGTGCGCGTCGCCGGCTGCGCGTGAACACCGAGGGGGACGAGCGCCGCGAACCCGGCCGTGAGTATCGGACGAACGCGCCGCGAAAGCGAAGGAAAAGACAAGGTCATGCGCCGATCGAAGACGGGGTACTTGTGGAAACGCTCGTGTCGCGCTGGTGCGCTTTGGCTGTCGGCCTCAAAGATATGGTCCCACGAGAGTCGCGGCGGGAGAATTTTGGGGCTACCATCAAGGTCAGGGCAAAGCGCGGCTGAACTCCCGATGGTCGCCGCGCGCTGTCACAACCGGAGATTGGCAATGGCGACCGTCCGCACCCTCCTGGACCGTAAAGGCCACGCGATCGTATCCGTAAGCGCTGAAACCACGGTGCTCGAAGCCGCCCATATCATGGCCGACAACGGCCTTGGCGCCGTCCTGGTCATGGATCGCGACACAGTGCTGGGCATATTTACCGAGCGCGATGTGCTCCGGCGCGTTGTTGCCGTTGGCGGCGACGCCAGTACCATTCGCGTCTCGGCGGTGATGACAACCTCACTCGTGACGTGCCTGCCTGACACCAGCGTCGACGAGTGCGGTGCGATCATGACGACGCGTCGCATTCGACACCTGCCCGTGGTCGACGCACAGGGATTGCACGGACTCATCAGCAGCGGTGACGTGCTGGCCCATCGCGCGGCTGAACAGGAAGCGACCATCAAGTATCTGAACGACTACATGTTCTACACGCGCAGCTGACGTGACTGCCAGCCCCATGTCCGACTACAACACGCTGTCGCCAGACCGACCGCCGCGCGACGACGAGATCGAAACGTTCGGGCTCACACACACGGGCCTCGTTCGCACGGTCAATCAGGATCACTTTCTGATTGCCTCGATCCACCGTCGCGTTGACGTGTTGCAGACCAGCCTCTTGGCGTCCGAGTCGCTCGATATGACCGATCGACGGCTCGCGTTTCTCGCCATGATCGCCGACGGCGTAGGTGGCGGCGTTGGCGGCGAAAAAGCGAGTGCCACGGCGCTCGAGAATGCGATGCAGTACGTGACCAGCAGCATGCACTGCTATGAACGACACGACAGTACCGAATCGCAGTTTGTCGAGCAGTTGCAACAGGCGGCGCAGAAAGCGCACGAAGCGGTGCTGGCGCGTGCGGCAACCGAATCGGAAGGGCGCACGATGGCCACGACGCTGACGGCGTTCATGGGCGTGTGGCCGTGGTACTATCTGCTGCAGGTTGGCGATTCGCGGTACTACATGTTTCGCGACGACGTGCTGACGCAGGTTACGCGCGATCAGACGCTGGCTCAGGACATGGTCGACCAGGGAATCTTCACCCGCGCGGTCGCTGAGCAGTCGCGGCTCAACAACGTGCTGTCGAGCGCGATTGGCGGCGAAACGGCGGCGCCTGTCGTGACGCGATTGCGGGCCAGCTGGCGAAACGTACACCTGCTCTGCAGCGACGGACTCACCAAGCATGTGAGCGACGAGAAGATCGCCGAGCGCTTGCGCACGATGACGTCGTGTCGTCAGGTGGCGGAGCAGCTGTTGCAGGACGCGCTCGACGACGGCGGCAGCGACAACACGACCATCATTGTTGGTCGCGCGATGCCCAAACCGATCGAGTGAACACGCACGCTTACTTCAGCGTGTCGAGCCCCTTAATCAGATTGGCGAAGAATCCGACAGCGCTCGCGTAGTCGGCGACGCGAACGCGTTCGTTCAGTCCGTGAATGCGCTCGAAATCACCGTCGGCGAGCGGCACGGGCAGAAAGCGAAAGACGTTCGCGGAGTAGGGGCCCCAGAATTTTCCGTCAGTGCCGCCGACCACGAGATATGGCAGCACGGGCAACTGCTCTCCCGGCGCCAGGCGCCGCACGGTGTACTCGATGAGCTTGTACGCGGCGGAGGAAATGTCTGACACCGGCGACGGATCGACATGGGCACTGTCCGTGGGCTCGACAGCAATGAGCGTGTCGTTGATGACGCGCCGTACATAGCCAGTCACCGATTCGGTGGTTTCGCCGGGCCGGATGCGAAAGTTCACCACAGCCGTGGCTTCCGGCGGCAGCACGTTGTCTTTGATGCCCGCGGTCATCATCGTGGGCGACGTGGTGGTGTGAATCATGGCCGCCGTTGCTGGCGCGGATTTGAGCGACTTGATGACCACGCTCTCAGTAATCCACAGATTGGCGAACGCCACGCGTTGCGCGAACGGCACATAGGGCGCCATGGCGTCGAGCATGCCGCGCGTTGGCCCATCGATCTTGTACGGGAAGGGATTTGCCTCGAGCGTCGCGATGGCACGGCTCAATGCGCCAATCGCGGTACGCGATCCGGGCATGCTGGAATGACCGCCTGTCGCCTTGGCGCGTAAGCGCAGCGAGAGATATCCCTTCTCGGCAATACCAACCACTGCGCCCCGCCCTTTCACACCGGGTACCAGGCCACCGGTCAAGATTCCGCCTTCGTCGATGACGAACGCCGGTTTGACGCCGCGCGCGCTGAGCGTTTCGGCGATTTTGCGCGCACCAAAGAGTCCGCCAACTTCTTCGTCGTGACCGAAGGCGAGATAGACGGTGCGAGCGGGCCGTACGCCTTGCGCGAGCAGGCCCTCAACAGCTTCAAGCGTCGCCAGCACGGTGGTCTTGTCATCGAGGGTGCCGCGTCCCCAGACATAACCATCGGCGATATCGCCGGAAAATGGATCGTGCGTCCAGTCTTTCAGATTCTCCGGCGGTACCGGCACAACATCCATGTGCCCCATGAACACAACGGGTGCGAGCGTCGTGTCGACCCCAGCCCACTTGTACACAAGACTCAGCGTGGACACGGTCTCGCGTGACAGCGTCGCGTGGACGCGCGGGAACGCCTGCGTGAGATAGTTGTGAAAGGCGAAAAACTGTGCCGTGTCGATCGGTGCGCCCGATGCCATCGAGACCGTTCGGAACTTGACGGCCGCACTCAGATGCTCGGCGGCCATTGCGGAATCGACCGCGACGGCGGGCGGAGTCGCGGCGGCGGCGGGAGCCGGAGATCCAACCTGCGTGGTACGAACGATCATCACGGCGATGAGTACGACCAGGGCCCCACCGACGATCTGCAACAGGCGCTTCACGGCGAACTCACGAATTCGGGAGAGGACAACACGGACCTCCGAGATTTGCGCTCCGTCGCACGCTTTCGGAAGGCACAGAACACCCCGCGTCTGTTGTGCCACGGAACTACGGACGCGAGTTTTGCAGGATGAGCGATACGACTGAGACCGGAAGCCAGCACGGCGACCTCACGCCCGACGAATTTCGCGCCGCTGCCCACGCCGCGGTTGACTGGATCGCGGACTATCTGGAGCACCCCGATCGGCATCCGGTGAAAAGTCGCGTCGTTCCCGGAGAAATTCGGCAGGCGCTACCGAGCGCGGCACCGATCACTGGCGAACCGCTCGCCGCAATGATGGCGGATTTCGAACGAGTGATTGTACCGGGCATCACACACTGGAATCATCCCTCGTTTTTCGCCTACTTCGCGAACTCGGCGTCGTATCCTGGCATTTTGGGCGAGTTGCTGACCGCAGGACTCAACGCCAATGGCATGTTGTGGGTTACGAGTCCGGCCGTCACTGAACTCGAGCAAGTCACTTTGGAGTGGTTGCGCCAGCTCATGGGTTTGGGCGACGGATGGACGGGTCAGATCACCGATACCGCGAGCGTGAGCACGTTTTACGCGCTCGCCGCCGCGCGTGAAGCGGCTGGGCTCGATGTTCGTGCACGCGGCATGGCGGCACGAGCGGATCTGCCCACGTTGCGCGTTTATTGCAGCGAGCACGCCCACTCGTCGATCGACAAGGCCGTCATTGCACTGGGACTCGGCCACGACAACCTCGTCAAGATTCCGGCCGACGATCAGTTTCGGATGCGTCCGGAGTTGTTGGAGGCCGCGCTCGCGGCGGACGTGGCACGCGGGTTCCGTCCAATCGCGGTCGTCCCGTGCATTGGCACGACGAGCACGACGAGCATCGATCCGGTGCCAGCCATCGTGCGTATCGCAAAGGCGTACAACTGTTGGGTGCATGTTGACACGGCGTACGCGGGTCCGGCGGCAATCGTGCCCGAGTTGCGCTACCTCATGGACGGCGTCGACGCGGCCGACTCGGTGGTGGTCAATCCGCACAAGTGGCTGTTCACTCCGATGGATTGCTCGGTGCTCTACACCAAACGCCCCGACGCGCTGCGTCAGGCGTTTGCACTCTTGCCCGAGTATTTGGTCACCAAGGGGCAAGACGACGTGTCCAACCTCATGGACTACGGCATTCAACTGGGCCGTCGTTTTCGCGCGCTCAAGTTGTGGATGGTGTTGCGCGCCTACGGTGCCGATGGGCTAGCCGAGCGTATTCGCTATCATTGCGAATTGGCACGGGAATTTGCTGGCATGGTGCACTACGAAGGCGGCTGGGAGCTCACGGCGCCAGTGCCGTTGTCGCTCGTCTGTTTCCGTTACGCGCCTGAAGGCGCGAGCGAGGACGAACTCGCGCGCCTGAACGCGGCGATCATGGAGCGCGTGAACGCCGAAGGGTTGTCGTATCTGTCGCACACGAAACTCAACGGCAAATACACGCTGCGCCTCGCGATCGGCAACATCCGCACCGACCGCCCACACATCGAGCAAGTGTGGCGTTCGCTCCGTGCCGCAGCGGCGATGTCGTAGCGACTCGCGGGGAGCGTCGCATCTCTCGAAGCGCGACGCCTTAGTGTGGGATTTCACGGATCGCCGACGGCGATGAACGCGGATTGCTTCGGTCCGCGATTCAGTTTCGGATCGACACCGAGACGATCCGTTTTCATCGTTGTTTCGTTCCGTGTTCATCCCGGGCGAATCGTGACATGCTCACGGCTCGCCGAAGCGGTGCCGGAAGCCGAGCGGGCCCGCTCCGCCACGTCGGCCGTATCGGTTACGCGGATTCGGCTACACATTAGCCGAATGTCTCCCTCCACCTGGTCGCAGGTCTATTCGCCGCTCGGCGGGCTCGCGCTCTCGGCGCTTGTCGCAGCGCTCCCGGTTGTTGTGTTGCTGGGCATGCTTGCGCTCTGGCATGTTCGTGCGCACTACGCCGCGCTCCTCGGATTGTTGGCGGCGATGGCCGTCGCGATCGTCGTTTTCGGGATGCCGTTGCCGCTCGCGACGGCGGCAGTGGGCGATGGTGCGCTCTACGGGCTCTTTCCAATTGGCTGGATTGTGCTTAACGCGATTTTCGTTTTCGCCATTACGGTGGAAACCGGCACCTTTGACACCGTGCGTCACTCGGTGGTGAGTATCGCCGAGGACCGACGCATTCAGGCGCTGTTGATTGCGTTCTGTTTTGGCGCGTTTGTGGAAGGCACCGCCGGATTCGGTACCCCCGTCGCAATCTCTGCGGCGATGCTGATTGGACTGGGCTTCAAGCCGCTCCCCGCGGCCGGCCTCTCGCTCATCGGCAACACCGCACCGGTGGCCTTTGGCGCTCTCGGCACGCCGATCATTGCGCTCGCCGGCGTGACCAAGCTGCCGCTCAACGACCTGAGTGCGATGGTCGGCAAGCAGTTGCCCATCTTCGCCATGATCGTGCCGTTCTGGCTTATCTGGGTCATGGCGGGTTGGAAGTCGGTGAAGGAAGTCTGGCCCGCGTGTCTCGTGGCGGGAGTGAGTTTTGGCGTCACGCAGTACTTCGTGAGCAACCACTTCGGACCGACGCTGGTCGATATCACCGCGTCGCTCGTGTCAATTGTGTCGTTGCTCGCGTTATTGCGCGTGTGGCAGCCCAAGACAACCTGGCGCTTCGCCGACGAAACGCACGCCGATACCGATCGCGGTCCGAAGTATCGAACGGCACAAGTCGCTCGCGCGTGGATGCCGTGGGGCATTCTTTCGGTGATGCTCTTTCTCTGGGGATTGCCGTCGATCAAGGCGTGGCTCAACGCCAAGTCGCTCGTGACGTTCAACATTCCGCTGCTGCATCAAGCGGTGCTGCGCACGCCGCCGGTCGTATCGGTCGCGAAAGCGGAAGACGCGATCTTCACGCTCAACTGGCTGTCGGCCAGTGGCAGTGCGCTCCTCATCACCGGCATCATCTCGGGGCTCTTGCTCGGACTCAATGTCGGCGCACTGGCCCGTATCTATTGGCGCACCATCATGCGCGTGCGCGTGTCGCTTTTGACCATTAGCGCCATGATGGCGCTCGGCTTTGTAACGCGATACGGCGGACTCGATGCGACGATGGGTCTCGCGTTCGCCCAAACCGGCTCGTTGTTCGCCTTCTTCTCGCCGCTGCTCGGCTGGCTGGGTGTCGCACTCACCGGCAGCGACACGTCGAGCAACGTGCTCTTTGGCAACCTCCAGCAGATTTCGGCGCAACAGGTTGGTGTGTCGCCGTTGCTCGCCGCGGCCGCGAACAGTTCGGGCGGCGTGATGGGCAAGATGATCGACGCGCAGAGCATTGTCGTGGCGGGCGTTGCCACGCAGCAGCAAGGACAGGAAGGCGAGATTCTGCGCTATGTGTTCTGGCACAGCCTCGCGCTGGCGTGTCTCGTGGGCGTTGAAGTGTTTATTATGGCGCGGATGATGTAGCGCGACGCCGTTTTCTCGCCTCTTTTTTTGCCCGCCGCTGATTGTTCCAGCGCACAAACGCGAACACGGCGGCGGTCACAATCACGGCGCCAATAATCTCACCGACGCGCCCCAGGTGACCCACCGTCTGCACGGCAGCTTCGCCCGCACCGTAGCCGATGAGCGTGAACAGCGTCGACCACACCAGCGAGCCGAAGAGCGACGCAATCAAATACGTGGGTATCGGCACGCGTGCCGCTCCGCAGGCGAGCGGCAGCACCACGCGAAAGCCGAAGAGAAAGCGCACGAGAAAAGACGCCGTGAGCGGGTTGCGTCCGACCACGCGCAGGGCAACGGTGCCTGCGGCACGGAATCGCGGAAAGCGCCGGCGAATCCATTCCCACTTGAGTCGGCCCGCGATGTACAAGATGGAGGTGCAGAGCCAACCGCCCAGCGTTACGCCGGCGATGACGCTGGCCACCTTCAATTCCCCTTCGTGCGCGGCGATGCCACCGAAAATCGGCGACAGCTCCTCAATCACAATTGCCGTACCGCCCAAGAGCGCGTAGGTCCAGACGCTGTCCGAGAGCTCCTCAATGAAATCGAGGCTCTTCCAATCGCGCGCGCGACCCGCAGCCAGGGCTGCGAGCAATAGAGGCGCGTACGGAAGCAGCGAAGAGATCGACGACAATGGACGAAGGCGGAGCGCGGCGGGTGGACAACTGAAACGGAAACGGGGACCCTGACCAGAGTATCGGTCGCAGGCCCCCGTCGTACATCAGGCAGGGGATGACAAATCTATCCCACGCGCTAGGCCGAAACAGCTATACGCTGTGACGACTCTTTCCCGCTAGTCGCCAATGGTGGGCACGGGTTCGATGGCGCGGAATTGCCCGGTGTGCGGAGCCGTCAAGCCCACGCGGCGTGAGAACCCCGTCCGCATGTTGTCGAAGATCTCGTAGAAGGTCGGGATCACGAGCAGGGTGAGGACCGTCGAGGTGATGACGCCACCAATCACGGCCACTCCCAACGGCGCCCGGAACTGCGCGCCTTCGCCGCGGCCGAGCGCCACCGGAATCATGCCCGCGATAAGCGCGAACGTCGTCATGAGAATCGGACGCAAGCGAATCGCACCGGCTTCGATGAGCGCATCGCGCAACGGCAGTCCGTTGCGTTCACGTGCCCACTTGGCAAAGTCGATCAGCAGAATGGCGTTCTTGGCCACGATACCGCACAGCAGGATCACACCGATCAGACTCATGATGTTGATCGTGTTTCCCGTGAGGCCGAGCGCGCCCATCACGCCGATAAGCGACAGCGGCAGTGAAATCAGAATGGCAATCGGATCGAGGAATGAACCGAACTGCACGACCAGAATGAGGTACATGAGCGCCACCGCCACACCGAGCGCGATGAAGACGTTGGTGAACACCTCGTTCTGTTGCTCCACCTGACCGCCCTGCGACACGATCACCCCCGGCGGCATTTTGATCTTCGCCGTCTTCGCCGTGAATTCCTGCATCACCTCGGTGAGTGAACGACCAGCGATGTTCGCCTCCACCTTGATCACGTTGGCGCGATCGAGGTGATTCACAATCGCCGGGCCCAGTTCGTTCTTGATTCGGGCCACCTGCTGCAGCGGAATAAGCGCCGCCCCGGGGCCCTGTCCGACGCCGACCGGCAAGTCGGCCAGATCCGACGTTCGAGCGCGCGCGTCGGGCGCGAGCCGCACCATCACCTTGCGCGTCTGATTGGTCGGATCGACCCAGTCGCCCGAGTGCAGTCCGGCGAACGCCGGCCGCAACGCTTGCGCAACCTGTCCAACCGACAATCCGAGCGCGCCCGCGAGTCCGCGATCGACTTCCACGGTAAGCTCCGGCTTCTGCCCCTTCGTGCTCAAGCCCACATCAACCGCGCCGGGCGTGCTCTTGAGCGCGTTCTTGTATTGATCCGCCACCGCCTGCAGTGCCGCCTTATCCGCGCCGCGCAGTTCGAGCGAGATCTGCTTCTGTTGACCGGCGAAATCGTTGGTGAATACGGAAATGTCCGCGCCACCGACGCGCTTGACGTCTTCGCGCATTTGGGCGGCCAACTCTTCCGCGCCCCGCTGCCCCTTAGCCAACCGCTCACCCTTGGGGCTCAGCTTGATATACAAACCGGCCTTATCGACGGCGCCGCTGGCACCGCCGGCTGTCGTAAACGTGTACTTCGCCTCGGGATAACTGCGCGTGATCTGCAGCGTTTCGTTCACCTTTTGCCGCAGATAATCGAGGTTCGCGCCCGGCGGCGTTTCGACCGTCATGTTCACTTCCGCGTTGTCTTCCAGCGGGAAGAAGCCGCCGCCCACCCAACCCAGCGCGGGCATCGCCAACGCGAAGACAAAGCTCGCCACAGCCAGGAGCACCATCGACTTCGGGTGATCGAGCGCCCAGCCAATCACGCCGCGATAGCCGTTGGCGAGACCGTTGAACCAGTTGTTGAACTTGTCGAGTTGCTTGGTGATCCACGCCTTCTCGTGTTCTTCCTGATGCGGATCGGGCCAGTAGGCCGAGAGCATCGGGTCGAGCGAGAACGACACGAAGAGCGACACGAGCACCGCGCAGGCAATCGTGAGCGCGAACGGTTTGAACCACTGCCCCGACTCGCCTTCGAGAAACGCAATTGGCACGAACACGGCGATGATCGAGAACGTGGTCGCCGCCACCGCGAGCCCGATTTCATCGGTGCCTTCGCGCGCCGCCGTGTAGTGGTCTTTCCCCATCTCCACGTGGCGCACGATGTTTTCGCGCACCACGATGGCGTCGTCGATCAGAATACCGATTGCGAGCGAAAGTCCGAGCAGCGACATCGTGTTGAGCGTGAAGCCGAAGGCCCACACCGCGATGAAGCTGGCCAGCACGGACACGGGCAGCGCCAAACCGGTGATGACGGTGCTGCGCCACGAGTTGAGGAACAGGAACACCACCAGCACCGTGAGAAGCGCGCCCTCGACCAGCGCGTCGCGCACGTTGGCCACCGAGTGATCAACGCGCTCACCTTTGTTGCGCACGACGTCGAACTGCACGCCCTTGGGCAGCGTCGGACGCAGCTGGTCGACCTTCTTGATGATGGCCGCCGCGACCGCGGTGGTGGAGTACCCGTTGGTCTTCTTGATTTCGATGCCGACGGCGTCTTTGTCGTTGAAGAGCGCGAGTGAACGCTGCTCCTCCGTGCCATCGGTGGCGGTGGCGACATCACCCAGGCGAATCACACGTCCGCCGCGCTCAGAGACCACGAGCTGCATGAAGTCGGACGGACCATCCAATCGACCTTGCAGACGAATGGTGCGCTCATCGAGCGCGCTGGTGACGCGACCCACGGGCACGGCGAGGTTCCCCAACTGCAACGCCTGCACCACCTGCGGCACGCTGACACCAACAGCCTGCAACTTCTTCGGGTCGAGATTGATCGTGAGCTCGCGCTTCACCTGCCCCGACACGGTGACGTCGGCCACACCGGGAATCGAGCGCAGCTCGCGAGTAATTCCCGGATCGGCCAGCAGGGTGAGTTGCGCCGGCGACAACGTGGTCGAGAACAGCGACAACGTCATGATCGGGAAATCGTTCGGGCTCATTCGCTTGAGAATGGGCTCTTCCATTTCCTGCGGGAGATCCTGACGCTTCAGGCTGATCGCGTCGCGAATCTCCTGCGTCGCTTCCGCGAGCGGCTTGGAGAACACGAACTGCGTGATGATGGTCGCGAATCCGTCGCGCGCTTCACCGTTGATCGACTTCACGCCCGCAATGGACTGAATCGACTCTTCGATGGGCTCGAGAATTTCTCGCTCCACCTGCACCGGTGACGCGCCGGGATAAACCACGGTCGTCACGACGATCGGTGGCGTGACCTCTGGGAATTCGTCGGTCTGCAACTTCAGCAGCGAGACCAAACCGAATCCGACCAGCGCCAGCATCGACACTACCGTGATGAGCGGGCGCTTGATCGCAAAATCGGAGATGAACATGGGCAGCTCGTGAGAGAAGACTCAGTTGTTCTTCGCGGCCGCAGCCGGTGCAGCGGGCGCATCTTTCGGTGCGGACACCGCTACCGATGAGCCGATCGAAATGCCTCGCGCGGCACCCAACAACACCGTATCTCCCGCCGCGAGTCCCGACTTCACTTCCACCAACTCGGCACCACCGTCACGCACTCCGAGTTGCACATCGACCTTCTCCACCTTGCCGCTCTTGAGCCGCATCACGAACGCCGAGACGCCCGTTTCGTCGACCGCTTTCTCGGGCACCATCAGGCCAACGCGCTTCTCGGCCGCTACGCGACCTTCAATGAACAGGCCGGCCACCAACGCGTTCTGCGAGTTGGGCACCGACGCCGTCACGCGCACCTGACGCGTTTGCGCATCGACCATCGGGCTGATGCGCGTCACTTTGCCTTCGAGCTGGCGATCGGATCCGTTCACGGTGAACAGCACCGGTGAACCGATGTGCAAGTCGGCGAGCGCGGACGTTGGCACCGACGCCTCGACGCGGAGACTCCGCGGATCGATCACGGTGAAGAGCGCCGCGCCGGGCGCCACGATATCGCCCGGGCTCACCGACTTCTCGGCCACGACGCCGGCGAACGGTGCGCGCACGGTGGCATTCCGCACGTTCTTTTCCGCCGTCGCGACGCGCGCTTTGGCGTCGGCCATTCCGGCTTGCGCCGCAAGGTTGGCGCGTTCCGCGGCTTCGACATCGCGATCGGCAATAGCGCCTGCCGCATTGAGCGACTTGGCGCGCTTGAGTTCGCGCGTGGCCTGATCGGCGGCGACGGTGGCCTGCGTGAGACTTGAGCGCGCCGAGGTGGCGGCGTCTTGCAGCACGGCATCGTCGATGCGCGCCAACACCGCACCTTCGCCGACGCGCTGACCGGCATCGACCATTGTCTGCAGCACGGCGCCCGAGACTTCCGCGCGAATGCGCGCATCGCGGTCGGCCACGAGCGTGCCGGACAGCGGCGGTCCGCTGCGCAGCGTGTCGCGCTTGACCACCGAGACATTGTCGGGGCCGATCATCTGCACGGCGCTGGCGGTGCTGTCGGCAGTTTCAGTTTTTTTAGAGCAGGCGCCGAGGGTGACCACAGCGGCCACAAGTGCAACAGTGCGAAGAGTTGGCGCAACGGAGCGCGCAGTGCGCACGCGCGTAGTGGTCATCATGGGTTGGAGCCGGTTGACGTGGTGGAGCCAGACGACAAGGGAAGATCGCGCAGCAGTTCAATTCGCTTGCGCGCGATTTGCAAATCACGTGCGGCGCGTGCGCGATTCGCGAGCGCCTGTTGGAGCTGCACCCGTGTTTCGGAGAGCTCGAGCTGGGTGCTGATTCCTTCACGGAAACGCACCTCAGCAATGTTGTACGCCTGCTGTGCCTGCTCGGCCGTGCCGACGCTGGCTTGCCATGCGGCTTCGGCTTCGATGAGCCGATCGCTGGAGACGCGCGCGTCGAGCGCCGCACCCTCGCGCGCCAGCTTGAGACGCTGCTGCGCTTCAACCACGCCGGCTTCAGCAACAAGAATGTCACCGCGCACGCGACCACCGGTGAACAACGGATACGAGAATCCGAGACCCACCGTCCAGTTCGGGAAGAAGTCCGCGAGACTCTTCGGCAACACGTTGGTGGGATAGGCCAGACGCTGGTAGTTCGTTTGCGCTGCGAGCGTAGGAAGTCGCGACGCCTTCGTGGCGCGCAGTTGCTGCTCGGCCACCTCGACCGCCTTGAGCGCCTGACGCACAGGTGCACGCACCGCCGCACCGGTGTCGACCGTCGCCATCGTTTGATCGACGCGCGCCCGTACGGCAGGATCGACGGCGAGCACTTCGGCCGCATCAACGTTGACCGTGGTTACCGGAGCGCGTGGCGCGGCCGGAGCAGACGACGGCGCTTCGTTGATGCTGTCGGTGAGAACGATTTCGCGATCGGCCGGCACATCGAGCAACTGGCGCAGCCGCAGGTAGGCGACATCGCGATTGGTACGCGCCTGCAGACGTCCCGGACGCTGGTTGTCGCGCGTGACGCGCGCGCGGATGAGCTCGAACTCCGACGCGGAGCCAACGCCGCGCGTGAGCTCGACCTGACGCAGTGTCCGCTCGGCTTGCACGAGCGTTGAGTCAGAAATCACCAACAGCCGATCGGCGAGCAGCGCGTCGTAGTACGCCTGCGTAACGTCGAGCTGCAACTGCGCCTGCGCGCTCGTAATGCCGATTTCCGCCGCATCGTGACCCGCCCGAGCAGCCTTGATGTTGGCCGACGCACGTCCACCGGTGTAGATGGGCTGCGACGCGGTGATGCCAAACGTCGTCGTGTATTCCGAGGCAAAAATGCGCGTGATGCCGGCGGCCGCGTTGTTGGAACCGGACGACGAATCGGAGCCGCCCGACGAGCTGCCCGAGCTGCCGCTGTTCGCGCGCTTGGTGATCGCCGCGAATTGATTCTCGAGCGTCTTCTGCCAGTTGAGCGTGGTGTTGACTTGCGGCAAGAGCGCCGAGCGCGCCTGGGCCTGCTGTCCGCGGGCACGTTGTTCGCCGGCGCGCGCGAGCGCGACCTGCTCCGATGTGCTGCCGGCCATGCGCAGCGCCTCGTTGAGAGACAGGGACAGCGGTGCTGACGCCGTCTGCGCCGCACTGATCGCCGGAGCGAAGAGTGCAGGCGTCACCGCGACAGCGCCGATCAGTAGTCGTTTCAGATGGAATCCCATCAGTCGTTCGTCGAAGATGTTGTTGGCGTTGTGCGTCGGACCGTACGACGGTCCGCCGGCGAAGGTTCCGCCGCGACGCCGATACCGCGTAAGAAGATGCGCACGTAGGCGTGCAACGAATCGTCGATGGCCTGCGGGAACATCGCCGGCATCAATTCACGATTCATCGCATCGGCAAACAGCGCGCCCATCAACATCGTCACGGCCCCGCGAACATCACCGGGTTTGGTATCATCCGGTGCGGCAATCCATCCGTGACGACGCAACTGCACCACATACTGTCGAAGCTGCGCGAAGGCGCCGCTCGGCCCCTCGGCCGCGCAGCTTGCCGACTGCGGGCGCTCGGTGGCTTCACTCATCATCTGGCGCACGATGTCTCGCATCGCGCTGAGCGAGGCGTGATGCTCGCGCACCCAGTGGAAGAGTTCTTTTTCCGGATGAACCGGTGTGTTCGGGAGCGTGACATCCTGCTCGAGTCGCGCGCACTCGCGCATCGCGACATCGAGCAGCGCATCTTTTGAACCGAATTGACGAAAGATGGTGACTTCGTTGACACCGGCTTCTTCCGCGATTCGGCGCGTGGTCGCACCGCGCCAGCCGTGCTGGGCATAAACGCGGGCGGCGGCGTGAACGATCCGATGGCGGTGGTCTTCAATCATGCCGGACGCTAATGCAAGTAACCGCTTGCTAGCAAGTGGGCACTTGCTTTCAGTACTAAGAAGCTCCGAAATTCAGCACAGCGGGACCAAGGGGCGAGCCGGCGACCTGAGCCGTGAGCTCTGATCGGCGGTGCGCCAATGGTCAGCGGGCTTAAGCCGAGCGATAATCCAGCCATGCCTCGGTATACCCTTTCGATTAACGGCCAGAGCCAATCGGTGACGGCCGACGCAGACACCCCCCTACTCTGGGTGCTGCGAGATCACCTGAACCTCACGGGCACCAAGTTCGGCTGCGGGGCCGGCCAGTGCGGCGCCTGCACGGTCCAGGTCAACGGCAGCGCGACCCGGAGCTGCCAGCTCCCGGTGTCGGCCATCGCCTCCGCCAAGATCACCACGATTGAGAACACCGACGACCGGCTGATCGAGGTCTGTCGTGCCGCCTGGCTTGAGGAGGACGTGGCGCAGTGCGGCTACTGCCAGGCCGGGATGTTGATGACCACGAGCGCCCTGCTGCGGACCACGCCCTCGCCGACGGACGCGCAAATCGATGCGGCGCTCACCAACATCTGCCGATGCGGGACCTACACGCGATTGCGCGCTGCGGTGCGGCGCGCCGCCACGAGCGCGCGCAATGGTGTTGATCGCTCGAACGGAGGCAACGAATGAGCCGATCGTTGCAGGAACCGTCGAACGATCCCACCGGCGACACGACGCGCGAGAGCGCGAGTGTTCACCACGAGCGCGCAACCTCGCGGCGCGACTTTTTGCGCGTCGGCGGCACCGCTATCGGTGCCCTGGTCATCGGTATTCCCTCGGCCATGGCGCAACCGCTGCGTCGCTTCGACGAACGGGGGGGCGCGCCGGACGGAGATGGTGACGCGTCGCGTCGATTGGCCGATACGCTCAGCACGGGGCCGTATCTGCGAATTGCAGCCGATGGCGCGATTACGATCGTTGTGGCGCGTTCAGAAATGGGGCAAGGCGTCCGCACGTCTTTGCCCATGATCCTCGCCGAAGAGCTGGGCGCGGACTACTCGCGCGTGTCGCTGGTGCAGGCCTCGCCTTCGGCGACGCTCAAGGCGCTCGACACGGGCGGCAGCGAAAGCGTGAGCAGCATGTGGCAACCACTGCGCAAAGCCGGCGCGGCCGCACGTGAGATGTTTACGCTGGCGGCGGCCACGCGCTTTGGGGTCGAAAAGGAAGCGCTCGTCGTGGCCAGTTCGCGGGTCACGCATCCTCCCTCGGGTCGCAGCGCGACGTTTGTCGAGCTCTTTGCCGACGCTGTCAAGTTGCCGGTGCCACAGGACCCGTTATTCAGTGATCCCCTGCACTACTCGTTCATCGGAAAGCCGCGCAAGCGTGTGGACGGCGATGCGATTGTGCGCGGCTCAGCGCGCTACGGGATCGATGTGCGACTGCCCGGACAACTCTTCGCGACCGTTGCGATGCCGCCGGTGACTGGCGCGACCGTGGTGTCGTTCAATGCGGCGGCCGCGAAGGCCGTCAGCGGCGTGCGCGAGATCGTCCAACTGCCCAGTGGCGTTGCCGTAGTCGCGGACAACACGTGGGCGGCCATCAAGGGGCGCGCCGCCCTCGCGGTGGTCTGGAAGGACGGCGCCAA
Source organism: uncultured Gemmatimonadaceae bacterium (assembly GCA_966096095.1). GTDB lineage: Bacteria > Gemmatimonadota > Gemmatimonadetes > Gemmatimonadales > Gemmatimonadaceae > Gemmatimonas. The sequence goes on along the minus strand of CBHTUR010000005.1, from coordinate 79,635 downwards.
CGCCGCCTTCGACAGCACCACATTTCGCGCCTCGTTGCGTGAACGCGTGGGGCGAAAGGGAGAACTCACGTCGCGCAACGTGGGCGATGCCGACGACGCGCTAGCCAAAGCGCCGGCAGCAATGCGAGTAGATGCAACGTACGAGTTTCCGTTTCAAGCGCACGCGACGATGGAGCCACAGAACTGCACGGCGCACGTGAAGAACGGCGCGTGCGAGGTGTGGGTGGGCACACAGGGACCGGAAGACGTGCAGTCGACGGTGGCCAAAGCGCTGGGCCTGGCCGTCGACAAAGTCACTGTTCACGTGACGCTATTGGGCGGAGGCTTCGGACGGCGTATCACAAACGAAAACGCGCCCGATGCCGCGCTGCTCTCGCAGAAGATGCAGGCGCCGGTGCAAGTCGTGTGGACACGCCCTGATGACTTCGCGAACGACCTCTACGCGCCTGCCTCGGTCTCGCAGCTTTCGGCCACGATCGACGCGAAAAAGCGTATCAGCGCGTGGCGTCATCGTATTGTCGCTCCGGCCGTCACCGCGTCATTCGGCGGTACTGTGCAGATTGAGGCGGAGGCGCTTGGCGCACATGACGTGCCGTACGCGATTCCTAATATTCGCGTCGAGTACACGCACGTGCCGACACCGATGCGCATGGGCTGGTGGCGCGCGATCGAGTTTGTGCCCAACATCTTTGCGCGCGAGAGCTTCATTGACGAACTCGCGGTTGCCGCGAAGATGGACGCACTCGAATTCCGTCTGATGCTGCTCGACGAGCAGAGCCAGCAAGACCTCCGCGGCGGCAAAAACCCCAGCAAGTTCAGCGTGGATCGATTACGCGCGACGCTGCAGATGGCCGCGCTCAAAGCCGGATGGGACGTGCCCTTGCCGAAAGGTTTTGGACGCGGCATTGCGTGTCTTTCCTACGACGATCGCTCGTACGTGACGCAGATTGCCGAAGTCGAAGTGGTGCGCAATCGTATTCGCGTGAGAAAGTTGACGACGGCGATCGACGTCGGCACGGTTATCAATCCGCTCGGCATCACGGCGCAGGTCGAGAGCGGGGTGATGTGGGGTATTACGGCCGCGCTCTACGGTGACATGCGATTCACGCGCGGTCGTGCGTCGCGAACGAGTTTTGGCGAGTATCGGGTAGCCGGGATGACGGACGCGCCGACGCTGGTCACGCACGTCATGCCGCCCGACTTCGCACCGAGTGGCGCGGGTGAACCGCCGGTTCCGGCCGTCGCGCCGGCCATCGCCAACGCGGTGTTCAACGCCACGGGGCAACGACTGCGCAAGTTGCCGCTTGAGATGGCCGCGCTGCCGCGTCGCTCATGAGGTCCACTCCACCTACACGGACGAGAGTGCTGCACGATGTCCGGCTTCGATGAACTGACTCGTGCGGCGCGTGCGGCGCGCGCCGAACGACCGAACACTGCGCTGGCCATTGCCACGCTCTATGCGGTGGACGGATCGTCGTATCGGCAGCCGGGCGCGCGACTGCTGGTGGATGCGGACGGTCGCGTGCTCGCTGGCGCGGTCAGTGGTGGATGTCTCGAAGGCGATGTCGCAGCACATGCGGCGGCCGTGTGCGCCACGGGAATTCCCAAGCGACTGACGTATGATTTGGGCGATGACTTGCAGGCGATCTGGGGCTTTGGCGCCATGTGCAATGGCGTGGCGCATTTGCTGGTGGAACCGTTGCGCGACGGCGCCTGGCTGGAGCAGGTATTCGCGCTGCGCGCGGCACGTGAGCACGGCGCGCTGCTGACAATCCTCGACGAATCGATTCTTGGCGGCACGCGCCCGCTCGATCTCTGTCCCCCGCCGCTGTGCATCGCGTCGTCGGCGTTGGTTCGCGCGGCCGCCGAGACCGCGATGCCGGTGTTGGGCGAGATCACGCTCGACGGAAAGCGTGTTCAGTGTCTGGTGGATCCGATCGTGCCTCCCGTTGCGCTGCTGCTCATCGGCGCCGGGCGCGGCGCCGATGCGTTTGCCCACATCGGACATACGTTGGGCTGGCATGTGACCGTGATCGACCATCGACCGTTCGTGCTCGATTCACTCGCCTTGCCGCCGGGTGTGTCGCGTGTGGTAATGCGCGCGGACGATGAGCACACGACGTTGACCACCGACACCCGCTGCGCGGTCGCGCTCTTGTCGCATCAATTCGAGATCGATCGCGCCTGGCTGACGCGCCTGCTACCCACCGCGGTTGGCTATATCGGGGTCTTGGGATCGCGTCAGCGCTCGGCACAGCTCCTTGAACGGCTGCGCGAGGACGGCGTTATCGTCACACCGCGCATGGAGCGCACGTTGCATGCGCCGATTGGTCTCGATCTCGGCGGTGAATCACCGGAGTCGATTGCACTGGCGTCGATTGCTGAGATCGAAGCGATGATGCATGGTCGGCCCGGCGGCTCGTTGCGCGAACGCCAAAGCCCCATTCACACGCGCACTCCGACGCCGCGCGCCAGCACCTGATGCACGCGGCAGCGCCGAGCGGCGTGGCGGGTGTGGTGCTTGCCGCGGGCGCGTCGCGTCGACTGGGTACGGCCAAGCAGTTGTTGAAGACGCCGGACGGCGAAACGCTCGTCGCACGAAGCGCGCGCCAACTACTCGAGGCAGGATGTTCGCCGGTGTTAGTCGTGGTCGGGGCCGACCGCGAGCGGATCGCTTCGGCCGTGGCATCGTTGGCGGTGACCGTGGTGCCCAACGACGAGTGGCCCGAAGGGATGGCGTCGTCGGTTCGGACGGCGATCGAAGCGTTAGACGCCTCGACGGTATCGGCCGCGCTGGTCACCGTGTGCGACGTTCCGGGGGTTGATGTCGACCACTTTCGCGCCTTGATGGCGGCTTCGATGGACGGATCGAGGCGAGCCGCGTCGGCATATGAGCGCGACAGTGGCGCGATAGTGAAGGGCAATCCAGCCGTTCTGCCGAGGGCCGATTGGAGCTCGCTCCGCGCCTTGCGTGGGGACGTCGGGGCGCGGGCACTATTTGTTGACGTCGAAACGGTTTCGGTGTTTATTCGGAATCCGATATTCGATCTCGACACGCCCGAGGATGTACGGCGCTGGCGTGCGAGTGACCCGTCACCACTCCCACCGGACTGACGCACAATGGCTTCGCCAATCGCGCAAACCGCGCTCGCGGATCTCGAACACGAAATCACGCAAACCCGTCGCATGCTGGAGTTGGTGCCATCCGACCAACTCGACTTCTCACCGCACCCCAAGTCGTGGCCACTGGGTAAGCTGGCGCGGCATCTGACCGACTTCGGCACGTGGGGCAAGGTGACTCTCACCACTGACGGTCTCGATTTCGCCGAGCCGTTTCCGCCACCGCCGCCAATTCCATCAACTGCCGCCGGATTCGTTCAGATGCTTGAGGAAGGCATGGACGGCTTTCGCGCCGAACTCGCGGAAGCGACCGACGTGCAGTTGCTGAGCACGTGGACAATGCGGAACGGTGAACAGGTTCTCATGGCCATGCCTCGCGTCGCGGTCCTGCGCGGATTCGTGATCAGCCACATGATCCATCATCGAGCACAGCTCACCCTGTACTACCGACTGCTGGGGATTCCGGTACCCGGCATGTACGGTCCGAGCGCGGACGAGGTGCAATAAGCAACGAGGTCGCGGAGGACATGAGAGTGATGCGTGGGCTCGTGCCCGGCGCGCCTTCTCGTTGTCCTTCGCGACCTCGTTGCTCAAGCGGGCCGCCGCCGTTTGGCGGCGATCCGATCGATTACTTCGTGGTGTCGGGCGGAACCGGCGGGCGACCCGGCGCCGGCGGCGGTACCTGCACGTCATCTGGGGCCCCTGGCGGTCCGCCACGGCGCGGCATCATGGCTCCGGGTCCGGCTCCCTGGCCCCGCGGGCCCATGCCTGGCGCGCCCGGACCCATCTGCCCGTTCATGCCGGGGCCCATCTGGCGATTCATGCCCGGCCCCATCGGGCCGTTCATGCCGGGACCCATCTGTCCGTTCATGCCCGGCCCCATTCCGGGGCCCATGTCCTGACCCATCGGGCCGCGGAAGCGTTGACGCATTCCGGGCCCCATCTGGCCACGCATGCCCGGCCCCATACCGCCGCGCATCCCCATACCGCCCTGTCGCATGCCACCCTGCCGAAACCCACCCGGGCGCATGCCGCCGGGGCGCCTGCCATCCTGACGCAGGCGGTTGCGAATAGCTCCACGCATCATCGCGCTGCGCCGCTGGTTCAGCGCTTCCAGGCGGCTCTTTTGCGTTGGCGTGAGCACGCCGCGCACATCCTGCATGGTTTTCATGCGTGCGAGCTGACCGTCGGTACGAATGCGAGCCATCTTATCGAGCGCCGCGCGCGCTTTTTCGATATTCCCGTCGCCGCGGTTCGCGTCCAACAGATCCGCGCGGGCGCGCATGATGTCGGCGCGATTGTCGGCCGGACGCGCTTGCGAGTTGATGGCTTCGAGGCGTTTGACCTGATCGTCGGTGAGCTCGAGCTGCTGACGCAGGCGCAGGATATTGCCTGCTGGGCCGCGTGCCGTGGGGCCCAATTGCGCATTGGGCGGGACTGCCCGTCGCGGCCGAGGCTGGCCGGGTTGCGAATCACGTGTCGCCGCAGCGGCGCGCGCCGGACGCGGCGGCTGCGCCGCGCGCGCTTGTGTGTCGCGTGTTTGCGCGCTGGCCATCGAAACCGTCAGCGCGGTGGCCATCGCGGCCAATGAAGTGGTGTGCAGAATTCGCATGTTCGATTGTCTCCGTGAGTCGCGCCCGTACAGCACATCGGTGGCTGCGGCGTTCGCTTCATGCTGATGGACGAGGCGTGGACGCCGACGTTAAGACGTACATTCAGCAACGCCGTTCGTTTGGCGGAGTCCCACAACGAGATGGAGGAATAGAACCAACGCTTCGCCACTCTCCGGTGTAATGCGTTCGCCAATTCCAGACGAAGAGGAACACGGCCCCCGGTAGCGCCCCTTAGTCCCCTTGCATCGCCGTCGCTCCCAACGCTCTGGCCACATCCCGCGTCTCGGGGTAGACGATTGCTGTGCGTGGCTGCACTGTCGTCATCCGCGCTACCTCCCGCTTGCGTTTTAATCCCCCCGCCCCGCTGCCGTGACCTCGGTTCTCGACGCCATTGTCACGTTCTTTCTGAAATTCCCGCTGCGAGTCTTCGCGCGCGGGGAGATGGTCATTGCGCCCGTCATTCCCGCCGCGACCTTGTTGGCGGCGGCGGTGCTGGCGGTACTGCTCATCGCGTTCTTCTATTCGCGCGTTCGCACGCTCATGGTGCGCGATCGGCTGGTGCTCGGTGTATTGCGCGCACTGGCGCTGCTCCTGGTTATCGGGTGCCTGCTGCGCCCAGGACTGGTGATTGCGTCGGCCGTTCCACAGCGCAATGTGTTTGCCGTGGTATTCGACGATACGCGCAGCATGCGGCTCAAGGACACCGGCGACACCACACGTCTGGCGCAGGTGCAGCGCGCATTTGATGACACAACCGCGCTGATGAAGAAACTTGGCGAGCGGTTCGCGCTACGTCGTTTCCGCTTTGGTGCCGATGCCTCGCCATTGGCGAGCGCGCGTGATTTAACCGGTTCTGGAACGCGGTCCGACTTGGCAACGGCGTTGAGCGATGTACGGGAAGACCTCAACGGTTTGCCGCTTGCCGGTGTGGTGCTGGTTTCCGATGGCGCCGACAACGGTGGAACGAAATACGACGATGCACTCCTGGCACTCCGCGCGCGCCGCATTCCCGTGTACACGGTGGGCGTCGGTCGCGAGCGGTTTGACCGAGATCTCGCGGTAGAGCGCGTGCAGTCGCCACGTCGCACACTGGCGGGTGCGAACATTCTGGTCGAAGCCGATGTGCGCGTTCGCGGTCTGGGAAGTGAAACGGCGGTGGTAACAACGGAGGCGGACGGCCGCGTGGTATCGACGGACTCGCTCAAAGCGCCCGCGAGCGGAGATCTGGTACATGCGCGATTGCGTTTGCCGCCGCTTGCGGCCGGTGTGCATCGCCTGACGGTGCGCGCACGGCCCATGGCGAATGAAACGGTCACTGAAAACAACGAGTGGCAGACGAGCATCGAGGTGCGACCGGGCCCCGATCGCATTCTCTATCTCGAAGGCGAGCCGCGCGCCGAGTTTGCGTTCTTGCGGCGCGCAGTGGCCGGTGACAGCGGCATTCAGGTTGTCGGATTGATGCGCAGCGCCGAGAAGAAGTATCTCCGACTGGGTGTCAAAGACTCGCTTGAATTGCTGGGCGGTTTTCCGACGACCCGCGAAGAGTTGTTCGCGTATCGCGCAATTATTCTCGGCAGCATCGAGGCGGCATTTTTTAGCGCCGATCAGTTGCGCATGCTCGCCGACTTCGTGAGCAAACGCGGTGGCGGACTGTTGGTGCTCGGAGGTCGCGCGTCGTTATCCGAGGGCGGCTTTGCGGATACGCCGCTGGCGGACGTGCTGCCGCTGACCCTCACGCGTGGCACGCCGAACGAAGAAGGTCCCGCCACGCCGCTCAAAGTACATCTGACGCGAGCTGGGGAGTCGCATTCCGCGTTGCAGTTGCGCGGTTCGCTGAACGCGAACAAGGCACGTTGGGATTCGCTGCCGCCGCTGACAACCGTGAACAAGATTGGCGCGCTGCGCGCCGGCGCGACGGTGCTGTTGCAGGGGCAAATCGAGGGCGGGCGAGCCGACGTGCCCGTGCTGGCGTGGCAGCGTTATGGTCGCGGCATGAGCGCGGTACTATCCGTGCAGGATTCGTGGCTCTGGCGCATGGACGCGAGCATTCCGGTAGAGGACGTCACGCATCAGACGTTGTGGCGACAGATCACGCGCTGGTTGGTAGATGAAGCGCCAGCGCCGATGGAAGTCACCGCGCTGCCAACACATGTCGCGCCCGGCGAGCCGGTCACGGTGCGGGCGCAGGTGTCCGATGCGTTCTTCGCCGACATCAACGACGCCAACGTAACAGCGACGGTGACCACGCCGACGGGTACGACCATGACGGTGCCGTTGGAATGGTCACTTCGGGAAGACGGCACGTACGCGGGCAAATTCATCACTGCCGACTCTGGTCGTTATCAAATCGACGCGATCGCGAAGCGCGGCACAGACTCATCGCGCTCGGCGTCGACAACGCTCTTGGTCGATGATCGGGGCGCCGATGTTGCGCAGGCGGAGCAGCGTCCGGCGTTGCTGAAACGCGTCGCGAATGAAACCGGCGGGCGCTACTACCCGCTCAACGACATCGCAAAACTCGCGGACGATGCGATGTTCACGGAGAGCGGTGTCACGGTACGCGAAGCGAAAGATTTGTGGGACATGCCAATCGTTTTCCTGCTGCTCGCCGGTTTGCTGACCGCCGAGTGGGCCTATCGTCGGTGGAGAGGGTTGGCATGACGATTGGACGATTCCGCGCCTCGGTGATGGCGGCGACGGCGTTCACGATGCTGTGCGCGGCTCCGCTGACCGCGCAGCGCACGCACGTGCTGATTGTCTCCGGTCTTTCGGGCGACCCGACGTTCAAAAAGTCGTTCGACGCGATTACGGCGACCGTCCAGGACGCAGCGCGCAATAAGTGGGGCGTTGCGGACTCGAGTCTCATCGTGCTCACCGAAGATTCGGTGCCGTCGGCGCGGTCGCGTGGACGCTCAACCCGTGAAGCGGTGGCAAACGCGTTCACGACGCTCAGCACGCGCGTGCAACCGGGCGATGTGTTGCTGGTGTTGCTGCTCGGACATGGCAGTGGCGAAGGCGCGGCATCGAAAGTGAACTTGCCGGGCCCCGACGCGTCGGCGAGCGAGTACGCGACGTGGCTGGCAGGATTTTCCAAGCAATCGGTAGTGTTCGTCAACGCGGCCACGGGCAGCGGAGATTTCTTGCCGGTCTTGTCGGCGCCGAATCGTATCGTCATCACGGCCACCAAGAGCGCCATCGAAAAGAACGAGTCGCTCTTTGCCGGGATTTTCGCCAAGGCCTTGGCGAGCGACGATGCCGACAGCGATAAGGATGGCCGCGTTTCCGCGCTCGAAGCGTTTCGCTATACGACACGGGAAGTGGCGAAGGCGTACGAAACGACGGGTCGCCTGCAGACCGAACATGCGCTGCTCAGCGACTCGACGCGCGCCACGACGGTGTCGTTTGGCAAAACGGTCGTGAGCAGCGATCCGAAGATTGCCGCCCTGGTGGCGGAACGACAGAATCTGGAATCGGCAGTGGCCGCGCTGCGCACGAAGAAGTCGACGATGGACGCAGCGGCATACGACGCCGAGCTCGAAAAACTGCTGCTCGCGATTGCTGAGAAGACGCAGGCGATTAAGGCCGCAGGAGGCAAGCCGTGAGTCGCCCGAGCGCGCACCGCTGGTGGCGGAATCCGCGACGCGCCGTCGTGGGCGTGATCATCGGGGCGATCGCACTGGCAACGGCTCAACGTCCGCTCCTGGCGCAGACGGTCGCGAGCCGGTGGAGTGCGCAAATCGCGCAGGCCGAGGCGGCGGCGCGGCGCGGCGATCGACGAGCGGCGACGACTGCCGCGGGCAACATCGTACGCGAGTACACGCAGAGCGATCGACATTCGAGTGCGGAGCATGTGCTGGCGGGACGTGCGTACGTCCTGCTGTCGTCCGGCGACGCAAGCGCGGCACGCGCGGCGCTCGCCGCCTTCGATGCCGGTGCGCGCGACAGCAGCAATCTCGAAGCCACGCGACGGGCCGGCGATCTGTTTCTCGACAAATACAACGCTCCTGACGCCCGCCTGTCTTATCAGTCGGTGCTGACGCGCGCGCCGAACGATGCGGAGGCGTTGCTCGGCATGGCGCAGGTCGAGGAATTCGAAGGGAAATCGACGGCGTTGGCGACAGCGCAGAAGGCACTCGCCGCGAATCCCAAGCTCGCCGGCGCGTTGGTGTTTATTGCCCGCGCGCAGCTTGAGTCGGAACGATTTGATTCAGCCACCGTCACGGCGCGCCGCGCGATCGCGCTCGACAGCACCTCAATGCCCGCGCTCGCGATTCTCGGCGCGACGGCCTGGCTGAGCGGCGACTCGGCGACGTTCAAAGCCGCACGCGCTTCGGCGACCGCGCTTTCACCGCGTCCAGCGGAATTCTACGCCGAACTGGCCGAAGCGGCGGTCCGCCAGCGGCGCTATGCCGAAGCGATTCGCTTAGCGGAGCAAGCGGTGGCGTACGACAGCTTGTCGGTGCGCGCGCTTGGTGTACTCGGCACCAACCTGCTGCGCACGGGACGCATCGCCGATGGCCAGACCATGCTCGATCGCGCGTTCAAGCTCGATCCGTTCAACGTCTGGCATAAGAACACGCTCGACCTGCTGGACAAGCTCAAGACATTCAAGACCATCCGGCAAGGTCGATTTGAAGTCGTGGCGCCGACGGAAGAAGCCGATTTGCTGGCGCTGTACATCGTGCCGTTGCTGGAGCGTGCGTTCGACTCACTGACGGTGCGGTACGGCTTCACGCCGCCGACGCCGGTGCGCCTGGAGTTCTATCGGTATCACGCCGATTTCTCCGTGCGAAGCGTTGGGCTCACAGGGCTCGGTGCGTTGGGCGTCAGCTTTGGCAGTCTGCTGGCGATGGACACGCCAAGCGCTCGCGACAAGGGCAACTTCAATTGGGGCTCGACCGCGTGGCACGAGCTGACGCACGCATTCACGTTGGGCGCGTCCGCGCACCGCGTACCGCGTTGGATGTCGGAGGGCATGTCCGTATTGGAGGAACGTCGCGCGCAGCGGGGATGGGGCGCTGACGTGTCCGTGCAGTATCTGGCCGCCCTGCAGTCGGGGTTGTTGCGTCCTGTCAGTTCGCTCAACGAGAGTTTCATTCGTCCGCGCTTTCCAGACGAAATCAACTTCGGTTACTACCAGGCCTCGCTGTTTTGCGAGATGGTCGAAACGGTGTATGGCGCGAAGTCGTTGCCGGCCATGTTGACCGCGTTTCGGGATGGTCTCGATCAGGACGGCGTGTTCCGAAAAGTGCTCAACTCAAGCGGCGCGCGCGTTGACAGTTTGTTTGATACTTGGATGCGCGCCAAGTTTGCGGTTCCGCTCAAGTCGATCGTGGCCGACAAGACGCCGGCCACGTCGGTCAGTCTGCCGCGCGGCGAAGCGGGTGCGTCGGGTGGCGCGAATGCTATTCGCATGACGGGACCGTTTGTCGAGACGATGCGCAGCGCGATTGCCGCACTGGAAGCCAAGCGACGCGATTCGGCCGCGGTGCTGCTCCTGCGGGCGCAAGCGCTCTTTCCGGAGTACGCTGGCGACGATAGTCCAGCGTGGATGCTGGCGCAGCTCGCGATTGAGCGCGGCGATACCACGGCGGCGCTGACGCAGTTGGCCATTATGACGTCGCACAACGAGACGACGTGGGAGGCCAATGCGCTGGAGGCCGATGTTCGCGAGAAACGTCGCGACATTGCCGGGGCGATGGCAGCGCTGGAGCGACTGCAGTGGATTTCGCCGTACGACAACCAATTGCACGATCGTCTGGCGACACTGGCGGCGTCGCGTGGCAATACCGCGCTGGCATTGCGCGAGCGTCGCGCGGTCGTGTTCAACCGACCGTCTGATTTGCTCACGGCGCGCTATGAACTGGCGCGCGCACTGTCGGCGGCCGGCAACGTGACGGCCGCGCGCCGAGAGTTGCTGGACATTCTGGAGCAGGCGCCGTCGTTTGAAAAAGCGCAGGCGCTGTTGCTTGAGCTCCGCGGAAAATCTTCCCCGCTCGCGCAGTCGGAGCGTACGCCATGAATCGGCTTGGGTGGGCATCGATGCGCCGAGGGCTCATAGGGGCCGCGTTGACCGCAACATGGCTGCTGCCGATGGTGTCGCCGTTGCACGCGCAACGCGGCGGCGGACGGATGCAGCCCGTGTTCGAACCGAACGTTGCCTACGACGGCCGTTTCGCCTACGTGCGCGTGCGCTACGACATTCCGATGAGCGGCTTCGGCCGTGCCGACATCAAGTGGTCGCACGATTATCCGCGCGGTGAGCGGCACTTCGCGAAGATCATGAGCGAGCTGTCAACGATCCGCACGTGGAGCACCGGCAGCAACATCATGACGCTCGACGATCCGAACATCACCAGACATCCGGTGTTGTTCATGGCCGAGCCGGGATTCTGGCGCCCGAATGAGAAGGAAGTGCTCGGGTTGCGGAATTACCTGACGAAGGGCGGTTTCATCATCTTCGACGATTTTGCCGGCGAACACTGGATGAACTTCGAAGAGCAGATGCGCAAAGTGTTTCCGAAGCTGCGCGCCATGCCGCTCGATCTGAAGCATCCGATTTTCGATTCGTTCTACAAAATCAAGACGCTGGATTACAACCATCCGTACTACCGCGGCTACAAATCCGAATTCCTCGCGTTCTTTGAAGACAACGACCCGAAGAAGCGGATGCTGGCGATGGTGAACTACAACAACGACATCTCCGAATACTGGGAATTTTCCGACACTGGGATGTTTCCGATGGACGGCACCAACGAAGCGTACAAGCTCGGCGTGAACTACATCATTTACGCTCTGACCCGTTGAACGGCGCTCGCGCCGACTCGCATTTTCGCTGACTCGCCCACCTGCCTTCTCCAGCTCATTTCTCCGATGACCTCTCCTGCCGATCTCAGTCAACTCGACGACGCTACACTGGCCGATCGCCTTCAAGGCACCGGCGAGCGCATTACGCGCGAGTTGCGCAAAGTCATTGTCGGACAGGAGACCGTCGTCGAACAGGCGCTGATCGCGCTGTTCGCGGGCGGCAACTGTTTGCTGGTCGGTGTCCCAGGGCTGGCGAAGACGTTGCTCATTTCCACGATGGCGCGCGCGCTCGACCTGAAGTTCTCGCGCATTCAATTCACGCCGGATCTGATGCCGTCCGACGTGACCGGTACTGACGTGATTCAGGACGATCCGGCAACCGGTCATCGGCGGCTTTCGTTCATGCCGGGTCCGGTGTTCGCGAACGTGCTGCTGGCGGACGAAATCAACCGCACGCCGCCCAAAACGCAGGCGGCCTTGCTGGAAGCCATGCAGGAGCGGCGCGTGACCGTGCAGGGACGCACGTACGACCTCGACGCGCCCTTCTTTGTGTTTGCCACGCAAAACCCAATCGAACTCGAAGGCACCTATCCGCTGCCGGAAGCGCAGCTCGACCGCTTCATGCTGGAAGTGATGCTCGACTATCTGCCGGAAGAAGATGAAGTCAACGTGGTGAAGTCGACCACAGCGTTGCCGGTGGACGCGGTGCAGCCCGTGGTCAGTAAGGCCGAAATTCTGGCGTATCAGAAAGTCGTGCGCCGCCTGCCCATTGCTGATGCCGTTACGCGCTATGCGGTGAAGCTGGTCCGCACGTCGCGTCCGGGACCGGGTGCGCCGGATTTCGTGAAGCAGTGGGTGTCATACGGCGCATCGGTGCGCGCGGCGCAGGCGCTCGTGCTCGGCGCGAAAGCTCGGGCGCTGTTGCAGGGGCGCGCGAGTGCCAGCTTCGACGACGTGAAGGCGCTGGCGCGTCCGGTGCTGCGCCACCGTGTTCTGGTGAACTTCCAGGCGCAGTCGGAGAAGGTTACCACCGATCACCTGATCGCCAAGCTCATCGACGCGGTCCCATTGCCTAAGTCCGGCATCTGATCGTGGCCACTGCCCCCGCGGCATTTCTTGAGCCGGCCATGCTGGCCCGAATCTCCGACCTCGCGCTGTTGGCGCGCACGGTCGTAGACGGGTTCATGCACGGGCAGCATCGCTCGTTGCGCAAAGGCTCGTCCCTCGACTTCGCTGAGCATCGTTCGTATCAGCCGGGCGATGATTTGCGGCGCATCGATTGGCGCGTGTATGGACGCACCGACCGGTTTTACATCAAAGAGTACGACGCCGACACCAATGCGAGCGTCGTGTTCGCGCTCGACCAGTCTGGCTCGATGGATTTTGGCAGCGGTGCCGTGACCAAATTCGAGTACGCGCGCTTCCTCGCGGCGTCGCTGGCATGGTTGTCGCAGGGTCAGGGCGATCGCGTGGGGCTCGCGACGTTTACGGGTGAGCTCGTGGACGTGGTACCGCCCTCGGTCCGTCACTTGCAGCTAATGCTGCACACGCTCGCGCGCGCCAAAGCGGCCGGCAAGAGCCAGCTCGTCAACGCGATTGAGAAAGTCGGTGTGCTCACCATGCGCACCGGCATCGTGGTGCTGATCACCGACTGTTACGAGCAGCCCGACGCGCTCGGCCGTGCGATCGACGCGCTCCGGATGCGCAAGCATGACGTGATCGTGTTCCACCTGGTCGATCCGGCAGAGCTTGAATTGCCCGGCGACTTACCCGCGACCTTTGAAGACGCGGAGAGCGGTGCGTTGCTGCCGATCAAGCCGTCGGACCTGCGCACGAAGTATCAGCGATTGCTCACGGCGCACCATGCCGCGCTGCAACAGCGCATTACCAACTCCGGCGCTGACTATGTGCGGCTCAATACCAGCGAGCCGCTGGACCGCGCGCTCCACGCCTATCTCGACGCGCGGCTTTCGCGCAGCCGGGTGAGGTAACGCACGCGCATGGGCCTCGGATTTCTCGTTCCCGCGTTTCTCGCCGGACTCGCTGCGCTGGCGATTCCGATCTTTGTGCACTTGCGGCATCGCGACAAAGACAAGCCGTATCGGTTTCCGTCGTTCATGTTCCTCGAACAGCTGCCTATCCGCACGTCGGCGCGGCAGCGCGTGACCGATTGGCCGCTGCTGCTGCTACGCGCGCTCGCCGTCGCCTTACTCGTCTTGGCGTTTGCGCGACCGGTACTGACCGAACGCGCCGCCGCGGCAACCGACACTCGCACGAAGGCCGTCATCATCGCGCTCGATCGTTCGCTCTCGATGAGCCACAAAGAGGTATGGCCGGCCGCCCTCGACTCGGCGCGGGCAGTGGTGCGTGCGCTCGGCGCACGCGATCGCGTAGGTGTGGTGGTGTTCGACGATGCGGCGGAAATCGCGCAGCGGTTGGGCGACGACAAGGCGGGCGCGCTTGGTGCGATTGGTGGCACCAAGACGACGCTGCGTGGGACCCGGTTTGCACCAGCCATTCGGACGGCGCGACAGATGCTGCTGGATGCGCCGTATGCGGCGGCCGAGATCGTACTCATTTCGGATCTTCAGCGCGCGGGGACATCGGGCGTGGCCGGGCTGGACTTGCCGAGTGGCGTCACGCTGCGCGCCGTGGCCGTCGGGCCGAAGTCACGTGCCAACAGTGCTGTGCGCGCGGTCGAGGCACGGCGCATCAGTGAAGGTGGCCGCACCATGCTGGCGGTGAAGGCGCGCGTTTTGTCGCGTGAATTGCCCGCGGCGCGGACCACGAAGGCGTCGTTGACATTGGGTGGACGCGATGCTGGCACGCAGGCCGTGACGCTGGCCGCCGACGGTGAGACCGTCATCACGTTTGCGCCGGTGGCGGCACCGGATGGCGCCGTTGATGGGAAAGTCACGCTCGACGCCGACGCGCTCACCGCTGACGACGCGTTCGCATTTGTCGTTCCGCGCGACGACGTCTTGCGCATCGCGATGGTGTTGCCGGACGACGCCACGAGCGACGAGACGCTGTTTTTCGAGCGCGCCGTCTCGATCGGGCGCGCGCCGGAAGTTGCCATTGATCGCGTGCGCGCGGCGGCGATCACACCGCAGTTGCTCAAGACTCACGGCGTGGTGATGTACTGGGACACCGCGCCAAGCGATGCGTCGACCGCGACGTTGACCACCTTTGCGACGAACGGCGGGGGCGTAGTGCAGTTGGCTGGCCGTCGCACAGCCGCGCGCGGCAGCGCCCTGTCGTTGTTGCCGGCCAAAGCCAGCGGCGTGGCCGATCGTTTGAGCGATCGCGGCACGTCGTTGCGCGACCTGCACTTTGAGCATCCGTTGTTTGCGCCGTTCCGCGAAACGCAGGACGCGTTCGCTGCCACGCGTGTGTTGCGCTACGCGCGCGTCGATGCGCCCGCAAATGCCGATGTGCTGGCGCGCTTCGACGACGGGTTGCCCGCGGTGCTGGAACGCACGGTCGGCGCCGGTCATGTCGTGGTCCTGACGTTGCCCTTCGATGCGCAGAACGGTGATCTGCCACTTCAGCCGGCGTTTCTGCCATTCGTCCGCCAACTGTTGCTGCATGCCTCGGGGCGCGACGCCGTGCCGCTCTGGCGCACGACAGCAGAGTCGTGGTCGTTGCCCGATAGCATCAAAGATCCGGTTGTTCGGGCGCCCGACGGTTCGCTCCTGCGACCCAAGGGTGATTCGCTCGGTAAAGCCGTGCCGTTGGCCGACGCAGGGCTTTACGCCGCGTTCGCGGGCAGCGCGACCGGTGCGCCGGTTGCCCTTGCGGCAGTCAATGTGCCCGCAGGCGAGTCGGATCTGACACCGATTGACCCGAAGGAACTGCTGCTCGGTGTGCGCTCGTCGGCGCCGTCGGCGGCATCCAGTGCGGCACCGCCAACACGAGACGAGCTCGAGCGTCGTCAGAGTTGGTGGCGGTGGTTGTTGATCATTGTCGCCGCCGCGCTTGTCGGCGAGACTTTTATGACCACTCGCGGCTGGCGCGCCATCGCCAGACGCACACGTCCGGCAGTTCAGGACCCCGTCCTTTAGGACAGGAGCGAACGATGAGTCCCGATCGTCAACTGCTCACAACGCTTGGCGCCTTGCGTCGTCAGTGGCGGCAGCGTGTTCTGCTCGAGTCGGCGGTGTGGATTGGCGTGGCGATCGTGCTCGCCGTGCTCGCGACAATGCTTGTGCTGCGCGTGTTCGGTGGCGACGACTCGGCGAATCCGTCGCGCGCGTTGCTAATGGCGCGCGTGATCGGCTACGTGCTGATTGCGGCGGCCGTCGTGCGCGGATTGATCGTGCCGCTGTTGCGACGCGCGAGCGACGAGCGATTTGCACTCTACGTGGAGGAGCGCTCGCCCGAGTTGCGACAGGCGCTGCTGACCGCCGTCCAGGAAGCCAACCGTCCGGAATCGGAGCGCATCTCGGCGTCGTTGTCCGCGCGACTGATGACGCGCGCAACCGGAGCGATTCGTCCGCTGCAGGAGCGCGCGGCGCTTGAGCGGCCGCGCATGATTCGCGCGGGGCAATCGCTCGCGGCGGTCGGCGCGGTGGCGCTGCTCTTGTTTGCGTTTGGTCCAGCCGGTTTGCGTGATGGCGCGCGCGTGCTGTTCGTGCCGTGGGGAACAGCGGAAGCGGCCGTGCCCCGTCGATTGATCAGCGTGGAGCCTGGCAACGCCAGCGTTCCGAAGGGCGGCGCGATTGAGTTGCACGCATCGCTGGTGGGCTTTGCGGCTGACGGCGCAGAGCTTGTGTTCCGGAGCGATTCGGCGGAGGAGTGGACGCGGCTGCCAATGAGTCGAGATGCCGACTCAAGCGGATTCCGTTCGCGTTTATTCGATCTCACCAAAGAGACCTCGTACTACATCGAGTCGGCCGATGTGCGCTCGCCGACGTTCACGCTGAAAGTGAGTGACTTGCCGGCGGTCAATCACATGGCGCTCGATCTCAAGTTCCCGGCATATAGTGGACTGCCTACCGAACACATCGAGGACGGTGGCGACGTGGCGGCGGTGGTCGGTACGACGGTCGTGGTACATGCCGGCATTACGCGAGCCGTGAAGGGCGGCCAGTTGCATTTCGACGATGGCACCGATGTGCCACTGACCGTGAGCGGCGACAGCGCGGTAACTGGGTCGTTCGTGGTGAAGAAGAGCGGATTCTACCGCGTTGATTTGCAGACGACCGACGGCACGATGGTCGCGGGCGCAGTGCAGTATGTGGTTGATGCGATTCCCGATCGGGCGCCGTCGGTGCGCATTGAAGAGCCGGGGCGCGACACCAAGGTTTCCAACACGGATGAAGTGACGATCGCGGTGCGGGCGAGCGACGATTTGGGGGTGTCGAAGCTCGAGTTGCGCTATCGCGTGAATGGCGGTGAGGAGAAGCGCGTCGCGATTCAGGACAGCACTTCCCGCAAGCCACGCGACGCGCGTGGCGCGCACACGATCTTCCTCGAGGAGCTGGGGCTGCAACCGGGCGACGTGGTGGCGTACAACGCGGTCGCGCGCGATGGTGCAGGCCATGAAGGCAGTAGCGACGTGTACTTCCTCGAAGTGCGCCCATTCTCCAAGAACTACAAACAGGCGGAACAGGGTGGTGGCGGAGGCGGTGGTGGTGGTGGCGGACAACAAGATTCGCCCGACGGCTTTACCGCGCGTCAGAAAGAGATTGTAGCCGGCACGTTTAATTGGTTGCGCGACAGCAGCACCACGGCGGCCAAGAAGCGGCGCGAAGACATTACAACGCTGACCATCGGACAAGGTCGACTGAAAGACGATGTGGCGGGTCTTGCGCGTCGTTTGGTAGAGCGCGGCGTGGCGACCACCGATACCACGTTCGCCAAGATCCAAAAAGAGCTCACCGAAGCCTCGACGTTCATGAAGAGCGCCGAAGAGCAGCTGGGTCGTGGACTAGGCAATACGGCGCTGCCGCCTGAGCAACAGGCGTTGCAGCATCTGCAGCGCGCCGAAGCATTGTATCGCGACGTGCAGGTGCAGATGGGTGGTGGTGGCGGCGGCGGTGGTGGCGGCGGCGGCGGCGCGCAACAACGCCCCGAAGAGTTGGCCGATCTGTTCGAGCTGCAAACCGACAAGATGCGCAATCAGTACGAGGCGGTGCAGCAGCAGTCTTCGGAGCAGCAGCAGAGTGAGCGCGCCGTCGACGAAACCTTGGAACGTCTCAAGCAGTTGGCCAACCGCCAGCAGCAGGAGAACGAACGGATGCAGCGGATGGCCGAGGCGATGCGCGACCGTTTGGGCCAGCAGTCGGGACAGAGCGGATCGAGTGGCTCGTCAGGCGGAGCGAGCGGCAGTGCGAGTGGTGGCGCAAACGCCAGTGCGAGTCGCGGCGCGAACGGCGGCAGCAATGGTGGTTCAAGCGGTGCGCAACGCGATTTAGCCAAACAGGCCGAAGAAGAAGCGCGTCGGCTGGAGCGGTTGTCGCGCGAGCAGAACAATCCGGACCTCGCCGACGCGGCGCGTCGCATGCAACAAGCGGCCGACGCTATGCGTCGGGCGGCAACGGGATCTGCGGCGCAGGGTAGCCAGGCACTCGAAGAACTGAACCGAGCTGCGCGCAACTTGGAGGGAAGCAAGTCGGACGCCACGAACTCTGGCATCCAGAAGCTGGCGCAGCAGGCACGTGACCTGGAGTCGCGTCAGCGCGAAATGTCGAGCGCGGTTGAGCAGGCGCAGGCCGCGTCGGGCGAGTCCCGCACGCAGCAAATGCAGAAGTTGATGGAGCAGAAAGATGCGATGGCGAACGAAGTCAGCAAGTTGGAAGCGGATGCGGATCGGTTGTCGCGCGACGGCCGTCGGGATCAGCCAAAGGCCGCCGGCAAGCTGAGCGAGGCGGCGGAGGCGATTCGCGACGCGCGCATCAAGGACAAGATCGAGTTTTCGAAGAACGTGATGCGCGCCGGTTCAGGCGAATATGTGCGCGCGTTCGAAGGGCAGATCGCCGAGAATTTGAAGGACGTGGCCGATCGCATTGGTCAGGCGGCGAGTTCGATGTCTGGTGAATCGGCCGCGCGTCAGCAGGAACGCGCATTGGGTCAAACCCGCGAGTTGGTGCAGAATCTGGAGTCGATGCAGCAACGGATGAACGACCGTCTGCAGCAAGGCCGTCAGGGCCAACAAGGTCAGAACGGACAGCAGAACGGGCAGCAGAACGGACAGCAGAACGGACAGCAGAACGGACAGCAGAACGGGCAGCAGCAAGGCCAAGGCCAGCAAGGCCGCGGTCAACAGCAGGGGCAAAACGGCCAACAAGGCCAGCAAGGGCAACAAGGGCAACAAGGCCAGCAAGGCCAAGGCCAACAAGGCCAAGGCCAACAAGGCCAAGGTCAACAAGGCCAAGGTCAGCAAGGCCAAGGTCAACAAGGCCAAGGTCAACAAGGCCAAGGCCAGAACGGTCAACAAGGTCAGGGCGGCCAACAGCAGGGCGGCGGTCGCGGCAACAATGGCAACGCGCCTCGTCAGGGCGGTTCGCCCAACAACTCATTCGCGGGTGGCGGCACTCCCAACGGCACCGTGCGTGGTGGCGTGCCGAACGGCGGCCAGTTCAATCCGAACGACATCAATCAGTTCACGCGCGAATTCCGTTTGCGTCGTGAAGCAGCGGAGAATCTGCGGCGCGATCTCGCGCAGCAGGGCGTCAACACGCGCGACCTTGATCGGGCGATCGACAACATGCGGCAGCTCGAGAACTCCAAGGCGTTCAACGATCCCAATCAACTCGCGTCGCTGCAGAACCAGATGATCGAAGGACTCAAGACATTTGAGTTCGGCCTCTATCGCGCCCTCGGCATGAGCACCGACGGACGACCGGCACTCGGCGCAAACGCACCGGTACCGGTCGAGTATCGCGCCATGATCGAGGAGTACTATCGAAGCCTGGCGGGCGGCTCAGCGAAGAAGAAACCGTAAACCGATCAGGTGCCGCCGAACCACTCGTAGCCGCGGTCGCTCCAATAGCCGCCGTTCCGATCGGCCAGAAACTCGATCTTCGTGAGATACTTGGTGTTCTTGTAGCCAAGCTTGATGGGCGAGTGCACTCGCGCCGGCGCACCATAGGCCGGCGTGAGTGCTTTTCCATCCTTGCCGTACACGATCATCGTTTGCGGATGCATCGCGCTCTCGACATCCCAACTCTCGTGATAGCCATCGTCGAACGATTGGAAGTCGACATACTGCGCGCTGGGATTCACGCCAACCACTTTGGCGAGATCACGCAGTGTGACGCCGGTGAAGATCGCCACCGCGTTCCACCCTTCCACGCAGAAGTGATCGACGCGTTGCATCGTGCGCGGCAGGTTTTGCAATTCGTCCAGTGACAGCTTGACCGGATTGCGCACGAGCCCAGTGACTTCCAATGTCCAAGGACCGCTCAGCGTGCCGTCGTACTTTGGCACTGCGTCGGACACGTAATACGACGGGAAGCGATCGCCCGCGACTTTGGCACCGGGGAGCGCCATGTCCATACTGGTGTGGCGCAGCAACCAGCGCTCGACCACTTCGTTCTTGCGCGCCGCGTACGCCAGCGCGCGTTCCAGGTTGGCCGGCCCGGGAGAATCGCAGGCCGCGAGCCACGCCAACGCCAAACTCGAGGCGCTGGCTTTGAAGAACGCACGGCGATCGAGGGCCAATCGGTCGTCGCGCTCCAGTGCATCAACGCTCCGATCGACGAGCGCGATGGCCTTCAGGCGATGAATACGCGAAGACATCAGCGGGCCTCCCCGGTCAGTGTGGACGCGGCCGGTACCGTGGGCCGCTTGCGACGAAAGAGACCCATGAACGGACGTGCGTTGCGCGCAATCGGAGACAGCTCCTCGTTGTGGCCGCCGGTAATCATACCGCGCAAGCTGTACGGATCGACGCTCACCACCATAAACACGTGCACCACGGACAGCGCCACGAGCAACGCCATGCAGACAAAGTGCACGAAGCGCGCGTAGACATATCCTCCGAAGAGGGCGGTCAACCAGCCCAGTGAGACCGGCTTCCAGATGGCGATTCCGGAAATCACAATCAACGCCGCGATGAACGGCATCACGAAATACGTGCTCTTCTGAAGCGCGTTGTGTTTGCCATGTGGCGGGTGATCGGGGCGCGCGAAGAGGTAGAAACGCGTCATTTGCCATGCATCGCGGATATCACCGCGGCGGGGTACCAGATCGCGCCATTCGCCGTGCAGATAGACAAAGCCGACGTATACCATGCCGGTCAGCACCAGCACCCACATCATGGCAAAGTGCCAATGGCGAGCGCCGCCCAACCACGCGCCGAAGGTAAGTGACGCGGGGATGGCCTTCCCTTCCCACGGATAGAGCGGGAAACGTTCGCCGATGCGGGCAAACGACGGGTGCGCATTGAAGATGCGCAATCCGCTGCCAACCATGATCGTGAACGCGACGACGTTGATCCAGTGCGTCACACGCACGACCCAGTGATGGCGCGCTTCGTGTCGCGCCGGCGATACATCACTCATGTTCGATCTCCCGGAACGATTAACAAACCTTCGTTGGCCAACTGCGCAATTACACGACGACGCAACGCTTGCGTTCGATTGTCGTCGGGGGTGTGGATCGCCGAACGCGCATCGCGCACGGCGTCGAGAAAACGTCGTTCGAACTCGAAGTGCGGCGGACAGCGATCGCATTCCGCGAGATGGGCATCCACGGCGGCCGTATCGATGGGTCCGAGCTGGCCGTCCAGATAGTCCCACAACCGGCGCACGGTTTGTTCGCAGTCGAACACCGGTGAATTGTCCTGCCCGTCGACCTGAGTCGTTGTCATGATTCGTGTCACTCCTGCGGCACTGCGCGAGGCGAGGGTGCGATCAATCCAGCATCGCGGGCAAACACCATCAGCGATTCCTGCAGCACGCGTCGCGCGCGGAACAGTCGCGAGCGGACGGTACCGACGGGTACCTGCATGATTTCGGCCGCATCGCCGTATCCGTATCCTTCGAGATCGACCAGTACGACCACCGTTCGCAGCGGCGCGCTCAGCGCGTCGAGCGCGCGTGCGATGGCCGGCGCGAGGTCCAGTCGCTCCATCACCGCAGCTTCGCCCGACGCAACCAGTCGATTGTGTAAACGAATCGCCTCGCGCGTTTCATCCGTCGGATCGTCCGACGTTGACACCATCTCCCGATCGCTACGCTCGCGAATGCGCAGAAACGCGTGTTTGCAGATCGTGAAGAGCCAACGCCGCATGTTGCCGTCCGGCTGAAAGGTGTGCCGACCACGGAACGCGCGGAGATAGGTCTCCTGCACGAGATCATCCGCATCGGATGGATCGCGCGTCAGTGACATGGCGAATCGCGCCACGTGCTCAAAGCAGGCAAGTGCCTCCTGCTCGAACCGACCGTCGTCTTCAGGTGCCGTCACGTTGCCCGGTATCAGGAGTTACGCCGGCGAGTGTGCGGCGGATTGGTGCAGTGGGTACCAATCGCCATCTCGTCACCGACGACCCACATAGACCCCGAGCGGCCGGATGGTTCCGTTCGACGCGCGCCGTGGGCATAACGGAGGCACCGCGGGGCGTGACGAATCGTTAAGACCGCGGGAGACCGTGCCGACCCTCAAGAGCGGACGGTGTTGTCTCCGATGCCGGAGATGACCGGCCACCGCCCGTTCCAGAGTACCATGGAGCTCGAAGCTACATCGCGCTTGTTGTCGCCGTACCTCGGCCAGCTCTCGGTCGAGGAACTCGATGCACTACCCTTCGGCGTGGTCGAAATCGACTCAGAGGGTCGGGTGCTGTCGTACAACCAAGCCGAGGCCGACGACACCGGGTTTGAGTCGCAGCGTCCGATCGGACGCGACTTTTTCACCGAAGTCGCACCGTCGGCGTTTTCGGAAGAAGTGTTCGGCCGGTACGTCGAGGGGTTCTCGACGCACCAGCTCGAGGCGCAATTCCGTTTTACGTTCACGCACGGCGCGCTCCCTCGTACGGTGCAGATGCGGATGTACTACTCCGCCCGCACGTCGTCCATCTGGATCTTCATCGCCAATCCCGACGGATCGCCGCTCGCGAGGGCCGCGTAATCGTCGCGAGCCGCGCTACTTCTTCGCTTCGAGATCGTGCAGCCAGATGTTGCGATACTGCACTTTGTGTCCGTGGTCTTGCAGCGAGATGGGGAGCCGATCGGGGTGCGCTTCGTAGGGCGGTCGTGAGCCGTTCGCGGTTGGTCCTGTGAGCTCAACGTTGTCCTGCACCTTCACGCCGTTCCACGTGACCGAGATACGGCACGGCGAAATGAGTTTGCCGTTCGCGTCGAACCGCGGGCGATTGTAAATGATGTCGTACGTCTGCCACTCACCTGGCGGCAGCGCGACGTTTTGAGTCGGCGGATACTGTCCGTAGATCGAACCGGCCTGACCATCGGCGTAGGTCACGTTGTCGTACGAATCGAGTACCTGCACTTCGTAGCGACCGCCACCGAAGAACACGCCACTATTGCCGCGGTCTTGATCCTTGCCCTCAGGCGGCTTCGGCGTACGCCACTCGATGTGCAGATGCACGTCGCCAAAGCTGTCCTTCGTAGTGAGCGTTCCCGTTTTCGGCACAACCTCCATTGCCCCGTCCACGACCTTCCACTTGGCGGGGGCGCCTTCGGCCGACGTCCACTTGTCGAGGCTCTTGCCGTCGAAGAGCACGATGGATCCGGCGGTCGGAGCGACAGCCTTTTGCGGCCCCGGATTGACGATGGGTGGCGTCGGGCGCTGACGGGAATGCTGCGGCCAATCACCGAGTTTGGCGGGCTGTGCGGACAGCGAGGCGGCAGACACCAGCAGCAGCGGGAAGGCGAGGGTAGGTCGCATGAGAGGGTGTGAGGGGAGCGTCAAAGCTTCGGTCTGGTTTCGCACTTCGCAACTCCATGGAGGGGGCTCCGAGCTCTCCAGATTTCTACACTGAGACATCGGGAAATCCCCGACACATCTGGCGGCGGATTTTGCCATCCTATCCCAGCGCGACGACGCGCCGTCAGGACAGCTCCGTTGAGCGGAGGTTGGTCTCGGCATGCAAAGCATTGACCCACCTTCGGCTCGTCGCACCGCCTGGGCCGCGCGTCGTGATTCCGTGCTTCCGCGCATCTTGGCGAGCGTTGCCATTGTGCTGACGTCGGTCATCGTGCTGCAATCGGTGGCCACGTGGCGCGAGGTGCGCCAGGCGGCCTACGCGACCGCGCACTCGCGCGCCGCAAGTATGACCGATCAGCTGCATATCGCGCTTGAGACATCGAGAACGCAGCTGTTGACCGTCATGGCTCGACAAGTGCAATCGCCGTGGCTGCGTGACTCATTGTCTCGGCTGTTCGCCAACACCTATCAGATCGTGGGAATCGAACTCGTCTCGGCCGATGGACATGTCGAGGCGATGGTGGGCGACAGCGCACCGTGGCGCGTCGCGTCGCGGAACGCGATCGTGCAAAACGATCTGCGCCGCGTTGCGATGCCGATGGTAGGATCGTTGACGGCGACGCCCACTGGCGTGGCGTACGTTGTTGTGGCGCCGGTGCCGGCTGATCGCGCAACTCGGCAGTGGGTCATCGCGTGGAGATCGTTCGAGGCGAGCGCGGTTGCGCGTCTCGCCTCAGATGGATACTCGGTCTTCCTCGGTGATCGTAACGGCGTGTGGACGCAACTCGATTCGGCGCCCGTGCGCGGACCGTCGGGCGTGTGGCTGACACCGGTGACGAGGGCGCCCGACACGCTGCATGCCATCGTCGTCTCTCGCAGTATTGAGAGCTCGCCTTGGCATCTCGTGGTGCGCGTCGCGCGAGCGTCTGCCGCCTCGGCGGCAAACAGCGCACTGCTTCGACTCTATTCTCAAAGCACTGCCCTGCTCGTTCTTGCGCTCGCGTGTGCGTGGTGGTTGACCAAGCGATTCACGCAACCGCTGGAAGCGCTGACCCGGTCGGTGGAGCGCGTGGCTGACGGGAATTATTCGCCGCCAGCTCAGCTCAGCGGACGCAACGACGAGTTCGGGCGGTTGGCGAGCGCGTTCTCGTTGATGGTCAGTCGGGTGGACACCGCCTTTTCGGCGCAGCGCGAATCGGAACGACACTATCGCGATCTCTTCGACGCCGTGCCCTTGCCATTGTGGGTCTTCGATCGTGAAACACGTCGAGTGCTGGCGGTCAATCACGCGGCCATCGAGCACTATGGATATTCTCGAGAGGAGTTTCTTTCACTGTCCATCGATCAATTGCGTCCGAGTGAGGACGTGCCGCGACTGCGCGCGAAGTTGTCGTGCCTGAAAGCGGGGTTGCACGGAGCGGGTCGATGGCGTCATCTCAAGCGCGACGGCTCCGTAATTCTCGTTGACATCGTCGGTCATGACTTGGTGTATCAAGGGCGAAGCGCGCAAATCGTCGTGATGACCGACGTAACGGAACAGGTGCGCGCGAGCGACGATGTGCGAAGAGTCGAGACGCGGTATCGTCGGCTCGTGCACGACGCCTCGGTCGCCATTGTGCTGTCGACGCTCGATGGGCGATTCCTTTCGGCGAATCCCGCGTTTCTGGCGCTCGTTGGCGCGACGGACTTCGATGCACTCAAGGCACTCTCGGCTGAGGTATTCGTGGCGGAAGGCGGACGAAAGCAGCTCCTGCAGCGCCTGCGAATGCAGGGCTCGCTGCAGGATGTCGAGGTACGCGTTCGTCGCCTGAGCGGAGAATTTCGTGTGACGCGCATGCGTGCGCGCCTGGTGCACGAGGAGCACGAGAGCGAGCCGTACATCGAAACTCTGCTCGAGGACATCACCGAACGCCGAGAGGTCGAGCGGCAGTTGCTTCAAGCGCAGAAAATGGAAGTCGTTGGGCAGCTGGCGGGCGGCCTCGCGCACGACTTCAACAACCTGCTCACGGTTATTCAGGCCAACACGGAGTTGGCGCTCAGCTCGTGTCGCGCCGGCGACGAGGCGCGCGAACCACTCGACGATATTTCGCGGGCCGCGCGCAGCGCCGCTTCACTCTCGCGACAGCTGCTCGTGTTCAGTCGGCAGCCACTGCTCGCCCCCTCCGAGCATCGCATCAACGACCTTGTTTCGGACGCGCAGCGCATCGTTCGTCGCGCGGTGACAGAGGCGGTGACCGTCGATCTGTCGCTCGATCCGAACGCTGGTGCAATTCGCATCGACCCCGCGCAGCTCGAGCAGGTACTGGTGAACCTCGCCATCAACGCCAGCGACGCGATGCCTCGTGGCGGCGCCCTTTCCATCACCACTACTTGTGTACCCGCTGGGAGCCGCAACGAAGCGGGGGTTCCGGATCGCAACGTCATACTCACGGTGCAGGATACCGGTCTCGGCATGGATGAGGCCACCCTGTCGCACATCTTTGAACCGTTCTTCACGACCAAGCCGATTGGCCGAGGCACCGGACTCGGGCTCGCGTCGGTCTATGCCATCGTGCATCGCGCGGGCGGAACGATTGCTGCGACTTCGACGATCGGAGTCGGGACGACATTCCGGCTGACATTTCCGTGTATTGAGCCGACTCCAACCGCTTCGACGCCCGAACCTACTGCGGCAACCGCGCGCGGAACGGAGCATGTGCTGGTCGCGGAAGATCATCCTGCGGTGCGATCGATGATTGTGGGCGCACTCACAAAACAGGGCTACTCGGTGGTCGGAGCCGCGGACGGCCAGCAAGCGCTCGAGACCGCACGCGAGTCCAGCGTGCCGATCGATCTCCTCATCACTGACGTCGTGATGCCTGCGCTCGGAGGGCGCGAGCTGGCCGATCAGATCAACACGTTCTCTCCCCGCACGCGCGTGTTGTTCATCTCCGGCTACACGGAAGACACATTGCTGGCGCAGCGCGTGCAAGCCGACGAGGCACAGTTCCTCGCCAAGCCATTCACCGGAGAACAGGTTGCGCGCAAGGTTCGCGAAACGCTGGACGGCAAATGGCCCACTGCACTGACGGCAGTGGGCCACTGAGAGAGTCGCGTCTGCTTACGGCGCAGGACGCTTGTAGAGTCCAACCATCACACCCTTGCCGCGAATGTGTCCCGTCATCGCCGCGATGACGGCGGCGCGTGTCGCGGGCGGCGATTGCCCCACCGGTTGCACGTTCACGTTGATATCGAGCGCATATAGCTCGAACAGGTAGTGATGCGCGGGGCCTGTGGCGGGTGCGGCCGCGCCGCGATAGTACGGTCCCGTACCGCTGATCTGGCGAAAGCCACCGGTACCAGTTGGGCCCTGCGGCACGCCTTCCGGAAGTGACGACGTGCTGCCCGACAATCCCCACACCATCCAGTGCAGCATGTCATCGCTGCCGTCGCCGATTGGTGCGTCGATGTCGTGCACGATCAGTACGTAACTCGTCACGGAATCGGGTGCACCACTCCACGCGAGCGGCGGCGACACGTCGCGCCCCTGCTGCGCGTGCTTGGCGGGAATCATCCCGCCGTCGGTAAATGCGCTGGACGTGAGCGTCATCGTGCGAATACCGGCCCGGGCGCGCGCATTCGCGCCGCCTCCACCACGACCGGCTGGCGGCTGCGCTGGCGGCGGCGTGGCACCGGTCGCCTGGGCGCGCAATGGAGCGGCATGGCCAGCGACGGCCGCCGCGACAAGCGCGACGAGCGCGCCGATCGTTGAGAGCTTCATGGGGCGCCTCACTTGAACGACGCCGGCTGCGTCTTGCGCCACGCGTCGTACCGCAAGCGCAGTGTCTTGACGGGGTTCAGATTTTCGCCCGCCTTGATGGCGTTCGGTCCGCCCTGCTCCGGCTGCGTGACCGTGAGGTACATCGCGTACTTGCCGTTGTTGTGCGAATCGCCGTTCGTGTCGTTCTTCTCCGCCATCAGAATGTACGACACGTAGCTGGTCCGTCCTTCGCACGGGATCGCCGGCTTCGAACCATCGGCCGGCAGCGGAGGACATGTGCACCGACTGTCGCCGCCGTATTGGTCGGCGGTTTCGAGAGCGGCCATCACGCGATCGGTGATGGCACCCTTCGTGTAGAGGAACGCCTTCACGGCATTCGGAATCACTTCACCGGGGCGCAGAATGTTGCCTTGGATTGAGTAGTAGATCTGCGTGCCGGGCACACGACCCTGAATGTCCTGACTGACGTACCCGTTGGTGAGTCCGGAGTGGCCGGCGCTGCGTCCTTGCAAATCGAGAATGCCAAACTGTCGCGTTTGAAACGCAGGGTCGGCCGACAGGAGTTCGATGATCCGTGCGGGGTCAGTGCCCTTCTGCAATTCATTGTAGACGAGCATCTGATTGGCGTGTGTGCCGTCGACACCCGCCTGACACGCGGCGACACCTCGGCCAGGCACGACTACCGCTTGAATGCCCATCAGGAACATGTCGTTGTTGTTCACGCACGTGGCGCTCGCGATCACGACGCGGCCAGTAGCCATGTCGATCGCTATCACCGACCACGTCGCGTGCGCGACACTCGGAACGGTCCCCAGCAGCGCGACGAGTATCGCGACGCGCGCGACGGCGCGTTTCAGTATGGAGGGCGTCATCGCTCAGGCGTCCTTCTTTTTGTCGACGCTATCCAGCACGCCGCTCTTACCGACGAGTTGCGCCGCCAACACGGTCTGGATCACGCTCATCATGTTGTTGGTCGTGGTCTCTGGCGCGCCGACCTCGCCGTTCGAGATCGTCACCATCTTCGCGTCGGAGAGCGCATCGGCGATCGCCGGCGCGATGTTGGGGAGCATCTCAATTTGGCGATAGCGGAAGTACGCTTCGCCACCCGCTTGAATGGCTTCGTTCACCTTGCGAATGCTTTCAGCGGTCGCGTCCGCGATTCGGCGAATTCGAATCGCTTCGGCATCGGCCGCCGCTTCGGCGTCGAGACGCACCATTGCTGCGTTGGCCTTGGCCTGTGCGATTTGCGTGGCATCGAGCTCGGCGGTGCGCTGCAATCCGGCCGCTTCCTGTCGCTTAGCCTCGGCCTGAGCGATCAACGCCGCGTTGGCCGCGCGCGTTTGCTCGAGTTCGCGCGTCTTGTCGGAAATCGCGCGCTCGGCGTCGAGCTGCGCTTCCTTCGCGCGACGTGCTTGCATCGCGGCAACGATTTCAGCGTTGGCCTGCGCTTCGGCGGCCGACTGACGTCGACGTGCTTCCGCCACCTCCGACTGCACGATCTTGATGTTGAGCGAATTGAAGATGAGTCCCAAATCGGTGAGTTCGCGCGAGCAGGCCTTGCGAATAATCACGGCGAGCGGGTCATCTTCATCTTCCAAAACGGGGCCCTCGCCGTGCACCGTGGTGGTGAGGGGCGCCGGTGCCTGACGCGCGGGCAGCATGTTGCCGTCGGGTCCGGGCAACAGCGAACGCGACGCCGACGGCGTTGCCTTGGCCGAGAAGAGCTGATCGTGCGTCAGCAAGTTGATGGCGCGACGACCCGAGCTTGAAAGCAAGTCGGTGAGCGTGTTCATCTGATCGGCCGACTGCTTGGAGAAGAATCGATTGGCCGCGGTCTTAATGAGCAGATCCGAGTCGCCAACGGACACAATCGCGCTGGCCAGCACGCGCACTTTGATGGGTCGTGGCGTGCCATTCTCGTCGATATCGGCCGTCTGATCGGTGATATCGAGATCGACGTTGATGACTTTACTGGAAATCGTCGTGCCAGTGGTGAGCAACGGGATTTCCTTCGACTTGCCGGGCCCGCGGTAGATGACCGTGCCGCCCGCCAGCCAACTCACGAGGCGGATTTCACCCGCTTCGACGTTCCGCAAAAACTTCGCGACGATGACCGGCACGGCGACCAACACAAACGCGACAACGCCAATGACCACGGCGCCGGTCGAGACGAGACTATCAGGGAGTTGCATTGCGAGGATTGAGTGAGAGACGGAAACGCTACACCAACGACACCGTGCAACGATTTCGCGCGGCGTCGACTTCTTCCACGCGCAGTCGAGTACCCGCCGCGATGCGGGGCGCCATCGCGCGATCATCCGACTGCAGCGTGCCCAGCAACTGCACCACCTGACCATCCATTTCGATGGCGATCAAACCTTGACCATTCGCATCGAAGTTGGAGACGGCTTTGGCTTCGGACGCGACGGCGCTTTCCAGTGTGAGCGCGGGCGCACTTTCAAAGCGGAAGAAGGCGTTCCAGATCGGACGCACCAGAAGCATCTCGAAGGCCGCCCCACCGGCAACCGCTGCCGCAAACAGCGGTACCCCCGCGAGCACCGACGGCAGAAGGCGTTGCAGTAGCACGCCCGTGGTGCCGAGTCCGAGGCAGACGCTAAAGAGCAAGCGAGGGGACATGAGCGAAAGCAACAGCTGACCCGCTCCGCCGTGAGCCCCGCCGCCGTGATGCGCTCCGCCGTGATGTGCTCCGTCGTGATGCGCTCCGCCGTGATGTGCTCCGACGTGATGGGTGCCCGTATGACCGAAGTGCCCCATCTCATGGCCACCGTCGTGACCACCGTGTCCGCCATGTGCGCCGTGCGCACCGCCGTGACCGTGCTGTCCGATCCCGCTGGCCGCCATTGCGACGAGGCCCACGCCACCAATGGCCAGGCTCGTCAAGTAAATGTCCATGCTTTTATCATGTACGCCGTACACGCGGTACACCAGATGGCGTCTCGCTCACCGAAGTGCTTATGCAGATCGAACGCTACCGTCCGGAGTATCAGCCCGACTTTGAACGGCTCAACCGTGCGTGGTTGGAGTCGTTTGGTCTGCTCGAATCGCACGATGTGGCGGTTTTGGCCGATCCGGCGCGCCATTTTGTGCAACCCGGCGGCGAAGTGTTCCTGGCGCTACTGGACGGCCGCGTGGTGGGCACCGTCGCCATCGTTCCGGAGGGGAACGGCCGATTTGAACTGGCCAAGCTGGCGGTCGATCCGGCCGCGCGCGGGCGAGGCATCGGTCGCGCGTTGGCCGCCGAAGCGATTGCATTTGCGCAACGCCGCGCCGCTCACACCATCGAGCTTTCGTCCAACTCTGCGCTGCGCGAGGCGATTGCGCTGTACCGATCGCTGGGATTCGTCCACGTTCCGGTGCCGGACGACGTTAAATACGAGACGGCCGATGTCTATATGTCGCTCACGCTGTAATCACCCGCTGCGCTTCGCTCTCGCGCGTTCATGCTCAATCTGATTTCGACACTCGTGTTGGCTGCACAAAGTCATGCGGCGCCGGTCGATTCGACGCACTGCGTGGCCGCCGCGCGATTCTTGCGCACGGAACGACACATGGTCGCGGAAATCGGCGCGGATACGCTCGACGATTGGCGCACCAGGAAGCGCCTGATCACCTGCCGCATCACTGCAGCGGGTGGCACGACGCTCGGCGTGCAAAAAGAAGCGGTCCACTTTTATGAGGTGCTGCGCGCGGCGAAGTGGGTACGCACGCCGGACCCGCGCGATTCGCCGAATGAGGGTTCGCTGCGTTACCGCTGGCAGCAAAGCGATTGTCTGTTCAACATCAACGCTGAAGCGCTGCTGGGCACCGACGCAGAGAACCGCGTAAACGAAAAGCTGGCGCTCAAGTCCGGCGAAACTCGCTACCAGATGTACGTCGTGTGCACACCGGCCATGCCATCGACGCCGCGCGACACCGTGTCTCGCTCAGTGGCGTCGCGCGCCTTACTTGTTCGACGTGGGCGCCTTTGAGCCGCCGCTAACGGTGGGATTGCGGACAATCGGCACGGCGCGCACGCGGCGACGGCCAATGTCGTCGATGGCGGTGATGACGAGCGCGTACGGCCCAAAGGGCAGCGTGTTGAGATTCAGTTTGGCCGACCAACCCATCGCCTGCTGTCCGTTGCCCAGCACGCCGGTGTTGCCAATCGGACCATAGCGCAACGTTGTGTTCTGTCCGCCCACGTTCGCGGTAACCGAAACGATGGTGTACGGCGATTGCACCGCCGCAACGGCCGTCACGGTATCGCCCACGACCGATTGCGGATACGGATACGGCACACTGATGACGATCGAGCTGTCGATCGACGGCGTGACCGTGATCGCAAAAGTTCCGCGCTTTGTTTCGCTCAGCGCTTCGATGACTGCCGTGCCTTCACCGATCGCCGTCACGATGCCAGCGGGTGAAACGGTGGCGACGTTCACATCCGACGAACTCCACGCGATCTCGCGATCGGACAATGGCGCGCCGGCGTAGTCACGGGTGATTGCGGTCAGCGTGAGCGACGCGCCGGCTTCGAGGCTGCTTTGCAGTGGATCGACGATGACCGACGCCACTGGCGCGGCGCCAGGTGCAGGCGGCGCGACGGTAAGCGTCACCGAACCCCGCACATCGAAGATCGCAGCGGTAATAACAACGGTGCCTGGCGCGAGCGTCGTGATCACGCCACTCGCACTCACGGTCGCGACCTGCGACGCGCTCGACGTCCACGCCGGATCTCCCACCGTCATCGCCGCGCCGTTCTGATCGGTCGCGGCCACGGTAGCAATGACTTGTTCACCCGCGCGCGGCGATGTGTTTGGCACAACCACGCGCATTGATGTCAGCGCTTGCGCCGGCGTGACACGCGGAATGTTCTCCGCGACGCCGACGGCACCATCGCCGCTGCACGCCGCACTAGCGAGTGCGGCGAACAGCGTGCTACTCAAACTCCATCGACGGGCGTCGCAACGAGTCATGCCGAATTCTATTACTCGGCGCGACTGTTGACCTGCCGTGCGCTTATCGCACGAACGCCTTCGGGCCGAACTCCGTCGGGTTCTGTACGGTGAGCGTCCGTAGATCGGCCGACAATGTGGTGGTGTAGCCCGAGGTGAGTTTGCTCTCGCCAACCCTGATGAAGCCGAGCGTGACGGTGGTGCCGCTGATCGAGCCGGTGAGTTTGCCAGGCGTGCCGAGATCGCGACGCAAGACGAGGGGCTGCATGTTCGCGTCGTAGTACGAGACGTATCGATTGACGGTGCCCGACAACGTGCTTCCCGACTGCGTCGCGTCGAACTCATAGAAGGTGACCTGGTAGGTGCCGTCGGGGAGTTGGAACGGCGGGTTCTGCACTTCCGCCCAGTGACCGGCGAGATTCGGCGCCGGAGTAGGCGTGCCGCCGCCGCCCGAGGAACCTTTGGCAAAAGCCGGGGCCGTGAGCACGGCCGTATCGGGGGTCGAGGAGCAGGCTGCGAGCACGGCGAGAAGGAGCGAACCACCAACCAGTCGAATGGACTTCATCGGGACCTCGTTATGAGAAATAGTTGCTATGCTAACTATTTTCGTAGACGGGTGGGTGTGCAGAGATATTCCCGGACTTTCAGCAGTTGATTGCTCGGCGCGATTGTCTTGCCGTCGAACCCGATTACGGGCAGGTTGAGGTTCCCGCCCCTCCCCCGCGCCTGAGATGCAACTATGTCTTCGCCCGATGAGCTGAATCGTCGCGCGTTTCTTCGCCGAGCCGGCCTTGCTGGCGCCGCGCTGACGGTGGTTGGTCCACAGCTGAGCCCCGGCCTGTCGGCTGCGGAGCCCAAGCCATCAGATGACCCAGTATTGTCGCGCAGATGGCGCGATGGTGTGTTTAACCCTGCGGAAGATCTCTCAGCGCCGCCGCCAGCCGCGTCGTACGCGGGGCTCCGCTGGCGACATCTTGGCCCGTTTCGAGGCGGCCGCGTGGCCGCTGTCAGCGGCGTGCCGGGGCGGCCCAATGAGTTCTACTATGGCGCCGTCAACGGGGGTGTCTGGAAGTCGGTTGATGGCGGTCGCGTCTGGAATCCGGTCTTCGACGACCAGCCGATTGCATCGATCGGTGCCCTGGCCGTTGCCCCGTCGAAACCTGACACGATCTACGTAGGCTCCGGCGAAAGCACGCTTCGCGATTCGACGGGCTACGGGAACGGCGTCTACAAATCAATCGACGCCGGCAAAACGTGGACGCATCTCGGGCTGGCCGACTCGGCGCACATCGGGCGCATTGCTGTTGATCCGAAAAATCCGGACATCGTGTTTGTCGCGGCGATCGGCAAACTGTACTCAGCCAGCGAAGAGCGCGGTGTGTTTCGCTCAACCAACGGCGGCAAGACGTGGACGCGCGTGTTGCGTCCAACGACGAGCACGGGCGCCGTTGATGTCGTGATTGATCCGAGTGATTCAAAGATCGTGTACGCGGCGTTGTGGGCGACGCGACGTCCGCCTTGGTTCACGTACGCGCCGACGAACGGTCCGGGTGGTGGACTCTACAAGTCAACCGACGGCGGCAGCACATGGAGCAAGCTCACGAAGGGTTTGCCGGCCGAGGGCATTGGACGTAGCGGCATCGCGGTGTGTCCGAGCAATCCGAAGCGACTCTACGCGGTGATCGATTGCTTACTGCCGGAGCCCGGCACGACGGCCACGCCGGCGCAGGTTGGTGTACCCGCGCCGAGTGGTCAGGGTGGCGTGTTTCGGTCGGATGATGCGGGCGCGAGTTGGCGTCGGCTGTCGAACGATTCGGCGTTGTGGGGACGCGGTTGGTACTTCGAAAAGATCGCGGTCGATCCGAAGAACGCGGACATCGTGTACGTGCCAAACGTGGCGGTGAATCGCTCGCTCGATGGCGGCGCGACGTGGGTGCCGATGCGTGGATCGCCGGGCGGTGACGACTATCATCAGGCCTGGGTGTCGCCGGACGACAGCGACACGATGATTGTCGCGAGCGATCAGGGCGCGATTGTGACGCGCAATGCCCGCGCGGTCGATCCAATGACGGTGACGTGGAGTTCGTGGCTCAATCAGGCAACGGCGCAGGTGTATCACATCAGCGTGGACTATCGCTTTCCCTATTGGGTGACGGGCGCGCAGCAAGATAGCGGAGCCGTGGCGGTACGTTCGCGCGGCAAGTTCGGTCAGATCAGCACGCGCGACTGGGAACCGATTTCACCGGGTGGTGAGAGCGGCTATACGGCGGGCGATCCATTGCATCCGGGCGTGGTGTACGGCGGCACCGGCGCGCGATGGGATCTGGAAGCGAACGCGCCCATTCCCGGCACGGCGAATCCAACGGGACCGGAGCCGCTGCGCAGCGACTGGACGCAACCGCTCGTGCTGTCGAAAGCGGATCCGCGCGCGTTGTACTACGGTGCGCAGTATGTGTTCAAGTCGGTTGATGGTGCGCGCAGCTGGACGCGCATCAGCGATGATCTGACGCGCAAGGATGCGGGCATTCCGGCGGCGCTCGATGCGACGGCCGCGGCGCAGGTCGATCGCAACGGCAAGCGTGGCGTTGTGTACACCATCGCGCCGTCGCCGATTTTCGTGCCGATGGTGTGGGTGGGTACCGACGACGGCTTGATCTACGTCACGACGAACGACGGCAAGGCGTGGAAGGATGTGACGCCGCCGGCGGTGACACCATGGAGTCGGGTGACGATGATTGACGCGTCGTATCACGACTTCAACGTCGCCTACGCGAGCGTAGACCGACATCAGCTCGAGGATTTCGAACCGTATCTCTATCGCACGCGCGATCAGGGCAAGACGTGGCAGGCGATTACGAAGGGACTGCCAGCCGGTGTTTACTGCCACACGATCAAGTGTGATCCGGTGCGCGCTGGCCTGCTGTTTTGTGGCACAGAGCGCGGCGCGTTCGTGTCGTTCGACGACGGCGACAATTGGCAGTCGTTGCAGCTCAACTTGCCCGTGACGTCGGTGCGCGACTTCGAAGTGTACGGACACGATCTCATCGTGGGCACGCACGGCCGCGGCATTCACGTGATCGACGACATCGCGCCGCTGCGGCAGCTGTCAGATCAGATCGTCGCATCAACGGCGTATCTGTTCCAACCGTCGGACACGGTAAACGTGCTGCAGACGAGCGATAACGGCACGCCGCTTCAGAAAGACGAACCGCAGGCGCCGAATCCAGAACATGGTGTGGCGATCGACTACTATCTCAAGTCGGGATCATCATCGGTGACGATCGATGTGCTCGATGCGAGCGGCGCAGTGTTGCGCACGTTCTCGACGAGCGCGAGCGCGCCCGCCGGTGGACGCGGCGGTGGTGCGGCAGCACCAGGTCGCATTCCGAATACGTCTCCATTGTGGCGTGTGCCCCCTGCTCCATTCGCCACCTCGGCGGGCATGCATCGCGTGGTATGGAATCCGGTCACGGGCGGCGGTCGTCGCGGTGGCGACGGCGCGGGCGTTGGTGCGCCGACGGAGTACACGGGCGTATTTACGGCGCGACTGACGGTGGATGGACAGGTGCAGACACGGACGTTCCACGTGTTGCCGGATCCGCGATCGGCCAAGCTCTCCGGGTAACTGCGGGGAACTGCGGGGAACTGCAGGGAACTGCGGGGAACTGCGGGAACTGCGGGAACTGCAATTGAACGCAGAGGAAACAGAGGAAACGGAGGAACAGCCTTTGGAAGTTCGGCGGTTTTCTCTGTTTCCTTATGTTGTGCGTATACCGTTGTTGAAACTACGGACCCGATTCGAGCGATCCGTGTTTATCTGCTCAATCCGTTTGATCCGTGGTAATCAGTGCCCGCAGTCCGACCGGGTTTTCGCGATCGTTGCGTTGCTCGGTGAGGACTGCGGGAACAGCATTTGTACCACAGTGGACGCAGAGGACATGGAGGCCCACGAAACGACTTGCGCCAACCAATCTCGATTGCGAGACCGTGACCTCTGCGTACTCTGCGTACTCTGCGTACTCTGCGGTCAAATGCTGTTCCCGCAGTTCCTGCAGTTCCCGCAGTTGAGCGATCAGTCGTACAGCAGGATGGGTTCGACCCGAGCGCGCCAGTCTGATGTGTGTATCCATTTCGCGAGGCCGCTGCGGGAGACTGTGGCGGGATGTTGTTCGAGCCACGGGCGCAGCAGTCGCGTGCCGATAAGTCGTTCGAAATGGTCCGCACCGCTCGGATTCGCAGCGGTGGGATAACCTGTCCACGCAAAATGGTCCGTGTGCGTGGCAATCACTGACGCGAGGAGGAGGAGGCCGGTGGGCACCGGTGTCTGAACGGCGTCGCCATAGAGGCGTACGCCGACACAATGTTCCGCGACATACGGCGCGAGTGTCGGCGTGAAGTCGTCTCGTACGAGTTCGATGTCGTGACGCGACAGGGCGTGGGCGATGAGACGGTCAGCATTGAGCCACGGCGCGCCGAGTCGTTGAAAGGGCGCGTTCGTGCCCCGACCGACGCTGAGATTGGTGGCCTCGAAGAGACACATCCCCGGATACCACTCCGCACTCTCAAACGACGGCATCGACGGCGACGTCGCGATCCATGGTTGTTGCAGTGCCGACCATCGCTGGTGGCGTCGCCATCCGTGCGCGGCCACTACCTCGAGCGCGATCGACGGGAAGTGTTCGCGCTGCCAGAGTCGCGCCAGCTCTCCGAGAGTGAGCTGGTGCGTGACGGGGATATCGTCGTTGCCGACGAATGACGCACAGTCGGGCTCGAGCAGGGGACCTTCGGCGCGCGAAATGTCGCCGCCAAGCGGATTCGGGCGATCGAGCACCACCAGTCGTGTGCCGTACTCGGCACAGGCGGACATCGCGTGAAAGAGCGTCCACGTGTACGTGTAGAATCGCGCGCCAACGTCGGGGATATCGAAGAGCAACGTATCCAGATCGCGCACCATCTCCCGGGTTGGACGCAGGTGCTCTCCGTACAGCGAAACGACGGGGAGTGCGGTGTCCGGATCGACACTGTCGGCGACGGCCGCACCGTCGGCGGCGACGGCGCCCAACCCGTGCTCGGGGCCGAACAGTCGAACCAGTGGCAGACCGGCGCGCAACAGGGCGACGCGCGCGAGACACGACGCGTCGGTGGCCAGGCGCGCGGCGTCGTTGGTGATGAGACCGGCGCGAGCGATGGGTCCCGCGAGCGTCGGCGATTCCGCGAGGCGGTCGACGCCGAACCTGAGATGACTGGACACGCCGTAGTTTGCGTCGCCGACCGGGACGTGCGCCATCTCCGTCAAGCGTATTGACGCCGGTCGAACTCGCTGCGAGTGTCTCTTCATGCGGAGCGAATTCCGGCGGTGGCGCACAATCATGAAGCTGTCGGTGGTGGGCAGCGCCGGTGCGCTTGCTCTGCTCTCGTGCCAATCCGCGACGTCTCCCGTGCTCAACGAGCAGTGGGTGGCCGATCTGGTGGCGTCGCGACAGGTATTGTCGATGTCCTTTCCACCCAAAGTGTCACCCGTGTCCGGACGAGGGACGCTGAGCGGGTTGCTCGAAACCGGCGGCGAATCGTTTTCAGTGAAAGGCACCCGACGCGGTGACACGCTCGATGTAACGCTCATTCGTACCAGTGGCGCGCAGCATCATCTCGTAGCCAACTATGTCGCCAACGGCGCGGGGCTCAGCGGCGTGCTCACGGGTGGAGAATTTGACAATCTGCGCGTGAGTTTTCGGAAACCGTGACGTTGCGATTTCGAGTCGGCGTTGGAGTCGTGGCGTTGTGCATTGCGCACGCCGTCAGCGCACAGCCAAGGCCAGCCAATCCGCATGCGCAGGAGCCTATCGGGACCGTGCGGCAGATGTATGACGGTGCGCTGTCGCCGGAACTGGCGGTCAACACCTTTCGCAACATCGATCGACTCTTTCCGTCGCGCGTAGTGCCGCACGCATCCACTCCCACGCCACTGGTTGCCTGGAAGTCGCCGAACGGTGCGCTGCTCAATTCGCTCACCGTGACCGATCGTGGGCGTCGCTTTACGCTCGCACAGTATCTCGACAGCAACCGCGTGAGCGGTTTGCTCGTGCTGCGCGACGGACGTGTCGCGCTGGAGCGATATCGCTACGGCAACTCGCCCGCCACGCGGTGGATGTCGATGTCGGTGGCGAAATCGATCACGTCGACGCTTACCGGAGCAGCTATCCAACAGCAGAAACTCGCGTTGGACGACGTCGTTACTCGCTACCTGCCGAGTTTTGCCGGCACTGCGTACGCAGGCGTGAGCGTGCGCGACGTGCTGATGATGGCGTCCGGTGCGAAGTGGAACGAGACGTACACCAATCCCGCATCAGATCGCCGGCGCCTTTTGGAGGCGCAGATCTCGCAGTTACCCGGAAGCGCCATGCGCGTTATGCAGCAGCTCTCGCGCGCGGCCGAACCGGGCACGGTCAACAACTACAGCACGGGCGAGACGCAGATTGCCGGCGAGATTGTGCGCAGTGCTGTTGGCACGACGTTATCGGCGTATCTCGCCGAGCGGATTTGGCAGCGCATTGGCACAGAAGCCGACGCGACATGGTGGCTCGACTCGCCGGACGGCCACGAAATTGGCGGCAGCGGTTTTATGGCCACGCTGCGGGACTACGGCCGCTTTGGCCAGTTTTTGCTCAACAACGGTGTTGTGGGGCGAGACACGATCTTGCCGTCAACGTGGTTGCGTGAAGCGACGACGAGCAAGACGCTGCGGGGCGGCAAGCCGCTCGAATACGGCTATCTATGGTGGACGCCGGAGACAGCGCAATCACGCGCGGATCACGCGTACGCGGCCGAGGGGATTTTCGGGCAGTGGTTGTACGTCAATCCCGCCGCACGGGTAGTAATCGTTGTGTGGAGCGCACAGACGAAACCCACGGGCGCGGCGGTTGTGAACGATTGGCAGTTCTTTGATGCGGTGGTTCGCGCGCTTCGCTAGCAGGCCGTGTCGACCAAGCGGTCAACGCCGAGCTGCTGCGGGCGCGGAGTGTCTCTCAGCGTGCAGACTGCCACGGGCTGAACAGGAACCCCGCGCTCAGGCGTGAACCGCCGAGATCGAGGTGGTTGAACGAGGCGTAGTCAGAGTTCATCGGGGCGCTGCCGAACTGTCGACTCCACTCCACCGAAATTGCGGCCCAGCGCGTGATTGGCGCTTCGATGGCGGCGCTACCATAGCCGATCGCGCCTCGGCCGGCTGAGCGAAAATCGTCGGCGTAGAACACGTTACGCGTGGCATCGACGAAGTAGCCCCACTGATGCACGCGATAGTGTGCCGACCCGACACCTGCGCCAACGATTACTCGAAGCCGATCACGATCAGGCGCACCGCCGAGTGCCGAGTGCCAAGCGAGGAAACGTGCGCCGACGGTCTGGGTCGAGTTCAAATCAAAAGTCGTTTGCTGTGGTACGTTGTCCGCGATGTTGACCGCCACTGCGCGGCTCAGACTGCTCACAGTTTGTCGTCCACCGGTGACGGAGGCGATCATCGTCCATCGATCGGATAGTCGCATGCGAACGTCGCCGCCAACCAATTGCGGATGCAGAGCGTGCGATCCGGGTGCCAATGCGTTGTCGAGCAGTCGATAGAACTCGCTCTGACGCGACGGTTGCAGGGTACCGACACTGGCGCTGATGCTGACCCGGGACACCCAACGCGGCACGGATGACTGCGCCGCGGCGGATGACACCGATGTCAGCACCAGCATTGCGATGACAACAGGATTCTGTCGCATCGTCATTTTCCTCCCGCGGGCGCCCGCACAACGAAATCGAGCGTGACGCATGATTGACGCGTTTGCTTTCGCGGTGCGTACACCATGCACGAGGTGTGCGCGAGACGCGGGCGAACCGAGAAGGTGGCTCGCGCGCTGAGCGACTGCACGGTGGCCGTGATATTGGCGTTGCCTTCAGCCACGGAGCGCACCACTCCTACGCTGTCCACCGTCGCGATTTTGCCGTCGCTCGTTTGCCAGGACAGCGGCGCCACTGGATCGATGAGCGCGTTTCCGCGCGCGTCCGTGACGGTGGCCTTGAGCGTGCGCACCGCACCGAGCATCGTGAACGCGGTATCGAGCGGCGCAAAGGTGATGCGGGCCGGCAGTTGCTTCACCTGGACCGTGATACTGTCTGCGACTCGATCAGCCCAGTAACCGCCGGGTGCAACACCGGTCGCGCCGACGTCGATTTCCGCAACGATCTTCACCGTTCCGTTTCGCACGGCGCGAAAGGTCAGCGGACCGACCTGGTCCAAGACGCCGGCCGGCGTCACTTGCACTTTGAACTTTGAGCCGGTGATTGTCGCGCCACTCGCGTCGACCACCCGCGCCGTGATCGTCGCGGAGTCACCCAGACTCGCGAGTGGCGCAGATGTACTGGCGGATAATGCGATGTGTGCGGCGATCGCCCCGTTTGGCGCCGCGACGGAATCGGCCGAACAGGCGGCGAGCATCAGCGTAGCCGATGCGGCGAGTATCGTATCAATGGCAGCGAACCGGCGGCGTGCGACCTGAAAATTGCGTTGCGCGATCATGGGTTGATTGGCTCCAGTACTGAGGGCGGTACAACGACCGCGGTGAGCAACAGTTTGGCTCGCGCACCTGGGGCGATGCGCGGAATCTTCCATTCGAACGTCACGGAGTTGTAGGTGCCATCGACGGGCGTGGCCTTCACCACAAGGAAGCCCGGCTCGCGGAAGGCGCGCGGGATGACGACATCATTTGCCGATCCGCGCCCGATGTTCGTAACCGTGAGCGTGATGGTCACCGTATCACCGACGGCCGGCGATTGCTGACTCGGTACAGCCGTCAACACGAGATCGGCCGGTTGTTCGTTGACCTCAACCCCAAGCGAGACCGAACGCGGTGCGCCGGTGAGATCGAGGCCATCGACCTGAAGCGTGTAGTTGCCGACGGGTAGTGTGCTCGGAATCGCGAAGCTCGAGGAGAACGATCCATCGCTCGCGACGCGCACCTGCCCAACGAGGATGGGCTGTGCACCGACCATATAGAGATAGAGCGTCACGTACGTGCCCGGCAGAAAACCGCGTCCGTTCGCGAAACCGCGACCGCCTTGTTCCAACGACAACGTGCGCGTGGAGTCGACGGGAATTGGCGCGCCGGCGGTATCGCTGGCCTGCAACGTCAGCGAGAAATCTCCGCCGTTCATTCGCACGATCGTGTCCTGCACGACCTCGACCGTGACCGGCCGCGTCCCGTTGGGCGTGCTGGTGTTGCCGGTACCTGGCGGAGCAGGAATGAGATTGCCATCGCCGCCGGTTACCGGACCAACCGGCACGACGGCCTGTGCGATCATGGTGTAACTGCTCGCGCCGCATGGATTCACGGCGGCGACACGAACGAGGTACGGGCGGTTGTTCACGACGGGCGAGAGCGTCACGGTGAGCGGCGTGACCGCCGCAACCGACTGGGTGGTCCACGTCTCACCGTTGTCGACGCTATAACCAACTCGATACAGCGTGATGGCGCGGCATCCTTCATCTGAGGGCGCGGTCCAGGTGACAACGACACGGCCGTTGCCAGGCGTAGCGACCACATTGCGCGGCGCAGATGGAGGCGACGCGGGAAGAATATTTGCTCGCGCAGTCGGGAGCGTCGTACCCGAGAGCGTGTAGTTGCCAGCCGCACTGCCACTCACGCTGTAGGAGGTCAGCGAAACCATCTTGTTGTTGCCGATGCTCGCGTCGGCAAACGCGATGGCCAGTCCGGTGAGTTGGATCTCGTCGGGAGCAACCACTCCAGCGAGCGTGAGGCCGTTGGAACCCATGGTGGCGAACGTCGTGCTATCGTAGAACTTGTCGTTCGCCGTGAAAGTGCCGCCGATGGTCAGCGCACGCGCGGTGATGTTCGCGCTCAACGTGACATTCACGGCGAGTGCGTAGTTGACCGATGGCGCCGAGTAGCCGCTGACGGTTACGGTCTTGCCGTTTCCGACGTTCGCGTTGGCAAACGTTGCGACCGGAGTACCGGCGACAGTGAAGGTCTCGCTATTCACCAAGCCGCTGTATGCCGCGTTGCCACTCAGTGTCGCGGCGGTGGTCGCGTCATAGACTTTGTTGTTGGCGGATACGCCGGTGATGGTGATTGATTTCGCGGTGATGTTTGCCGTCGCTGTTGGCGCGCCAGCCAAGTTGACGGCGTACGCGCCGGCGTCGGACCCGCCGAGCGTGACGGCGGTGATGACGACCGTCTTTGCGTTGCCGACGACTGCCGTTTGGAAAGCAATCGTGACCGACGCGATCGTGACTTGATCGGGCGACGTGACGCCGCTCAACGTGAGTCCAGTCGTGTTGCCGGTCGCGGCGGTGAGTCCGTCGTAGACTTTGTTGTTTGCCGTGAAGCTGCCACCGATGGTGACCGTGCCGCCGGCTGTCGTGATGTTGGCCGTTGCGGTCGGTGCACCGGCAATACTGAGTGAGTAGTTGTCCGCCGCGGCGCCGGTCAACGACGCACTTGTAATCGAGACGGTCTTGCCGTTGCCAACAGCGGCGGTGGAAAACGCGGCGACGACACTCGTGAGTGATACATCGTCGCTGCCGACGACATTGCTGAGCACAAGACTATTGGTTGCGATCGACGCCGCGGTGGTGCCGTCGAACGGTTTGTTGCTGGCCGTGAAGCTGCCGCTGATCGTCAACGGTCGCGCGGTGATGTTTGCGGTGAGTCCGGCGGGTTGCGCGACGCTGTAGTTGGCACTGGGCGCGGTGTACCCGGAGACCGTGACCGACTTTCCGTTGGCGACGGTCGCATTGGCAAACGCGCCGCTGGCCGAGCCCGTGACCGTAAAGCTTTCGCTGTTCACGAGGCCAACGTAGCTGGGTGAACCAGACAGCGTTGCGGCAGTCGTGCCGTCGTAGACTTTGCTCACGGCTGACACTCCGGAGATCGTCAACCCCTTGGCCGTGACGCTGGCGGTTGCGGTTGGTGCGCCGACAAGGCTCACGGAGTAGCTGCCAGCGTCGGCACCGCCGAGCGTGACCGCAGTGATAACAACCGTCTTCGTGTTTGCGACCGTCGCCGTCTGGAACGCCAGTGTGACCGACGCGATCGTGACTTGATCCGGCGAGTTCACTCCGCTCAACGTCAGGCCCGCGGTATTCCCCGACGCGGCGGTGAGCCCGTCGTACACCTTGTCGCTGGCGGTGAAGCTACCGGTAATAGTGACGGTGCCACCGGCGGTAGTGATATTTGCCGTGGCGGTCGGCGCACCGACAACGCTGAGCGAGTAGTTGCCAGCCGCCGTGCCACTCAGTGAGGCGCTGGAGATCGAAACGGTTTTGCCAGTTCCAACCGTTGCGGTCGCGAATGCTGCGACGACACTCGTGAGTGAAACGTCGTCGCTGCCGACAACGTTACTCAGCGTCAGGCTATTGGTGGCGATCGTCGCGCTCGTTGAACCGTCATACGTTTTGTTGTTGGCGGTGAAGCTGCCGCCAATGGTCAGCGGCCGCGCGGTGATATTTGCCGTTGCGGTCGGCGCGCCAGCGAGGCTGACAGTGTAGTTCGCGGCATCGGCGCCGCCGAGCGTGACGCCGGCGATCGTGACCGTTTTGGAGTTGCCGACGGTGGACGTTTGAAACGCGAGTGTCACCGACGCGATCGTGACTTGGTCGGGCGAGTTCACCCCGACGAGCGAAAGAGA
The DNA here is from genome assembly GCA_966096095.1 of uncultured Gemmatimonadaceae bacterium. GTDB lineage: Bacteria > Gemmatimonadota > Gemmatimonadetes > Gemmatimonadales > Gemmatimonadaceae > Gemmatimonas. The sequence goes on along the minus strand of CBHTUR010000005.1, from coordinate 35,806 downwards.
TCCGGTGCTTCCCGACGCGCTCGTGAGCCCGTCGTATACTTTGTTGTTGGCGGTAAAGCTGCCACCGATCGTCAGCGTTGTTGGTCCCGGCGCCGAGATCGTCAGTTCGTTCGTCGTGCCGTCGCTGAGGGTGAAGCCATTCGCGTCGGTGATAGTGGCCGTGATGTCATACGTGCCTGGCGCGAGCGCGGAGCTGAGGGCGAGCGACCAGTTGGTGCCGTTCACGACCAGCGCGGGTGAGGTGCTGGTGGTGTACTGCTGACCGCTCACGACGACCGAGAGATTCTCTCCTGCGACCAGGGTCGCCGTACCCGTGATCGTCGGTGTGGTGTTGCTCGTGGACAGCGCATTTACCGTCACCGGTCCACTCGGGCGTGAACTGACGACCGTCGAGAGATACGAATTGAGGCCGCTCAATACTTGCGACTGCGCCGCGTTGCCGTTGGTGCTTGAGCCATCGGCCTGAGTACTGCCGCTATAGCCCGCGATGTATCCACCGACACTGCTGCCGCCGTTGTTGCTGCCATCGGTGATTTGAATCGAGCCGCCCGAGTACGTGTAGGTAATCGGACTGACGGGACGCGGCAGAATACCGATGAGGTAGGTACTGCCGCCGCTGTTACGCCAATTCGCCGACGCCGGCATATCGATCGTGACGCCGTTCGTGCGCACGATGCGCAGCGTGCCCGGGATATCATTTCCCTGCAACTCGAACGTGGTCGTCGAAGAGCTTTGGATAAAGAAGGTGCGCGCGATGCCGAGCGTGGCGTAGGTGAGCACGTTGTTAGCCGTGCCGGCCGACGAGCCACGCGTTCCGATGAAGCCATCGGTGAACGGGACGCTGACGATGTTCTGAGCGCGTATTGAGTTGGCGAGACCACACAACCCGACAATGAGTGCTACAAACGGGGTAATCCAGCGCGAGACGAACGGGCGGGCACTTCTGGCGTCGCGGCTGGTGGCCACGTCGTACATGTAGACTCCAGAGATTGCAGCATTCGGCGCACGCCTGCCTCGGCCGCGCCGGTTACCTCCCATTTTCGTCCCTTCGCGCAATTACTTGATTCCAAGTAAAGACTCCGGACGCATACGCCCGGAGTCTGGTCCAACGAACGACAATTTCGGATAGGGGCGTGCGGCACTATATGCGCGTTTCCGAATTACGGCACGACGACCTTCGCACTCTTGATGTAATCGAGCGCGGGGAACCACTTGGCGAGATACTCGTTGCCTTGTGACGCGATGCGTGCCTGCGCGCCCGTGGGTTCATCGCCGTACTCGCCGTTGAGTGCGTCAACCACTTCCATCCCTTCGACGACGGTTCCGAACGGCGCGAATCCCTGGCCGTCCAGCATCTCGGTGTTGTCGGCGACGTTGATGAAGAACTGGTTGCAGCGGGTGTTCGGCCCGGCAGTGGCAAAGACCACCGTGCCTTTCACGTTGCTCATGCGCCGCGGTTCGTCTTCGAGCGGATCGCCTTCCCACGCTTCGTTGATTTTCGGATCACCGTGCATGCCGAACTGCGCCACGAAGCCTTTCACGACGCGAAAGAACCGGACATCAGTGAAGTAGCCGACCTTCACCATTTCGAAGAATCGATCGGCACCTTTCGGTGTGAGCGAACGTTTCACGGCCACCGTGAAATTGCCTTTGCTCGTTTCGATGACCACACGAAAGGAATCCGGCGCGATTGGCGGTGACTTCGATGGCCCCGCCAACAGCTCAGCGCTCGGCGCCGCCTTGACCGCTTCGGTTGCGCCGCCGGCCGCTGCGCCCGGCGGCGTGCGTGGTGCCTCGCCGCGGCCGCACGCGGCGGCCACAGCGAGACACGCGGTGAAAGTGCTCAGCCGCAGTCGACGTCGCATCACGGTACGGGACGCGTGATCGTTTTGATCTCGTACTCCTTGGGCGGTTCAGCGCCCAAGAGATACTTCACGAAGTAATCCCACCGACGGCGCATCATGTAGTTGCTCATATTGCCGTAGCCGTGCGGCTGGTTGGGGAGCATGAGCAGATCGAAGTCTTTGTTGGCTTTGATCAGCGCATCGGCCACGAGGAGCGTGTTGTACGGCGGCACGTTGTTGTCCATCGTGCCGTGCGCCAGCAGCAAGTGGCCTTTGAGATTCTTGGCCTGATTCTGATTGGCTTCGAGATCGTAGCTGTCAGTGCCGTCGGAGTTCTTGACCAGGCCGCCCTGATAGCGCTCGCCCCAATCGTCTTCATACTGGCGCTGATCGTGATTGCCCGACTCCGCGATACCAACCTTGAAGAAGTCGGGGAAGCGGAACATCGCGTCGGCAGTAATGAAGCCACCACCCGAGTGTCCCCACATCGCGGCCTTGTCGATGTCGATGCCCGGATACTGCTTGGCCAAATCCTTCATGCCGGCAACTTGATCGGGCACGGTGTTGTCGCGCCCCATCTTGCCGTAATAGTAATCGTGGAACGACTTCGAGCGACCGGGCGTGCCGCGGCCATCGATAGACACCACGATGAAGCCGAGTTCGGCGAGCGCCTGCTTATCACCGCGCGCGGTGGTGAAGGTGCGTCCACCAACGCTGCCGCTCTGCGGTCCCGGATAGGCGTTATTGATGATCGGATACTTCTTGCTCGGATCGAAGTTGGACGGACGGAACATCATGCCATACAAATCGGTCACGCCGTCGGCCGCTTTCACTTTGATTGGAATGGGCGGCTTCCAACCCGTCGCCATGAGGCGCGACACATCGGCCTTTTCGAGCGGCATGATGAGTTTGCCGTTCGCATCACGCAACGTGACGGCGGGCGGCACATCCGGCGACGAGTACGTATCGATGAGATACTTGCCGCTCGGACTCAATTGCATCGCGTGATCGCCGACATCCGGTGTGAGCGACACCTGCGGACCTTTACCGTCGAGTCCAATGCGATAGAAGTGCGCGAAGTACGGGTCCTGCCCTTTCTCGCGTCCGTTGGCCGCGTACCAGAGTGTGCGCGTCTTGTCGTCGATGCGCGCAATTTGCGTGACCGGGCCTTCGCCGCTCGTGATTTTGTTTTTGAGTTTGCCGGTGGTGAGGTCGTACAGATATAGCTGACCCCAATCATCGCGCTGCGAGTACCAGATGATTTCGTTCGACGCCCACAGCACGCGCCAACCGGTGCGCGATTCGAAATGCGTGGTGGTCTGTTCGTCGAAGAGTGTCTTTACATCGCCGGTGCTCGCGTCGGCAAGCCGCAGCGTGGCGCCTTTATGCAGACGGTCGGTGCTCGCGAAGGCGAGCTGTTTGCCGTCGGGGCTCCAGTTGTAGTCGGCCATCGTGATGTTGTCGCCGATCGTGCCACGATGGAAATCGGGCGGCGTCTTGAGACGCACGACGGTGCCGGCGTCGACATCGATGATGACGCGCGACAGCATCGCCACGACGCTGTCACCGGGCAGCGGATACTTCCACGCCTTGAGTACCGGATGACCAACCTTCGTTTCGACGAGGAACATGTCGCCGACTTTGCGTTCATCCTGCTGCTGCGTGGCAATCTTTTTCGAGTCGGGCGACCAGAGAATCATCGGACGATCGCTGCTCGCCCAACCGGCGTTGTCGGTGGCGTAGCCGTTGTTGGGCTCACCATCGGTCGTAAGCTTCTTCTCCTGCCCACTCGCGACATCGCGCACGTACAGGTTCCAGTCTTTGATGTAGGCCGCGCGTTTGCCGTCGGGCGACATCACCTGATTGCCCGCACCACCGCGGCCGCCGAATCCGCCGCCACGTCCGCCGCGACCGCCGGGGCCCGCCGTCGTATCAGCGGGAACGCCGGGACAGTTTGTTCGCTGCGCGTCGCACACCACGCGTGTCTTCTTCGCGGGATCAACCAACACGATCTGCGTGCCCGTTGCCGTGGTGTTACGATACCAGAAGCGTTCGTCGGGGAGCCAATTGGCTTGCACCGCGCCACCGAACACCAGTCCGGTGAGACTCGGTGCAAGCTGCGCCGACGCGCGATCGTAGTCGGCGGTAGTGATGCGAGGCGCTTGCTGCGCGAATGCGAGTGTCGGAAGCGTCAACGCCGCGAGCGCGACGAACATGCGTTTCATGGAGTCCTCAGGAAGTACGAGTGCCGAATGACCATCGATGATGTTGCGGAGCCTACGGCTTCCGCGCCAGCTCTTTTTCCAGATCGCTAAGCGCCGCTTTCGCCTGCGCGAGAATAGCCTTCTGCTGACCACTTGGCGGTTGCAGTCCGCCGTGTCGCGCGCCACTGCCGTTCCACTGTCCTGGTAGTCCTGCCAACGCCGCGGCCGGTCCCCCGCCGCCACGCCCGCCACGACCACCGCGGCCACCGGCCGGTGCGGCCAATCCGAGTTTCTGCGCCAGCGCGTTCATCCGTGTTGAGTCGTCGCCTTTGGCGGTGCCGAGTTTGGTGCGAAACGCCGTGGTCGCCGCCGTGAGTTTGGTTTGCACGTCCTGCGCTTCGAGCAGGAAATTTTCGCGCGCTTTGTGATCGGCGACCGTTTCCATCATCGTTGGGTCGGCACGCACTTCGAACGGCTGCGTGAATTTCTCGCCGTCGACGTCCATGCTCACGATGTACTTGCCGGGCGACGCGTAAAAGCCGCGCGCACCGATGTTGTGCGCGGGAATCGGCAGTGCGCGGCCAGCCGTCGGCCCGGCGTCGCCACCTTCTTCACCACCACCACCGCCGCGTCCGCCGAATCCGCCCGATGGCGTGGGCCAACGCAAATCCCAGTTGATGCGATGGAGGTTGTTGGCGGTTGCGGGTCCGGTCAGCTCGCGCACAACGCGACCGGCGGCGTTCGTGACCGTGAACTTCACCGCCGTCGCCGGACGCGAGAGGTGATACGAGAACACGGCACCTTCGGCCGGATTCTCGGCGGCGTAGATACCATGCGCCGCGGTCGAGACGTCGGCCCAGTAGTTGATGATCGTTGCGCGACGCACAGTGAACAAATGCGCGCGTTCGGCCGCCACCGCCGGCGACCACTCGGCGAACGGCGACGCGTCGTCGAGCACCCAGATGCTGCGCCCGTGCGTGGCAAGCACGAGATCCTTCGTGCGCGGCTGAATGACAATGTCGTCGTAGCGCGTGGGCGGCAGATTCGCTTTGAGTCTCGTCCACGTGCTGCCGCTGTCCGTCGTGAAGTACATGCTGCGCTCGGTACCGGCAAACAGCACGTTCGCCTTGCCCGGGTACTCAGCGATGCTGCGCACGGGCGCATCGGGTGCGAGCCCGTTGCTCACGCGCGTCCAGCTCTGGCCAAAATTGGTAGTGCGGAAGATGTACGGCGTGAAGTCACCGCTGCGATGATTTTCGAACGTCACATACGCGGTGCCGCGCGATCCCGACGACGCGACAATGCGATCGACGAAGCTGCCGTTCTTCACACCGGTGATGTTCTTGCTCGTTTCGCTCCACGACTTGCCGCCGTCCTGACTGACCTGCACGTTGCCATCGTCGGTGCCCACCCACAGCACCTTTTTGTCGAGTGGCGACTCAGCGACCGTCGTGATTTCGCTGAAGTTGTCTTCGCCGTCGTTGCGCGAGAGCTTGATGTCCGTGTTGACGACACCGGCCAGGCGCAACGTATCGCGATTGACCTGGCGCGTGAGATCGGCGGTCGCAGTCCATGTGGAACCGAAATCGTACGAGATGAGCAGTTTGTTGGCGCCGAGGAACACCGTGCCGGCAGTGTGCTGCGAAGCGAGAATCGGCGCAGTCCAGTCGTAGCGATACGATTCGCCTGCGGGTGGCACGGGTTGAATCTCGAAACGATCGCCCGAGAGCGCGTCAACGCGCGTGAGGTTGCCGCTGCTCGAAGTGCTGTACACGTAGCGCGGCCCCTTCTTGTCGACCGACTGGCCGGTGCCGTCGGAGAAACCGATCTGTTTCCAGTCGCTGTTGAGAATGCCGAGCCAGTGATTGGTGGCGCTGGGGCCCATCCAGGAATGCGCGTCTTGCAAGCCGCCGTAGATGAAGTAGAACGGATCGCGATCGTCGACGGCGATGCGATAGAACTGACCGACGGCAAAGTTGTTGATGCGGCTATAGGTGATGCCCATGTCCCAGCTTTCGTTGAGACCGCCGTCACCAGCGAGCAGCATGTGCTTGGTGTTGTTCGGATCGATCCAGAGTGAGTGGTGATCGTCTTTTAGCCCTAAGTCGTACGTGGGCGAGTTGGGCATCGTGACGAACGTCTTGCCGCCGTCTTCACTCTTCATTGGCTGCACGTTCATGAGCCAGATGCGCTGATCGGTGGTCGGGTCGATGGTCGGCGCGCTGTAGTACATGGGGCGCGGATTCGTGCGACTCGTCTGTTTCCATGTGGCGCCGGCGTCTTCACTGCGATAGAAGCCGCTACCGGTGGCGTGTTCGACCGTCGCGACGACGACGTTGGGATTCGACTTGGCGACCGCGATGCCGATGCGCCCTTTGTCGCCCGCAGGCAAACCGTTTTCGATTTTACGCCACGAGGTACCGCCGTCTTCCGACTTGTAGAGCGCGCTGCCGGGACCACCGCCGTTGAAGCCAAACGCACTGCGCAGGCGCTGATACGTGCTGGCATAGAGCACGTTGGGATTGCGCGGGTCCATTACGACTTCGTTGGCGCCGGTGAGCGAATCGACCTTCAACACATTCGTCCACGTCTTGCCGGCGTCGGTAGTTTTGTACAAACCGCGCTCGGTTGATGGCTTCCACAGATCACCAACGACGGCCACCCACGCCGTATTCGGATCGCTCGGATGCAGCAGCACGCGCGCAATGCTGCCGGAGTTCTTCAACCCCAAGAACGTCCACGTCGCGCCGGCGTCGGTGGAGCGATAGATACCTCCGCCCCACGAACTGCTCTGGCGGTTGTTCTGTTCGCCGGTGCCGGCCCAGACGATTTTCGAATCGCCGGCGAAGATCGCGATGTCACCGAACGTGTTGTCGGCTTGCGTATCGAAGATCGCGGTCCACGTGGTGCCTTTGTTGGTGGACTTCCACAGACCGCCGGCGGCGGCACCGACGTAGATCGTTGACGGATCGCGCGGATCGACTTCAACGTCGTGTAGTCGTCCGCCCATGACGGCCGGGCCGATTGAGCGCACGTGCAGCGCATCGAACGGTGATTGTGCCGTGACTGTGAGCGGCGCAAGCACACCGAGTGTCGCAAGAACGGGCAACGTGGCGGAGGAAACGCGCACGGGAGGAACTCCAGAAAGTGGGGGGAATGGACCTCGGGAAAGCTCTCCCTCGGCGCTCCGGTGGGCCAGTGATTTTACGCGCAACCAAGAGGCGGAGTTGGGCGAGCGGGCCGAATGACCGAAGGTTCGCCGCAACGTGACGGTCCGCCCGTAGATTATTGGCGAGTTATCCCGCGATTTGCTCGCGACTCCCCGCCGGCACCGCTGTTCACCTCCTGGAACTCCTCGCTGCGCCGCCCATGACGCCCCGGAAGGCCCTACCACTCACTGCGGTCGCGTGTGCCGCACTCTTCGCCGTGTTGGCCGGTTGTCAGTCCGATGCACGACGTGGCCCCGATCCGATGTTGGCGGCGTTCATCGATACGCTGACCGCGATCGACGTACACGCACATCCACTGCGCTACGTGGCGGCCGGAACCCCTGCCGATTCGGAGTATGACGCGCTGCCTTTGGATGGACTGCCGCCGTTCCCGATGCCGTGGGGCGTGCGGGCCGATCATCCGCAGTATCGCGACGCACAAGTGGCACTGTTTCACGTAAGTGCGACGGATACGGGCGCGACGTACACGAAAGCGCTTTCCGAGGCGCGGAAGCGCGTGATCACGGAACAAGGCGACAAGTACGGCGGGTGGGTACTCGCGCAGGCACACATCGGCACGATGCTGGCCAATCGCGTCGCCATGGGCGCCGGCTTGCCCGCGACCGCATTCAAATGGGTGCCGTTTGCCGACGCGCTCATGCTGCCGCTCGATGGCGCGTTCGAAGCGACGCGCACGCCCGATACCAAGTCGCTCTATCCGCTCGAAACCAAACTGCTCAACCGATATCTGCGCGACTTGTCGCTCACCGGTGTGCCGGCAACGCTCGATGCATTCGAATCGCAGGTGGTGGTGCCGACGCTCGAGCGTCAGAGAGCCGGCGGTGCCGTCGGCATCAAATTCGAGGCGGCGTATCTGCGTACGCTCGACTTTGGCGTTGACGATGCCAACGCGGCGCGCACGATCTACGCACGATACGCCAAAGGCGGCACGCCGTCGCACGCGGACTATCTCACGCTGCAGAACCATCTCTTTCGCACCATCACGCGTACTGCGGGCAAGCTCGGACTCGCGGTGCAGATTCACTCGCTCGAGGCGTTTGGCGGGTACTACTCGCCGGAGGGTGCGGCACCGCACCAACTGGAATCGGTGTTCAATGACACGACGCTGCGCGCGACGACGTTCGTTATCGTGCACGGTGGCTGGCCGCGTGTCGCCGAAACTATGGCGCTCCTCGGCAAACCGAACGTGTACGCCGACATCAGCATGATGGACGTGCTGGCCGAACCGGCGGCGCTCGCGCAAACGCTTCGTACCTGGCTGGCCGACGCGCCGGAGAAGGTGCTCTTTGGGACCGACGCCTTCGACGGTGGTGACGCGCAAGGCTGGGAGCAGATTGCCTGGGTCGCCTCGCGCAATGCCCGACGTGCACTCACGACAGCGCTCGACGGCATGGTGCACGACGGACAGATTTCACACGATCGCGCGATGACGCTCGCGCGTATGGTGCTGCGTGACAACGCGCACGCAGCGTACCACCTCGACGGCAAATAGCCGTCACCTTTTTCTTCTCCTCCGGACATGCTTCGCAAAGACTACCCCGATCATCACGACGCGGAACTCGTACTCAAGCTGTACGAGCTCCGTCGCGAAAGCGTCATGCGCGAATCGCGCGCCGCGATCGTGACCAAGTTCATGCCCACCTCATTCGACGACGTGGTGGCCATCACCAAGAACGATCATCCGCTCAACGCGGCCTATCGGCAGTGCATGACGTTTTGGGAAATGACGTACGGCATGGCCAAGCATGGCGTGGTGCACGCTGACTTTCTCATGGAAAGCAACGGCGAAGGGCTGCTGCTCTTTGCGCGTGTCGAGCCGTGGCTCAAGCAGTATCGCGAACAGATCAGCCCCGTAGGCTTTCTCAACGCCGAATGGGTGGCCACGAATTGCGATACGGGTCGCGCGACCGCCGATCGCTTCCGTAAGCGCGTGGCGGCGTTTCTCGAAGCCAATAAGAAGTAGCGAGTCGCGATACGCGACTCGCGATACGCCGACTGACGCGCGCACTCGTGCGTCAGTCGGCGCGCATGGAGATGGTAGGATCGACCAGTGCAGCGCGCCGGGCCGGCACAAACGTGGCCAGCGCCGATACGCTGATGAGCACGATCGGCACGATGAGGAAAGTGAGTGGATTGATGGCGTCGGTGCCGTACAACACGCTGCGCAATAGGCGCGAGGCGGCGATCGCGCCAGCGAGGCCAATCGCGCTGCCGACCATCACCAATGACAGTCCCTGGCGCATGATGAGCTGCACCACGCTCTGGGCCGACGCGCCGATGGCCATGCGGATGCCAATTTCGCGTGTGCGCTGCGCGACGCTGTACGCCATGACGCCGTACATACCCACCGACGCGAGCAACAGGCCGAGCGCACCAAAGACGCCGAGCGCGATACCGGCGATGCGCGCCGGCAACAGCGACAGGCCGAGTTGCACGTCGAGCGTGCGGACATTGCTCAGCGGCAAGTCGCGATCGAGTGCGGCGATTTCACGTCGCAACGTGGGAATGAAGAGCGACGGATCGCCGACGGTGCGAATGACCACCGTCATGCCGGTGGTCCACTGCTGGAGCTGCGAGAAATACATGAACGCCGTTGGATCTTCGCCCAAGCGTTTGTACTTGCCCGTGGCCACCACACCCGCCACGGTGTAGTCGCGACCACCCGTGTGCACGACGCGTCCGAGCGCCGACTGACCGGGCCAGAAGCGCTTGGCGAACTGTTCGTTCACCACCAGCACGCGCGGTGCCGCGCTATCATCCTGCGCGGTGAACTCACGCCCTTCGAGCAGCTTGATGCCCATGGTTGCGAAATAGCCGGGACTCGTGCGCGAGTAGTAAATGGACATATTCTCGTCGGGCAGCTTGGTGTAGCCGGGAATTTCCACCCCGCGATCGCTGCTGCTGAGTCCGAGCGGCATGTTCTCGATGATCCCCACCGACTGCACCGACGGATTGGCTCGCAGTCGCTCCATGAGCTGGCGATAGAACTCGGTGGTGCGTTCGCGCGGATAGCCCTGGAGCCCCGGATCGAGATCGACCAGCAGCGCGCTCGTTGTGCTGAAGCCTTTGTCGATCGCGGTCGCGCTACGCAGGTTGAGCAGGAAGAGCGCCGCGCACACCAGCAGAATCATTGACAGCGCCATCTGCGCCACCACGAGCGACTTGGTGGTGCGCGAGCGTGAGTTGCCCGCCGGCGCTTCGCCCTTGAGTGCCGGAATCAACGACGGGCGCGTGGCCTGGAGCGCCGGCGCGAGACCGAACACCATACCCGTGAGCGTCGTGATCGCCAACGCAAACGTCAGCACCAGCGGACTCAGACGCAGCTCGGGGCTGAAATCGACGTTCATCGGCAACCGGATGCTGTTGGCAATGCGAATGCTCCACAACGCAATCAGCATGCCGATCGCGCCAGCCGTGAACGCATAGAAGAGACTCTCCACCAGCAATTGCCGAATGAGCGCGGCACGACGCGCGCCGAGGGCAATACGAATAGCCATTTCCCGCGCGCGATCGCGCGCGCGCGCCAGAAACAGATTGGCCACGTTCACGCATGCGATGACCAAGAGAATTGCCACCACCGTCATCACGACGGCTGACAGGCCAACCTGCGCGCCGCGCAACGTCGGATGCATGCCGGCGTCGACCTGACGAATCATGTTGATGCCGCGATCCTTGTACTCAACCGGAAACTCGTCCTGCAATTCCTTCGCGACGGCATTGAGACGGGCACGCGCCTGTTCAACCGTCACGCCCGGCGCGAGTCGCGCGATGATGTCGTTGTAGTTGTTGCCGCGTTCGATGAACTCGTTGGCCGAGCCCGGGCGAATCTGCCCCACCTGCGTGAGTGGCACCCACATCACCGGCTGCACCACGGGCAGCGCGCCGCGAAATCCCGGCGGCGCGATACCGACGATCGTCATCGCCTGACCATTCACGGGAATCGTGCGCCCCACCACGTTGGCGTCGGCGCCGAAGAGCGACTGCCACGCGCCATAACTGAGTACCGCGACCGGATGAGCGCCCTGTCCGATATCTTCGTCCGGAGTGAACGTGCGCCCTTTCCACGCATTCACACCGAGCACCGCGAAGTAGTTGGCCGACACCATCTCGGCGGCCACGTTGAGCGGTCGGCCATCGGCCGTAATGTTGATGAATTGAAACGACCACGCCGCAACGCCGGAAAACACCTTCGTGGTGCGATTGCGCACATCGAAGTAGTGCGGAATGGAATTGGAGTTGTAGACTTCGCCGCCGGGCGCCGTGCGATAGATCTGCACGAGCTCACTGCTCTTCCGCACTACCGGCAACGGGCGCAACAGCAGCGCGTCGACGGCCGAAAACACAGCCGTGTTCAAGCCGATTCCCAAGGCCAGCGTGACCACGACAATCGTGGTAAAGAGCGGACTCTTGATGAACATGCGGGCCGCGAAGCGCAGATCCTGGCGAAGCGCGGCAACAGACAGCAGCGGACCGGCGGCGGGTGAGGTCATGGTGGGCGTCGGACGGTGGGAGGCTGGCGGAGGGGCGTCCTGCCCGGGGTCCTACGGCGGTTCGCTCGGCCGGGTTGCACGCACCGTCTATTTTGCAGCGTGATGCGCGAAGACGAGTGGGTTCAAGGGTGGGATCTGACGCCGCGGATCGTTTCGGTGTGGGCGGAAGCGGACGGCTCGGCTACGATCTGGCGCCGCCTCGAATCGGGGACGCTGATACGGGAGACGGCGCGCTTTCGTCCGTGGATATTGCTCGCGTCACTCGATGATCTGCGGCATCTGGGCGAGGCCCTCGGGGTCGACGACGGCGACGCGTCGCACACGCGCTTTCGCGTGTGCTATCGCCAATTGCACGGCCCCGGCGAATTGCGCTACCTCGTGTCGGCCGCGACAACCGCCATACTGACCAACGCCATCGCGCGCGGTGCGAGCGCGCGACTGGGTCGTGCGGTGCGTCACGTGCGCGATCTGGAGGAAGGCACGTATCACACGCTGCCGCCCGACGAGCAGTATCTCGTGGCCACGGGACGCACGTACTTTCGCGACCTCGCGTTCGGTGAACTGCATCGATTGCAGTTCGATCTCGAAACGACTGGACTTGACGCGAACGTCGATCGCGTGTTCATGATTGCGGTGCGTGCACCCGATGGCGAGGTCACGCTGTTGGAGGCCGACGGGGATGACGACGCCGCCGAAGCGCGACTCGTTACGCAGTTGGTCAGTACGGTACGCGCGCTCGATCCGGATGTAATCGAGAATCACAACCTGCACGGCTTCGACTTGCCGTTTCTCGATACGCGCTCGCGCAAACTGCGCGTGCCGCTGTCGCTGGGGCGACTTGGGCACCGCGAACTGCTCACGCGCGGCGCCATGCGCGGGGCGCGGAGCGCGGGTGACGCAAAGCGGCGCGTGCGGTTCATCGCGCCGGGGCGCGAGTGTATCGACACGCTCGATGCGGTGCGTCGGTACGATTTTGCGACGCGCGAACTGCCAAGTCATGGATTGAAGGCGGTGGCGCGACATTTGGGATTTGCGGGTCCGGAGCGCGAACTCATTCGCGGCGATCAGATCTACGCGACCTATCGCACCGATCCGGCGCGCGTACGTCGCTACGCCAGCAGCGACGTCATCGAGGTCGCGGCATTGGCCGAGATGATGGGCGGCGCGGCGTTTGCGTTAGCGCGCATGGCGCCGCGTCGCTATGAACGGCTGGCGGATGCGGGTGCCGCAACGGGAGTGATCGATCCGATGCTGGTGCGCGCGTATGTGCGATCGGGCGAAGCGTTGCCGGCGCACGGCGCGAGCGATGGCACGACACACAGCGGCGCGGCGCTCCATCTCTTTGCGAGTGGCGTCGCGACGCGGGTAGTGAAGGCCGACGTGGCGAGTCTCTATCCGTCGCTCATGCGGTCGTTTCAGATCGGGCCCAAGCGCGATCATCTTGGCGTGTTGCTCGCGTTGGTCGATCAGCTCGTACAGCAGCGTCTCAACGCCAAGGCAGCAGGGAAGGTCGCGCCGGCCGGGTCGGCCGAGCGCAACACGCACGAAGCGATGTCCGCGGCGATGAAGCTCGTCATCAACTCGGCGTACGGCTATCTCGCGGCGGGCGAGGGGCTCACGCGTTTTGCGGACGTGCATGCCGCCAACGAGGTCACGCGACGCGGACGCGAGCTGTTGCACTTCATGTGCAAGGAACTCGCGGCGCGCGGCGTGACGTTGCTCGAGGCCGACACGGACGGTGTGTATTTCGCGGTGCCGACGACGTGGACCGAGGCCGATGAGCGCCGCGTGGTGGGTGAGGTGGCGGCGTTGTTGCCGCCGTTGGTGTCGCTCGAGTTTGAGGGGCGATATGCGGCGATGCTGTCGCACGAGCCCAAGAACTACGCGCTGCTCACGTACAACGACACGTTGCTGGTGCGCGGCGTGGCGTTTCGTTCAAGCCGCGCCGAGCCGTTCGGCGACGCGTTTTTGCGCGAGGCGCTGCGGGCACTGTTGCGCGGCGATGTGCCCGGTGTGCGCGAGGTGTACCTGCGCACCGTCGACGCGCTGCGTTCGCGGTCGTTACCGACGCTCGCGGTCTCGTCGCGCGTACGGCTCACCAAGTCGTCGGCGGCGTACTTTGCGGTGCGAGCGTCACGCAAGGAGTTTGCGTACGAGGCGCTGCTCGCCTCAGGACGCGAGCAATGGCGCGTGGGTGACAAGGTGCGCGTGTATCGCGCGGCGAACGGCGCGGGCGGCGTGGTGGAGGAGTTCGACGGCGAGCCCGTCACGGGTGCTCACGACGCGCGCGATTACGATGTGGCGTACTACGTGGCGTTGCTGCGGCGCATTTACGCCACCAAGCTCGCGCGTGCGTTCACGGCGCACGACTTCGCACTGGTGTTTGCCGATGCAGAGCAGTTGCCGCTGTTTGCGGCGGGGTTGGGGGAGGTGCGGGCGGTGTTGGAGGGGGTAGAGCGGATTTAGCCCCTAGAAACGGAATCTGGTAGTCGCATTCGTCGCAGTAAGCGCGGACATGATCTTCTCCGGTGCGGCCGTGTACGCTCTGAGCGTCGCCTCACTGATGCCGAGTTGCCGGCACACATCCGCCACCGCGGTGCCGCTCTCGGCCTGCCGCGTACGCGATTTGCTCCTCGCTGTATTTCGATCGCTTCGCGGTCCTCGGTCCTGGCCTCCGTGGAGCCACTGGACCGCCAGCTTGCACCGCCGCTCCCTACTTTACTACTGCCTAACTTTTTCGGTCGAACGTCACATCCCCGAACCGTCTAACGTTCAATGGTGCGCTTGACGGGGAAGTGTACGAAACCAGTTTGTAATTGCGGGGGCTCGCGCGGCGCACAATTCGATGACGCCCGCGGCATTCGTAATTTGGGTTCAATTGCCAAACTGGAAGCAGGTCACCGATACCGTAAGACGATGGGGCCCAAAATGTTCTATAGAAACCCTTTCAATTCATGTCGATGCGCGCTTGTATTTGGGCTCTCGCTGACTTTGTCCGCTCGTCACATCGGTGCGCCGGTCGCGCAACCGGACACGATTGCCGCGGAGCAGACGATTGTGGCCGCGCGCCGTTTGTTCAGACACGACAGCGCGCCATCAACAATTGCTAGACAGAATCTGGTTGCCGACTCGCTGATGCACCTGGCGTTGCTGTCGCCGGCCACTCGAGAGAGCACTACGCACGTGCGACTCGCAGGCGAAGCCGTCAGAGAACTCGGTTATGCGGGCAATCCGCAAACCCTTGGGTTTAGGGGCGCCGTTCCAAGACTCTTAAGGGTTGCACTTGAGTCGCCGAACGACAGCGTCGCGTGGCTGGCAACCACCTTACTTCACGCGCAGACGGACACGACGGCCGCCGTCGCCGCACTTAAGCGACTAGCTCTCGAACGACGACAGGCGTATAGAGCGCTGGTCGCCCTCAGCGTCGCATACGGCCGCACGTCGATCGCGCGCGAGGCGATAAGGCAACTCTACCTATCGCGCGCAGAGAGCGAACCACTCGCGTCAGATTACCTCAACGAACTTGCATTGAAGTACGGATTCCATCGTTAGGTATCGCGACCTCAGTTTGACGCACGCTCTGCTTCCGAACACAGAGGAAACGGAGGACCACAACATGCAGTCCTCCGTTTCCTCCGTTTCCTCCGTGTTCAGCAGTTAGGCCACACTCGACGACGGACCCAATCTGTCGAATGCCCGCGAACTCACCTCGGCCACAACCACCCAAAGAACCCCGCCGTCAGCAGCGCGTAGATCAACCCGTCGATCGTGCCGCGGAACGTGAGCCCAAAGCCTTTGCCGTACCAGATGTACGCTTGCCACAATGCGCCCGCGTAACCCAGAAACGCCGACGCGCCGACAAAGCGGAACACGCTCAGATAGTCTGCGCCGCTGCCGAGTGCACGACTCGCGACATACCCCGCGAAGAACGAAATCACGAGCGTGTACACAAACCACTGCCCGAGTATCGGACCCATCGGCGTGATGCCGTTGGGCATCACGGTGAGCACGACCTTGGGCCCGCGCTCGGCTTTCGCTTTGAACTCCGGCGTTCCCATGTCTTTCATGCTCGCCGGACGCGGAATCATGTAGTCGCCCGGCTGCAGATTGAACGGACGCATCGCATCACCCAACGCATCCTGATTGGGCGGCGCCAGATAGTCGTTCTTATGCCATCCGGACACCATGTGGATGACCGAACTCGCAATAAACACGCCTACCGCGGACAACACCGTGGGCATCCACAACGCAGACATCTCCGTCATCGTCGGCTCCACTCACAACTGCGGTGAGACCACAAATCCTGCAGGGAGACGACGAACGTGCGGCCCGGTACAACGGCGGTCAAGACTGCGGCCCGGCCACACTGCTGGAGGTCAGATCATCTCCGGCTGCAGCACGCGTTCGTTGATGGCGCCGTTCACCATACTCACGTAGTACACCTTGGCTTCGGCGCGCGTGTGCACCACCCGCTTCACTTCGTTGTCTTCGAAATAGATGCCCGCATCATTATCGCAGGCATAGCCGGGCTTCATTGCGCCCGAGCTGATCGACTTCTGATAGAGTGGACGACGCCCGGCTTCCGCATCGTAGTGCGGCGAGTGACTGCCTTTGAGAAAGCCCAGACACTTCACAATGCTGAGGGCTTTGGGACGTGAGTCGGTCGTGCCCTCCTCAAACCAGCACAACGAACCGGCGCTCGCGCCGCCGAGGACGATGCCCTTATCCCACGCCTGGCGAAGCACCTCGTCGATGCCCTGCGCCTTCCAGATGGCCTGCTGATTGAGCGTGTTGCCGCCTGAGCACACAATGGCATCGACCGACAACAAGACCTCATCCCAGCCGCGTGTTTGCGTCAGGCTTTCGATAAACACGTTCTGCACGCTCGGTTCGACGTTGAGCGGCGCGCAGTTGCGATAGAATCCGAGGCTCGATTCGGCGGCATCGGCCGAGGCGGTGGGCATATAGCAGATTTTCGGACGTGCCTTGCCCGTGAGCTGCGCCATGTAGGCGATGTACTTCGTGTTGAAGTTGCCGCCGGCGATCAGAATCTTGCGCGTCGCGCGCGGCGCCGTTGCATCGGAGATACCATCGACGCCTTCGGCGCCAAGCACGTGGGGTGTGGTCATCTGGGCAGCGAGCGCGCTCGCGGTGCTGAGGGCGGATGTGATCAGGAAGTCGCGACGAATCATGGACGACAGCCTACTTGGAGGGCTTCGGTAGATACTTCTCCCGCTCCGCGCGAAACGCGGCGGCCTTATCGGGCTGACCGAGCGAATCGTATGCAATCGACAGGTCGAGTCGCGCGGCCTGCAGAAAACTTACGGTCGGACTCGCCACTTTGCTGACAATCGCGTAGCCGCGCGTGGTCTCCGCCTCGGCCTCCTTGAAATGCCCGCTGCGCAGGAGACACCGCCCCAATTTGATATAGCCAATGCCGGTGTTCAGATGCTCCGGCCCCTGCGACGCCAGGTAGTGCTTGAGGGCCTCGCGATACAGCGGTTCAGCGCGCTTGTAGTCTTTGCGATACATGTACGTGTCGGCCAGGTTGCCCGTCGCCACGCCGACCTTGTAGTTGAGCCCCGGATACGCGCCCTGATAGATGGACAGCACGCGCGCGAACGCCGCCTCCGCGTCTTCGTAGCGCGACTCTTTCACCGCGAGTCCGCCAATTTCATTAAGGGTGTTGGCTACCGTGGGATGCGTGGGGCCGTACACGCGCTCGCGAATTGCCAGCGACTGTGCAAACGCTTCGCGCGCCTCCGGGTAACGCGCCTGCTGGAGCAGTGCGCGGCCGAGATACACCAAGTTACCCGCCGTCTGAAAGTGATTCTCGCCGTAGAACGCCGTCGTGCGCGCCAAGGCGTCGCGGAAGTAGCGCTCGGACTCCTTGTAGTTGCCGCGCTCCTGCTCCGTCGCGCCGAGGTTCATCAACACTTCGGCCACGCGCGGGTGCTGTGCACCGAACACGCGCTGTGTGAGCTGCATGACGCGGCGGTTGAGTGAATCGGCCGCGTCGTAGTGACCGGCGTAGAAGTGCGCGCTGGCCAGCTCGCCCAGCGCGTCGAGCAGCACGGTGGAGTCGCGAATGGGATTCTGCAGTTCGACGACGGCAGAATCGAGCACCCCGATGGCGTGCGGGTAGTCACCATGTTCGGTAAAGGCATGTCCTAGCGCAATCGTCGCTTCGCTGAGCGTGGCATTGGTCGCGTGCGTCGCGCGCAACCGTGTTACACCGTCACGCAACAGCTTCTCGGCCTCCTCGTAGCGTGCCTGGTCGGTGCGCAGCTCGCCGAGCGCGACCGCGCCGCGCGCGCTGTTGGCACTCTGGGCACCCTCGAGTGCCGTCCACTTGGCGATGCCCGCTCGCAGCACCGTGTCGGCGCGATCGAGCTGTCCCAGTTGCCCGAAGAGTCGGCCGAGGGTGAGAAAGAGATCGGCCTGCACCGCCGGTTCCTGATTGAGCGCGGTGGCCGATGCCACGCCGCGGTCGAGCAAGGTGATGACGCGGAGCGAGTCGGCCGGCCCCGCATCTTTGTCGCCGCCTTCAAAGAGCGACGTCATGAACTGCTGAATGCGTTGCGCGCGTACCGATTCGCTCATCGCGATATCGCGCGCCTGTGCCAGCCGCACGGTGTAGAACGTACCGAGTGACAGTGCGACCAGCGCGAACGCCGTGGACGCGAGTACCGCCGAGCGATGACGCTGAATGAATTTGGCCGCGCGGTAGCCGATGCCGTCGGCGTGCGCGTCGAGTGGTTCGTGCCGGAGGAAATGCGCGATGTCGCGGGCGAGTGCATCGACCGTGCGATAGCGCCGCGCCGGATCCTTGTGCATCGCCGTCTGGCAGATGAGATCGAGCTCGCTCCATTCGCGATCGGTGGCGCGAATGCTCGTCACCCGCGGACATTGCGAGGCGCGCGTGGGCGTATCTTCGAGAATCGCGCGCTCCAGCGCGCCGGCCGACGACGTCGCCGCGGCCGCGAACGGCAGTGTGTCGGTGAGCAGCTGATAGAGCAGCACGCCCAACGCGTACACATCGGTCGTGACGGTCGATGGGTCGCCGCGCACCTGCTCCGGTGCCGCATACGCGGGCGTCATGAGCCGCGTCTTCGTGGCGGTTACGCCACTGTCGGCATGGTCGGCGAGCTGCTTGGCAATGCCAAAATCCAGCAGCTTGACCGTACCGTCGGCGCGCACGAGCACGTTGCTGGGTTTCAAGTCCCGATGAATGACCAGATTGGCATGCGCGTACGCGACGGCATCGCAGACGGCCTGAAAGAGCGTCAGTCGTTGCGAGAGTGCGGCCGCGTGCTGCGTGCAGTACTGGTTGAGCGCTACGCCATCGACGTATTCCATGGCAATCCATGGCGTGCCGTCGGCGAGGGCACCGGCATCGAAGAGCCGCGCAATGCCCGGATGATTGAATTGTGCCAACAGCTGCTGTTCGCTGACGAAGCGCGCGCGGCGATCGGGTGAGAGCCACGCATCGCGCAGCACCTTGATCGCCGCCACGCTGTGCAGATCGTCGCGTTCAGCGAGATAGACGACGCCCATGCCGCCCTCACCGAGCAGACGCTGCAACGTGTACGGACCAAAGCGTTGCGAGGGCAGCGCCAGGTGGTTGGCGGGCGGAAGCACGGCACTTGCGAGGTGAGCTGGCGTGCGGTCGAGCAATGCCGCGCCAATGGAGGCACTCGCGTCGTCGCTTGCAATCATCGCTTCCACATCGCGGCGCAAGACAGCGTCGTCAGCGCACAGCATTTCTAACCGTGTTGCACGATCGGCCTCTGCCAGATCGACGACGTCGTGGAAAATGTCCTGTACGCGCTGCCAGTGTTCGCGATCCATGCGATTGCTCTCTCGCGTTCAGCGACGCCGTTCAAGTGAAACCGTGAGCCACGCGCGCGCGGCTCGCCAATCGCGCAACGCGGTCGATTCGGAGACGTTGAGCAACTCCGCCGTCTCTTTCATCTCGAGTCCGCCGAAGAATCGCGCCTCCACGAGCGTCGCTTGCCGCGGGCTCACCTCAGCGAGTTCAGCCAGTGCTTCGTCGAGCGCCAACAGTTCGTCGGAGGTGGTGTCAGCGGCTTGCAGTGCGTCATCGAAGGTGACGAACACCGCATCGCCTCCGCGTTTGGCGGAGTGGCGACGTCGGGCCGCGTCGACGAGCACCTGACGCATGGCGCGCGCGGCGATGCGAACAAAGTGCAGTCGACTCGTGTGCGCGAGCTGCGGTGATTCACGCAGTCGCAGCCAGGCCTCGTTCACCAAACCGGTTGGACTGATCGTCGCCGCCGGGTCGTCGGCCTGCACGCGACGCGCGAGTCGACGGAGCTCTTCATAGGCGGCACTGAAGAGCTCGTCGAACAGTGCCTGATCGGATGAATCGCTACCGGTGGAGTCGGCAGTCATGAGCGGCGTGCGGTTTCTCCTTCGGGTGAGTCGGCTCCGGACGCCAAGGTTGGGGTCAGATCGGACCAATCGCCAGAGGAGGATGACGGTTTTTGCCGGCGTTTTACGCAATGCGCGTGAGGCCAGTTCACACCGCTCTGCTTCCGCATAGCCACCGCTCTGCCACCGCTCTGCCACCGCTCTGCCACCGTTTCGTTCCGGCATCCCGAGGAAGGACCCATGCGCCCGCTTCGTCCCCGTCTGTTCTCAGCCGCTGTTCTCAGTCTGTCGCTCATTTTCTCGGCCTGTGGTGGCGGCGGGAGTGACGGTGGCACTACCGATCCGGGCGGCGGCATTGGTGCCGTAGCGGTGGTAGTCTTGCCAACGAGCGTGTCGCTGAGTCTGGGCGCGAGCTCGGTGGTGGGCGTGCAGGTCGGACGCACAGGCACGTTCACAGGGACAGTCAATCTCGCGGTGAGCGGTGTGCCCGCTGGTGTTACCGCGACGTTTGCACCGGCGACGCTCTCATCCACGCTGACGGCGAGTGCACTGACGGTCACCGTTGGCAGTGGCGCGAGCTCCGGCACGAGCACCATCACGGTTTCAGCGTCGGGAAGCGGCGTCACCACGGCGACGGCGACGTTTCAACTCACAATCGCGGCCGGCACGTTTACTGTCGCGGCGACTCCCGCGTCGCTTTCCATCTCTGCTGGCGGCAGCAACGTCAGCACCCTCACCATCACGCGCGGAAACGGATTCGCGAGCGCGATCAACTTCTCCGTCACCTCGCCTCCGACGGGTATCACGGCGGCGTTTTCGCCAGCATCAACGACCGGCAACAGTGCATCGGTGACGATTACCGTGGCTTCAACGGTCGCTGCTGGTTCGTACACGGTGAACGTGCTCGCCCAGGGAGCCGGTGCATCAGATAAGACCGTAGCGATTCCCGTGACGGTCACCGCAGCCCAACCCACCGGCTTCACCCTGGCGATGGATCCCGTCGAATTTGATCTGCCGGCGGGACAAGGGTGGACCGGAAACGGCATCGCGACAATCACGCGACAGAGCGGGTTCACCGGCGCGGTGACGATTTCGGTGAGTGCGTTCACCGGACTCACTGCCGCTATCGCGAGTCCGTCGCCGTCTACGATCACCGCCGGCAACACGGCCACCAACATTATCGCATTGACGCTCGACGGTGCGGCGCCGGGCGTGTACAACGCGACCGTCAAAGCGTCGGCCGCGGGCTTCGCCGACCAGATCGTACCGGTTCGCGTTCGCGTATCAGCGCCGTCGACCGGGGCAATTCAATGGAAGTTCTGCAGCGCGAGCCGCGTGCCGAAGTACTTCGCCGTGCGCGACGGTTCGACGGGTGCGTGGCAGCACATCGTTCCGCAGGGTCCGGCGGCGGCCACCGCGGCTTCACCGACGACGTTCAACTTCTCGCTCTCACAGAGCGTCGGCGCGGTGGCAATGATCAATCTCGGCGAGAAGACGAGCCAATCGAACTTGATTGAAGGGCACGACTGGCAAGTGTACTACATGACGACGGCCGAGATTACCGACGTGGCCTCGCGTGAATGCACGCGCTATCCGGATGTGGGCACGCGCACGTCGTCGGTGAGCGTGACGGGGTACAGCAGCTTTGACCTGGTGCTCGGCAACATCGGCGCCAGCAACTTCCAGTACAGCAACAGTACGTCGCTCGCGACGACCACGTTCTCGTTCACGAACATGCAGCCGGGCGCGTTCGATATGCTGCTCTCCAAGTCGGCGTTCGTGAGCGGCAACTTTCAAACGATGTTGGCGTTCAACCTGCAGCGCGGCCTCAATCCGTCAAACGGTGCGGCGCTCGCGGCGGTGAATCTCAGTACGGCCGGTACTGTGCCGACTGCCTCCACCGTTACGGTGGGCAACTCCAACAATGAGACGTTCTTCAGCACCCAGACGTTCATGACGGCGACGGGGCTGAACGCACTCATGGGCACCACGGGCGCCTTTAGCACGCTGACCCGCTCGTGGTGGGGCGTGCCGCAGGCGCAAACGATCGCCGGCGATCTGCATCAGATGATCATCACCACCGCAACCGGCGCGCCGCGCCGAGCGGTGATCAGCTACGCGCGGACGCCGTCCACGCGCAACATCGATTTCGGCCCCGCGCTCACCGCCCCGACCGTCACCGCTGGCGCGAATGGCGCGCCGGCGTGGATCGTGCGCGCTACCGGCACGCTCTCGACAGACTACACAAGCCGCGCGTCGATGTATCTGCGCGAGCAATTCGCCGATCCGCGCACGATGACGATTTATGCGACGCGCGGCTATTTGGGCGCAGGGAGTAGCTATGACTTTGCGGTCCCTGATTTGTCAGCCGCATCGGGATTCACGTTCTTCTGGAATTTCCATCGCAATACGAACGTGGCCTATACCGTGACCGGTGGCGACGGCGATCCTGGCGGGCCGATGGAATCGACGTGCATGCTGACGGGGGTGTGCTTTGTGAAGGCGGTGGATGGAGCGGTGTATAAGTCGGCGCAGGCGGTGGGGACGGTGGGGGTGCCGTAGGGGACTGCACGAAGCAACTACGCTGAAAGGGCCAGAAGGGCCATTGGCTAAACGTCCAAGCGAATCGTCGTTTGAGCGTTCAGCCAATAGCCCTTCTTGCCTGTTTAGCGTAGTTCGCCGTTTCAGCAGCTGCGGCTTTACCGCACCCCCAACCACTGTTCCATCGCCTCCCTCCTCGATCGACTCACCGGCAACCTCACCCCGCCCTTGAGCTGCACGTTGTAGTCTCCGCCCGCGGCTTTGTGCAACGCTTCAACCAACGCGAGGCGCACGATGGCCGAGCGATGAACGCGGAAGAATTTGGTCGGATCGAGTCGATCCTCGAGTGACTGCAGCGACTCGCGAATCAGCATCGTCTTGCCGGCCACGTGCAGCTCGGCGTACGGTCCGCTGGAGGTGATGTAGTCGATCTGTTCGACCGGCACGACTTTCACCTTCCCACGCGTCTCGACGGCGATGCGTTCGAGGTAGGTCGTGGTGGTTCGAACCGGCTCGGCCGCCGGCGCGTCTTGTTGCAGCAGCGCGAGCATATCCTCGCGCAATCGCTTCATGCCTTCAAGCGAGAGCAGGTGTCGCACCCGCTTGAAGGCTTGCTCGAAGCGTTCGTCGTCGAAAGGTTTGACGAGATAGTCGATGGCGGCGACATCGAACGCTTGTAGTGCGAACTGATTGAATGCCGTCACGAACACCGTAGCCGGCATCGCGTCGACGCCGATTTCTCGCACGACGTCGAAGCCGGTCAGTCCAGGCATCTGTACATCGAGAAACACCAGATCGGGTCGGAGCGTGCGAATCGCGTCGATCGCGCTGCGTCCGCTCTCGGCCGTACCCACGATCGTCACGCCCGGTTCGCGACGCAGCAAGTCCTCAAGCCGCAGGCGTGCGAGCGGCTCGTCGTCCACGATCAGCACGCGAATGCCAGCCGACTCAGCCACGCGAGCCGCCCGTGGCGAGTTGCACGATGCCGCTCGTGCGCAGATCGGCGTCGGTGTGATACGGCAACCGTACTTCGGCCACCGTTCCACCATCGTCGCCGGCCTTGAGCGCGAACGACTGCCCGGTGCCGTAGAGTTGCTCCAGCCGCGCCACCGTGTTGCGAACGCCCACGCCACCGCCCGCGCGAGCGGCCGAAGTCGCGTCGCGAACCCCGGGACCGTTGTCGCTGATACGGACAACCAGCTGCGCATCGCGGCGTGCGACGCTGACGCCTATGCGACCGTCGCCCTCGATCTGCTCCACTCCGTGCTTGATGGCGTTCTCCACCAGCGGCTGCAGGATCATGTTCGGCACAAGCGCGTCCATCACATCGGGTGCGATGTCGGTCGTGACCGTGAGCCGACCCTGAAAGCGCACCTGCATCAACTCGACGTACTGCGTGAGCAGCGCAAGTTCGCGCGAGAGCGGAATCTCGGGCTCGTCTGCGTCTTCGATGGAGTGTCGCAGCAAATCGCTGAGTCGCGAAATCATGCGCCGTACGCCGCGCGGATCACGCTCGACAAGCGATGAGACAGCGTTGAGCGTGTTGAACAGAAAGTGAGGATCGAGCTGACGTCGCAGCGCTTCCAGGCGCGCTTCCGCGAGTTGGGCGCTGAGCTTGTTGGCCTGATCCTGTCGCGCGCGCGATTTCACGGAATAGGCTCGCGCAAATCCGCCGGCGATCACGCCCATCGCGATGACGGTGTCGTTGATGAACTGAAATCCGCCGAAGCTGAACGACCACCAGGGCTTGTCGCGCGGGGGCCCGCCGCCAAATCCACCGCGACGAGGAATCGGGAACACCGATTCGCGCACCGCGTCAACAATCGTACTCACGACCACTGCGGCGAGCAGCGTGCCCACCACCAGTGTCAGCACGGCCGTCACGCGATTCCGCCGCTCGGTCGTCGCGCGCGCGGCCAACCAAAACAACGGAATCGTCAACGCGGCCCAGAGCAGTGCCTGCGTGAGCGAGATGGTGAGTGTTGCCACCCACTGTGAACTGTCCGTTTGCGGCCGACGCGGATCGAGCGCGCGATTGGCAAACGTCACCAACGCGAACAACAACCAGAACGCCGCGATCACCGCCAGCTCACGACCTGAGACCGGCAGTGAGCCCGTTCGACGCCCGGCGGCGTACTCCTGCGTTACGGTCAGCGAACGCGTCGGTGAAGTCATGGAAGAAACATACGGCGCGCCCGCCGCCATCCATAGCGCTGTTCGTGCCATTCAGAACACCAGCGTGCCGTTCGTGAATTGAGGCATAACACCAGCCTCCGACTCGCGTACCATGAGCAGAGACAACACAGCGCAGCACCGCGACTTTCCTGCTTACTCCCTCACGAGCCAAGGCATCACGATGAACAAAACAACACTTTCCGCCACGGTCGTTGTACTCGGCGCCGCCGCTCTGGGGCTCTGGTTCTACCAGCGCGCTGATGCACACGACGCGCCGTCGTTTCGGCTTGCCAGCATCGAACAAACCGACATCGAATCCACCGTGTCGTCGACCGGTGCGCTGAGCGCCGTCCGCACCGTACAGGTAGGCACGCAGGTGTCCGGACAGATCTCGGCACTATTGGTTGACTTCAACGATCACGTGAAGAAGGGACAGCTCCTCGCGCGTATCGACCCCACGCTGCAGCAACAGGCGGTGGCGGACGCGCAGGCCGGACTCGAACGCACCAACGCGCAGCTCGAGCAAGCGAAGGCGGAATACGACCGCAATAAGCAACTCGTGGACGCGAAGATCGTGACCGAAAGTGAATTCTCAACCATCCAGGCCAACTACAGCGTGGCCAAGGCCAACGTGCGTTCGGCGCAGATCGCACTCGACAAGGCCAAGCAAAATCTGGCGTATACCAACATTTACGCGCCGATCGAAGGGGTGATTGTCTCGCGCGCCGTCGACATTGGACAGACCGTCGCGGCGAGCTTGTCGACGCCCGAGCTCTTTCGGATCGCGGAAGATCTCACCGAAATGCAGATCCTCGCTTCGGTCGACGAAAGCGACATCGGCAAGATCGCGACCGGTCAACCGGTCACCTTTACCGTGGCCGCGTACCCCACGCGTGCGTTCAGCGGAAAGGTGCAGCAGATGCGGCTGCAGTCGGCCACGACGGACAACGTGGTGAACTACACCGTGGTGGTGTCCGTCAGCAACGAAGATGGCAAACTGCTGCCGGGGATGACCGCGACGCTCAAGTTCATGACGAACAGCGCGAATGGTGTGTTGGCGGTGCCGAACGCCGCGCTGCGCTTCGTGCCAACGGCCGCGATGCTGGGCAAGGACAGTGTGTTGTTGAAGGCGCCAGCGGGCACAACGCGCGATTCAGGCGCACGTCGTGACTCCAGTGCGCGTCAGTTCGCGGGTGGTCCGCCGCCGGGTGGCGCACAGGGCGGATTCCAAGGTGGTCCGCCGAGCGGTGGTCCGCCGAATGGTGGTCCGTCGAGTGGCGCGATGCGTCCGCGTGGTACTGGCAACGGTATGGCCACGATCTGGGTCAGCGACAGCACTGGGAAGCTCACGCCGCATCGCGTACGCACCGGTCTCACGGACGGACAGAAGACGCAGATCATGGGACGCGACGTTGTCGCCGGGATGAAGATCGTGATTGGTCTTAACTCAACCACCGCCACGGCCACGACCGGTGCCGCGGCGAATCCGTTCCAGCAGCAACAGCAGCGCGGGCCCGGCGGTCCGCGCGGACCGGGAGGTTTCTGATGTCCATCGAAACGCAGCTTTCAAAGCCGGTTATCGAACTCACGAAGGTGGTGAAGCGCTATCAGATGGGGCACAACGAAGTGCTCGCCATGCGCGGCGTCGACCTCACCGTGCGTTCGGGCGAGATGGTGGCCATCATGGGCTCCTCAGGCAGTGGCAAGTCGACACTCATGAACATCGTGGGCTGCCTCGACACGCCAACCGACGGCAGCTACGTGCTCGATGGCGTGGCGGTGAACGGACTGTCGCGCAACGCGCTGGCCGATCTGCGCAACCAGAAGCTGGGATTTGTCTTTCAAGGCTTCAACCTGCTGCCGCGCACGACGGCAATCGACAATGTCGAACTGCCGATGCTCTACGATCGCGCCTCACGGTGGAAAGACACGCGGGGTGCCGCGATCGCCGCGCTCACGCGCGTCGGTCTCGGACAACGGCTGGATCATGAGCCGAGCGAGCTGTCGGGCGGACAGCAACAGCGCGTGGCGATCGCTCGCGCGCTGGTGACGCAGCCGACGTTGTTGTTGGCCGACGAGCCAACCGGCAATCTCGACAGCCGCACGACGGTCGATGTGATGGCGCTCTTTCAAGAACTCAACGATCAGGGCATCACGATTCTCCTCGTGACGCACGAACCGGAAGTGGCGCAGTACGCCAAGCGCATTGTGGAGATGCGCGACGGCCGAGTGATTCGCGACCACGCGGTGGTAGACCGTCACAACGCGGCACAAGACTTACTCGCGATCGACAGCGCTCCGGTGAGTGATGCGATCCTGGAGGCGGCGGCATGAAACAGAGTACGCTATTCAAAGTAGCCACGCACAGCATCCTGAAGAACAAGATGCGGACGCTGCTCACGATGCTGGGCATCGTGATTGGCGTGGGCGCGGTCATCGTCATGGTCGCCATCGGTAACGGCGCCCAGAGCCAAATCGAAAAGCAGATTTCAAGCCTTGGCACCAACATGCTGGTGATCACGGCCGGCACGACGCAGCAAGGTGGCGCAAGCCAGGGCGCGGGCACGTTCAATCGACTTACGACCGCCGACGCCGACAAACTCAAAGCGAACAGCACACTGTTGTCGGCGGTGTCGCCGGTGATCGTCACGCGGACGCAGATCATCGGTGGCACCGGCAACTGGCGCACCGGCGTGAACGGCGTCAGCACCGACTACCTCACCATTCGTGATTGGGGTGTCGCCAGCGGTGAGCTGTTCACCGACGACGATGTACGCACCAAGCGCAAAGTCGTGGTGCTGGGCAATACCGTGGCCAAGAACCTCTTTCCCGACGGGAACGCGGTGGGATCTCAAGTGCAGTTAGGTCGCTCGCCATTCGCCGTGGTGGGCGTGCTCACGGCGAAAGGTCAGACGGCCAGCGGTAACGACCAGGACGACGTGGTGCTGGTGCCATACACGACGGCGCAGGATCGATTGAGCGGTTTCAGCTTCCTGGCACAGATCCTCGCCAGTACGACGTCGCCGCAGACGATTCCGGCGGCGATTCAGGAAATCACGCAGATCATGCGCGACGCGCATCAGTTGAACGGTGGCGCGATTGCCGACGACTTCACTGTGCGAGATCAAACGGCCATCGCGGCTGCAGCAACGAGCACGACATCGGTGATGACGGGACTGCTGGCCGCCATCGCGTCGATCTCGCTCGTCGTTGGCGGCATCGGGATCATGAACATCATGCTTGTCTCGGTGACTGAGCGGACGCGAGAAATCGGCATCCGCATGGCCATCGGTGCGCGCGGTTCCGACGTGCTGACGCAGTTCCTCGTCGAGAGCATCGTGATGAGCGTGCTGGGCGGTGTGGTTGGGCTCGCAGTTGGCTTTGGCGGCGCAGCAATTCTCGGGCACTTCACCGGCTGGGCCACGGCGACACCGCTCTCGGCAGTGCTCATTGCCGTTGGCTTCTCCGCCGCCGTCGGGGTGTTCTTCGGCTACTACCCGGCGCGCAAGGCGGCGTCGCTCAATCCCATTCAAGCGCTGCGCTACGAATAGCGCGCGACTCCAGACTCATCGCCAGACAGAAGTTCTTCGAAACTTCGGGAGCGTAGGATGTTCAGAGACGAAATCGGATTCAGTTCGCGTCAATCAGTAGTAAGAGCGCTGGTACGACTCGCTGCGGGCGTGGTGATCGGAACGGTTGCAGCGCGCAGCGCGTCCGGGCAAGCCGCTGCGCAACCTGAACGCATCGCCTTCGCGGATGCGGTGCAGATCGCGTTGCACCAGAACCTGACACTCAAGCAAGCCGAGAACGCCCGCGAGCTGAGTGACGCCGGCGTGCGCTCGGCGCGCATGGCGTTCCTGCCCACGCTCTCGCTCAACGCGAGTACGGCGGAGAACCTTGGGCGCAGCTTCAGCCAGACCGAAGGGCGCATCATCGACCAAAACTCGCAATCGCTGAGCACGGGCATTTCATCGAACATCACGCTCTTTAACGGATTTCAGAACAGTTCCGCGCTGCGCCAGGCGAAGCTGAGTGAAGTGGCGAGCACGAGTGATTTGGCACGAGCGCGACAGACGGTGGTGTTTACCGTCGCGTCGAACTTCCTGTCGCTCATCACGCTGCAGGAACAGCAGGCGGTGCAAGAGCAGAATTTGACTGCACAGAAGGCGTTGGAAGATCAGGTGCAGCGACTCGTGACGGCGGGGTCGCGATCGATTGCGGATTTGTATCAGCAACAGGCCAACGTCGCGAGCGCGAATTCGGCGGTGGTCTCGGCCCGGCGCGCGGTGGAATTGGCCAAGGTAGATCTGATTCAGACGCTGCAGCTCGATGCCGTCAAGTCGTACGAGTTTGTGGCGCCCGCCATCGACTCAAGCAGCACCGGCGGACACTTCGTACTGGACGACATGCTGGCGAAAGCCTTCGCCGGTCGTGAAGACTTGAAAGCCGAGGCGGTGCGAGTCGATGTCGCGAACGAGGCGGTGCGTTCATCGCGCGCGACACGCTGGCCGACCGTGGGGCTGACGCTGGGCATGAACAGCGCATACAGCAGCCTGACGGCGACGTCGCTGAGCGCGCAGCTGGATCAGCGTCGGTCGGGGTCGCTCGGCCTGTCGTTCTCAATTCCGCTGTTCGATCGCGGCGCCTCCAGCATCGCGGCGCAGCAGGCGGCGATTCAAGCCGAGAACGCGCAGTTGGCGCGTGACAAACAGAAGCAGACGGTGGCGCTCGAAGTGCGTCGCGCCTACCTGGACTACCAGTCAGCGGTTGATCAGCTCGAGGCCGCGCGCGCGCAGCAGCGGTCGGCCGACCTGGCGCTCACGGCCACAAGCGAACGGTATCGTGTAGGAGCAGCAACGTTGGTCGAGGTCACTCAAGCGCGAGCAACGCAGGTGTCGGCGTCGAGTGGGTTGGTGAATGCGAGGTATAATCTCGTGTTTCAGCAGTCGTTGATGACGTACTATACGGGGGAGATGAGGGCGGAGGGGGGTGGGTTGTTGAGGTAGCTGACGGAGAAGCAACTACGCTGAACAGGCCAGAGCGCTTTCCGTTCGAACGTTGAACGTGACGACCATTCGAGCCCGTTTGGCGTAGTTGCAGTTTTGCTATACGCAGTTCTTCAACCCGCCGAACTTACCCTCCCCACCATCTCATCCAAATCGATATACATCACTCCACCCGCAATCTTCGCCCCCAGCAGTGTGACTCTAGCCGCGTGCCCCAAGACTCCGGCATTGAACCGCGCTTCGC
Organism: uncultured Gemmatimonadaceae bacterium; assembly: GCA_966096095.1. Lineage (GTDB taxonomy): Bacteria > Gemmatimonadota > Gemmatimonadetes > Gemmatimonadales > Gemmatimonadaceae > Gemmatimonas. The sequence goes on along the minus strand of CBHTUR010000005.1, from coordinate 5,678 downwards.
TGGCGAGCTGCGGGTAACCGCACAATCGATCGTCCACTGCCAGCAGTGAATCACGCGAACGCTGCGAGATGCTCTCCCATCCGCCGATCCACTCGGCGAGGGCCTTGAAGAAGCTCAGCGCATCCGGATGCTCGGCGCGCGGTTTGGGGGGTGCGGTGATGCGACCGTGAAAGATCGGGAACGACGGGTCGTCGCCGTGCGGTTCGATACTGAGGAACCCGCGCTCGTCCGCACCGAAGATGATGTTGATGCCTCGGCGCTTGGCTTCCTCGCGAATCTGATACTTGATCGTGAGTCCGTCGCACTCCTCAACAAGCAGATCGACGCCGTTTAGAAATTCGCCGATGTTGTCGGATCGCACACCTTCGGCGAACACGCGCACCGGCAGATACGGATTCAGCCGGGCGATCCGGCGCGCCACGATGTGCGCTTTGTTCTCGCCGAGTTCGTCGATGCCCGCCTGCAGGCGATTGAGATTGGAGAGATCGAGTTCGTCGAAGTCGGCGATGACCAGTTCTCCGCACAAGTGCTCCTGCGCGATGTTCACCGCCGCCTCACCGCCGACCGACAATCCGATCACGGCCACGCGCTTGGTGCGCAACGCGGCCTGTTCGTCGAGCGTGATCTTGTCGTGATTGCGACTGGTGATAACGGCGAAGTAGTCGTCCTCCGGGAGCAGGTGCACAATCGTGCGGCTCCACGCGAAGAAGGCCCACCTGCCGTAAGCGTCTGCTCCGCCCGCATCACGAGTAACCTGCGCTACGAACGCGTCGCGCTCGGCCAATTTCGACGGCGAGGGATAGCGGGTGCGCGCGAGCTCCTGCAACTGCGCAGCGATTGTGTCGGTTACCCGGACGTGGCACTCAGCGGCGAGTGCGTTCAGGTCGCTGCGCTCGCCGGCCGCGAGCGTAAAGAACAGCGCGCGCCACTGACCATCGACCGGCAGCGTGTCGGTCCGCAGCGCGTGCGCAAACGCGGCGAATGAGTACGGCAGCTTGGAGGGCATCCTCCAACATTCTGCCGATAGTTGCCTAAGTCAAGTATCTGACAGAACAGAGGAAACAGGAACTCCTAATCGCCGAGGACGCCGAGGAACGCTGAGGACGCGGAGCACGACATATTTGTCCTTGCTCGGCGACCTCTGCGTTCCCCCCGCGTCCTCTGCGTCAGGTGGTTGAAGTGCCCGCGGTTACTTCGGCACGTGCTGCCACGTAAACGGCGAGCCCGTGGCCGGATCGCGTTCGCGCACCAGCGCGCTGCGCATCGTGGCCGTGGCGACCGTTACCTGTCGTCCACCGTCGGCGAGCGTGCGCGCGGCAACCAGGTCGGCAACGGCGGCAACATCCTTTTCGGCGCTTTCGAGCGAGACAGTGCCCGTCGCCGGCACGGGCACGAGCTTCCACGTGCCGAGGTGGTCAACGAGGCGCGTAAGCCCACCGGCATCGGAACGAATCATGCCGATTTCACCACCTGTCACCACGTTGCGCACCTTTGTTGGCTGTGGCATCACCCACCCTTCCACCGGTCCGTCGGTCGGCCGAATGGCGACCACGGTAAACGGTCGCTTGAGCATCTTCCAGCCGGTCGCGACGTCCTTGGTGATGTCACGCAGCAGCTTTGCTTCGGCGGCGATGTGCGCGGTATCAACGGCGTCGGTGTACTTCGGGCGCGCACCATCGAGACGAATAAGCGTGAGTCGGCGAGCGCGCGTAAACGCGCTGTCGATGTCATACACGCCGCCGATGGGTACGCCGTCGGCCGTGCGTTCGCAATAGACCGCTTTCGGCGCCGACGCGACCGCGCCGAATGTTCCTGTTGCGCGCAGGCGCACGACAGTCGCATTGCACTCGAGTGCGTAGACGATTGATCGCGCCCGCGCGTCGGCCGTGTTGAAGGCGAGTGTGAAACCGGCCGGAAGCCCGTCAGACGGTGGCGGTGGGGGCGCTGCATCGGGTGGCAGCGCCTTCACTGGCGACACCGTCTCTTTGCTGGCGCCGCCACTCGCGCAGGCGGCGGCGAAGATCGTGCTCAGTGCGAGACACGAACGCAGAGTAGGCGAAGAACCGACAAGACGCAGCGACATGCGCGAAAATTCGAAAGAGAGCGAAGGAGACCAGCACGCGATGTATTTCTGTCAGGAGGTAACATACACCGCTCGCGCTGCTTCGCCGCTCGCGTCACTGCGGGTACTCAGCTCACATAGCGAGCCACGCTCATGCCGCCGGCCGCGAGCACCAACCCAGCGGTCGCAACGGTACTGGCCACGCCGCTGATGCGACGAAGCCGCGCGATGCGAGCAGTGAGCGACGCGCGCTCATCGTCCGTTGCTGCGCTGGGGAGTTTTGCGCTCAGCGTACCGGCTCGCTGAAACGCCGGGCGACTGACAAGCAGCGAACTCAGAAACGCCAGCATCGCGCACAGCCCGCTCGCAGCAAAGGCCTGTCCGACGGGTGTGCTCAGATAGCCGGTGGGTGACGACGCGGAAATGATGAACATCAACCGCGCGCCAGAACCGATCGTAAGCAACGCGATGATCGGCAGCGCGGTGAAGAGCCCGCGTTGACGGAGCGATGTCATGACGGGCCCCATCAACGCTGGAGTTCCCGTGAGCGATGGCACGAGGAAGAGCGCATTGAACAGACCGGTGCCTACCCACATCATACCCGCGACGATGTGAATGAGGCGCATGATGAGCAGCTCAGCGTGCATGCGCGTGCGCCTCCGGTTCCAACCACTCGAGTGCGACCTGCAGCGCATCGTTGAGCACATCGTGCGCGAGCGCTGTGATGACATCGGGCGCGAGAGCAATACGCATCGAACGTAGGCGCGCCGCAATTCGTGTCTCGAGCAGGTCGAGCTGCGACTGGCGATCGAGGAGACGCTGACGGCCGGTGTCCGCGAACCCTCCTGCGTGTCGGTGAACGGTGGGTGGTACGGCGGCGGCGAGACCAAACGGGGACATGAACGCTCCAAAAGAGTGGTGACCGCCCAGTGTACAACCTCAAGTAAACTTGAGGTCAAGGGCGCGGCGCCATATTCTTGGGCGCATGGAGCATGATCTCACGATCGGCGCGCTGAGCGAGCGCAGCGGTGTCGCGCACTCCGCCCTGCGCTACTACGAAGAACTCGGACTCATTCGCTCGACCCGCACCGGCGGTGGGCAGCGGCGCTACAAGCGCGACACGCTGCGCCGAGTCGCGTTCGTGCGGATTGCACAAATGGTCGGACTCTCGCTCGACGAAATCGCGACGGCGCTCGCATCGCTCCCCGAGCGACGAACGCCAACGCACGAAGACTGGGCGCGACTTTCGGCCTCCTGGCGCGGCAAGCTCGATGCGCAAATCGCGCTGATGGAGCGGCTGCGCGATCGACTTGCCGGATGCATTGGTTGCGGCTGCCTGTCGCTCGGACTGTGCAAGCTGGTCAACCCCGACGACGTGGCGTCGGAGCTTGGCCCGGGCGCCGTGCGACTTATCGAAGGGCACGGTCCACCGGGACCGCACGGTCGGCCGAGTCGCTAGATTCCGCCCCATGGAACCACGAGTGAAGATGCGGCGGACGTTGATGCTGGTGATGGGCGTGCTCGCCGCGGCGTGTTCGACCTCAGACGCGAAGTCTGGCGGCGCGGGCGGCAGTGCGCGCGTACTCAAAGCGCCCGCCATCGGCGCCGATGCCCCGGCATTTGAGGCGATCGATCTCGCTGGCGCGCCGGTGACGCTCGCGGCACATCGCGGAAAAGTGGTGGTATTGAACGTGTGGGCCACCTGGTGTCTGCCCTGTCGCGAGGAGATTCCGCAACTCGAAGCGTTGCACAAAGAGTTTGCGGCGCAGGGCGTCGAGATCGTGGGCGTGAGCATCGACGCGGCGGGGATGGGGTCGGAGATCACCGACTTCATGCGCGAGCACGATATGCAGTACGCGGTGTGGCTCGATCCCGATCACAACTTCGCGCTCAAGTTCTTAACCGTTGGCGTACCGGAAACGTTCTTGATCGACAAAGCTGGCGTTATTCGTTATCGCATGATTGGCGCGCTGCGACCGGGTGACACATCGCTCAATGCCGCGATCAAGGCCGCATTAGGCAGTTAGGCCAACTCCGAGTGATATCCGTTCGCCAGGCTCTCCTGAATTCTCTCCCGAGTTCTGCTATGCGTTGCTCCGCTTCGTTGGTTCGATCGCTCTCCATCGTCACCGCGTTTACCGTGTTGAGTGCGATGGCCTCTGCGCCGATTGCCGCGCAGCCTGTCTCCCTCGCGGTGGACGGACGCGTCAACGCGAATCCCACCATCGCCGCACTCGACAACGTCGTCGCGGTGGCGTGGAGTGCGGCGACGGTACAGTCGATGGATATCTTCGCGGCCGTGAGTCGTGATGGTGGCAAGACATTCGGCGCACCCACGCAGGTGAACACGGTCGCCAACGACGCGCGCGTGAGTGGTGAAGAGCCCCCGCGCATTGCGCTTGTCCCGAAAAAGGGCGGCATGCCCGAAGTCGTCGTGGTGTGGACCGCGAAAGCCGGCACCACGACCAAGTTGCAGAGCGCCCGTTCGAGCGACGGTGGCAAGACGTTTTCTGCCGCAAAGACTGTTCCCGGCAGCGACGGCGATGGACAACGCGGCTGGCAATCGATGGCAGTGAGCGCGAGCGGCAAAGTGATGGTGTTGTGGCTCGATCACCGCGAAGTGGCGGCCGTGCCGATGGTGCATCAGCACGATTCCACCAAGCCGATGCCGAAAGCCGACCCGACGGAGCGCGCGGGATTGTCGCAGCTCTACTTTGGCCGACTGGATGCGTCGCCGAGTGCGAGCGCGCTGAAGATCACGCGCAGCGTGTGCTATTGCTGCAAGACGTCGCTCGTGTCGAACGGGAGTAACGTGTACGCCGTGTGGCGGCATGTGTATCCCGGCAGCCAGCGCGACATCGCGTTTGCTATGTCCACAGACGACGGCAAGACGTTCACCGCGCCGCTCCGCGTGAGCGAAGACAAGTGGCAGATCGACGGCTGCCCTGACAACGGGCCCAGCATGGCCATCGACGCCAAGCGCGCGTTGCACGTGGTGTGGCCGACGCCCGAAGACGGAAAGAACGTGGGAGCGCTCTCGTTGTTCTACGCAATGTCGAAAGACGGCAAGAGCTTCACGCCACGCGTGAAGATTCCGACGCGCGGACCGGCCGGGCATGTGCAAGTGAGCATCGGCGCCGACGGCGCACCGGTGATTGCGTGGGATGAGATTGTCGATGCAACGCGCCGCCTGTCGTTCGCAACGGTGCGAGTGGACGCATCGGGACGCGCGAGTGTGGTGAATATTCCGTCGGTCGATGCGAGCGCGGGGCAGTGGTACCCAGCCCTCGCCTCGAGCACGAGAGGAGCGTACGCGACCTGGATCCGCCAAAGCGAACGCACGAGCGCCATCGGCGTCGCGTTCGTGCGATAACGCGCTGAACTGCGGGCACTGCGGGCTTAACTGCGGTTAACTGCGAACTGCGGGGGGTGGGCTACAGCGGAACTGCGGGGGGTGGTTTACTGCAGCACTGCGGGGGAGGAACGGCGGGGGAGTTCGGAGGGCGCGCTGCGCGCGCTTCCGTGTGGAACTGATTACGGCGGGTTTCTCGCGCCCTGCGGGCGCGCGTCCTGCGGGGCACCGCAACCGCGGGGGCACCGCAACCGCGGGGGCACC